>CAVSMY010000012.1:0-817096 GCA_963729175.1 uncultured Chloroflexia bacterium | reverse complement strand
ATGCCAAAGACGTAGGTAAGGGCGATCTCCACGCGCTTCTCGCGCGGGATGTCGATGCCCGCGATACGTGCCACGACTACCCCTGACGCTGCTTGTGCTTGGGATTGCTGCAGATGACCATCACCGTGCCGTGACGGCGGATGACCTTGCAGTTGTCACAACGCGTCTTGACCGACGCCGAGACCTTCAACGTGGACTCCGTTACTTGATGCGGGAGGTCAATCCGTCCTCGCGAGAGGTCGAACGGCGACAACTCGACGCGGACCCGGTCGCCCGGGAGGATCCGGATGAAGTTCATCCGGAGCTGACCGCTGATATGGGCGAGGACCTGGCGCTTGTTCTCCAGCTCGATCGCGAACATGGCGTTGGGCAGCGGCTCGATGACCGTTCCCTCGACCTCGATCGCTTCTCGCATGGCCACAGGCGGACCGCGGCTCCGCTATCGATGGTTGGGTCTGGACGACACGCGCCCGAGCGGCCAGGCCGCGCGGCAGGCGTCGATGGGCACCGGGACACGCCCGGCGCACGAACGAGGAGTGTACCAGAACGGCATGGAGTTGGAAGTCGACCGCCCGGTTCGGCGAGATCCAGGTCAAGGAGTTCGACCTGGAGCAGACCGCCGATGCCTGGATCTTCCTCGACCTCCAGCGGAGCGTGCAGACCGGCAAGGGTGACGAATTCGACGACCGAGGCGGCCGTCCGCGCGGCGGCCTCGATCGCTGACAAGGCGATCGTCGAGAACCGCGCGGTCGGGCTGACCGTCAACTCGCACCGCCAGTCGATCCTGCCCTCGGATCGCGGCGCCCGCCAGCACCTGAAGATCATGCAGCTCCTCGCCGCGGTCGACGCCGACGGGCCGAGCGCGCTCGGCGAGTCGCTCCTCGGCAGCCTCGGGCGGGTCCGCCGGGGGATGACGGTGGTCGTGATCACCGCATCGCTCGAGCGCGATTGGGTCCGCCCGCTGGCGTCGCTCCGGACGCGCGGCATCGGCTGCGTCGTCGTCTGGCTCGACGCCTCGGCGTACGCCCGTTACGGCGTGCCGCTGAAGGCCGGCCAGCAGCCGGCGGAGCTCGACGAGATGACCGCCCAGCGCACCCGGGCGCTCCGTCATGCACTCGCCGAGTACGACCTCCGGACGGTCGTCGTGACGCCGGGCCGGCTGCTCGGTGAGGTCCTCGTCCAGTGACGACCGAGACCGTCCCGACCCGCGCCGAACGGCTCCGACGACTGTCGCCGGACGCCGGCTGGCTGCCGCTCGTCCTGCTCCTCCTGATGGCATTCCTGACCGGCAAGGCGATCGACGACGCGAAGTGGGTCCCGGGACCCGAAACGCTGACGGACTTCCTGCCCTGGACGGCCATGCTCGGCGTCCTCGCCGGGTTCGCCACCTCGATCCTCGGCTGGGGCCGCTTCCGCTCGGCGTTCGTCGGGGCCGTGGCGGCGGCGTTGATCGTGCCGTGGCTCGTCGGCGCCGTCCTCTCGACCGAGCCCGACATCGTGGCCCGCTACCAGGTGGCCGCGAAGGCCGCCGCGGACGCGACGATCGACCTGATCGTCGAGGGCCGCGGCTCGACCGTTCAGTTCGGGCATAGCCTCCTGCTCTTCGGCTTCCTGCTGTGGGGCACCGGGCAGTTCGCCGCGGTCGCCGTGTACCGCTACGGCCGGGCGATGCCGGCGGTCGTCGCGCTCGGCACGTACCTCGTCATCGACGTCACCCTGACGACCCACAGCCAGCTCGGGTATCTCGTCGCCTACTGCCTGGTGGCGCTCCTGCTGCTCGTCCGGATGCATGCGGTGGACGAGCGACGGGAGTGGCTGCGTCGCCGGATCGGTGACCCGGGTCCGCTGGGGACCCTGACGCTCCGGGCCGGTACCGTGTTCGTGACGGTCGCCGTCCTCGGGTCGCTGGCGCTCACGACGGCGGCCCACTCCAAGCCCCTTCAGGCGGTCTGGCAGGACGTCGGGGTCCAGGACACCCTGATCGACATCGGGCGGAAGCTCCAGCAGTACGTCCCGTTCGTCACGAACCCCAAGGGCCCCGCAGGCGTCGACTTCGGGCCGTCGGCCCAGATCGGGCTCATCTGGACCTCCGACCCGACGACCGCCCTGTTCATCCGCCGAGACCCGCGCGACACGACGCCGTACTACTGGCGTGCCGCGACGTACGACACGTTCGAAGGTGATCGCTGGACCGCGTCGGATGGCGGCGAGACGGACCTCGCCCCGGGTGCCCCGGTCCTCGCGGACACGACCGAGGTGCCTCCCCGGGCCGGCTGGAAGGAGGTCTCGGTCGACATCACGATCCAGGACTTCACCGGCTCGCAGGCGTTCTCGCCGATCGGTCCACCGGTCAAGCTCGACATCGACGCCAAGGCCCTCCGCGATGGCGGCGGCGCGTTCGTCAGCTCGGTCGAGGTCGGCCACGGGATGTCCTACACCATCACGGGGCTCGCGCCGATCACCGACAAGGCCGACAAGAACGCTCTGACCGAGGCGACCCTGCGGGCCGCCGGGACCGACTACTCGGGCCTCGGATCGGGTGGCTTGAAGCGCTACACCCAGGTCCCGTTCGGCACCGTCGGCCCGGAGTCCGAGAAGATCATCGCGGCGGTCGAGGCAGCCCGGACGACGACCAGCCCGTACGACACGGCGGTCGCGATGCGCGACTATCTCGCGGACCCGAAGAACTTCAATTACTCGACCGACGTCTCATCCGTCCAGTGCGGTGACCGGGGCATCGTCGAGTGCTTCGCGACCTTCAAGCAGGGCTTCTGCCAGTACTACGCCTCGACGATGGCGGTCCTGCTGCGCGACATGGGCATCCCGGCCCGGTTCGTCCAGGGCTTCCTGCCCGGCGCCCGGTCGGCGACCGGCGACGTCGAGGAGGTCAAGAACTCGGGCTCCCACGCCTGGGTCGAGGTGTACTTCCCGGGCGTCGGCTGGTACCTGTTCGACCCGACCGGCGGCAACCTCAATGCCCAGGCGCCGGAGCTCGATCCGGGCGGAGTGGTCGTGGCGCCACCGCCCCCGTCGGCGCGCCCGTCGGGCGGCACGGGCGACGACGAGAACCCGCCCCGTGACCTGGCGAGCTTCCCGGCGGGCCAGCCAGCCACGTCGACCGGCGTCGTCTCCGGGCCGAGCGCGTTCGTCGCGATCGCCCTGCTCCTGCTGATCATCGTCGGCGGGCTCGCGTTCGCGGCCTATCGCCGCGGTCCGCGCGAGGTCACGCCCGAGTCGGCCTGGGGCAGCGTGACCCGGGTGGCGCGGCGGCTCGGCTTCGGCCCGCGCCCGACCCAGACCGTCTACGAGTACAGCGCCGCCCTCGGCGAGATCCTGCCGACCGCCAGACCGGCGCTCCAGACCGTCGCCGAGGCGAAGGTCGAGGTGGCCTACGGCCATCGGGTGCTGTCGGCGGCGCGCATCGAGGCCGTCCGGACCGCGACGAACCGTCTGCGGGTCCAGCTCCTCCGGCTGATCGTCCGCCGCCCCCGCCGCCGCCAGCGGCGCTGAGCTGGGCGGCGCCCGTCCCTACATCGCGCCGGTGCGCGCCCGCGCGGCGGCCTCTGCCTCGGCCCGCGCCTCGTCCTCGCGGAGCGGCGCCAGGTGCTCGGTCAGGTTGTGGGCGACGAGCGTCGGGCGGCCGGCGCGGATGTCGATGACGCTGATCCCGCAGAGCGACGTCGAGAACGCCCAGAACCGCTCGAGCGGCAGGTCGAAGAGGGTCAGCAGGAGGACCTTGAACAGGCCGTCGTGGCCGACGACGACCGCCCATGGCCGGTCCGCGCCCGAGCCCGCGTCGCGATAGCCGGACACCTGCGAGCGGTCGAGCGTCCCGCGTGGCCGACCATCGGCCAGCCCACCGAGCAGGGTCGCCAGGGCCGGCCGGACCCGCCCGGCGACGTCCATCGGCGACTCCCCGCCGGGCGCCCAGGTCTCCGTCGGACGGCGTCGCCAGCCGGCGATATCCGCCGCGTAGCGCTCGAGGATCTCCTCGTGGCGGAGGCCCTCCCAGGCGCCCTGGCCGATCTCGGCGAACCCGGCCTCCGGGCGGACCTCGGGCGTCCGGTCGGGCCACGTTTCCGCGATCGCGGTGGCGATGGCCGCGGCGGTCTGGGTGGTCCGCTGGAGCGGCGAGTGGACGATGCTGACCGGCGGCCCATCCGGGATCGGCAGGGTCGGGGAGCGATGGGGCCGGGCGAGTCGCTCGCCGGCGAGCTCCGCCTGACGGACGCCCAGGGCGGTGAGCGGGGTCTCCGCCTGACCCTGGAAGCGGCCTTCGACGATGAACTCGGTCTCGCCGTGCCGGACCAGGACAAGGCCCGCGTCCAGGCCCGGCGGCATGAACGCCGGGATGCCCGGGATCCGCTCCTCCGTCAGCGGTCGGCTCCGAGGTGGATCACCCACAGGTCGAGGAGCGCCTCGTGGGCCCGGATCGCCGCTGCGACGGCGTCGGGGATGTCGTCGTCGAGGGCCAGGATCATGAACGCGTCGGCCCGCGGTCGGGTCCGGGCGAGGTGCATCTCGCTGATGTTCACGTCCGCCTCGCCGAGCATCAGCCCGATCCGACCCACCGTCCCGGGTCGGTCCTGGTGGCGGGTGATGAGGAGCGTGTCGGCCGGCGCCATGTCGAGCCGGTAGTCGTACAGCCGGACGATCCGCGGCTCGCCGCCGAAGACCGTTCCACCGACGGTCACGGGTCCGCCGGCCGCCTCGGCAGTCAACGTCAGCGAGCCCGCGTATGAGCCGGCGTCAGGCGTCTTGCGCTCGACGACGGTGATGCCGCGCGCCCGGGCGAGCGCCGCGGCGTTGACGAGGTTGACCCGCTCGGTCGTGGCGGTCTCGAGGAGGCCGCGGAGGGCCGCCGCGGTCACCGGTGCGGCGTCGTGGGCCGCCAGATCCCCGGCGACCTCGACCGTCAGGGTCCGGGCTCCCGACCGCGCCAGCTGGGCGACGAGGCGCCCGAGCGTCTCGGCCAGCGGCAGGTACGGCGCGATGGCCTGGGCCGTCTCGGGTGTCAGCAGCGGCGCGTTGACCGCGTAGCGGGCCGGTCGGCCGTCCAGGACGTCGAGGATCTGGGCGGCGACCTCGGTCGCGACAAGGACCTGGGCCTCGGCGGTCGAGGCGCCCAGATGCGGGGTCAGGACCGTGCGCGGCGCGTCCAGCAGCGGCGAGCCGACCGGTGGCTCGGTCTCGAAGACGTCGATCGCCGCGCCGCCGAGTCGGCCGTCGGCGAGCGCGGCTGCGACCGCCGCCTCGTCGACGACACCGCCGCGCGAGACGTTGAGGATCAGCGCCGTCGGCTTCATCCGGGCGATCGCGGTCGGGCCGATGAGGCCTCGGGTCGTCCGGGTCAGCGGGACGTGGACCGTCACGACATCGGAGCGCTCGAGCAGCTCATCGAAGCCGACGAGCTCGACGCCGTGGTGGCCGGCCTGCTCGGCGGTGACGAACGGGTCCTGTCCCAGGACGGTCATCTCCATCGCCCGGGCCCGGTCAGCGATCGCGAGGCCGATCTTGCCGAGACCGATGATCCCGAGCGTCCGGCCGCGCAGCTCGACGCCGGTGAAGGCGCTGCGGGTCCACTCGCCCCGGCGGACCGAGGCATCAGCGGCCGGGATCCGGCGGGCCAGGGCGTACAGCAGGGCGAGGGTGTGCTCGGCCGCGGCGATCGTGTTGCCCGTCGGAGCGTTGACCACGACGATCCCGGCCCGCGTCGCGGCATCGAGGTCGACGTTGTCGACGCCGACGCCAGCGCGGCCGATGACGACGAGCCGGCTGCCCGCGGCGATCAGCGCCGCATCTGCCTGGACCTGGCTGCGGACGACGAGCGCGTCGTACTCGCCGATCGTCGCCCTGAGCTCGTCGGGCGAGAGCCCCGTCCGGACGTCGACGTCGTGGTCGGCGCGAAGGAGCTCGATGCCCTCGTCGGCGATGGACTCGGCGACGAGGATCCTCACCCGGCCGACCGGGCCTCGGCCGACCGGTCGGCGGTCGCCCCCGTCGCCTCGAGGATCGCCCGCTGGGCGGCGGCGACCGCCGATCCGGGCACGACCGGTCGACCGTGGAGGATCGAGACCTCCTCGAGCACGCCGATCGTCGCGAGCACCGCGTCCGCGCTGATGTCGCCGAGATGGCCGACCCGCAGGATCCGGCCCTTCAGGCGGCCCTGGCCGCCGGCGATGACGAGGCCGCGGGCCTGGAGGTCGGCGTTGAACGGCTTCCACTCGATGCCGTCGGGGATCCAGGCGGCGGTCACCGTCGGCGAGGCGTCGGCCGGGGCGGCCAGGAGCTCGAAGCCGAGCGCGACGAGGCCGGCACGGACGCCGGTGGCGCAGGCCGCGTGCCGGGCGAAGATCGCCGCGTGACCCTCCGCCGCGAGGAGCGCGAGCGCGACGTCGAGCTGGTACATCACCGCGACCGCCGGGGTCCACGGCGTCTGGCCCGTCGCCTGGCTGGTCCGATGCGCCGCCAGGTCGAGGTAGAAGCGCGGCATCGCGGCCGTCTCCGACGCGGCCCAGGCCCGCTCGGAGGCGCTGACGAAGGACATCCCGGGCGCCGCCATCCAGGCCTTCTGGGATCCCGAGACCAGGACGTCGATGCCCCAGGCGTCCTGCTCGAACGGGACGGCACCCAGCCCGGAGATGCCGTCGACGAGGATCAGCGTCTCGGGTGACTCGGCACGGACGACAGCCGTCAGGCGCTCGATCGGATTCGTGACCCCGGTGCTCGTCTCGTTGTGGGTCAGCAGGATCGCCCGGAAGCCGCCCCCCGGGGCGCTCCGCAGAGCCTCCTCGACCGCCGCCGGCTGGGCGGCGAGACCCCATTCGACATCGAGCCTGGTCACCGCCGCGCCGTAGGTCGAGGCGATCGTCGCGAAGCGGTCGCCGAACGCGCCGACGCTGACCGCCAGCACGTGATCGCCCGGCGAGAGGGTGTTGACGATCGCCGCCTCGAGACCGCCGGTGCCCGCCGCGGTCAGCAGGACGATGTCGTTCGACGTCCCGAAGAACGGCTGGAGACCGGCCTCGATGCGGTGGAGGAGGGCGGCGAACTCGGGGCCGCGGTGGTTGATCATCTGGCGGCCGCCGGCCTCTCGGACCGCCGTCGGCAGGCTGGTCGGGCCGGGGATGCGGAGGTTCTGCTCGAGTCGCTGCACGGCGTGGTCGCTCCAGGTCCAGGGGTCCGTCGGGTCGGGGGTCGGGGGTCGGGGTTCCGCGGTTCGGTCGGCATCGTAGCCGCGTGCGGTGCTCGAGGCGAGCCTGTGATATATGTCTGCATATGACCACGCGACGGACCAGCCTGCTGCTCGATGCGGATCTCCTCGATCGGCTGGACCGGCACGCCCGACGCTCCGGGACGACGAAGACGGCGGTGATCTCGGCGGCGATCGAGGCCTGGCTCGAGACCCACGCCGAGGAACCCGGCCTCGGGTTCGTCGGGATCGGCCGGAGCGGTCACGGGCGGCTGTCGCTCGATACCCGCTCGATCGCCCGGCGATCATCCGGCCCGCGACCGTCCGGCGGCTGAGCGGTCGTCGATGGCCGCGTTCCTCGACGCGAGCTTCGTCGTGGCGGCGGCCGACCGGTCCGACCTGAACCACGCCGCCGCGGTCCGCTGGCTCGAGCGCTGCGACGAGCCCCTGCTCGTCGCCGGGCTGTCGCTCGCCGACGTCGACGTCGTCCTGCAGCGCGGGCTCGGACAGGCCGCGACGCTCGCTGTCGTGGCATCGGTCGTGCAAGGAGCGGTCCGCATCATCGGCCCGACCGACGTCGACCTGGAGCGAGCGGGGGAGCTGATGACGGCCGCGGCCGAGCATCGGCCGCGCCTCGTCGACGCGCTCCTTGTCGCGTCCGCCGAGCGACTGGGCGTCCGGCGGATCGCGACGTTCGAGCGCCGACCGCTGGCCGTCCTGCGGCCGGACCCGACGACGTTCGACCTGGAGCCGTGACGCAGTCGCCGACGAAACAGCCTCGTGCCTCCGCGGCAGGACTGGTACTTTTGTGGGGTTGAGGGTGGTCCGGTCCGGTGCGGTAGGGTCGGGCCATGACGATCCCGGAACGCATCCGCGCCGCGCTCCCGACGACCCCCGGCAGGCTCGCCGTAGGAGCGATCGCCGTCGTCCTCGTCGGCGGCGGGCTGATCGGGGCCGTGGTGCTGCTCGAGCCGCCGCCGCAGACCGCCTCGGCCTCCCCGAGCCCGAGCGCGTCGCCGAGCCCGATCCCATCGCCATCGGCCTCGCCGACCCCGGGCGCGTCGCCGTCGGCTTCGCCGTCTCCGTCGGACCTCGTCGCCTACGAGCACCTGTCGGGCATCCCGACCACGCCCGAGCTCGCCGCCCGCTACCCGATGGCGGTGATGATCGACGACTCGCCGGCCGCCCGACCGCAGGCCGGCCTGTCGGCGGCGAGTGTCGTCTGGCAGGCGCCGGCGGAGGGCGGGATCCCGCGCTACATGGCCGTCTTCCAGTCCGGCGAGCCGCCCTCGATCGGCCCCGTCCGGAGCGCCCGGCTGTACTTCGTGAACTGGGCCGCCGAGTGGCGCTCGGTCTACCTCCACGCCGGCGGCCCACCGCCGCTCCGGGCGTTCCTCGCCTCGTCGGTGTCGCCGGTGAAGGACGTGAACGGCCGGGCGACCAGCCGGGTCGTCTGGCGGGCGGCGCCCCACAACCTGTACACCGCCGGCCATCGGCTCCGTCGCTTCGCGGAGGTCCAGCGCAAGGCGACCTCGGACCGGCTGTCGTACGACCCGACGAAGGCCGACACCCTCCAGCCGTTCCGCGACGTCGCGCCCGTCTCGGAGCGCGGCCCGGACGGGACGACGATCACGGTCCACTACACGAGCGAGCGGGTCGACTACCGGTTCGACCAGGCGAACGACCGCTGGACCCGGATCGTCGACGGCACGCCACAGCACGACGCCCTCGACGTCTCGAACCGGGGCTTCGGCGCCACCGCGACCGGACCGGCGATCGCGCCGACGACGGTCGTCGTCATGGTCGTGCCGATCAAGAAGAGCGCCTCGATCGAGGAGGCGCTCGGCCGCCTCGAAGCGGCGAGCATCGGCTCGGGTGATGCCTGGATCTTCGCCGACGGACACCTCCAGGTCGGCCGCTGGTCGAAGCCGACCACGGCGACCCGGACGCGGTTCCTCGACGCGAGCGGCACGGAGATCACCCTGCCGCGCGGCCAGATCTTCGTCCAGGTCGTCCCGTCCCGCGACGCGTTCTCCGATACCGTTCCCGCTGCGGCCTAGGATCGAGCCGCCGCCGGCGGGACACGGCCGGACGATCGTCGAGGAGGACGAGTGAGGCTCGCGCGCGGACCCGGTGCCCTGCTCGTCGGGCTCCTCCTCGCCGTGGCCGGCTGCGCGACGACCCCGTCCACCCCGCCGTCGCCGACCAGCAGTACGCCGGCTGGCTCGCCGGATGTCTCGCCATCGGCCGGGCCCGCCTCGCCGAGCGCTCGGGCCCTCGGCCAGCCCCGAGCCCTCCGGGAGCCCGAGCCCGGTGCCCTCGCCGAGCGCATCGCCGTCGCCGGCCGGCAGCCCCGCCGTGACCGCCACGGACCGGATCAACGTCCTGCTGCTGGGCGTCGACAACGGCCCGAACCGCGCCGCGAGCCTCCGGACCGACGTGATCATGGTCGCCTCGATCGACCCCGTCCGGCAGACCGCGTCGTTCCTGTCGGTGCCGCGGGATCTGGTCGATGTGCCGCTCGGCGACGGCCAGCGCTACCGCAGCAAGATCAACGGCCTGGTCGCCGACGTGAAGCGTGCGCCGGGACGCTACCCGGGCGGGTCGAAGGGCGGCGAGACGGTCCTCGCGGGAGCGCTCGAGACGCTCCTCGGGATCGAGATCCCGTATTGGGCGAGCGTCGACTTCACCGGCTTCAAGGCGATCGTCAAGGCGGTCGGTGGCGTCGATGTGTACGCCTTCCGAGGCCTGTGCGACGTGACCTACCGCGACGACCGCTACGCCGGCTTCGAGATCGGCAAGGGCCGCTGGCATCTCGACCCCCGGGCGGCCCTCGCCTATGCCCGGATCCGCCACCCCTTGCCCGAGAGCGACTTCACCCGGACGATCCGGCAGGTCCAGCTGCTGATGGGTCTGCGGTCGTCGCTCCTGGCAGCGGGACTGACCGTCGACCCCGTGAAGGCCCTCGAGGCTCTGGGCGTCGTCCGGACGAACGTTCCTGATGGCGTCCTCGACCAGCTCGCCGCGCTCGCGCCGTCGATCACCGACGACCGGGTCTACCGCAAGACGCTGTGGCCGCCGGACTACGTCGTCGAGGGCTCCGACGCCCGCGGGTACATCCTCACCGTCAAGCCGGCTGCGGTGGCGGAGCTCGTCAGCCAGCTCTTCCCGCCGCCGGGGCAGCGCGTCCGGACGGGTGACGTCAGCCAGTACGTGTCGGACGCGACGGCGAAGGACTACTCAGGTACGCGGGCGACCTGCTGAGGCCGCGCCGGGCGGCCATGATGCGCCCATCGGCTGGCCCTGACCGGCGACCCGTGGCACCCTTGCCGTCACGCGGACGCCTCCGCCGGCCGTCTCGACCCGCATGACCCGCCTCACCCGCCGACCCAGCCGCTCCCTCGTCCTGGTGGCCGTCGCCGTCGTCCTCGCGCTCGGAGCGCTCGGCGCAGCAGCCGTCGCGACCGACGCGCTGGGTGCGGGTTACGCCTTCGGTCGGGTCGTCGCCCGGGTCTCCCTGTTCCTCGACCCGCCACCCGATCGCGAGATCCCCGCGACGGTCGAGGTCACGCCCCGGCCGAGCCTCGCGGTCACCCCGTCGGCCTCGCCGAGCCCTGCGGGGCCGACGCCCTCCGCGGGGACATCGGTGCCGCCCTCACCGCCGGCCTCGCCTTCGCCGTCCCCGTCGCCGCTCCGCGAGCCCGTCGACGTCCAGCTCCCGCTCGACCCCAAGACGGTCTTCGCCCACCAGCTGACGAAGGAGTGGTGTGCCGTCGCCGGCACCCAGATCGTCCTCGCGGCCCTCGGCCTGGCCGACAACGGCGACGCGTTCCAGCGGACGCTCGACGGCCGGATCGACGAGTGGGAGAGCCGCCGCGACAGCCGCGACGGCGGCTGGGGCCCCGCCGCGATCGCCCAGGCGCTCGCCGCATACGGCGCCACGGGCTACGAGGTCCGGGCCTACCAGGACCGCGACGACGTGATGCGCGACGCGGCCGCGGCCCTCTCGACGACCCACTCGCCGGTCGTCCTGATCGCCTGGTACGGCGCCCACACGTGGGTCATGACCGGCTATCGGGCCGACGCCGACCCGACGATCTTCCCCGACGCCCACGTGACGGGCGCCTACATCTACGACCCGTGGTACCCGTGGGTCTCGACGCTGTGGGGTCCCTCGGATCCGCCCGGGACGTTCCAGGACGAGGCCGAGATGGAGCGCAACTACAAGCGCTGGATCCGGCCGGAGGGCAAGTACCCCGACCGCGACTACAAGTTCATCGCGGTCGTCCCGACCGTCGTCGTCACGCCTCCGAGCTGAGCGCCGGCGCCCCGTCCCCCGCGTCGGCGGTCGCGCGCAGCCCGATCGTCCGCCGCATCCGCCAGACGAGCGCGATCGACAGCAGCACGACCTTCGTCGCGCTCCCGATCGCGAACGAGAGCGGGATCGCGAGGACCCCGAGGGGTCCGAGCAGGGCCAGGCAGGTGACGACGATCACGCCCAGCCCGACGAGCGAGGCCCCGACCTGGAGGACCGTGTCGTGGGTCGCGAAGATCGCCCGCGAGAGCGGGAACGTCAGGCTCTCGAGCGGGATCGCCAGGCAGAACACGGCGAGGATCAGCGAGGTCCGGGCGACATCGTCGGCGTCGAACGCGCCGCCGCCCAGGACCCGGTCGATGACGATCGGCCCGAGGACCGCCATCCCGATCGCGGCGATCGTGGTGAAGGCGGCGATCGTCACGAGGTTCGTCGCCAGGATCGACCGGAAGCGCCGGCCGTCACGCTCCGCGAAGGCGGTCGAGAGGGTCGGGAAGATCGCCAGCGAGAACGACGCCCCGATGAGCGACACCGGGACGCTCTCGAAGTTCCGGGCGAAGCTCACCGAGGTGACGCTGCCGGCGACGAGGGTCGTGGCGACCGCGGCGTAGAAGATGAACGTGATCGGCTCGATCGGCTGGCTGATCATCTTGGGGACCATGAGCCGGAAGAACTCGCGGAACTCGGCGTGTCCTGACGGCCAGCCGGGGCCGGAACCGGAAGCTCGTCCGCCGGACGCCGATGACCCGGACGCCGAGATGGAGGACGGCCCCGAGGACCGCGCCGAGCGCCGCCGCGTAGATCCCGATCTCGGCCGCGAACAGCACCGTCCCGATCACGATCCCGAGGTTGTAGAGCAGCGGGGAGAGGCCGAACGCGAGGAACCGCCGCTCGGCGACGAGCATCTCGCCGATCCCGATCGAAGCGGCGAAGATCACCGCCGTCACGCACGTGACCCGGAACAGCTGGATGTACAGCTCACGTGTCGGGCCGTCGAAGCCGGGCGCGATGACGCTCGCCGTCAGCGGCGCCGCGATGAACAGGACGGTGCTCGTCGCGGCCATCACGAGGACCGCCCCGGTGATCGCCGTCCGCGCGAACTCGTCGCGGCCGCCTTCGTCGTCCTCGCGGAGCCCGAGGAGGATCGGCAGGAACGGCGCCGTCAGCCCGCTCGCGACGAGGACGTCGAGGAGGAGCTCGGGCAGGGCGAACGCCGCGTTGTAGGCGTCGAGCTCGGGTCCAGCGCCGAACGTCCGAGCGAACGTCCGGTCGCGGACCAGGCCCATGGCATAGCCGCCGAACGTGAGGACCGACAGGAGGATCGCGCCGCGCGGGAAGACGCGGTCCCAGAAGGCGCGGATCGGGCTGGGCATCGCCATCCCGCAAGGATGGACGGCCGGGCCGGGATGTGACGACCCGGGTGGGTGGGTGGTCGGTGGTCCCGTGGCCTGAGCAGGAGAACGCCGACGACGCTGCGACCCTGGGTCGCGACGCCGTGGGCGTGCGGCCGGGTGGGCGAAGGACCCGGCCTACCTCGTCCGACCCCCCAGGTCGAGTCCGCCGCCGCCCCTCTGCGCGGCCTGGAGCTCGAGCGACCCGGCTCGGCGTAAGGTCGACGGCCGTCGCTGTCCGGGCCCGCGCGACGTCCAGACCGCCGCCACCTGCCTGCGCGGCCTGGAGCTCGGCGATGGTCGCCGGTGCCAGGACGATGATCGGGCCGGCGGCTCGTGCGCTGACTGTCGGTCCGGACACCAGGTCGAGACCGCCGCCTCCGACCTGGGCCGCCTGGAGCTCGGCGATCCTGGCGGTCGTCGGCTGCGCGACGGTCGCTGCCGCGCCCATCCCCGTGCCAGTCGTTTGACCGGCCGCCGCCGCAGCGTCGAGGATCGACGGCGCGACGGCACCGACCGCGATCCCGACGCCGAACGCGGCGACGATCCCGAGTCCGGCGAGCATCGGTCCACGGACCCGTCCGTCCGGAGCGGGCATGAGCCCGGTCACGTCGTGCGTCATCTCGAGTCCTCCTGGGTCTTCGTGATGGCTGCCGACCGGCAGCCGATGACATCACCTTCGACCGACGAAGAGACGCGGTCATCGGTCGTTCGACCGATGACGGGGACATCGGGCGACCTACACTTCGAAGCCGATGAACGCATCGCTGATCGCCCTTCGCTGCCCCCTGCTGATCGGTCGCGACCGTCAGCTCGAGCTGCTCGAGCGCGTCCTCGCCGACGTCTCCGCGGGACACGGTCGGGCGCTCCTGCTCGCGGGCGAGGCAGGGATCGGCAAGACCCGGTTCCTCGATGCGATCCGGCAGACCGCCCAGGCGCGTGGCTTCGACACCGTGGCCGGATCGGTCGCGCCGGAGGACGTCGACGTCCCGGCGGCCGTGGCTCTCGACCTCGCCAGGGCGATGACACGCTCGCCGCGCTCGCGCGAGGCGGGCTGGGAGCTTCTGGACCTGTGCGCCTCGGCGATGACCGCTGAGCATGTCCGACGACGTCGGATGGTCCTCGAGATCGCGGACCGCATCGCGATGTCGTTCGACGGGCCGACTCTCCTCGCGTTCGAGGACCTCCAATGGGCGGACGAGGTGAGTCTCGAGATCGTCGGAGAGCTGGCCCGGCAGGCGGCGGATCGGCGACTCCTCGTCGTCGGTGTCCACCGGATCGAGGACGTGCCACCGGGTGCTGGTCTGCGCGACTGGCGCGCCCGCCTCGTGACCCAGCGCCTCGCCGAGGAGATCCGGCTCCAGCCGCTGACCCTCGACGAGACCGCGCTCATGGCGACGCTCATCCTCGACACCGGGCTGCCGGCCCCGCGCGACGTCGCTGAGGCGGTGTTCGAGCGGACGGACGGACTGCCACTCCACATCGAAGAGCTGCTCGGGGCGCTGAGCCCGGAGGCCCGCTCGAGCGGCAGCGCCATCCGCGAGGCTGGCGTGCCGGACTCGATCGAGGATGCCGTCATCGCCCGGATCAGTCGCCTCTCACCGGAAGCCCAGGCAGTCGCCCGCGCTGCATCCGTCCTCGGCCGGGACATCGAGCCAGCGAGCCTCGCCGGGGTGATGGACGTCCCGATCGATGCGCTCGAGCGTGGCCTTCTGGAGCTCCTCGACCACGCGATCGTCGTGGCATCGACGCGTGGGGGGGCATACGACTTCCGGCATCAGCTCCTGGCCGACGCGCTGTACCGGACGATCCCGACGTGGGAGCGGCGGCGGTTCCACGCTCGGGCAGCGGAGTTCGGCTCGGGCCTCGAGAGTGCGTGGGTCGTCCATGCCTCGCTCCACTACGAGCGCGCCGGGCTCCGCCGTCAGGCGTTCGAGGCAGCCGCCACGGGGGCGCGTGAGGCCGCTCGAGTCGCAGCCCATCGGGAGGCGGTCGATCCTCTACCGGCGCGCGATCGCCAACGTCCCCGACGATCTCGGGCCCGAGCGGCTCGCGTCGCTCCTCGACGCCCTTGCAGTCGAGGCGTTGACGATCGACGACAACGACATGGCGGAACGGATCTTTCGCGAAGCCCGCCTCGCCTATCTCGAAGCCGGGCGGCCGGCGAGCGCCGTCGAGATGCTCACCGGGGTGCTCCACGCCTGGGGACGCGACGCGCGCCCGATCGACGAGCGTGCCGAGCTCTCGGCATCGCTGCTCGAGGAGATCGAGCGACTTCCGGCCCTGCGCCCTCGCGAGAAGCTGCCGGGCTGGCTGCTCGATGAGGCCGCTCGCGTCGAGCTCGATCGGATGGCGATCGGGCCGGCATGTCGCGTGATCGACCGGATGCGCGCGGTCGCGGCGGCGAACGACGATCGATGGCTCGCGACCCAGGCGGATGGGCTGGAGGCGATGGCCGCCGTCCTATCGGGCGAGGTGCCCGACGGGCTGGACCGGATCTGGGCGGCGGCGCGAACCGCGCAGGACGAAGGTTTCGCGGACCTCGGGGGCGCGGCCAGCCGCGATGCGGCGACGTTCGCGGTGCGTGCGATGGACTACGAGCGAGCAGATCGCTTCCTGGCGGGCGGGCTCGGCTACCTCCGCTCGAACGAGATGTCGCACTGCCGACACGTGATGGGTGCGACCGAGGCCCTGGTCGCGTGGGCTCGGGGCGGTTGGGACGACGCGCTGGTCGCTGCCCGCCAGACGATCGCCGATCGCGGGTCCCAGCGGGCAGTCGCGATCGCGCAGTGGGTCGTCGGCTTCGTCGCGTTCGGTCGCGGCGACCTCGACGCCGCGGACGAGGTGCTCCGAGGTGCCTTCGCGCTCGGCGCGGCGAGCGGGGCGATCGACCTCGTCCTTCCGCCGCTCTGGGGACTGGCCGAGGTCGCGCTCCTCGCTGACCGCCCGGACGACGCGGTCGCTCACTGCCAGCAGGCGCTGTCGCTGGCGCAGGGCGTCGGTGAGCGCTGGCTCCTCGTGCCCTTTGTCGTCACGGGCGTCCGCGCCGGCCAAGCCGCCGGACGACCCGCGGAGGCGGAAGCCTGGCTCGAGGCATGCGCGGGACACCTCGGCCCGATCGCGGTGGCCGCCGGGCCGGCGCTCGATCACGGTCGCGGTCTCGTGGCCCTTGTCGCCGGCTCGACCGGGATCGCGCGCCAGGCCCTGGAATCGGCCGTCGACGGGTGGGACCAGAGGACGCGGACGTGGGAGGCGACCTGGGCGCGACTCGACCTCGGGCACTGCCTGACCCGGATGAACCGGTTCGCCGAGGCGGTCGCGCTGGCGGTCGAGGCTCGCTCCGTGGCGTCCCGGCTCGATAGCCGGCCGCTCGCGGACCGGCGCCGACGCCCTGCGTCGGATGGCTCGCGGTCATCTCTCGGTCGATGAGCCGTGGCGGCCGCTGACCGCCCGTGAGTTCGCCATCGCGCGACTGATCAGCGAAGGGATGACCAACGCCGAGATCGCGACCGAGCTGTCGATCGCACCGAAGACGGCGAGCAGCCATGTCGAGCACATCCTCGCCAAGCTCGGCGCCTCGCGGCGGACCGAGATCGCCGCTTGGGCGACCACCATCGAGCACGATGGAGCGACGAGCAGGCGCTGACCAGCGAGCCGGCGCGGACGGGACGATCGCGCCCGATGCCCATCAAGGCATGGGGGCCCGCAAGGCCGAGGCGTAACGGAACGGCATTCGAGGCGTCTCAGTCCGACAGCCCGCGAGCTGGGCCCCGCCCCAGGCAGGTGACGCCCGTGAACCGGTCCCAGGTCCTGGCCATCGGCGCGGCCATCGCCCTCCTCGCCGCCTGCGGCGGTCCCGCGGGCCCGGACGCGTCGCCCGCCGCGTCGGCATCACCCGCCCGGGCATCAACGGCGGTCGCGACGCCGACCGCTGCCGGAGGGGTGTCTCCACGGCCGAGTCCTGAGCCCGAACGATCGCCGTCGCCCGCGGCATCGATCGCCGCCGAGCCCTCCGCCTCGCCCGCGGCATCGATCGCCGCCCAGCCCTCCGCCTCGCCCGGGCAGTCTTTCGCCTCTGAACCATCGACGGCGCCGAGCCCATCGGTCGCACCCGAACCGATCGTCGATCCGTGGCCCAACGACGCGAAGGCACCGCTGGATAAGGTCGTCGAGTTCCAGAGCATCGCTTGGTCCGGGACCCGGTTCCTGCTGGCCGGCGCGACGTCGGAGGGTGGCGGGACCGGCGAGCTGTCCTTCTTCGAATTCGCAGGATGGCAGCGACTGGTCGATGGAAGAGGGTCGCTTTTCCGGCGTGGTCAGCGGCTTCGCATCCGATCCGGATGGTGCCGCGATCGCCGTCGGGTATGACGGATCTAACGGAGCCACATGGATTTCGCCGAACGGGACCGATTGGCGACCGATCCCGCTGCAGGCCGCGTTCGAGCCCGTCGACGGCGAGGCCACCCTGCGCCTTCGTTCCGCCGCCCACGGCGACGCGGGATACGTCGCCGTGGGCGAATCTGGCCCGTGGGCGGTGATCCTGGTGTCGGGGGACGGCCTGACGTGGTCACGGGCCGACTCCGCTCCGGCTCATGCAAGGGTAACGATCGACTCGATCACCGGCGCGGGCGGTCGGTTCGTGATGTTCGGCCATCAGCGAGTGCCGTATCGGGGCATCGCTTGGTCCGCCGGTGACGGCCGCGTGTGGTCAGAGGTGCTGGATCCCCCATTGTCCACCTCGTCCGAGGTTGTGACGGGCAAGTCGGGCTGGCTCGTGCCGGTTGCCGCGACGCCGGATCCACAGGACGTGTACGGGCTGAAGAGCCAATACGACCTCTTGTGGTCCGCGGACGGGCGAACCTGGTCGGTGATCGACACGCCACCGAGTCCAGGAAACTCGACCATGCCGTTCTTGATCGCGGTCGACGACGGGTTCGTCGCTGTGACGAACTCCGAATCGGGCGCGTGTCATAGCGACATCTGGCGGACGCGCAACGCCCGCTCGTGGGATTGCATCGACACCGCCGCCCCGAACGTGGACTCGAATCATTGGCGATTCGCTGCGTCGGCCAAGACGATCATCGGCTACGCGCCGACGTCGATCTGGGCCGCCACATTGGGCGACTGAAGACAGGAAGGGTCCCTGCGCCCGGTCAGCCGGCAGCGTCCTTCTTCTCGGTCTCGGCAAGAGCCTTGCGGTTCGTCTCGCGGGTCCGCATCATCCCGGCGCCGGCGCGCATCGAGTCGACCGCAGGCCCGGTCTCCTTGCGTTTCCGCGGACCGCCGGCCGACTTCGCCTCTGCCCGGGCGTCCTCGCGGGCCTGCATCCGGGCGGCGATCGTCGCCTCGTAGCCCTGCTCGGTCGGTCGGTAGTAGCGGCGGTCCTCGAGTGCCTCGGGCAGATATGCCTGCTCGACGTCCGAGCCCTCGAAGTCATGCGGGTAGCGATAGCCGATGCCGATGCCGTGATGCTTCATCCGGCGGTCGCCGGCGTTGCGGAGATGGAGCGGCACCGGCAGCGAGCCCTGCTCCTGGACATCCGCGGCCGCCGCCCAGTAGGCGAGGCCCGCACGGTTCGACTTCGGCGCCGTCGCGATGTAGGTGGCGGCCTGGGCCATCGCGTACTGCGCCTCGGGGAGCCCGATGTGATCGAGCGCCTGGGCCGCGGCGACCGCGACGGACAGCGCCCGAGGGTCTGCATTGCCGACGTCCTCCGACGCACTGATGATCAGCCGCCGGACGATGAACCGCGGATCCTCGCCCGCCGCGATCATCGCCGCGAGCCAGTAGACCGCGGCGTCGGGGTCGTTGCCGCGGAGGCTCTTGATGAACGCCGAGACGGTGTCGTAGTGGCCGTCGCCGGCACGGTCGTAGGCGAGGACACGCTGCTGGGCCGCGGCCTCGACGTCCTCCAGCCGCGGCGCGACCCGGCCGTCGGCGTCGCGGACGTCCTCGGCCTCGGCGAGCGCGGCCGCATTCTCGAGGACGTTGAGCGCCTGCCGGGCGTCACCGCCGGCGATCTCCACGAGATGCTCGAACGCCTCGTCGCCGAGCGCCACGCCATGCCCATCCGGCCCGAGCGAGCCGGCGAGCCCGCGCTCCTCGTCCTCGAGCGCCCGGCGGACCACGGTCGCGACCTGCTCGTCGGTCAGCGGCTCCAGCCGCCAGACCCGGAGACGCGACAGGAGGGCGCTGTTCACCTCGAAGTACGGGTTCTCCGTGGTCGCTCCGATGAGCGTGATCGTGCCGTCCTCGACGTGCGGCAGCAGGGCGTCCTGCTGGGCCTTGTTGAAGCGGTGGATCTCGTCGATGAAGAGGACCGACCGGCGGCCGTCGAGGGCGAGGCGGTCCTGGGCCTCGGCGATGGCCCCGCGGACCTCGACGACGCCGCTCATCACCGCCGAGAGGGTGTGGAACTCCGCGCCGACCGCGTCAGCGAGCAGCCGGGCGAGGCTCGTCTTGCCGGTGCCGGGGGGTCCCCACAACAGGATGCTCGAGAGGTGGCCGCGGGCGACACTGCGACGGAGTGGGCCGTGCTCGCCGACCAGGTGCTCCTGACCGATGAACTCCGTCAGGTCCCGCGGGCGCATCCGGGCCGCCAGCGGCTGGCGCTCGGGCGGTGGCCGGAAGAGGCTCGGCTGACGGGGGTTCGACGCGGGGCGACGGCCTGCCATGAAGGCCAGTCTACGCGGCGCCGCCGGGCTGTCCGGAGGGTGCCGCGCGAGGTCCGGCGGTGAGATCAGAGCCCAGCGATGCCCCGCATCTCGAGGATCACGTAGATCACGCCGAGGATCACCAGCAGCGAGACCGCGAGGATCGCGATGCGCTTGAGATCTCGGGCGACGTAGTCGTACTCGTGGGCGTACTGGACCGTCAGCCCGCCGCTTGCGGCCCGTCGGCCCGTCGGCCCGCGGCTGGGCGAGGGCTTCGCGCTCGGCTCCGCCGCGACCAGCTCGCCACCGACGACGGCCGCGACCTCCGGCTCGAGCGCGGCGGTCGTCGTCGCGGCCACCTCGGTCGAGGCGGGCCGAGTGGATGTCGTGGGGCGTCCGGCGCGGTCGAGTCGGCGACGCTGACCGGGGCGGACGGTGCCGCGCGAGCGCTTTGCCATCGGGTCCGATGATCTCCTGCGGGCAGGTGGCGGCCGACTGCGGCCGAGACCCGCGCCGATGGGCGGCGCCGGGCCGCGCAGAGGATAGCACCGGGACCGGCCCGCGCCAGCCGCGGCGGGCGTCCTGGCGGTGAGTCCGCGGCAAGCCGGAGTCGATAGACTCAGATGACGTCCGCCGATCGCTCGCCACGGAGGCCCACCATCGACGCGTCATCGGTCATCTCGGACAACCTGGCGCTCGTCGTCGGGCTTCTCGCGATCCTCGCGCTCGTCGGGCTGCTCGGCGTCGTCTGGGTGGCTCGTCGGATCACGGCGCTCGAGACCCGCCTGGCGATGCTGACCCGGGGTGGCGACGGGACGAGTCTCGAGGCGATCCTGGGCCAGCATCTCGGGACCGTCGAGCGGGTCGCCGGCGATGTCGACGCCCTGGGTGCCCGGACGGCGATCCTTGAACGCGACACGCGGCTGTCGGTCCAGCGGGTCGGGCTCGTCCGGTTCAACCCGTTCGAGGACACCGGCGGCAATCAGAGCTTCGCCCTGGCGCTGCTCGACGCGAACGACGACGGCCTGGTGGTCAGCAGCCTCCACGCTCGCAACGGCACGCGGATCTACGCCAAGGCGGTCGCGACCGGGCGCGCCGAGGCCGCCCTGTCCGACGAGGAGACCGAGGCCCTCCGCCTGGCGATGGACCGACGCGCGAGCGCGTCCGGGGGAGACCGGCGAGGAGCGTGACAGCGAAGCTGTCGCGGCGGCCATCGATGCTCTCCTCGTGGCCATCGGTGCACCGCCCGCGACCCGCTCCGCGCTGATGCCCCGGACGTCTGCGCGCGAGCCGCGCCCGCTCGACCAGCTCCCGGTCTGGCATCTGGATGGGCCGCCGCCGGCTGAGGTCGGCGTCGAGGCCGTCCGTCCCGGGATCGCGGCGCTGCTCGACGGCCTCAACACGGAGCAGCGTCGCGCGGTGACGCACGGCGACGGCCCGCTGCTCGTCGTGGCCGGCGCCGGGACCGGCAAGACCGCGGTCATCACCCGGCGGATCGCGTGGCTCATCGCGACCAAGCGGGCGGCGCCGTCCGAGATCCTGGCCCTGACCTTCACCGACAAGGCCGCCGAGGAGATGCAGGTCCGGGTCGACCAGCTCGTCCCGTACGGCTACACGGACACGGCGATCTCGACGTTCCACGCCTTCGGCGACCGGGTCATCCGCGACTGGGCGCTCGAGCTCGGGCTGCCGACCGATGCCCGGGTCCTGACCCGGCCCGAGGCCGTGATCTTCCTGCGCGAGCACCTCTTCGAGCTTGGGCTCGACGAATATCGTCCGCTCGGCGACCCGACCCGGTTCCTCGGCTCGCTCGCGACCCTGTTCAGCCGGGCGAAGGACGAGGACGTGTCCCCGGCCGCCTACGCCGCCCACGCCGAGCGCCTGGCCGCAGAGGCGGCCGCGGCCGTTGCGGCAGCCGCCGACGACGAAGCGCGCGACGCGGCCGCCGGCCTGGCCGAGACCGCCCGCCGGCAGCGCGAGCTGGCACGCGCCTACGAGACGTATCAGCGACTCCTGTCGGAGGCCGGTTTCGTCGACTTCGGCGACCAGGTGAGCCTGGCCCTGCGCCTGGTCCGGGAGTCGCCGTCGGCCCGGCGGGCGCTCCAGGCCCGCTTCCGGTACATCCTCGTCGACGAGTTCCAGGACACCAACCGGGCCCAGGCCGAGCTCGTCGCGCTCCTGGCCGAGCCGCACCGCAACGTGACCGTCGTCGGCGATGACGACCAGTCGATCTACAAGTTCCGGGGCGCCGCGATCAGCAACATCCTCGACTTCCGGGCCCGCTACCGGGGCGCGAAGACGGTGGTCCTGCGGCGGAACTACCGCTCCCACCGGCCGATCCTCGACGCGGCCTACCGGCTCATCCGCCACAACGACCCGGATCGGCTCGAGGTGAAGGTCGGGATCGCGAAGCGGCTGCGGGCCGAGCGGCCGACCGACGCGCCCGTCCCGGTGCGGGTCGAGGCGTTCGTCAGCGGCGCCGAGGAGGCGGACCGGATCGCGGCCGAGATCGCCGCCCGGATCGCCGATGGCGCCAGCCCGCGCGACCACGCGATCCTCGTCCGGGCCAACGCCGCGGCCGACCCGATCCTCCGGAGCCTGACGATCGCCGGCGTCCCGTGGCGGTTCTCCGGGACGTCCGGGCTGTACCAGCGGCCGGAGGTCCGTCTCCTGCTGTCATTCCTTCGGGCGGTCGCCGACCTGTCGTCGAGCACCGATGTCTATGGCCTCGCCGCGAGCGACGTGTACGGGCTCGGCGGGACCGACCTGACGGCGATCGTGAACATGGCGCGACGTCGGAGCCGATCGATCTGGGACATCCTCGAGGAGCTCGGTCGGCAGCCCGGCATCCTGAGGCTGGCGCCCGCGACCCGGACCGCCGGGGCCCGCCTCGTCACGGACCTCCAGGGCTACTCCGAGCTCAGCCATCACCGTCCGGCGGGCGAGGTCCTGTACGCGTTCCTCAAGGGCTCCGGGCTCCTCGCACGGTACGCCGCAGCCGAGACCGCCGCGGCCGAGGAGGCGGTCCAGAACGTGGCCCGCTTCTTCGACCTGATCCGGGGTCAGTCGGCGCTCCTTGCCGACGACCGGGTGCCCTTCGTGGCTCGCCATCTCCAGACCCTCATCGAGGCGGGCGACGACCCGGCGACGGCGGACCACGACCCCGATGCCGATGCGGTATCGGTCCTCACCGTCCACAAGGCGAAGGGCCTCGAGTTCCCGGTCGTCTTCCTGGTGGGCCTGGTCGCCGGCCGGTTCCCGGCGACGGACCGGTCGGAGCCGTTGCCGCTGCCCGTCGAGCTCGTCCGGGAGACGCTCCCGACCGGCGACTTCGCCCTCCAGGAGGAGCGCCGACTGTTCTATGTCGGGATGACCCGGGCCCGGGACGAGCTCGTCCTCACGTGGGCCGCCGATTACGGCGGCGGGCGGGCTCGGCGCGTCTCGCCGTTCATCCTCGAGGCGCTCGACCTGCCGGCCTCGGCGACCGGTGGGAGCGCCATCCGGTCGGCCGACCCGACCGAGCGGCTGGGGACGTTCGAGACACCGCCCGTGCTGCCCGACGCACCGCGGGCGGTCGAGGACGGGCCGCTGACGCTGAGCTTCTACGCGATCGACGACTACCTGACGTGCCCGGCGAAATATCGCTACTCGCACGTCCTGCGGGTCCCGCTGGCGCCCCACCACGCGATCGTCTACGGCGCGGCGCTCCACCAGGCGGTCCAGGAGTTCCACCGCCGCCACGCCCGCGGCGATGTGATGACCGAGGACGAGCTGATCGGCGCGTTCGAACGGGCCTGGGCGGGGGAGGGGTTCCTGTCGCGCGACCACGAGGAGGCGCGGCTGGATGCCGGACGGGCAGCCCTTCGGCGGTTCCGCGCGGAGCAGCTGGAGCCGAGCGCGACGATCCCCGCCTACGTCGAGCGCGAGTTCAGCTTCAGCCTCGATGGCGATCGGATCCGGGGCCGCTGGGACCGGGTCGACATCGAGCCGCTGCCGCCCGAGGAGGGCGCGGAGGAGGCCCACGGGTCCGCCCCGGACCTGACCGGGCAGCTGACGCCTGCCGGTCTGGCGGTCGGCCCGGGCCGTCCGGGAGCGCCCGACACGATCCATCAGACGCTGCCGCTCGGGCTCCGGGAGCGGGTGACGATCACCGATTACAAGTCGAGTGACGTCCGCGACCCCGTCCGGGCACGTCAACGGGCGCGCGACTCGCTGCAGCTCCAGATCTATGCCCTGGGGTACGAGGCCCAGACCGGGCGACTGCCGGACGCGATCGCCCTCCAGTTCCTCGAGTCGGGCGTGATCGGCAAGGTCGATGTCGACCCGAAGCGGCTGGCCAAGGCACGGGAACGGATCCGCGAAGCGTCGGCCGGCATCCGGCGGGGGGACTTCGCGGCCCGACCGGACTATCTCGCCTGCGGCTACTGCGCCTTCCGCGAGATCTGCCCGGACAGCGTCGCCCGGTGACGACCGCTCTGCGGGCGATCACCTTCGACTTCGGGAACACGCTCGTGCCGGTCGATCGGGACGGGCTGCGGCGGGTCGTCGCGATCACCGGCAGTGCGATCGTCGAGCGCTGCGGACCATTCCCGCTCGATGACTTCCTCGTGGCCTGGGCCGAGGAGCGCGAGCGCCAGTTCCGCGAGGATGTCCCCCACGCCCGCGAGGTCGACCTCGAGCAGCGGGTCCGGCGCGTCCTGGCACGGCTCCGGGGCATGGCAGCTCCGCCCCCGGATGTCGCCTGGGACGACGCACGTGCCGCCGCGCTCTCGACCGACGAAGAGGTCCAGGAGGCGGTCGCCACGTACAGCGGCGCGTTCGTCGAGGCCATGCCACCGCCGCCCGGGGTAGGTCCGATGCTCGCCCGGATCGCCGCGACGACCCGGGTCGGGATCCTGTCGAACTGGCCGCTGGCCGCGACGATCGACCACTACGCCGCGGCCGCCGGCTGGCTGCCGGCGCTCAGCGCGATCGTCGTGAGCCAACGGGTCGGGGTCATCAAGCCCGACGTCCGGATCTTCCGGGCGGCGGAGCGCGAGCTGGGTCTCGCCGAGCCGGATCGACCGGCGATCCTCCATGTCGGCGACGACTGGGCCGCCGACGTGGTCGGGGCCCGCGGGGCCGGCTGGCGGGCGGCGTACCTGCGGGGCGGCCCGGCCGACACCCCGCTGCCGACGAGTCGACCCGGCGATCGGGCGACGGCCGATCTGGTCGTCGACTCGCTCGCCGAGCTCGAGGCGGCCGTGACGGGTGGAGGGTCCGGCGGGCCGGAGTGACCGTCTAGACTCCGCGAGCGTATGGAGAGCCGCGACCGCCTCGCGAACCTCGGGCTGTTCGCGGCCGCCGCGGTCGCCTGGGTCCTTGTCGGGCTCGTCGTTACGACCCGCGACCCGATCACCGACCCGACCGCCGGCTACGTCGGGGCGATCCTCATCGGGCTCGCCATCGGCCTGACCTGCACGCCCCTGTGCTGGCTCGTGGTCTTCGGCCGCCATCGGCGGATCGCCTATCGCGGCGACTGGCTGCGGGCCTCGCGGCGGGGCTTCTGGATCGGCCTCGTGACGACGGTCTTCGTGCTCCTCCGGCTCGCCGGGGCCCTGCAGCTGCCGATCGTGCTGTTCATCATCGTCATCGTGCTCGTCGCCGAGGCGACCCTCTCGGCCGAGCGCTGAACCGGAGGACCCGCGTGCCCGACCTGCGCGTCGCCGCCAGCCCCCTCGCCGACGTCGAGCCGCATGGCCCATGGGCCGCCGAGAAGCGCCGGATCGCCGCGGCCGTCGACGCCGCGGCGTCGGAGATCCTCGAGCTGTCGCACCGCCTCCACGCGAACCCCGAGACGGCCTTCGAGGAGCGCCAGGCGGCGGGCTGGGTGGCCGAGGCGGTCGCCCGCCACGGGTACGCGGTCGAGCATCCGGCCGGGTCGCTCGAGACAGCGGTCCGCGGCAGGCTCGTGGGCGGACGAGGCGCAGATGGTCCAAGGATCGCCGTGCTGGCCGAGTACGACGCCCTGCCGGGGCTCGGCCATGGCTGCGGCCACAACACGATGGCGGCGTCCGGCGTCGGCGCCGCGATCGGTCTCGCCGCGATCCGCGACGCCTGGGCCGGCGAGGTCGTGTTCCTCGGGACACCGGCCGAGGAGCGGGGCAGCGGCAAGGCGATCATGATCGACGACGGGCTGTTCGATGGCGTCGATGCCGCGCTCCTGTATCACCCCTGCGACCGCGATCACATCGAGATCACGCCACTCGCCTCCGAGGACGTCGACGTCGTCTTCCATGGCGTCCAGGCGCACGCGGCGAGCGATCCGTGGGCCGGCAAGAACGCCCTGGATGCGCTGATCCTGCTCTTCACCTCGGTCGGGCTGTGGCGCCAGCAGCTCCCGACCCATGCCCGGGTCCACGGCATCATCCGGGAGGGTGGCACGGCCGCGAACATCATCCCCGACCGGGCGAGCGCCTGGTTCATGATCCGCAGCGCGGACCAGGACCACTACGCGATGATGCGGACGCGGTTCCGCGAGCTCTGCGAGGCCGCCGCGCTGGCGACCGACACCTCCGTCGAGGTGACGTTCTCGGGGCGGGCCGACACGATGCGGAACGACCCGCTTCTGGGGCGGGTCTGGCAGGCGAACGCCGACGCCTACGGGATCCTCGACATGGGTCTTGATCAGAGCTCGGGGAGCACCGACATGGCGAACGTCAGCTGGGTCTGCCCGGCGATCCATCCGGACCTGTCGATCGCGCCGCGGCCGACGCCGGGCCACACGGTCGAGTTCCGTGAGGCGGCGGCATCGCCGTACGCCGACCGGACGACGCTCCTCGCGGCGACCCTGGTCGCCCAGACGGCCTTCGACCTGCTCGCCGATCGCGCCCTCGTGGCAGAGGCCTGGCGCGGGTTCCGGGACGGTCGATCCGGCGACGGCTGATGCGATGCCCCCCGACCTGATCGTCGTCGCCGGTGAGAGCCTGATCGATGTCCTGCTCGCGCCGGACGGCTCGATCGCGATGGCGCTCGGTGGCGGGCCGTACAACACGGCTCGGACGATCGCCCGGCTCGGTGGCCACAGCGCCTTCCTCGGCCGGCTGGGGACGGACCGGCTCGGGCAGCGGCTGCGAGCCGGCCTCCTCGACGACGGGGTGGACCTGTCGCTGGCCGTGACGACCGACGACCCGACGACCCTGGCGATGGCCGAGCTCGACCCGGCCGGCGTCGCGACGTATCGCTTCTACATCGAGGGCACGTCGGCGCCGGGGCTCCGGGCCGCCGACCTGCCCGAGCCGTTCCCGGCGGCCTTCGCGCTCCACATCGGGACGCTCGGACTCGCGCTTGACCCGATCGCGGCGACCCTCGAGGGGCTGCTCGGCCGACTCGCCGCCGCGACGCTCGTGATGGTCGATCCGAACTGCCGTCCGTCGGTCGTCACCGATCCCGCGGCATTCCGGGCGCGGATCGGCCGGGTCGTGGCACGCGCCCATGTCGTGAAGGTCAGCACCGACGACCTGGCGTTCCTCGCCCCGGACCTGTCGGCCCGGGCGGCGGCGCGACGGATCGCCGAAGCCGGACCGGCGGTCGTGCTCGTCACCGAAGGCGGGTCGGGTGTCGGGATCGTCAGCGCGACCCGGGACGAGACGATCGATGTGCCTCCGGCGCGGGTCGTCGATACGGTCGGGGCCGGCGACGCGTTCGGCGGAGGGTTCCTCGCGACCTGGCAGCGGACCGGCCGTCACGTCGCCGAGCTGGCCGACCCGGCCGCGGTCCGGGAGGTCGTCGGCGTCGCGGTCGAGGTCGCCCGCCGGACCGTCGAGCGGCCGGGAGCCGACCCGCCGACCCTGGCGGAGCTCGAGGGCCCGGACCCCCGGTGATACGATGCCGCCCGACGGCGCCCCGCTGGACGGCGGACCCGAACCGGCGGCGCCCCCCACCGAGACGGACGCCCGCGGCGATGCCCGGTCCGGCTCTGGAGGCGATGCGTGGCCGACCGATCCGACGACCGACCCATCGACTTCGCGGCCGCCAACGGCTGGGACCGTGGCTACGAGACGTACAGCGACTTCGACCTGCCGACGTACGTCGGGCCGTCGACGTTCATGAAGCTCCCGTGGGTCAGCGATCCGGGCGAGCTCCGCGGTCGTGGTGTCGACGTCGCGATCATCGGGGCGCCGTTCGACGACGCGGTCAGCCATCGGCCCGGGGCCCGGTTCGGCCCGCGGGCGATCCGCGAGGCGCAGTACACGTCGGGCTCGATCCACTCGCTCCAGCTGCTCAATGAGCCGTTCGAGGTCCTGACGGTCGTCGACGCGGGCGACGCGAACATCGTCCCGTCGGCGATCACCCGCGGCCACGCGCTCATCTACCAGAAGGTCAAGGAGGTCGCCGAGACGGGGGCGATCCCGATCATCCTCGGCGGCGACCACTCGATCACCTGGCCGGCGGCGACCGCGATCGCCCAGGTCCGCCAGCCGCGCTCGATCGGCATCGTCCACTTCGATGCCCATGCCGACACGGCCAACGACAATTTCGGTGTCCTCGAGAGCCACGGCACGCCGATGCGCCGGCTCATCGAATCGGGCGCCGTCCGCGGCAGCAACTTCGTCCAGGTCGGGCTGCGCGGCTACTGGCCGCCGCCGGACGTCTTCGCCTGGATGAAGCAGCACGGCCTGCGCTGGCACCTGATGACCGAGATCGAGGAGCGCGGCGCCGAGTCCGTCGTCGACGCGGCGATCGCCGAGGCCCTTGACGGCCCCGACGCGATCTATCTGTCGATCGACATCGACGTCCTCGATCCCGGCACGGCGCCCGGCACGGGCACGCCGGAGCCCGGCGGGATGCTGCCGCGCGAGCTCCTCCGGGCGATCCGCCGGATCGTCGGGGCGGTCGAGCTCGCCGGCATGGACATCGTCGAGGTCGCCCCGCCGTATGACCACGCCGAGGTGACGGCGATGGCGGCGAACCGCTGCGCGCTCGAGGCGATCAGCGCCCTCGCCGCGCGACGCACGGCCGGCCACACGATCCGCTTCGAGGGCTGATCGGCCGACCGCCGGACGACCAGCGCGGTACCGCGCTCCGGTACGCTCCGGGCGTGACCCGTTCGCAGGATCGTCGATGACCGAGACGGCCGCCGAGGCATTCGCGCGGCTCTACGACGCCGACGTCGAGTCCGACGAGCCAGGCGACGTGCCGATGTACCTCGAGCTGGCCCGCCGATCGCGCGGGCCGATCCTCGAGCTGGCCGTCGGATCGGGTCGGATCGCGGTCCCGCTCGCCCAGGCCGGCCATCGGGTCAGCGGCGTGGACCTCGACGAGGCGATGCTCCATCGGGCCCGCGCTCGGGCCGAACAGGCCGGGGACGCCGTCGTGCGCCGGCTCCGCCTCGTCCACGACGATCTGCTCGACGTCCGACTCCCGGACGCCGGCACGTATCGGCTGGCGATCCTGGCCCTGAACTCGCTCTTCCTCCTGCCGACGCGGCGGGCCCAGGCGGCCGCCCTCGCCACGCTGGCCGCGCATGTCGCCCCGGGCGGCCGGGTCGTCGTCGACATCTGGCAGCCGACCGCCCGCGACCTGGCCGGCTATGACGGCCGCTGGCTCCTCGACGACGTCCGCGAGGATCACGCGACCGGCCGGATCGTGACGAAGGGCTGGGCGGCGACCCACGACCCGAGGAGCGGCGCGGTGACCCTCACGACGACCTACGAGGAGGGCCTCCAGGGCCAGCCGGCCGTCCGCTGGGTCCGCCGGGATGCGATGCGGCTCGTCGACCCGACCGAGCTCGTCGGGTTCGCGACGGCCGCCGGACTCGAGGTCGAGCTCCTCGCCGGTGGCTACGACCTGGCCCTGCGGACCCCGGAGAGCGAGCGCGCCGTGCTCGTCGCCGTCCGCCCCTGACGCTCCCGAGCGGTCTCGTGACAGGGACCCGTGCGGGCTATCCGCCACCCGGACGACCGGGCGACCGCCCGATCGGGACCCCGTGGTATCGTCGAGCCCGATGTCGTCAGGAGGCTCCAGCTCGAACCAGATCCGCTTGCTGCTCGTCGAGGACGTGCCGCAGGTCGCGCAATACATCCGCGGTCTGCTGAACGCGCAGGCCGCGATCAAGCTCGTGGACGTCATCAACGACGGCTCCAAGGCGCTCGCCCAGATCGGCCAGCTGCGGCCCGACATCGTCCTCGTCGACGCCCTCCTCCAGGGCCGCACGAAGGGCCTGGCGCTCGTCGACCAGATCGCCTCCAGTGACGCTCGGACGCCGGTCATCGTCCTGACGGTCCCGCAGCAGCCGGTCTCACCGGATCCCGACCGGGGCATCGACGCCGTGCTGTCGATGCCGTTCTCGGGCTACGACCTGGTGAACCGGATCCAGGAGGTCCACAAGAAGGCCCAGGACAAGTCGAGCGGTGGCGGGTCGCGGATCCTGACCGTGTTCGCCCCCAAGGGTGGCGTCGGGACCACGACGGTCGCCTTCAACCTGGCGGTCGCGGCGGGCCAGCTCGGGCCCCGGACGGTCCTCCTCGACGGCAGCCTCCAGTTCGGCGACCTGCGGTCGCTGCTGAAGGTCCCGACGGATGCGCCGTCGATCCTGGACCTGCCGACCGACCGGATCACCGAGGCCGACCTGGCCGATGTCCTGTGGCGCGACCCGTCGGGCATCGACATCCTGCTCGCGCCGCCTCGGATCGAGATGGCCGAGATGGTCACGACGCGCGACGTCGACAAGGTCCTCTCGATGCTCCGGCGGGTCTATGACGTCATCGTCATCGACACCGCGTCGTACCTCTCGGACGTGACCCTCGGGTTCCTCGACCAGGCCGACGTCGTCCTGGAGCTGGTGACCTTCGACGTCACGACGATCCACAACACCGTCGCGATGGCGGCGACGTTCCGGGCCATCGGCTACCCGCCGACGAAGGTCCAGTACGTCGTGAACCGGGCCGACTCGTCCGGCGGGATCGCCGCCGAGGACCTGGCCCGGGCACTCGGCCGGATCCCCGAGCACACGATCGTGTCGGATGGCCAGCTGGTCGTCCGGAGCAACAACGAGGGCGTGCCGTTCGTGCTGGCGGCGCCCGGCGCGCCGATCAGCCAGGACGTCGTGAAGCTCGCCCGGAGTGTCGCCGCGGCGACCCGACCCGCGGCCGCGGCCGCCCGCTGATCGTGGCTGACGCCCGTCCGATCGGCGTGTTCGACTCGGGCGTCGGTGGTCTGACGGTCCTGCGCGAGATCTTCCGGCGCTCGCCATCGGAGTCGACGGTCTATCTCGGCGACAACGCCCGGGCGCCGTACGGGGTGCGGTCGGACGCCGAGGTCCGGCGGTTCTCGGCCGAAGCCCTCGATCATCTCGTCGGGGCTCGATGTGAAGGCGATCGTCGTGGCCTGCAACACGTCGACCTCGATCGCCCTGGCCGATCTTCGGCGCCACTACGGACCTGCCGATCCTCGGCGTCGTCCGGCCGGGTGCGACCTCGGCCGCGCTGGCGACCCGCAACCGGCGCGTCGGCGTCATCGCCACGCCGGCGACGATCCGGAGCCACGCGTACTTCGGGGCGATCAAGGACGAGAACCCGGCGGTCGAGGTCTACGAGCATGCGACGCCGGCCTTCGTCCCGATGGTCGAGGCGGGCCAGCTCGACGGGCCGGAGGTCGAGGCGATCGTGCGCCAGGCGCTCGCACCGCTCCTTGGCGAGCGCGAGACGGCCGCGGGCGAGCGCGAGACGGCCGCTGGCGAGCGCGACACCGACGCCGGGGGCGACGCGGCCGACGCCAGTCCCGACAGCGCCGACGCCGAGGCGATCTTCCCGCTGCCGCCGGGCGAGCGCGTCGACACGATCCTGCTCGGCTGCACCCACTACCCGCTGCTCCGGCCGGTCATCGCCAGAGTCGCCGGCGAGCGGGTCGCGCTCGTCGACTCCGCGACCGCCACCGCGGCAGCCCTCGCGGAGCTGCTTGCGATCAACGGGCTCGAGACCGATCCCGGGACGCCACCTCGCCACCGGGTCATCACGACCGGCGATGTCGCCCGCTTCGAGGCCGTCGCCCGGCTGCTGTTCGGCGACGACCTGCCGCGCGCCGTCGGTGTGGAGCTCGCCGGTCGCACCGCCCCCGCTCCCGCCCTCGCCGCTGCCGGCTGACCGATGGCCGACCGACGCTCGATGCGCGACGACCGGGTCCTCCAGACCGGGTTCCTTGTCGGGGCGGCGGTCGGTGCCGCGATCACCGTCCTGGGGCGCCGCGCCGAGCACCATGCCCGTCGCGGCCTTGTCGACTGGCCGGCCGTCGAGCGATCCGCGATCGCCCGCGCCCGTCGGGCCCCCGGACGACTCCCGGCGGCCGAGCTGCGCGCCGCCGAGCCCGCCTACGCGGCGGCGATGGAGCGTGTCGTCCCGGCCCTCGGCGAGGCCCTCGGAGCGGAGTTGCCCGGGATCGTCGAGCGGGTCGGCGTCGTCGATCGGGGCGCCTGGATCTCTGCCAACATCAGCGGCTTCGCCGCGATCATGAGCCGACTCGAAGGCCGGCTGCTCGAACAGCTCGTGCCCCCGGACGCCGGCCTCGGTCCGTCGGTCATGGCCCTAGCGAACCGCTGGGTGACGACCCGCCAGCTCGGGCTCCTGCTCGGCTTCATGGCCGGTCGCGTCCTGGGCCAGTACGACCTGGCGATCCTGTCGGCCGAGGCGTCGCCGGGCCGGCTGCTGTTCGTCGAGGAGAACATCCGCCAGACGGCCCGCGCCCTCGACGTCCCGCTCGATGACTTCCGGACCTGGATCGCCCTCCACGAGACGACCCATGCCTTCGAGTTCGAGGCCCATCCGTGGCTGCGGCCGTATCTCGCGGAGCGCCTGGAGTCGCAGCTCGCGGCGTTCAGCCGTGACGTGCCGACGCTCGGTCGCGAGACGATGCAGCGGCTCGGCCAGTGGCTCCGCGGCGAGGGCGGCGGCGGGTCGTGGATCGAGCGGCTGATGAGCCCCGAGCAGGCCCAGGCGTTCCGCGAGACCCAGGCGGTCATGAGCCTGCTCGAGGGCTTCGGCGATCACGTCATGGACGAGGTCGGCCGGACGATGATCCCCGGCGTCGACCGGATCAGCGCCCGCTTCCACGAGCGTCGGGAGCGGCGCTCCGGGATGGACCGGGCGATCCTCCGCCTGACCGGCATGGACCTGAAGCTCGAGCAGTACAAGAAGGGCGAGAAGTTCGTCGCGGCCATCGATGCGGCCCGTGGTCCGACGGCCCTGCGCCGACTCTGGGATGGCCCCGAGACGCTGCCCCGGCCCGAGGAGATCGAAGCGCCGGAACGCTGGATCGCCCGGGTCCTCGACGCCCCAGCCGCCCTCGCCCCAGGGCCCGGATGACGATGGGGGAGGGCCTCCGGCGGTCGGCCGGACCGGGCGGCGGGCCCGATGGCGTGCCGTCGGCCATCGCCCTGAGCCCGATCCTCTCGGCCCGCTGGCGGTCCCGGGATCTCGAGCGCATCCGCGAGTCCGCCCCTGGCGCGCGCCTCGTCATGGTCTCGACCGAGGGCCTGGCCGACGGCTCGCTCGACGATGTCGAGGTCCTGCTCCGCGGCTTCCTCACCGCGGAGGCGTTCGACCGGGTCATGGCCCGGGCCCCGCGTCTTGCCTGGGTCCACTCCGCCTCCGCCGGCGTCGAACGGGTGCTGACGCCGGCCAGCCTCCAGCGCGGGCTCGTGATCACGAACGCTCGGGGCGTGTTCTCGCGGCCGATCGCCGAGTACGTCCTGATGATGATCCTGGCAGTGAGCCGTCGGCTGCCGCAGCTCCTGGAGCTCCAGCGGGAGCGGACGTGGCAGCCGCTCGAGGGCGCCGAGCTCCGCGACGTGACCGTCGGGATCGTCGGCCTGGGCTCGATCGGACGGGCGGTCGGCGCCCTCGCGACGGGGTTCGGCTGTCGGGTCGTCGCGATCCGGCGGCGGACCGAGGCGGGATCGGGGGTCGCCGCGGGACCGGGAACCGACCCGGAGGCCGAGCTCGACGACCGGCCGCTCGGCGAGGTGATGCTCGACCGGGTCCTCGGTCCGGAGTCGCTCCCGGAGCTCCTCGCCGACGCTGACTTCATCGTCCTCGCGGCGCCGCTGACGCCCGAGACCGAGGGGATGATCAACGCCGAGACACTGTCGCACGTGAAGCCCGGCGCCTGGCTCATCAACGTCGCCCGTGGTCGGCTCGTCGACGAGCGGGCGCTCCTGCGGGCGCTCCGCGAGGGCCCGCTCGGTGGCGCGGTCCTCGACGCGTTCCGCGAAGAGCCGCTGCCGCCCGGATCGCCGTTCTACGACCTGCCGAACGTCATCGTCACGCCCCACACGTCGTGGTCGAGCGGGCGCGTCCTCGATCGCAGCGTCGGGCTGTTCTGCGACAACCTGGCTCGCTACCGCCTGGGCGAGCCGCTCCTCAACGTCGTGGACCCACGGGCCGGATACTGACCGGGTGCAGGTCGCGATCGTCGGGCTCGCCGCGGCGGGCAAGACCACCGTCTTCAACACCCTGACCCGCGGCCACGCCGACACCGGCGGCTACGGCAGCCTCGAGCTCCATATCGGCAGCGTCAAGGTGCCCGACGGCCGACTCGACCGGCTGGCGGAGATCTTCCACCCGAAGAAGGTCATCCAGGCCGACGTCACGTATGTCGACCTGCCGGCGCCGCCGGCCTCGTCAGAGGGCCGCGTCGGGACCGAGGAGCTGCCAGCCGAACACCTCGCCCGGCTGCGCGAAGCGGATGCCTCGATCCATGTCGTCCGGGCGTTCGACGACCCGGCGGTCCCGCATCCGGTGGGCTCGGTCGATCCGGCCCGCGACCTCGAGGCACTCGATATCGAGTTCCTGCTGGCCGACCTCGCGTTGGTCGACCGGCGGCTCGAGCGGCTCGGGGCGACGGGCCGGCACGGGACCCCCGCAGAGCGCGAGGCGAATGAGCGAGAGGCCGTCATCCTGGCGCGGCTCAAGTCGGCCCTCGAGGCATCCTCGCCGATCCGCGACGTGGCCCTCGAGCCCGACGAGGAGAAGGCGATCCGGGGCTTCCGGTTCCTGACCCAGAAGCCCGTCCTCGTCCTGCTCAACGTCGGCGAGCGCGACCTCCCCGCCGCCCCGGGCCTGGTCGACCGGACCGCGGCCGCCTATGACCACCGCCACGCGCTGGTCGACGCCCTCACGGCGAAGATCGAGATGGAGCTGGGCGAGCTCGAGCCGGATGAGGCGGAGGTCTTCATGACCGAGCTCGGACTCAGCGGGTCGAGCCTCGACCGGGTCATCACCCTCTCGTACCGCCTCCTCGGGCTCATCAGCTTCCTGACGGCCGGTCCAGACGAGGTGCGGGCCTGGCCGGTCCCCGATGGCTCGACGGCCGTCGACGCGGCCGGGCGCGATCCACACCGACCTGGCGAAGGGCTTCATCCGCGCCGAGGTCGTCGCCTACGAGGACCTGATCGAGCTCGCGTTCGACGGCCGAGGCGCGCAAGCACGGCCGCCTGCGCTCGGAGGGTCGGACCTATCGTCGTGAAGGACGGCGACGTCATGGAGATCCTCTTCAGCCGCTGACAGGTGCCCGCTGGGCGGCGTTCCGTCGCCGGTCTGTCGCCCATCCGGCCCGGAATCAGTTGAGGGCGCCGCCGTCGGGACTGGTAGTCGGCCAGGATCGACAGGTAGTCCGCCGACCCGTCCTCGTCGTCTTCCTCGTCCTCTTCGTCTTCCCGCCCCGCGTCCACGTCCTCGTCCTCGGCATCGAGGTCGGCAAGGAAGTTCTCCGCCTCGACCATCGAGACATTGACCGCGGCCGTCAGGCGGTCATCCGTGAGTGCGATGAAGCCATGTTCGCGCTGGAGGACGGCGGCGATCGCCTCGACGAGGGTATCGTCCACGAAATCGTCCTGGACCCGGCGTCGGATGACCTGGACGAGCTCGAAGAACTCCTCGGGATCGATCTCCTCCTCGCGCACGAGCAGGATGTCGTGGAAGAGGTCGTCGTCGCCTTCATGAAGCTCGAAGAAGTACATGGCCAGCCAGTATAGGTCGCGGTCCGTGCGCAGCCGGATGTGGCCGGGTGCGCCGGAGATCATCCACGTCGGTGCGGCGTGCCGCGATATCGCGCCCGACGATCCCCGCGGCTGGCGGCTCGGTGGTGGGGTGACGTACTCGGCCCTGACGACCGCGCGTCTGGGGCTTCGGACCGCTGCGATCGTCGGCGTCGACGGGTCGGCCCGTGAAGCGGCCGAGCTGGACCTGATCCGCGACGCCGGCGCCGACATCCTGCTCGTGCCTCTCGAAGAGGGCCCGATCTTCCACAACCTCGAGACGCCCGCCGGTCGGATCCAGACCTGCGTCGCGACCGGCGTCCCACTGCCCGTCGTGCCGCTGCCGGAGTCGTGGATGCGCTCGCGGGCCTGGTCGATCGCCCCGGTCGCCGGCGAGGTCCTTGACGGCTGGGCGGACGTCATCCCGGAGGGGGTCCAGGTCGGTGTCGCGTGGCAAGGCTTCCTGCGGACCCTCGTGGCCGGCGAGCGGGTCACCCGGCGACCTCCGGAGCCATCGCGGCTGCTCGCGAGGGCGACGATCGTCGGGGTGAGCCACCACGACGTCGATCCCGAGACCCCGCTGGCGGCGCTCTATCCGATGCTGGCGCCGGACGCGCGGCTCCTCGTCACCCAGGGCAGCGAGGGTGGGCTGCTCATCACCCTCGGGCCCGACCGGCAGCCGGTCTCGGAGGTCCGCTATCGCGCGACGCGCCCGGATCGACGAGATCGACCCGACGGGTGCCGGAGACACGTTCCTCGCGTCGTTCATCTCGACGCTCGATCCGGCGAGCCCTCGTGGGTCGGTCGGGCGGGCGGCCGGATCTGCCGTTCGCCGCCGCGGCCGGGTCGCTGGTCGTCGAGGGACCGGGGCTGACGCCGGTGCCGGACCGAACCTCGGTCCTGGTCCGGATGGCCCGCGAGCGGGTCCGGCGGCTGGTCTATCCCTCGGACGCGGACCGGGTCGGCTCGTACGACGAGGATGACGGCGCGGAGGGCTGACGAAGCGCGGTCAGTCGCGCGGAGGCGCGGTCGAAGCGCGGATCCGGAGGATCGTCGGAAGGTGGGTCATCTCGGGTCCGGGAGGCTCGCCGGCCAGCTGCGCCGCGAGAGCCCGGACCGCCAGGGCCCCCATCGCCGCCTGGTCCTGGGCGACGGTCGTGAGCGGCGGCTGGACGTACGACGCGACCTCGATGTCGTCGAACCCGACGACGCTCACGTCGTCCGGGCAGCGCAGCCCGGCGGCGCGGATCGCCCGAAGCCCGCCGATCGCCATCAGATCGTTGTAGGCCAGGACCGCCGTCGGGCGCGGGACCCGGGCCAGGAGGGCGGTCATGGCCGCCTCGCCACCGCCGACCGACGCCGGGCCTGCGGCGACCGCGAGATCGGCCGGATCCAGGCCGGCCTCGACCATCGCGTCGCGGACGCCCGCCTGGCGGACCGGTGAATCGACGTACCGCGGTTCAGCGGCGAGGAACCCGAGGCGCCGATGACCGAGGGACAGGACATGCTCGGCCGCGACCCGCGCTCCGCGCCGATTGTCGGAGGCGATCGCGGGCTGCCGGACCCCGGGCGCGACGGTGTTGATGAGGACGACCGGCAGGGGAGCGTCGGCGAGCCAGGCGCCGTGGCGTCCACCGAGGCTGCTTGCCGCGATGATCACCCCGTCGACGCGTCGCTCGACGAGCAGATCGAGGTAGCCCGACTCGCGCTCCGGGTCATCCGCCGCGTTGCACAGCAGGATCGCGTAGCCGACCGCCCGGGCGGCGTCCTCGACCGACCGCACGAGCGCCGGGAAGAACGGGTTCTCGATGTCGGTGACGATGAGCCCGAGCGTCCGGGTCGCCCGCAGCTTCAGCGAGCGAGCGACACCGGATGGCCGGTAGTCGAGGTCGCGAGCGGCCGCGATCACCCGCTCGCGGGTCGCGCTGCTGGCGTGCCCCGAGCCGTTGAGGACCCGGCTGACCGTCGCCGTCGAGACGTGCGCCCGCGCCGCCACGTCGACGATCGTCGCGCTCATCGCCGCGATGCTCCGATCCCGGGCCGGGTCCTCGTCTCTACTCGGACGTCGACTCGCCTTCCTCCGCGAGCGCCTCGGCCAAGGCCGCCTCGACCTCGGCCATCTCGTGGTGACTCTCGTCGCCCCGCTTCTCGTCGGCCCGGGCCAGCACCTCGAGCTCCTTGGCGAGCTCGCTCAGCTCATCGCCGCCGCCCATGAGCCGTCGCAGCTCGGCCTCATCGAGCTCGTTTCGCTTGTACGTCCCGACGGTCCGGCCGCGCGAGAGGATCGTGAACGAGTCGCCGATCGGCAGGGCGTGGCTGACGTTATGGGTGATGAAGATGACGCCGAGGCCCTTGTTTCGGGCCGCGATGATATGCCGCAGGACGAAGGCCGACTGCTTGACGCCGAGCGCAGAGGTCGGCTCGTCGAGGATGAGGACCCGGGCGCCGAAGTACTCGGCCCGAGCGATCGCGAGCGTCTGGCGCTCGCCGCCGGAGAGCGTCCCGACGGCCTGGTCGGTGTCGCGGACGTCGATCCCGATCCGGCGCATCTCCTCCCTGGCGATGACGGCGGACGACTTCATGTCGAACCGCTTGAACGGCCCGAAGCCCTTCGTCGGCTCGTTGCCGAGGAAGAAGTTCCTGGTGATGCTCATCAGCGGCATGATCGCCAGGTCCTGGTAGACCGTCGCGACCCCGGCGTCGAGGGCATCACGAGGCGAGCCGAAGACGACCGGCGTGCCGTCGACCGCGAGCGTCCCCTTGTCCGGCGGGTGGACGCCCGAGAGGGTCTTGATGAGGGTCGACTTGCCGGCGCCGTTGTCGCCGAGCAGGCAGGTGATCCGGCCGGCCTCGACCGTCAGCGAGACGCCTTCAAGCGCGACGACCGCGCCGAAGTACTTCGAGATGTCGCGCGCCTCGAGGAGCAGCGGACCGGCCGGGCTGGGCGCGTTGGCGGACATCGTCTGGGTCTCCATCTCCGCCTCCGTCAGCGGATGCCGGCGAATCGACGCCGGATCCAGTTGTTCAGGACGACCGACACGAGCAGTAGGGTCCCGAGGGCCACCAGGTACCAGTCTGCATTGATGCTCGCGAAGACGATCCCGATCTGGGCCATCCCCAGGGCGAGGGCGCCGATCGCGGTCCCGAGGACCGAGCCGTAGCCACCGGTCAGGAGCGTGCCGCCGATGACCGCGGTCGTGATGGCCCGGAGCTCGTAGCCCTGGCCGCGCAGGACGTCGGCCGAGTTGAACGTCATCGACTGGACGGCCGCGAGGACCGCCGCCGAGAGGGCGGTCGCAGCGAACAGGGTGATCTTCACCCGCGCGACCGGGACGCCGAGGTTGCGGGCCGCGGCGTTCGAGCCGCCGACGCCGGCGATCCAGTTGCCGAACCGCGTCCGCGAGAGCACGTACGTGCCGATGACGGCGATCGCGAGCCACCAGAAGACGGAGACCTTCAGGTTGCCGGAGCTCCAGTTGAAGATCCAGGCGATCGGGTCGGCGGCGATGACCGCCGGGTCGATCGGGATGTACGTGATCTGGGTGATCTGGGCCGTCAGCGCCTGGGTGGCGCCGCGGAAGATGAACATCGTCGCAAGGGTGACGATGAACGACGGCAGCCCCGTCCGGACGACGATCAGGCCGTTGAACACGCCGAGGAGCGAGGTCAGGAACATCGAGATGAGGATCCCGAGCCAGACCGGCAGGCCGTACGTCGTGACGCAGATCCCGATGACGATGCCGGCGAAGCCGATGAGCGAGCCGATCGAGAGGTCGAATTCGCCGCCGATCATCAGCAAGGCCACGGCGGTGCCGACGATCCCGACCTGGGCCGCGACATCGAGGTAGTTGAGGGTCCCCTCCGCGGTGATGAACGTCCCCGATCCCTCGATGATCGAGAGGATCGCGAAGACGATCCAGACGAAGATCGTGATGAGGATCGAGCCGGCCGCCGGCCGGGCGAGCAGGCGCTGGGTCAGCGAGAGCTGACGAAGTCGGTCGCTGTTACCGGGTGTCGTCGCGCCGTTCGCAGCCGGCGCCGTGCTCGTCATCGCAGCCCTCCGGTTCCGGGGGTAACGAGGAAGGGGCCGGCCGGGATGGCCGGCCCCTTCGATGCGCCGACGGATGTCGGCGCGTGACAGCCAGGATCTAGCGCAGGCCCTTGGCAGCGAGCGAGATGACGTTCGCCGCGTTGTCCTTGGTGACGAAGCCCGGGCCGGTCATGATCAGGCCCGTGCCGTCGCCGGTCGGCAGGTTGCCGGTCTGGACGTACAGGGTGAGGAACACGATCGGCAGGTAGCCCTGGAGGAACTGCTGCTGATCGATCGCGAAGTCCATCTTGCCGTCCTTGATGGCCGTGAGCACGTCAGCGCTCAGGTCGAAGGTGGCGAGGTGGACCTTGCCCGTGGATCCGGTCGAGTCGAGGGCCTTGAGGGCCGGGACCGCGACCGACGGGCCGAGGGTCAGGATGCCGTCGATCGTCGCGTCGGCCTTGATGGCCGCCTCGATCGTCGCCTGCATGGCCGCCGGATCGGAGATCTGGCCGGTCAGGATCTTGTCCGACGAGGCAGCCGGATCGAGCCCGAGCCCGGTGAAGAAGCCGTTGCAGCGGAGGGTCAGCGCCTGGTTGCCGACCTCCTGGTTGAAGCAGCGCGGGTTCTTGACGCCCGCGGCCTTGAAGCGCTCACCGGCGCCGAGACCTGCCTGGTACTCGGTCTGGCCGACGTGAGCCAGGACTCCGAGATCCTTGAAGACGTCGGACCCCGAGTTCATCGAGATGACCGGGATGCCGGCCGCCACGGCGGCCTTGATGGACGGCGTGAGGGCTTCAGCGTTCGGGATCGAGACGACGAGCCCGGACGGCTTCTTCGCGACCGCGGCGTCGATCAGCTGCGACATCTTGACCATGTCGCTCTCGGCGTCCGGGGCGCTGTAGTTGACCGACACGCCCATGTCGTTGCCGCCGGCCTTCACGCCGTTGCGGACGACGCCCCAGAACCCGTCCTGGGCCTGGCCGTGGGTGACGATCTCGATCTTGATGGCGTTGCGCGCGACGAGCGCGCCATCCATCGTGCTGCCGCTGCCGGAGCCCGTGGAGCCACCGCTGGCGCCTGGGCTGGAGCTCTGGTTACAGGCCCCGAGGACGAGGACTGCTCCCGCGAGCAGGACCAGGGACTTTCGGATCATCGAGTGCTCTCCTCCATACGGCCGCGGATCTGTTCCGCGGTCCCCCGCGATCCGCCGATCTGGCGGATCGCGATCAGGCGGCGCCGTCGGCGCGACGTCCCGCGCTGGGCACCTCCTTTCGGTGCGCGGATGGTAGCGCGCAGGTCGGGCCGAAGAACGGTCGATCCGCGACGGGAAGGACCTTCATCAAGCTGGGATCTCCTCGAGGGCGATGGGCCGATGCTCGGCGAGGCTGCGGGTCGCGGCCTCCGAGATGCGGAGCGCCTCGACCCCGTCCCGGGCGGTGCACGGCGAGCTGGACGCCCCGGCGGCGACGCGGACGAACTCGATGATCTCGGCCCGGTACGCGGCACTGAAGCGGTCGATGAAGTCGGGCCACGCCGGTCCGGCCGGCGGCGTGCACGCCCGGCTCGACCGAGCGCATCGGCGTCCGCGGCCCGAGGCCGACCGAGACGCTGTCGCGCGAGCCGAACAGCTCGGCCCGGATGTCGTACCCGAGCGGGTCGTGACGGGCGACCGTCAGGACCCCGAGCGCGCCGTCGGCCATCGTCAGCGTCGCGACCGCGGTGTCGACGTCGCCGTACTTCGCGAAGACCTGGAAGCCCCGCACGGCACCGGTCGCGTAGACCTCGGCGACCTCCTGGCCGGTCAGCCATCGGATGACGTCGAAGTCGTGGATCGAGAAGTCCCGGAACAGGCCGCCCGAGGCCGGGATGTAGGCCTCGTGGGGCGGGGCCGGGTCGTGGCCGGCCAGCCGGAACGCGTAGAGCGTCCCCAGCTCGCCCGACGAGAGGAGCCGGCGAGCCTCCGTGTAGCCCGGGTCGAAGCGGCGCTGGAAGCCGAGCTGGAACGGCAGCCCGGCGGCCTCGACCTCGGCCGCGACGGCGATCGTGTCGGCCAGATCGTGGGCCAGCGGCTTCTCGCAGAAGATCGCCTTGCGGGCGCCGATCGCCGCCCGGACGAGCCGTCGCATGGGCATCGGTCGCGGCTGCGATGACGACCGCGTCTGCCCGCTCGATCGCTTCCTCGGGCGTCGCGACGAACGTCGCGCCGGTCTCGCCGGCGGTCGTCTCGGCCGGTCGCCGCGATCGCATCGGCGACGAGCAGCTCGTCGACCCCCGGCGTCGAGACGAGGATCCGGGCGTGCATCCGGCCGATCCGTCCGGCTCCCAGCAGGGCGATCCTCACGCGTCCTCCCGCAATGCGAACTCGAGGACCCGTCGCCCGACCGCTGCCGCCTCGCCAGGCGCCAGCCAGCTGCTGTCCTGCTCGATCATCAGCCAGCCGCGATAGTCGATCGACTCGAGGGCCGACACGATCGCCTCGACGTCGAGGACCCCGTTCCCGAGCTCGGTGAAGACTCGGGCCCGGATCGCGGCCCCGAAGTCGGCGATCCGCCCGGTCCGCATCGCCCCGAGGACGGTCCCGTCGACGTCCTTGAGGTGGACATGGCGGATCCGCTCCCCGAGGCTCAGGATCGCCGTCACCGGGTCGCCGCCACCGACGGTGCAGTGTCCGACGTCAAGGCAGACGCCGACGCCCTCCGGATCGGTCCGGTCGACGAGCGTCGTGACCTCAGCAGCCGTCTCGACATACGTCCCCGCGTGGGGATGGAAGACGAGCCGATGGCCGAGGGCCCGGGTGTCCGCGGCGAGCTGGTCGATGACCTCGACGAAGCGCGACCAGCCGGCCTCGCTGAATCGGGGAGCTCCGGATCCGCTCCCCGGCTGGCCCATCCCGCGCGGCCGCCGCCGACCTGGCAGGCGGCCACCAGGAGCTCGCCGCCGGCGTCATGGAGGATCCCGAGGCGAGCTCGGCCGATCTCGAGGGCATCCGCCGACGGGCCGTCGGGCGTGCAGGGGAGCTCGGCGTAGACCTCGGCCAGTCGCAGCCCGCGCGTCGCCGAGATCCGTCGCCAGCGCCGGTCCCTCCGCGAACCCCCGTCCGTACTGGACGCCCTCGTAGCCGAGCCGGCCGGCCGCGTCGAGGATCGTCGCGGCCGGGACCTCGGGCGCGAGATCGGCCAGATCGACGTTGTTCCAGACGATCGGGACGATGCCGATCGGGCTGTCCGGGAGGCGCCGCGCCGCGAGGCGGTCCTGGGCATCAGGGATGCCGGCAGGGTCGTCGGGAACGAGGCGCGCAGCGGTGGCGAGTCGGTCGCTCACGGGGCTCCACGGCGGGTGGGTAATCGATTACCCTGGGCCGGCGGAGCATAGCATCGCGTCGCAGGCGGGTGTCAACCCTCATCGCGCGTCGGGAGCGGCTCAGGAGCGGGACCCCGACCGGGTGTGGACGGGGCATGATGGTCCTGTCACCGGAGACGGAGGTGCGAGGATGACGTCGCTTGCCGACCCGGCGGTCCTGCCGCTCGCCGACAGCCCCCTGGGTCGGACGATCGCGACGACCGCCACCGACATCTGGAACGATTCATGCTCGATCCCCGAGCTCGAGTATGCGATCAGCTTCGGCGCCGTCGGCGCGACCGCCAACCCGACGATCGTCACCGATGTCTGGAAGCAGGATCCGGCCAGCTGGCGCGCCTGGGTCCGCGACGCCGCGAGCCGCGAGCCGGTCGCGACCGAGGTCGATCTGGCCTGGGCGATCGTCGACGAGATGTCGCGCCGCGGTGCGGCGCTGCTCGAGCCCGCGTTCGCGGCGCATCGCGGCCGGCAGGGCCGGCTCTCGGTCCAGACCGACCCGACGCTCTACCGGACGCCCGAGACGATGCTCGCCCAGGGTGTCCGGTTCACGAGCCTCGCGCCGAACATCATCGTGAAGTTCCCGGCCACAGCCGCCGGGATCGGGGTCATCGAGGAGGCGACCGCGCTCGGGGTCAGCGTCAACGTCACGGTCTGCTTCACGGTCCCCCAGGCGCTCGCCGCGGCCGAGGCGATCGAACGGGGCCTGCAGCGCCGCGAGGCCGCCGGGCAGGATGTCGAGACGATGGGCCCGGTGGTGACGGTCATGATGGGCCGGATCGAGGACTGGCTGCGGGTCCAGACCGAGCGCGACGGGATCATCGTCGACCCCGACGCCCTGCCGTGGTCCGGCGTCGCGGTCTTCAAGCGGGCCTACGCGATCTTCCAGGAGCGCGGCTACCGGGCCCGGCTCCTCGGAGCGGCGATCCGGCATCACTACCATTGGTCGGAGCTGATCGGTGGCGATGTCGTGATCACCCTGCCGTCGGTCTGGCAGAAGCGGTTCAACGCCTCGGCGGTCGAGGTCCGGCCGCGGATCGACGACCCGGTCGAGCCGCGTTTCGTCGTCGAGCTCGCGGCGCGCTTTCCGGACTTCGTCCGGGCGTACGAGCCCGATGGGCTTGCGATCGGCGAGTTCGACGGCTTCGGTGCCACGGCTCGGACGCTCCGCGCCTTCATCTCCTCCTACCACGAGCTGCTCCACCAGATCAGCGACGCGGTCATCCCGAACCCCGACGCTCGGTCATGACCGACCTGGCGGCGTCCGTCACCGCCCGGCCGGCCGAGGCCGGCCCGGACGTCGGGCTCTATCGACCCGCCGGGAGCCTCGCCGCCGGTCCGTGGGCCCTCGAGCTCACGCCCGAGGGGGCCGGCTGGACCTACGCCGGCTTGCGGGTCGCGGAGCTCGCGTCCGGCGGCTCGATCGCCTTCGAGACCGGCGCCGACGAGGTCGCGATCCTGCCGCTCGCCGGCCATGACCTCCACGTCCTGGCCGGCGACCAGGCGTTCCAACTCGAGGGCCGCGAGGACGTCTTCGCCGGGCCGACGGACTTCGTGTTCGTCCCGCCGGGACACGGCGTCCGGCTGACCGCGAGCACGCCGGCGCGCGTGGCCGTGGCGACGACCCGAGCGCAGGCCGGCTCCCGCATCCCGATCCACGTCCCCGCCGCCGACGTCCCGCTCGAGCTCCGCGGCGCGGGTGCGTCGTCGCGGGAGGTCCGGAACTTCGGCCGGCCGGAAGCGCTCGACGCCGACCGGATGATCGCGGTCGAGGTCCTTTCTCCGGGCGGCGGCTGGTCGTCGTGGCCGCCCCACAAGCACGATCAGGCCTCGCCCGACGAGTCGGTCCTCGAAGAGATCTACTACTACGAGATCGCGGCCGGTCCGGCGGGCCCGGGTCTGGCCTACCAGCGCGTGTACGGGACGGCCGCGCGGCCGATCGACGTCCTCGTCGAGGTCCGCCAGGGCGATGTCGTGCTGGTGCCGCACGGCTGGCATGGCCCGACGATGGCGGCTCCCGGCTACGACCTCTATTACCTGAACGTGATGGCCGGGCCGGATCCCGACCGGTCGTGGCGGATCGTGGACGATCCGGCCCACGGCTGGATCCGCGGGACCTGGCAGGACCAGACGGTCGATCCGCGCCTGCCATTCGGCGGGCAGCGTCCCGGGAGGAGCGACTTATGACGACGGTACGGGCGACGGTCGGCCAGGCGATCGTCCGATTCCTCATCGCCCAGCAGACCGAGCGGGACGGCGACATCCGTCGATTCGTCGACGGCGTGTCGGGGATCTTCGGCCATGGCAACGTCGCCGGCCTGGGCGAGGCACTCCTCGAGTCCGAGCTCGAGGATCCGGCGCGGCTCCCCTACCGCCAGACCCGCAACGAGCAGGCGATGGTCCACACGGCGATCGCCTACGCCCGGATGCGCGACCGCCGCTCGATCCTCGCCTGCACGTCATCGGTCGGACCGGGAGCGACGAACATGGTGACCGGCGCCGCCACGGCGACGATCAACCGGATCCCCGTCCTGCTGCTGCCGGGCGACATCTTCGCGACCCGGGTCGCCGACCCCGTCCTCCAGCAGCTCGAGTCACCGATCGCGGCTGACGTCTCGGTCAACGACGCCTTCCGGCCGGTCTCGCGGTTCTTCGATCGGGTCTGGCGGCCGGAGATGCTTCCGGCCGCGCTCCTCGGGGCGATGCGCGTCCTGACCGACCCGGCCGAGACAGGAACGGCGACGATCGCCCTGCCCGAGGACGTCCAGGCCGAGGCCTATGACTGGCCGGTCGAGCTGTTCGAGGACCGGGTCTGGCGGATCGCCCGGCCGGCTCCCGACCCGTCGATCCTCGGCGCGCTGGTCGAGCTGATCCGAGGATCGCAGCGACCCCTCATCGTCGCCGGCGGCGGCGTGATCTACAGCGGCGCGACCGACGCGCTCCGGGACCTCGTCGAGGCCACCGGGATCCCCGTCGGCGAGACGATGGCCGGCAAGGGCTCGCTGCCGTACGACCATCCGCAGGCGCGTCGGCGCCATCGGCGCGACCGGCACGACCGCGGCGAATGCGATCGCCCGCGATGCCGACCTGGTCATCGGCATCGGGACCCGCTGGAGTGACTTCACGACGGCCTCGCGCTCGGCCTTCGCCGCGCCCGAGGTCCGGTTCGCGAACGTGAACATCGCGCCATTCGACGCGGCCAAGCAGGCCGGCACGATGGTCGTCGCGGACGCGCGACGGGCGATCGAGGGCTTGGCGGACGCACTCGCCGGCTGGAGCGTGGCGGCGCCCTATCGAGCCGAGTCGCGCCGCCTGGCCGAGGCCTGGGACGCGACGGTCGAGGAGGCGTACCACCTCGGCCACGGCCCGCTGCCGGCGCAGTCGGAGGTCCTCGGCGCGGTCAACGACGTGAGCCGGCCGCACGACGTCGTGGTCTGCGCCGCCGGATCGATGCCCGGTGACCTCCACAAGCTGTGGCGGACACGGGACGCCAAGGGCTTCCACATCGAGTACGGCTACTCGTGCATGGGCTACGAGATCGCCGGCGGGCTGGGAGTACGGCTCGCCGCACCCGATCGCGAGGTCTTCGTCATGGTCGGCGACGCGTCGTACCTGATGATGGCCCAGGAGCTCGTCACGGCCGTCCAGGAGCACCAGAAGCTCATCGTCGTGCTCGTCCAGAACCACGGCTACGCGTCGATCGGCGGACTCTCCGAGTCGGTCGGGTCGCAGCGCTTCGGGACGCGGTTCCGGTACCGGGACGCGGCCTCCGGCCGGCTGGACGGTGGCGTCCTGCCGGTCGATCTGGCGGCGAACGCCGAGAGCCTCGGCTGCCGCGCCGTCCGGGTCGAGTCGATCCCCGAGCTGTGCTCGGCGCTCGTGGAGGCCGTCGCCTCGAACGAGGATCGACCGATCGTCATCCACGTCGAGACCGACCCGCTCATCCCAGCGCCATCGAGCGACTCGTGGTGGGACGTGCCGGTCGCCGAGGTGTCGGCCGTCGGGTCCGTCGCCGACGCGCGCCAGCGCTACGAGGCGGCCAAGGTCCGCCAGCGACCGCTCGTCTGATCCCGCGCGGCGGCGCGGAGGCGTCGTCGGCGAAGTCGCGCGGCGCGGTGGGCGACCGCACGCTCAAGCCCGGGCTCGGGGCGTCCGAGGCTGCGTCGGCGCTCGAGCGCCCTGGACGCCCGGATCGTCGCCTCGAGCGCGCCATCGAGATCCCGGAGCCGATGCTCGCGGACCTTCGCGATCTCCGTCCAGGCGAGGATCCCGAGCCGGCCACCGGCGGCCGCCGCGGCGAGCCACGACTCGATCGCGTCCTCCGGGCGGTCGAGGGCCCGGAGAAGGCGTGCTCGCTCGGTCGCGATCCGGGCGAACGTCCACGGTGACGCGTCCTCCATCGTCCGGGCTCGCGAGGAGATCGCCCGTCCGCCGAAGTCGGCGACGCGCGCTGGCGACCACCACGGCTCGGTCGCGATCGGGTCCGGCACCGGTGAGGGTGCGCCTCGGTCGCGGTCCTCGGCGATCGCGACGGCGACGTCGAGACAGGCCAGCGCCTCGAGCGGTCGGCGGTCACGGCGGAACGCCCGGGCGAGGCCGGCGAGGTCGCCTGCCGGTGCCGACGCCCGGCCGGGGCTGCCGGCCGCGAGGTGGTCGGCGGCGTGCGCGAGGAGGTTCGCCAGCGACCGGACATCGAGGTCGTTGTGGTGGACGATCTCGACGAGCAGGGCAGGGGAGGCCCCCCGGAGGACCTCGAGATAGCGGCCCGGGATCTGCCAGCCCTCGACGTCGCCGATCCGCGAGAGCCCCAGGACGCCCTCCTCCACGCTCCGGAGCCGGGCGTCCACGAGCCGGTGCCGCCAGACCCGACGGACGAATGGCAGCAGGTCGAGATGGCCCTGCCAGCGCCGGCATCGGCATGCGACCGAGTCGGTAGCGCGTCTCGAGGAGCGGCCAGTCGAAGCCGCGGCCGTTGTAGGTGACGAGCCAGGCACCCGCCGGCACGCTCGCCGTGATGGCGGCGAGGAGTGCCGGCTCGTCGGCCTCATCCGGCAGGACGAGCTGGACCTGCCGGAATGCGTCCGCCTCCCACCAGCCGAGTCCGACCAGGAAGGCGTACGTGCCGGTCGCCGTGCCGAGCCCGGTCGTCTCCGTGTCGAGACACAGCAGCGGAGCGTCGGTCGGCGGCTGGCCCGGCAGGCTGGCGAGCCGGTCCCGATCGATCCGGAGCGGCACGGCGGGTCGATCGATCCGGACGACGGTCCCGCCACCGATCCCGAGCGCTTCGCCTCCCAGGGTCTCGGCCATCGATCGGGCCCGCTCTCTTGCGCGATCGGCGGGGCTCGGCTGTCCGCCTCGATCAGGCGACCCGTGTGCGGCGCGCCAGCGAGCGAACCGGCGGTCGAACGAGGCGCGCTCGTCGATCACGCCGGGGCGCCGCTGGCGACACGATCCTCCATGCCCGGCCGCAGCCCGACGGGGGTGCCGCCGCCGGCACCAAGGGTCATGAGGAGACGCAGCGCGAGGGCCTTCGAGTCGACGCCCGGCTCGAGCCGCGGGCCCGTGCAGGCCGGGCAGCCGGCGTCGCACGGACAGCTCGTGATGAGCTCGGCCGCGCCGATGATCAGCTCGTCGTGGCGGGCCCACAGGCGCTCGGCCAGGCCGACACCGCCCGGCATCGCTTCATAGAGGTAGACCGTCGGCGCCTCCTGGTGCGGCGACCGGACCTGGGCGACAAGGCCGAGGTCGCGCGGGTCGACCATCAGGAGGACCGCGGCGACCGCCTGGACAGCCCGACCGGCACCGATCAGGGCGACGTCGAGGTCGTCGCGTCGCCAGCCCGTCAGGCCACGCCCCGCGTGGCCGTCAGGCAGGTCGCGCGCAAGGCGACCGGGAGGAGGCTCTGCGAGCGTACCTGCTCGTACGTGAGCGGAGCCGCCGGACCGGTCAACGCCGCGCCCGGCCGGCGTGACGGTCACGCCGTCCGCCGTGAGCCAGTAGGCGGTCGTCTGGAGCTCGAGCTCGGGCAGGTCGATCGGGCCCCAGCCGACGTTCTCGTCCGTCCCGAACTTCAGCTTCTTGAAGAGCGTCACGAGGCTCGCGACCATCACCTCGCCGAACACCCGGCGACCGCCGATGGCCGGTGCCTCGGCGAAGACGTCGAGCGGCTTGAGGGTCACCGCCCGGTTCGCGTATGTGTAGTGGTCGACGTCGACCCGATGGACGTACGCCTTGCGCTCGCCCCATTCGAGCCGATCGACGTGGTACTGGGTCGACTCGTGCATGTAGATCGCCCGCTCGTGGACGAGGACCTGGGCGCTGAACAGGTCGACCTCGCCGAGCACCCGCGGCCGATCCGGCGACGTGTCGATGATCACGACGTTCTCCGGCGCCGCCGACCGGAGAGAGATCTCCGACGCCGGGAAGTTCTCCGAGCTCCAGTACCACCGACCGTCTGCGGCCTGGCGGACGTGGCCCGACTCGGCGACGAACGCGAGAAGCTCGTCGACCGGACCCGGGCCGAAGACCTCCCCCGGCTCGAAGGGTCGCTCGAACGTCGCGCAGCGGAGATGACCGATCAGGACATGGAGGTTGTCCGGGTCGGCGCGGGCCTCCTCGGGTCGCGCGCCGAGCAGGAACTCGGGATGGTGGATGACGTAGCGGTCGACCGGCGACGGTGACGCGACGACGATCGCGACGGAGACGTCGCCGCGCCTCCCGGCCCGGCCCATCTGCTGCCAGGTGGCGGCGATCGAGCCCGGGTAGCCGGCCAGGATCGAGACGTCCAGGCGGCCGATGTCGACACCGAGCTCGAGCGCATTCGTCGCGACGACGCCGAGGATCTCGCCGTCCCGGAGGCCGTGTTCGATGGCCCGGCGCTCGGTCGGCAGGTAGCCACCCCGATAGCCCCGCAGCCGCGACCGCGGCCCGAGATCCTGGCGGAGCGCCTCACGCAGGTTGCTCAGCATGATCTCGACGGCCACTCGCGACCGTCCGAACACGACGGTCTGGCGACCGGCCCGCAGGAACGGCAGCGCCCAGCGCTCGGCGAGCGTGAGGGCCGAGCCGCGCGCCCCGGTCGCCGCGTCAAGGACCGGCGGATCGACGAGCAGGATGTGCCGCTCGCCGGAGGGAGCGCCGTTCCGGTCGACGAGACGGGCAGGCCGGCCGGTGATCATCCGGGCGAGCTCGTCCGGGTTCCCGATCGTCGCCGAGCAGGACACGATGACCGGCCGGCTGCCGTAGTGGGCGCACAGCCGGAGCAGCCGACGCAGGACGTTGGCGACGTGGCTGCCGAAGATCCCGCGGTACATGTGAAGCTCGTCGATGACGATGACCCGGAGCTGCTCGAACAGCTGGAACCACTTCGTGTGGTGCGGCAGGATCGCCGAGTGGAGCATGTCCGGGTTCGTGACGACGATCTGGCCGGCCTTCCGGATCGCCGACCGGATCGGCGCCGGCGTATCGCCGTCATAGGCGGCCGTCGAGACGCCGAGCCCGGCGAGGCCAGCGAGCGTCGCGAGCTCGGTGACCTGGTCCTGGCCGAGCGCCTTGGTCGGGAACAGGCAGAGGGCCCGGGCGGCCGGATCGTCGGCGATCGCCTGGAGGATCGGAACGGCGTAGCAGAGGCTCTTGCCGGACGCTGTCGGGGTGACGACGACGACGTCCTCACCGGCGTGGACGGCCTCGATCGCCTGGGCCTGATGGATGTATGGCCGCTCGATCCCCCGGGCCGCGAGCCCGGTCCGGATCCCGTCGTGGAGCCAGGTCGGCCAATCGGCGTGCTCGGCGTCGCGTGCCGGGATCACCTCGTGGTGGACGACGCCGCGAGCCAGCGACGGCTCGTCGAGGAGTCGGCCGAGCACGGTCTCGGCCGAAGCCGGGGCGTAGGTCCGCATCGTTCCTCCCGAGGAATGGAACGCCTGTTCTATCGCGTCGGAGTCTAGCGCACGATGCATCGGGCTGCGTGACAGCTCGGCTGTCACGCGTGCGTTCGATCAGGGCCCGCCGCCCCTCCGCGCAGCCGGCTGCCGAGGTTGACACGCCCGATGGGCGCAGCTACCCTCCGCCCGATGCACGAACGGCCCGACCCCGAGGCAGCAGCCGCGCCTCCGCCCGTCGAGCCATCCGACGGACCCTGGACCGATGGATCGGTCGAATCGATCGGTCGGCCGGACCTGGACAGCCTGCCGGTCACCGGGATCACCCGCCGCCGCGTCGCGTTCGTCCTGGCGAGCGTCCTGTCGGCCTGGATCATCATCGTGTTCGCCCGCCAGGTCGGGGAGGCGACCGCTGCAAGCTCGACGGCTCAGACGCTGGCCTCACAGAACGCCGTCCTGACCGCCGATGTCGCCGCCCTCCAGCGGGAGCTCGAGAAGGTCGGCGAGAAGCCGTACATCCTCCAGCAGGCCCGCGGCTATGGCCTCGGCTCAGCCAAGGAGATCCCGTTCACGATGGGCTCCGATGCGCCGGCCCTGGCCACCGATGCGCCCGGATCGGAGGTCCAGCGGCTGGGCGAGAAGGCCGAGCGACGGAGCCCGCTCGAGAGCTGGCTGGCGGTGCTGTTCGGTCCCGACGACCACTGAGCGTGCGACCGTGACGCCGGCCGGACGATGGGCCGTCAGCGCACCGGTCGTGCCACCGGCCGCAGGGCCGGGAACGACTCCACCCGGCCATCGTCCGCGAGCTGGAACAGCTCCACCGGACTCGCGCAGGCCCTTGAGCCGCCATCGGCCGAGGCTGACCAGGTCGGACCCGTCCGGCAGTCCGCCGCCCGCCGCGTCGCGTGCCGCACCGGAGACGACGATCTGGCCGCCGTGGCCGGCGTCGGCGATGCGGGCGACGGTGTGGACCGACAGCCCGACATAGCCGCTCTCGGTCAGGGTCGGCCGACCCGTGTGGATGCCGGCCCGGACCCGAGGACGCGATGCCCTCGGGCCAGGCGTGGTCGCGCACCGTCTGCCGGATGGCTGAGGCCGCCGCCACGGCCGCCACGGCGACCTCGAAGACCACGAACAGCTCGTCGCCGCGAGCGTCCACCTCGCGCCCGCCGGACCGTCGGACGGCGGTCCGGACGAGCCGTCGGATCCGGTTGAGCAGCGGACCGTAGCCGTCGCCAAGGCGGTGGAGGAGCTCGGTCGAGCCCTCGAGGTCGACCAGCAGGAAGGTCACCTGACCGCGTGGCAGGCGGCGCTCCGGTCGGAGCTGGCCGCCGACGAAACCGAGCGGCATGATCCCGAGGCGCTTGGCGGCCCGCAGGATCCGCATCCGCGCCCGGTCGCGCGCCGCCTCATCGTGGAAGTCGACCCGGTCGAACCGCGACAGGGCATTCCGGACGTGGGCCTCGTCGTTGATCGGCAGGCGACGACGGCCCTGCGGGTCGACGTAGGCGAAGGCGCTGTCGGGCAGTCGCGCGCGGGCGCGAGCATCGAGGGTCGCCATCGGGCCATCATCGGTCGTCCGGGCGAGGACTGCTCGTCGAGCCTTTGCCATACAATCTGGCCCGCGGCAGGGTAGCTCAGTGGCAGAGCAAGCGGCTCATAATCGCTAGGTCACAGGTTCGAATCCTGTCCCTGCTACCAACCCTCCTCGACACGATCCGAGGCGCCCCGCCCGGCCTGCGAGGGTTGTCATCTCTTTACCATCCGGCCCCATCCGACGCCACATCCGGCCCGTACCCTTGAGCGATGGCCGCGATGACCATCGGGTCCCGGCCACCGGGCCTGCCCGGACTCGACGCTATACTCGACCCGTGGCCGACCAGAGTGCCGGTCACGTCGCTCCGGAGGCTATCCCTCGTTGAACGCCAAGTTCTTCCGCAACGGCATCGTGATGCTCGTGCTCGTCGTCGGCACCGTCGCCCTGCTCTACACCTGGCTGCTCCAGCAGAACCCGACGAAGTCGTCGCCGTATTCCGACCTTCCTCGCGGACGTCAAGGCGGGCGAGGTCCAGTCGGTCGTCCAGCAGGAGCAGATCGCTCACCGTCCTGAAGTCCGACAACACGAGCTACACGTCGATCGTCCCGAGCATCCTCACCGACGTCTTCGGCGACGTGAGGTCGCCGCGACCGCCGGCAGTCAAGCCGCTCCCGACGTTCGAGGGCAAGCCGGCGCCCGACACGTCGTGGCTCGGGTTGATCCTGACCGGCCTGTTGCCGCTCATCCTCATCGGCGGCTTCATCCTGTTCATGATGAGACAGGCCCAGGGGACGAATAACCAGGCCCTGTCGTTCGGCAAGAGCCGGGCCCGGATGTTCCTCGGCAACAAGACCGTCGTGACGTTCAACGACGTCGCCGGGGTCGACGAGGCCAAGACCGAGCTCCAGGAAGTCGTCGAGTTCCTCAAGTACCCCGAGAAGTTCAACAGCCTCGGAGCCGGATCCCGCGTGGCGTGCTCCTGGTCGGGACCGCCCGGCACGGGCAAGACGCTCCTGGCACGAGCCGTCGCGGGTGAGGCCGGCGTGCCGTTCTTCAGCATCTCCGGCTCGGAGTTCGTCGAGATGTTCGTCGGCGTCGGCGCCAGCCGCGTCCGCGACCTGTTCGACCAGGCCAAGCGCAATGCGCCGTGCATCGTCTTCGTCGACGAGATCGACGCGGTCGGTCGCCAGCGCGGCGCCGGCCTCGGCGGCAGCCATGACGAGCGCGAGCAGACGCTGAACCAGATCCTCGTCGAGATGGACGGCTTCGACACGAACACGAACGTCATCGTCGTCGCCGCGACGAACCGACCCGACGTGCTCGACCCGGCGCTCCTGCGGCCCGGTCGGTTCGACCGCCAGGTCATCCTCGACCGGCCGGACATGAAGGGCCGTGTCGCGATCCTCAAGGTCCACACCAAGGGCAAGCCGCTCGACAAGGCCGTCGAGGTCGAGGGCGTCGCCCGTCAGAGCCCGGGCTTCTCGGGCGCCGACCTCGCGAACCTCGTCAACGAGGCCGCGATCCTCGTCGGCCCGACGCAACAAGAAGGTCATCGGGATGTCCGAGTTCCAGGAGGCCCTGGAGCGGATCGTCGCCGGACCGGAGCGCAAGAGCCGGATCATCAGCGACGCCGAGAAGACGATCATCGCGTACCACGAGGGTGGCCACGCCGTCGTCCAGCGGATCCTGCCGAAGTGCGACCCCGTCCAGAAGGTCACGATCATCAGCCGCGGCATGGCCCTCGGCTACACGATGGCCCTGCCGTCCGAGGATCGCTACCTCCAGAGCAAGTCCGAGTTCGAGGACAAGATCGCCGGCCTGCTCGGCGGGAACGCCGCCGAGAAGCTCGATCTTCGGCGACACGACGACCGGCGCGAGCAATGACATCGAGAAGGCGACCGACCTGGCTCGACGGATGGTGACCGAGTTCGGGATGAGCGAGCGGCTCGGCCCGCTGGCGTTCGGGAAGCGCGACGAGCTCGTGTTCCTCGGCCGCGAGATCGGCGAGCAGCGGAACTACTCCGACGAGGTCGCGAAGCAGATCGACGAGGAGGTCCGGGCGATCATCGATCGGGCCTACGACCGCGCCGTCGAAGTCCTGACGACGCATCGCGGCAAGCTCCAGGCGCTGGCTGAGAAGCTCATCGCCGAGGAGACGGTCGACTCGGAAGGGTTCGAAGCGCTGTTCACCGACCTGCCGCCGAAGGAGAACACCCACGGCGCGCCGGCGGTCGATGTCGCGCCCCACGAAGGCGCTGCCGCGCCGTCGCCCGCCTGACGACCGGTCGGGGCGGCCGGCCTGCCGCCCCGACGCCTGATCGCCGCCAGGGGCGGCGTCCGTTCGACCGTGTGAGGGAAGGATGACGACCCGCCCATCGCCCGACGCCGCGCTCGAGGCCGATCTGGTCGCCAGCCGCGACGAGCGTCTGGCGGAGTACCTCGATCTGCTCCGGTTCGCGAGCATCTCGGCACTGCCCGAGCACGCCGACGACGTCCGCGCGACGGCCGACTATCTCGCCGCCCGGCTGACCGCGGCGGGCCTCGAGCATGTCGAGGTCTGCTCGACGAGCGGGCGGCACCCGATCGTCTACGCCGACTGGCTCCACGCCCCCGGCGCACCGACCGTCGTCGCCTACGGTCACTACGATGTCCAGCCGGTCGATCCCCTCGACGAGTGGACCTCGCCGCCGTTCGAGCCCGCCGTCGTCGACGCACCGGGTCCTGGCCCGCGGCGCGAGCGATGACAAGTCGAACGTCGCGATCCTCCTCCAGACCGCCGCGGCACTGCTTCGGACACGCGGCAGCCTGCCGGTGAACCTCCGATTCGTCTTCGAGGGCGAGGAGGAGTCGGGCTCCGAGAGTCTCGAGCCGTGGCTCCGCGAGAACCGCGACCGCCTGGCCGGCGACGTCGCGATCGTCAGCGACGTCGGCTTCTTCGAGGGTGACATCCCGGCGATCACGGTCGGGCTGCGCGGGCTGATGGGCGCCGAGATCCACGTCCGCGGGCCGTTCCAGGACGTCCACTCGGGCGTCTATGGCGGCCAGATCGAGAACCCGCTCAACGCCCTGGCGACGATCATCGCCGCGCTCAAGGGTCCCGACGGCCGGATCCGGATCCCCGGGCTTCTATGACGACGTCGTCGCTCTCACCGAAGCCGAGCGGGAGGCGATCGCCGACCTGCCGTTCGATGAGGCCGCCTACCAGGCGTCGCTGGCTGTCCCGGCGCTCGTCGGTGAGGTGGGCTTCTCGACCCTCGAGCGTCGAGGCGCCCGCCCGACCCTTGATGTCAACGGCATGGGCGGCGGATTCCAGGGCGAGGGCGGCAAGACGATCATCCCGGCTCGGGCCCAGGCGAAGATCACCTGTCGGCTCGTCCCGGACCAGGATCCGACCCGGATCTTCGAGCAGTTCAAGGCCTACGTCGAGCAGATCTGCCCGCCCGGCGTCACCGTCGAGGTGATCGCGACCGGCGGCGGCCTGCCGAGCCGGACGTCGCTCGACCATCCGGCGGCCGCGGCGGCGATCCGGGCGATCGAGGCGATCTGGGGCGTGCCGCCGGTGGCGATCCGCGAGGGCGGCTCGATCCCGTTCGTCCGCGAGTTCGAGGAGGCCCTCGGCCTGCCGGTCGTCCTGATCGGGTTCTGCCCGTCGGCCGGCAACTTCCATGCCCCGAACGAGTGGATGGACCTGCGCCTGTTCGAGGGTGGTGTGCGGGCGATGGCGCTCTACTGGGACGAGCTCGCCAAGGACGCTGCCTGACGTTCGACCGGTACCATCGGGTGGGGGCCGAGCGCACCGGGCGGTATCAGGATATGGGAAGCGGCGGTGCTACCATCGCCCCGTCCTGTCGCCCGCCTCGGAGGTCGAACCCGCGTGAGCACCGACGTCGAGCAGACCGCAGCGACCAGGCTGTCCTGGCGCCTCGACACCGACAACGGCAGCATGGTCCCGCGATCGGCGCTGGATGTCCTTGTCGACCTGAACGATCGTGTCACGAGCGGTGAGATCGGGGAGTACCAGCCCGTCCCGCTCGGGTTCACCCCCCTCGACAAGACGATCGGGACCGGTCTCCGACCTGGCGAGCTGCTGCTCATCGGTGGCGCCCAGGGCACCGGCAAGACGACGATGGCGCTCCAGATGGCGCGCAACGTCGCCTCTGGTGGCCAGGCGAACGTCCTGTACATCTGCTTCGAGCACGAGGAGCACTACCTCCTCAACCGGATGATCGCGATGGAGTCGGCGCTGGCCCACCTGCCGCACAAGACCGGCGCGATCAAGATCCAGGATGTCCGCAAGGAGATCCTCGGGACCTGGATGGCGGAGGGGACCGGCGGCCCGCAGCTGGCTGCGAACCCGCGCCTTCGCCCGTCGCTCGACCGGATCGCCCGCTACGGCCAGAACCTGTTCCTGATGCGCGGATCAGCGACCGCGAGCACGGTCGACAACATGCGCAAGCTCGTCCAGCAGCACAAGGTCCTCTCGGGCGACCGTCGACTGCTCGTCGTCGTCGACTACCTCCAGAAGGTGCCGATGATCCCGGATGCCAATACCGAGTCCGAGAAGGTCACCTACGTCGTCCAGGGCCTCAAGGACATCGCCCTCTCCGAGGGCGTGCCGATGGTCGCGATCGTGGCCGCCGACAAGGAGGGCCTCAAGGCGGCCCGCCTCCGGAACTTCCACCTCCGCGGCAGCTCGGCCATCAACTACGAGGCCGACATCATCCTGATCCTCAACGAGAAGTATCAGATCGTCGCGAAGGTCAACATCGAGTTCAACCCGTACCAGGCCCAGCGGTTCCGCGACTGGATCATCCTATCGGTCGAGAAGAACCGGGGCGGCCAGGACAACGTCGATCTCGAGTTCGAGAAGCACTTCGAGTTCTCCTGCTTCGATCCGAGTGGTCGGACGGTGCAGGAGAAGCTGATCGAGGAACGCCTGTATAACGACTGAGCCGGCGGCTGATGCGGCGCCATCGCCGCGTCAACGCCTGCGGTCCTCGCTCACGCACCTCGGGTGCGCTCGCTTCGTCCTCGGACGCTTCCTTGCGCTGACGCCGCCTGAGCCGTCGGCCGGTCACGCCTCGGCGTCCGGTGGGACTGACGACCGCGGTCGGGCGGCATCCTGTCCTGACCGCGTTCTCGGTCGGCGTCCTCTTCGGCATCCTCTTCATCGCACTCCGTGTCACCGACACGTACGTGCTGGCGATCCTCCTCCCGCTCCAGTCGATCCCGCTCCCGGTCTGGATCGTCGTCTTCATCGTCTCGGCCGTCGGCGCTCTGAGCGGCATCCGCTGGGCCCGGCCGGTCGCGGTCGTCAGCGGCTCTGGGTGGGGTTCTACGCCGGGTTCATGGCCTTCGGCCTCGCAACCTGCGCGTTCTGTCTGTCCTGAGCCCGCCCGCGCACCGTCGTCCGCTCAGCCGCCCTCGGATCCGCGGTCTGTCTCGAGGGTCGCGAGTGCGATCGCGACGACCTCGGCCGGTTCGGTGGACCGCCCGAGCTCGAAGACACGCTCGAGTTCGGGCCCAAGGCGGCGGCGGATCGCCTCGAGGGTGGCATCCCGCATCCGCGCCTCGGCGGTGTCGAGGCCCCCGCCTGTCTGCTGGACGATCCGCTCTGCGCCGCCGAGCAGCATGGCCGCACGCGACGGATCGCCATCCTGGTCGGCGACCGCCGCGGCGCCGATGAGGTCCGTCGCTACGACTTCGAGGAAGCCCAGGCTGTCGGCGATGTCGAGGCTCCGAGCGAAGTCGTGTCGCGCAGCCCGGGCACCGTCGAGATTGAACCGGGCCATCGCGACGTTCTCGACGAAGAAGGCCTCGCTCCGACGGTCGCCTCGCTCGCGGGCCAGCGCGACGGCCTCATCGAGCAAGGCGAGTGCCTCGGCATACGCGCCGACCTCGAGGGCCTCATAACCGAGATTGTTCAGGGCCATCGAGAGCGCCCAGGGATCCCCGGCGGCCCTCGCCGTCGCCTCGCTCTGGCGTGCGTACTCTCGCGCCTCTTCTGCGCGCCCCGCGCCCCACGCGGCGATGCACAGGACCCGCGTCGCCCGGGCGATGCCACGAAGATCGCCCCTCGTCTGACTGATCCGGAGACTCTCCGAGGCTTCTACCTGCGCCGCGCCGAAGTCACCGAGTCGGACGTCAAGGTTCGCCAGACCTTCGAGCGCCTTGGCCTTGCGGCGGTGATCTGTCGCTCCCGGGATCGCGAGGGCTTCGGCGAGCCACCGTCGGCCCTCCGACCAGTGACCGGCGATCCACCAGAACGTCGCGCTCGAGCCGGCGATCGCGATCGCCGGGTCGGCCTGGCCTGTCCGGATCGACCAGGCCAGGCCAGCGCGGATGTCATCGTGCTCGGCTGACGACCGAGCAAGCCACACCTCCTGACCGGATCCCTCGAGAGCCGCATCGGCCCGGTCGACGAAGTCCTGGATCCATGCGGCGTGACGATGGCGGATCACCTCGGCATCGGGAGATGCGTCGAGCCGCTCAGCGGCGAACTCCCGGATCGTCTCGAGCATCCGGTAGCGGTCGTCGGCGTAGCCGACCAGGCTCTTGTCGACAAGGCTCTGGAGGTCTTCCAGGTCCGCCTCGAGGATCGTCTCGATCGCCTCGAGCGTCGCGCTGCCGGCGAAGACCCCAAGGCCGCGGAAGAGCTCCTGTTCCGACAGATGGAGCAGGTCGTGCGACCACTCGACCGTGGCGCGCAGGGTCTGCTGCCGAGGATCGATGTCGCGACCGCCTCGGAGCAGGTCGAGGCGTCGGCCCAGCCGATCCAGCATCGCCGCCGGACTCATCGCCCGAGACCGCGCCGCGGCCAGCTCGACGGCCAACGGCAGGCGGTCCAGCCGATCGCACAACTCGGCGACCGTGGGCGATACGGGCGCGGCGGACCGTTCACGGAACAGCTCGACGGCATCGTCCGATCCGAGAGGCGGAACCGCGATCCCGGCTTCGCCGGAGACGCGCAGGAGCTCGCGGCTGGTGATGATCAGGACGAGGGCGGGGCACCCCTCAGACAACCGGGCGAGCTCAGGCGCCGCATCGATGACTTGCTCGAGATTGTCGATGACGAGCAGCATTCGCCGCTCGCCGATGTGGCCGGCGAGGTCGACCTTCGCGCCGATGGTCTGCTCGATCGTCGAGATCACCACGGCGGGGTCACGCAGCGAGGCGAGAGGGATCCAGTAAGTCCCGGCGGGGAAGTCGGGCCTCAGGACGCGCGCGGCCTCGAGGGCGAGTCGCGACTTGCCGCTCCCGCCGGGACCCGTGAGCGTCAGCAGGCGGCCACCCGCCGCGATCCGACCGATCGATCAGGTCGAGCTCCTCGCGACGCCCGATGAAGGCGTCGGTCGACGCGGGCAGGTTCGTGTTCGCGACCGTCCTCAGGGGCGGGAATCGCGCGTCACCCAGCTGGGAGAGCGAGACGGGATCTGGGATGTCCTTGAGGCGGTGCTCCCCGAGGGTCCGGATCGTCACGCTCTGGTCGAGAGAGGCGCGTGTCGCCTCGGTCAGGACGACCTGTCCGCCGTGGGCGGCGGCCGCAACGCGAGCCGCGAGGTGGACGTCGTCGCCGACGTAGCCCTCCTCGACACGGAGCGGCGTGCCGGTGTGAAGCCCGACCCGGACACGGATCGGGCCGGTCGCAAGCTGCCCGGTGAGTCCGGCGGCCGCCTGGATCGCGCCGACGGCCGTCGGGAAGACAAAGAAGAAGGCATCACCCTGGGTATCGACCTCGGTCCCGCCATTGGCCCGGCAGGCGGAGCGGATCGTCGCGCGATGCTCCATCAGCTCGGCGGCGTAGCGTTCGGGACCAAGGGCGGCGAGCAGGCGGGTCGAACCCTCGATGTCCGTGAACAGGAACGTGACCGTGCCGGTCGGAAGGTCGGTCCGCACGTCGCGACTATCGCCGCCGGACGCGTCGCACGCCAGCCCTCCCGTCGCCGATGTCGCGGTACAGTGCCGCGATGAGCGAAGCTCCGGGCCCCTATCCGAGCGTCGTCGAGATCGTCGTCGAGATCCCCCGCGGGTCTCGGAACAAGTACGAGTTCGACGAGGTGAGCGGGGTCTTTCGCCTGGACCGGGTCCTCTCGAGCGCCGTCTTCTACAACTTCGACTACGGCTTCATCGAGGGCACCCGCGCCGGTGACGGTGACCACACCGACGCCCTGCTCGTCATCGACGAGCCGACCTTCACCGGCTGTCATGTCTGGGCCCGGCCGATCGGCGGACTCGAGATGCGCGACGAGAAGGGCTTCGACTTCAAGGTCCTGTGCGTCGCGATCGGCGACGCTCACCAGGCCCACATCGAGCGCCTCGACCAGGTCCGGCCGCACCGGCTGGTCGAGATCGAGCACTTCTTCGAGACCTACAAGCTGCTCGAGAGCAAGGCGACCGAGGTCGTCGGCTGGCGCGACGCCGACGCGGCCCTCGACATCCTGCGGGCCGACCGGAAGACATGGGAGCGGGAGCGGGCGTCGGCGCGGTGAGGCACGCGGCACCCTCACACCGGCTGTTCGTCGCGGTCGCCCTTCCGAGCGAGGCGCGGGCGGCGATCTCCGGTCTCGTGGACGAGGTCCGCGGACGCGTCGACGAACAGGGACGCGGGGTCCGCTGGGTCCGCCTGGACGGGCTCCACCTGACGCTCAGGTTCCTCGGGCCGACCCACGAGACGCGCCAGGGTGCCGTCGAGGTCGCGCTCCAGGAAGCCGCGACCGACGCCGGCCCGATCACGGTCGAGGTCGGCGGCGCGGGAGCGTTCCCGACCGTCGAGCGACCGCGTGTCCTGTGGCTCGGCCTGACCCGCGGCGCAGAGGCGCTCCGGACGGTGAGCGATACCCTCGAGGCGAATCTCGTCACCGCCGGCTGGCCCCCGGAGGGCCGGCCGTTCCGGCCGCATCTGAGCCTCGCCCGCGCCGACGGCGTCCGGTCGGGGCCCGCGACCGCCGCCGCGCTCGTCGACGCGGCGGCGTCGTTCTCGACGAGCTTCACCGCCGATCGGCTGACCCTGTTCGAGAGTCACACGGGCGCCGGACCCGCCCGCTACGAGCCGATCCTGGAGGCATCGCTGGGCGGCTGAGGCATCCGGCCGCATGGGGCCGACCGTGCCTGCTACGATCGACCGAGCGCGCGAAGAGGCGATCGCCGCGCTCCAGCATGGGGCCGCATTCGCCGTGACGACCGCACAACGCCTCCGCCTCGTCCTTGCCCTGGGCGCCCTCAACCTCCTGCTCGTCACGACCGGTCTCGTCGCGAGCGTCGCCGGCGGCACAGGGCTGACCCACTGACCGCCGACCGGTTGCAGGACCGGACCCCCCGGCGGTAGGCTCGCCGTCCGCCCGACCGCGGGGAGCCGGTCGGTGTGCCAGAGAGCACGCGACCGACACGGACCACGGAGGGTGAGATGGCCGAGCGCACGAAGTTCGTCCTCGACGAGGAGCGGATCCCGCGGGTCTGGTACAACATCGCGGCCGACCTCCCGGTCGCCCCGCCGCCGCCGCTCCATCCGGGAACCGGTCAGCCCCTCGGTCCGGCAGACCTGGCCCCGCTGTTCCCGATGGAGCTCATCAAGCAGGTCGTGGCCACCGACCGCGAGATCCCCATCCCCGACCCCGTCCGGGACGCCTACCGGCTATACCGGCCCAGCCCGCTCTACCGCGCCCATCGGCTCGAGAAGGCCCTCGATACGCCGGCCCACATCTACTACAAGTACGAGGGAGGGAGCCCGTCGGGCAGCCACAAGCCGAACACCGCGCTGGCGCAGGCGTTCTACAACCACGAGGAGGGCACCACCCGCATCGCGACCGAGACCGGCGCCGGCCAGTGGGGCAGCGCCCTGGCGTTCGCCGGTGCCATGTTCGGCATCGAGGTGAAGGTCTATATGGTCCGCGCCTCGTACGACCAGAAGCCGTACCGGCGGGTCATGATGGAGACGTACGGCGCGTCGGTCGTCGCGAGCCCGAGCCTCGACACCGAGTACGGCCGGAAGCTGCTGTCCGAGAACCCCGACCACACCGGGTCGCTCGGCATCGCCATCAGCGAGGCGATCGAGGACACCGTCACTCATCCGGGAACGAAGTACTCGCTCGGCTCGGTCTTCGACTTCGTTCTGCTTCACCAGACCGTCATCGGCCAGGAGTCGATCGAGCAGATGGCGTTGGCCGGCGAGGAGCCGGAGGTGATCATCGGCTGCGCCGGTGGTGGCTCGAACTTCGCCGGGCTGACGTTCCCGTGGCTCGGCCGGATGTTCCGCGGCGAGGGCCGATACCGCGTCATCGCGGCGGAACCCGAGGCCGCCCCATCGCTGACCCGCGGCGTCTACGCCTACGACTTCGGCGATACCGCCCACATGGCGCCGCTGGTGAAGATGCACACCCTCGGGTCGGACTTCGTGCCCGAGCCGATCCACGCCGGCGGGCTGCGCTATCACGGGATGTCGCCGCTCGTCAGCCTGCTCAAGGAGCATGGCTCGATCGACGCCCGCAGCGTCCACCAGCGGGCCTGCTTCGAAGCCGGCGTCCAGTTCGCCCGGGCCGAGGGCATCCTGCCGGCGCCCGAGCCGACCCACGCGATCAAGATCGCGATCGACGAGGCGCTGGCAGCGCGCGAGCGCGGCGAGCCGACCGTCATCCTGTTCAACCTGTGCGGCCACGGTCACTTCGACCTGGCGGCCTACCAGCACTTCCTCGACGGGACCCTGGAGGACTACGAATACCCGGCCGAGCGGGTCGCCGCGGCCCTGGCTGCCCTGCCCCAGGTCTGAGCAGCACGGATGCCCCACCTCGCCTGCTGGAACTGCGGCCGCCAGATCTATACGACCGCGCCGCTCGAGTCGCTGTTCGCCGAGGAACGAAAGTGTTCGCGCTGCGGCGCGATGCTGAACCAGGAGCGGCGCGAGACGGATCGGCGCGGATCGCTCCGGCGCCAGAACCCGGCCGCGGACCCGGGGCCGCCCGACGGCGTCGAACGCCGGGAGGGGGACCGGCGCGGCGGCCAGCGTCGCAAGAGCTCGCTCGGCTCGACGCGCCCAAGCGCCGACGAGAGTGGCTGGCACGATTGACGATGATCCGGGCAGGCGGTCTGGAGGGATGAGGATCGCGCTCCTCGGGGTCGGCCTCGTCGGCGGCTCGATCGCTCGGGCGCTGCACCGGCTGCCCGTCGATCAGCGACCCTGGATCGCCGCCTGGAGCCCGGTCGCGGGGGCCCGTGATGCGCGGACCGACGGCGTCGTCGACGAGCTCGCGGACGATCCCGAGGACGCCCTCGTCGGGGCGGACCTGGTCGTCCTCGCCAGCCCGGCGTCGAGCATCGCCGGCTGGATCGCGAGGCTCGCGGCCCCGGCCGACCTTGGCGGTGCCCTGGGGCCCGAGGCCACGGTCACCGACGTCGCTTCGACGAAGCGTGCGGTCCTCGCCGCCGCCGACGCCGCGGAGCTGCGGTTCGTCGGTGGCCACCCGATGGCGGGCCGCGAGTCGAGCGGCTACCTCGCCTCGACCGGCGACCTGTTCGTCGGTCGACCGTGGGTCATCGTCCGCGGGTCCCACGCTCGCGACGCCGACGTCGACCGGGTCGACTGGCTCGCCCGCGCGTGCGGGGCCCGGCCGCTCGAGATGTCGGCCGGCGAGCACGACGAGGCGGCCGCCGCGATCAGCCACCTGCCGCTCCTCGTGGCGGCCGCGCTGGTCGAATCGGTCTCGACCGAGGACGGGGCGTTCCGGGAGCCGGGTGCCGCGGCCGAGCTCGCCTCGACGGGCTGGGCGTCGATGACCCGTCTCGCCCGGGGCGACCCGACGATGGGCGCCGGGATCCTGGCGACGAACGCGACGCCCGTCCTCGAGCGACTGCGCGAGCTCCAGGACGCGCTCGACGCCTGGCGGGCGGCGCTGGAACAAGAGGGCGGCCCGGACGAGGAGGCGATCCGGGCGCGGCTGGCCGCGATCGAGATCTCGCCTCGAGCGCGGCTGGCCGGAGCGGTCGAGCCCGGCACCGTGACGGACGCGGCCGTCGAGCTGGTCGGCGTCGTGCCCAGGGATGCCGTGATCGACGATGCCAGCTGGCACGGCATCCGCCGCGACGGCGTCGGGCCGATCCTCGCGGCGATCCGGTCGCGGCTCCGGTTCGAGCCCCGGCCGGCGATGGAGGCCGACCCGTCCTACAAGCAGGTGATCCCGTACCTCGTCCTGCGCGACGGGCAGGCGATCTTCCTCATGCAGCGGACCCGGGCCGGTGGCGACATCAGGCTCCACGATCGCTGGTCGATCGGGGTCGGCGGTCACCTCGACCCACGCGATGGCGACCTTCGCGGCGGCCTCGAGCGCGAGTGGCGCGAGGAGCTCGACGCGGACTTCATCCCGGACTTCCGGCTGCTCGGGTTCCTCAACGACGACACCACCGATGTCGGGCGGGTCCACCTCGGCGCGATCTTCGAGGCCGATGCCGCCGGGCGCCCGGTCGCCGTGCGCGAGACCGACAAGCTGTCGGGCTCGTTCGTGCCGCTCGAGCGTGTCGTCGAGGTCGCGCCCGACCTCGAGTCGTGGTCGGTCCTCCTGCTCGAGGCGATCCTCGCGCCGCCTGTGCGATGATCGCTCCGCGGAGGTCCACCGTGACGCGCCTCATCCGGATCGTGGCGCTGCTGCCCCTGCTCCTGGGCCTGGCGATGCTCATCGCCGGGTGCACGACCTCATCGGTCGGAGCGGGCGGGGAGCATCGTCGTGCTGCCGACCTCGGGGACGGTCGACAGCGTCATGGCGGGCTACATCCGGAGCGGCGTCGACAAGGCCGCGGCCGATGGCGCGGCGGCCGTGATGATCGAGCTCGACACGCCCGGTGGCAGCCTTGATGCGACCCAGGACATCGTCGCGAAGCTGCTCGATCCGCCCCTCCCGGTCATCGTCTGGGTCGGCCCACCGGGCGCCAAGGCGGCCTCCGCCGGGACGTTCATCACCCTGTCGGCGAACCTGGCGTACATGGCTGCCGGGACGAACATCGGCGCCGCCTCGCCGATCGATTCCGAGCGGCCAGGACATCGGCGGCACGCTCGGCGAGAAGGTGAAGAACGATGCGATCGCGTCCATGACAGCGATCGCGGAGGAGCGCGGCCGGAACGTCGACGCGGCCGTCGCGACCGTCTCGGACGCGACGTCCTACCCGGTCAGCGAGGCCGTCTCGCTCGGGCTCGTGAACGGCCAGGCGAACACCCGGGAGGAGGTCCGGACCGCGGCCGACGGTCAGACCGTCCAGGTCCAGGGACAGGCGTTGACGCTCGAGCTGACCGACGCGCCGTTCGTCGAGATGTCGATGAACCCGTTCCAGTCGCTGCTCCACCTGCTGTCGGACCCGAACATCGCGTTCATCCTCTTCACGATCGGCTTCTATGGGCTCCTGTTCGAGCTCCAGAGCCCGAACTTCGTGACCGGCATCCTCGGAGCGCTGGCGATCATCCTTGCCTTCATCGGCTTCGGCTCCCTGCCGCTCAACGTCGCCGGACTGATCCTCGTCGCCCTCGGCATCATCCTCCTGGCGCTCGAGCCGACGGTCGTGAGCCACGGCTTGCTGACGATCGGCGGCGTCGCCTGCATCCTGCTGGGCGGCTTCGCCCTGTATACCGAGCCCGGCACGCCGACCGCGCCCGACGCGAGCGTCGCCTACCCGGTCCTGGCCTGCGTCGGAGTGACCCTCGGCGTGCTGATGACCCTCGTGACGATCGCCGCCATCCGCTCCCGGCGGATGCAGCCGACCGTCGGCACGGTCGGGGTGGCGGTCCCGCCCGGCAGCCGCGGCGAGGTCCGGCGGCCGCTCGAGCCGATCGGCTCGGTCTACCTGGCCGGCGAGGAGTGGACCGCCAAGACCGAAGATGAGCAGGCCCTGCCACGCGGGGCCCAGGTCCGTGTCACCCGGTTCGATGGCCTGACTGCGATCGTCGAACCCGATCCAGCACCGCAAGGTCCGTAGAGGGAGGCTCACATGGAGATCGGGATCGCACTCGCGACCGCGGCGTTCGTCCTAGTCGTCGTGCTCGTGATCCTGTACCTGTCGGTCAGGGTGGTCCAGCAGTACGAGCGGATGGTCGTCTTCCGTCTCGGCAGGACCAACGACGGCCTGGTCCGTCAGCCGGGCCTGCGATTCCTCATCCCGATCGTCGACCGGCCGGTCAAGGTCAACATCGCCGAGCAGTTCATCGAGGTCCCGAGCCAGACCACCATCACCAAGGACAACGCCCCGATCAGCGTCGACTTCCTGATCTACTGGCGCATCGACGATGCCCTCAAGGCCACCGTCAACGTCACGAACTTCTCGGGCGCTCTCCAGGGCGTCGCGACGACGACGCTCAGGGCCGTCATCGGCGACATCCTGCTCGACGAGGTCCTGTCCCGCCGCGAGCAGATCAACGAGATCCTGCGGACCAAGCTCGACGAGGTGACCGAGCGCTGGGGCGGCAAGGTGACGACGGTCGAGATCCGCGAGATCACCCCGCCGCGGGACGTCCAGGACGCGATGAACCGGCAGCTCTCCGCCGAGCGGACGCGACGTGCCGTCATCACCGAGTCGGAGGGCGCCCGGCAGTCGGCGATCAACGTCGCAGAGGGCCAGAAGCAGGCGGAGATCCTCAAGGCCGAGGGCGACCGCCAGGCGGCGATCCTGCGGGCCGAGGGCTTCAGCGAGGCCCTCGAGCGGATCTTCCGGGCTGCGTCCGGGGTCGACCAGAAGACGATGACCCTCCAGTACATGGAGGCCCTCAAGGCGATCGGCGCCAGTCCGTCGACGAAGTGGGTCATCCCGGTCGAATTCACCCACCTGCTGGAACCGATCTCGAAGTACGCCGAGGCGAGCCTCGAGCCGCCACAGGTCACGCCGCCGGCCGCCGCAGGCTGACGGCGAGCCTCGACAAGGCGCCGGAGGGCCAGCCCGGGACCGGTACCTCCGGGGGATGACCCCGCCCTGACCGCATCGCGTTCTATGATGCGGTGCCGGGTCGCACCGGCCGAACCCGCCGGCGGTGCCGGCATCCCCGCGCCCACATCCTAGAGGGATCGATGGCCAAGATCCTCGTCGTCGACGACGACGCGAACGTCCAGCGGACGCTGCGATACACGCTCGAGCAGGAGGGCTACGAGGTCCTCCAGGCGACCGACGGTGCCGAGGGATTCCGCCTGTGGGGCGTGGAGAGCCCCGCCCTGATCCTCCTCGACGTCATGCTCCCGAAGCTCGACGGGTATCAGGTCGCGGCGAAGATCCGGGCCGAGGAGGGCGCGTCGGGCCACGTGCCCGATCATCATGCTCACGGCCGAGCGCGAGGTCGAGCAGAAGGTCCGCGGCCTGCGCGCCGGCGCCGACGATTACCTGATCAAGCCGTTCCATCCGGCCGAGCTGCTCGCCCGCATCCGCAGCCTGCTCGCCCGGTTCGCGCCGCAGGACACGATGGTCGGTGCACCGCCGATGGGCCGGATCCTCGCCTTCTATGGGGCGAAGGGCGGCGTCGGCACGACGACGATCGCGATCAACCTGGCGATCGCGTTGCACCGCGAGCTCGGGCGGAAGGTCGCCCTCGTCGACCTGAACCTGCAGTTCGGCGACCACCGCGTGTTCCTCGACCTCGGCCTCGATCAGCAAGAGCATCGTCGATGTCGTCTCGGCGCCGTCGATCGATGGCGAGCTCCTCAAGAGCGTCCTCGTCAAGCACGACTCGGGCGTCGACCTGCTCCTGGCGCCGCCGTCGCCGGAGACCGCCGAGCTCGTCACCGCCGCCCATATCCCGGTCATCCTCGACCTGCTCCGGTCGTTCTACGACTACGTCATCGTCGACATCGACAAGCGCCTGGACGACCTGAACCTCCACGTCCTCGACGCGACCGACTCGGTCTACGTCGTGATGACCGCCGACCTGTCGTGCCTGAAGAACGTCCGCCTCGTCCTCGAGACCGTCGGCCACCTCGGCTGGGAGCCGTCGCGCGTCCAGCTGGTGCTGAACCGCTCGACCGCCTATACCGGCATCAACGTGAAGAACGCCGAGGGCGCGCTGAAGCGGACGATCGAGCACCAGATCACGAACGAGTACCGCGGCGCGATCAGCGCCCTGAACTCGGGCGCGCCGTTCATGTTCACGAAGGCGGACTCGGTCCTCGGCCGATCCGTCCTCGACTTCGCCCGGACGTCGACAAGAGGCCGGTCGGCGTCGCGGCCCTCGCGACCGCTCGCTGACCCCGGCCGCAGCGCTCGGGCGGCGGGCGTGAAGCCGCGGTCGAGCCACCGAAGAGTCCCTGATGAGCCGCGGGTGATCGCCCCGGCCTAGGGTCGGCGCGTGCTCGCGACCCTCCACTCCGCGATCCTGTCGGGCCTCGACGGCCGGGTCATCCGGGTCGAGGTCGATGTCGCTGCCGGGCTGCCCGGGTTCACGATCGTCGGCCTGCCCGATGCCGCGCTCCAGGAGGCCAAGGAGCGTGTCCGCGGCGCCATCCGGAACAGCGGCTTCAGCTACCCGCCGCGACGGATCACGGTGAACCTCGCCCCGGCCGACGAGCGCAAGGCCGGCGCGTCGCTCGACCTGGCGATCGCGATCGGCATCCTGCTCGGCTCCGAGCAGGTCCGACCGCAGGCCCGCTGGGCGCTGCTTGGCGAGCTGTCGCTCGGCGGCGAGCTTGTCGCGATGCCCGGGCTGCTGCCGATGGTCGTGGCCCTCGAGCGGCGTGGCGTGGGTCGCGTCGTCGTGCCTGCGGATGGGTTGAGCGAGGCCCGCCTGGCGGCAAGGATCGGGATCGCTCCGGCCGCGACGCTGCTCGATGCGGCCGCGATCATCCGTGCGCGCGCGGGCCGACGACGCCCGGCCGAGCGGGTGTCGTTGACGGCACCCCCGGTGCCGATCGTGACCGGCGGATCGACCTCTGCGGGGACGGCGGACATGCACGCGGCGGACGAGCCGCCCGACCTGGCGGAGGTCCGGGGCCAGGTCGTCGCCAGGCGGGCGCTCGAGGTGGCCCTGGCCGGCGGCCACGGGCTTCTCCTGGTCGGCCCACCAGGGTCGGGCAAGACGCTCCTCGCCCGGACGATCCCGGGGCTCCTGCCGCCGCTCTCCGATGACGAGGCGCTCGCGGCGACGATCGTCGCGTCCGCCGTCGGTGCGCGCCCGTCCGACCTGCTCCGCCGCCGGCCGCACCGGACGCCCCATCACACGATCAGCTACGGCGGGATGGTCGGTGGCGGGCCGCGCCTCGCGCCCGGGGAGGTCGACTTTGGCCGACCAGGGCACGCTGTTCCTCGACGAGCTCCCGGAGTTCGGACGTGATGTCCTCGAGGCGCTCCGCGAGCCGCTCGAGGATGGCCGCGTCGCGATCTCGCGGGTCGGGCGGGCGACCACGTTCCCGGCCCGCTTCCAGCTGATCGCGGCGATGAACCCGTGTCCCTGCGGTCTGGCCGGCAGCGCACCGTCCGCCTGCCGCTGCCGCGAGAGCGAGGTGCGTCGGTATGTCGGTCGCGTCTCGGGACCGCTGCAGGACCGGATCGACATCCGGGTCGACCTGCCGCGCGTCGCCGCCGCGGACCTCGTCGATGGCCCGATCCCTGAGGCATCGATGGTCGTCGCGGCCAGGATCGCCGCAGCCCGGCGCACCCAGCACGACCGACAGGGCGCCCTGAACGCCCGCGTCGCCGGCCAAGCGGGTCGAGGCACTGTGCGGGCTCTCGCCGGCCGGACGGCGACACACGGTCCGGCTCATCGACCTCGACGGCTACGACCGCTCGCGGCGCGAGCCGGCTGCTCCGGGTGGCGCGGACGATCGCCGACCTCGCCGGTCAGGCGACGGTCGGAGTCGAGCACCTCGACGAGGCGGCCCGCTACCGGCTCCGGGCGGCGATCCGGATCGTGGACGACCCATGAGGGAGCGCGACGCCTGGATCGTCCTTGCGTCGGCCGAGCATCTCGGGTCGGTCGGGATTCGCGTCGCTCGTCCGCCGCTACGGCAGCGCGGCGGAGGTCCTGGAAGCGGCCTGCCGGCATGGCGCTCACGGCCTCCGCCGTCCGCCGCCGGATCCCGACACGGGCCGGCGCGACGTCCTGCAGGCCGACGGCCTCGGCGAGGCTATCGTCGCCGTCGCCGAGGACGCGGATCGGGCCCGGGACGCGCTCGAGCGCCCCGGGACTGACGATCGTGACGGCCCTCGACGAGGCCTATCCGTGCCGTCTCCGGGCGATCGAGGTCGCGCCGCCGGTCCTGTTCGTCCGGGGCGACGTGACGACGCTCGATCGACCGCAGGCGGTGGCGGTCGTCGGCACGCGTCGGCCGAGTCAGGACGGCATCCGCCTCGCGGCCAGGATCTCGGGGGCGATCGCCCGGGCCGGCGCGACGGTCGTGTCGGGCCTCGCCGACGGCATCGATGGCGTCGCCCACCGCACCGCGCTCGCCGAAGCAGGGGCTGACGATCGGCGTCCTTGGCTCGGGCCACGACCGGGTGACGCCGGCGGAGCATCGGGCTCTCGTCGGGGCGATCGTCCGAGCCGGTGGCGCCGTCGTCTCCCAGTACCCGCCGGACGTGCACCGGCGAGCAGCGCGACCTTCCCGATCCGGAACCGGACGATCAGCGGTCTCGCCGATGCGACCGTCATCGTCGAGGCGCCGATCCGGAGCGGCGCACTCATCACCGCCCGCGCGGCGCTCGCCCAGGGGCGGGAGTGCTTCGTCGTGCCCGGTCCGATCGGCCGGTCGACGACCGCGGGGAGCATCGCCCTGCTGCGCGAACACCCCGGGCTGGCCCGCGTCGTCGCCGGTGTCCAGGAGCTCCTCGCCGATCTCGCGCTGGAGCGGTCGCAGCAGGTGACCCTCGCCGCCGCCGGCATCGACCTGAGCGCGCTCGAGGCCGGACTGGCGAGCGCCATCGCCGAGGGCATGGCGAGCGTCGAGTCGCTGGCCGCGACGTTCGACCTCGCGCCGGCCGCCGTGCTCGGCGATCCTGACCCGTCTCGAGCTCGCCGGACTCGTCGTCGAAGTCTTCGGACGGTACCTTCCGCACGGCCCGCTCGCCAGTCGAGGGGCGGATGCGGTGCGTCCGGAGGGGATCGCGACCGTTTGCCCGGGCCAGTGGGGCGATGCTACCCTGACGGGCGCCTTCGGCTCCCCGGCCGAGGCTGCATCAGACCCGCGCAGTGCGCGGACGGCCCACGACCGGCCATCGACCTCCAGCGACGAGCCAGGAGCCGGAACCGCATTGACCGACCGCCACGCCGCGCATCGCGCGGCCGCCCCTGACCGCCTGCGCCGCGCTGTCCGCGCCCGCCTCGGCGCCGCCGCGTCCGATCCGCGGATCCTGGCCACCCGTGGTGCGGCCCGGCGTCACCCCGCTCCGATGCTCGTCGGCGTCGCGCTCGCGGTGAGCGTCGGGATCGCCGCCGCGGCCTCGTCGACCGCGCCCGCGGTGACAGCCGTCCCCTCGTCGGTCGAGACCGCCAGCCTGCCCGCGACGGCGTTCACCACCGCGGTGCGGACCGGCCAGCCTGTCGGCGCCTCGGTCGTCATCGGCTTCAGCCGGCCGATGGATCCCGCCTCGGTCCAGGCCGCCCTGAGCGTCGAGCCGAGCGCCGGCGTCGCCCTCGCCTGGGACGCGACCGCGACCCACCTGACCGTCACACCGACCCGGGCCTGGCAGACCGGCACGTACTACGTCGTCTCGGTCAGCCGGTCCGCCCACGACAGCCTCGGCCAGCCGCTCGGCTCACCGGCTCGCGTCGCCTTCCTCACGCGTCCCGCGACGGCTGCCAGGATCGCGACGAGCGCGACCGCCGGCCAGCTGCTCGGCCCGGACGCCCGCTTCACCGTCACGGTCGAAGGCGATGTCGATCCGCTCGCCCTGGCTCGGGCCGTCAGCGTCGACCCGCCGGTCGACGGCCACGTCGTCGTCACGCCGGTCGAGGAGCCGGCGACACCGACCGACGTCCGGGTCTGGCAGGCGACCGTCGTCCCGGACGCGGCGCTCGCGCCGGCGACGAGGTACACAGCGAGCCTCGCCTCCACCCTCCGCGACGGCGACGGGATGGCGGTCACAGCAGCGCCAGTGAGCGCGACGACCGCGGCCGCGCCAAAGATCGTCCGGTTCCGACCCGCCAGCGGGACGAAGGGCATCGACCCGTCGGCCCTCCTGTCGGTCCGGTTCGACCGGCCGATGGCGGGCGCCGTCGACGATGATCGGATCTCGGTCCTCGTGGACGGACGCTCGATCGCCGGGGCGAAGCGCTGGGTGGAGGGGGGCACGGTGGTCGTGTTCGACCCACGGCGCGCCCTTCCACGCGGCTCGACGGTGCAGCTCGTCGTCGCGGCCGGCACACGGGCCGCGGACGGCTTCGGCCTGGCGAAGGCACAGAGCGTGCGGTACACCGTCGCCGCCGCCGGCGCCGCTTCCGCCGCGCCGGCGTCCAGCGGGGGCACGACCCGGACGAGCTCCGGCCATTCGAGCGGTGGCGGTGGTGGTTCCGGCGGCGGATCGGGTGGTGGATCCGGTGGCGGGGCGGTCGGTGGCGGCTCGTGGGCCGCGGTCGAGGGCTGGTACCTGGGTCTGCTGAACTGCACCCGCGAGGGCGGCCTGGTGACCTCGTCCGGCCGATGCTCGAGCCCGGGCGGTAGCGGCCGGGCCGCGCTCAAGCTCGACTCGGGGATCTCGACCAAGGTGACCCGACCCTATGCCCGGGTCCTGGCCGACGGCAACGACTGCGGACACACGTACGACGGCACGTACGCCCAGCGGCTGTCCCGGGGCGGCTACGGCAGCTACTCGGCGCGCGGCGAGAACGTCGGCTGCTACAACGGCGGGACGGTCCGCGGGAGGCGTGCTGTGGGCCCACCTCCAGTTCCAGGCGGAGCGGAGCTACAACGGCGGCCACATTGGGTGAACATCATGAACCCGCACTTCGACCGCGTCGGCATCGGTGTCTGGGTGACCCACGGCCGGATCCGCCTTGTCATCGACTTCTATCACCCCTAGGCCGGTGATCCCGAACGTCGTCCTCCATCTCGAGAACGAGCAGCCGCTGCTCGCCGACCTGTACCGCCTCCCGGAACCGACCGACGTGGGCCTGCTGTGCACGAACGTCCGGACGATGAACGGCGAGCCGGCCGGTCTTCGTCGACCAAATCGCCTCGGTGTTCTTCTTCCCGTACCGGATCATCCGGTTCCTCGAGATCGCGCCGTCGGTAGCCGGCGACCTCGCCGGCCAGGATGCGCCGCGAGGCGTGGACGTGGAGCCGGTCGCCCCGGAAGCCGACCTCGAGCTCGACGAGGAGCTTCTCCGGCGGGTCCGCGAGGCCTGACCGAGCGACCGTGCGCCAGCCGGTGATCGGCCGTGCAGCCTCGGTCGAGGCGCCGAGATCGGACGGGCTGGCGAGAGCCCGGTGCTAGTACTCGAAAAAGGTATGGGAACCAATCTTGTCATCGTCGAATCGCCCGCCAAGGCGAAGACGATCGAACGCTATCTCGGGCCGGGCTACACGGTCCTCGCCTCCTATGGCCATGTCCGCGACCTCCCGGAGAACCCGGGCAAGGGCCAGTTCGGCGTGGATGTCGACCATGACTTCGCGCCCCAGTACGAGGTCGTCGCCGACCGTCGCAAGCAGCTCGGTGCGATCGGCAAGGCCGCCAAGGGCGCCGATGCGGTGTACCTCGCGACCGACCTCGACCGCGAGGGCGAAGCGATCGCCTGGCACGTGGCCGAGGCGATCGACCTGCCGGTCGACACCACCCGTCGGGTCACCTTCTCGGAGATCACCGAGCCCGCCATCCGCGAGGCCTTCGATCATCCGCGCCGGATCAACCTCGACCTCGTCGACGCCCAGCAGACCCGGCGGATCGTCGACCGGATCGTCGGCTACACGCTCAGCCCGCTCATCTCCCGGAAGGTCCGCTCCGGGCTGTCGGCCGGTCGCGTCCAGTCCGTCGCCGTCCGGCTCGTCGTCGAGCGGGAGCGCGAGATCCGGGCCTTCGAGAGCCAGGAATACTGGACGATCCAGGCGATCCTCGCGACCCCGGCCGGTGAGACCTTCAGCGCCGAGCTCGCCCGGATCGAGGGCCGTCGGATCATCGACGACGGGACGTACGAGATCACCTCGACCGAGGCGGCGGAGGGCCACGTGCGAGCGCCTCCGGGCCTCCCAGCCGGTCGTCCGCTCGGTCGCGACGAAGCACTCGAAGCGGAGCCCGGCGCCGCCATTCACGACCTCGACCCTGCAGCAGGAGGCGAGCCGCAAGCTCGGCTTCAGCCCGCGCCGGACGATGAGCGCCGCGCAGCGCCTGTACGAGGGTGTGGACCTGCCCGGCGAGGGACAGGTCGGGCTCATCACCTACATGCGGACCGATTCGGTCGCCCTGTCCGGGCAGGCGCTCGGCGAAGCACGGGCGGCCATCGACAGCCGCTTCGGCGATGGCTACAGCATGCCGAAGGGCCGGCCGTTCAAGACGAAGAGCCGGAACGCCCAGGAGGCCCACGAGGCGATCCGGCCGACGTCGTTCCGCCGCGACCCCGACTCCGTGGCGGGCCACCTCGGACGGGACGAGGCGCGTCTGTACCGCCTCATCTGGCAGCGCGCGATCGCCAGCCAGATGAAGGAGAAGGAGCTCGAGACGACGACGATCGAGCTCGTCGCGGAGCCGTACGAGCTCCGGGCCTCGGCGAGCCGGACGACCTTCGACGGGTTCTCGCGGGTCTACACGGAGGGTCTCGACGATGTCGACGAGGAGGCCGAGCGGACCCTGCCGGCCGTCGCCGAGGGCGATGTGACCTCGGTCTCCGATGTCCTGCCGGCCCAGCACGCGACCGAGCCCCCGCCGCGCTACACCGAGGCGTCACTGATCAAGGCCCTCGAGGAGCACGGCATCGGCCGCCCATCGACCTACGCCGCGACGATCACGACGATCGGTGACCGCGGCTATGTCTCGGTGAAGGACCGGCGGCTGTATCCCGAGCCGGTCGCCGAGATCGTCACCGACCTGCTCGTCGACCACTTCGGCGAATACGTCGACCTCGAGTTCACGGCCCGGATGGAGGCCGAGCTCGATGAGGTCGCCCGCGGCGAGCGAGCCTGGGTGCCGCTGCTGCGCGACTTCTACGGACCCCTGAAGGCCCTTGTCGACGAGAAGCGTCGGGAGCTCCGGCGACGCGACCTGACGACCGAGGCGACCGATGAGGTCTGCTCGGAAGGTCACCCGATGGTCATCCGGCTCGGCCGCAACGGCCGGTTCCTCGCCTGCTCGATGTATCCCGAGCACAAGGAGACCCGACCGCTGCCGGGTGAGGAGCCGGAGATCCCCGCGCTCCCCGGCGTTGGGGAGGCCTGCCCGGTCTGCGGAGAGTCCGACGGGGGCCACCTCGTGGCCAAGCGCGGCCGGTTCGGGCCGTTCGTCGGGTGCGACCGCTACCCCGAGTGCACGTACATCAAGAAGGAGGGCCCACCGCGCTCCGGACCAGCTGCCCTTCGAGGTGGCCTGTCCGACGTGCGGTGAGGGCCACCTGGTGGCGCGTCGCGCGCGGCGCTCGGGATCCGTCTTCTGGGGATGCTCGCGCTACCCGAAGTGCTCGTTCACGAGCTCGATGGAGCCCGTCGGGGCGACCCACGACGCCGACAGCGGGCCGGTCGCCCGGATCGGCGAGCATCAGGGACGCTGCCTCAAGTGCGGTGCGGCCATCGACCTGCCGGACGGGGATCTCGTCGGGCAGGCCCTCGCCGGTGGCCCACCCGACCCCGAAGCGCTCGCCCGGCCGGCCCGTGGCGGCCGGGGCGGCCGCGGACGCTCGGGCCGCACCGGTGGCCGGCCGACCCCGCGACGCAGCGGAGCGCGGTCAGCCGCGACGTCGGAGGCGTGACGGTCCGGGCGGCCGGTGCATCCGCCCTCGACGGCTTCCTCGACTCCCTCACCGCCCGGGACGCATCCCCGGAGACGCGACGGGCCTACACGACCGCCGTCGGCGCCTACCTCGCCTGGCTCGAGGCACGCGACATCGACTGGCGCCGGCCCACGAAGTCGGAGCTGCGGGCCTATGTCGCCGCGGTCTCGGACGGCCACGCCCGGACCTCGGTCGCGCAGCGGCTCGCGGCGATCCGATCGTTCCATCGCTGGGCGACCCGGGCCGAGCTCGCCCCGGGTGACCCGTGGGGCGCGATCGCGACGCCCCGTCTGCCCCGGCGCCTGCCGCGCGTCCTCGAGGTCGAGCAGATCGAGGCGCTGCTGGCCGCGATCGATGCCGAGGTCGATGCCGCCGATGGCAGCCCGCGCGCCGTCCTGGCTGGACTCCTGGCGCGCCGCGACCGGGCGATCGTCGAGACGGCCTATGCCGCCGGCCTGCGGATCAGCGAGCTCGCCTCCGCCGACCTGGGCTCGCTCGACCTCCGTCGCGGCGAGGTCCGGGTCATGGGCAAGGGCCGCAAGCAGCGGATCGGACTGCTTGGACGGCCGGCCCGCGCGGCGATCGGGGACTACCTCGACGTCGCTCGCCCGGCCCTGCTCGCGCGAGCCGGCGGTGCCGCGCGCGCCGGCGGTGCCCCGCCGCGCGCCGGCGGAGCCCCGCCGGCTCCGACCCAGGTCTTCCTCAATCACCACGGGGCGCCGCTCGGCGTCCGTGGCATCCGCTACCGGCTTGACCGTCTCTGCCGGCTGGCGGGCGTCCCGGCGGGCATCACCCCCCATACCCTGCGTCACTCGTTCGCGACCCATCTCCTCGACGGCGGGGCGGACCTGCGGGTCGTCCAGGAGCTGCTGGGTCACGAGAGCCTGGCGACCACCCAGATCTACACCCACGTCTCGCCGACACGCCTCCGGACCGCGTATCGCACCGCCCACCCACGGGCTCGACTGACGGGCACCGGATGACCGCGGTCGGCGCACTCGCCCGCGCCGGCGCGATCGTCTCCGCGGCGTTCTTCGCCGCGCGGCTCCTCGGCTGGCTGCGGACCACGGTCATCACCGCGATCTTCGGCGCGAGCCCCGAGCTCGACGCCTTCTTCGCGGCCTTCCGGATCCCGGACCTGACCTACCAGCTCGTCGCCGCGGGGGCTCTCGCGTCGGCGCTCGTGCCGATCGTCGCGTCGCTGCTGGCCAAGGACCAGGGCTCGAAGGCCTGGCGGACCGTCTCGACGGTCGCGAACGCCTTGTCGATCGGCCTCGTCATCCTCTCGGTCGGGTTCGCCATCGCCGCGCCGATCATCGTCCCGGTCATCACCCCCGGCTTCGATGTCGTCGGGACGGAGCTGACCGTCCGGCTGACCCGGATCATGCTCCTGGGACCGCTGTTCCTCGCCCTCGGCGCGGTCGCGACGAGCATCCTCAATGCGTCGGACCGGTTCGCCGCGGCGGCCGTCGCGCCGATCGTCTACAACATCGCGATCATCGTGTCGGCGGTCGTCCTGGGCCCGATCATCGGCGTCACCGCCCTCGCGATCGGCGTCGTGGCCGGCTCGATCGGGCATCTCCTCATCCAGCTTCGACCGATCGCCCACTGGACGTCGTATCGCTGGGCGCCGATCTTCGACGGCCACGACCCGGAGACCCGCAAGGTCGTCGCGCTGCTGATCCCCCGGGCGCTCGGTCTTGCGGCCGTCCAGGTCACGTTCCTCGTCAACACGACCCTGGCCTCGACCCTCGGGCCCGGCGCGATCACCGCCTACACCGTCGCGTTCACCACGCTCCAGCTGCCACTCGGCCTGATCGCGGTCCCACTCGGCGTCGTCCTCCTGCCGTCGATGTCACGGGCCGTCGCCGTCGGCGCCCACGACGAGTACGGCTCGATGGTCGAGCGGTCGGTCCACCTCCTCGCCTACGTCATGATGCCGATCACGACCCTGATGATCGTGCTCCGGCGGGAGATCGTGGACCTCCTCTACGCCTACGGCCGCTACGACGCGGCGGCGCTCGCGCTGACGACCGAGACCTTCGCGGTGTTCACCCTCGGCCTGGTCGCCCACGCCCTGATCGCCGTGCTCGCCCGGGCCTTCTATGCCGTCCAGGACACCCGCACACCGGTCGCGGCGGCGATCCTCGCGGTCGTCGTGAACGTCGTCGTGTCGGTCGCGACGGTCGGGACCCTCGGGCTGGCCGGGCTGGCCCTGGGGATCGCGATCGGCGCGTGGGTCGAGACGCTGATGCTCATGTGGCGGCTGGGCCAGCGCATCCCGCGGCTGGCGCTCCGCCATGAGCTCGCGACGCTGGGCGTCTACGCGGCCGGGGCGGTGGTCGCGGGCCTCGCCGCGCGGGTCGTCCTCGGCGGCCTCCAGGTCCTGGCGGGTCCGGACCCGAACAAGATCGTCATGGCCTTCCAGGTGGTCGTATCGTCCGTCGCCGGCGGGCTCGTCTACCTGGGCTGGTCGATCATCCTCCGGCTGCCCGAGCCGGAGCGGCTGCTGCGGGTCGTGCGGCGTGCCGCGGGTCGGGGCGGCGCCGCGTGAGCATGGTCGAGGCGGACGCGGCCGTGCCAGCCGCAGCAGGCGCCGGCGGCGACGCGGCGTGGGACGCATTCGTCGAGTCGACCGCCCACGGCTCGTATCTGCAGCTGAGTGGCTGGGCCCGGGTCAAGGAACCCAACGGCTGGTCTGCGATGCGTCTGCGACGCGACGGAGTCGGCGCGCAGGTCCTTCTCCGGCGCCCAGCGGGGATGCCCTGGGCCTTCGCCTACGCACCCCGTGGTCCTGTGCTCGCGGACTGGTCGGTGGCCTCCGTCGAGCCGCTGACGACGCTGCTGCGCGGCCTTCCCCGATCGACCGGACGGGTGGCCCACGTGCGGATCGACCCGGAGGTCGAGGCGGATGGTCCCGACGATCCGTCGGGCGCGCTCCGCGCCGCCCTGGAGGAAAGCGGCTGGCGATCCGCCCCGGCGATCCAGCCGGCGACGACGCGCGTCATCGACCTGTCGGGCGGCGAGGACGCGCTGTGGTCCGACCTCCGGAAGAAATGGCGCCAGTACGTGAACCGGGCTCGCGCCGCCGGGTGCCGCGTCGTCGAGGCGGACCGGGGACGGCTTCCGGAGTTCTACGCGATCTACCGCGAGACCGCGACCCGGGCCGGGTTCCAGATCCGGACCGAGGCGTCGTATCGCGCGGTGTGGGATGCCTTCGCCCCGGCCGGCCGGACGTCGCTGCTGTTCGCCGAGGGGCCCGACGGGTCGGCGCTGGCGACGCTCTTCCTCGTCCGCTGCGGCGGACGGGTCGTCGAGCCGTATGGGGGGATGACCGCGGCCGGTGCGGATCTGCGGGCGAACTACCTGCTCAAGTGGGAGGCGATACGACGGAGCCGGGAGCACGGGGCGCGGATCTACGATCTGTGGGGGCTCGCGCACCCGGGCATCGCCCACTTCAAGACCGGGTTCGGCGGGCGTGAGGTCGCCTACATCGGAGCCTGGGACCTGGTCCTTGATCCGATCGGGCGGCGGGTCTACGGCGTCGCCCAGGACCTGCGGGCGCGCTCGGCGCGACGCGCCCGACGACGGTCGGATGGCGGCCCGTCGGCGACGCTCGAGCCGGCCGAGTGACGGTTCCCGCTGTCCAGCCGCCGATGCCCTCCGGGTCGGGCCGGGTCCGCCGGGCGAGCCCCTCGGAGCTCGAGGACTGGGACAGCCGGGCGGTCATCGCGTCTGGCGGCCATGTCCTCCAGTCCGTCGCCTGGGCCCGCTACCGCGAGAGCCTTGGCCGACGATCCTGGTTCGGCATCGCCGGTGACGGGACCCGGGTCCTGGCGATGATCCGGCCCTGGCCGGTCGTCGGCGGCGGATCCGCGTATGCCGCGCGCGGCCCGATCGCCGGGCTGGCCACCGCCGAGGTGCTCGACGGGCTCGCGCGGGCGCTCGCCCATGACGGTGTCGACGTCCTCGCCGCGGACCCCGAGGTCCCAGGCTCGGACCAGGCGTACCGCGACCGGATGCGAGCCACGGGGTTCCACCCGATCGACGAGCTTCAGCCATCGCGGGACCGGATGGTCGTGCCGCTCGGCGCGTCGATCGACGAGGCGGCCGCGTTCGCCCGGATCGCGAAGTCGACCCGGCAGCGGATCCGGGCGGCGGAGAAGGGCGGTCTCGTCGTCGTCCGCCACGACGCCCACGACGTCGACGACAGCAAGGACGACGGGGCGGAGGAGGGGTTCGCCGCCCCGGCCGAGCTCACCGAGGCCGCGCTCGGCCGGTTCGAGACGATGCTCCGGGCGACCGCCTCGCGACGCGGCTTCGTCGTGGGGCCGTTCGACCTGCGGTGGTGGCGCATCGCCTTCGACGCCGGCTGGTTGGTCCATCTGGAGGCCCGCGACGGCGGCGTCGATGGGGCCGTGGTCGCGGCGCTGGGGCTGTTCCGGCACGGTGGTCGGATCTCGACCGCCCATTCGGCCGACGTCGTCGAGTCCCGGACCGCCCATCCGGGAGCCCTTCACCTGCTTCGCTGGCGGGCCATGCAGCTGGCGATCCGGACGGGCTCGAGCGAGCTTGACCTGGGCGGCGTCGATGTCGCCGACGCGCGGCGCGAGCCTCGGCCGGGCGAGCCGATGTACGGGCTGTTCGAGCACAAGCGCTCGTTCGGCGCGGTCTGGGTGACCCAAGCGGGGACGTTCGAGCGGGTCGAGCGGCCGTGGCGCTACGGGCTCGGTCGGACGGCCGCCCGGATCTTCCGCGTCCGAGATCGGGCTCGCGTGGCGCCGGCCGACGAGACCGAGGTCGCCGCGAAGGACGGCGCGACCCAGGCCGCCGCGAAGGACGACGGGTGAGCGACCGGACGATCGCCGAGGCGCTCGCTGCCACGGAGCCGACGCAGCCCCGCGCCCTCGGCTCGCTCCTCCATCGCCTCGACGCCGCCGGGCTCGTCCGCGGCGCGCGTGTCGCCGGACGACCGGCCCCCCCGGCGGACGTCGCCGCCATCGCGGCCCGCGGGCCGACCGATGACTCGCGCACGGTCGGGCCCGGGTCGATCTTCGTCGCGCTGGTTGGCGACCACGTCGACGGGCACGACTATCTGGACGCGGCCGCCGCAGCTGGCGCAGCCATCGCCATCGTCGAGCACCCGGTCCCGGACGCAGGCATCGCGCAGGTCGTCGTGGCGGACAGCCGACGGGCGCTCGCGGCAGCGGCCTGCTGGTGGTCCGACGATCCGTCGCATGAGCTGGGCGTGATCGGGATCACCGGCACCGACGGCAAGACGACGACCGGGTTCCTTCTGACCTCGGCGCTCGAGGCGGCCGGGATCCAGACCGGGCTCGTCGGCACGGTCGACCTCCGGGTCGGCGGCGTCCAGGAGCCGACGCCGGAGCACGTGACGACACCGGGCGCCCCGGTGCTCCAGGCGCTGCTACGGGCGATGGTCTCGGGGGGCGATCGCGCAGCCGTCGTCGAGACGACCTCGCACGGGTTGGCGCTCCACCGTGTCGACGGCATCGCCTACGACGTCGCGATCTTCACCAACCTCAGCCACGAGCACCTCGAGCTCCACGGGTCGTTCGAGGCGTATCGCGCCGCGAAGCTCTCGCTGTTCGAGCGGCTCGCGGCCGAGCGGGTCTTCAAGAGCCTGCCCGACGGCCGGCCGTGGCCGCGCGTCGGGATCGTCGACCGCGACGACCCGTCCGCGCCGTGGTTCATGGCCGCGACGACCGCGGCCGGCGCCGACCTGCTGACGTACGGCACCGACCCGGCCGCGGAGGTCCGCGCGAGCCGGGTCGAGGAGGACCGGCGGGTCCTGCGGATCGGCTACCTGGCGCCGTCGGGGCCCGGCACCGTCGAGCTCCGGCTGGCGGGCCGGTTCAACGTCCACAACGCACTCGCGGTCCTGGCGACGGGCGAGGCCCTCGGTCTCGACCCCGAGGCGGTCCGCTCGGGGCTTGCGTCGGTCGAGCGGATCCCCGGTCGGATGGAACGGATCGACCTCGGCCAGCCGTTCGAGGTCGTCGTCGACTACGCCCACACGCCGGCCTCGCTCACCACCGTCCTGGACCTGCTCGCTCCGGGGACCGCCGCACGAGGAGGCGGGCTCGTCGTCGTGTTCGGCTCGGCCGGCGAGCGCGATCGCGCGAAGCGCCCGCTGATGGGTCGGGTCGCGGGTGACCGCGGTCGGCTCGTCATCGTCACCGACGAGGACCCCCGGGCCGAGGATCGCGAGGTCATCCTCGACGAGATCGCGGCCGGTGCCGAGGCCGCCGGCCGTCGCCGCGGCGTCGACCTGCTGCTGATCGCCGACCGCCGGACCGCCATCGAGACCGCCCTCGAGGCCGCCCGACCCGGCGACACGGTCGTCCTGGCCGGCAAGGGCCACGAGCGGACGATCCTGTATGCCGATCATGCGATGCCCTGGGACGAGGCCAGCGTGGCCGCGACCGCGCTCCGCGGTCTCGGGTTCGGGGCCTGACAGGCGGTGCTCGGATGCTCTCCTTCCGCGACGCCGTCACGGGGCCGTCACCCACTGGACGCTAGACTGGCCTCTCGATGACGACACCGCGCACCCGGACCTCGGCGGCGACCCGACCGGCGCAGGCGGCTGCCGCGCCAGCCGCGGCGGCCGCAGCCAACCCTCGTGCCGCGGCCGCGCCGCCACGCACGAAGCGAGCCCGTCCGACTCCTGGGCCGACCGGCACGTCGAAGGCCGCACCGAAGGGCGCTGGGGCCCCGGCGACCGCGATCCCCGACCGCGGCCCGGTCCCGACTGCCCAGCCGCCTGAGCCGGCGTCCACCGCTCACCCGGCGAAGACCCCAGCGGCCGACCTCGATGCGCTCCGCGACCAGCTCCTCGAGACCGTCGGTCGTCACTACCCCAAGGCCGACCTCGAGCATGTCCGGCGGGCGTTCGACCTGGCGGTCGAGGCCCACGCCGGGCAACGCCGGGCGTCAGGCGAGCCGTACGTGACCCACCCGATCGCCGCGGCCCAGATCGTGGCGGACCTCGGGATCGATCCCGACGCGGTCCAGGCGGCACTCCTCCACGATGTCCCGGAGGACACCGATTTCAGCCTCGAGGACATCGAGCGCCGGTTCGGGGCCGAGGTCGCCACGCTCGTCGACGGGGTGACGAAGCTCTCGAAGTTCAACTCGCCGTCGCGGGAGCAGCAGCAGGCCGAGAACATCCGGAAGATGTTCCTGGCGATGGCCGAGGACATCCGCGTCGTCCTGATCAAGCTCGCCGACCGTCTCCACAACATGCGGACGCTGGCGGCCCTGCCAGCCGAGAAGCAGCAGCGCATCGCCCGCCAGACGATGGAGATCTACGCTCCGCTGGCCGAGCGGCTCGGGATCTGGCAGATCAAGTGGGAGCTCGAGGACCTGTCCTGGAAGGTCCTCGAGCCGCAGCGCTACCGGGAGCTGGCGAAGCTCCTCGATACCCGCCGGAAGGGTCGCGAGAGCTACATCGACCGGGCCATCGCCGAGCTTCGACCCGCCCTCGAACACGCCGGCCTCGAGGCCGAGCTGTCGGGCCGGCCGAAGCACCTGTACTCGATCTGGAAGAAGATGGTCCGCAAGGGCGCGGAGTTCGGCGAGATCTACGACGTCTATGCGATCCGGGTCCTCGTCGACGAGGTCCGCGACTGCTACGCCGCGCTCGGCGTCGTCCATGCCCTGTGGCGGCCGATCCCCGGCCAGTTCGACGACTACATCGCCGTCCCGAAGAACAACCTCTACCAGAGCCTCCACACCGCGGTCATCGCCCTCGACGGCAAGCCCCTCGAGATCCAGATCCGGACCCACCAGATGCACCAGGTGAGCGAGGTCGGGATCGCCGCCCACTGGCGCTACAAGGAGGGCAGCAAGGCCGACCGGGCCTACGACGCCAAGCTCGCCTGGCTCCGCCAGCTGATGGACTGGCAGCGCGACGTCAGCGACGCCTCGGAGTTCGTCGAGGGCCTGAAGCTCGACATCTTCCAGGACCAGGTGTTCGTCTTCACCCCCAAGGGCGACATCAAGGACCTGCCGGCGGGCGCGACGCCGCTCGACTTCGCCTACCGGATCCACACCGATGTCGGTCACCGGACGATCGGCGCGAAGGTCAACAACCGGCTCGTGCCGCTCGACTATCGGCTGAAGAACGGCGACATCGTCGAGATCGTCACGACCCGGGCCGAGCACGGCCCGTCGCGCGACTGGCTGAACATCGTCCGGACCTCCCATGCCCGCGAGAAGATCCGGCAATGGTTCAAGCGCAAGGACCGCGACGAGAACATCGTCCACGGTCGCGAGTCGCTCGAACGCGAGCTCCGACGCCTCGGCCGGACGAACATCGCGACCGTCGGGACCGACCGGATCATCGACGTCGCGAAGCACTACAACCACGACTCGCTCGACGACTTCTACGCGGCGATCGGCTACGGCGCACTGTCGGCCCAGCAGGTCGTCACCCGGCTCGGCGTCCTCGACGACGCCGAGCTCGCCCTGCCGCCGACCGCGCCGCCGCCCCAACCGGTCCGGACCGGCGGCGTCCACGTCAAGGGCGTCGGCGACCTGCTGACGCGCTTCGCGAAGTGCTGCACGCCGATCCCGGGCGACCCGATCGTCGGGTTCATCACCCGCGGCAAGGGCATCACCGTCCACCTGCGGATGTGCCCGACGGTCGTGAACGAGCGCGAGGTCAGCCGGCTCATCGAGGTCGAGTGGGAGGCCGAGCCGACCCAGACCTATCCGATCGCCGTCCGGATCGAAGCCTACGACCGGCCCGGCCTGCTCCACGACATCACCCAGGTCGTCGCCGAGAACAAGGTGAACATCGTGGCCGCCTCGGTGAACGTGACCGCCGACCATACCGCGATCGTCACGGCGACCCTCCAGGTCGCGTCCGTCGCGCAGCTCGCCCGGGTCATGAGCCGGCTCGAGCACGTCCGGGACGTGCTGTCGGTCCAGCGCGCGATCGACTGACGGGTGGCCGTCTTCACGCCGGTCGTCGCCGGCGCGCCGGAGATCGAGGTCCGGCCCGACATCATCCGGGGTCCGCGCGTCTTCGTGGGCGGCACCGAGATCCTGGCGACGCGTGAGCGCGGCCGGCCACGCTACATGATCCCGCTCGCGGACGGCACCGAGCGGCCGCTGATCCTGTTCGGCTCGCTGCTCGGTCTCCGAGGGGCCTTCGACGGCCGCGAATACCCGATCGAGCCGCGTCTGACGTTCTTCGAGCTGTTCCTCGTCGTCCTGCCGCTCGCGCTGATCACCTTCGGCGGCCTGGCTGGTGTCGTCGGGGCCGGCGTCGGGACGATGGTCAATCTCGTCGTGATGAAGCGACCGTGGCCGGCCGTCGGCCGGGTGCTCGCGGCCCTCGCGGTCTTCGCCGTCGCCGCGGCGGTCGTCGTGGTGTTCGACCAGCTCGCCTGACGTCGGCGGGTCTGCTGTCGGACCGCCCAGCGACCGCCCGGCCAGTGCCACGGCGGCCCGGCGAGGCACTACCCTGATGCGACACGGAGGAGCAGGACAGCGATGACCGACCCGCAGGCCCCGAGCCCGGACCCGTCCGCGTCCGCCGGCGGGTCCGACCCCGACACCGTCGAGGTCGGTCCGCCCCCGGTCTCGGTCCCGGTGGCCGGCGCGGACGCCCCGAGCCGCCGATCGGCTCTCCTGCGGACGGGCGTCATCCTCGGGGTGCTGTTCGTCGTCTTCTTCATCATCCTGCCGCGCTACGTCGACTACGCGGACGTGCTGAAGGCGTTCCAGGCGCTCGAGCCGTGGCAGATCCTGGTCATGACGGTCCTGGGGTTCCTGGCCTGGATCGTCAGCGGCATGGTGTTCTCGGCCCTCATCCCGGGGCTCTCGGTCAGTCGAGGGACCCAGTCGTGGCTGATCCTGTCGGGCATCGGCAGCAGCATCCCGCTGGGTCCCTGGAACATGGGCGTCCTGTGGGTCGTCGAGCGCGGCTGGGGCATCCCGAACCGGGCGGCGACGTCGGGCATCGCCCTGTACGGGATCGTCAACGAGATCAGCCGGCTGTTCCTGCCCCTGGCCGCCGTCATCCTCCTCGTCGCCACCGGTCAGATGCCGTCCGGCTCCTCGAACCAGTTCGTGTGGTTCGTCGCGATCGTCGGCATCATCGCCTTCTTCCTCGGCATCGGGCTGATCGTCGCGATCGTCCGCTCGGAGCGACTCGCGGAGTGGATCGGGACCCGCGCCCAGCGCCTTGTCGGATGGGCGTTGAAGCGGGCGGGTCGATCCGGCGCGCCGGACGTCCACGGCTCGACGCTGCGCTTCCGTGAGCAGCTCGGCGAGATCATCCGGACCCGGGGTCTGCTCTCGCTGCTCGTGTCGATCAGCTCGTACCTCGTCTGGGCGGTCGTCTTCATCGCCGCCCAGCGCGCTTGCGGCGTCCCGGAGTCGGCCCTCACGAACGCCGAGATCTTCGCTGTCTACGCGATCGTCATGGTCATCACGATCCTGCCGATCTCGCCCGGTGGCGCGGGCGTCCCGGAGCTGCTGTACATCAGCGGCCTCACGACGATCGCCGGCGAGGAGTGGAATGCCGCGATCACGGCCGGGGTCTTCCTCTTCCGGGCCTACCAGTGGTTCCTGCCGATCCCGCTCGCCTGGATCCTTCTCAAGGTCGCCCGGCGAGGCAAGCCGATGCTTCCGACCGGCGCCGAGCTCAAGGCGGCTGCTGCCGACCAAGCGGTCTAGCGGCGCGACGAGCCATGCCGACCTTCCGCGCCCCGCGCGGGACCCGGGACCTGCTGCCGGCCGAGCGACACGCCTTCGCGGCCGTCGAGGCTGCCGCCGCGGACCTGGCGGCTCGCTATGGCTATCGGGAGATCGAGACGCCGCTGTTCGAGCAGGTCGCGGTCTTCGAGCGCGGCGTCGGCGAGACGACCGACGTCGTCGAGAAGGAGCTGTTCCGGCTCGCGCCCCGTTCGGACGAGCGGGAGGCCTGGGCGCTCCGGCCGGAGGAGACCGCCTCGATCGTCCGGGCCTACGTCCAGCACGGGATGCAGACCCTGCCGCAGCCGGTGAAGCTCTCGCTGATCGGGTCGATGTTCCGGTACGACCGGCCCCAGGCTGGCCGCTTCCGCCAGTTCCGGCAGTGGGACATCGAGGCCATCGGCGATCCGGGCCCGGCGATCGACGCCGAGATCATCGAGCTCGCGGCGCGGTTCTACGCCTCGGTCGGGTTGGAGGTCGAGCTGTTCCTCAACTCGATCGGCGACCGGGTCTGCCGGCCCGCGTACATCGAGCGCCTGCGGGCCCACTACCTGCCCCACACGGCGTCGCTGCCGGACGTCGAGCGACGCCGGCTCGAGACGAACCCCCTCCGACTCCTCGACTCGAAGGATCCGGCGATGGCCGCGCTGAACGCGTCGGCGCCGCGGATCGACGAGCACCTGTGCGATGCCTGCGAGGCCCACTTCGAGGCGGTGCGGAGCCACCTCGACGCGGTCGACGTCGCCTACACGCGGGCGCCACGTCTGGTCCGGGGTCTCGACTACTACACCCGCACGACGTTCGAGTTCTATCCCCGCGGCGACGTCGGGCAGCAGGACGCGGTCGGCGGCGGGGGACGCTACGACGGCCTCGTCGAGCTGCTCGGCGGCAAGCCGACGCCCGGCATCGGCTTCGCGCTGGGGATCGACCGGGTCGTCCTCGCTCGCGCGGAGCGAGGCGTCCCACCGCCGTCGGAGCCGATGCCGCTCGCGGTCGTCGTCGGAGCGGATCCCGATGCCACCGCCGCGCGGCTCCGCCTGGCGACCGATCTGCGGGCCGCCGGTCTCCCGGTCCGGGCGGAGCTGGCACCGCGCAAGCTCGGCCGCCAGCTGGAGGCGGCCGTCCGGGATGGCGCCAGGTTCGCGGTCATCGTCGGCGACGAGCTCGCCGAGGGCCAGGTCCAGCTCCGCGATCTCGGGGCGGCATCGCAGAAGCTCGTCGCCCTGGCCGACCTCGCGGCTCTGCTCCGCCGCAAGGCCGGCGGCTGACCGGCCGCGATCCAGGTCCCGGCCTCACATCGGCCCGTCGGGCTGGAGGACAGCCAGGACGTTGCCATCCGGATCAAGGAACCAGGCCGCCCGACCGGCGGGCATCCGGGCGATGCCGTCCTCCGTCCGCGGAGTCTCGTACTCCTCGAACGTCACGCCGCGCTCCCGCAGCTGACCGACGGTCGCCTCGATGTCATCGACAAGAAACATCAGCTGGGTGTGGCCGCCGCTCGCCCGACCGCCCGAGCGCGAGAGCGAGAAGCGCGTCCCGCCCGACGCCCGGTACGTCGCGACGGCCTCGTCGATGAGCACGATCGGCGAGAACCCGAGGACCCCTTCGTAGAACCGCCGCAGCGCCGGGACGTCAGCCGTCGGGATGATCGTGAAGGCCTGGCTGTCCGGGAGTGGCACGGTCTGGGCCTCGCTGTCGGGGGTCGTTGAGCGGGTCGCGCGGACCGGCCTCGTCTACGATACGCCGGCCATGACGAACGACCGTCCGAGCCTCGCCACGCCCTATCGGAGCCACACCTGCGGCGAGCTTCGCGCGGCTGACGCCGGCCGGGAGGCACGGCTCGCGGGTTGGGTCCATCGGCGGCGCGATCACGGCCAGCTGATCTTCCTCGATCTCCGCGACCGCCACGGCCTCACCCAGGTCGTGATCGATGCGGCCGATGCCCCGGGGGCCCACGCGGCCGCGAGCCAGGTCCGGAGCGAGTACACGGTGACGACCGCCGGGACGGTCGAGCGACGGATGGCCGGCAAGGAGAACCCCGACCTCGCGACAGGCGACATCGAGCTCCAGGCGACCGAGCTGCGGATCCTGTCCGAGTCGAAGACCCCGCCGTTCTACATCAACGAGCCCGACGCGCCCGTCGACGAGAGCCTCCGGCTCACCTACCGTTATCTCGACATCCGACGCGAGCCGATGCTCCGTCGGCTGCTCCTCCGATCGCGGCTCGTCGAGGAGATCCGGCGGGTCCACCACGACCACGGCTTCGTCGAGATCGAGACCCCGATGCTGATCAAGAGCACGCCCGAGGGCGCCCGCGACTTCATCGTCCCTTCGCGGCTCCAGCCGGGCACGGTCTATGCCCTGCCGCAGAGCCCTCAGCAGCTCAAGCAGCTGCTGATGGTCGCCGGCGTCGACCGCTACTTCCAGATCGCCCGCTGCTTCCGCGACGAGGATCTCCGGGGCGACCGCCAGCCGGAGTTCACCCAGCTCGACCTCGAGATGAGCTTCGTCGACGAGGCGACGGTGATGGGCTTCATCGAGACGATGGCGATCGCTGTCAGCCGGGCGGTCGTGCCGGACCGCCCGATCCAGACGACGCCCTTCCCGGTCTTCACCTACGACGAGGTGATCGAGCGCTACGGCTCAGACAAGCCCGACCTGCGGTTCGGGATGGAGCTGGTCGACCTGGCGCCGGCGCTGACCGCGGACGACGGCTCGCCCGAGACCGGGTTCGGGGTCTTCGACGGCGCGCTGGCGGCCGGTGGTCGGGTGAAGGGCATCGTCGCGCCGGGCCTGGCCGGTGTGACGCGTCGGGAGATCGACGAGCTCGTCGAGACCGCCAAGCGGTTCGGGGCCAAGGGCCTCGTCCACATCGTCGTCGAGGACACCGGTGCCGTCCGCTCGCCGATCTCGAAGTTCGTCGGCGAGGATCGCCTCGACCGGATCGCCGCTCACGCCGGGGCGAGCCCGGGCGACCTCATCCTCGTCGTCGCCGACGCGGCGGCCACGACGGCGGACGTGCTCGGCCGCCTCCGCGCCGGAATGGGCGAGCGGCTCGGCCTCGCCGACCCACTGGTCCTCTCGTACGCCTGGGTCCACCGTTTCCCGATGTACCAGTGGGACCCCGAGCTCGGACGCTGGGATGCGACCCACAACCCGTTCAGCGGCGTCGTGCCCGAGGACGAGGCGCTCCTTGTGACCGCGAGCGGCGACCCGACCCGTCCATCCCCGGAGGACCCGGCGGGCCGCGCCCGGGCGATGCAGTACGACCTGGTCCTCAACGGCTGGGAGCTCGGTGGCGGCTCGGTCCGGATCCACCGCCGCGACCTGCTGGAGCGGAGCTTCGCGCTCCAGGGTCACAGCCTCGAGGGGATGCGCGGCAAGTTCGGGGCGATCCTCGACGCCTTCGAGTACGGGCCGCCGCCGCACGGCGGCATCGCTCTCGGGATCGACCGCTGGGCGGCGCTGCTCGGCCACCAGACGAACATCCGCGAGGTGATGGCCTTCCCGAAGACCCAGTCGGGCAGCGACCTGATGCTCGACGCCCCGTCCGAGCCGGATCCGTCGCAGTACGCCGAGCTGGGCCTGCGGTTCGTGGGCCTCGAAAAGGGTGACCGCGCCTGAGCGAGCAGGCGACGGCAGCCGCCGCCTCCGACCCGCTCGCCGCGCTGACCTCGCGACCGCGGCTGGCGGCGCTGCTCGGTGCGTTGTGCATCGCCTTCTCGGGGATCTTCTACCTCGACGCCGACGTCTCGCCGTCCACCGGCACGGTCTTCCGATGCCTTTTCGGGCTGCCGATCCTCGTCGCCGTGGCCTGGCTGGAGCGGACCCGCTTCGGACCACTGCCCAGCCGCACCGTCCGGCTCGCCATCGTCGCTGGTGTGTTCTTCGCCGGCGACCTGACGTTCTGGCACCACGCGATCGAATATGTCGGCGCCGGCCTGGCGACGGTCCTCGGGAACCTGCAGGTCCTCGTCGTCGGGTTCGTCGCCTGGATCGCCTTCGGCGAGCGGCCGTCGCGGGCGTCGCTGCTCGCCGTGCCGGTCGTCCTGGCCGGCGTGATCCTGATCAGCGGGGTGATCGGCTCCGGCGCCTATGGCCTCGACCCGGCGCTCGGCGTCGTCCTCGGGCTGCTCACCGCGCTGTGCTATTCGGGCTACCTGCTGGTGATCCGGCGGAGCAACAGCGACCTCCGCCGGACGGCGGGGCCGGTCGCGGTCGCGACGGCCTCGACCGCGATCGTCGCGTCGGTCGCGGGGCTGATCGTCGGTGACCTGGACCTGACGCCGGGGCTCCAGAGCCTGGCCTGGCTCGCGCTCCTCGGCGTCACCGCGCAGTCGCTCGGCTACCTGTTCATCTCGGTCTCGCTGCCGCGACTGCCGGCGATCATCACCTCGATCATCCTGCTCTCGCAGCCGGTGGTGACGATGGGCCTGGCGATGCTCCTGCTCGGCGAGCGGCCGTCGCCCTGGCAGCTGGCCGGGGTCGCCCTCGTCATCGGCGGCATCGCCGTCGCGACGGTCCCGGTGGGGCGGGTCCGCCAGGCGATCGGCGGCTCGCCCGCCTGATCCGGGCCGTGGTCCGTGGGGGCGAGCGTGCCTCAGCCTCTCGTCGACGGGTCGACGACCTGGCCCATGAACAGGATCGCGCCGGTCTCGACGTCGTGGAGGACGAACATGAACGGCCGATCGAGCCGCAGGCTGACCTCCTTGGCCGGCAGGGGTCCCGTGCAGCCCCCGACATCGATCCCGACCGCCGTCGCGGCCGCGGCCTCTGTGCCCGTCTCGTCGACGTCGATATTGGCCTGGTGGATGACGAACGAGATGTTCAGCCGGTCCGCGGTCGTGATCCCCGAGAAGTCGGCGGTCTCGGAGCTGAAGGCGTCGACCATGCCAAGCGCCTCGAGCGCCGGCGTCACGTCCAAGGGTCCGGTCTCGATGCCGAAGCGTGGCATGGACAGGGTGAGGCTGTACGGGTAGGTGCCGCAGTCACCGTCGCTGGCCGGAGAGGCGTACGTGACCTCACGCAGGTGGTCACGTTCCCGATCGAGTGCCGACGTGACCTGTTCGAGCTGCGACTCCGACAGCCCCGCCTCGAACGTGGCCAGGTCATCGGGCAAGACGAGCGTCATGGCGAGAGGGGTCGAGCCGTCAGCGCCGAGATAGCGCAGCTCGGTGGCCCGCCAGCCAGCGCCGCTGACATAGGGGACCCGCTGGCCACCGTGGAGCGTCATCGTCGGCACGGTGACGGAGGAGCCATCGGGTCGACTGAACGGCACCGCCTTCGTCTCGCTCTTGTTGAACTCGAGCTCCCAGTTGGCCTTGAGATAGATGGCGTTGACCAGGACGAGGCGCGTCGCCTCGGAGATGAGGTCCGGTCGGATGAGCTCGGGGATCCGTTTCGCGGTCTGCCTGGCGACCCAGGCGTTGATCGCGCTCCGCGCCGCCTCGGGATCGGCGATGAAGTCCACGAGCCGGATCCCGGCACCGAGGTCCGAGCCGATCGCGTCGAGAAACGACTGCTCGATGGCCCAGTCGCGCTGGGCGAAGGCGGAGTCGGCGATCTTCAGGGCCAGCTCGTGGTAGGCCCCCTCAGGGTCGCTCCAGCTCCCGTCCCGCGAGGCGAGCACCTGGTCGAGCGCGTTGAGGCCGCTCCCCAGCTCGTCCCAGCCGTTCACATGGAGGAGCGCGTCCATCTGTCGGGCGGTCTCGCCTTGCGCACCCGCGCGGGCCATCGCCAGGGCGATGGCGATGCTCGCCGGCGAGATCACGACGCTCTTCGCGTCGAGTCCAGCCGCGCTGCCGCTCGTGACCCGCTTGTACAGATCGATCCCGAACGCGTTGATCGCCGCGGCGGCCCGTGCGGCGTCGGCCGCCGTCGACGGAGCGCGGGCGACGCTCGACTGCGCGAGCTCGAAGCCGGTGATCGCGCCCTCACGGAGGGCGATCCACGGCGTGCCGTCGTGGTCCGCCATCGCGACCCAGCCGTCCTGGATGCCGTCGGCGAGCGTGAGCGAGGTCGGCGAGACGTCATACCAGGCGTATCCGGAGGCGGTCACCGGTCCGCCGAGGACCAGGAGCTCCGTGCCCAGCGGGAGCAGCGGCTCGTACTTGGCGGAGTCGTCGGCGACGCGCGGCTGGGATCGGACCCGCAGCCCGTCGGAGACCGTGACGACGAGCGATCCCACGGGGAACGCGGCTGTCGGGATGAGCGACGAGGACGGGGATGGTCCCGCCGAACCCGAGGGGTTGACCGACGGACCGGCCGACGGACCGGGCCCGGTCGGTGAGGCCGACCCGACTGATGGCGATGGCGTCGACGTGGTCGAGCACGCCGCGACGAGGGCGAGGATCGTCAGGAGGGCGACGATCCGATGACGATCAGTGGCTTGCATGACATCGACCCCATGACTGGCGGTGGGGTTCGCCAGTGGCTCCACGTGGCCCAGGCGGTCTGGGCGATGGGCCGCGTCCTCACCTCCGCACTCGAACGACGTCGGGGAGGGGCCGCGTGTTACCGGGACCGGCTCGAGCGGCAGGTTCAGCCTGGGGAGATCGGCGAAGCCCCTTCCGACTTCTGCGCAGGATCAGCAAGATCCGCGACCGACTCGCCCCACTCATGCGCGTGGTCGGAGCGGGCCGGGCCTTCGTACGGCGGCAGCTCCGACCGCGGCGTGCCGCCGTCGATGACCGCGCCGGGATCGCCGAGCTCGATCGCCTCGACCGGGACGCCCGCTGCCGCCAGGTCGTCGAACAGGTCCGCGCGGCATCCGATCCGGGCCAAGGGCGCGGAACGTCTCGAGGTGCGCGGTCGGCAGGAGCCTCGGCCAGCCCGGATCGCCGTGCCAGGTCGGCACAAGGACCGTCCCCGGTCGGCCGCCATGGGCCTCGACGAGCGACGTCACGGTCTCCGGACCGACCCAGGTCAGCCGGGCTGGCCAGACAAGCGCCGCGTCGACCTCGGAGACGAGGTCGCGGGCGATGTCGATCGCCCGACAGATCTGAGCGACCGGGCCGTCCTCCGGCGGCGCCGGCTGGCCGAGGGTCGCCTCGACGCCGGCGAGGGCTGCCTGGACGGCACCTTCCGGGTCGAACGACACGACGACGATGGGAAGCGCCCCGCCTGACCAGGCTGCGTCCGCGATGCGGCGGACGGCCGGCGTCCCGTCGGCATCCCGAAGGGCCGAATCAGGGCTCGCGGCAAGGATCGCAGCGGCGACGGTCATCGCCGAGGATGCTAGCAGCGGCGGCGCGCGGCGGCCCGATGTGCGACCATCCGGCGCCCATGACCCAGCCCACAGCAGGCGCCAGTCGCAGCGCCGCCGTCGCTGCCCGCACCGCCGGCCGGGCGACGTCCGGCGCGATCCGCGCGGACCTGCGCGACATCGCGATCGTCGCTCATGTCGACCACGGCAAGACGACGCTCGTCGACGCGATGCTCCGCCAGACGGGCACGTTCCGGGCCAACGAGGCGCTCGTCGACCGGGTCCTCGACTCGATGGACCTCGAGCGCGAGAAGGGCATCACGATCCTCGCCAAGCAGACGACCGTCGACCACGCCGGGGTCCGGCTCAACATCGTCGACACGCCCGGCCACGCCGACTTCGGCGGCGAGGTCGAGCGTTCGCTGCTGATGGTCGATGCCGTCCTGCTGCTGGTCGATGCGGCCGAGGGACCGCTGCCCCAGACGCGCTACGTCCTCCAGAAGGCGATGGCCCGCCGCTTGCCGGTCGTCCTCGCCCTGAACAAGATCGACCGCTCCGACGCCCGGCCGGCCGAGGTCCTCGATGCGGTCTACGAGCTCTTCCTCGACCTCGGCGCGGACGAGCATCAGATCGAGTTCCCGATCGTCTACACGAACGCCAAGGCCGGCACCGCGACGCAGTCGCTCGACGAGCCGGGCACGGACCTGCGGCCGCTCCTCGACCTCCTCGTGGCGGTGACGCCGGCCCCGGTCTACGAGCCCGGTCACCCGCTCCAGCTGCTCGTGACGAACCTCATGGCCAACGAGTACGTCGGCCGGATGGCGGTCGGCCGGATCCGGAACGGCACGATCCGGGTCGGCCAGCGGGTCTCGGTCGTCCGGGAGGAGGCCGACGACACCGCGGGCGACGTCGAGCCGGGTCGGACGGTGACCCTGAGCGGCACGGTCACGAGCCTCCAGACCGCCCATGGCATCGAGCGGGTCGACATCGCCGAGGCCGGCCCGGGCGACATCGTCTCGGTCGCCGGCCTGCCCGAGGTGACGATCGGCGACACGCTGACCGACCCGGCCGATCCGCGGCCGCTGCCGCGCCTCGACGTCGACGAGCCCACCCTCCGGATGACGTTCGGCGTCAACACCTCGCCGCTGGCCGGCCGCGACGGCCGGCTCCTGACGAGCCGCCAGATCAAGGCCCGCCTCGACCGCGAGGTCCTCGGCAACGTCAGCATCGAGATCCATCCGACCGAGTCGGGCGACACGTTCGAAGTCCGCGGCCGCGGCGAGCTCCAGCTCGCGGTCCTGATCGAGCAGATGCGGCGCGAGGGCTACGAGCTGACGATCTCACGCCCGGAGGTCGATCCTCCACGAGGTCGGCGAGGAGACCCACGAGCCGTACGAGCGCATCACCGTCGACATCCCGCCCGAGTACATCGGCGAGGTCCAGACCGCCCTGGCCGGCCGGAAGGGCCGCCTCGAGCAGCTCTCGACCGACGCCGACGGCCGGGTCCGCCTCGAGTACGTCCTGCCGGTCCGTGGCCTCATCGGCTACCGCGGCCAGCTCCTGACCGATACACGCGGGACGGCCCTGCTCCATCAGATCGCCGAGGGCTACGGTCCGTGGGCGGGGGAGGTGACCCACCGGACGAACGGCGTCCTCGTGGCCGACCGGGTCGGGACGTCGAACGCCTATGCCCTGTTCAACCTCCAGGAGCGCTCGGACCTGTTCGTCGGGTCGGGGGTCGATGTCTACGAGGGCATGATCGTCGGGGAGAACAGCCGCTCGGGCGACATGGACGTGAACCCGACGAAGGAGAAGAAGCTCACGAACATCCGGACCCACGCCCACGACGAGGCCCTCCGGCTCACCCCGCCGCGGCCGCTCACCCTCGAGTCCGCCATCGAGTTCATCGCCGTCGACGAGCTTGTCGAGGTGACGCCGGCGACGATCCGGCTGCGCAAGCGTCTCCTGCGCCAGGCACGAGCGCGAGCGCGAACGGGGCCGCCAGGCGGAGCTGCGGCGCTCGACCGAGTAGCGGCCAGCAGGCCGCGGCCGGGTCCGCGGCCGGGTCCGCGGCCCCGTTCCACCGGCCGACGGATCGTCGACGGCATCGACGGATGTCGAGCCCGCCTACGTCATCCGTCGCGGGTCCGGTCTACGACCTCCGACCGACGACACCCCGGCGATGATGGAAGGCGTGGATACCGCCGGGATCGCATTGAGCGCTACGTCGCCCGCCCCGTCGCCGATCCGGGGGTTCGTCTTCGTCGACCTCCGCGGCCACGGTTTGTATCTCGCGTCCCGCGGACCCGACGCCGGTGACGAGCTTCGCCGGCGCTACCGCGAGATCGTCCGCGGCACGATCGCCCACTATCGCGCCCTGGCGGTCACCGAGGAGGGCGACGGCGTCTACGCGGTCCTGGCCGACCCGACGATCGCGGTCCGCTGTGCCCGATCGATCCTGCGCCGGACGGTGGCACCCCGCGACGCCGGCGAGCCACTGGCCGTCGGTGTCGGCGTCCACGCTGCACCGGTCGACGACGACGACCTGAGCGTCCTCCGCGGCCCAGGCAACCTCGCCGCGCGGCTCGCGGCGATCGCCAAGCCCGGTGAGATCCTGGCGACGGCTGCGCTCGCGCGGGACGGTACCCCGTCCGGCGTCCGCTTCATCGCGCGGCCCCCCGTCCCGCTCCGCGGCGTCGCGACGCCGATCGATGTCGTCGAGGTCGTGGCGATCGACCGGCCTCGGCGTGATGGTGCGGCCCGGATCGCGCGGCTGGCGTTCGCGGTCACGCTGGCCGGAACGCTCGCGCTCGGCGTCGCGACCGGCATCGCCGACGCGCCGATCCTGCCGACCGATGGCAGTGCCGGCGTCGGCCCGGTCGCGACCGGGCCGACGACCGTCGGCGGGACCGCGGGTGACGGCTCATCGGCGACCGGTCCCGCGGGTGACGGCTCATCGGCGACCGGTCCGGCGATCGGGCCCGATGGCGGCCCTGTCGACGGCGGGATCGATGGGACGTCGCTCGAGGGTGACGACGGCGTCGCCCTCCAGGCCGGCGGGCCGCCGCCGACGTACCGCTCCGGCCCTGGAGGCGCCCGCTTCCGCTGACACGGGCGCGACGGCCCCGGTCTCACTCGACCGGGCAGGCCCGACCCCGACGCGCAGGTAGAATCGCCGCCGATGACGATCTACCTCGACCACGCCGCCACGACGCCGCTCCGGACCGAGGTCCTGGAGGCGATGCTGCCGCACCTGACCGAGTCGTTCGGCAACCCGTCGTCGGCCCACGCGGTCGGTCGTCGGGCTCGCGCCGCGCTCGACGAGGCCCACGAGCGGATCGCCGCCCGCCTCGGCGCGGGGCCGCGCGAGCTCGTCATCACGTCCGGCGGGACGGAGTCGATCAACCTCGCGTTGAAGGGCGCGGCGTGGGCCGGCAAGGCCCGCGGCCATCGGATCGTCACGAGCGCCGTCGAGCACCACGCCGTCGGACACGCGCTCGCCCACCTCGAGAAGTTCGGCTTCGAGATCGCGACCGTCGGTGTCGATCGCTACGGACGCGTCGACCCGGACGAGATCGAGGCGGCGATGACCGATCGGACGATCCTCGTCTCGGTCATGGTCGCGAACAATGAGGTCGGCGTCGATCCAGCCGGTCGCACGAGATCGCCCGCCGGGTCCGTCAGCATCGGAACGCCCTGTTCCATGTCGATGCCGTCCAGGCCGCGCCCTACCTCGAGCTCGACGTCCGGGAGCTCGACGTCGACATGCTGTCGATCGGGGCCCACAAGTTCGAGGGCCCGAAGGGGATCGGCGCGCTGTACATCCGGTCGGGCACGCATCTCCTGGCCCAGCAGCACGGCGGCAGCCAGGAGCGCTATCGACGGGCCGGCACCGAGGATGTCGCGAGCGCCGTCGGGATGGCGACCGCGTTCGATCTCGTCTCCGACGAGCGGGCTGAGGTCGTGCCGCGACTACGGCGCCAGCGGGACCGGATCCGGGACGCGATCGCTCGGGGTCGAGGGCGTCGAGACGACCGGCCACCCGCGCGATCGGCTGCCGCACCACGCCTCGTTCCTCGTCCGCGACACCGACGGCGCGGCGATCTCGCTGGCGCTCGACCTCGAGGGCTACGCGGTCTCGACCGGCTCGGCCTGCACGACCGGCTCGGCCGAGGTGAGCCACGTCCTGACCGCGATGGGCTACCCACCCGACGAGGCCCGCGGCGCGCTCCGGATCAGCGTCGGGCGGACCACGACCGACGACGAGGTCGCGGCGGCCGTCACCGCGCTGCCGCGGCTGATCGGCGCCCATCGAGCCGGGGCGCTGAGCCTCCTCGCCTCGACGACACCGGTGCCGGCCCCCACGCCAGCACCGGTCCGCGATCGCGGCCGAGACCGGAGCCTGATCCTCGCCATGGCCAGGATCCTCGTCGCGATGTCCGGCGGGGTCGACTCGTCGGTCGCCGCGGCCCTGGTGCGGGACGCCGGCGACGAGCCGATCGGGATCTGGATGCGGCTCCACGATGTCGCAGACAGCTACTCGGAGTTCAAGAAGAGCTGCTGCTCGCTCGACGCGGCCGAGGACGCCCGCCGCGTCGCCGGCCAGCTCGACATCCCGTTCTACGTCCTGAACCTCGAGCCCGAGTTCGAGGACGGGGTCCTCCGACCGTTCCTGGACGGCTATCTCGGCGGCCGGACGCCGAGCCCCTGCGTCGACTGCAACACGACCGTGAAGTTCGGGGCGCTCCTTGGTCGGGCCCGCCACCTGTATGGCTGCGATGCCGTGGCGACCGGCCACTACGCCCGCCGCGTCGTCGACGCCGACGGTCGCGCCCGGCTCGCCCGTGCCGTCGACGCCGACAAGGACCAGACGTACTTCCTGTACGGCCTGACCGCCGGACCAGCTCGCGCACGCGCGGTTCCCGCTCGGCGAGCTGACGAAGCCCGAGGTCCGCGCCGTCGCCCGATCGCTCGGCCTCGCGACCGCCGACAAGCCGGAGAGCCAGGAGGTCTGCTTCGTGCCCGGCGGTGACTATCGCGACGCGTTGCGCGATCGCGCTGGCTGGACCCCCGAGCCCGGCCCGCTCCTCGATGTCGACGGGACCCAGGTCGGCGAGCATCGCGGGACGGCCGCCTATACGGTCGGCCAGCGACCGGGCCTCGGCGTCGCACTCGGCGAGCCGCGCTACGTCGCCACGATCGATCCCGTCCCAACCTCATCCAGCTCGGCCGGCGGGCCGACCTCGAGACGACGCACGATCGAGCTCGAGAGCGTCTCGTTCATCGCCGGGGCCGCGCCGGCAGACCCGCGAGGCAGGCTTTCCGGCCGCCGATCCGGATCCGCCATCGCGCGCCCCTCGTCGAGGGTCTCGTGCGGCGGGTCGAGGGCCGCTGGATCGCCCGGACCGCCATCACCCGTCTGGGCCGCCGCGCCGGGCCAGGCCTGTGTCTTTACGACGGCGAGACCTGTCTCGGGGGTGGCCGCATCGCCCGACCCGATCGCGAGCGGACCATGCCGGAGGCCGCCCAGCCGGAGGCCGCTCGGTCGGAGGCAGCCCGGCCGGATGCTCTGCCGGCACACCGCGCCGACCCGATCCCGGCGTGACCCGGCCGTGATCGGCCCCTCGATCGTCCTTGCGAGTCCTCGTCGGCATCTTCTGGAGCGGCGCCTACGTCCTCGCCCGCGGGTCGGCCGGCGGCCGATTGCCGCTCGTGCTCCTCGCCGCCATCCTCGGCGCCTGGGCCGGTGACGCCCTCGGCGCACGGCTCGGTCTCGACGTCCTCGTGATCGGCGACTTCCACCTCGTGGCGGCCTCGATGGCCGCCTGTGCCGGGATCGCCGTCGTCGCCCTGGTCGCCCTTCTCGGGCCGCAACGTGGAGGTACCGGATGAGCCGAACGTCGGTACTGGTCATCGGGCCGCGAGACCCCGACCGATCAGGCGCTCGATGTCATCGCCTCGGTCGCGGCCGCGCTCGACGAGCCACAGCGGTCGGGCGACGTTCATGCGCGGGTTGACCCTCGGCGCCCTCGCCGGCGCCGCGCTCGTCGGCGCCGTGCTCCAGCTTCGTCGCACGACGAGGACGACCCGCCGCTGCCGCGGCGGCGACTCGGACCGACCCGCTGCGGTCGGTTCGCTACCATACCGGCGATGCCGACCCCCGCCCTTCGGCCGGACCCCCGGATCGTCGCGCTGCCCGCCGCAGAGATCCGGCGGCGATTCGTCGAGTTCTTCGCCGAGCCCGCGGTCACGAGATCGTGCCGTCCGCCTCGCTCGTCCCGACCGGTGACGCGACGCTGCTGTTCACGAACTCCGGGATGGTCCAGTTCAAGGACGTCCTGACCGGCGCCGAGACGCGCAGCTACAGCCGCGCGGTCGACTACCAGCGCTGTCTGCGGGTCGCCGGCAAGCACAACGACTTCGAGGAGGTCGGGCGGACACCGCCGACCACCACACCCTCTTCGAGATGCTCGGCAACTGGAGCTTCGGCGACTACTTCAAGCGCGAGACGATCCACTTCGCCTGGGAGCTTCCTGACCCGTGACCTCGGGCTGCCGGGCGACCGGCTGCGCGGCGACCGTGTACACGACCGACGACCTTGCCCATGACGTCTGGCGCGACGAGATCGGGCTGCCGCCCGAGCGGCTCGTCCGGTGGGGCGACTTCCCGGCCGGCGACGAGAAGAACTGGTGGCGGATGGCCGATGTCGGGCCGTGCGGGCCATGCTCGGAGATCCACTACGACCGCGGCGCAGAGCTCAGCGAGGGCGATTTCTGCGTGCCCGATCACTCGGAGCACTGCCCGCGCTGGCTCGAGGTCTGGAACCTCGTCTTCATGGAGTTCGAGCTCCACCCGGACCGGTCGCTCACGCCGCTCCCGAAGCCCGGCGTCGACACGGGCATGGGCTGGAGCGCATCGCCAGCGTCGCTCCAGCAGGTCGCCTCGAACTACGACACCGACCTGTTCGTCCCGATCCATGCCCGGATGCGCGAGCTCCTGGGCCACGATCCCGACGCCTTCGAGATCGAGCGGTTCAGCTATCAGGTCATCGCCGATCACAGCCGCGCGGCGACGTTCCTGATCGCCGACGGCGTCCTGCCCTCGAACGAGGGCCGTGGCTACGTCCTGCGCCGGATCATCCGGCGCGCCGTCCGCCATGGCCGGCTCCTCGGCCGGCGCGAGCCGTTCCTCCACGAGACCGCGGCAGTCGTCATCGACATCATGACCGACGCGTATCCGCTCCTCGAGGAGCGTCGCTCGGAGATCCTCGGCGCGATCATCCGCGAGGAGCAGCAGTTCGGGCGGACCCTCGACGCCGGGCACCGAGCAGCTCGAGGAGGCGCTCATCCCGCTCACCTCTGCCGAGCGGGTCATCGGCCGCCGCCCGCGACGACCTGCCGGTCGACGCCCCGGTCCTGCCCGGCGACGTCGCGTTCCGGCTCCACGACACGTTCGGCTTCCCGGTCGACCTCACCGTCGAGCTGGCCGCCGAATACGGTGTCAGCGTCGACCGTGCCGGGTTCGACGTGGCCCTGGCCGAGCAGCGCGACCGCAGCCGCTCCGGGCGGAAGGCCGAGCTCGCCAGGTCCGCCGAGGCCGCCCAGCGCTACGGCGCGCTCCTCGCCCGCGCTGGCGCGACGACGTTCCTCGGCTACGACACGACGACCGCCGATGCCACGGTCGTCGCGATCCTGCGCGACGGTCTCGAGTACGAGACCCTCGAGGCAGTGCCCGAGGCGGAGCTCCGCGAGCCGGCGGCCGCCGCGGCCGAGATCGTCCTCGATCGGACGCCGTTCTACGCCGAGGGCGGCGGGCAGGTCGCGGACATCGGGACGCTCCGCCGCGGCGACCCCGATGGCCGCGTCCTGTTCGACGTCGTGGACACGCAGCGCGTCGCCGGGACGCAGACGGCCGGGCTCGATCGTCCATCGCGGGGTCCTGCGCGGCCGCGTCGCCGTCGGCGAGATGGTGACCGCGGTCGTCGACGCCGAGCGCCGGGCACGGACGATGCGGAACCACACCGCCACGCATCTCCTCCATCGGGCGCTCCGGAACGTCGTCGGCGATTCCGCGCGGCAGGCTGGCTCGCTCGTCGACCCCGACTACCTCCGGTTCGACTTCCCGTTCGACCGGGCGCTGACCGACGACGAGAAGGCCCGATCGAGGCGGAGGTCCATCGCGTCATCCGTGAGGATCGGCCGGTGTCGGTCGAGTGGCTGACGATGGCCGAGGCGATCGCCGCCGGCGCGGATGCGTTCTTCGACGAGAAGTACGGCGAGCGGGTCCGGACGGTCCGGGTCGAGGGCTACAGCCACGAGCTGTGCGGCGGCACCCACTGCCGGGCGAGCGGCCAGATCGGCGGCTTCCTCATCACCGCCGAGCGGAGCATCGGCTCCGGCCAGCGGCGCATCGAGGCGCTGACCGGCGACTCCGCCGACGCCCTCGTCGCCGAGCGGTTCGCCCGCCTCGAGCGAGCCGCGGACCTCGTCGGCGCGACCTCGCCCGACGCCCTGGACGAGCGGATCGCGGCCCTTCAGGAAGAGCTGCGGGATACCCGTCGCCGCCTGCGGGCCGGGCCATCGGCCGTGCCGCGACCAGGCGAGCTCGTCGGCCGGGCGGAGGAGCCTCGACCAGGGGTCCGACTCGTGGCTCACGCCGGCCCGTACGAGTCGATCGACGCCTTGAAGAGCGCTGCAAAGGAGGTCCGGGCCGTGCTCGGCTCGGGGGTCATCGCCCTCGGGCTCGATGCCGATGAGCCGCAGCTGTTCGTGACCGTCAGCGACGACCTCGTGTCGCACGGGGTCTCCGCGGGTGAGCTCGTCCGCTCCGCGGTCGGGGCGATCGATGGCAAGGGCGGCGGTCGGCCGGAGATGGCGCAAGGTCGCGGGACGCGCCGCGATGGGCTGCCGACGGCGCTGGCCGCGGTCGCCGACGCGCTCCGGTCGGGTGGCAGCGCGACCTAGATGACGTTCTGGCGACGGATCTGGCAGCGCGAACGATCCTCGGACATCGCGGCCTGCACGGCCCTCGATATCGGGACCGAATTCGCGAAGGCCCTCGTCTTCGAGATCGACGAGGACCGCCGCGGCATCGTCCGCGGCGTCGGCCGCAAGCGCCAGGGGCTGTCCCACATGCAGTCCGGCACCGTCGCCGACATCGCGGCGGTCGTCGACAACTGCTCGGTCGCGCTCCAGGAGGCCGAGGAGATGGCCGGGTTCCGCCCGACCCAGGTCGTCATCGGCATCGCCGGCGAGCTGGTCAAGGGCTTCACGACGACCAATGCCCAGGAGCGCAAGAAGCCGGAGCAGCCGATCACCGAGAACGAGCTCCAGCGACTGATCGACGCCGTCCAGCGGGAGGCCCTCCGCGAGGCGGAGCGGTCGATCACCTGGGAGACGGGCCTGCCCCAGGTCGACGTCCGGCTCGTCCATGCCGCCATCACCGGGGCGGCGATCGACGGCTACCCCCTGACGAACCCGGTCGGGTTCCAGGGCCGCCATGTCCAGATCAGCATCTTCGACGCGTTCGCGCCGCTCGTCCACCTGGGCGCGCTCCAGAGCGTCGCCTCGCAGCTCGACCTGGAGCTGCTCGAGATCGTCGCCGAGCCGTACGCGGTCGCGCGGGTCCTGGGCGTCGAACAGGTCCGCCAGTCGGGCGCGCTGTTCGTCGACGTCGGCGGCGGGACGACGGACGTCGCCCTCGTCCGCCAGGGCGGCATCGAGGGCACCCGGATGTTCGCCCTCGGCGGGCGGGCGTTCACGAAGTCGATCGCCGACCGTCTGGACCTGCCGTTCCCGCGGGCCGAATCGACGAAGGTCGACTACGCCCGTGGGCTGCCGGTCGAGCAGCGCGATGAGGTCGCCCGGATCGTCGCCGAGGACGTCGATGTCTGGACCGCCGGCGTCGAGCTCGTGATCGAGGAGCTCTCCGGCGGTGACCTGCTGCCCGGTCGGATCTACCTGTGCGGCGGCGGCTCGCGCCTGCCGGAGATCCGCGACCGCCTCGCGGCGGAGTCGTTCTGGCGGCGACTGCCGTTCGCGCGGCCGCCGGAGGTGTCGGTCATGACCCCCGCCGACATCGAGGCGATCTCCGATGCGACGAAGCTCCTGGTCGACCAGCAGGACGTCACGCCGCTCGGCCTCGCCTACCAGGCGATCGAGCTCCAGAGCGACGCGAGCCCGCTCGATACGGCGCTGCGACGCGTCCTCCGGGCGATGAAGGTCTGACGATGGCAAGCCCCGGACCGGTCATCTACCTCGATGTCGATGACGAGATCACGTCGGCCGCGGCGCGCGTCCGGGCGGTCGAGGGGACCCGGGCCGCGCTCGTCGTCCCGCCCGGGTCACGGATCGCGACGTCGCGGATCAACTTCCGGCTGCTCGCCCGTGATGCCGGGATCAACGGGCGGCGACTCGCGATCATCGCCCCGGACGCGGCCTCGCGGGCACTCGCCGCGGCCGCCGGACTCGAGGTCTTCGCGCTCCGTCGCCGAATACGAGGCGGCGATGGCCGGCCCCGCCGACGAGGACGAGGCCGCGATCGCTCGGACCGCCGCCGCGGGCGCTGCCGGTGCCGCCGGGCTCGCCGGAGCCGCCGGGCTCGCCGGCGCCGCGGCAGCGCGGCCGAGCGGACCCGCGCCGGTGGCTCCGGATGTGGTTGCAACGCCGGCCGACGCACCGCCGTCCGACCCGGCGCGCGGCCGGAAAGCCGGGGCGGCCGTGGTCGCCGGGGCCGCGGCATCGGACCGTGCATCGGACGCGGGACGGAGTGCGCTGACCCCGCCCGCCGCGGCCGCGGCGGTCCCACCAGCGCCCGCGGAGCCCGACCTGCGACCTCGCTCGGCGGGCGCGACCACCACCTCCGTCGGGGGCGTACGCCGGCGCCGGTTCGGCGGCGCGGCGCTGCTCGTCGGTGGCCTGATCGTCGTCGCTGGTGCGCTGGTCGTCGGTGGTGTGGCCGGGTATCTGTTCCTGCCGAGCGCGACGGTCGTCGATCACCCCGCGAGAGCAGACGCTCGGGCCGGTCGAGGTCATCGTGACCGCCGACCCGAACGCGACGAGCGTGGACACCCAGACCGGCGTCATCCCCGCCCAGGTCCAGTCCTTCGACGTCTCAGCCCAGGGCACCTACCCGGCCACCGGCCAACGGATCGAGGAGACCGCCGCGACCGGCACCGTGCGTTGGCAGAACTGCGATCCGACCGCCAGCTATTCGATCGCCGCCGGGACCGTCGTCCGGACATCGAGCGGGATCCGGTTCACGACCGACGAGCGGGTCTTCCTGCCCGTCGCGATCCTCCCGGCCGCCATCGATCGACTGCCAGACCCGCGACGTCAGCGTCACCGCTGTCGCGAAAGGCACGTCCGGCAACGTCGCGGCCGGCGCCATCCGGGTGATCCCGAGCGACCTGAACTCGGTCGTCATCTCCGTCCGTAACCGGGCGGCCACGACCGGCGGCGCGCGTCAGACATTTCCCAAGGTCACCCAGGCCGATGTCGACGCGGCGGTGAAGGACCTCGACACGAAGCTCGACGCCGCGTTCGCCCAGGCGATGGCGGCGCCCGATGCCGTGCCAGCGTCGCCTGACGCTGTTCCCGGAGACCGGCTCGCTCGGCCCGACGACGACCGACCCGGCCGACACGACGAGCCTCGTCGACCAGGAGGTCGCGACGTTCGACCTCTCGGCCTCGGCGACCGGGACGGCCACGGCGGTCGACGAGGCGCCGGTCAGCCAGGTCGCCGAAGCCCAGCTGGCCGACTCGGTCACGCCCGGCTACACGATCGTCGAGGGGTCGGTCGAGATCGACGATCGGCGACCCGACCGTCCGCGGCGATACCGTCGAGTTCCCGGCCCACGCCACCGCCAAGGAGGTCCGTGTCGTCGACCCGGCGGAGATCGAGCCGCAGATCCTCGGCCTGACGCCCGACGAGGCGAAGAAGGTCATCGCGCCATACGGGACCGCCGACATCACCCTGTGGCCTGACTGGGCGACGACGATCCCGAACTACGGCTTCCGGGTCGACGTGACGGTGGCCGCCGTGAGCGCCTCGACCGGCGGGACCAGCCCGACCGCGTCGCCTTCCCCGGCACCGTCCGCCAGCCCGCATCCGACCGCGGCCGCGTCGCCTTCGCCGTCGTGACGCGCTGGCTGGGGGTGGATCTGGGTGATCGGCGGATCGGCCTCGCGATCGCGCAGACCGACGAGGACCGGGCCGAGCCGCTCGTCACACTGAAGCGGGCCTCGAGCGTCGAACGCGATGTCGACGCCCTCCGCCCCATCGTCGAGCAGCATGCGATCGAGTCCCTGATCGTCGGCCTGCCGCTCGACATGTCCGGTGGGGAGGGGGAGCAGGCCCGCCGGACGCGAGCCTGGGCCGAGACCGTCGGGCCCGCCCTGGGGCTGCCGGTCGGTCTGCACGACGAGCGACTGTCCAGCCACCGCGCCGAGTCACGCATCGGTCCGATGCCACGAGGCCGCTCCGGGGGTCCGCCGACGGCGGTCCAGCGGGAGCGGTACCGTGCGCGGGTCGACCGCGAGGCCGCGGCGATCATCCTCCAGGACGTGCTCGATGCCCGCGGGGTCGCGTCGAGCCCTCCGCCAGCGCGCCCGTCGGAGCCTCATCGATGACCCTGCGAGAAGGGGGCAGCCCGCGCGACGACCGGTCGCAGGCTCACCCGCTCGACCCCGCGCCCGCCGCCACGATCGAGCCACGCCCGTCCGGGCGTCCGCCGAGCACCCCCGGTCGCCCGCCGAACTATCCGAACGGTGCCCGCGGCGCCAACGGCTCGCGATCGGCGTCGAGGCGCCGCAACGGCAACGCTCACGAAGGCCACGGCGTCCTGCGCTTCCTGCTGTTCACCCTTGGCCTCGTGGCCGTCGTCGCGGTCCTGTTCGCGACGCTGCTCCGACCCGTGACCGAGGCCGCCGTCGCCGGCTGGGCGATGGACAACCCGTCCCTGTGGCGTCTGCCGATCGATCGGGACGATGGTCGGCGATGTCCTGGCGGACGACATCGCGACGAAGGCGAGCGACGACCCGACGGAGGCGATCTGGACCGTCGAAACGGGCGACACCGTCGACACCGTCGCGGACCGCCTGCTCAACGACAAGCTGATCGTGTCCCTGCCGGCCTTCCGCTACGCCGCGATGGCGGCCGGGCTCGGAGAGCGGCTCTCGGCCGGCCAGTTCCGGCTTCGTCACGACATGACGCCCGCGGAGGTCGTCCAGGCGCTCATCGAGGCGCGCGTCATCGTGACGACGGTCGATGTGACCTTCCGCGAAGGCCTCCGCATCGAGCAGATGACCGCGAAGCTCCAGACGATCGCCTCGCGGGTCGACTCGCAGCAGTTCTACGACCTCGTGACCAAGCCGCCGGCCGCCCTCCTTCATGACTACCCGTGGCTTGACCTGCCCGACGGCGCGTCGCTCGAGGGCTACCTGTACCCGGCCACCTACACCCTCCGGACCGACGATCTGGCGCCGACGAGCGCCGAGGACCTGATCCGGATGATGCTCGATGCCTTCGCCCAGAAGGTCGGCCCGGAGCGTCTCGCCGCGGCCGCCGCGAGCGACCTCGGGGTGACCGGGACGTTGACCCTTGCCTCGATCGTCGAGAAGGAAGCCGCTCGGGACGACGAGCGGGCGCTGATCGCCGGCGTCTACCAGAACCGACTCGATCGCAAGATGCTCCTCCAGGCGGACCCGACCGTGATCTATGCCGCCGACGGCGCCGCGCTCGACGCGACGCCGTTCCCGGAGTGGCAGACGTACTTCTTCGGCAAGGTGCCTTCCGCCCCGCTCAAGGACGTGGCTCTGCCGGCCCGGTGGGCGCCGTACAACACCTACGCCCTCAAGGGCCTGCCGCCCGGTCCGATCTGCTCGCCGACCGTCGCCTCGATCGACGCCGCTCTGGCCCCGGATCAGACCGACGACTACCTGTACTTCGTGGCCATCCCGAACGGCGACGGGAAGCACGACTTCAGCAAGACCCTCAAGGAGCACGAGCAGAAGTTGAAGAAGTACGGCTACCTGTGAGCGTCCGCCGCATCCGCCGTCTGCCGATCCCGACCGACTTCGCCCGGCCGCCCTCGGCCGCTCGGCGGCGCCGCTGGCTGGAGGCCGATCGGGCGGCCCGGCCGACGCGCGTCGCCCGCCTGAGGTCACGGTTCGCCGAGGCCGGCGTCGATGCCTACTTCGCCGTCCGACGTGAGGAGATCCGGTACCTGACCGGGTTCGCCCTCGGCGACGGCGAGGAGAAGGTCGCCGGACATTCCGGCAGGAGCCTGATCGGTGGCCAGGAGGTCGTGGTCCTGGCGGACAGCCGCTACACGATCCAGACCGGCCGAGAGGCACCGGAGGCGCGCTGCGCGCCGGTCACCTACGACCTCGCGGGTGCCTGGCCCGACCTGTGCGCCTCGATCGGCGCCCGCCGAGTGGCCGTCCCGGCGACGGATGTCAGCCACGGACTGTGGACGGCGCTGGCCGAAGCGGCACCCCACGTGGAACTGGTGCCGGCCGGATCGTGGGTCGATGACGATCGAGCGACGAAGGAGCCGTCGGAGGTCGAGCGGATCGCCGCCGCCTGTGCCGTCGCGGACCGCGCGCTGGCTGGCCTGCTGCCGACGATCCGGGCCGGGATGGCCGAGGCGGAGCTTGCGTGGCGGCTCGAGGTCGCGATGCGCGAGGGCGGCGCAGAGGCCCTGGCATTCAGTGTCGCCTGCCTCGGAGGTCCGCAGGCGGCGCTCCCGCACGGCTCCCCCCGTACGACGCCGATCCGAGCCGGTCGGGTCCTGCTCTTCGACTTCGGCGCCCAGGTCGAGGGCTATCGGAGCGACATGACCCGGACCCTGTTCGTCGGCGAGCCGACCGCCACCGACCTCGCGGTGTACGAGCTCGTCGCGCGAGCCCAGGCGGTTGCCATCGCCGCCCTCGAGACGGCCGTGGCCGCGGGCGCCGGGCGAGCCGGGGGTCCGACCGTCCCGTCCGGCAGGGCCCTGGATGCCGCCGCTCGGGATGTCATCGAGGCTGCCGGGGAGGGCCAGGCATTCGGACACGGGACGGGCCACGGGATCGGCCTGGCGACCCACGAACGACCGAGCCTGTCGCGGGTCGCGTCGGAGGCGCCCCTGCCGAGCCCCACCGTGTTCTCTGTCGAGCCCGGCGTCTACCACGACGGTCGGACGGGCGTCCGGATCGAGGATCTCATCCATCTCGATGCGGCCGCCGGGACGGTCGAGCGGCTGACCCGCTTCCCGCGCGACATCGTCGTGGTCGGCTGAGGCGAGCGGGATGGATCTCGGGCTCGCGGGCAAGCGCGCGCTCGTCGGAGGCGGTGGCGCCGGGATCGGCGACGGGATCGCGACCGTCCTCGCCGCGGAGGGTTCGCGTGTCGCGCTGATGGGTCGGACGCGCGATCGGGTGGAGGCGCGTGCGGCGGCCCTCGGTGGTGTCCCGGTCGTCGTCGACCTCGTCGTCGCCCGATGGTCCCGCGCAGGCGGTCGAGGCGGCGGTCCGAAGCCTCGGTGGCCTGGACCTCGTGCTGGCGAACACCGGCGGCCCGAAGCCTGGCTCGTTCGACGATCTCGACGACGCGGCCTGGTCGGTCGCGATCGAGGCCGTCCTGCAGTCGGTGATCCGGCTCGTCCGGGCCGCCCGACCCCACCTCCTCGAGGGGATCGACCCGGCGATCCTCGTCAACCTGTCGAGCTCGGTCCGCGAGCCGATCCCGGGTCTGACCGCCTCGAACGTGCTCCGTCCGGGCCTCGCCGGGCTGATCAAGTCGCTCGCCGCGGAGATCGCCCCGATCCGGATCAACGGGCTGGCGCCCGGCCGGATCGCGACCGAGCGGATCGCGGTCATCGATGCCAGTGCCGCCGAGCGGTCGGGTCTGAGCGTCGAGGAGATCGAGCGCCAGACGATCGCCCGGATCCCGCTGGGGCGCTACGGCGAGGCGGCCGAGATCGGGCGCGTCGGCGCGTTCCTTCTCTCGCCGGCGGCTTCGTATGTGACCGGCGCGATCGTGCCGGTCGACGGCGGGATGGTCCGCTCGCTGCCCTGAGCGGTGCCTGACCGGTCCCCGCAGGGCCGTGGTGCACGTCGCCGGGGTTTGCCCGGTCGGGTGCCCCGGTGTACCCTCTGCCCCGGCTCGCCGCCTCCCCGGGCGGCGGACCCGGACGGCAGACGACGCCCATCGACCCCCAGCGAGGAGCCCGTCTATTGCGGAAGATCGCCGTCGCATTGCTCGCTGCGCCTGTCTTCGTCGCCGTCTACCTCGAGCTCGCCCTGCGACGCTCGGTGGCAGCGCGGGCGGGCGTCGTGCTCGGTGTCGGCGCTCTCCTCGGCGTGGCGGGCATGTCCGGCCTGGGTGCAGGCAGCACGACCGCGGTCCGGCCGACCGATGAGCCGGCGATCATCCCCGCTGCGGCGTTCTCGACGACGCTCCGGACCGGTCTGGGGATCCACCAGCCCGTCGGCCTGACGTTCGCGGCACCGGTCGATCCGGCGGTCGCGGCCGACGAGATCGCCGTCGACCCGGCCACCGCGGTCGACGTCACCTGGGACCCGGACGGGCTGCACGCGGCGGTGACACCGACGAGCGGCTGGACCCCCGGGACGTACTACACGATCACCGTCCGGGCCGATGCCGCCGCCTCGACTGCCCCGCTCGCTCGCGCAGCGTTCCTCACCCGCCCGCTGACGGCGGTCCGCTATGCGGCCAGGCCGATGGTCGATGACCGCCTTGCCGTGACCGGCACGTTCAGCGTCACGGTCGATGGCTCCATCGACCCCTCGACCCTGGCCCACGCGGTCCGGCTGACCCCGGACGTCCCGGGCCATGTCGCGGTCGCACGCGAGGTCGACGAGCAGGCCGCGACGAGCGTCATCCGCTATCGCGCGGTCTTCGTCCCGGACGCGCCGCTGGCATCGGACACCCAGTACGCGCTGTCACTCGATCCGGGCCTGACCGATGTCGACGGGCTGACCGTCACGGCTCCGAAGCCGCTCGTCGTCCGGACGGCACACACGCCGGGCGTCGTCCGGTTCCGGCCGTACGGGAGCGCGACCGAGATCCCGACCGACCAGATCGTCTCGGTCCGGTTCACCGTCCCGATGGATCGCGCCGCGACGCAGAAGGCGTTCGTGGTGATGGCCGATGGGAAGGTCGTGACCGGGACCTACTACTGGTCCTCAGAGGACACGGTCCTCGCCCTTGATCCGGCCTCCTCGTTCGCGAAGGGCGCGCGGGTCATCGTCCGGGTCACGGCCGGGGCGAAGTCCGCCGCCGGCACGCCGATCGGCGCGCCACGGGGCATCGGGTTCACCGTCGTCGCCCCACCCGCGCCGTCCAGCCCGGCGCCGCGGTCGACCCAGGGGAGCGGTGGCGACACCAGCGGATCGTCGGGCGGCTCCTCCGGCGGCTCCTCCGGTGGCTCCTCAGGTGGCTCTGGCGGCGGGACGAGCTCGCCGATCTCGTCGTGGCAGGACGCCGAGAAGTACGCCGTCAGCCTGATGAACTGCACTCGTGGCGGCGGCTGGGTCGAGACCGACGGCTCGTGCTCGAGCCCCGGCGGCGGCTCGCTCAAGGCGCTCGCCTACGACTCCGGCATCTCATCCAAGGTCTCCCGGCCGTACGCGAAGAAGCTGGCGGCATCGAACGTCTGCAGCCACTTCTCCGGTGGGGACCCAAGTGACCGCCTCCGCGCCGCCGGCTACACCAGCTACCACTGGGGAGAGAACCTCACCTGCCGCTACTACAGCAGCGTCAAGGCGGCGGCGATCGGCGCGATCCGGTTCTTCCAGAGCGAGAAGGCGGCCAACGGCGGCCACTGGCGGAACATGATGGACTCGCAGTACGACCGGGTCGGCGTCGGGCTGTGGGTGTCGGGCGGTCGACTCCGGATCGTCTTCGACTTCTACCACCCGTGACGTCGCGCGGCGCCGGCCGCCAGCACGCGGCGTGAGCGCCGGCCCGAAGCCGGTCGAGGTCGTCGTCGACGGCCGGACGTTCCAGCGGATCCCCGTCCGGACCCCGGTCCTCATGCCCGGTGACGACCCGGCGGCGAAGATCCTCGAGCAAGCCGGCCCAGAGCTGAGGGAGGGCGACACGGTCGTCCTGTCCGAGTCCGCCGTCGCGATCATGCAAGGCCGAGCCCGAGACTGGCGGACGATCCACCCCGGCTGGCTCGCCCAGCGGCTCTCGAAGCGGGTCGTCCGGACGACCTGGGGCACCGGGCTGACCAGCCCCTACGCGATGCAGTACGCGATCGAGCTGTGCGGCCGGCCGCGGATCCTCGCCGGTGCAGTCGCCCATGTCTTCGGACGGCTGCTCGGCAAGAAGGGCTGGTTCTACCTCGTCGCCGGGCTCGACGCCCGGATGATGGACGCCGAGCACACCATGGGTATCGCCGAGTTCTACGAGTGCTGCATCCCGGCACCGGCCGACCCGCCGGGAACGGCGCGACGCCTCAAGGCGGCCACGGGCTACGACATCGCGATCTGTGACATCAACGACATCGCCCCCGCCTGGTGCGTCGCCTCGACCCTGTCGATGGACCGTGTCCGGCTGCTGGAGCGCTCGTTCGATGACAACCCGCTCGGCCAGACCGACGAGCAGACGCCGATCGGCATCTGGCGTGAGATCGTCGCCGGGGGCTAGAACGCGTCTGGCGCGCAGGCTACGCTGCCGTGCGTGAGCTTCGATCCGTTCGACAGCGGCTTCTTCAATACGATCTTCACGATCGCCTTCGTGCTGCCGGTCGTCATCACGTTCGTCGTTGTCGGGGTCGTTGTCTGGGCGATCTGGCGGGCGAGCGCCGGGCGCGAGGATCCCGCGATCGCCGAGCTGAAGGGCCGCTACGCCCGCGGCGAGATCGACACCGCCGAGTACCAGGCCCGCCTCGACGCCCTCACCCGCGAGCGCTGAGCCAGCGCAGGTCGGGCTCGGGTCGAGCCGCGCCGTCTGGCTGGTACGATTCGAGCCGATATCCCTGAGCGATCACCCGGCGGTCCGACGTGTCCGCCGACCGAGGAGCCCACGATCACATGATCTCCACCGGTGAGCTGCGCAAGGGCGTCGTCATCGAGCTCGATAACGACCTCTGGCAGATCCTCGACTACCACCACATCAAGATGGGCCGCGGCTCGGCCCAGGTCCGGATCACCCTCAAGAACGTGAAGCGCGGCCAGACGATCGAGCGCAGCTTCCAGGCCGGCACGAAGTGGCCGCGCGCCCAGCTCGACACCCGCCCGATCCAGTTTCTCTACCGCGACGGCGACGAGTTCCACTTCATGGACACCGACACGTACGACCAGTTCCACCTGACGGCGGGCCAGCTCGACGAGGCGGTGAAGTACCTGAAGGACGGGATGACCCTCGACCGGACCGCGTACCAGGGCGAGACCCTCGGGGTCGAGCTGCCGATCACCGTCGATCTCGCCGTGACCGAGACCGAGCCGGGCTTCGCCGGTGATACGGCCCAGGGCGCCCGCAAGGCCGCGACCACCGAGACCGGGCTCGTCGTCCAGGTGCCGCTGTTCGTCACCGAGGGCGACACGATCCGGGTCGATACCCGGACGGGCGAGTACCAGACCCGGCTGTAGGGGCCGCGATGTCCGGTCATGGCGGAGTCGACGCGATGGTGTACCTGCTCGACGAAGCGTATCGGGGGCCTGGCATCGAGCCGTCGAATGAGAGCCAGGCCCTGCTGCCGAATCTCGTGAGCGTGCCCGAACGGATCTGGCGGACCCGACCCGATCATGGTGAGCGGACGATCGAGTCGATCGCCCTGCACGTCGGTTCGTGCAAGGTCATGTACGACGACTACGCGTTCGGGAGCGCGAGCCTCCGATTCGACGATCCGTACGTCCAGCCTTGGAACGAGGGCGAGGCGACGATGGCCGAGGTACTGCCGTGGCTCGACGAGGTGCAGGCACGGCTTGTCGACCACGTCGCGGGCCTCGCCGACGACGCTGAGCTCGAGGTGCCGCGGCTGACGAATTGGGGGGAACGACGGCCGACCGGCTGGATCATCGCCGCGATGGTCACCCATGACGCCTATCACGCCGGGGAGATCAACCATCTCCGCAGCGTCCTCGACGGCGACGATCGCTGGCGGTGGGTCCAGCTCGGCGTCTGATGAGTCGGTTCGAGCCGCCCGACTGGGCGCTCCCGTCCTGGGACGTGACGGACGCGACACCCGCCAACAGGCCGACGGCCGCACAGGTCCCAGGTGGGACGTTCGGGCTGCGGGTCCTCACCGTCTCCGAGGTCACGAGCGCGATCCGGGGCGTCGTCCGGACCGATGAGCGCCTCAAGGACCTGTGGGTCGAGGGCGAGGTGGGGCGGGTCACCGTCTCGTCGGCCGGGCACGCGTATTTCGCCCTCCGCGACGAGCGCAACCAGGTCCAGTGCGTCTGGTTCCGCGAGGAGCGGATGCGCTCGTCGTTCGAGGCCCGGACGGGGCTGCGGGTCGTCGTCCACGGTCGGATGGACGTCTACGAGCCGACCGGCGCGCTCCAGCTCTACGTCGAGTCGCTTCAGCCTGCCGGCTTCGGCGACCTCGCGATCCAGCTCGAGCAGCTCAAGGCCCGCCTGTCGCAGGAGGGCCTGTTCGCGACCGAGCGAAAGCGACCGCTGCCGCCACGTCCGACGCTCGTCGGGGTCGTGACGAGCCCGAGCGGCGCCGTCTGGCACGACATCCGGAACGTCCTGGCGCGCCGCTGGCCGCTCGTCCGCGTCGTCCTGGTGCCGTGCCAGGTCCAGGGCGACGCCGCGCCGGCGAGCATCACCGGGGCGCTCGACCGGGTCGGCCGGTTCTATGCGTCGATGGGCATCGGCGAGGAGGCCGTGACGATCCTCGCTCGTGGCGGTGGCTCGCTCGAGGACCTCTGGTCCTTCAACGACGAGGCGGTCGTCCGCGCGGTCGTCCGTCACCCGGTCCCGGTCGTCTGCGGCGTCGGCCACGAGGTCGACACGACCCTCGCGGATTTCGCCGCGGACGTCCGCGCACCGACACCATCCGCCGCGGCCGAGCTCGTCGTCCCGGACCGCGCCGAGGTCCGCGCCCGGCTCGAGGTCGCGCGGCGCCGTCTCGATGCGCGAGCGGCCGAGCGCGTCGGCACCGCCCGCGCCTCCCTCGAAGCCGAGCGGCGGGCGCTCGAGCGGCTCGATCCGCGCGCCCAGCTCGTCATGGCTCGCGAGCGGATCGGTCGGCTGCTCGACCGCGCGACCGCCGCCGTGACCGAGCGGCTCGACGCAGGCCGGCGGGCCCAGGAGCGACTCGGCGGCCGGCTCGCACCGACAGTGCCCTCCCGACTGGCGGCCGCCAGGGCGACCCTGGCCGCGGGCGGCGCGGCCCTCGCCGTGCTCGGCCCACAGGCGACGCTCGACCGCGGCTACGCGATCGTCCGTCGGACCGGCGATGGGCTGATCATCCGGACCCCGGAGGAGGCGCCGGGCGGCACGGGCCTGACCGTCCGGGTCGCCCTGGGCGAGCTCCCGGCGACCGCCGACGACCGATGATCGGCGGTGTCGGTCTTGTCCTCCTCATCGGGGCCGCGGCGCTCGTGATCGGGCTCGGCATCGGTATCCTGCTCTCGAAGCCGCTCGGCCGCTGGGCGTCGCGCGACTCGTCCGACTCATCCGATCGATCCGATGAGGGCCCCGAGTGACCGAGCCCGCGCCGCCCGCGCCCGCGGCACCGCCGCCGATCGAGGACCTGAGCTTCGACGCGGCGATGGCCGAGTTCCAGCGCGTCGTCTCGGAGCTCGAGCAGGGCGGTCAGCCGCTCGAGGCGTCGCTCGCCCTCTACGAGCGGGGCGTCGCGCTCCAGGCTCACCTCGACAGGCTCCTGAGCGACGCCGAGCTCCGGGTCCGCCGCCTCGTCGAGCGCGGCGGGGGTCGTCTCGAGACGGTCGAGCACGCCGACGACGCCCCCGAGGGGTAGTCGCGCCAGTCGGACGTCGCGCCGGGGTGCCGGCCCAGGGTCCGAGACGGATCGCTGCTTGACATTGCACCAGGTGCAAACCCGCCGGCTGGCGTTGCACCCGATGCACGTAACCGACCGTTCCGGCGCTTCAACCGCTGAGACGTTGCATCCCATGCACGATCGACGCGGATGGGGCCGATCGCTTGCATCGGATGCACGAGATCGGCGCGAAACGCCTCGGCCACGGGCAACCGGCGTCGGCTTGTTGCACCCGATGCAAACCGCCCTCCCGGCTGCTCGGCGGGCGCCCTACGCGGGCGGGATGTTGTGGTTGAAGCAGAACCGGTTGTGCGGGTCGTGGCGGCGCTTCACGGCTTGCAGCCGAGCGAAGCGGTCGTCGCCGTAGGCAGCCCGGACCCGTTCGGCGGGCTCGTCGGGCGGGCTGTAGTTCACATAACCGCCGCCCTGGAGGGAATGCTGGCCGATGAGCGTGCTCGTGGAGCGGGCCCAGCCGATCTCGGCCTCGTCGAACGCCGGGTCGTTCCAGATCGACAGGGCGCTGGCGTTCCAGCGGGCCGCCCGGCCACCGAACGCGGCCGATGACTCGGGGATGCGCGATGCCAGGCCCGACAACGCCTCCAGCAGGATGAAGTCGGTCGGGTTCGGCCGGCTCGCCATCGCCTCGATCATGCCGTCGATCGCGTCGGCTGGAAGCCCCGGCAGGAAGTGGCCGGTCCAGTAGTTCCGCAGCCCGAACTCCATGATCCCGTTGAGCCGCTGGAGATCGAGGTACGAGCACGGGTGGAACTCGTCGGCGATCGCGCCGGGCACGAGGAACGGCGCCATCGCCCGGCGCGCCTCTGCCTCGTCCTCGCCGACCCAGGCCATCCCGAGACTGACCACCAGCGCCGGTTCTTCGGGCGTCCGGTCGTCGGCTCCGATGACCGGGAATACGGCCAGCTCGTCGGGCAGCTCAGCGATCGCGGCATCGACCCGGGCGAGCAGCTCGCGACCGGCCTCGATCGGCCAGCTCATGTAGCCGCCGACCATCGGGCCGACCTCGAGGAGTGAGAACTCGAACGCCGTCACGACCCCGAAGTTGCCGCCGCCGCCCTTGAGGGCCCACAGGAGCTCGGCATCGTCATCGACGGACGCGACGACGCGCTCGCCGCGACCGGTCACCACCTCGGCCCGGATGAGGCGGTCGCACGTCAGCCCCCCGACTCCGAGGAGCCAGCCGATCCCGCCGCCGAGCGCCAGCCCGCCGACCCCGGTGTCGACGAACGTGCCGCCAGGCATCGCCAGGCCGTGCGCGGTCGTCGCCGTGTCGACGTCCTCCCACAGCGCCCCGCCCTGGACCCGGGCGACCCGCCGGACGGGATCGACGTCCACGCCGCGCATCCGTCGGAGGTCGATCGTGACGGCGCCGTCGGCGAACGGATGGCCGGCGACGCTGTGCCCACCCCCGCGGACCGCGATCGGCAGGTCGTGGTCGAGGGCGATCGCGACGGTGGTCGCGACACCGGTCGCGTCGACCGGCTGGACGATGAGGAGCGGCCGCCGGTCGACGAGCCCGTTGAACGAGCGCCGCGCGTCGTCGAAGCCGTCGTGTTCGGGACCGATCACCGTCCCGGCGTCCGCCCGATCGAGATCCTGGCGGAGGTGCGCCGCATCGACCATCGTCGGCATCGTACATGGGCGACAGGGGCGGCCGGGGAGGCGTAGACTCCCGCCGGGCATCCGCCGACGCCGAACGCGCGAACCCATCACAGCCGGACCTGCCGACGCGTCCTCCCGGACGGTCCGAGCCAGCGCCACAGGAGCCATCCGAGTGCCCATCCTCCCGACCATCCAGGGTCCGAGCGACCTCCGCGGTCTGAGTCAGGCCGAGCTCGAGGAGCTGGCGGCCGAGATCCGAGAGACGATCATCGCGACGGTCGCGAGCACCGGCGGCCACCTCGGCTCCTCGCTCGGCGTCGTCGAGATGGCGATCGCCCTCCATCGTCTCCTCGAGTCGCCATACGACCGGATCGTCTGGGACACCGGCCACCAGGCTTACGCCCACAAGCTGCTGACGGGCCGCCTGGCGCGGTTCGACACGCTCCGCCAGATCGACGGCGTGGGCGGCTTCCCACGGCGAAGCGAGTCGGAGCACGACGTCTTCGATGGCGGACATGCCGGGACCGGCCTCTCGATCGCCGAAGGCCTCGCGACGGCCCGAGACGTCCGCCATGGCCTCGAGCGGATCGCCGTCGTCGTCGGCGACGCGGCCCTGATGAGCGGTCTGTCGTTCGAGGCACTCAACGACATCGGGCAGCGGAAGACCCGGATCCTCATCGTCCTCAACGACAACGAGATGTCGATCAGCCCGACGGTCGGGGCGATGAGCCACTACCTCTCGGAGATCAAGCTCTCCCCGGCCTGGCGCCAGACGAAGGGCGTCTACGACAAGGTCATCGAGAGCCTGCCGGTCGTCGGTCCGACGGCCGTGGAGATGAGCCGCCGACTCCGCAAGTCGGTCGTGAACTTCGCCCAGGCAGGCCAGCTGTTCGAGGACCTCGGGATCACCTACATCGGCGTGGTGCCCGGCCACGACCTCCGGGCCCTCCTCCACACGTTCCGCTCGGCGCTCGAGATCCCGGGGCCGGTGATCGTCCATGTCCGGACGCAGAAGGGCAAGGGCTATCGGCCGGCCGAGCAGGACCAGATCGGCTTCCATGGCGCTGCGCTGCCGCCGATGATCGTCGAGCACCCGAACGGCGCCGGGAACGGCGCCTCGCGCAACGGCGCCTTGTCGATGCCGACCGAGATCGATCTCGGACGACGCCGCCAGCCCGACGCGGGTCACGAACGCGCCGCCGAAGACGCCGAACTACACCCACTTCTTCGCGTCCGAGGTGATCGCCGCGGCGCGCGCCGATCGGCGGATCGTGGCGATCACCGCCGGGATGCCGACCGGCACCGGTCTGTCGCGGTTCCAGGCCGAGTTCCCGGATCGCTTCATCGACGTCGGCATCGCCGAGCAGCATGCCGTCGCCCTGGCGACCGGTCTCGCGATGGGCGGCTCGCGACCGGTCGTCGCGATCTACTCGACGTTCCTCCAACGGGCCTTCGACCAGATCGTCCACGACGTCTGCCAGAACGACCAGCCGGTCCTGATCGGCGTCGATCGCGCCGGGCTCGTCGGTGAAGATGGCACGAGCCACCAGGGCATGTTCATGCTGCCGGCCCAGCGCCAGGTGCCGTATCTCGTCGTCGCCAGCCCGAAGGACGAGCAGGAGCTGCGCTCGCTGGTCCGGACCGCGCTCGACCAGGATCACCCGTTCGCGCTCCACTACCCGCGTGATGCCGGGTTCGGGGTGCCGGTGGTCGAGCCCGAGCCGATCCCCGTAGGCCGCGGCGAAGTGCTCCGGGAGGGCTCGGACATCCTGATCGTCGGCTTCGGCCCGATCGTCGCCCGCGGCGTCACCGTCGCGGATCGGCTCGCCGCCGACGGCTGGTCGGTCGGTGTCATCAACGCCCGCTTCGTGAAGCCGATGGATCGTCAGCTGATCCTCGATCAGGCGCGCGGCAAGAAGCTCCTCGTGACGCTCGAGGAGAGCGTCGTCGTCGGCGGGTTCGGTGCAGCCGTCCTTGAGGTCCTCGAGGAGGCGCGGCTCGCCGATCCGGCGTTCCGGGAGCTCACCGTCCGGATCATCGGCATCCCCGCCGACCGGTTCGTCGACCATGGGTCGGTCACGGATCTGCGACGACTCATCCGTCTCGACGCCGACGGGATCGAGGCCCAGGTGCGCGAGACGCTGGCGACGCTCCACGCGACTCCCGGCCGCGCCGAGGCCCCGGCGACCGCCTGAGGTCCGGCCCCCGACGAACGCCGAGCGGCGACGGCGTGCCACCGAAGCTGACACACCGGTGTGCCACGATGGGCTCCATGACGAAGACCGCCCAGCGGGTGCGGCTGGACCAGCTGCTGGTCGAGCGTGGGCTCGCCGAGACGCGGAGCCGTGCCCAGGCGCTGATCCTGGGCGGGCGTGTCCGGGTGGGGGAGGGGGACGGCGCGCGGACGGACCGGAAGGCCGGCGACCTGATCGACGCGGCGGCGTCGGTCCACGTCCTGGCGCCGGAGCCGTACGTCAGCCGCGGCGGGCACAAGCTGGCGGCGGCGCTCGACGCGTTCGGCATCGACCCGAAGGGTCTCGTGTGCCTCGACGTCGGTGCCTCGACCGGCGGTTTCTCGGACGTCCTGTTGCAGCGCGGCGCGGGCCGCCTCTACGCTGTCGACGTGGGCAGAGGACAACTCGCGGAGCGCGTCCGCACCGACCCACGGGTCGTCGTGCGTGATCGGATCGAACGCCCGGTCGCTCACCGCGGGGACGCTTCCGGAGCCTGTCGACCTGGCCGTCATCGACGTCTCGTTCATCTCGCTCGGTCTCGTCCTCGGCCCGGTCGCCGCGACGCTGACGGCCGCGGCGACCGTCGTGCCGCTCGTCAAGCCCCAGTTCGAGGCGGGCCGCGGCCAGACCGAGCAGGGCATCGTCCGCGATCCCGGAGATCCATCGGCGGGTCCTCGAGGCCGTCGTCCGGAAGGCGGAGGAGGTCGGTCTTGGTGCACGCGACGTGATCGCGTCGCCGATCACCGGGAGCGAAGGCAACCGGGAGTTCCTGCTCCACCTGGTCCGCGGCGCGGAGCCGGCAGCGACGATCCACGATCGGATCGCCGAGGTCTGCGCCGCATGAGCCCCCGCCTGGGGTTCGCCTATAACCCCACGAAGGAGGACGCGATCGGACTCCGTGACGCTGCGGCGCTGTGGTGCGACGAGCGCGGCGTCGGCCACTGGGCGACGAACGCGGACGACACCGCCGGGATCGTCCGGGAGCTGGATCGGACCGATGCGCTCGTGGTCCTGGGCGGCGACGGCACGTTCCTCCGAGCCGCCACGGCGATCGCCGGGACCGACGTCCCGATCCTGGGCGTGAACCTCGGCAAGATCGGATTCCTCTCGAAGGCCGAGGCACCCCAGCTCGGGGCGATCCTCGGCGAGGCCGTCAGCGGCGGCTTCCGGGTCGAGGAGCGGATGCTCATCGAGGCCCGCATCCGCCCGGGTGGCCGCGACGTCGCCACGAGCGTCATCGCCCTCAACGACGTGGTCGTCGCCCGCGGCTCGCTGGCTCGCGTCTGCCGGCTCGACGTCAGCGTCGATGACAGCCACCTCGCGACGTTCATCGCCGACGGTCTCGTCATCGCCAGCCCGACCGGTTCGACGGGCTACTCGTTCTCCGCCGGAGGGCCGATCCTCGACCCGACGAGCCGCAACCTCATCGTGACCCCGATCGCGGCGTACCTCGCGACCATCCGGTCGGTCGTCGTCAGCCCCCACCATGTCGTCCGCTGCCGCGTCGTCGACGCTCACGAGGCGCTCGCCAGCATCGATGGCCGGCGGGACATCCCGCTCGCCGTCGGCGATGTCGTGGAGGTCCGGCCGCTCGATCGGCCGATCCGGTTCCTCGACCCGGCGGGCGCCATCCCGTTCTGGGATCTGCTCCGCCAGAAGGTCGAGCTGCTGCCGTCATGAGGGAGCCGGTCCCGACGTTCGCGGTCGCTCCCGACCCGGGGTCGCCGGAGGAGACCGCGCTCCCCGCCGGCCGACTCCTCGAGCTCTCCGTCGTCGATCTCGCGCTGCTCGAGCGGCTCCGCCTCGAGCTCGGTGATGGCCTGACGGTCATCACCGGCGAGACCGGTGCCGGCAAGAGTCTGCTCATCGACGCACTCGGGCTCGTCCTCGGCGGGCGGGCGGACACCTCGCTCGTCCGTCACGGCTCCGCGACGGCGCGGGTCGAGGCGCTCTTCGATCGGCTTCCGGAGCCGCTGATCGCCGTCCGGGAGGTCGGGTCGGCCGGCCGGTCCACCGCACGGCTCGACGACGCGCCGGTCACGGCGGCCCGGCTCGGCCGCGACGACCGGGCCGCTCGTCGACATCCATGGTCAGCATGATCAGCAGCGACTGCTTGACCCGGCCTGGCAGCGGGACCTGCTCGACTCCTATGCCGGTCTCGGGCCGGAGCGGGGGGCTGTCGCCGAGGCGGTCGAGCGCTGGCGGGCGAACCGGGCCACGCTCTCCGAGCTGGCGATCGATCCCCGCGAGGCAGCCCGACGGCTGGAGGTCCTCGAGCACGAGGCGGCCGAGATCGTCGGGGCCGGGTTGTCCGTCGGCGAGGCGGCGGCGATCGCGGAGCGCCTCGAGCGGGCCCGCCATGGCGAGGCGATCGCCCGGGGAGCCGAAGGGATCCGGGCCGGGCTCGCGGGCGATGGCCGGGCGATCGAGCTGGCCGAGGTCGCGGCGGCGGATGCCCGGCGGCTGGCGCGGCTCGACGGGCGCTGGGACGACCTCGCCGGCCGGATCGCGGGTCTCGCGGCAGAGCTCGAGGATGTCGCCGCGGAGACCCGCGTCCTGGCCGCAGGCGGTCGAGCACGATCAGGCGGAGGTCGATCGTCTCGAGCTGCGGCTCTCGACGATCTACGGACTCGAGCGCCGCTACGGTGACGACGAGGCGACGGTCATCGCCCACGGCGAGCGCGCGGCGGCGGAGGCCGTCCGGCTGCGGGGGCTCGAGGGCGAGCTGGCCGAACGGACGGCTCTCGACATCCGCCTCCTGACCGAGGTCGCCGAGGCCGCCAGCCGCCTCTCGGCGCTGCGATCGCTCGCGGCCGTCCGGCTCGCCGGGGCGGTCGCAGAGCCGCTGGCCGCGCTCGGGTTCCCGGCCGACGCCTTCTCGGTCGCCGTCGGTCGACGCCCTGCGGCGGACGACGAGGCGGCGGTCGAGATCGACGGCGATGCCGTGGGGTTCGATGCGACGGGCATCGACGAGGTCGTCTACCGCTTCGCGCCGAACGCCGGCGAGCCGGCCCGCCCGCTCGCCCGGATCGCGTCGGGCGGCGAGCTGTCGCGGGTGGCGCTCGCCATCCGCGAGGTCCTGGCCGGCGTCGACGACACGCCGACGCTCGTCTTCGACGAGATCGACAGCGGCATCGGGGGTCGGACCGCCGAGCCGGTCGGGCGGTCGATGTGGGCGCTGGCCCGACGTCACCAGGTCCTGTGCGTCACCCATCTCGCTCAGATCGCGGCCTACGCCGATGCGCACGTCCGGATCGTCAAGCGCGACCGCGATGGGCGGACCGTCACGGAGCTGAGCGTCCTCGATCGCGAGGGCCGGATCGTCGAGCTCGCCCACATGCTCGGTGGCGCGTCCGGTGGCCCGGCGGCCCTGGCGTCGGCGCGCGAGCTGCTCGATCGCGCGGAGGGCTGGCGTGGCGAGGCACTCGCCGCCGCAGGCTGACGAGACGACGGGGGATCGCTCCCCGGTCCCGGACGCCGGTGCCGTTCGATCGGGCCGTGGCCGGGTACCTCGATCATCTCCGGGTCGAGCGAGGCCTGGCGACGGCGACGCTCAGCGCCTACGCCTCGGATCTGCGGGCCTTCCGTGCCTCGCTCGTGGAGCCGGCAGCGGGACGCTCGGAGCAAGGCCGATCGGACGACTGGGCGACGAGCCCCGACCCGGCCATCGCCTTCCTCGCGGCGTCCGCGCGACGCGGCGCCTCGGGGATCCGCGGCCTCGCCCCGACGAGCCTCCGGCGCCGGACGGCGGCGATCCGCGGCTTCTATCGGTTCATCTACGCCGAGGGCCTGATCGACCGCGACGTCGCGTCACGGATCGACCTGCCACGCCAGCCGCGGCTGCTGCCCGAGACGCTGACCGTGGCCGAGGTCGACGGCCTCCTCGAGGCGATCCCGCTCGACACCCCGGTCGGCGTCCGCGACCGGACCCTCGCTCGAGCTGCTCTACGCCGCCGGCCTGCGGGTGAGCGAAGCCGTCGGGCTCGACCGCGAGAACGTCTCCCTCGACGGCGGGTTCGTCCGGGTCATCGGCAAGGGCGATCGCGAGCGGCTCGTGCCCGTCGGCGACGTCGCGATCGAGCTGGCTCCGGCGCTACCTCGTCGACCCGCGACCGCCCTGGCTCGCGCTCGCCCACGGCACGCCGATCCGGGGCGGACCGCTGTTCCTCACGCCGCGCGGCCGGCGCCTCGGCCGGCAGCAGGCCTGGGCGATCGTCCATCGTGCCGCCGAAGCCGCAGGGCTGGGCGAGCGGGTCAGCCCGCACACCCTCCGGCACTCGTTCGCGACCCATCTGCTCGAGGGCGGAGCCGACCTCAGGGTCGTGCAGGAGCTGTTGGGCCATGCGAGTATCAGCACCACGCAGCTGTACACGCACGTGACCGGAGAACGGATCCGCGACATGTACGCCCGTGCTCATCCGCGGGCCTGAGGGAGATCGAGGCCGATGCCGTACGCCGACAGCCTGCTCGCGACGAACGAGCGGATCCTCCGCCGTGAGCGGCAGCATCCGATCTTCCCGCTCCTCGTGGCCGGCCGGTACGTCGCGATCGCCCTGATCATCGGCGTCGTCGGATTCCTGCTGACCCAGCTCACCGATGGCGATGGCTTCATCGGCTTGATCGACCAGCTGCTCACCTGGGGCACGATCATCGCCCTCGCGTTCGCCGCCATCGGCCTCGTCTGGTCGACGATCCAGTGGTCGAGCCAGGAGTACGTCCTGACCGACCGGCGGGTCATGCACGTCCACGGCGTCATCAACAAGCAGTCGACCGATGCGTCCCTCGAGAACATCACCGACGCCCAGATCACGATCCCCTGGATCGGCCGGATCCTCGGCTTCGGGGACCTCGTGTTCCTGACCGCGGCCGAAGCGGGCATGCAGGACCTCAAGACGCTCCGCGACCCCGTCGACTTCAAGAAGGACCTGATGGACGCCAAGCACGAGCGGCTCATCGATATCAACACGCCACGCGTCGTGCCGGCGCCACCCGATCACCACAGCCGGCGCCCGCCCCCGCCGCCGTCGCGCCGCCGCCGCCCCCGACGCCTGCGGCACGCCGAGCCGCCGACCGGCGAAGAGGTCTCGCAGACGCTCGCGTCGCTCGCCTCGATGCGCGATCAGGGCCTCATCACGCCGGAGGAATACGAGGCCAAGAAGCAGGAGCTGCTCGACCGGATCTGACGGCGGCGCGGGGTCCGATGGCGATCGCGGCTACCATGCGCTGGCCCAATCCGACGCATCTGCAGCGAGGCGCCCGTGCTCTCGAACCTCGCCCAGCCCGAGACGTGGATCCTGATCGCGATCTTCCTCGGGATCGGGTTCCCCGTCCACGAGTTCGCGCATGCCTTCGCGGCGGACCGCCTGGGGGACCACACGGCCCGCTACCTGGGACGGTTGACGCTCAATCCAGTCAAGCACTTCGATCCGCTCGGCGGGACCCTGTTCGTCCTCTCGGCGATCGTCGGGGGGTTCATCATCGGCTGGGCCAAACCGACGCCGGTGAACCCGTCCAACCTCCGGGATCGCCGGAACAGCGAGGTCGTGGTCGCCCTCGCCGGGCCTGGGGTGAACCTGATCCTCGCCTGCGTCGGGGCGTTCATCGTCCGGCTCGTGGTGACCCTCGATGTGGCGCTGCCGAGCTTCGTGGCGACGACGCTGCTGAACTTCGTCTACTTCAACGTGGCGCTGATGGTCTTCAATCTGCTGCCCGTCCCGCCGCTCGACGGGTCGACGATCCTGTTCCGGGTGCTGCCGCCGGAGACCGCCTGGCGGCTGCGGCCGGTGATCTCGCAGTACGGGTTCGTCGTCGTGCTGGTCGGCGTCCTGCTGCTGGGTCAGCAGCTGGCCGCCCTGATGGTCGATGTCACACGCTTCCTGGTGGGCTTCTAAGGTCCGGCAGACCCGCGCGCATCTCCGGGCCCGAGTCGGCTCCGGGTGAGCGGGCGGGTCTGTCCGACTGGACGACCGATCCACAGCAGCGCGTCTTCGACGCGATGCATGTCGCCGACCAGCGACATGGCCTCGACGTCGTCGCGACGCTCCGACGGGCGGGCGTCGACGATCCCGACGTCCTCCTCGCCGGCCTGCTGCACGACTCGGCCAAGGGCCCGACCGGTCTCGGGCCGCGGGTGGCGTATTCGCTCGGCCAGGCCTACGGGTCCTGGATCTGGCGCGTCGGCGGGCTCGTCCCGGGCTGGTCGGTGGCCCTCCGACGGCTCCGCGATCACGCCGAGGCCTCGGCGATCGCCGCGGCCGACGCAGGCTGCTCGGAGCGGACGGTGGAGCTGATCCGCTGGCAGGACACGCCACGCGACCCGATCGCCGGCGAGGCGCTGCGCCTCGCGGACGAGGCGAACTGACGATGCCCACGACCGGTCAGGAGGCCCGTGTGGCGGTGGTGCAGCCGGGGATCGGCGGGTCCGCCCCGTCCGCCGGGACTGCCGTCCGATTCGTGGAGGCTCGCCGTCCCGAGGCCGCCGCGCACGTCACCCTCGACACCTGGGAAGGTCCGCTCGGGCTCCTGCTCGCGCTCATCGAGGCCCGCCAGCTCGACATCCTCACCGTCCCGCTCGGATCCCTGGCGGAGGCGTATCTCGATGCCCTGGCGACGATCGAGGCCGATCGGATGGGCCACGTCAGCGCCTTCATCGCGGTCGCGGGCCAGCTGATCCTCATCAAGAGCCGGGCGATGCTGCCACGACGGACCGAGGCCGCGCCGACGGGCCTGCCGGACGAGGGGCCCGACCCCGAGGCGGCCCTCCGGGCCCGCCTGCTCCTGTACCGTGCCTATCGTGACGCCGGAGCCACGCTGCAGGCGGTCGCCCTCGAGCGGGTGGGGCTGTTCCGTCGCGAGCCGTCCGTCGCCGGGGCATCGGCCCTGGCCGGCGCCCGTCCGGTCACGCTTCGGCCTCTCGACCCGATGATCCTTGTCGGAGCACTCGACGCGATCAGCCGCGTGGCCCCGCCCGTCGCCTTGCCTCCCGAGGTCATGCCGCGGACGATCACCCTCGCCGAGCGGGCGGCGATCATCCGCGCCGCGCTCGCGGAGGCTCCCACGGTCGTCCTCCAGGACCTCCTGCGGGGGACGCGGGACCGGGTCGTGATGGCCGTCACGTTCCTTGCCATGCTCGAGCTGATGAAGCGGCGCGAGATCGTCGTCGAGCAGGCCGAGCCGTGGGGGCCGATCGTCGCCCGCCGGACGACGGCCGAGGAGCGCCGGGCGAGCGGCGTGACCGTGGAGGACGAGGCAGTACCGCTCGACGAGGACCTGGAGTCGTTCGCGTGACCGAGGAGCTGGTCGGCGTGGATGGAGTGCCGGGCCCGGGTGTCGCGGTCGGGCCGGGTCTGGGGCCGGTCCAGGAGGTCCCGCCCGAGCTGACCGAGGCCGGCCTGGAGGCGCTCCTGTTCGTCGCCGAGCGACCGTTGACCCGACGCGAGATCGCGACCCTCGCCGGGGTCGACCGCGCGACCGTCGACGCGAGGCTCGGCGATCTCGAGGTGAGCCTCGCCGGGCGCGGGATCCGGCTCGTCGTCGATGGCGACCGGGTCGAGCTCGCGACGGCCCCGACGGCCGGACCGCTCATCGCCCGGTATGTCGGCGCCGATGCGATCCGGCTCACGACCGCGGCGCTCGAGACGCTCGCGATCGTCGCCTATCGCCAGCCGGTCACGAAGGCGGCGGTCGAGCGGATCCGCGGCGTCGACTCGGACTACTCGATCCGCTCACTGCTCCATCGTCGGCTCGTCGTCGAGCTCGGTCGGTCGACCGCTCCGGGCCGACCGTTCCTGTACGGCACGAGCATCGACTTTCTCGAGCGATTCGGGCTGGTGAGCCTTGAGGACCTGCCGGCGCTCGACGCCGACGTCGCCGCCCGGCTGGCCGAGGACGGCGCCGAGGCGATCCCCGAGGAGGGCGCCGGGGCGGGGGAGCCGGACGGCGAGCTCGGCGCGGAGGTCGGTGCCGGGGGCGGCGGATGACCGTCGAGCGCCTTGGGAAGGTCCTTGCGGCCGCCGGGCTCGCCTCTCGCCGTGGCGCGGATGCGGTCATCGCCGATGGCCGGGTCACCGTGGACGGCCACGTCGCGAGCCTCGGCGAGCGGGTCGACCCGGACGCCTCGCTCATCCTCGTCGATGGTCGGCCCTTGCCGCGCGCCGCGGCCCGAAGCCACCTCGCCGCGCACAAGCCGCCGGGCGTGACATCGACGGTCCGCGATCGCCACGCCGACCGGACGGTCCTCGAGCTCGTCCCGCCGTCGCTGCTGCCGCCGGGCGCCCGGGTCTATCCCGTGGGCCGGCTCGACCGCGACTCGGAGGGGCTGCTGCTGCTCACCGATGACGGAGCCTGGGCGGACCGGATCCTCCACCCGCGCTACGAGGTCGACCGCGAGTACGCGGTCGCGGTCCGACGACCGCTCGAGCCCGGGCAGGTCGCGGGGCTGCGGGCCGGGATGGACTTCGAGGAAGGCCGGGCGACCCTTCTCCACCTGCGCCCCCAGACGGCCGTCGAGACGCGCGGCCTCGCGGCGCTCATCGCTCCGCCGCCGCCGCCCGGCCTGGCCTGGTATCGGGTGACGATCCGGCAGGGCTGGAAGCGCCAGCTGCGGCGGATGTTCGGGGCCGTCGATGCGCCGGTCACGCGACTCGTCCGGGTGCGGGTCGGCATCGTCCGGCTCGATGGCCTGGCCTCGGGCGCGGTCCGGGCCCTCAGTGCCCGCGAGGTCAAGGGTCTTGTGGTCGCCACAACAGTCGCCGGACCCCCCGCGGGACCCCCCGCGGGGCATCCCCGATGACGGATCGCGGAAGCGCCGAGGCGACCCGGCTGATCGTGGCGCTCGATGGTCCGGCGTCGTCGGGCAAGAGCAGCGTCGGGGCGGCGGCCGCGGCGATCCTCGGCTACCGGTTCTGCGATACCGGCCTGCTGTACCGGGCGATCACCTGGCTCGCCCTCGCGGACGGGGTCGACCTGACGGACGAGGCGGCGCTCGTCGCGCTCGCGCCACGGATCTCGCTGGCGCCCGACGATCAAGGGCGCCTCTCGCGGGTCGTCGTCGACGGCCGCGACGTCACGAGCGATGCGCGGTCGGCCGACGTGGATCGGCGGGTCAGCGAGGTCGCCCGGCTCGGTGCCGTGCGGACCGCCGTCCTGCCGGTCCAGCGCGAGCTGGCCCTCGGTGGCGGGATCGTGATGGCCGGTCGCGACATCGGCTCGGTGATCCTGCCCGATGCGGATCTGAAGCTGTATCTCGATGCCTCAGCCGAGGAGCGAGCACGGCGCCGCGCCGAGGAGCGCGGTCTCGACCCCGACGGGCCTGAGGCGCAGGACATCCTCGAGGCGCTCCGGCGACGCGACGCGATCGACAGTGGTCGCGAGGTCGCACCGCTTCGGGTCGCGCCCGACGCGGTCGTGCTCCGGACCGATGGCGCGGGCTTCGACGAGACCGTCGCGCGGGTCGTCGCGGCGATCCGGGCGAAGGAGGCGGAGCGCACTGCTCCCGTTGTCGCCGGCCCGCCGCCGGCGCCCTCTGCCGACGCGGCTCCGGCCCCCCGCGGGTCTGCGGGCGCCCGCGCGGCTCGATCCGACACCGACCAGGAGCCCGTCGCCCAGTCGCTCACGCCGTTCATCTCCGGCACCGCCCTCGTGGCCCGGACGGCCATGCGGGGCCTGACCCGCGTCCACGTCGTAGGCGCCCTCGACCGGATCCCGCGCAGCGGGCCGCTGATCGTCGCGGCGAACCACCTCTCGAACGCCGATGGCGTGCTCATCGGCGGCTGGCTGACGCCGGCCCTCGGCCGGCGGATGCACTGGATGGGCAAGAAGGAGATGTTCGAGTGGCCGCTCATGGGGCCGCTCCTCCGGGCGGGTTCGGTCCACTCGGTCGACCGGGGCGGCTCGGACGTCGAGGCGTTCCGGGTCGCGCAGCGGATCCTCGATGGGGGAGGGGTGCTGCTCGTCTTCCCCGAGGGGACGCGGAGCCCGACCGGCGGCCTCCAGAAGCCGCGCGACGGCGTCGCCCTCCTGGCACTCCGGACCGGCGCCGCGATCCTGCCGGTCGGCGTGTCCGGTACGGATCGGTTCTGGCCCAGGGGCAAGGCGCCACATCCGGGCGGCTCGGTCACGCTCCGGGTCGGGGAGGCGTTCACCCTCGCCGACGTCCTCGGCGATGCGAAGACGGACCGCAAGGCGGCCAAGGCGCGCGCGACGGACGCGATCATGGACCAGATCGCCGCGCTCCTGCCGGCCCGCCACAAGGGCGCCTACGGTCCCGCCGACGCCGTCCCCACGCCGCCCCCGAGCGACCCGCGGACGGAGTCGCCGGTCGAGGCGGCATCGGGCTCCTCGGGAGGGGATCCCTCGAGCCCGTGAGATACTCGCGCCGATATGGGGAAGATCCGAGAGGTCCGCATCGCCCGGCGGACCGGCTTCTGCTACGGGGTCCGTGAGGCGATCGACAAGGCCAAGGAGGCCAACGCCGCCGGCAAGTCGACCCATACCCTGGGCCAGGTCGTCCACAACGAGGGCGTGATCCGGGACCTCGAGACGCTCGGCATCGAGACCGTCGAGTCCCTCGACGACGTCGACCATGGCTCGGCTGTCGTGATCCGGGCCCACGGCGTCCGACCCGATGTCCTGGCCCGCGCCGAGGCCCGCGGGCTCGAGGTGATCGACGGCACCTGCACCTGGGTCATCCAGGAGCAGAAGGAGCTCGCCCGGCTGGTCGAGGACGGCTACACGATCGTCCTGCTCGGCACGCCTCGCCATCCTGAGGTGGTCGGCCTCCTGGGCTTCGCGCCCGACGCGATCGTCGTCGACGAAGAGGAGGAGTGGGACGCCATCCCGCGCCGGAAGCGGATGGCGCTCATCAGCCAGAGCACCCAGCCGCCCTGGAAGTTCGAGAAGCTGGCCGCCCTGCTGGTCTCTCGCAGCCACGAGCTGAAGATCGTGAACACCGTCTGCCCGGTCACGATCCGCCGCCAGGAGGACACCCTCGAGACGGCCCGCGAGGTCGATCTGATGGTCGTCGTCGGCGGTCGGTCCAGCGCGAACACCCGCGAGCTGACACGGCTCTGCGAGATCGTCGGGACGCACGCCATCCAGATCGAGTCGGTCCGCGAGCTCGACGACCCGGCCGTCTTCGGCGAGGCCGAGGTCGTCGGGATCACCGGCGGCACATCGACCCCGATCGAGGACCTCCGCGACGTCGCCGAGCGGATCCTCGAGTACGGCGGGACGAAGGACGCCAGCGCACGAGCCGCCGAGCTCGCCGAGGCGGCCCTGGCCCGCGCGGCGACGCCTGCCGGTCGCACGACCTCCCTCCCGGCGTCGGCCTCCGCGTCGCTCGGCGCCGCCTGACGCGGTGAGTGTCGGAACCACCGGGCTCCCGATCGTCGCGATCGTCGGCAGACCCAACGTCGGGAAGAGCACCCTGTTCAACCGGATCGTCGGCGCTCGCACGGCGATCGTCGAGGACCGCGCCCGGACGACCCGGGACCGGCTGTATGGGGACGCCGAGTGGAACGGCCGGCGCTTCGTCGTCGTCGACACCGGCGGGCTCGAGGTCGACCCGGACGACCAGATCGAGCTGCGGGTCCAGGAGCAGGCTCGGCTCGCGATCTCCGAGGCCGACGTGATCCTCTTCGTCGTCGATGCCGAGGCGGGCCTGACCCCGCCCGACCTCGAGGCCGCCGAGCTGCTCCGAAGCGCCTCGTCGCCGGTCCTTGTCGCGGCGAACAAGGCGGACAACGAGAAGCGCGAGCTCGAAGCCGCCGAGTTCCATCAGCTCGGCTGGGACGAGACGCACCCGATCTCGGCGGCCCACGGACGTGGCGTCGCGGACCTGCTCGATGTCCTCGTCTGGATGCTGCCGCCGGAGTCGGATGCCGAACGCGAGCGCAAGCAGCGCGAGGTCGAGGCCGAGGCGTGGGCCGAGGACGCCGCCGCGGGTCGGCTGACGCCGTTCGTCGTCGGCGAGAGCGCGGCCGAGGGCGACGACGAGGCGGACGACGACGACGAGCCGGCCGATGCGACCGACGACAGCGCGGCCCGGGCCTGGGACGCCGCCCTCGCCGCCGCGGACGAGGGTCCGGCGGCCATCGCCCTTGTCGGACGGCCGAACGTCGGCAAGTCGAGCCTCCTCAACGCCCTCCTCGGCGAGCAGCGGGTCATCGTCTCGGAGACCCCCGGGACGACCCGCGACGCGATCGACACGCGGCTGGCGTGGGGCCGCAGCGAGGTCGTCCTGATCGACACCGCGGGCATCCGGCGGCGGGGCAAGGTCGCGTCCGGATCGGCGGCCGAGCGCTACTCGACCCTCCGCTCGCTCAAGGCCATCGCCCGGGCGGACGTCGCGGTCCTGCTGATCGACGCGCTCGACGGGCTCACCGCCCAGGACGCCCATGTCGCGGGCTATGTCGCCGAGGAGGGCAAAGGCCTCGTCGTCGCCGTGAACAAGTGGGACCTCCTGACCGAGAAGACCGGCCGGACCTTCGATGAGACCGTCACCTCGATGCGCCGCCAGGTCCCGTTCCTCGACTTCGCGCCGGTCGTGTCGATCAGCGCGAAGACCGGCCAGCGGGTCGAGCGGGTCCTCGAGCTCGCCGTCGATATCTGGGGTGCCCGTCGCCAGCGGATCTCGACCGGCGAGCTGAACCGGATCCTGGGCGACGCGGTCGACCGCCAGCCGCCGCCGGTCGTCCGGGGCCGCCGGCCCAAGCTCTTCTACGGGACCCAGGTCGGTGTCGCGCCGCCGACGTTCGTGTTCTTCGCCAACGACGCAGCGGCGATCCACTTCAGCTACCGGCGCTACCTCGAGAACCGCCTGCGCGACGCCTACGGCTTCGACGGCACGCCGATCCGGCTCGTGTTCCGTGACCGGGCGAACGTCAAGCTGCCGCGTCGTCGGGCGACGGTCAAGACGTCGCGGTCCTCGAAGACGAAGGCGCGCGGCCGAACCCGGCGATGACGCCCGCGTCCGGATCCCGGGCGACAGACGGGCCGGCCCGGATCGCCGTCGTCGGCAGCGGGGGCTGGGGTACGACGCTGGCGCTTCTCATCGGCCGCCGCGAGCCGGTCACCCTGCTCTGCCGCTCCCTGCAGACCGCGGCACGGATCGCCGACGAGCGCCGGAACGAGGCGCGATTGCCGGGGGTCGAGCTGCCGGCCGGCGTCCGGCCGACGGCCGAGGTCGACACCCTCCGGGACTCGACCGACCTGGTCATCCTCGCGACGCCGTCGGCCCACCTGCGCGAGACCGTGGCGCACGTCGCACCGGCCCTGGCCCCCGAGGCGGACCTGCTGTCGGTCGTCAAGGGCCTCGAGGCGGGCTCGCTGCTCCGGATGTCGGAGGTCGTCGCCGAGGCGGCAGGACGCGAGCCCGGTTCGGTCGCCGCGCTGTCCGGTCCGAACCTCGCGCCGGAGATCGCCCGCGGCCTGCCCGCCTCGGCCGTCGTCGCCGCGGTCGACCCGCGACGGGCGGCCAGGATCCAGGAGCGTCTCGGCCGTCGCCGCTTCCGCCTGTACGTGAACGAGGACATCGTCGGCGTCGAGCTGTGCGGGGCCCTGAAGAACGTCGTCGCCATCGCCGCGGGGGCAGTCGACGAGCTCGGCTTCGGCGACAACGGCAAGGCCGGGCTGATGACCCGCGGACTGGCCGAGATGACCCGTCTGGGGATCGCCGCCGGCGCGAACCCGCTGACGTTCTCCGGTCTGGCGGGCCTCGGCGACATCATCGCCACCTGCGGGTCGCCGCTGTCACGCAACCACCGTCTTGGCGTCGAGCTCGCGAAGGGTCGCTCGTGGTCCGAGATCGAGGCGACCCTCGCCGGGGTCGCCGAGGGTGCCCACACGGTCACAGCCGCGATCGCCCTGGCCGAGCGGCTCGGCGTGGACCTGCCGATCGCCCGCGAGGTCCACGCCGCGTTGTTCGAGGGGAAGCCCGTCATCCGGTGCCTCGTCGACCTCCTCTCGCGCGAGTCGAAGGACGAGTTGGCCGACTATCGGATCTGGGAAGCGCGCCTCCGTGAGGGCTGAGATACGGCAGTTCGCCCCGGTTCGAGCTTGATTCGCCCTGTTAGCATCCCGGCTGGGTGGCGCCGGGCGGGGAGGCGCACGACTGTCGGGCAAACGGAGGTCGCTCTATCGAGGCAACGGGCCGCGCTTGAACGGTGCGTCAGCGGCGTGTGACCGCGGGCCGCACGACCAGCAGGAGGTTCTTCCCAGGGATGCGCAATCCACCCATCCTCATCTCGGTCCTCGGGTTCTTCGCGATCATGGCTGGCTTCATGTGGATCGTCATCGGCCTTCGGGCGATCGGCATCGACTGGGGGACGGCCCTCGGCGACATGCCGTCGTTCGAGCACCTCGGCATCTGGGGCTGGCTGGCGATCGCTGCCGGCATCGCCTGGATCGCGGCAGGCATCGGCCTCTGGGCCCTCCAGCCGTGGGCCTGGCTGTTCGCGAACATCATCGCGGTGTTCGGCCTGGTCGAGGCGTTCTTCGTCTTCATCAATCAGCCGCTCACCGGGGGGGCGCTCGTGTCGGCCCTCGTGCCGGTCCTGATCCTGTGGTACCTCCACACCCCCGAGGTCAAGGCGTCCTTCATCATCGGCGGGATCGAGGAGGCGGCGTCGCAGGCCTGACGGATCCCTCGCGTCGGGTCGTCGGTGGCCCGGTGGTAGACTCCGCCGGCGACCCGGGGCGTGGCGCAGCCTGGTAGCGCACCAGTCTGGGGGACTGGTGGTCGCCGGTTCAAATCCGGCCGCCCCGACCAGAGATCCCGCACAAAAGAGGCCCTTCGGGGCCTCTTTTATTTCTCGCCAGCGGGACGACCCCGTCTCGTCATCGCGACCCCCCGCGGCGACGGTCGGGGTTCGCGATTCGACGGCTCGGTCCATGACGTCCAGGATGAGCACAGGGCCCCGGCCCGCTTTGAGGATCCCCCGAGCCTCAGGGCACGCGCGCCGGGGCCCTGCGCCCGGACGATGGACCCTTGAGGGTCTCGCTCAGTAGAACGTCTGGACTGCCACGCCGTTACGCCGCGCCGGCATTACAAAACTCGATCGGCACGGCGAATACGCTAGCCAGCGCGTCGGGCGAGGGGCGGGCATCGCTAGTCGACGAGCTGCACCCACTCAGCACGCCACGCCGGCGCCTCGAACGCACTGGCAAAGTAGTCGGTCTGCCTGGCGATCTTGCCGTCGCGGAACTCCACGATGCTCGTCAGGTGCACACGCTCGCCGGAGTAGTCGCCGCGAGCCTCCACCGTGAAGACGTCGGGGCCGCCGGTGATCCGCTGCAGCTCGTACCGAGGCGACCCGCCCGGATAGTTCCGATAGACCATCAGGCAGGCCTGGCGGCCGACCATGCGCTCTCCCGACTGCGGCCAGTCGACGACCGCATCGTCGGCCATCGCCTCGCCGACTGCGTCCCAGTCGGCGCGGATCAGGGCATCGACCATGCGCTCCAACGTCGCTCGGTTGTCGTTCCCCACCTCTCGCCTCCATGCCTTCCGGATCGACGCTGATCCATGATCTCGCCCGTCGGCTCTGCCCGTCGGCTCGCAGCGTCCGCCATGCTACGCCCGGTCGCGGCGCCGCTGCAGGCACCACGCCTCGGCACTGTCCCAGAACGCCCGGGGCAGTCGTCGTTTCCGCACGGTCAGGCTAGGGTTCGGCATGGACCCACGCCCGCTCCTCGGCCTCCTCGTCGGCGTCGCCATCGTCTGGCTGGCGTTCCTGGCGATCTTTTGGCTGCTTCGGCCACGAGGTGTCGCGGCCCGCGAGATCGCAGGGATCGTGCCGGATGTCCTCCGGTTGATCCGCTCGGTGATCGCGGATCGTGACGCGCCACTCGACGTCCGGGTCGTCCTCGTGGGACTCCTCCTCTGGATCGTCAGTCCGATCGACCTGATCCCCGAGTTCATCCCGGTCCTCGGTCCGCTCGACGACGTCGTCGTCGCGATCGTCGCGATGCGCTACGTCCGGCGTCGCCTCGGGAGCGACGAGCTCGAGCGCCACTGGGGTGGGACCGCCGACGGCTTCGGCCTGCTCACGAGCCTCATCGGAAGGTGAATGGCCCCGGCGATCGGACGCCTCCGTCCGTGACGTCCAGGATCGGCACACGGGCCGCGGCTCGTCTCAGGATGAGTCGGTGGCCCGCGGCTACCTGCTCGGCGCCATCCCCGACTTGCGAAGCCCGTCGCCGCCCTGGTCGCCGTCAGGCCGCCGAGACCCACGACGGACCCGTGGATGACCCTCGAGGAGGACGGAACCGCCCCTCGCCGCTCGCGGGGTCACTACCTCGGCTGCGACCCTTTCTCCGGGCGGTATCTCCTCGACCTGGCGGCGCGATGTCGGCGACGGCCAGCGCTTGCCCATCTACGAGCTCCGTCCGGGTCGCTCGACCCTCCCGGGGGGCTGCACCTGCTCGTGGCAGTCGGAGCAGAGCCGGATCGGATCGGCGGTCGTCTGCGGGTCGGGTCGGGCGATGTGGTCGGGGTCTCGAGCCGGGTCGGCGTGACGCCAGCCGTACCAGTCGTACGTCCTCATGGTCGGATGAGGGTCGTGTTCGGCAGCCCGAGCCCTGAGCGCATCCGCCGGATCTGGGCCCCGAATCCGCGCTCGTATCCGCGACCGAGCGATCGGTTCCGGTCCGCGAAGGCCACCGAGTCGGGATCATCGAGGTAGAGATCGATCAGCTCAGGAAAGATGCCGGCGTCCGCAGCCTCGATCGTCGCGTACAGCTCGCTGTACTTCCGGAAGTCGTCGTACGAGGAGCGGACGGTCGTCCCGATGGCCTCGAGTGCCGCGACGTACCGACGGTGGTCGCCGAGAGCGAGGTGGGCCGCATACAGCGGCACGACGGCCCAATTCCCGAATCTGCTCGGGTTCCGCTGCCCAGCCGCGTAGATCAAGCGTGTCAGGCCTCTCCGGCACGACTGCGAGCAGATGATCAAGAACGAGCGCTGCTCGCCGATCCCACGCTGGGCGGAGCTGTGCCGCCCGCTGTTCGGATGTGACGGCGGCCCGCTCAGGGTCATCGACGATCGTCTCCCGACTCGCCGCACGACGCCCCGTCAGGGCGTCCATCGTCTTCACGCCCACGACGACGGCGAGCACATTCCCAAGACCCACGACAGAGCGCTCCATGCTGGTTGCCGAACAGACGTGCGGCTCCGTCCAGCATCGGGGGGTCGGGCGGACGCAGGAACGGTCCAAGACAGCACATCGGGCTGCGTCCCATTGCATCCCGCCGGCAACGCCTTGCGGGGAGTCGCGATCGGTCTCGACGGGCGATCGGCTGGAGCCGGCCTGCCGGCCGGGTTCGTTCAGCGGCGCGGCGAGTCCTTCGAGGACTGCCGCGGGGCGTTGATCGGACGGGCGGGGTCCTCTTCCGGGGCCGTCGATCGCGCCCGGTCGTTGCTCCGGGACTTGTCCAGGGCATCCATCCCGAGCAGCAGGGACAGCGAGTGACCCTCGGTGTCGTCGGTCTCGGCGGTGATCGGCTCGTCCGGGCGCTCGTCGGTCATCGTGTCCTCCGGGTGGGCTCTCGGTGGGCTTGGCGCAGTATCGGCCCCTGACGGGTCGGCGCGCTGTCGGGTGGCCGACACCCGGCGCCCGGGCACCAGCGTGGGTATCCTCGGCCTGTGACCGCCCTCGATGACGACCTGACAACGGCTTCGCGCGACGGGCTCGAGCCCGCTCAGGTGGACGGGATCCTCGACATGGATCCGGAGGACTTCCGCCGCGCCGCCCACGAGGTGGTCGACATGATGGCCGACTACCTCTCCCGGATCGAGGAGTTCGCCGTCTTTCCGGAGCTCCGGCCGGGTGCGCTGACCGCGGAGCTCGCGCGACATCCGATCCCGGAAGGACCCGAGCCGCTCGGCGCGATCCTCGAGGACTATCGCCGGCTCATCGAGCCCAATGCGACCGGCTGGCAGCATCCCGGCTTCCTCGCCTACTTCGGCACGACCGCATCCGGCCCCGGGATCCTCGGCGAGATGCTCACGGCGACCCTCGGCCAGAACCCGATGCTGTGGCGGACATCGCCCGCCGGGACGGAGCTCGAGCCGGTCGTCGTCGGCTGGCTTCGTGAGGCCCTGGGACTGCCTGCCGACTTCGACGGGCTGTTCACCGATACGGCTTCCACGTCGTCGCTCATCGCCCTGGCCGCGGCCCGCGAGGCGGTCGGCGTCGGAGCGTCAGCGGACGGACTCCCGGGACGTCCGGAGGTCCCGTTCCTCCGGGTCTACGCCTCGCAGGAGGCCCACAGCTCGATCGACAAGGCCGCGATGACGATCGGCCTGGGTCGGGCGGCGGTCCGCCGGATCGAGACGGACGACGACTTCGCGATGAGGCCGGACGAGCTCCGGGCGGCGATCGCCGAGGACCGCGCGGCGGGGATCCGCCCGATCGCGCTCGTGGCGACGATCGGCACGACCTCGTCGACGTCGGTCGACCCGGTCGGCGAGATCGCGGACATCGCGGCCGCCGAAGGACTGTGGCTCCACGTCGACGCGGCATACGCCGGTCCGGTCGCCCTGATCGCCGAACGGCGCGGCCCGTTCGCCGGCTGGGAACGGGCCGACTCGATCGTCCTGAACCCCCACAAGTGGCTGTTCACGCCGCTCGACGCCTCCCTCCTCCTGACCCGCCGGATGGACACCCTCCGGGAGACGTTCAGCCTTGTCCCGGAGTACCTGCGGACGCTCGACCGGGACGAGCCCGTCCACGACTACAACGAGTACACGCCGCAGCTCGGCCGGCGTCTCCGGGCGCTGAAGGTCTGGATCCTGCTGCGCTGGTTCGGGCTCGAGGGTCTGCGCCGGCGACTGGAGTCGCATCTGGCGATGGCCCAGGAGTTCGCCACCTGGGTCGACGCGGACCCGGACTGGGAGCGTCTTGCGCCGGTGCCGTTCTCGACGGTCTGCTTCCGATGGCGCCCGACGGCCCTCGTGGGCCGCGACGAGGAGCCGGCCGTCGCCGAGCACCTCGACCGCGAGAACGCCCGGATCATGAACGCCGTCAACGCCACGGGCGAGGTGTTCCTCTCCCACACGAAGCTCCGCGACCGGTTCACCATCCGGCTCGCGGTCGGGAACCTGCGGACCGAGCGCCGTCACATCGAGCGCGCGTGGACGCTCCTGCGCGACGCGGCCGGCGATGCCCCGACGGACCTGCCGTGAGCGAGGAGGACGCGATGACCGGATCGGTCGAGGTCCTGTACTTCTACCGCACCAAGTGGGGCGCCCACGACGAGTTCATGGAGCTGTTCCGGAAGAACCACTGGCCGATCCTGCGCGACCAGTTGGCGGCAGGCCGCTTCACCGCGGTCGAGCTCTGGACGCCCCGCTTCCACGGCGACGGCCGAGCGGACTGGGACGTCCTCGTCTCGATCACCTACCACGACTGGGCGGCCATGGAGGCCCACAGCGAGGCCGAGATCGCCGGCCGCCTGTTCCCGGACCAGGAGACCTATCGGGCCGAGGAGCAGCGCCGCTTCGAGCTCCTCGACGCCCATTGGGATGTGCCGCTGGAATCGCGACCGCTGTAGCGAGCGATCGAGCATCGGCGGGCGAGCAGCTGCAGCGAGCGATGAAGCGCTTGACGGTCGCCCTGACCGGGGTCCTCGCCGCCCTGATCGGCGTGGCGGCGATCTCGCTGTGGGTCACGCCATGGCCGTCGGCGCTGCTTGTCCGGTTCCTCTTCGATCGCGACGGCCAGCGGACCTCGGATGCCCTGGCGAAGCATGTCCCGCCCGGCGTCGGCCAGCGGCTCGACGTGTCGTATGACCCGAGCGATCCCGATGCTCGCTACGACGTCTTCTACCCGGCGGTCGTCGAGGGCTCGGGACAGATGCTGCCGACGATCGTCTGGGTCCATGGCGGTGCCTGGGTCTCGGGCAGCAAGGATCAGGTCGCGAACTATCTCCGGATCCTCGCCAGCAGCGGCTACACGGTCATCGGGGTCGACTACGGGCTCGCGCCGGGCACGACGTATCCGACCCAGGCCCGCCAGGTGATGACGGCCCTCGGGGAGATCGCCCGGCAGGGCGCGGCGATCCATGTCGACCCCGGCAAGCTCGTCCTGGCAGGAGACTCGGCCGGCGCCCAGATCGCCGCCCAGGTGGCGACGATCGTCGGCGAGCCCTCGTACGGCGACCTCGTCGGGGTCGCGGCGTCGATCGACCGACGGGCGCTGAAGGGTGCTGTCCTCTATTGCGGGATCTATGACGTCGACGAGGCGGCGGCGACTGGCGCGCTCGGCTTCTTCGTCCGCCAGATCCTGTGGGCCTACGCCGGGGAACGCGATCCCACGGCGGATCCGGCCTTCGCGACGGCATCGGTCGCGCGATATGCGTCGGCGGGCTTCCCGACGACGTTCCTCTCGAGCGGCGACGCGGATCCACTCACGCCCCAGTCGGTGGCATTCGGAAAGGCGCTCGCGGACGTCGGGGTCGCGGTCCAGGACCTGACATCACCACTGGGACCGGACGCCGGTCTCCAGCACGAATACCAGTTCGATCTTGACCGCCCGGGCGGCAGGCTCGCGCTCGAGCGATCGCTCACGTTCCTCGGGCGGCTGTTCGCCCCCGGCTGACCCGGCCGACTGCGGTGTCAGCAGGCCGACCCTTGCCGTGCTGGCCCTGACCCGGCAGACTCGCTCGGAGATGCGCTGCCACCCGTCCGGCCTGGGATGGTGTCGCCGTCGTCGGGGGAGACCGATCGTGCCAGTCCGCCACGACCGGCTCGGACCCCTGGCGCGGCCCACACGGTCGATGCTGCCACGATGACGGTCGCCGAACCGCGACTGCCCCGCTTCACGCGCTGGCTGCGACCGGTCGTGGATGGCGTCGCCCGGATCAGGGCGAGCGTCCACGCCAAGCTGCTGTTCGGCTTCCTGACCGGCGCGTTGCTCCTCATCGCGATGGCGGTGCTCAGCCTCGTCGTGATCGGCCGGATGAACGAACGGGTCCAGGACCTGGATCGGCTCCAGGAGAAGACCAGCAGAGCGCAGCAGATGCTGTACGCGGTGACGGCCCAGAGTCATTACCGGGCGATGGCCATCCTGACCCAGGACGACGCGTACAACGCGAAGATCGCGACCGCGAAGCAGACCTTCGGCACCCTCCTCGACGAGATGGAGCAGGCTGATCCCGCCGACGCAGCGGCGCTCACGCTCCTCCGGGCAGCGAACGAGCGGTACGCCCAGGCGAGCGCCCGCGTCCTCGCGCTCTATGAGGCCGGAGACCTGAACGGCGCCAGCAAGCTCCACCTCGAGCTGGAGCATCCCGCGTCGCATGTCCTCGAGGACTCGCTCAACGCGATGATCGCGTCGGCGGCTGGTCAGATCGATACGGCCCAGGCGGCGTTCGAGTCGGATCGCCAGCTCTTGACGACCGCGGTGGTCGTGTTCTCCGTCGTGGCGGTCGCCGTCGCGCTGATCCTCGGGTTCGTCCTGTCATGGGCGTTCATCATCCCCATCCGCAGGATCGGGCGAGCCCTTGGCGGCATCACGGCCGGGGATCTCAGCCAGCACGTCGTCGTGTCGAACGGCGACGAGTTCGGCCAGCTCGCCCGGGATGTCAACGACACGAGCCAGCGGCTGACCGAGTCCTTCGAGGAGCAGCGATCGCTCACCGCGCGACTCGAAGCGTCGAATGCATCCCTCGTTCGTGCCAGCGAGGCCAAGTCGCAGTTCCTGGCCAACGTCAGCCACGAGCTGCGGACGCCGATGAATGCCATCCTCGGGTTCACCGATGCGCTCCTCGGGCGGCGTCGATGGGCCGCTCAACGCCGAGCAGACGGCATCGCTCGTCTGGGTCCAGCGAGGCGGGCGAGACCTCCTGGGCCTCATCAACGAGATCCTCGATCTCTCGAAGATCGAGGCGGGCCGCCTGACGATCGATCCCCAGCCGTTCGATCCGCGCGAGCTGGTGGAGACCGTCGTCGCACAGTACCGATCCCTGGCCGCCCAGAAGGGCATCCGGCTCTCGTGGCAGGACGCCGGGGCGCCGACGGAGGTCGTCCTGGACCGACAGCGGGTCGCCCAGATCCTCGTGAACCTTTTCGGGAACGCCCTGAAGTTCACGGGCCAGGGCGAGGTCAGGGTCGAGACGAGCGGGGCGGATCTGCCGGTCTTCCGGGTGGCGGTGACGGACTCGGGCCCGGGCATCGCGCCTGACCAGCACGAACGCATCTTCGAGGAATTCCAGCAGGCCGAGGGCGACGATACCGGGACCGGGCTCGGGCTGGCCATCAGTCGCCGGCTCGCCCGGGTGATGGGCGGTGACATCACCCTGGAGAGCGAGCTCGGGCGCGGCAGCGTGTTCTACCTGGATCTGCCGATCGATTGTCGTGTCGGCCCCGCCGCCCCCGACTACGCACCGACCGGCGAGGGTCACGGTGCACCACGTGTCCTCTTCACGGTCGACGACGATCCGTCGGTGGCGCCGCTGCTCGAGAAGATGCTGGCGGGCCGCGGGTACCGGATCGTGGCATCGTCAGGTGCGAGCTTCGCGATCGCCGAGGTACGGAGCCTGCGTCCCGCCGTCATCCTGCTCGACCTCCTCATGCCCGGCCGCGATGGGCGCGACATCCTCGCGGAGCTCAAGGCCGACCCGGGGACCAGCGACATCCCGGTCATCGTCGTGACCGTCGTCGATGCGGCCGAGGTCCCGGACCTTGCGGACGGCTACGTCGCCAAGCCGATCCGCCAGGACCGGCTGCTGCGGCTCCTCGACGATCTCGACCCGGTCCAGCCGACGAGCTCCTGATGGCGACGATCCTGCTGGTCGAAGACACACCCGCGAACCAGGCGCTGGCCACGAAGCTGCTCGTCGGGGCGGGCCACGATGTCCTCGTCGCGGCGACCGCCGAGGCCGGCATCGCGATGGCCCGCGAGCGCCTGCCGGACCTGGTCCTCATGGACCTCGGACTGCCCGACATGAATGGCTGGGACGCCCTGACGGCGCTCCGGGCCGACGAACGGTCGAAGGGCCTGCGGGTCGTCGCGTTCACCGCGCATGCGATGGTCGGCGATCGGGAGCGGGCCCTGGCGTGGGGGTTCGACGGATACATGAGCAAGCCGATCGAGTTCGCGACCTTCGTCGACAGCGTCGTCAGCTACCTGCCATGAAGCGGGACGGGCCCTCATCCTCGCCGTCGACGACGAGCCAGCCAACCTGGCACTCCTGCGCAAGCTCCTGGGCCGGGAAGGCTACGACGTCGTGGAGGCCGTCGACGGGCCGTCGGCTCTCGCCGCCGTGGCCGAGCACCAGCCGGACCTCGTCTGTCTGGACGTGATGATGCCGGGCCTTGACGGCATCGAGGTCTGTCAGCGGCTTCGTCGCCAGCCCGAGCACGCCGGCCTCCCCATCCTGCTGCTGACGGCGCTCGATCGCCGAGAGGACAAGGCGCGCGGCCTCGAGGCAGGTGCGAACGACTTCCTCACCAAGCCGTTCGACCAGAGCGAGCTGTCGGCGCGCCTGCGATCGCTGCTGAGGACGAAGGCACTGCAGGATCGGCTCGTCGACCTGCTCGGTCGCTATGTCAGCGAGAACGTCGCGGCGGAGGCGTTGCGGGATCCATTCGCGGTCTCACTCGGCGGAGATCGGCGCCACGTCTCGACCCTCTTCGCCGATGTCCGGGGCTACACCGCGCTCGCGGCCGAGCATCCGCCCGAGGCGACACTCGACTTGTTGAACCGGTATCTCACGGTCGTGAGCGACGCGGTCGAGCGGCACGGCGGCACGGTGGCCGAGCTGCTGGGTGACGGCGTGTTCGCGTTCTTCGGGGCACCGATGATGCATTCGGATGACCCCGAGCGCGCCGTCCGAGCCGCCCTGGCGGTCCAGGCGGCAGTCATGCGGCTCGAGATCCCGATGATGCCCGGAGTGCGGCTCCAGGCAGGGGTCGGGATCACCAGCGGTGAGGTGATCGCCGGCAATATCGGCTCCGACCGCCGGATGCACTACGCGGTCGTCGGCGACTCGGTCAACGTCGCGGCGCGGTTGCAGGTCGCGGCGGGACCCGGCCAGATCCTCATCGATGAGCCGACCCACGAGGCCGTCCGGGATGTCGTCCTGAGCCAGGACCTCGGAAACCTGAGACTCCACGGCAAAGGGGACTGGGTCCGCGCCTTCAACGTGATCGGCCTCGGCCGAACGGCGCTCGAAGGGCCGTCCGCCCCGGACTGAGTCAGCCGATCCGTGCTGTGAGCAGCCCGGCTACTTGCGGGTCTCGTCCTTCATCGACGGGAACGGCTTGGTCAGCGGCTTGAGCTCCTCGTCGGGAGCCTTCTTGCGCTGGGCATCCGCGTGACGAGCACGGTCGAGGGCACCGAAGCCCGCGACCATCGCGAGCGAGTGGCCTTCGGCGTCCTGGTCGTCGTCATCGGCCGGCGGGGTCTGTGCGTCGAGCTCGGGTTCCTGGCTCATCCGGGCGCCTCCGTGCATGGTCGCGATCGCGTCCTCGGACAGCGTGCGGCATCGCGCGCCGGCCCGACAAGCCGTCCCGCGGACAGCCCGTCTGTCGCCCGCCCGACAGCGCTCCCGCCGAACGGGCCCTCTCGGCCGAGACGTGGCATCATCCCGCCATCCTGACGCCGCATCCCGCCATCCTGGCGTCGCCTGGGAGCCGCCGCGCGTGCCGCCGATCACCGAGCTGACCCGCATCGAGCCTGTCCATCTCGCCCGCCTCGAGAAGCAGGGCGTCTTCACGACCGGGATCCTGCTCGAGGTCTCCGAGACCCCGACCCGCCGCCAGACCCTCGCCGACCAGGTCGATGCCGACACGAACGAGGTCCTGACGTGGCGCGACGAGGCCCTGATGCTCAACCTCGCCGGCTTCGGGCCCGATGAGCACACGCTGTTCATCCAGGCCGGGATCGACGGCGTCCACGAGATCATCCACCTGCCGCTCGATGGATTCCGCGACCGCCTCGCGCGCGCCGCGACCCAGCTGAGCGTCGAGGCGCCGCCGGCGTTGATCGCCGAGGGCTGGTGGGACCAGGCCAAGACGCTCGAGGACGAATGACCGCCGCCGCGCCGGCGATCGGTCCGGCCACCGCCGTCCGACGCCGACCGGTCGCTGGCGATCGTGGCCGGCCTCGCCACGCCGTTCGTCATCGTCGGCCTGGCGGTCATCCCGTTCCTTACGCCGTTCTGGATCTTCCCGGGCCAGGCCCGGGCGCAGGCGGATATCTGGACCGGCTGGCCGATCTCGACCGTCAACGAGGTCACCGGCCAGGTCCTCGTCGACCTGGTCGTCGGGCCCCCGACGTTCGCCGAGACGGCGGCGGGCGCGCCCGTCTTCGTCGAGCGCGAGCGGACCCACCTGCGGGACGTCCGCTCGGCGTTCCTCGGCTTCGCCGCGGTGGTCCTCATCGCGATCGTCGCGGTCCTCGCCGCGTGGCGGATGGGCCGCGGCACCGGCTCCTTCCGGCAGGGCGTGCGGGCCGGCGCGATCGCCCTCATCGCCTTCGTCGTCGCTGCCGGCATCTTCTCGGTCGTGGCCTTCGACGCAGCCTTCGAGCTGTTCCACGAGCTGCTGTTCCCGGCCGGCTCCTACACCTTCGACCCACAGACCGACCGGCTCGTCCAGCTGTTCCCTGAGGGCTTCTGGTACGAGACCGCGATCGCCCTCGGGGCCGTGATCATCGTGTCCTCGGTCGCCGTCGCGTGGCTCGCCGGCAAGGAGCGGGGATCCGCGACGGCCTCTCGGGCCTGATGGAGCGAGCTCCGCAGCGTCGAGTCGGCCCGCGGTGCGGTCCTCGCCGCGATCCTGGAGCCGACCGAGCGGGAGATCGCCTGGACGAGCGAGGCCCTCGGCCGGGTCATCGGCGAAGCGGTCACGAGCACCGATCTCGCTCCCGCCGTGGGACAACTCGGCGATGGACGGCTACGCGATCCGCGCGGCCGACGTCGCGGGCGCGACCGACGATCGGCCGACGCGTCTCGAGGTCGATCGGCGAGGTCCGGGCCGGCCAGGACCCGGATATCGAGGTCCGTCGCGGCACGGCGATCCGGATCGCGACGGGCGCGCCGGTCCCGCCGGGTGCGGATGCGGTCGTCCCGGTCGAGGAGACGACACCGGTCGATGCCGCCGGCACGCCGACGGGTCCGCGTGGACGCGATGCCACCGGCCCGCTGCCGGCGGCCTGCCTCGTCCATGTGGCGGTCCCGCCGGGCGGGTCGATCCGACGCTCGGGCCAGCGACCTGTCGGAGGGCACGACCGTCGTGGAGGCAGGCACGGTCGTGACGCCGGCCGTCGTCGCTGTCGTCGCCGGCGTCGGGGTCGACCGGCTGGTCGTCCACCGGCGACCGATCGTCGGGATCCTCGCGACGGGCGATGAGATCCGCTCTCCGGGCCAGGACCTGGGACCGGCCGGCATCCCGGACGCGAACGGCCCGGCTCTCGTCGCCCTCGTCCAGGCCGCCGGGGGCGACCCGCGAGTCCTCGGTGTGGCCAGGGACCAGCTCGATGACGTGAAGGCCCGGCTGTGCGCCGGCCTCGTCGAGGGGGCCGACCTCGTCATCGTCTCGGGCGGCGTCTCGGTCGGCCCGTATGACGTCGTCCGGGCCGCGTTCGAGGCCTACGGGACGGTCGAGCTGTGGCGGGTCGCCGTCCAGCCGGGCAAGCCCTTCGCCTTCGGGACCTCGCCCCACGACGACGGACGGGCTCCGACGCTGCTGTTCGGCCTGCCCGGCAATCCGGTCTCGACCTTCGTGACCTTCGAGCTCTTCGTCCGACCGGCGATCCGACGACTCGCCGGTCACCGCGACGACGATCTCGTGCGGCCGGTGGACGAAGGGATCCTCCTCGACGCGACCTCGAAGAGCCAGGGCCGCCGCGGGTTCCTCCGCGTCGTGGCCGAGCGCGAGGACGACGGTCGACCGATCCGGGACGACCACGGTCGGGTCCATCTGCGCCTCGCGGGAGGGCAGGGGAGCCACGTCCTGAGCGCCCTCGTCAACGCGGATGCGCTGGCGGTCGTGCCCGAGGAGTTCGGGGCGGTGCCCGCCGGGACCCCGGTGGCGCTATGGTGGCTGGACCGATGAGCCCGAAGGACCGACCCACCCGCCCCCGCCGATCCGGCCGCGCCCCGGACCGAGCGCCGTCGGCTCAGCCACGTGGACCGGAGCGGGCGCCCGCGGATGGTCGACGTCAGCGCCAAGCCGGTGACGGCGCGCCGGGCGGTCGCGGAGGCGCTCGTGCTCGTCTCGCCCGAGACGCTCAGCGCGGTCGTCGACGGTGGCGGGCCCAAGGGCGACGTCCTGACCGTCGCCGAGCTCGCCGGGGTGATGGGCGCGAAGCGGACCTCGGAGCTGATCCCGCTCTGCCACCCGCTGCCGCTGACCGACCTCCTCGTCCAGGTCACGCCCGATCGAGCGGCCGGCGCGTTGCGGATCCGGGCCGAGGCGGCGACGACCGCCCAGACCGGTGTCGAGATGGAGGCGATGACGGCTGCCTCCGTCGCGGCCCTGACCGTCTACGACATGGTGAAGGGCGTCGAGCGCGGGGTCGAGATCCGGGCCGTCCGGCTGCTGTCGAAGTCCGGGGGCTCGTCCGGCGACTGGCATCGCCCGCCCGATGCCGTGAGCGACGGGCCGATGCCCGCGAAGCGGCCGTCGCGCGCCGCCGGACGGATCCGCGGCGGCCGCCCGTCCTGACGTGACCGGCCACGGACGCTCCGCCCTCGTCCTGACCGCCAGCGACGCCAGCGCGGCGGGTGTCCGCGAGGACGCCTCCGGGGCCGGCCTGGAGGAGCGTCTGGGCGGCCTCGGGTTCCGGGTCTCCCGCCGGGTCGTGCCCGATGACCGAGCCGTCATCGCGGCGGCGCTGATCGAGGGCGCGGCAGACCATCCCCTCGTCGTCACGACCGGCGGGACGGGTCTGACGCCGCGCGACGTCACCCCCCAGGCGACCGCGGACGTGATCGACTACGAGGTCCCGGGCATCGCCGAGGCGATGCGTGCGGCCGGCCGCACGTCGACCCCGATGGCCGACCTGTCGCGCGGCATCGTCGGGCGTGCGGGACGGGACGCTCATCGTCAACCTGCCCGGGAAGTCCGCGCGGCGCGCTGGAGTCGTTCGAGGCGGTCGTGCCGATCCTCGAGCACGCGCTCGAGACCCTGCAGGGCCCGTTCGACCACCGGGCGGCGGCGGCGGCCGGGCGCGCCGACCTGCCACACGGAGGCACCGGAGGCTGAGACACTGTCACCGGATCGCCCGGTGACGGAGGAGCGGGAGCGGGGGAGCAGGGAGGCGGCAGATGTTCGAGACGTTCGCCGAGGTCCCGGCCTATCCGCTCGTCTTCCCCCTGTTCTGGGGCGCGGCGGTCGTGTTCATGCTCGCGATGGCGCGCCACCGGCGAGTCCTCGAGGTGTCCCACGCCATCCAGACGGGCGGTCTGCGGGAGTTCCCGATCCGGTCGTGGGCGGTCGTTCGCTATGCCTTCCTCCAGTCCCGGATGTTCCGTGACCGCCGGGCCGGGCTCATGCACGCGGGGATCTTCTGGGGTTTCGTCATCCTGACGATCGGGACGGCGAACATCGTCACCGGCGGCCTCGTACAGGCGATCCTCAGCTGGCCCCTTGACGGGCTGATCTGGACCTGCCGTCGTCGCCCTCCAGAACGTCATCGCGGTCGTCGTCCTCGTCTGCATCGGCTGGGCGTTCTACCGGCGGTTCATCAGCAAGCCGAAGCGCCTCACGTACACCAGGGACGCGCTGACCATCCTGTCGATGATCGGCGGCGTCGTCGCGACCGAGCTGCTGGCGATGACGTTCGAGGCCGCCCGGTATGGCGATGTCGACGGGGCGATCGTCGCGAACACCCTGGCGGTCCCGCTCCGGTCGATCGACCCGACGGTCCTCGAGGCCCTGTTCGTGGTCACGTGGTGGGCCCACATCGTCCTCGTGGCGGCGTTCCTCATCTATCTGCCGTTCTCGAAGCACCTCCACATCGCGACGAGCTTCGTGAACATCTACCTCCGCAAGCTCGCGCCGCGCGGCGAGCTGCCGGCGATGGACCTTGAGCGGGAGGACGCGACGTTCGGCGTCCGGACGATCGCAGACCTCACGGCAAAGGACCTGCTCGACGGGTTCACCTGCACCGAATGCGGCCGCTGCCAGGACGCGTGTCCGGCCTGGAACACGGGCAAGCCGCTCAACCCCAAGTCGATGATCATGGGCCTGCGGGAGATGGCGGTCGAGGCCGAGCACGGGCTCGACCTCATCCCGAACTCCCCGCTCGTCCGCGAGACGTACGGGCTCGAGGACAACGTGCCGGACCCGGCCCTCCTCGCCCGACCGATCGTCGACACGGCGATCCCGTACGACGCCGTCTGGGACTGCGTGACGTGCGGCGCCTGTGTCGAGGCCTGTCCGGTGCTCATCGAGCACGTCGACAAGATCGTCGGGCTGCGCCGGAACCTGGTCCTCGAGGACTCCCGGTTCCCGTCAGAGCTCAACGCCGCGTTCCGGTCGATGGAATCGCCCGGCAACCCATGGGGTCAGCCGCAGAGCGCCCGGCTCGACTGGACGAAGGGCCTGCCGTTCGAGGTCGAGACCGTGGCCGCCGTCGCAGCAGCCGGCCGGCTCGGCGAGCTCGAGACGATCTACTGGGTCGGCTGCGCGGCCGCGTTCGACGAGCGCAACCGGAAGGTCGCCCGGGCGGTCGCGACGTGCCTCCACGCCGCCGGTGTCCGGTTCGCCGTGCTCGGCCAGGAGGAGAGCTGCACCGGCGACCCGGCCCGACGGATGGGCAACGACTACGTCTTCCAGGTCCTTGCCGCGGGCAACATCGCGACGCTCGACCGCTATCGCGCCGGCGAGCGGACGATCGTCACGGCCTGCCCGCACTGCTTCAACTCGCTCGGCAACGAGTACGCCCAGCTCGGCGGCGACTATCGCGTGGTCCACCACAGCACGTATCCTGGCGGACCTGCTCGCGTCCGGGCGGCTGGCGACGGTCCCCGAGGACGCCGAGTCGTTCGTCGACGGGCGACCATCGACCCGGCACGGTCACCGTCCACGACTCCTGCTATCTCGCCCGCTACAACGGGATCGTCTCGGCGCCGCGCTCGATCCTCGGCGCTGCCGGCATCGACGTCGTCGAGATGGAGCGCTCGGGCCGCCAGACGTTCTGTTGCGGCGCCGGCGGCGGCAGGATGTGGATGGAGGAGACCCGGGGGACGCGGATCAACGCCGAGCGCAGCCGCCAGGTCATCGAGACCGGCGCGACGACGGTCGCGACCGCCTGCCCGTTCTGCATGGTCATGCTGAAGGACGGTCTGGCCGCGACGGATGGCGGCGACGGCGTCGTCCCGCTCGACGTCAGCGAGCTCCTGGCGGCCCGGATCGCGGCGGTTCCGGCGGATCGACGTCTGCCGGTGATGTGAGCCCGGGCGGTCCCGGCCTCGGCCGGCCGCTGTACGACCCGAAGCGATCAGCCCGGCAGCGGAGCCCCGCAGGAGACGCACCGGGCGTCGGACGCCATGTTGCCCATCCCGCAACGAGGGCAGCGCTTCTGACCCTCGGTCGAGGCGGCGAACGGCGATTCCTCGACGACCGCCTCGCGCTCCTTGCGCTGGCGGCGAAGGATGACGAGCGTCGAGAAGACGCCGAGGGCGGCCGCGGCCACGAGCGCCGCTGCCGTGAGGTTCTCCATCGCCGGTTCCCCGAGTCGTGCGACCCCGTTCCCGGTGGATCCGAGTATCGCCAGGGCCAGCGTACCGCGCCCGCCAAGTCCGCCGGACGGCGACCGGCCGACACGGGCACACGCCGCTCCGTCGACCCCGGCCCGACCGAGGCCCGGTGCTACGCTCTCCGACGTGGCCACCGCCGGCGCGACGACCCGCCTGACCGAGGACCAGGTGCTCCTCCGCGACGCGGTCCGCCAGCTGGCAGCCGAGCGCGTCGCCCCTCGGGCGGCCGAGATCGACCGGACCGGCGCCTTCCCGACCGACCTCGTCGAGCTCCTCGCCGCGCAGGATGTCCTGGCCCTGCCGTTCCCCGAGCGATATGGCGGCGTCGGCGGCGACCTGCTGACGGTCTGTCTGGCCGTCGAGGCCCTGTCCGCGGCGTGCGCGACGACGGGGCTCGATCCTCGCCGTCCACGAGCTCGGCTCGCTGCCGATCCTGCTCGCCGGTTCGGACGAGCAGCAGGCCCGCTGGATCCCCGATCTGGCGGCGGGCCGGGCCCTCATCGCCTTCGCGATCACCGAGGCGGAGGCGGGCTCGGATGCGGCCGGCATCCGGACCCGTGCCGCCCGGGACGGCGACAGCTACGTGATCGATGGCGGCAAGCGATTCATCAGCCACGCCTCCGTCGCCCGCTGGGTCATCGTGATCGCGGTGACCGACCCGGAGGCCGATCGCCATCGCCGTCTCTCGGCGTTCGTCGTCCCGACAGACACCCCAGGCTTCCGGGTCGTCCGGCTCGAGCACAAGATGGGCATCCGTGGCAGCCCGACCGCCGAGCTCGCCTTCGACGGCGTCCGGATCCCGGCGGACCATCGGCTCGGCGCCGAGGGCGACGGGTTCTCGATCGCGATGCGGACCTTCGAGCGAAGCCGGCCGGGCATCGCTGCCCAGGCGGTCGGGATCGCCCAGGGAGCCCTCGACGCCGCGACCGCGTACGCTCGCGAGCGTCGCCAGTTCGGCCGGCCGATCGGCGCGTTCCAGATGATCCAGGCGATGCTGGCCGACATGGACGCCGCGACCGAGTCGGCCCGCCAGGTGCTCTACACCGCATGCACCGAGATCGAGGCCGGGTCGGCGGACGCCGGGCGATGGGCCGCGCTCGCTAAACTGGTCGCCGGCGACGCGGCGATGCGGGTGACCACCGACGCCGTCCAGGTCCTGGGCGGCTACGGCTACGTCGATGAGTACCCGGTCGAGCGGATGATGCGCGACGCCAAGATCACCCAGCTGTACGAAGGGACGCAGCAGATCCAGCGCCTGGTCGTCGCCCGCGCGCTGCTCGGCCCGGACACCTGAGGAGTAGGACCGACCATCGTGCGGATCGCCGTCCTGACGAAGCCCGTCCCCGATCCCGCGGCCGGCGCGGTCCGCCTGCTCGCCGACGGTCGGCTCGACCGCGGCTCCGTTCCGGCGGTCATCAACGGCAACGACGAGTACGCGCTCGAGGCGGCCCTCAAGCTCCGCGATGTCCACGGTGGAGAAGTGGTGCTGCTCGCGATGGCCCCGGCCGGAGCACCCGAGACCCTCCGCAAGGGCCTGGCCATGGGCGCCGACCGCGCGGTCCTCGTCACCGACCCCGCCCTCGAGGGCTCGTGCGCGGTCGCGACGACGCGGGTCCTCGCCGCCGCGGTCCGGGAGCTCGAGGCGGATCTCGTCCTGGCCGGGGTCGACACGTCCGATGGCACCGCTGGCGTCGTCCCGGCGGGTCTGGCGGCGCTGCTCCGGCTGCCGTTCCTCTCCTACGCCGCCAGGATCGAGCCCGAGCCGGCCGCCGCCAGGGTCCGGGTCCACCGGCTCAGCCCGACCGGCTACGACGTCCTCGAGGCGCCGATGCCGGCCGTCGTCTCGTGCACCCAGGTCCTCGGCGAGCCGCGCTATCCGTCGCTCAAGGGGATCATGGCGGCGCGCGGAAAGGAGGTCGCGACGCGATCGCTGGCCGACCTCGGGATCGATCCGGGCTCGGTCGGCAGCGCCGCCGCGACGACGCGGCTCGTCGAGTCGTGGCCCCCGCCACCGCGCGCCGCGACCCAGGTCGTCCGGGCGCCGGCCGACGAGGCCGCCGCCGCGGTCGTCGACTTCCTGCAGGCCCGGAGGCTGCTCGGGTGAACGGGCCGCTGCTCGTCGTCGCGGAGACCGCCCCGGATGGCGGGCTCGCCCGGATCACCACCGAGGTCGCGACGCTGGCCCGGAGCCTGGCCGCCGCGGGCGACCGACAGGCGGTCGGTCTCGTCGTCGCCGCGGACCCCAGCGCCGCGGTCGCCGAGCTCGCTGCCTACCTGCCGCGCGTCCTCGCGGTGGCGGAGCCGGCCGTCGAGGGCGGCGCCGCGCCGACGATCGTCGCCGAGCGAGCTGCCGCCGCGGTCGGATCGCTCGGGGCCTCCCACCTCCTGCTCGCTGCGACACCCGACGGCCGCGACACCGCCGGCGTGCTGTCGGCGCTCCTCGGCTGGGGCGTCCTGGCGAACGCGACCGGGGCCGCCTGGGGACCCGACGGCCCGACGACCGAGGCGAGCGTCCTGGGTGGCTCGATGCTCACCCGGAGCGCGCTGACCGGCGAGACCGGGATCCTCACCATCCGGCCGAACGCGGTCACCGCCGAGCCGGCGAGCGACCGGGGGGTCGTCGAGACGCTCGGGCCGACAGGGGTCCTGGCTCAGCCCGTCGTCGCCGTGACGGATCGCGTCGCCGAGGCCGGTGCGACCGTCGCGATCGAGGAGGCTCGGATCGTCGTCACCGGTGGCCGGGGCGTCGGCGGGCCGGAGGGCTTCACCCTCGTCCGCGAGCTCGCGACCGCGCTCGGAGGCGCCGTCGGCGCGACACGTGCGGCGGTCGATTCGGGCTGGATCAACTACGCCAACCAGATCGGCCAGACCGGCAAGACCGTCAAGCCGCAGCTGTACATGGCCCTCGGCGTGTCCGGGGCGATCCAGCACAAGGTCGGGATGCAGACCGCGGGCGCGATCGTCGCGATCAATCGGGACCCAGACGCGCCGCTCGCGGACTTCGCCGACCTGTTCGTCGTCGGAGACCTTTTCGAGGTCGTGCCGGCCATCCTGGCCGAGCTGCGGGCTCGAGGCGGCTGAGCCGCCGCGGGCCGGGGAGCCATGCCGGAGGCGATCCTCCTCCTTTTGCCGGTCGCGCTCGGTGTCGCGATCGCGGCCGCGGCGGTCATCCTTCTTCGGCGGACCGGCGTCGTCGCCGCAGAGTCCCGCCAGGCGGCCGGCGCTCGGCGCTCTGTCGCCGCGCTCGAGACCCGGATCGTCGCGACGCTCGATCCGCTCATCGCCCGGATCGATCAAGCCCGGCGCGGCCAGATCGAGGCGACCTCGATCGGCACGGAAGTGACCGAGGGACAGGTCGCGGTGGAAGCCCTGACCGAGGAAGCCCGGTCGCTCGCCGTCCCCGCGGGCCTCACCGAGGTCCGGATCGGGATCATCTCCGAGCTGGAGCGGGCCGGCCGGGCGCTCGAGATGGTCGAGCACGGGCGCTCGATCATGGATGCGGCCCGGCTGCGCGGCCGCGAGCTCGAGGCACAGACGGCCGTGAAGCGCGGCTACCTGAACCTCCTCCACGCGCGCGAGGCGATCGAGCGACACGCGGCCGTCGCGGCGACCTACCGCTCGCCGGTCGAGGCCCGACGCGACGCCCGGCGGACCGGCTAGCACCACTCGGGTTCCATCCGGACCACTCTGGACCACTACATCTCGTGGTACGCTGGTCTCAGACCACAAGCGGTAGTGGTTCTGCTGCCAAGGAGATCGGATGCGCTGTCCCCACTGCGAGGCCCGTGAGTCGCGCGTCGTGGACTCGCGCGACCTCGACGACCAGGCGACCGTCCGCCGCCGGCGGGAGTGCTCCGCCTGCGGCACCAGGTTCACGACCTATGAGCGCGTCGAGGCGGCCCGGTTGATCGTCGTCAAGCGCGACGGCGTCCGCCAGGAGTTCGACCGGGCGAAGCTCGTGTCGGGCCTGGCCAAGGCGTTGACCCGTCGACCCGTCCCCGACGATGCCGCCGAACGGGCCGCCGACGCCATCGAGACCGAGCTCCGGGCGACCGGTCTGCCCGAGGTCTCGAGCGCAAGGGTCGGCGAGCTGGCCCAGGAGCATCTGCGGGCGATCGACCAGATCGGTTACATCCGGTTCGCGTCGGTCTACCGGAGCTTCGAGGACCTCGAGGAGCTCAAGCGCGAGGTCGACAGCCTCTACGAGGAGCGCGGCGCCGAGTACCCCGGCACGTGAGCGTCCTCTCGGATCGCGACATCCGGACCGAGCTCGAGTCCGGCCGCGTCGTCATCCGACCGTACGACGAGGCGGACCTCCAGCCTTCGTCTGTCGACCTGCATCTCGATCGCTCGTTCCGGGTCTTCCGCAACAACCGCTACCCGTTCATCGACGTCCGCCAGCCGCAACCGGACCTGACGGAGCTCCTGTCGGTCGCCGACGACGAGGCGTTCGTCCTTCACCCGGGTGAGTTCGTCCTGGGTCAGACCCACGAGTGGGTCGAGCTGCCCGATGACCTCGTCGCCAGGCTCGAGGGCAAGAGCTCGCTGGGGAGGCTCGGCCTGCTCATCCACTCGACCGCCGGCTACGTCGACCCGGGCTGGAAGGGCAATCTGACCCTCGAGCTGTCGAACGTCGCGAACCTGCCGATCGCCCTGTACAGCGGGATGCGGATCGGCCAGATCAGCTTCTTCCGGATGTCGAGCCCGGTCGAGCGGCCCTACGGCAGCCCCGAGCTTCGGTCGCGGTATCAGGGCCAGGCCGAGCCGACCGCCTCGGCCTTCCATCGCGACTTCGACCGCGGCTGACGACCGGGCACCGTGACCGCCCCGCTCGACTGGGACCGCGACCTCGGCGGGGGCAGCCGGGTGGCGCTCGTCCGGGCCGGGACGTTCCGGTCAGACGCCGGAGCCCTGTTCGGACCGGTGCCGAGGCTCCTCTGGGACCGCCTCATCCGTGACGAGATCGACCCGGAGAACCGTCTCCTCCAGGCGCTGAACTGCCTGGTGATCGAGACTCCCGCCGGGCGGGTCCTCGTCGAGACAGGCATCGGGGAGCGGGTCGACGACAAGACCCGGGCGATGCGCGGCTATCTCGGCGACCCGGTCGTGCCGGCACTCCGGGCGGCGGGCTGGGAGCCCGGCTCGTTCGACATCGTGGCGATGAGCCATCTCCACTTCGACCACGCCGGCGGTCTGCTCCTTGCCGACGGCTCGCGGGCGTTCCCGCGGGCCCGGGTCGTCGCCCAGCGGGCCGAGTGGGAGATCGCCCTCGGCGACAACCCGCGACTCGTCGCGAGCTATGTCCAGCCGGAGCTCCAGCTCGTCCGTGACTGGGGCGCCGAAGGCTGGGTCGATGGCGCGCGGGAGCTGCTGCCAGGCGTGAGCGTGATCCCGACCGGCGGCCACTCCGCCGGCCATCAGGCGATCGTCGTCCGCGGAGCTGGCGCCACGCTCGCCTTCTTCGGCGACCTGTTCATGCGACCGTGGGCGGCGAACCCGCGCTGGGTGACGGCATTCGACGACTTCCCGCTCGACTCTGTCGCCTGGAAGGCCGAGACCTTCCGCCGGGCGGCGGAGGAGAGCTGGCTCATCGTCCTCTCGCACGAGGTGCACAACCCGATCGGCCGGATCGAGCCGGATCGCGACCGGTTCCGGTTCGTGCCCGTCTAGCGCAATCGGTCCCTCCGTGACTGTCCGGTGGTGCGTCGGCCGGCTCGGCACGACGCTCGGACCCGCGACGGTCGAGGGTCGGCCACGTTCGACGCCGCCGTGCGGTGTCTCACGTTACGGGACGGCGGTCGGCTCCGGACTTGGCGACGGCGCAGCAGCAGGAGAGCCGCTGGGCGAGGGCGCTGCCGAGCCCTCGGGTGGCAGGATCGACTCGATGATCGTGCTCGCCTCGCTCGCCTCGAGCGGCCGGTAGACCACGTCGCGGATCACGCCGTCGGGCCCGATGAAGAACTGCGTCGGGAGTCCGAAGACCTTGTAGCGATGGAAGATGTCGGCGTCGAGGTCGGCCGCGATCGTGTACGGCAGGCTGTACGTGTCGGCGTAGGCGCGGACATCGTCGATGCTCGTCTCCTGGACGCTGATCCCGATGACCGTCAGACCGCGGTCGGCGTAGGCGGTCGCGAGGGTCCGCAGGACCGGCGTCTCCGCCTGGCAGGGCGGACACCAGCTGGCCCAGAAGTTGATCCAGACGGCCCGGCCCCGGAGCGCGTCGAGCCGGACCGGCTTGCCGCCGAGGTCGGTGAGCTGGAAGGCCGTCCCGTCTGCGCGGGTGAAGCCGAGCTCCGGCGCCGCGTCACCGGCCTTGAGTCCCTCGGCCGGGGGCGACGAGAGGATGTACGGGGTGGGCTTCGGGTCGCCCGGGCCGACCGCGCCGACCTGGCCGAGCGGCGCGGTCACGACGATGAAGACGACCGCGACCGTCAGCACCGCGACGAACACCCCGAGCAGCTGCCGCCCGGAGAACGGCCCGACCAGCCCGTGACGGGCACGGTCATGGCGGAACCCCGGAGGCTCCGCTGCCGGGCCTGGCTGGTCGCTCGCAGGTCCCGTCATCAGACCGCCGTGTTGAACGTGAAGTAGCGCGGCAGGAGCGCCAGCCAGTCGAACAGCATCGCGACCCCGATCCCGGCCACGAGCAGGCCGCCGATCAGCGAGACCGCCCGGCCGTGCCGGACCAGCGGTCGGAGGACCGCCGGGGCCCGATCGAACAGCAGGGCGATGAGGAGGAACGGGATCCCGAGCCCGAGGGTGTAGGCCACGAGCAGGATGCCGCCCTGGACGACCGTCGCCGACGACGCCGCCAGGGTCAGGATGCCGCCGAGGATGATCCCGATGCACGGGGTCCAGCCGATCGCGAAGATCGCCCCGAGCCCGAACGATGCGGCCAGCCCGCCGCCCTCGACGAGTCGCCCGCCGGTCCGGTCGGCAAGCGATGGGCCTCCACCCGCGGGACCACCCGCGCTCGCGAGCGCGATCGTCCCGGTGGACGCGGCGAGCGATGCCTGGGCGCCGGCATCGAGCGGCCGCCAGGTCCGCTCCAGCACCGGGATCCGCAGGATCCCCGCGAGCGACAGTCCGAGGACGATGAGGATGATCCCGCCGATCTGGCGGAGGACGGGCAGGTAGTCGACGAGGAGCCCGCCGGCGTAGGTCGCGGTGACCCCGAGGAGGGTGAACACCGCGCCGAAGCCAAGGACATAGGCGAACGCGTGGCGGACGGCCACCCAGCGGGACGGACGCACGCCGGGCGCGGCCGCCGCGACGGCCACCGCCGTCAGCTGGGCGACATAGGCCGGCACGAGCGGCAGGACGCACGGCGAGAGGAAGCTGATGAGCCCGGCGACGACCGCGACGACGATCGTCAGGTCGGTGCCGCTCACCGGTCGAGGCCCTCGGCCAGGATGCGCCGGAGCTTGGAGGGACCGATCGCCATCTCGGTCAGCCGGCCCTGGAATTCGATGACCGGGATCCGGTCGAAGAACGCCAGCTCGAGGGCCGGGTCCTCGTCGATGTCACGCTCCACGAGCCGGGCGACGGGCCGGCCCTCGGCGGCGCGCTGATCGAGCAGACGGGTCAGGGTCACGCGGGTCTCGTCACACAGGCCGCAGCCCTGTCGGGCGTACAGGATCAGCTCGGGCGGGGGAGGGGACGCCATGGCGGACGGATGCTACCGCGGAACCGCTGGTTCCCCTGTTCCGCGGCCCTGCATCCGAGACCGAGCCCGGCTGGGTCACCACGGCGCCGCGGTACGATGGACCCGGCGATGCCCCCGTAGCTCAGTGGATAGAGCGCAGCCGTCCTAAGGCTGGCGTCGGCGGTTCGAATCCGTCCGGGGGCGCCATAGCAACGCAGCGGGCTCGAAGAACGGGCGAGCGGGCGGCGTCCACTGATGGACGCAGGCTCGACCGTGCGACTCTTCGCCCGCCACGCGGTCGCACCATCACCCGGCGCTCAGCCCTCAGCCGCTGGAGCAGATGACTGGTCAGCGCTCAAGACCGCTGACGACGCGAGAGGACGGTCCGAAGCCCGTGTGCGACACGGATCTCCTCTCGTGGAGCCGTGACGCCAACATCTACCATGCTCGGTGCCGCGACTCGCGGAGGCTGCGGGTAGAGTTCGTCGGGGATCGGCGACCTGCCGTCGCCGGACCTTGATGTGCCGGCCTCGGTCGCGGACGCTATGGTCCTCGTGCGTACCACTCCGGCCGTTCCGCATGTGCCGAGGAAGAACGTGTGAGACAGGAGCTCGATCGCCGGCTCGTTGCGGTGGCCTTCACCGATATGGTCGGCTACACGACGTTGATCCAGGCCGACGAGCGCCAGGCCGTCGCCAAGCTCGACCGGTACTGGCGGGCGGTCGACCGTCATCATCAGGCCTTCGGCGGGACGATCGTTCAGCGGCTCGGCGATGGCAGCATGAGCATGTTCCCGAGCGCGCTCGCGGCCGTCCAGGCCGCAGTCGAGATCCAGCGTGAGCTCGCGGTCGAGGACGTCCCTGTGCGCATCGGCATCCATGTCGGCGAGGTGACGGTCGAGCCGATGCGGCTCACTGGTGAGGCGGTGAATATCGCCTCCAGGATCGAGTCCTTCGCGGTGCCCGGCGGGGTGATGCTGTCGGACACCGCGTACGACCATCTCAGGAACCGGACGGATGTGGCCGTCGTCAGCCTGGGCCGGTTCAAGCTCAAGAACGTCGGTCGTCCGCTGGAGCTCTTCGCCGTTTCCGCTGACGGGATCGTAGCGCCGGATCCGCGGGCGCTTGAGGGCAAGGGCGAGCGGTTTGCGAGCCTGCCTAGCAACCTCCCCGAGCCGGTCGGACCATTGCTCGGTCGGGCCACCGAGCTCGACTTGCTCGTCGCGTCGGTCCGAGACCATCGGGTGGTCACGATCACCGGCCCGGGTGGGGTCGGGAAGACGCGCTTCATGGTCGAGCTTGGCCGCGTGCTCGCCCCAGACTTCCTGGACGGTGTCGCGTTCATCCCGCTGGCCGACATCCTCGAGGCCGATGCCTTCATACCCGCTCTCGCCAATGCACTGGACGTGAAGGAGGCCGAAGAGCGGACGCTCGGCGATGGTGTCATGTCGCTGATCGGTGACAAGAAGGCGCTCCTGCTCTTGGACAACCTCGAGCAGATCGTGTCGGCCGCTCCGGAGGTCGCCCGGCTGGTGGCAGCCTGCCCAGGGCTCCGGATCGTGATCACCAGCCGGACCCTGCTGCGGATCGCTGCGGAACGGGAGTTTCCGCTTGGCCCGCTCGCGCTCCCTGCCTCGTCCGACGCGGGCTCGTCCGAGTCGCTCCTCGACTACCCGGCCGTCGCGCTCTTCGTCGAGCGAGCCCGCGCCTCGAATAGCAGCTTCGCGCTGACGCCGCAGAACGCGGGTGCCGTCACCGAGGTGTGCCGCCGCCTGGACGGTCTTCCCCTTGCACTTGAGCTCGCTGCCGCACGGCTGCGGATCCTGTCACCGGAGGCCCTCCTGGAGCGGCTGGGCCACGCCTTGAACGTGCTCACCTCCGGTCCACGCGACACTGCCGAACGGCACCAGACGTTGCGCGCCACGATCGACTGGAGCCACGCGCTGCTGACGGAGTCGGAGCAGCGTCTCTTTCGGCGGATGGCCGTGTTCGTCGGCGGGTGCACCCTCGCAGATGTCGAGGCTGTCTGTGCAGAGCCGGGCGAGACCAGCTTCGAAGAGCTGGAGTCGCTCGTCGACAAGGCGCTCGTGCAAGTGGATGGCCAAGGCGACAGGCTTCGTATGCTCCAGACGATCGGCGAATACGCCCGGGAGCGCCTCGAGGACTCCAGCGAGGCCGGTGCGATCGCACTGCGGCATGCCCAGCGGTATGCCGCGCATGCGCGTGACATCCGCGACAGCATCGAGGGAACCGACCAGGTCGGCGCCGTCGAACGTGGGATCGCCGAGGAGGGCAATCTCCAGGCCGCGCTGGACACGCTCCTGGCGTCCGCGAAGCGGGGTGACACGACCGCGCTCGAAGAGGGCCTACAGCTGACCGGTGACCTATGGATGTACTGGCACATCCGCGGCAAGAACCTCAGCTCAAGGGAGTACGCGACCGCCTTCCTTGATCTCGATCCTGTAGGCGCTCCCACAGTCGGGCGAGCGGGCGCCCTGTTGACAGTGGGACTCGGGTCCTGGATGTCCGGGCAGTTCGAGCGGTCGGCCGACGAATGGGGCAAGGCGCATCGCGTCGCAGCCGACCTCGATGCCGGGCGCGAGCTGTGCCTCGCCGGGGTCTGCCAGGCCCTCGCAGTCCTCGGGTCCGACGTCGATGCGGGACTCACGCTGACGAAAGAAAGCACCGAGCGTGCCGGGGCGCTCGGTTTCACATGGGCACAGGCGATCGCCTTGACCATCAACGGCATGTTCCAGGCGCTGGCAGGCGATCTCGGTGCGGCGAAGACGAGGTACTCCGATGCGCTCGCGATCCAGCAGCGACTCGGCGACAGGGAGGGGGCGGGCATGTCACTCGGCGGCCTTGCCGAGTTGGCCTCCGGTCACGGCGACCCGGTCGCTGCCATCGGCCTGTACGGACAGTCGCTCGAGGCGTTCGAAGCGATAGGCGATCGCGGCGAGGAAGCCCGGATCCTCTCGGAGATCGCCTGGACGCACCTCCGGAACGACGACGCCGCGCTCGCACGGCGCTACTTCTTCAAGGCGGTGCAGGCACATACCGATGTGGCGAGCGTCCGTGGAGTGGGTCTGTCGTTGATCGGGCTTGCGGCCACCGAATTGGCCGAGCTCCGACCCGACCGCGCTATGCAGATCGCGGCTGCGGCCGAGGTCTATGCCGATCAGGAGGGCATCGTCGTCATCTACTCGGATGAGAACCCGGGTCGTGACTTCGTGGAGCAGGCACGCGCATCACTGTCGGATGTGGATGTCGCCCGAGCGACGGAGATCGGCCGTCGGCTCACGATCAAGCAGGCACTCGACCTCGCCAGGATCGCCGATGAAGTTCCGGCCTAGGTCCCCGGTCGAGTCTGGCGGAGCCTCGGTGGCCTGACGCCGTCGGGGAGGCACGGGCGAGCACCGCGCAGCCCCGCGGCGACTTGAGTTCCACTCCGATCACCATGAGAGCGTCCGATCCGGTGTTCTCGAGTGTGTGGAGCGGCGTGGACGCCGGGTAGAGGACGCGGGGCAGGGTGAAGGCCGGGTCCGCAGTGTCCGGGGGCGCCAGTACCCTACGCGAGCCGCGTCGACGAACGGCCGCACCGGACCCGTGGACCGGTCCTGATCCACACGGCCTGACCAGATCCCCCTGATAGCGGGGAGGGCACGTTAACCGATACCGACGGCACCTCACCTCCCCAGAATGAACGCTTGACCACGCGGACCGGCGGCATCACGGTTGCCTCTCAGCGCACCAGAGGAGAGAGTGTGGCGAACCCGTCCAACGAGGAGATCGTCCGTCGCTACCACGAGGCGCGGGCCGCCCATGATCACGACTCGGCCGACGCCTTGCGCGACCCGGACTGGTCGTGTGAGTGGCCCCAGTCGGGCGAGCGGGTTCGCGGCAGCGCGAACGACCGGGCGATCATGGAGAACTGGCCAGGCGGGCGGCCGAGCGACCTGTCAGTCCGTGTGGTCGGAAGCGAGGACCAATGGATCGCGACACCCTCGAACACGATCCAACGCGTCATCGGTAGCGGCGACTTCTGGTTCTTCGACGGGACGAGCGTCTACCCCGATGGCTCGACCTGGTTCCTCTCCGGGCTCGATCCAGCTCCGGGGCGGCAAGGTCTATCGCGAGACGTGGTACTTCGCCGCGCCATTCGATGCCCCCGCGTGGCGAGCCGCGTGGATCGAGCGGATGGGTTGACCGAACGGTCGTCGCCGCACGGCTCCTGGGCGACCGAGAGCCCGTCGACCGAGCCGATACCGGAGGAATGCCCATTGCGTCACCTCCAGGTACCAGTCCAGCGCGCTGCGTTGCTGCTGGGTGCCCGAGTCCGTCCGGGGGCGCCACACCGAGGGCCACATGGCTTTTCATCTACGTGATCGGCCCATGGAACTGGCTCAGCCGAGCAGGTAGAACACCCGCACCTCGAGGATCGCCGGGTCGTCGCCCGGATCTCCATAGATCTCCCATGAGACTCCGGCCAGCGACCTGTGATGGGCCGACGCCCACGCCTCGACGGCAGCGTTGGCGGCGGCCAGCTGATCGGGCGGTCCGAGGTGCACCGTCGAGGCTGCCCGCCCGGCCGGCGTATGCCTCAGCACGATCTCGCCCTCGTCGGCGAACTCCCTGCCGACCTCGACGCCGAAGTCGACCTCCAGTGGCGCCCCGGGTCGGGTCGGGTGGTGGTAGACGAAGATGTTGTGGCCGCCGGTCCAGAGTCCAGCGTGGCTGCGCAGGAAGGCCCAGACCGTGTCGAGAGCCGGTCGCCAGGCAGCGCTGACCTGACCGACCGCGACGCTGGCATGGACCGCCGCGATCGGGCGCGCCACGACATCCTCGACCACGATCTCGTACGCCATCCGGGGACCCTAGCCGGAGACGAGCCCACCGGCAAGAAGCCGCCGTCTGAGGGGCGACCGGGATCAACCCACAGGCGGGATCAGAGATCCGGGCTTCGCCGTAGCATCGCGGCATGACAGTCGCGCCGCAGGCTGGTCCGGCGATCTCGACCCGCGGGCTCGGGAAGTCGTTCGGCGAGCGGGTCGCGTTCACCGACCTGACCCTCGACATCGCCCCGGGCGAGGTGTTCGGCTTCCTCGGACCCAACGGGGCAGGGAAGACCACGACGGTCCGGACCCTCAGCACCCTGCTCACGCCCTCCACCGGCTCGGCGACCGTCGCCGGGTTGCCGCTCGTCCCTGAGAACGGCATCGAGATCAGGCGGCGCATCTCGGTCATGCCGGAGACGCCGGGGCTGTACCTCAAGCTCAGCGTCCGCGAGAACCTCGAGTGCTTCACGGATCTCCACGAGCTCGACGAGGCCCGGGCTCGGGTCGACCGCGCGCTCGACGCGGTGAACCTGCGGGCCCGCGCGGACGACCCCTGCGGGACCCTGTCCAAGGGGCTGCGCCAGCGCGTCGCGCTCGCGCGAGCGATCCTGCCGGACCCCACGATCCTGTTCCTCGACGAGCCGACCGCAGGGCTAGACCCGGTCGCGATCCGCGAGGTCCACGAGCTCATCGGCGGGCTGCGCGGCCGGGGCGTGACGATCTTCCTGACGACCCATCGGCTCGAGGAGGCGGAGAAGCTCTGCGATCGGGTCGCGATCCTGGCGACGTCCCTGCGGACGATCGGACGTCCAAGCGAGCTCCGCGAGCGGCTGTTCGCGCGCAGCCTGACCGTCCGGACGCTCGCACCACTCGCCTCCCCGGCCGTCGTGTTCGATGGCCTTCCCGGTGTCGAGGCCTGGCGCGCCGACGGCACGGCCGTCTACGACCTCGAGATCAGTCGATGCCTCCGAGGCGGCTCCGGCGGTGACGCGCGCCCTCGTTGCCGCGGGTGCCGACGTCCTCTCGATCGGCGAGTCCCAGCACTCCCTCGAGGACGTCTATCTCGAGCTCATCGACGACGATGTCGAGGCGGCAGCGCGATGACGCTTCGGTGGCGGCCGATCCGGGGCGTCATCCGCAAGGAGCTGCGAGAGTACCGGCGCACGCGCCAGCTCCTGGTCGCGATGACGATCTTCCCGCTCATCTTCCTGATCCAGCCGCTCTACGCCGTCCTGGTCGCGCGCGACTCGCGTGGCCGCCGCTCTCGGGTCTCCATATCCTCGTCTATCTGCTCGCCATCCCCCTCCTGGCGTCCCCGATCCTCGCCGCGTCGGCCGTCGCCGGCGAGCGCAGCCAAGGCAGCCTCGAGCCGGTCCTGACCACGCCGATCAGCCGCGAGGAGTTCCTCGTCGCGAAGGCGCTGGCAGCACTCGGACCATCGGTCATCGTCGCGTATGCCGTGATCGCGGTGTTCATCCTGGCCGTCGAGGCCTTCGCGGCGCCGGGCGTCGCTGGGGTGGTGATCCAGCCGACGGATCTCGAGGTCGTGATCGTCTTCACGCCGCTGCTCGCCTGCCTGGCGATCTGGATCGGACTCGCGATGTCGATCCGATCGGGCGACATCCGGGTGGCCCAGCAGGCCAGTCTGCTGTGCTGCGTCCCGCTCCTCATCCTCATCGCCCTCGTCGCATTCGGTGCGATCGACGTGGATCGGCGGGAGGTCATCGTCGCCTTCGCGGCGCTCGTCGTCGCGGATGTCGCGGGCTGGCGGGTCATCGCCCCGATGTTCGACCGCGAACGGCTCATCCGCGGCACGCCGGGCTGAGCGCAGGGCGCGGGCGCTCGGAGCACGTGCCGGCGGTCAGCCTCCGTCGAAGGCCCACTCCTGGACGTCGGCGACCGGACGGAAGCCGATCTCCTGGTAGATGTGGTTCGGCGTCGGGTTGGCAAGGTCGGCGAAGAGGAAGCAGAGTCGTCGGCCCGTGTCGAGCTCGGCCTGACAGACGGCGGCCGTCACCGCGCTCGCATAGCCGCGTCTCCGCTCCGACCGCGGGGTATAGACCGGGCCGATCCGGATCCCGTTCGGTGTCGCCGACCCCGCGCCGGCCATCGAGACGACGCGCCCGTCGACCTCCCACAGGCCGACCCAGCGACCCTCGCGTCGGACCCACCGGGCCACGACCGCCTCGCGATCGCGCGTCGGGACCGTATCGGGCAGCGCCTCCCGCTCGAACGCGAGGAGCCAGTCGGACAGACGTCCCCGGTCCTGATCCCCTGCGACCCGCCATCGTCCCGGGACGGGCCGCGCTGTCGGCGTGACGGCGTCGAGCCGGTAGATCCGTTCCGAGAGCACGACCCGGGCAGTCCGACCGGTCCGCGCCGACCACCACGCGACCGCCCGCGCCGCCACTGTCTCCGGACCGACGACCCCGGGCAGCGGTCCACCGGTCGCGACGTCGTCCATCACCAGGTCGACGAGCTCCGGCCGCTCGGTCAGCGACAGGACGAGGTTCCACGGCGGCGTCCGCATCGCCACCAGCTGGACCGCGTCGTCGACATCGACCGTCGCGAGGTACGGCGGCTCCTGGTAGATCTCGGGCCGATCGCGGAGTGTCGAGACGAGGCCGAGCTGGAGGCAGTGCTCCGCCTCATGCCTGAGCAGGAACGCCCCGGCGACCGCGTCGAACGAGCCGATGTCGGCGTAGGTCCGCAGCCGAGCCATCCGGCGACTCAGATGGAGGTGCCGATCCTCGAGAGGATGTCGCTCATCTGCGAGCCGATGAAGATCAGGAAGATGATCGTGAGCAACGGCAGGATGACGAGCAGGCCGATGATGATCAGGCAGCCCAGGACGATGCCCGATGATCCCTGACCGCTCGGCTGGACGACCGCAGAGCCCGCGAACCGGTCATGGAGACCCTGTCGTGTCGGGCTCGTCCCGGTCGAGATGAGGAGCAGGACGACCCAGACGATCCAGAGGAAGGTGCCGAGCCCGGCGATCGCGGGGATGATCCCGATCAGGTACAGCGGGCTCCCCAGGGCTGCCCAGCGGCGGAGCGCCTCCTCGGAGGTGAGGGTCCGACCGGTGGTCGCCTCGCCGACCTGGAGCTTGAGCAGCCGCTGTCCAAGGGTCGCGCGCATCCGGCTCGTCCACAGCCAGACGTGGTATGCCGCGTCGATCGCGATGAAGGCGATCGTGTAGGCGATCGTGGTGGCGTCGCCATCCGAGGCGATGACGATCGGGATCAGTGCCAGGAGGCTGATGAGGCCGACGATGATCCAGTCAAGGAACCAGGCCACGAGACGGCCGGCCACACCGGCATACTCGAGCCCGGCGACCCCGGGCGACACCGCACCCGGAGGCGGCGGTGCCTGCCAGGCGTAGGTCGGCGCGGACGGCGCCGGCACAGCCGGAGGGGGCGTCGATGGATCGGGCGGAGGCGTCGCCGCGACGACGGCCGGCGCCCCCGGCACGGGCTCGCCAGGGGAGGGTGGCGAGGAGCCCCAGGCGCCGGGCACCGTCGGCGGCGGAGCCGAGGGTGCCGGTGGCGGCGTCCAGGCGGACGCGAACGGCGCAGGCGGGTCGCCCGGTGTCGATGTCGACTCCGCGCCCCCGAGCGGGGCCGCCGGGGGCGGTCCTCCGGGGACCAGCGGCCCCGGGTCGGAACGCGGTGGTGGCTCGCCTCCGCTCGCTTCGCCGGGAGTCTGCTCGGACATCCTGCGCCCTCCTCCGACCACGCGCCTCGCTGCCCCCGAGCATACGCCGCGCAAGGAGCCCGGACGTGGCACGGGCTCGCGTCGGGGCCGGCCGGAGCGGGTAGCATCGGCGGCATGACCGTCCGCGACGACCCGAGCAGCCTCTACGAGGTCGTGGGGGGCTCGGCCTTCTTCGAGACTCTTGTGGGCCGCTTCTATGACGCGGTCGCGACCGATCCATCGCTGCGCGCCATCTACCCCGATGCGGATCTTGGGCCTGCACGGCGGCGTTTGACGCTCTTCCTGACCCAGTACTGGGGCGGCCCGACCACGTACAGCGACGAGCGGGGCCATCCACGACTCCGGATGCGCCATGCTCCGTTCGCGATCGGGTCGGCGGAGCGCGACCGCTGGCTGGTCCACATGCGCGCGGCGGTCGACGCCAGTGGCTCCCCCGAAGACGTTCGGACGGCCCTGCTCGACTACTTCATCGCGGCGGCCGACGCGATGCGCAACCGCCCGTGACGGCTCTCCCGACGGCGCCGCATGGCTGAGGACGAAGTCCCGGCCGAGATCCGCGACCTGGCCGATGCCCGTGCCCTGGCCCGCGCCGGCAAGGACTGGCCAGAGGCGGACCGATTGCGCGGGGAGATCGAGGCCGCCGGCTGGTCGGTCGTCGACGGCGGGTTCTCCTACCGGCTCGAGCGAGCCCATCCACCGACGGTCGGCGCGGGGCCGGAGACCCGCTACGGCCGCTCGGTCGATGTCCCATCGAGGCTCGAGGAGCCCGCGACCGGCGTCGCGACGGTGATCCTGACCGCGACCGCCTGGCCGGCCGACGTGGAGCGGGCGATCGCGAGCCTCCAACGGACGTCACCTGAGGGCACGGGGATCGTCGTGGTCGCCGACGATCCGACGCCCGAGCAGGCCGATGCGCTCGATGGGCGATCGGCCGACGTCGAGCTGATCCGGACGAGCGCGCCGCTCGGCGCGGGCGCGTCCCTTCAGATCGGGATCCGGCGGGCGGTCGCGCCGGTCGTCATCGTCATCGACGCGAGCATCGAAGCCCTCGGCGACGTCGTCAGCCCGGTGGTCGCGGCCCTCGCCGACCCGACCGTCGGTGTCGCCGGGCCGTTCGGGATCGTCACCGACGACCTGCGCCGGTTCCGTGACGCCCCCTCGGGCGATGTCGCTGCCATCGAGGGCTATCTCCAGGCATTCCGTCGCTCGGACGCCGCGGAGCGCGGGCCGATCGACGAGCGGTTCCGGTTCTACCGGAACCTCGACATCTGGTGGAGCCTGGTGCTGCGCGACGAGGGCGAGGGACTCCCGGCCCGACGAGCCGTCGCCGTCCCGGAGATGCCCCTCGTGCGCCACGAGCATCGAGGCTGGACGAGCGTCCCACCGGAGGAGCGTGACCGGCTCTCGAAGCGGAACTTCTACCGGATCATCGACCGCTTCGGGTCCCGCCGGGACCTCATCGTGGGAGGCTAGTCCGGGTCGCTGGCGGTGGGCTCGCCGGGCCGGCGGACCGTCGACCCGTCCGGTCCGTCGACGATCTCCCAGCCATCGACGGCGAGCGCGTCGCGGATCGCATCGGCCGCGGCGAAGTCCCGCCGTGCGCGGGCCGCGTCGCGCTCGCTCATCCGGGCCACGACGTCGGCCGGGATCGTCGATCGAGGACCGAGCCAGGCGTCCCAGACCCGATGCAGATCGAGCCCCAGGACCGCGTCGGCGTCGAGCACGAGCCAGCGGCGCTCGTCCGGCGGGAGGTCACTCCGGAGCATCTCCCGGACCACGCCAAGCGCGGTCGGCGTGTCGAGGTCGTCGTCGAGGGCCGCGATGAACCGCTCGTGGAGCGCCAGGCCGACGGGCGAGAGCGGCACCGTCGGCGCATGGGCACGGTCTGTGAGGGTCGCCAGACCTGCCCCACCGTGCCCCGCGACGCCGGCGGCGTCGCCGATCGGGCGATCGGGCGAAGCGCCCGCCTCGAGGACGGCCGGGGCGACCCATGGGCCGTCGGCGGGTGGCCGGCCGAGCGCCCGGAGCCGTGCCCGGAGGGATGCCAGCGCCGCGGCGGCGGCGTCGATCGAGGTGTCCGAGTACGACAGCTTGTGGCGATAGCGCGAGGTGAGGACGAGGGCGCGGAGGGCCAGCGGATCCAGGCCACGTTCCGGCAGCGACGTGACCCGTTGGAAGTTGCCGGCCGACTTCGCCATCTTCCGGCCGTCCATCAGGAGATGCTCGCCATGGACCCACAGCGATGCCGGGACGGCGCCGGTGAGCGAAGCGGTCTGGGCGATCTCGTCCTCGTGGTGGGGGAAGACGTTGTCGATGCCCCCGGTGTGGATGTCGAACCGCGGCCCCAGGTGGCGGATCGCCATCGCCGAGCATTCGATGTGCCAGCCCGGGAAGCCCTCGCCCCAGCGCGACGTCGGCCAGCTGAGGATCCGGCCCTCCCCGGCGGCCTTCCAGAGGGCGAAGTCGGCCGGGTCGCGCTTGTCCGGATCGACCTCGCCCCGGTGACCGGCGCGCAGGTCGTCGAGGCTGTTTCCGGACAGCCGACCGTAGCCTGGGAACGAGGCGACCGAGAAGTAGACGTTGCCCTCCGGGGTCGCATAGGCATGGCCGCCATCGACCAGGCGTTCGGTCAGCTCGATCATGTCCGGCACGTGCTCCGTCGCCCGCGGGTAGACGTGGGCGGGCAGGATGTTCACGGTCGCCTCGTCGGCGTGGAAGGCCGCCTCGTAGGCATCGGCGATCTCGCCCGGCGCCTTGTCCTCGAGGCCGGCCTGGACGAGCATCGGATCGTCGCCCCGGTCGAAGCGCTCGTCCCGGAGGTGGCCGACATCGGTCACGTTCTTCACGTGCCGGACCTCGAGCCCGTGATAGACGAGGATCCGCCGGATCAGGTCGGCGAAGAGGTAGCTCCGGAGGTTCCCGACGTGGACCCAGCGGTAGACCGTCGGGCCGCAGGTGTACATCGAGACGCGCCCGGGCTCGAGCGGCTCGACGGGCCGGATCGGCGCGGGTCAGCGTGTCGCGGAGATGGAGGGTCATCGGGCTCGGCAGTCGGCGAGGGCGACCATCGTACTGTCGATCGCGATGGCCCGGCCCGGGCCCTAACGAAGTCGCGCCGGCGTCGTTATCAGGGTGCGAGGCCCCGCTCCATGACATCGTTCCCCCGGCGGTGTGGTTCGGCGGGGCCTCACTCTGTCCGCTGCCGACGAGCCTCCCGGGCGCCCGGATCGCGGTCCGAGGGCCCCTTCGCGATGCCCACCTATACTCCGCGCCATGCGCCGCTGGGCTTTCGCCATCGCCCTCGCGGTCGGCACCGTGGCGCTGCTCGGCGGGGCGACCGGTCCGACCGCTGCTGCTGCCCGCGACGACGTCAAGATCCTCGTGGGAGCGCCTGAGTCGCTCGACCCGGCCGCCCAGGGAGACATCAGCTCGGCGGCCGTCACAGCACAGCTGTACGAGAGCCTGACGGCGTTCGACCCGCAGCTGGTCCTGCACCCTGCGCTGGCCCAGAGCTGGGCGACGAGCGACGCCGGGAAGCGGATCGAGTTCACCCTTCGAAGTGGCCTCACCTTCTCCGACGGGACACCGATCACGTCCGCGGATGTCGTGCGCAGCTGGCTCCGGGTCATCGACCCTCACGCTCCCTCGCCGCTGGCCTCGCTGCTCGACGAGGTGACCGGCGCCGCTGCCTACCGCGAGGGCACGTCGACCGATCCGGGCGCCGTCGGGATCACGACCGATGGCGATGCCGGCGTCGTCGTCACGCTCGTCCAGCCCGTGGGCGACTTCGCCTCGATCATCGCCAGCCCGACCTTCGGGGTGGTCCCGCCGGGGTTCACCACGGCATCGGATGCCCAGAGTCTGCCCGCCAGCGGCGGCTACACGCTCACGAGCGACGGGCCGAGCGGATTGACGCTCACCGCGAACGACCGTTACTGGGCCGGTCGCCCGGCGATCACGACCGTCCAGCTCGTGACCGACATCCAGGGACGAAGCCCCGTCGACGCCTACACGGCGGGGGACCTGGACTACGCCCCGATCGGCTCTGCAGACGCATCCTGGATCGCCTATGACAAGGGACTGGGGCCGAACCTTCGTGAGGTCCCGTCCCTCCTGCTGACGTACTTCGGGTTCGACACGAGCCGTCCGCCGTTCGACGACGTACGGGTCCGGCGGGCCTTCACCCTGGCCGTCCAGTGGCATCGGATCGCCGAGCTCGGAGCGACCGGCGACGTGGCACCCGCGACCAGCATGGTCCCGCCCGGCATCCCCGGCCGCTCGGATCGCGACTTCGTGCCGACGTACGACCCGGGCGAGGCCAAGGAGCTCCTGGCGGAGGCCGGCTTCGCCGGGGGGACGGGCTTCCCGACGGTCACGATGATGACGAGCGGGACGGGCCACGAGGAGGCGATCGCGACCGAGCTCGCGACGGTCCTGGGCGTCCACGTGGCGGTCGAGACGATGGACTTCTCGCCGTATTTCGACCGCCTGGAGTCGGACCCGCCGGCGATCTGGTCTCTGTCGTGGGTCGCAGACTACCCCGGACCGAACGACTTCCTGGGCCTCCTGCTCGGGTCGGGTCGGACGGCGAACTACGGACGCTGGTCGTCGCCCGAGTTCGATGCCGCGATCGCCGACGCCCTGGCGGCCCCCGATGCCGCCGCCGCGCGCGAGGCCTATGACCGCGCTGAAGGCATCGTCCGCGACCAGGCGCCGGTCATCCCGGTCGAGTACGGGGATGGCTGGGCGCTGGCCCGGACCGGGCTCCTCGGGGCCGGTCAGAACGGTCTGGGCGTGATCCGGATGGCAGGCCTCGCATGGGGCAGCTGATGCGGGGCCGGCGACTGCTCGCGACCGTCGTGCTCGGCGCCATGGCCCTGGGGGCGGCGCTCGCGCCGGCCACCGCCCTCGCCGCCGACGGGATCTCGTTCAGCGCTCCGACGGCCACCCCGACCTACGGCCAGGGGATCGACTTCAGCGTCACGGTCGACCTCCGTGTCCCGGTCGATCGGGCCGAGCTCCTGCTGCGGTTCCCCGACACCCCGGGACCGCTGGTCGTGGGTGTCCCGGCTCCGACGGGCACCGGCAAGGTCGTGCTCCACTACAGCTTCTCGGTCGCCGACCAGGGTCATCTCCTGCCGAACACGACGATCGAGTCGTCGTGGCGCCTCCGGGCGACGGGCGGCGATACGACGGTCACGAGCCAGCCGGTCACGGTCACCTACGCCGACGACAGCTACGACTGGAAGACGATCGCCGGCCAGATCATGAAGGTCCACTGGGTCGAGGGCGACCAGGCCTTCGGCGAGCGCGCCCTCGCGATCGGCGAGGCCGGCATCGAGAAGGCCGAGCAGCTGTTCGGCGTGACCGAGACCGAGCCGATCGATTTCTTCGTCTATCCCGACCAGCAGAGGTTCTATGACGCCCTCGGGCCCGGGACCCGCGAGAACGTCGGCGGACAGGCGAACGCCGACATCCGGACCCTGTTCGCGCTCATCACCCCGGCCGAGATCGACGATGCCTGGGTCGGCGTCGTCATCCCCCATGAGCTGACCCACCTCGTGTTCAACACGGCGGTGAAGAACCCGTACCACTTCCCGCCGCGGTGGCTGAACGAGGGGCTCGCGGTCTACCTGTCGGAGGGCTACAAGGACAGCGACCGGCGGGCCGTCCTCGTCGCCGCCCAGGCCGATCGGCTCATGCCGCTGGCGGGTCTGACCGGCCAGTTCCCGACGACCCAAGCCGGGTTCTTCCTCGCCTACTCGGAGAGCGTCTCGGCGGTCGAATTCATGGTCCGGACCTACGGCCAGGACGCCGTCGTGTCGCTGGTGAAGTCCTATGCCGAGGGACGGACGGACGACGAGGCGTTCACGGCGGCCCTGGGGATCGACACCACGGCGTTCGACGCCGCCTGGTTCAAGGACGTGAACGGGACGATCCCGGACCGCGTCGGTCCGCAGCCCGATCCAGCGGGTCCCGTGCCGGCCGAATGGGCGGCGGCTCCATCCGGGGCCCCGGTGGCCTCGCCGGTCGCCTCGGCTCCGTCGACCTCGCCGATCCCCCAGGGCGGGGACACGTCGACCGGTCCGTTCACCCTGCTCGGCATCGCGCTGCTCGGCATCGCCGCCGCGGGCGTCGCGGTCTGGCTCATCCGAGGGAGACGCCGGCGCGGCCCGCCGGCGGCCGTCACGGTCCCTGAGGACGAGCCGTCCCAGCACGGCCCATGACCAGCCTGTCGACTCGGCTCCGTGCCCTGCCGTCCTGGCAGGTGACGCTCGGCGTCGCCCTGCTGACCCTCGGCTTCCTCATCGCCGCCCAGCTGCGGGCGGAGGGTCCGCGCATCCGGTACACGACCCAGGAGCGGTCGCCGCTGGTCGAGACGGCCCTCGGTCTGACGGCCGACCAGGATGCCCTGAAGGCCCGGATCCTCGAGCTCAACGACCAGATCCGGTCGATCTCCAGAGCGCGAGCGAGGGCTCGGCGGCCCAGGTCAAGGACATCAACGACCAGCTCGAGGAGGCCCGCATCGCCGGCGGCCTCGTGGCGTTGCGTGGCCCGGGCATCGTGCTCCAGCTCTCGGATTCGCACGGCCCCGACATCGCCGGGTGGCTCGACCGCCGACTCGGTCGTCAACGGCAAGCGACCTGCGGACCGTCGTCGAGGAGCTGTGGCTCGCCGGCGCCGAGGCGATGTCGGTCAACGGCGAACGGATCACGAGCACGACCGCGATCATCGATATCGGCGGCTCGATCCTGGTGAACTCGGCCTATCTCGCGCCGCCCTATCAGATCACCGCGATCGGCCCGGACGGCCTGTTCGACCGCGTCTCGGCGTCGGCCGGGTTCGCCGACTTCCTCCAGCGCCCGGGCAGAGGCGTTCGGCATCGGGGTCTCGGTCGCCGAGCCCGGCACGGTCACCGTCCCGGCCTACGCGGGCACGGTCACGCTCCGATCAGACGCACGTCGTCGATGCTGGAGTCGGGCGGATGAAGCAGCCCGCCGCACGCCTGGCTCATCGCCGCCGTGACCCTGATCCTCGGCTTCCTCGTCGTCGTCCAGATCCGGGCCCAGGGAGCCGGCAGCGGAGCTCGTCGGGCGGACGGCCCAGGAGCTGACCCTGCTCGTCGCGAACCTCAACGACCGGAACGACCAGCTCCGGACCGAGGTCGCGACGCTCGAGCGCGAGCAGCGCGACCTCCAGGCCGCCCGAGTCGCGCGGCGTGTCATCGCTCGACGAGCTCAGCTCGGACCTTCAGCGGCTGCAGGCCTGGACGGGTCTGGTGAAGGTCGCCGGGACCGGCATCCAGGTGACCGTGAGCGGGCCGATCGACGGCGAGGGCGTGATGGAGCTCGTGAACGAGCTACGCAACGCCGGTGCCGAGGCGATCGCCGTCGATGGTGTCCGGGTCGTCGCTCCGATCGTCGCCGCCGGCCGAGCGGGCGGCGTCTCGGTCGCCGACCAGCCGCTGCCGGCCACGTTCCTCATCGAGGCGATCGGGTCGCCCGAGACGCTGACCGGCTCGCTCAAGCGCTCCGGCGGCATCGTCGCCCAGCTCGGGGCGACGTACCCCGACGTGCTGATCACCGTCACCCCGGTCGATCGCGTCGAGCTCGAGCCGACGAGCCGGCTCCGTCCGTCCACCTCACGGGACACCGGTCCTCTGATACGCTCGGCCGATGGCTGACCGCCCCGTCGTGCCACTGTTCCTCGGCGATGTCATCCGTCTTCGGAAGCCGCATCCGTGCGGCGCCGACACGTGGCTCATCGACCGCGTCGGGGCCGACATCGGCCTCCGCTGTGAGGGCTGCGGCCGACATGTCCTCCTCGAGCGGGCGTCGCGTCGAGCGTCGTCTCGACGGGTTCGTGCGGCGCGGCGATCAGGCGATGACCGAGGCGCTGCTGCCCCGGACAGGCGGGTGACCGCCCAGGCGCCTGCGGCCGAGAGTCAGCCCAGCGCGGTCGACGTCCTCCGCAATCGCCCGTTCCTCCTGCTGTGGCTCTCCCAGCTGGCCACGCAGGTCGGCGGCAACATGGTCGTCTACGGCCTGACGGTCATCGTCTACGACGCGACCCAGTCGAGCGCCGTGGTCAGCCTGCTGCTGCTGACGTTCCTCGTCCCTGCGGTGCTCCTCTCGGCGGTCGCCGGCGTGTACGTCGACCGGTTCGACCGCCGGATCATCCTCGTCCTCACGAACTTCCTGCGGGCTGCCGCGTTCGCGGCGATGTTCCTCGCCCAGGACCACCTCGGGCGCGATCTTCGCCCTCAACATCGTGGTCAGCTGCCTCACGGTCTTCTTCGCGCCGGCCGAGGCGGCGATGATCCCGACGCTCGTGCCGCGCCAGCTGCTCCTCGCGGCGAACAGCCTGTTCACGTTCACCCTCAATGCGGCGTTCGCCATCGGGTTCGCGCTGCTCGGACCGCTCGTGGTCACGCTCGCCGGCCCGCACGCGCTCATCGCCGTCGTCGCCGTCCTCTACCTCATCGCCTGCGGTCTTCTGCTTCACCCTGCCGCCCCACCCGCCGACCGCGTCGCCGAGCCGGGCGCCGCAGACGCGCGTCGGGCGACGCGGAGAATGCCGCCAAGTCGACCTTCGCCGAGCTTCGCTACGGCCTGTCGTACATCCGGAGCCATCGGACGATCAGCTGGTCGCTCATCTACCTCGCCATCGCGTCCTCGCTCGTCGGCGTCCTCGGCGTCATCGGCCCCGAGTTCGCGACCGAAAACCTCCACCTCTCGACGAAGGACTTCGTCGTCGTCGTCCTGCCGCTCGCCCTCGGCGTCGTCCTCGGGATCATGCTGCTCAACAGCTACGGCCGGCTGCTGCCGCGTCGGCGGGTCATCGAGGTCGGGCTCCTCGGCCTCGGCGTCTTCATCGTCCTGCTCTCGATCGCCGGACCGATCTCGCGACCTCCTCCAGGCGCGTCCAAGCGCAGTCAGCCCGTCGTCGACCTGTCGGGCTTCGTGTCGCTGCTCGCCGTCGTCATCGGCATCGCGTTCTGCGCCGGCATCTGCTACGCGGCGGTCGCCGATCCCCGCCCAGACCCAGCTCCAGGAGGAGCTGCCCGAGGACGTCCGGGGTCGCGTCTTCGGCGTCCTCAACATGCTCGTTTCGGTCGCCAGCTTCGTCCCGATCATCGTCGTCGGGCTCGGTCGTCGCCATCGTCGGCACGACGGCGGTCATCGTCGTCGTCGGCCTGATCATCCTCGTCTGCGGCATCGGCTCGATCCTGCTCCACGGGCCGATGCCCGCGTCGGAGGCCGCCAAGCCGCGTCGACACGGCGGCGACATCCGCCCGGGCCGGTCGACCTCGTGGCCGTGGCGAGCCGGCGGCGAGCGCCATGTCGCGAGCGCCGGCGCGGCGATCGACGGTCGGCCGCCGGCGGAGCCGGTCGCGCCCGACGCCGACGAACGCGGCCGCCATGGAGGCCGCCGCCGCGGAGGCCGGCGACGGGATGGATGTCGAGATCGGGCACCGAGGAGCCGACGGTGGAGTCGACCCCGTGACCCGCGTCGCCGTCGTCTTCACCGGCGGGACCATCGCCTCGGTCGCCGATCCGAGCGGCCGGGGGCAATGTGCCGGCCCTCGATGGTGCGGCGATCCTCGCCCGGACGCCCGGCATCGGCGACCTCGCCGACCTCGTCGTCATCGACCAGGGCCGGACCCCGGCCAGCCATTTCACGTTCCCGGCCTGCTCGACCTCGCCGGCGGTCTCGAGGACGGCCCTGGCCGACCCGACGCATCGGTGGGCGCGGTCGTCGTCCAGGGCACCGACGCGATCGAGGAGACGAGCTTCGCTGCTCGACCTGCTCGCTCGCCTCGCCGAAGCCCGTCCTTGTCACCGGGGCGATGCGGGCGGCCTCCGACGAGGGCTATGACGGCCCGTCAACCTGCGCGACGCGATCACGCCGCGCCTCGCCCCGCGCTGCGCCGGACAGGGCGTCTGCGTCGTCCTGGCCGGCACCATCCACCCCGCCGACGACGTGACGAAGACCCATACGAGCTCGATGACGGCGTTCAGCAGCCCGAACCTCGGTCCGATCGGCTGGGTCGAGCGGGGTGTGCTCACGGTCCCCGGCGACGGGCCGCTCGGCGCCAGGTCCACACGACGGTGGCCGCCGAGCGGGTCCACCTGATCACCGCGGTCATGGCGATGGATGGCACCTGCTCGATGCGGCGGTCGCGGCGGGTGCCGACGGCCTCGTCGTCGCGGCGACCGGTGGCGGCAACACGTCGGCCGCGCTGCTCGAGTCGTGCCGTCGGCGCGATGGCGCGCCGGCATCCCGGTCGCGCTCACGACGCGCTGCGTCGCCGGCCGGGCCGTCGCCCGCCTACGCGTTCCCTGGTGGCGGCGCGACATGGCTGGCCGTCGGGTGCGATGTTCGCCGGGACGCTGTCGGGCCCGAAGGCCCGGGTCGCGCTCGCGCTCGGGATCGGAGCAGGCCGTCGACCGCCGGCGGCCTGCTCGCCGTCCTCGCCGTGCCGGCCGACGCCCGTCGGATTGAGCGAGGTCGGGCTCGTCGTCCACGGCCGGATCGCCACGCTCGCCGACGATGCCGGGTTCGGCTGGGTCAGAGGCGATCGCGATCGAGGATGGCCGCGTCGTCGCCGCGGGAGCGGCCACCGACATCGAGGGGCTCACCGGGCCGCGGACACGGCGGATCGACCTTGGCCCCGAGGAGGCCGCGATCCCGGGCCTGACCGACGCCCATCTCCACCTCGCCGACACAGCGATGGCAGCGACCCGGGTCGACCTTGCCGGTGCCCCGACGCGTCGAGGCGGGTCTCGAACGCGATCGCTGCCGGTCACCGCGCGCTCGGCGACCCTGACGCCTGGCTCGAGGGTCAGGGCTGGGATGCCGAGGGCTGGGGCCGCTGGCCGACCGCCGACGAGCTCGAGCGCGTCGCGCCGGGTCGGCGGGCGGTCTTCTGGGCCCACGATCACCACGCCTACTGGGTGAGTCCTGCGGCACTGACCGCCAGCGCGACGTGACGGCGGCGACGCCAGACCCGGACGGTGGCGTGATCCGGCGGGGCCCGACGGCGAGCCGACCGGCGTCCTCCACGAGACCGCCGCACGTCTCGTCTCGGTCCTCGTCCCTGCGCCGACGGTCGACCGACTGGCCGATGCGATCGAGACCCTCGGCCGCCGGCTCCTCGCCGCCGGCGTCGTCGCGGCCCACGACCCGGGCGGGCTGACATCCCGGAGCCGGAGCTCGAGCTCGGGTTCGGCGCGTACGCATCTGCTGGCCGCTGCGGGCCGGCTGCCCCTGCGGGTCCACGCCTGCATCCGCGAGGAGGCGCTCGAGACGGCGATCCGACGCGGCATCCGCTCCGGCGACCCGCTGGCGGCCGGCGGGCGGACGAGCCGCGGTCGGCTGGATGAAGCTCTTCGCCGATGGGACGCTCGCCTCGCGGACAGCGGCGATGCTCGCCCCGTTCGAGCCCGAGCCCGATCGGGAGCCGCCGCCGGCGGGGCCGCTCGGGCCTGTTCTTCACGCCGCCCGAGCGGCTTGCCGGCGCTCGCCGAGCGGGCCGCAGCGCATGGGATCGCGACCCAGATCCACGCCATCGGAGACGGCGCGGTCCGGGCCTGCCTCGACGCCCTCGAGCCGACAGTCGGCCGGACCCGCGTTCGCACCGCGGCTCGAGCACGTCCAGCTCGCCGACGCCGCGGACATCCCGCGGTTCGGCGCACTCGGGATCGCGGCGTCGGTCCAGCCCGTCCACCTGCGGATGGACGCAGAGCCGGCACGTCGCGCCTGGGGCGCCCGGGCGGAGACGACCGGCTACCCGTGGCGCTCGCTCGTGGCGGGCGGGGCGCTCATCCCGTTCGGCACGGACGCGCCGGTCGAGCCGTGGGACCCGTGGCCCGGCCTCGAGGATGGCGGTCACGCGGCGCGATCCGACCTGGCGTCCCGGCGCATGCCGGCGTTCGGAGCCGGCGGAGTGACTGAGCGCTCGAGCCCGCGCCCTCCGGGCGGCCTGCCTCGACGCCCCGCGCTCGGCCGGCGAGGTAGACCGCGGACGCCTGTCGCCGGCCACCGGGCCGACCTCGTCGTCATCCCATCCGACGCCCTGAACGAGTCGGTCGAGGTCGGCGGGCCGCTCGGTCGGCTCCGGCCGCGGCTCGTCCTGGTGGATGGCGAGGTCGTCGCGGAGGGCTGATCGCGGCGTTCCTGCCCACGGCGTTCTGCCCGCGGCGTTCGGCCCGCGACATGGCCGCGGCACGTGGCCGCGAGTCCGTCGGCGGGGTCAGGCCGCGGGCGTCGGCCCGTCGAGCATCTTGAGCGCCTCGGCGAACAGGCCGTTGAAGATCCGCGAGCGTCGACGGGAAGGCGTGGATCGTGTCGGCCAGGACGTCGATCGTGACGCGGGCCTTGATCGCGACGACGCACTCGTGGATGGCCGCCGACGCGTCGGGGCAGGCCATCGCCGCGCCGACGAGCGTCCGCTAGGAACGGTCGATGACCAGGGTGACGTGGCCGATCTTCGCGTCGATCGCCTCGCCGCGAGCCGACTGGGCGAACTCCGCGACGACCTCGAACGAGTCGAGCCCGCTCTCCCTGGCCTGGTCAAGGTGACTCCCGACCGAGGCGGCCTCCGGGTCGGTGTAGGTCGCCCGCGGGAGTGCCCGGTAGTCGGGCGTGACGACGTCGCCGAGGGCCATCCGGATCGCCATCTCGCCCTGGTAGTGGGCCTGGTGGGTGTGGAGCTCGGGACCGGCCGGGTCGCCGATCACGTACAGACCCTCGGCGATCCGGAGCCGGCCGTCGCGCGGGAACGGGGCGCGGCCGGACGTATCGAGCCCGTAGTGCTCGAGCCCAAGATCATCGAGCGGGAAGTCCCGGCCGACGGCGAGGAGGATCGCGTGGCCCTCGACGGTCGTCCCGTCGTCGAGCTCGATCACGTGGCCACCGCTCGGTCCCGCTCCGGCATGTGCCGCGACCGCCCGGACGCTCGAGGCGCATCACGACCCCCGACGCCTCGAGCCCCGCCTGGACCGCGGCGGCGTTCCGCGGGTGCTCGGTCGGCATCAGCCGCGGCCCCGACTGGACGATCGTCGTCGGGACCCCGAAGCGGGCGTAGACCTGGGCGAGCTCGCAGCCGGTCGGTCCGCCACCAAGGATCACGAGGCTCCGCGGGAGCTCACGGGCCAGCGTCGCCTGGCGGTTCGACCACGTCGGGATGTCCGAGAGACCGGGGATCGGCGGGACCTTGGAGTGGGATCCGACCGCGACGACAAGCGTCCGGCCCTCGACCGGATGGACCGCCTCGTCGTGGCGGATCTCGACGCGCCCGCGACCGACGATCCGCGCCCGACCCCGGATCGTCGTCGCGCCCGCCTCGGTCAGGCTTCGGACGTGGCTGCCATCGTCGGGTTCGTCGGCCGTCGGGTCGCGGTTGATCATCCAGTCGCGATGGGCGCTCGCCCGCGCTCCAGGGGTAGGCCGCGGCGTTCGCATGATGCTGGGCGGCCGAATACAGAAGCGCCTTCGACGGCAGGCAGCCGATGAACGGGCAGGAGCCGCCGAACCAGCGGTCGTCGATGATCGCGACGCTGGCGCCGCGGGAGCGGGCCTTGTAGGCGGCGCCCTCGCCGGCGGGACCGGCGCCGATGATGACGAAGTCGAATGGATCCATGGGCTCCCTTCCTCTCGACCGGGTCAGGTGGCGTCGCGCTGGCGGCGAGCTTCGAAGAGCAGGATCGCGGCGGCGACCGAGACATTGAGGCTGTCGGCGGCTCCGCGCATCGGGATCCGGACGGCCGTGACCTCGGGATCACGCCAGGCCGGCCCGAGACCCTGTGCCTCGCTGCCGAGGACGAGCGCGATCGGGCCGGTCAGGTCGGCCTCGGTGTACGGAGTGGCGCCGTCCACCAGTGCCGCGACCGGGCGGATCCGGTGCTGTCGAATCCAGCCTCGGACGTCGTCGCTCGTCCCGGCAGCCACCGGGACGCCGAAGATCGTCCCGAGGCTCGCCCGGATCGCGTTGGGGTTGTACAGGTCGGTGACCGGGTCGGACACGATCAGGGCGTCGACCCCGGCGCCGTCGGCGCTCCGGAGGACGGCGCCGAGGTTGCCCGGCTTCTCGAGCCGATCGAGGACGACGATCAGCGGCTCGGCCGAGACGGCGAGGCGCGACAGGTCGAGCGGCGGGACGCGGACGACTGCGACGAGGCCATCGGCGCGGTCACCGAATGCGATCCGGTCCGCCACCGTCTCCCCGACGAGGGTCATCGGGACCGCGGCGTGGCGGAGCGCCGCGACCGTCGCGCGACCCTCGTCGGTCGTGGTCGCGCGCGGCCCGATGATCGCCTCGACGACCTCGGCGCCGGCGGCCACCGCACGGCCGACCTCCCGAGCGCCGTCCACAAGGCTGAGCCCAGCGGCGTCGCGACCCGCGCGGTCCCGAAGCCGCAGCCAGGCGCGGACACGCGGGTTCGACGAGCTCGTCAGGATCAGGTCATCCATCAGGTGCCCATGATGCGGGCGAACGCCCCCAGCGGCAGCAGCGCCCCGGAGCGAGCGGTGAGGTCCAACGGCCCGGCTTCGGCCGACGCGCGGTCCGGGAAGGCCCCAGCAAGACGCGCCGCGAGTCTCCGCCCGTCCTCGCCGGGCGTGTGCGCCGTGAGGAGCACGAACGCGTCCGGCTCGGCTACGTCCCGACAGGCGTCCAGGAGCGAGCCAAGGTCCTCGCGAAGCTGCCAGGCTCGACCGCCGGGTCCGTGCCCGTACGAGGGAGGATCAAGGACGATGCCGGCGTAGCGGCGACCGCGACGCGTCTCGCGGAGGGTGAATGCCAGGGCATCGTCGACGATCCAGCGGACGGGCCTGTCGGTGAGTCCGGACCGGACAGCGTTCGCCCGCGCCCACGCGACGACGTTGCGTGCCGCATCGACGTGGGTGACCGACGCGCCCGCAGCCGCGAGCGCCAGCGTCGTCGCGCCGGTCGAGCCGAAGAGATGGAGCACCGACCCGCCCGGCTGCTCGGCGATGCGCTCCCGGAGCCAGGGCCAGTGCATCGCGTGCTCGGGGAACAGGCCGACCTGGCCGGAGGTCGTCGCCCGCAGCTCGAGCGTCAGGCCGTCGACGACGACCTGCCAGGGGTCGGGGAGGGGAGCCGAGAAGCGCCACCCTGCGTCGAAGCGAGCCGTCGCGGACGCCCAGGCACGCGGGTCGCGTCGCGGCCAGGTCGCGGACTCCGCGGGCCGGTCCACGATGACGCCGCCGAACGCCTCGAGCCGTCGCCCATCGCCTGCGTCGAGCAGCTCGATCTGGTGGAGGAGCCGATCCATCGGCTAAGTCTGGCTACCTGGGCGGGCGGAAGGGGACCGGAACCGGCGCGCGACGCGGGTAGAACCGATGCCTCGAGCGCGACGTACCCCGGACATGAAGACCATCTGCCTTCGGGTCGTCATCCTCGCCGCGGTCGCCGTCCTCGCCATCGCGGCGTGCACCTCACCTGGCGCCACGACCGGGCCGTCTCCGTCGAGCGCTCCAGCGTCGAGTGTCCCATCGGCCGCTCCCTCGTCGAACCCGTACAACTACTGAGCTACCAACCGCGGGCGACGCGACGGAACCGCATGGACGGTCGGGTCAGTCGGTCGGGGCCACGTGATCGACACGTGGTCGTGCCGACGGGCGTGCCTCCCGAACATGGAACGGCCCTCGGAATAGCCTCCGTGGGTCGTTCTATCTCGTCGTGATGGGCTCGACCGACGCCGCCGAAGAGTCGGGAGATCTCCGTGGTACGTTGGGCGGTGACCATGGCAGGCAGCGACGTCCAGGCGTCCGCTGCGGGTCTGAGCCGTGGATGGGACCGTCGCGACCCCATCCTGCTGCGGTTCGCCGACCCGTCACTCGAGCGCGCATATGCCTCGATGGCGGCGGGACCCGCCCGGCAGCGACTGCAAGCCGCCAATGTCGTCGGGGTGGCGACCTGGGCGTCCCTCGGCCTCCTCGCGCCGGGCCTGCTGGCCATGCCTCCGGAGCCGATCTACCTCGTCGCGCTCGTCAACGTGACCTGGGTATCGCTGACGCTCGTGGTCATGCGGCGGCCGATGACGCTGGCCACGACTTGGCTGATAGCGTCCCTGTCGACCACGCTCGCGGCGATCTCGATCGTCGTCGCCTTCGGACTAGGCGGACGGTTCGACGAGATCGCGGCTCCGGCCATGATGGTCAACCTGATCGTCGCGATCAGCCTCGTCCGTATCGCGGCGTGGCTGGCGGTCCTGCTCGGCACCCTCGAGGTCGTCATCTTCATCATCGGGGTGGTCGCCATCGGCACCAGCGGGGTCGGGGCCTATCAGACGTTGCTGCTCATCGGGTCGCTCACCTTCGCGGCGGCGGGTGCCCGCTACCTAGAGTCGGCCGAGCGAGTCACGTTCGCCCAGGGACACCTCGTCGCCGACCTTCATCGGCGGATCGATCGGCTGTTCCGGCAATACGTGTCGCCGGACGTGGCCCAGGCTCTCGTCGCGGACCCGACGCGGGCCGAGCTCGGCGGCGAGGTCGTCGACGTGAGCGTCCTCTTCGCCGACCTGCGCGGCTACACGCCGTTCTCCGAGCGGGTCTCACCCGAGGAGGTGGTGGCGCTGCTCAACCGCTCCTTCGGCGTCGCCGTGCCCGCCGTGTTCGCCGAGGGCGGGACGATCGTCCAGTTCGTCGGCGACGCTCTGATGGCGATCTTCAACGCCCCGCTCCGCCAGCCGGATCGACGCCGATCCGGGCGTGTCGAGCAGGTCTCGCCCTCCAGCAGGCACTCCCGCCGCCGACCGACGACGACGAGCCGCGGTTCCGTGTCGGCATCAATACCGGGCCTGCGCTCGTCGGAAACATCGGCAGTGCCGAGCTCCGGAATTTCTCTGCGCTCGGAGACACGACGAATGTCGCGGCCCGGATCCAGAACCACGCGAAGGCGGGAACGGTCGTGATCGGCCAGGAGACGTACGAACTCGTGAGAGGCGTCGCCGACGTCATCCCCCTCGGCGCAACCGACCTCAAGGGAAAGACCATCGCGACGCAGCTCTACGAGCTGCGGGCACTCCGACACGAGGGTTCGCCGTCCCCCTAGACGGGCGAGTGGCCTCGGGGCCGATGACGCGTCAGACGCCGACCATCACGGACTGAGCCGCGCGGACGTCCGCCGGCCGGCTAGGGACTCGCTGTGGCGCGTGGGAGCTCGTTCGGCGTCCCGACGCCGCCGAACGTATTGGCCGGCCCGGTCGGATTCGGGTTCGGCAGCGGTGAGCAGGCGACGACCCACGCCACGAGGACGAGGACCAGCGCCGCACGCAGGAGGGGTCGAAGCGGCATGGCCCGGATCGTCGTTCGGGGCAGCATGGCTCGCATTGTCCCTTGGGGCGCCCACGGCTACAATCCGTCGAGCCATCGGGCCCGGATCGGGATGTGCCGACGACGCCGGCGAGACGTGGAACACCTCGCATCCAACGGTGCCGCCGACGCCCGTCGACCCGGACACGAGGGTGAGGTTCCGACGGACCGTCCCCAGCCAGGGTCGCGACGCCGGAGCCGTTCGGGCGGCTAGCTCAGTTGGTTAGAGCACTTGCTTGACATGCAAGAGGTCACTGGTTCGAGTCCAGTGTCGCCCACCAGATCGAACGCGTCGAGCGGGATACGCCCGTCGCGAGGTGCCCCCAGAGAGCCGGGCCTCGGCTGCAAGCCCGGCGGCTGACCTCGCGACACCGGTACCACCCGTGAGCGGCCGGCGAACCGGCCCGGGCGTCGCCCGTTAGCGCGACCAGAGAGCGCCGGTCCCGTCCATGGGCCGGCGAAGGCGGGTGGGACCGCGGGAGATCGACCTCTCGTCCCGGCAGGGCGAGAGGTCGCGTGATTCTCGGAGGCTCAGACGATGGCGGAACAGCAGGCGGTGGTCGAGGGCGAGGAGCCCGCCGACGAGTTCTTCGATGCGCCGGAGCGCGGCTCGGCGGACGAGCTGCTCGACGCCGGCGTGGCCGACGACCTGGGCGCGATGCGTCACTCGGCGGCCCATGTCATGGCCGAGGCGGTCCTCGACCTGTTCCCCGGCGCGAAGCTCGGGATCGGGCCGGCCATCGCCGACGGCTTCTACTACGACTTCGACGTCGACCGGCCGTTCACGCCTGAAGACCTTGCCGCGATCGAGGCCCGGATGGCCCAGAGCGTCACGGCCGACCATCCGTTCGTCCGCCTGGAGGTGCCGTTCGCCCAGGCCCGATCCCGCGAGGCCGAGGCCGGCCAGACGTACAAGGTCGAGATCCTCGATGACCTCGCGGCCAAGGCTTCGGCGGCCGGCGAACCGACGCCGCCGACGACGTTCTATGAGCATGGACCCGTTCAGCGACCTGTGCAAGGGTCCCCACGTCGCCTCGACCGGCCGGCTCGGGCCGTTCAAGCTGCTGGCGGTCAGCGGCGCCTATTGGCGTGGCGACCAGGCCAAGCCGATGCTCCAGCGGATCTACGGCACGGTCTGGCCGACGCAGGAGGAGCTGGACCGCTACCTCTGGCGACGCGCCGAGGCGAAGAAGCGCGACCATCGTCGGCTCGGCGTCCAGCTCGACCTGTACAGCTTCCACGACGTCTCGCCGGGCTCGGCCTTCTGGCATCCCAAGGGCCAGCGGATCTGGCGGATCCTCGAGGGCGCGATGCGCGAGCTCCAGGACCGCAACGGCTACGAGGAGGTCTCGACGCCGATCCTGGTCAGCCATCGGGTCTGGGAGCAGTCGGGTCACTGGGACCACTACCGCGACAACATGTTCATCCTCGACATCGAGGGCCAGCCGTACTCGCTCAAGCCGATGAACTGTCCCGAGAGCACGTTCATCTACCGGAGCCGGCTGCGGTCGTACCGGGACCTGCCGCTGCGCTACGCGGAGTACGGCCGGCTCCACCGGAACGAGAAGTCAGGCACGCTCTCGGGCCTGACCCGGGTCCGCCAGTTCATCCAGGACGACGGCCACATCTATGTCCGACCGGACCAGCTCCAGGACGAGATCGCGGCGCTCCTGGCGATGGTCCGCGAGTCCTACGGCTGGTTCGGTCTCGAGCCGCGCTACACCTTCGCCACCCGGCCCGACGGCGCGATCGGCGACCCGGCCCTGTGGGACGCCGCCGAGGGCTACATCAAGGCCGCTCTCGAGGCTGCCGGCGTGCCGTATACGGTCAAGCCGAAGGACGGGACGTTCTACGCCCCGAAGATCGACATCTACATCGACGATGCCCTGGGGCGTGAGTGGCAGATGGCCACGATCCAGGCCGACCTGACGATGCTGCCCGAGCGGTTCGACCTGACCTACATCGACGAGCACGGCCAGCCGCAGCGGCCGATCGCGATCCACCGGGCGATCTACGGCTCGCTCGAGCGGTTCATCGCCATCCTCGTCGAGCATTTCGGTGGGGCGTTTCCGCTGTGGCTCGCGCCGGTCCAGGTCGTCGTCATCCCGATCGCCGATCGGCACATCGAGCCGGCCCGCGAGCTCGTCGGCGTCCTCGCCGGACGAGGTCTACGGGCCGAGGTGGACGACTCCGACTCCCGGATGCAGAACAAGATCCGGCTGGCCCAGGAGCAGAAGATCCCGGTCATGCTCGTCCTCGGCGACCGCGAGGTCGAGGCCCGGACCGCGTCGGTCCGTCGCCGTGGGGCGGCCAGGGACGCCCCCCAGGAGGTCGCCGGATGGGACGAGCTGGCCGACCAGCTGGCGGCCGAATTGGCGGCTCGCGGTGTGGGGTAGGAGGGTCGTGGAGCCCCCGACTTCGGGCCCCCGGCGCCCTGTGCTATAGTCCCGCGGCGGTCCCGCGGGGATTGATGTCCCTGCCTGTCCGTGTCGTATCGGAGCACGCTGGAAGGGGTCGACCATCAGCCGAGATCTGCGCGTCAATCAGATGATCCGCATCCCGAATGTCCGGGTCGTCGATGAGAATGGGGACCAGCTGGGTGTGATGCCCACGCCCAAGGCCCTCGAGATGGCGCAGGATCGCGGCCTCGACCTGGTCGAGGTCGCACCGATGGCCGCTCCGCCTGTCGTCCGGTTCCTCGACTACGGCCAGTACAAGTACGAGCTGGCCAAGAGGGACAAGGAAGCCAAGCGACGCTCACGAGCGGTCGAATTCAAGGAGGTCCGACTCCGCCCCGAAGATCGGGGTCGGCGACTTCGACACCAAGGTCCACCGGGCGATCGAGTTCCTGGAGGACGGCGACCGGCTCAAGGTCGCGGTCCAATTCCGTGGACGCGAGATGACTCACCCGGAGCTCGGACGGGCGCTCCTGGAGCGGTTCGGCGAGCGGATCAAGGATCACGGGGTCGTCGAGCGGGCGCCGCTCATGGAGGGTCGGTCGATGCACATGACCGTCGCCTCCGTGCACAGACCGAAGACGACCGACCACAAGCTCGAGACCAAGAAGCCAGACGGGGCTCCGGACGACGAGGACGGACCGGCGACAGAGCCGGAGGCGGCGACGAACGGTGCGATCGCATCGCCAGTCCCGGCAGCTTCGCCAGCACCGGCAGCTTCGCCAACACCGACAGCCCCGCCAGCCCCGACACCATCGGCCGCGCCCGCGGCGGATGAGGTCGTCGCAGGAGAGTAGAGAGACCGTGCCGAAGATCAGGAGCCACAAGGCCGCGGCCAAGCGCATCGGCGTGACCGGGACCGGAAAGGTCGTCCGGGTCAAGTCCTGGCGCGGCCACCACCTCGAGATCAAGTCCTCGCGTCGGACGCGCCGCTACGCCGGCAAGGCCGTCATCGGCAAAGAGCACGCCAAGCAGGTCCGCCGCCTGCTGCCGTACCTGTAGGAAGGCCGAACGATGACCAGGGTCAAGCGCGGCGTCGCCGCCCACAAGCGCCACAAGCGGCTCCTCGACGCCGCGGAAGGCCGCCGCGGGACGCGCAGCACGCTCATCAAGCCGGCGCGCGAGGCGCTCCTCCACGCGATGGCCTATGCCACCCGGGATCGCAAGCAGCGCAAGCGCCAGCTCCGCCAGCTGTGGGTCGTCCGGATCAACGCGGCCGCCCGCCAGAACGGCATGACCTACGGCTCGTTCATCGCCGGTCTGAAGGCGGCCGAGATCGAGCTCGACCGGAAGGTCCTGGCCGATATCGCCGTCCGCGACGCCGCGACGTTCAGCCGGATCGTCGAGGCCGCCAAGGGCGCCTGACGGACCGGCGATCGGACCTGATCGCACCGCCAGCCGGACCCTCGGACTCCTCGGGAGCTCGGGGGTCCATGATTCCGAGGGCCGACCCCACCGGCACGACCGACAGCAGCGAGGGGACGTGGAGCTCGCCGACCTGACCCGCCAGCTCGAGACCGTGCGGGCCGAGACGCTCGCCGGGATCGAGGCCGCCGCCGATCTCGAGGCGCTCGATGCGCTCGACATCGAGGTCCTTGGCAAGAAGGGTGCCCTGACCGCGGTGCTGCGCGGGATCGGCGCCCTGCCGGAGGCGGATCGACCGAAGGTCGGGGCGCTCGTCAACCCGGTCCGGACGACGATCGAGGAGGCCTTCGCGGACCGCCGCGCGACGCTCGGTGCGAGCGCCCTCCAGGCGCGCCTGACGGCCGAGCGGCTCGATGTCACGACCCCCGGTCGGACGATCGCCCGCGGGACCCGCCACCCGATCCCGGAGACGATCGCCGAGATCGCCCGGATCTTCGGCCAGTTCGGGTTCGTGGTCTATGAGGGTCCCGAGGTCGAGGACGACGTCCGGAACTTCCAGATGCTGAACATCCCACCGGACCACCCGGCCCGCGACCTGTGGGACACCTTGTACGTCGACATCGACGGCCATCTGCTGCGGACCCACACGTCGCCCGGCCAGATCCGCGTCATGCACCAGGAGCCACCGCCGATCAGGGCGCTCCTGCCCGGCCGCTGCTTCCGCTACGAGGCCGTCGACGCGTCGCACGCCTTCGAGTTCTTCCAGGTCGAGGGGCTGATGGTCGACGAGGGCACGACCCTGGCCGACCTCAAGGGTCTCCTCGACCAGTTCGCCCACGCGATGTTCGGGGCGAACCGGCGGACGCGGTTCCGGCCCGGCTACTACCCGTTCACGGAGCCGTCGGTCGCGTTCGACGTCGAGTGCGTCGTGTGCGACGGCGTCGGCTGCCCGGCCTGCAGCCGGACCGGCTGGATGACGATCCTCGGCGCCGGGATGGTCCATCCGGTCGTGCTCCGCTACGGCGGCCTGGATCCGGAGCGCTACCAGGGCTTCGCCTTCGGGATGGGCGTCGAGCGGATCGCGAACCTCCGCCACGCCGTCGGCGACCTGCGCCTGTATCTCGAAGACGACCTCCGGTTCCTCGGGCAGTTCGCGTGACCGGCCGATGAGAGTGCCACTCTCGTGGTTGGCTGAGTTCGTCGATGTCGAGCTGGAGCCGGAGCGGCTCGCCGAGCGCCTGACGCTGCTCGGGATGGAGGTGAAGGCGATCGAGCGCTGGGGCGCCGACTGGCAGAACGTCGTCGTCGGCGAGCTCCTCGCCGTCGAGAAGCACCCTCGAGCCGACCGGCTGTCACTGACCCGGGTGACGGTCGGGGCAGGGGAGCCGCTCGAGATCGTCTGCGGCGCGACGAACATCGCCGTCGGTCAGCGGATCCCGGTGGCCCTGCCGGGCGCGGTCCTGCCGGGCGAGCGTCGCATCGAGCGGACCGAGAAGATGGGCGTCGTCAGCAACGGGATGCTCTGCTCGGGCGACGAGCTGCGTCTCACCGGCGATGCCGACGGGATCCTCATCCTCCCATCGGACACGCCGCTCGGGGTGCCCCTCGCGGACCTCTACGGCGACGTCGTCCTCGATGTCGACGTGAAGCCGAACCGCGGCGACGCGCTGTCGATCGTGGGCCTCGCTCGCGAGGTCGCCGCGGCCACCGACACCGTCGTCCGCCTGCCGGCCCATGACGTCACCGAAGGCGACGAGCCGATCGAGGCCTTCCTCCGGGTCGACGTGGAGGAGTCCCGGCTGTGCACCCGGTTCGTCGGCCGGCACGTCCGCGGCGTGACCGTCGGCCCGTCGCCCGACCGGGTCCAGATGCGGCTCCTCGCCGCCGGGGTGCGGCCGGTCAGCAACGTCGTCGACGCCTCGAACTACGTGATGACCGAGATCGGCAAGCCGGTCCACACGTTCGATGCCGCCGCGGTCCACGATGGCCGGATCATCGTCCGCCTCGCCCGACCCGGGGAGCGGCTCGAGACCCTCGATCACATCGACCGCGAGCTGACGAGCGACACCCTCGTCATCGCCGACCCGGCAGGCCCGATCGCGATCGGCGGGGTGATGGGCGGTGCCTCGTCCGAGATCGGCGAAGGGACGACCGATGTCGTCGTCGAGTCGGCGATCTTCGACCCGGTGACGATCCGTCGGACGGCGTTCCGGTATGCGCTGCGGTCGGAGGCCAGCCTGCGGTTCGAGAAGGGCCTCGATGTCGCGTCGGCCCGGATCGGCGCCGACCGGACGGCGCGGCTCGTCCGGGAGTGGGCCGGCGGGCAGATCGCCCGGGGTCGGGTCGACACGGCGCCCGTGGAGCCCGATCGCGCTCGGGTCGCCTTCCGTCCGGCGCGCGTCGCCCGCCTCCTCGGGACCCCGCTGTCCGGGTCCGAGCAGGGAGCCCTGCTCGCGCGGGTCGGTGTCGAGGTCGAGCCCGCGACCGAGGCGGTCGACGTCCCCGTCGCCGCGGGCTCCGAGCCGCTGACGATCACCGCGGCAGCCGATCAGGCGCTCGTCGCGCTCATCCCGACGTGGCGCCGCGATCTCGTCATCGAGGCCGACTTGGCCGAGGAGGTCGCCCGCGTCCGTGGCTACGAGCTGACGCCGTCGGTCCTGCCGGACACCCCGATGCCGGCGTATCGGCCTGATCCCTTCGAGGTCCGCGATGCGGTGCGCGAGGCCCTCGTCGGTGCGGGCGTGTCCGAGGTCGTGACCCATGCGCTCGTCACGCCGGAGGACGTCGAGCGGTTCCCGCCGCTGGAGGATGCAGGGGTCCCGATCTCGGAGGGGATCGCCGGGGGCCCGCCGATCAACGTCACCAATCCCCTGTCGCGCGACCACTCGGTCCTGCGCCAGTCGCTCCTGGGCAGCCTCCTGGGCGTCGTCGGCGTCAACCTCCGGCACGGGATCGAGGACGTCCGGATCTTCGAGATCGGTCACGGCCATGCCAAGGTGGCGTCCGGACCGACCGACTGGACCCGGCTCGGGCTGGCACTCTGCGGGGCGGCCCAGCCGCCGCACTGGGCCGACCCTCGTCGGGCCGTCGATCTCGACGATGCGAAGGGGCTGATCGAGCTCGTCGGCCGGGTCGTCGGTCAGGGCGAGCCGACGTATGCGCCGCTGACGGGAGATCCGAACCTTCACCCGGGGCGGTCCGCGCGGTTCCGCGTCGATACGCCCGACGGGTCAGCCGCGATCGTCGGCCGGGTCGGCGAGCTCCACCCGGAGCTCGTCGCGGCACTCGAGCTGCGGACCGATCGGGTCATCGTCGCCGAGCTCGCCGTGGCGGGGCTGACGGCCGGCCGACGCCGACCCGTGACGGCGGTCCCGCCGCCGCGTCAGCCGGCCGTCGAGCGCGATCTCGCGATCGTCGTGGCGGAGGACACCCCGGCCGCCAGCGTCGCCTCGGCGATCCGCGAGAGCGCCGGGCCGCGGCTGGTGCATCTACGGCTGTTCGACATCTATCGGGGCGTGCCGCTCGCGGCCGACGAGAAGAGCCTGGCCTGGCGGCTCGTCTTCCAGTCGCCCGATCGGACCCTCACCGAGACCGAGGTCGAGGAGGCGATCACGGCGGTCGTGGGCGCGGTCGACCGCCTGGGAGGCCGGATCCGGGTCTGAGCGCGCCCCTGCCGGCGGTGCGGGGTGGGTCGGAACGGGGTGGTCTGGTCGGTTGCCGTGCCCGGATTCGCGCTGCTACGCTGTCGCCGCCTCGGGGCCGGTCCGCCGGGGCGCGCCCCGGCGCACCGGAAGGGAGAGCGAGTGGATATCGGCGGGATCCTGACGTCGGCCGATCTGTTCGACCTGATCGCGGTCCTGTTCCTCATGGGGATGTTCGTCCTGGGCTTCTTCCAGGGCACCATCCGCCGGCTGCTCGGCCTGGTCTGCATCATCTTCTCGTTCCTGCTGGCCTGCCAGCTCCGCGCGCCGCTGGGGAACTACCTGGCCCAGAACTGGACGCAGTTCTCGCCGCAGTACTCGTACATGCTGGCGTTCGGGTTCACCTTCGCGTTCTCGGCGATCCTCTTCTCGATCATCATCCAGAGCTTCTACAAGCACCAGGAGCTGTTCAAGGAGGCGAAGCTCGCGGACGAGCTGATCGGCGGGGCGCTGGGCGTCCTCGAGGGCGCCATCCTGATCGGGATCATGATCGTCATCCTCGACTCGTTCTTCCGGATCCCGGGCATCCCGATCAGCTCCAACGAGCTGAAGCCGCTGCGCTCGATCTTCGAGTTCTACGACACGTCATCGACCGCTCAGCTCTTCCGCGACACCCTCATCCCGGCGGTCTTCGCGATCACCGGGCCGCTCGTCCCCGACGAGATCAAGGCCTTCTTCGGCACCTCGACCTCGGCCGCGCTGCTGCGTCTCTGACGACCCTCGCCCGCTCGACGCTCGCGGCCCCGACGCTCGAGGCGGCCGAGGCCCTGCTCGGCTGCCTGCTCGTCCGCGACGATGACGCAGGCGAGCCGCGCATCGGCCGGATCGTCGAGGTCGAGGCGTACATCGGGCCGGCGGATCGGGCCTCGCATGCGCGCTTCGGTCCGACCGACCGGAACCGGGTGATGTTCGGGCGTCCGGGCATCGCGTACGTCTATCTTGTCTACGGGATGTACGACTGCCTGAACGTGGTGACCGAGCCGGCGGATCGCCCGGCCGCCGTCCTGATCCGGGCCGTCGAGCCGGTCGCGGGTGTGGCCGCGATGCGCCGGGCGCGGGCCGCTGCTGCGGCCGAGCGACGACGCGGCGTCGACGCCGAGCGTGAGCTCGCCCGGCTCGAGGCCCTGCCGGCTCACCGGATCGCCGCGGGACCGGGTCTCGTCGGCGCGGCGTTCGGCCTGACCCGCGCGGACACCGGCCGGGACCTGTGCAGCCCGGCCTCGCCGATCCGTCTCGCCGCGGCGGACGCCGCGGCCGCCCCGATCCGGGTCGGTCGCGGCCCGCGGATCGGCGTCGGCTACGCCGGCGAACCGTGGCGGAGTCGGCCCTGGCGCCTGGTCGATCTCGACAGCCCGTCGCTCTCGCAGCCCGGCTGATGGACGGCCGCTCGCTCGTCCTGCTCGAGTTCCCGCAGATCGTCGAGCGGCTGGCCACAGCCACGTCCTTCCCGCCGAGCCGTCGGCTCGCCGAGGCGCTGGCACCGTCGCCGGACCCGGTCATCGTCGGCCGCACCCTCGACGAGACCGACCAGGCCCGCGCGCTGCTCGAGGAGCATCCCGGCGTCGGCATCGGCGCCGCCCACGACATCGAGCCGTGGGTCGGCCGGGCGGCCCGTGGCGGGCGGCTCGACCCGGCCCACTTCCTCGAGATCGCGGAGACCCTCGACGCCGCCGCCCGCCTCCAGACCTCCCTCGCCGACGATCGTCGACCACTCCTCCGCGACCTGGCTCGGGAGCTCCACCCGTCGCCGTCCCTGCGCTCGACGCTGGCCCGCTCGTTCGACCCGACCGGCGAGCTCCTCGACACCGCCTCGCCGCGTCTCGGGCGCGCTGCGGAGCGCCGTCCGGATCGCCTACGACCGCCTCCGCCGGCGGCTCGACTCGCTCGTCGGGAGCGAGCTCGGCAGCGCTCTCCAGGAGCCGATCGTCACGCTCCGCAATGGTCGCTACGTCGTGCCCGTCAAGGCCGAGGCCCGCAGCCGGGTCAAGGGCATCGTCCACGACGCCTCCGGCTCCGGCGCGACCCTGTTCGTCGAGCCTCTGGTCGTCGTCGAGCTCGGCAACGCCTGGCGGGAGGCGAAGGCCGCCGAGGACGAGGAGATCGGCCGGATCCTCGACGAGCTGTCGGCTCTCGTCGGCGCTCAGGCGACGATCCTGACCCAGACCCTCGCAGCGATGGCCAGGTTCGACCTGTGGGCGGCCAAGGCGGCGTTGGCGGGCGAGATGGACGGTGTCCGGGCGGAGACCGCCGACCGACCGGAGATCGTCCTCCTCGGCGCGCGACACCCGGGCCTGACCGGCCGCGTCATCCCGATCGACGTCCGGCTCGGCGACGGCTTCACCGCGCTGGTCGTGACCGGGCCGAACACCGGCGGCAAGACCGTGACCCTCCGGACGCTCGGCCTGCTCGCGCTCATGCACCAGGCCGGGCTCCACGTCCCGGCCGAGCGGGGCAGCCGGCTGCCGATCCTGCGCGACGTGTTCGCCGACATCGGCGATGAGCAGTCGGTCGCCCAGTCCCTCTCGACGTTCTCGGGCCACCTCCGGCGGATCGTCCGGATCGTCGAGGCGGCCGGCCCGGGAACGCTCGTCCTGCTCGACGAGCTCGGCGCCGGGACCGACCCGACCGAAGGCTCGGCCCTCGCCCAGGCGCTCCTCGACCATTTCATCCGGGCCGGTGCGCTCGTGGCCGCGACGACCCACTACGCCGAGCTGAAGGCCTACGCCCACACGACCGAGGGTGCGATGAACGCCGCGGTCGAGTTCGACCTCGAGTCCCTGAGCCCGACATATCGGCTGTCGATCGGACTGCCGGGCGGCAGCCAGGCCTTCGCGATCGCGGAGCGACTCGGGCTCTCCTCGGCGATCGTCGCCGATGCCCGGTCCCGGCTGTCCGAGTCGCAGGTCGCGTTCGAGGCGACGCTCGCCGCGATCCGCGAGGCCGAGGGGGCGACCGCCGAGGCGCTCGACCGGGCCCGGGCCGCGGAGATGCGCGCGACCGAGGCGCTGCGCGTGGCCGAGGACGAGCGACGTCGGGCCCGTCGCGAGCGCGACGAGGCGGTGCGGGCGGCCCGAGTCGAGGCCGAGCGACTCGTCGACGACCTCCGCGACCATGTCCGCGACACGCGCCGGGCCCTCGAGCGCGAGACCGTCACGGCGCCGTCGCTCGACGCCGCGATGGCCGCGGCGGAGGAGCGGGTCGATCGGCTGCCTGTCGCGGAGCCCACGCCGGCCGCACCGCCGCCCCCGCCCCGCGACCGACCCTGGCGCGTGGGCGATCGGGCCCGCAGCCGGTCCGGCGGCTGGGAGGGCCGGATCGCGGCCCTCGAGCGCGGTGGCCGGCGGGCGACCCTCGAGGCCGGCGGGATGCGGGTCTCGGTGGATGTCGACGATCTCGAGGACGCCCTTGCCGCGCCGTCGTCCGACCGCGGGTCCGCGGGCGGCGCGGGCGGCGCGGGCGGTCGGGCGTCGACACGAGCGGGCTCGACACCTGGGACCGGATCGGCGACTGCGACGGCCCTCGGGCTCGCCCGGTCACGGACCGTCGCGTCGTCACTCGACCTCCGGGGAGCACGGGTGGAGGAGGCCCTCGAGGCGCTCGATCGCTACCTCGACGACGCCGCGGTCGCCGGGCTGGAGCGGGTCACGATCGTCCACGGCGTCGGCACGGGAGCACTGCGCGATGCCGTGCGCTCGGCGGCGGCGGCGAACCCCTCGGTCGGCGGCGTCCGCCCAGGCGAGCGGGGCGAGGGCGGCGACGGCGTGACAGTCGTCAGCCTCTGACCCTCGGTCGCCGGTGGATCGCCCGCCGGCTCAGCCGGAGGGCGAGGGTCTGGGCGACTTGCTCGGCTTGGGCCTGGGCGTCGGCGACGGCCTCGGGGTGTGGCTCGGCTTCGGCGTCGGCGACGGCTCGACCGACGGGCACGGCGATGGCTCCGGGGTCGGCGAGGCATCGATCGCCGGCGGGAACTGCGAGGCGTTCGGATCGCAGACATCGACCGGGATCGGCTCACACGTGTCGCGTGGCGCGAAGGACGCCCCCCAGCCCCGTCCGAACGGCGCCCACGCGGTGCTGTAGAAGACGGTGACGCGCGTCCGGTCCGGGCCGCCCGTCGTGCCGATGCCCCGGGCCGCCCGGGCGAGCCAGTTCTCCGTGTACGGCTTCCAGGCCGGGAACTGCGGCTCGATCTTGGAGGCGTCCCAGACCCCGACCGTCTCCATCGGACCGGTGCAGCCGTCCTGCCACAGCAGTCCGGTCGCCTTGTCGATCTCGACGGCGGTCTTCGTGTCGTCGACCTTCGTCGGCTGGGTGTTGGCGATGAACAGCTCGGTGACGGTCTTCGTCGTGTACGGTCCCGGCTTGAGGCCGCTGAAGGCGTCGACCTTGGCATTGACCAGGCCAGCGGGCTGGCTCGATTCGAAGGACGCCCGCGGCAGACCGTCGGAGATCGTGGTCATGATCCGCGACCAGACCGGGGCCGAGGTGTCGAGCGACAGCTTGCCGTCGTTGGGGCTGTTGTCGCTGTTGCCCATCCAGACCCCGACGACGAGCTGGGGCGCGTTCTTGTCGTCCGGCGGGGCGAGGAACCCGTAGGCCGCGACGTCGCGATTGTCTTCGGTCGTGCCGGTCTTGTAGGCGGCCTCGCGGCGGTGACGGCCCTGGACGATGTCCCACTTGGCCCAGTACGGGTTGACCGACGGGTCGGTGTTGCCCTTCAGGATGTCGCTGATGATGTACGCCGTCTGGGGCGAGACGACCTGGTCGCCGGTCGGAGCATCGCCGGGCACCGGCCAGACGACCTTGCCGTTCGAGTCGGTCACCTTGAGGATCATCTGCTGGGCCATCCGCACGCCGCCGTTGGCGAGCGTGGAGTAGGCGCCGAGCATGTCGATCGGCCGGGTCTCGAGCGTCCCGATGCTCTCGGAGGTGACCGGCACCGCGCCCTTGAGGTAGTGGAGGCCGAAGTCCTTGGTCCGCTCGAACTGGTGGTCGACGCCGTTGATCAGGCCGGCCTTGATCGCCGGCACGTTGAGCGAGAACTGGAGGGCCGAGCGGAGCCGGACCGGGCCACGCTCCAGGTCGTCGGCTTGCTTGGGGGTGTATGGCTGGCCCTTCGAGCCGAAGTTCGTCACGACGTCCATGAACATCGAGGACGCCGTCAGGACCTTGTCGTCGATGCCGATCGAGTAGTCGATCGGCTTGATCGCCGATCCGGGTTGGCGATAGCCGTCGGACAGGACGTCGAACTGGGGTTGGAACTGCGGGTTCGCGGCGACGCTGTAGCCGGCGCTGCCGACGTAGGCGAGGATCTGGCCCGTCCGGGCGTCCTCGACCGCGGCGGCGGCGTTGTGGATGTTCCGGCCCTTCAGCTCCTTGATCCAGCCCCAATCCGCCTTCGGGATCTTCAGCGCGGCGAGGACCGTGTCGGGCTTCCCGATGTTGGGCGCCCGGGCCGCCGCGGCGATCCAGCGCTCGACGTCGACCTGCTTCTCCCAGTCGAGGGTGGTCGTGACGGTGTAGCCGCCGGTCGCGATCTCGGGGCAGTCGTCGGCCGACTCGGGGCCGCAGACGATCGCGCCGAGCTGGCGCTGGACCTGCCACACGAAGTGGGCGGCCTTCCAGGACTGCGAGAGCTGGGGCGACAGGACGACCGGCTCGAGCTTCGCGGCGTCGTACTCCTCGGGTGTGTGGAGCGAGCCGGACAGGACGCTCCGGGTCTTCATCAACTCGAGGATGTAGTCGCGCCGCTGGACGATCTCGGAGTCCTGGGGGACGACCAGCTGGGTCTTGTCGACCGGACATTCTGCGTCGGCCGCGACGACGACGGAGCAGACCGCCTCGGCGTTGCGGACGAGGTCGTACTTCGTCGGGGACTGCGGGATGCCGGCCAGGAGCGCCATCTGGCCCAGGGTCAGCTCGTCGAGCGACTTGCCGAAGTAGCCCTGCGCGGCAGCGGCGACGCCGTAGCTCTGGTTGCCGTAGAAGTTGTTGTTCAGGTAGGCGGTGATGATCAGGCGTTTGCCCTCGTCGCCGGGCGGCAGCGACTGGGTCAGCCGGATCGACTGGATGATCTCGCGGATCTTGCGCTCGTAGACCGAGCCCTCGAAGTCCTGGGGCCGGAGGAGCCGGGCCCGGACGAGCTGCTGGGTGATCGTCGACGCCCCGCGACTGCTGCCGCGGAACGTGTCGACCGCGGCGGAGATGATGCCGACCGGGTCAAAGCCGGCGTTCTCCCAGAACGTCTTGTCCTCGACGGACGTCGTCGCATCGATCAGCTCGGGCGGGATGTCCGCGAAGGTGACGAGCTCGCGCTTGAACTCGCCGAGGCGGGCGAGCTCGATCTGGCCGGTCCGGTCGGTGATCCGCGTCTGCTGCGTGAACGACAGGTCACTGAACAGGGCCGACGGGTCTTCCAGGTCCTTGCTGTACGTCGTGTACGCCGCGACGACCCCGACGAAGCCCATCAGACCGACGAGCAGCAGGGTGCTGAACAGGAAGAGGGGAAGCGCGATCGCGACGGTCTTGACCGTCCCGCCTCCGGAGGAGCGTCGACGACCATCGATCCGGCGGTGGCGCCGACGCCGCGCGAGGCTGGTCTGCATTCAGTGGCTCACGATAGCATGGGAGGATGAGGCACCCGCTCCCAGGGCCTCGGTGGGTCGAGACGGCTCGAGTCACGAGGCTGTGACGCCGCGCCTGTCCGGCCTGCTCGACGAGCTGCGCTGGCGAGGCCAGGTCCATGACCTGACCCCCGGCCTGCCGGGACGCCTCGCGACCGACCGTCCGATCGCCGGCTACATCGGCTTCGACCCGTCCGGGCCGTCGCTCCACATCGGCAGTCTGGTGCCGATCTTCGGGCTCATCCACCTCCAGCGCCACGGTGGCCGGCCGGTGGTCCTGGTCGGTGGTGCGACCGGCATGATCGGCGATCCGTCGGGTCGATCGACGGAGCGGACCTTCCTGTCGCTCGACGAGCTCGAGGCGAACAAGGCCGCGATCCGGGCCCAGCTCGAGCACTTCCTCGACTTCGCTGCTGGGCCGACCCAGGCAGTCGTCGTCGACAACCTGGACTGGCATCGCCACATCGGCCTCCTCGACTTCCTGCGGGACGTCGGGAAGCATTTCACCGTGCCGTACATGCTCGGCAAGGACTCCGTCCAGGCCCGCCTGGAGCGCGGCCTGTCGTACACCGAGTTCAGCTACATGCTCCTCCAGGCGGCCGACTTCGAGCATCTCTATCGGACGATGGGCGTCGAGCTCCAGATGGGCGGCGCCGACCAGTGGGGCAACATCACCGCCGGTCTCGAGCTGATCCGCCGGACCGGCGCGGGCGAACCTGACGCAGAAGACCCGGCCCACGGGCTGTGCTATCCGCTCCTGACCCTCCCGTCGGGCGAGAAGTTCGGCAAGACCGCCGAGGGCACCTCGGTGTGGCTCGACCCGGCCCGGACGTCGCCCTATGCGTTCTACCAGTACTGGCTCAACGCCGCCGACGCCGACATCGGCGGCTACCTGCGGACCTTCTCGTTGTTCACCCGGGACGAGATCGAGGCGCTCGAGGCCGAGCAGGCGAGGGATCCCGGCGCGCGGGCGGCGCAGCGGGCCCTGGCCCGGGACCTGACCGCGCGGACCCACGGCGAGGCGGCCGCGATCCATGCGATCACGGTCAGCGAGGCGGCGTTCTCGAACGAGCCGGTGACCGACCCCGCGATCCTCGAGACGCTCTACCGGGACGGCGACGGGTTCGACGTCACAGCGTCGGCCGCCGGTGGCGGCGTCGCGGCGTTCCTGGCCGAGACGGGGCTCGTGGCCTCGACCAGCGAGGCCAGACGGCTCATCGCCGGGGGAGCGGTCACGGTGAACGGGACCCGCATCACGAGCCACGACGAACCGGTCCCGCCGCCCATCGCGTCGGAGTGGTATCAGGTCCGCGTCGGCAAGCGGAAGCGGGCGACCGGGCGGCTGACCCGCCCCTAGCCCGCGTGGCGCCCCCGCAGCACGGCGACGACCTCGCCGGGCGGCACGCCGCGCTCCGCGAGCAGCACGAGCGTGTGATACAGCAGATCGGCGGTCTCGCCGGCCAGGGCCTGGCGGGTCGCACCGCGGTCGGAGCCGTCTCGCTCGGCCTCCGCGTCATCACGGGCGGCGAGCAGGACCTCGGTCGCCTCCTCGGTGACTTTCCGGCCTGCGGCGTCGACCCCACCCTCCAGGAGCGTCGTCGTATACGAGCCGCTCGGTCGCCGGGCGGCTCGGTCCGCGATCGTGTCGGCCAGGGTCTCGAGCCAGGCGAATCCCGCGGTCCGTCGCTCGGCGGGCGCGCCGACGTCGTCGAAACAGCTTCTCGTCCCGCGGTGACACGTCGGGCCGATCGGCTCCACGGTCAGGAGGATCGCGTCGGCGTCGCAGTCGAACGCCAGCGAGACGAGCCGGAGCACGTTGCCGCTCGTCTCGCCCTTGCGCCAGAGTCGATCGCGGCTCCGTGAGTGGAAATGGACCTCGCCGCTGGCGCGGGTCGCCGCCAGCGCCACCTCGTCCATCCAGGCGAGCATGAGGACCCGACCGTCGGCGGCGTCCTGGACGATCGCCGGGATCAGGCCGTCGGCGCCGAAGCGAGCGTCGGTCACGCCGCGACCGCCTGCGGGAGACGGACGGGCATCCCGGCAGCGGCCATCGCTGCCTTGACCTCGCCGATGCTGTGGATCCGGCGGTGGAAGACCGACGCGGCGAGGACGGCGTCGGCGCCGCCGTCGCGGATCGCGGCGACGAAGTCCGCCGGACCGGCGGCCCCGCCCGAGGCGATGACCGGGACCTCGACGAGCGTGGTGATCGCGGCGAGGAGCTCGGTGTCGTAGCCGGCCCGCGTGCCATCGCGGTCGATCGAGGTGACGAGCAGCTCGCCCGCGCCGAGGTCGACGACGCGGCGGGCCCAGTCGACCGCGTCGAGGTCCATCGCCTGCCGTCCGCCCTTGACGACGACGCGCCAGCCCGGCCCGGCCCGACGAGCGTCGATCGCGACGACGACGGCCTGGCGCCCGAAGCGGGCCGCGCAGCGCGAGACGAGCTCCGGATCCGCGACCGCCGCCGTGTTCAGCGAAACCTTGTCGGCGCCGGCCCGGAGGACCTCGCGCATGTCGCGGACGGTCCGGACCCCGCCGCCGACGGTCAGCGGGATGAACGCCCGGCGGGCCGTCGCCTCGACCACGTCGAGCAGCGTGCCGCGCGACTCGGGCGCCGCGGTGATGTCGAGGAACACGAGCTCGTCGGCGCCCTCGGCGGCGTAGCGCGCCGCGAGCTCCGGCGGGTCGCCGGCGTCGACGAGGTCGACGAAACGGACGCCTTTCACGACCCGCCCGGCGGCGACATCGAGGCACGGGATGACGCGGCGACGGAGCATCAGGCGGCGTCCTGCACGATATCGACGTAGTTCGCCAGCAGCCGCAGCCCGTCGTCGCCGCTGCGCTCGGGATGGAACTGGACCCCGAGCATCGGGCCCAGGGAGACCGCGCTCGTGAAGCGTCCACCGTGCTCGGTCTCGGCGAGAGCCGCCTCGTCGGCCTGGGGCCGGAGGCTCCCGGCGTACGAGTGGACGAAGTAGAAGTCGGCGCCGTCTTCGATCCCGGCGAAGAGCGGGTGGTCGTGGCGACGCTCGACCTGGTTCCAGCCGATGTGCGGCAGGGTCGGGGCGTCCTCCAGGCGGCGGGTCCGGCCCGGCAGCGCTCCGAACGTGTCCGCCCCGTCCTCGTCGGAGCCCTCGAACAGCAGCTGGAGCCCCAGGCAGATGCCGAGGTACGGGCGACCCGCGGCGATCCAGCCCAGGATCGGCTCGACCAGCCGGCGACGGCGGAGCCGGGCCATCGCCGGAGCCGCGGCGCCGACGCCCGGGACGATCAGCCCGTGGGCGCCGTCGAGGTCGGCCGGACGGGACGCGATCGTCGCCAGCGCGCCGACGGCAGCGAGCGCCTGGCCGATGCTCACAAGGTTGCCGGCCCCGTAGTCGACGACGGCGATCCGGACGGCGCCGGGTCGACCGGCGGTCATCCGAGCGCACCCTTCGTCGACGCGACGCCGGTCCGCCGTGGGTCGGGCTCGCAGGCGATTCGGAGAGCCCGCCCGAGGGCCTTGAACGCCGCCTCGGCCAGGTGATGGTCGTTGCGGCCGCTGCCGCGGAGATGCAGGGTCGTGCCGCTGGACCGGGCGAACGCCTCGAGGGCATGGTCGACGAGCTGGAGCGGGAGCCCGCCCACCCGCTCGCCGCGGAACGGCAGATCGATCACGGCGTAGGGTCGCCCGCCCACATCGACGACCGCCGTCGCGAGGGCCTCGTCCATCGGGACCGTCGCCTCGCCGAAGCGGCTGATGCCTGCTCGGTCTCCCAGGGCAGCGGCAAGCGCGGCGCCCAGGACGAGCGCCACGTCCTCCACGGTGTGGTGCTCGTCGATCTCGAGGTCGCCCCTGGCGGCGATCTCGAGGTCGATCAGGCCGTGATGGGCGAGCGAGCCGAGCAGGTGGTCGTAGAAGCCGATGCCGGTGGCGACCGACCGGGTTCCGCTGCCATCGGGATCGAGCGTGACCGTCACCTCGGTCTCGCGCGTCCGGCGGATGACGGTGACCCGGCGACCCGGGCCCGGCGTCGTGACGAACGTCCCGAGCGGCGACGTCATCGTGGCGCGCCCGTCTCGATCGCCCGGGCGACCGCGATCAGGCGGTCGTCGTCGTCCGGCGTCCGGATCGTCAGCCGCAGGGACGCCGCGAGGGGGTGGCCGCCGCCGAACGTGCGGGGCACGAGGCCGGCCCGGAGCAGACCCTCCGCGGCCTGCTCGGCACGCTCCGGCGTCCCGAGGTCGACGAGCAGGAAGTTCGTCACCGACGGTCCGACCGTCCAGCCGGCCGCACGCAGACCGGCGGCGAAGCGGTCGCGCTCGGACTCGACCCGCCGAAGGTTCGCCTCGAGGATGCCGTCATCGAGCAGTGCCTCGGTCACGACGGTCACCGACGTCGTGGCGATCGATCCGGGCGCCCGGAACGGGGCAAGACGCGCGATCATCGCCGGCGTCGCGAGCCCGAAGCCGACCCGCAGCCCGGCCATCGCGTAGGCCTTCGAGGCGGTCCGGACGACGACGAGCCACGGATAGTCCGCGCGCAACCCGACGAGCGAGGTCCCGACGAACTCCGCGTAGGCCTCATCGAGGACGACGACCGGGGCGTCGCGACCTTCGGCCCGGGCGTCCGCGGCCAGGCCCTCGAGGAGGGCCGCGATCGCGCCGTCGGGCTCGGCGAGGGCGGTCGGGTTGTTCGGGCTGCAGAGCCACACGAGGTCGGCCTGACGGGCCGCCGCACGGACCGCGTCGCGATCGAGGGCCCAACCTTCGGCCGCGGGACGCCGCGGGACGAGGGCCATCGATGCGCCGCGCTGCTCGGACAGGACCCGGTACATCGCATACGTCGGGATCGGGATCACCGTGGCGCCGCCGTGGGGCAGGCAGGCCTTGGCGACGACGTCGAGGATCTCGTCCGCCCCGGCGCCGACGATCACCTCGTCGGGCGCGACGCCGTAGCGGGCGGCCGCCGCCTCGATCATCCGGCGGTAGTCGGTCGGCGGATACTCCGACAGCGGCGCTTCGAACCGACCGCTGGCGAGGATCCGCGCCGCCAGGTCCGGTGGCGCCGGCGAGGTGTTCAGGTCGAACCGGATGATGTCCTCGACCCGAAGGCCGTAGCGCGCGGCGACCTGCTCGTCGGTCGCCTCCCACGAGTAGCCCGCGGGCGCGGTCGGCGGGGTGAAGGTGACCGGCGTCGGGCTCATCGGGCCGCCTCGCCGGTCGCGCGGTCCGTGCCCCGGTCCGTGCCCCGGTCCGTGTCCCGGTCGGCGTCCTGGTCGGCAGCGAAGCGGATCTCGACAGCGCTCCGGTGAGCCTGGAGGCCCTCGGCCGTCGCGAGCGTCGAGATCGTCTCGCGCAGGAACATGAGACCGGCGCGATCGATCCGCTGGACCTGGAGATAGCGGCCGAATGTGCCGACGTCGAGCGCGCCGCAGCTCCGGGCGAGCCCGCCGGTCGGGAGGACGTGGTTCGCGCCGGTCGCGTAGTCGCCGGCAGACTCCGGGGCCCATCGACCGACGAAGATCGACCCGGCGCTGGTGATCGCCGCGACCGTCGGCTCGAGAAGGTCCTCCGCAACCTCGACCGAGAGATGCTCGGGCGCGTAGTCGTTGACGAACCCGATCGCCGCGGCAAGGTTCGGGGCGAGGACGGTCCGGCCGTGAGCGGCGAGCGCCTGTTCGAGGATCGCGCGGCGCGGCTGGCCGGCGAGCTGGCGCACGATCTCGTCCTCGATCGCGTCGGCCAGCGCTGGGCTGGTCGTGACCAGGAGGGCGGGGGAGTCGGGGCCGTGCTCGGCCTGGGTGAGGAGGTCGGCCGCGACGAGACGGAGGTCGGCCTCCTCGTCCGCGAGGACCAGCCCTTCCGACGGCCCGGCAGGCAGGTCGATGCCGACCTCGCCGACGAGCTCGATCTTCGCCGCCGTGACCCATGAGCTGCCGGGCCCGACGACCCGGTCGACCGGCGCGAGTCGGGCATCGGGCAGCCCGAACGCGAGTGCACCGACCGCCTGGACGCCACCGGCGACGATGAACTCGTCGACCTCGAGGAGTCCGGCCGCGCCGAGGACGGTCGGGTCGACGACGCCGGCCCGGTCCGCCGGGCTCGCGACGACGATCGTGCCGACGCCGGCGACCTGGGCCGGGACGACGCACATGACCAGTGACGAGGGGTACGCAGCTCTCCCACCGGGGATGTAGGCGCCGACCCGCGCGAGCGGCTGCCAGCGTCGCTCCATCGTGATGCCCGGAGCGGTCTCGGTCGTCCGGGTCGGCGGGCGCTGCGTCTCCGCGAACCGTCGGACGTGGGTGATCGCCTGGTCGAGCGCCCGGCGGACGGTCGGCGCGAGGGCATCGCGGGCCGCGCGGAGCTCGTGGGCCTCGAGGATCAGTCGGCCATCGGCAAGGCCACCGCCGAACCTCGTGTTGGCGTCGCGGACGGCCGCGTCGCCGCCGTGGCGCACCTCGGCCAGGATCGTCCGGGCTCGCTCGCGGACCATGGGATCCGGGACGGCGCCGCGCCGGACGAGCGCGGCGCGGTCCTCCCGGCTTGCCGGGTCGATCGCCGCGAGATCGAGCCGCCGGAGGGTCAGGCGTTCGGTGGTCGGGGCCGTCATGGCACGAGCTTCTCGATCGGCAGGACGAGGATCCCCGACGCGCCGGCATCCTTCAGCCGCGGCAGGAGGGCCCAGACGTCGTCCGCGCCGACGACCGAGTGGACCGCGACCATGCCGTGGTGGGCGAGCGGGATGATCGTCGGGCTCTCGAGCGCCGGCAGGAGCGCCTCGAGCTCGTCCAGTCGGGCCGCCGGGGCATTCATCATCACGTACTTGCGGCCGCGCGCCGCGAGGACCGCCGCGAGCATCGTGTCGATCGCGGCGATGTCGGCCGGACGTCGCTCCCGGGCCCCGGGGTTCGCGATGAGGACCGCCTCCGAGGCGAGCACGTCACCGATCGGCCGGAGGCCGTTCATCACCAGCGTCGAGCCGGTCGAGACGAGGTCCACGATCGCCTCTGCCAGACCGAGGCGCGGCGCGACCTCGACGGCGCCGCTGATGGGGATCACGTCGACCTCGATCCCGCTCCGGGCGAAGAATCGTCGGGTCGTCTCCGGGTGGGCCGTCGCGACGCGAAGACCGGCGAGGTCCTCGACGGCCTGGTACGGCGCATCCGTCGGCACCGCCGCAGCGAGTCGGCAGCGCCCGTAGCCGAGGTCGCGGAGCCGCGGCAGCTCGGCGCCCGACTCGCTCAGGAGGTCGATGCCGGTGATCCCGAGGTCCGCCACGCCGTCGCCGACGAACTCGATCACGTCGTTCGTCCGGACGAACAGGATGTCGAGATCGAAGTTCTGGACGCGCGCGACGAGGCTTCGGTCGTGCTCGTCGAAGACGAGGCCGGCGTCGTGCAGGAGACCGAGGGTCGGCTCGACGAGCCGGCCCTTGTTCGGGACCGCCAGGCGGAGACGCGCGGCCATCACTCGGATCCGGTCGGGTAGGGAAGCGTGCCCTCAGCGTGGAGCGCGTCGAGCATGTCCCGGTAGCCGCCCTCGCCGTGGTTCAGCCAGGAGGCGATCCGCGTGATCGTCGCCGTGCTCGCGCCGGTGCGGCGGGAGATGTCGGCGTAGTGCAGCCCAGCGTCGAGCATCCGGACGACCGCCCAGCGCTGGGTCATGTCGCGCAGCTCGCCGAGCGTGCAGAGATCCCGGAAGAAGCGACTCGCCGCGTCGACTGAATTCCAGGCGCACGATCGCCCTGAGCAGCTCGGTCGTGTCGTCGGTCTGCCAGGTGTCGTCGCGCGGGAGCATCGTCATCGGTTTCCTTCGCTCTCGTCGAACGTCGCGGAGCCGGATCCGCCGTGCCTCGACGTGTCGACGTATCAGCGTGCTAACGTAGTAACGTGGTAACACGCTAACGGAGTGGAGCGGCGAGTGTCAAGCGTTCGGCGGTTCGAGCTGTTGCCGGCGATCGATCTCCGGGGCGGACGGGTCGTCCGTCTGGCGCACGGCGACATGGACCGTGAGACGCGGTACGCCGACGACCCGATCGAGGTCGCCCGGACGTTCGTCGATGCCGGCGCGGGGTGGCTGCACGTCGTCGACCTCGACGGCGCCGTCGAGGGGGAGCCTCGTCAGACGGGGACGATCGCGGCGATCGTCAGCGCCATCCGCGGTCGCGCCCGCTGCCAGGTCGCCGGCGGCTTGCGCACACCCGCCGCGGTCGATCGTGCTCTGGCGGACGGCGCCGAGCGGGTCGTCCTCGGGACGTCGGCCCTGCGGGACCCGGCGTTCGCCGCCGCGGCTGTCGCGCGCCATGGATCGGAGCGAGTCGTCGTCGCCCTCGACGTCCGCGATGGCCTGGCGCTCGGCGAGGGCTGGCGCCCGGGGGCGCCCGGCGTGGCGCCGGAAGATGCGCTGATGGGCATCGCCGCCGGAGGTGTCGAGACCTTCGCCGTCACCGCGATCGAGCGCGATGGCGTCCTCCAAGGCCCGGATCTGGAGCTGCTGGGCGCGATGGTCCGCCTGGGACGCGGCCGGATCATCGCCTCGGGTGGGATCTCCAGTCTCGAGGATCTGCAGGCGGTCGCGGCCCTCGGCTGCGCCGGGGCGATCGTCGGGACGGCGCTCTACGAGGGCCGGATCGACCTGGGTGCAGGCGCTCGCCGAGGTGGAGCGACTGCGGGCCAGCTGAGCCGCCCCGGCCGGATCAGTGGCCGCCGGAGTGGCTCGCCTCGACGTCCTTGCGGTGCGCCTCGATGACCTTCTCGGCCACGTGACGACGGCACCTCCTCGTAGTGGTCGAGCTCGGCGTGGAACGAGCCGCGGCCACCGGTCAAGGAGCGGAGCTCGGTCGCGTAGCGAGAAGATCTCCGACTGCGGGCACGTGGGCCGTCACGACCTGGATGCCGTCGCCACCGGCATCGAGCCCGAGGACCCGCCCGCGACGGCCATTCAGGTCGCGGTTGACCTCGCCCATGAACCGCTCGGGGACCCGGACCTCGACGGCCATGATCGGCTCGAGCAGGACCGGCTTGGCCTGGTGGATGCCGTCCTTGAGGGCCATCGAGGCGGCGATCTTGAAGGACAGCTCGTTCGAGTCGACGGTGTGGAACGAGCCGTCGTACAGGGTCGCCTTGAAGTCGATCAGGGGATAGCCCGCCACGACGCCCTCAGCCGCCGTCTCCCGGATGCCCTTCTCGACGCCCGGGAAGAACTGCCGAGGGACCGACCCGCCGACGACCTTCTCGTTGAACTCGACCCCTGACCCGGGGTTCGGCTCCAGCTCGATCCAGACGTCGCCGAACATCCCGTGGCCACCGGTCTGCTTCTTGTAGCGGCCGTGGGCCTGGGTCTTGCCGCGGATCGTCTCCTTGTACGGCACGCGCGGCGTCTTGGTCACGATCGCGGCACCGAACTTGCGCTTGAGCCGCTCGGTGATGACGGCGACGTGGGCCTCGCCGGTCGTGATCGAGGATCTGCTCGCCGGCCTCGGATCGCTCGACCCGCGCGGACGGCTCCTCCTCGAGCATCCGCGCCAGGGCCGCGCCCATCTTGTCGAGGTCGGCCTTGGTCTGGGGCTCGATCGCCAGGACGAGCGTCGGGGTCGGGAACGGGATCGGAGCGAGCGTCAGGGGCCGATCCTTCGACGACAGGGTGTCGCCGGTGTGGGTGACCGCCAGCTTGGCGACCGCCCCGATCTCGCCGGCCCGGAGCTCGCCGATCGGCTCCTGCTCCTTGCCATGGAGCAGCAGCAGCTGGCCGATCCGCTCCTCCTCGCCGCGACTGGCGTTGAATGCGCTGCCCTGGCTGCGCAGCGTCCCGGACAGGACCCGCAGATAGGTGAGCTTGCCGACATACGGGTCGGCCGCGGTCTTGAAGACCCGGACGACGAGCGGTCCGGCGGCGTCGGGCGGCACGTCGACGGCGTTGCCGGCCTTGTCGGTCGCGCTGACCGGCGCCTCCTCCGACGGAGCCGGGAAGTAGCGGCACAGCGCATCGGTCAGGCCACGCAGGCCGATGCCCTTGGTCGCCGACGCGACGAGGACCGGTGCGAGGATCGAGTCGCGGACGCCCCGGTGGAGACACGTCTCGAGCTCGGCGTCGGAGATCTCCTCGCCCTCGAGGTACTTCGTCAGGACGTCGTCGTCGGCCTCGGCGGCGGCCTCGAGCAGCTGATCGCGCCGACGAGCGACCTCGTCGGCCAGGCCGTCCGGGATCGGGATCTCGACCTCGGTCTTGCCGTCCCAACCCCAGGCCTTGCGGTGGACGAGATCGACGTAGCCCTCGAAGGACTCGGCCGCCCCGATCGCCAGCTGGAGCGGCGCGATCTTCGTCCCGAACGTCGACCGCAGGCTGTCGAGCGCCGCGGTCGGGTCGGCGTTCTCGCGATCGGCCTTGTTGATGACGAACATCGCCGCCCGGCCGCTGGACCGCCCGAGGGCGACCGCCGTCTCGAGGCCGACCTCGACGCCGGCCGACGCGTCCATCACGAACAGCGCGGCATCCGCGGCGAAGAACCCCGAGACGACCTCGGCGACGAAGTCCGGGTAGCCGGGCGTGTCGATGCAGGGTCACCCGGTGGCCGTCGTGCTCGAACGAGGCGACCGCCAGGCCGAGCGACTCCTTGCGCTTCTGCTCCTCGGGCTCGAAGTCGAGGCTGGCCGTCCCGTCGTCCACCCGACCCAGCCGCGGGATCGCCCCGGACCGGAAGAGCAGCTGCTCGGCGAGGGTCGTCTTGCCGGCGCCGGCATGGCCCGCCAGGACGACGCTGCGAAGGTAGGGGAGCTCAACGGCCCTGGTCGTCATCGACTCGTCGGTCCTCGTTGCGGAAGGGGGCGGACGCACGTCGGGGAGCGGCGCGGGACGGGGGTCGCCACCCGGGTCCGGCCATGATAGTCGGCTATACTCCCGCGCGATGTCCGGACATTCCAAATGGTCGACGATCAAGCGCCAGAAAGGCGCCAACGACGCCAAGCGCGGGGCGTTGTTCACGAAAGTCGCACGCGAGATCGCGGTCGCGGCCCGGACCGGTGGCGGCGACCCTGACGCCAACTATCGCCTCCGCCTCGCGATCGAGAAGGCCCGCTCGGTCAACATGCCGGCCGACAACATCAAGCGGACGATCGAGAAGGCCACCGGTGGCGGAGACGCCGAGCAGTTCGAGGAGATCGTCTACGAGGGCTATGGCCCGGGTGGCGTCGCGGTCCTCGTGGAGGCCCAGACCGACAACCGCAATCGGACCGCCGCCGACGTCCGCTCGATGTTCACCAAGGCCGGCGGCCAGCTCGCGGGCTCCGGTGCGGTCGCCTGGCAGTTCGAGCCGCGAGGCCTCATCGTCGTGACCCGCGACGGGCTCGACGAGGACGAGGTCGACCCTCGCAGGCGATCGACGCCGGTGCCGACGATGTCGACACCGACGACCCCGAGACGATCGAGATCTACACCTCGCCGGGCGACCTGGAGTCGTGTCCGCAAGGCGCTCGAGGCGTCCGGCATGCCGGTCGACGTCCGCCGAGTCGACGATGGTCGCCAAGCAGACCGTCGAGCTCGACTCGTCGAAGGCCCGTCAGGCCCTCCGCCTGGTCGAGCTGCTCGAGGACCTCGATGACGTGAGCCGGGTCACGGCGAACTTCGACATCCCCGAGGACGTCTTCGCCGAGGTCGCCGGGTGATCATCCTCGGGATCGACCCGGGGACCGCCGCACTGGGATACGGGCTCGTCGAGCGGAACGGCCATCTCCGCGAAGTCGATCACGGCTGCCTCGTGACGACGTCGGACCAGCCGCTGCCCGAACGACTCGCCGCGATCTACGACCTCGTCGACCGAGCTGATCGAGCTCCACACGCCGGATCTCGTCGCGGTCGAGCGGATCTTCTTCTCGCGCAACGTCCAGACCGCGCTGGCGGTCGGCCATGCCCGGGGCGTCGTCCTGCTCGCCGCCGCGAAGGCCGGCCTGCCGGTCCGGGAGGCGACCCCGTCGGAGGTGAAGTCGGCCGATCGCCGGCTCCGGCAGCGCCGACAAGGAGCAGGTCGCCCGGATGGTCCAGCTGGTCCTCGGGATGGCGGCCCGCCGGTCCCCGATGACGCATCCGACGCGCTGGCCGTCGCGGTCTGGGCGGCCAACCGGGTCCGCGACACGGACAGCCCCGCGGCCGCGGTCCTCGATCGGGCGGCGATCGCGCCACTCGCCCGCGGCGAGACTCCCTATGAGCGGGCGGTCCGGGAGGCCCTGGCCGCCGAGAAGGCCACGACCGCGACGACGACGCGCGGGCGCAGCCCGCGAGTGATCGCCTCGGTCGAGGGCACCGTCGCCGCGATCGCCACCGACTCGCTCGTCGTCGAGGTCGGCGTGGCATCGGCTACCAGGTCTTCGCCTCGCCGGCGGTCCTCATGACGGTGACGCGCGGGGGACCGGATCAAGTCTCCACACGTTCACCTCGTGCGAGAGGACCAGCAGTCGCTGTTCGGCTTCCGCTCGACCGAGGAGCTCGGGTTCTTCACCCTGCTGCTGACGGTCAACGGTGTCGGGACCCAAGGTCGCCCTCGCGATCGTCGGCTCGCGACCGACGGCCGACCTCCAGCTGGCGATCCTCCAGCAGGACCAGGCCGTCCTGACCGCCATCCCCGGCGTCGGCAAGCAGCTCGCCGAGCGGGTCATCTTCGAGCTCAAGGAGAAGGTCGCGGCGGCGGGGATCGCAGCCGGCGCCACGGCCGTCGTCGGGTCCGGCCGGCGAGGGCGAGGTCGTCGCGGCGCTGCAGGCCCTTGGCTACTCGCTGGCCGAGGCCCGCGGCGGCATCGCGCAGCGCGATGGCCGAGCTCGAGGTCGGGACGACGCTCGAGGACCGGGTCAAGGCGGCGCTGCGGGGCCTCGCCCGCGACTGACCGGCAGCTGGCAGGACGTGTCTACGGCGCCGGCCCGTAGTCCTGTTGCTTGACGGTGACCCAGTCGCCCTTGCCGTCCGCGGCACTCGGGTCGTCGCGCCAGATGGTCACGTACTGCTGGAGTGAGTCGCCGTTCGAGTCGAACCCGACACTGCCGAGGACCGTGTCGTAGCGATGGGTCGTATCGACCGCGTAGGCACGGAGCCCCTCGCGGACATCGGCTGCGGCGGGTCCTCGTCTGGCCACCGCATCGATGGCAGAGAGGATCACCTGGGTGCAGGCGTAGGCAGCGCCCAGCAAGGTCGTCCGGTGCCATGCCATAGCGCGCCTGGAACCGCTGGACGAAGTCGGCGCTGCAGCGGACCGATCGATGCCTCCGTCGCGATCGAGCCGGCCCCGGCCGCACCGGTCACCTGGACATACGAGCCGTCGTCTGAGCCCGATCCATCGATCAGGCCGTCCGTGCCGATGAACGGCATGTCAGCGAAGCCTTCTCTGACCATCGCAGTCCGGAGGTCGGGTCCCGCCGGTATTCGAGACCCCGCCGTAATACACGACCGATGCCCCTTTCGGACCATCTGACAGCGGCGTGAGCGCCGACGTCACGTCGGCCGGGGTGAACCCCGAGTTGAGCGACCGCCGGACCGTCGTGCCGCCGAGCTCCTCGAACTCCTTGACGAACGTGTCCGCCGAGTTCCGGCCGAAGGCACTCGTGTCGTCAAGGACGAGCGCCGAGGTCGCCTTCTCGTCGTCGTGGGCGAAGACGGCGGCCGCGGGACCCTGGATGTCGTCGGACGGGAAGACCCGGATGTAGTTGATCCGGGTCGGGGCAGCAGCGCGCAGATCGAGCGCCCCGTAGCGTGGTTTCGTGAGGCTCGGGTTCGAGTTCGTCGGGCTGCACTGCAGGAGCCCTGCGGCGTTGGTGAGCGGGATCATCGTCGTAGCCACGGGTGAGCCCCGAGATCCGACGACAGCGAGGATCGGTCGGATCCGCCACGAACGCCTGTGCCGCGGCCGTCCCGAGTGCGGGGTCAGGGTGGCCGTTGGCCCCGACCTCGTCTCGCACGTCCAACTGGAGGGGCACACCACCGACACCGCCCTTGGCGTTGACCTCGTCCACGGCGAGCGTCACCGCCTTCGCGGTCAGGCCGTCCGGGTCGCCGGTCCCGGACACGAGACGTCACAAGACCGATCTTCCATGGGCCCGCGGGGAAGGCCGCAGCGGGCCTGGTCACGATGAAGCCGGCGGCAACGACGACGACCCCGACCACTCCGACCACGCTGCCGATGACGATCCGGCGCCGCCGACGACGACCGGCGGCCACCGACTGACGCTCTGTGTCCCGGGCGCCGGCGCTCGAGTCCGCCGCTGCAGCCTCGAACACCGCGACTGGATCTGCGACGCCCTTGAGCTGGCGCTTCCCGATGGAGCTGAAGGCGACCGGCAGGACGGTCTGGGTCAGATGCCCGGACCGTATCGCTCACGAGGACCTGCCCGGGCTCCGCGATGGCGCACAGTCGCGCGGCGATGTTGACCGGAGTCCCGACATAGCCCTCGGGAGTCTCGATCGTCTCGCCGGCGTGGACGCCGACACCGACCAGGATCGGCTCATCGGGCAGCTCCGCCGTGCGGGCCTGCGGCATCGTGCGACGATCGCGAGTCCGCACTGGACCGCGTCGCTGACCGAGGCGAAGACGACGTAGAAGCTGTCGCCCTCGGTCCTGATCTCGGCGCCGGCGAACCGGTCGATCGCGGCCCGGACGACGCCCGGTAGCGGGTCAGCAGGTCCGCGGCCGCGGCCGCCCCATGGGTCTCGACGAAGTGGGTGTAGCCGCGCAGGTCGGCGAACAGGAAGCCGCGCGTGACCGATCCGGCCCGGGTGCGCTCGGGAGCGGCGGACGCGTCGCTCGGGGCCTCGACCCGCGGATCGGTCATCTCGGGCGCATCATGCGGCCGGCGACGCGGACCCGCAAGGGTCGCCCCTGGTCAGCGCTCCACGAGCTCGCGGCTCAGCGCTGCGCGAGCTCGTGCGCGAGCGGCCCGAACGCCTCGACGATGCGCTCGTAGACCGGGCGCTTGAACGGCGACGACGAGCTCCGGCAGCTCGACGCGAGCGGCGACCCAGCGCCAGGCATCGAACTCCGGATGCGCGGTGGCGACGTCGATCGCCCTCGTCGCCGCCATCGAACCGCATCGGCGAACCAGCGCTGGCGCTGACCTCGATAGCGGGACGCCCAGCGTGGCCGCTGGGTCAGGTCGTCGGGCAGGTCGTACGACAGCCACTCGGGCAGCTCGGCCAGGACGGTCGCCGTCGTCGCGCCCGTCTCCTCGTGGAGCTCCCGGAAGGCGGCCTCGAGCGGGGTCTCGCCGTCATCCATCCCGCCCTGCGGCATCTGCCACGTCCCGACCTGGCCCCGGGACCCGGCGCCCGACGAAGACGCGACCGTCGGGTCCGAACATCGCGATCCCGACAGCCGGGCGATAGGGCTTGTCGGCCGGCGCCGGCTCGACCACCGCTGGCGCGACTAGGGCCGCCGGCCGGCGAGCGCCTCGGCGTGGAGGCCGCGTGGGTCGATCGAGACCCGGCCGGGGCGGGCGGCGAGGTCGGCGAGCGTCTCCTCGGTCGAGGATCCCGAGCATCGCGTCCCGGACGTCGAGCATCACGTCGCGCAGCGCGCAGATCTCCTCGTCCGGGCACGAGCAGCGCTCGTAGTAGCGGAGGCTCGTGCAGCCGAGCGGCGCGAGCGCACCATCGAGGAGCCGGATGACCCGGCCGATCGAGACGTCGGCCGGGTCGGCCGCCAGGGCATAGCCACCATGCGCGCCGAGCAGCGTCCGGACGACGCCGGCATGCTTGAGCTGGGCGAGGATCTGCTCGAGGAACTTCGGCGGCAGGTGGTTGCGCTCGGCCAGGACGGCGAGCGGGACCGGGCCTTCGCCGCGATGACGGGTCAGGTCGACGAGTGCTCGAATGCCGTACTCGGACCGGCGGGAGAGTCGCACCGCGCCATCATGCCAGAAGTCCTACTGACAGGTGGGGATTGCATCCCGCCGGTCGATGGGCATTTCGAACATCCGTGCGAAACGGGCCGTCAGCATGCTAGACTCGCCGGGCGATGGGCGACGAGTTCTCCCGGATCGTCGGCGCGGATCTTCTCGACGAGCCGGACCGCCTCACCGAGACCACCCTTCGGCCGCGCACGCTCGACGAGTACATCGGTCAGCGCGAGGTCAAGGCCAACCTCGACATCCTCCTGCAGGCCGCCCGGGGCAGGGGAGAGGCCGCCGACCACGTCCTCCTGTACGGCCCGCCGGGCCTCGGCAAGACGACCCTGGCGACGATCGTCGCCCGCGAGCTCGGCGTCTCGATCCGGTACACCTCGGGGCCGGCGATCGAGCGCCCTGGCGACCTCGCGGCGATCCTCACCGCCCTCGAGGAGCGCGACGTCCTGTTCATCGACGAGATCCACCGCCTCAGCAAGGCGGTCGAGGAGATCCTCTATCCGGCGATGGAGGATTACGCGCTCGACGTGATGATCGGCAAGGGTCCCTCCGCGCGAAGCCTCCGGCTGGGTCTCAAGCCGTTCACGGTCGTCGGAGCGACGACCCGGGCGGGCCGGATCAGCAGCCCCCTTCGCGACCGCTTCGGAGCGACGTACCGGCTCGACTTCTACGAGGAGCCCGAGCTGACCGCCATCGTCGAGCGCTCGGCCGGCATCCTCGATGTGCCGATCGACGACCGATGCCGCGGTCGCGATCGCGCGCCGCGGGCGGGGGACGCCCCGCATCGTGAACCGGCTGCTCAAGCGGGTCCGCGACCATGCCCAGGTCCACAGCGACGGTCGGGTGGACATGCCGATGGTCCGCGAGGCGATGCGGAGCCTCGAGATCGACGATGAGGGCCTCGACTCGACCGACCGCAAGCTGCTTGCCGCGATCATCCAGAAGTTCGCCTCGGGCCCGGTCGGGGTCGCCGCACTGGCGGCCGTCCTGGCCGAGGAGATCGAGACGATCGAGGACGTCTACGAGCCGTTCCTGCTCCGGCTCGGCTTCCTCGACCGCACCCCGCAGGGCCGCGTCGCGACCGATCTCGCCCGCGCTCACCTGGCGAAGCTCGGCTACGAGATCCCGCCGCCGCGTCGGGCCGAGGCGGAGATGACCGGCCTGTGGGAGGCGCCGCCAGGCGTGATCGCGAGCCCCTCGACGACCGGCGCCGCGGGCTACGAGGTCCAGGTCCCGCCGACCGGCCCGACGCGTGCCCGTCTCGGTCGACTCGACCTGGCCCACGGGACGGTCGAGACGCCGCAGTTCATGCCGGTCGGGACGAACGCCGCGGTCAAGGCGGTCGATCCCGACGACCTCCGGGACGTCGGCGCGACGATCATCCTGGCGAACACCTATCACCTGTACCTTCGACCTGGCCACGAGCGGATCGCCCGGCTCGGCGGCCTGCATCGGTTCATGTGCATGGGACCGACCGATCCTGACCGACTCGGGCGGGTTCCAGGTCGTCTCGCTCGCGCGACCGGAGCGAGATCGACGACGACGGCGTGACGTTCCGGAGCCATCTCGACGGATCGACCCATCGGTTCGACCCCGAGCATGCCGTCGCGGTCCAGAAGGCACTCGGGGCCGATGTCGCCGTCGCCTTCGACCAGCCCGTCCCGCCCCACAGCAGCGACCGGGCGACGCGTGGAGCGCTCGACGGCCCGGACGCATGCCTGGGCCGAGCGCTCGCTGGCGGCCCACAGCCGTCCCGACCAGGCCCTCTTCGGGATCGTCCAGGGTGGCCTCGAGCCGGACCTCCGGGAGGCGTCGACCCGGTTCATCGCCGACCTGCCGTTCGATGGCATCTGCATCGGCGGGTTGGCAGGCGACGAGACGGCGGCCGAGCGGGCGGCTGCGCTGGACATCGCGGTCGGCGTCCTCGCCGACGACCCGCGGGTCCGCTACCTCATGGGTCTCGGGTCGCCGGTCGACATCCTCGAGGCGGTCCACCAGGGCATCGACCTGTTCGACTCGGTCCTGCCCACCCGGGTCGCCCGCAACGGCCAGCTGTGGATCCCGGGCGGCCGGCTGAACATCCGCAACGCCCGCTTCGCCGACGACCCGGCGCCGGTCCAGGAGGATTGCCCCTGCCGCCTCTGTCAGGGATTCTCGCCGGGCCTATCTGGCCCACCTGTTCCGGGCCGGCGAGCTGCTCGCGTATCGTCTCGCGACTTGTCACAACCTGACCTTCTCCCTAGACTTCATGGCCAGGATCCGGGCCTCGCTCCGGGCCGGGACCTTCCCCGCCGACCTCCCTGGTCTGCGGGCGCGCGCCGGCGGGACCGGCACCGGTTTAGTCACAGGTGAGCCGGCGTGAAGTCGGTCTCGCTACCCTCTGGATCGACGCGGAGGCGACGACATGGCTTCACGAGACCGGCCGCACCGCGAGGCCAAGAAGAAGGCCAAGGACAAGTCCGGGCAGCCCAAGTTGCAGCCCCTGTCAGAACCCCCGATGCAGGTCGAGCTCATCCGCAAGCCGCGGAAGGAGAAGCCCGTCGTGGAGGAAGAGCCCGAGGAGGGCTGAATCGGTCGGACGGGCGTGATCGGCGCTCGCTCCGGGGCCCCGGACGGTAGAGCGAGGAGCGAGCACACGATGGCGTTTACCGGAGAGCGGACGGCGGAGACCCGGAACGGCGGCGGCGCGGCGGAGCGCGGCAAGGCCGTCGACGCGGCGATCCTCGCGATCGAGAAGCAGTTCGGCCGCGGCGCGATCATGAAGCTCGGCTCGGCCGAGCGTCAGCAGGTCGACTTCATCCCCACGGGCTCGATCGCCCTCGACCTCGCGCTCGGCGTCGGTGGCATCCCGCGCGGCCGGATCACCGAGGTCTTCGGTCCCGAGTCGTCGGGCAAGACGACGCTCTGCCAGCATGTCATCGCCGAGGCCCAGCGCAAGACCGGGGTCGCCGCCTTCATCGACGTCGAGCATGCCCTCGACCCGGGCTATGCCCGCGCCTGCGGCGTCAACGTCGACGAGCTGCTCGTGTCGCAGCCCGACACCGGCGAGCAGGCCCTTGAGATCACCGAGACCCTCATCCGCTCGGGCGGCGTCGACTGCGTCGTCGTCGACTCCGTCGCGGCGCTCGTCCCGCGGGCCGAGATCGAGGGCGAGATGGGCGACTCGTTCGTCGGCATCCAGGCGCGGCTGATGAGCCAGGCGCTGCGGAAGCTGACCGGCGCCGTCTCGCGATCGAACACCGCGCTGATCTTCACCAATCAGCTGCGCGAGAAGATCGGCGTGATGTTCGGCAACCCCGAGACCACGCCGGGCGGCCGGGCGCTGAAGTTCTATGCCTCGGTCCGGCTCGACATCCGACGCGTCGAGACGATCAAGACGGGCACGGAGTCGGTCGGCAACCGGGTCCGGGTGAAGGTCGTGAAGAACAAGGTCGCGCCGCCGTTCCGGGTGGCCGAGTTCGATGTCATGTACGGCGAGGGCATCAGCCGCGAGGGTGGCCTGCTCGACGTCGGGGTCGCGATGGACACGGTCACCAAGACGGGTGCGTGGTTCACCTACGGAGAGACCCGACTCGGGCAGGGTCGCGAGGCGTCGAAGGACTTCCTCAGGGCCAATCCGGACATCGCCGCGGACATCGAGACCAAGATCCGCGGCCTGATCAACGTGGTGCCCGTGCCGGTCGAGGGCATCGAAGAGGCCGAGTAGGCGCGTCCTCATGCGGCCCGTCTGCGGCGTTGGCTCCTCCGGTCGTCCGCTCACGCACCACCGAGTGCGCTCGCGGCCGTCCTCGGAGCCGCCTTGCATCCATGCCACCTGACGCCACGCCTGATGCGGAATGCGTACGGCTCGTCTGCGGCGTTGGCGCTTCCGGTCCGCTGCTCACGCACATGGGAGTGCGCTCGCAGTGGTCCTCGGCGCCGCCTTGCATCCAAGCCGCCTGACGGCGCGGTAGACGCGGTGATGCGGCTCGTACGCGGCGTTGGCGCTGGCATCCGAACGGCCTGACCGCGTGTCAGGGCCCGACTGAGTGGCACGGCGAGGAGCCTCGATCGCGGAGCGACGGGAGCGCCACGCGGCGGTCGATGACCCCGCCGTCGTCCTCGAGGCGGCGGCACGGTTCCTCGAGGCGCGCCCACGGTCCGTCGCCGAGGTCCGTCGCCGACTGACATCGGCCGGCTATCGCGGCGACATGGTCGAGACGGCGATCGACCGCCTCGTCGAGCTCGGCATCCTCGATGACGCCGCGTTCGCGCGGGCCTGGGTCGAGTCGCGCGACCGGGCCCATCCGCGCGGCGGGCGGGCGCTCCGCCAGGAGCTCCGGGCGAAGGGCATCGCCGATGACGTGATCGCCCAGGTCCTCGACGAACGCAGTGACGGCTCGGGGGACGCTGCCGGACCGACGGATCGCGACGCGGCGCCGGTGGATCCCGACGAGGTCGCGGCCGCCCGACTCCTCGAGCGCAAAGCGTCATTCCTTGGCCGGACACGCGACCCCCGAGAGCGTCGCCAGCGGGCGTACGTGCTGCTCGTCCGCAACGGGTTCGACCACGAGCTCGCCTGGCGCCTGTCGGCCGGCGTCGCCGTTGAGCCCCCGTCGGGCACCCCGGACGCGGCGTCCGAGGCGCCGTAGTAGGCTACGAGGACCGCGTCGCGAGTCGACGCGACCGATCGATCCATCCGCGCGTGGGCCCGTACCGGGGCGCTGCCCAGCGCCCGATCCATCCGACCGAACAGACCTGGTCCGCGCCGACAGACCTCCGGCCTGCCCTGGCCGGACGGGAGGACAACCGAAGATGGACACCCCGATCGCACTCGCGATCGCCATCCTTGCCGCCGTCGGCGGCGTGGTCCTCGGCTTCGTGCTCGCTGGGAGGGTCTGGGCGCCGCAGGTCATCAAGGCGGCCCAGGCGGAAGCGAAGCGCATCGTCGCCGAGGCCCGGGAGCGGCAGAAGGACCTGATCCTCGAGGCCAAGGACGAGAAGCTGCGGATGCAGCGGGAGGCCGAAGAGGAGGCCCGGGCGAAGCGCGCCGAGCTGAGCAACCTCGAACGCCGGCTGCTCGCCCGCGATGAGCAGCTCGACCAGCGGACCGACATGCTCGAGCAGCGCGATCGCAAGCTGATCGACCGCGAGCGCGAGCTCGACCGGGCCCGCGAGGACGTCGCCCGACAGCACGCCGAGCAGGTCGCCGCGCTCGAGCGGGTGAGCGGCCTGTCGGCCGAGGACGCGAAGGCGATCCTTATCGAGGCCGTCCGCGACGAGGCCGAGCACGATGCCGTGAAGCTCGCCCGAGCGATCGAACGCGCCGCCCGCGAGGAGGCCCAGGAGAAGGCCCGCGAGGTGATCCTGACGGCGATGCAGCGGGTCGCCGCCGACCACACGGCCGAGCACACCGTCACCGCGATCCACCTGCCGTCGGACGAGATGAAGGGCCGGATCATCGGCCGCGAGGGCCGCAACATCCGGGCCCTCGAGCAGGCCACCGGCGTGGACCTGATCATCGACGACACGCCCGAGACGGTCGTCGTGTCGGGTTTCGACCCGGTCCGCCGCGAGATCGCCCGGCTGTCGCTCACGAAGCTCATCGCCGACGGCCGGATCCATCCCGGCCGGATCGAGGAGGTCGTCGCCAAGTCGCGGGCCGAGGTCGAGCTCGTCATCCGCCAGACCGGCGAGCAGGCCGCCTACGACGCCGGCGTCCCGGGGCTGCCCGCGGAGATCGTCAAGCTCCTCGGCCGGCTGAAGTTCCGCACGAGCTACGGCCAGAACGTCCTCGTCCACTCGATCGAGACGTCGCAGCTGGCGGCGGTCATCGCGGCCGAGCTCGGCGCCGACGTGCAGGTCAGCAAGATGGGTGGCCTGCTCCACGACATCGGCAAGGCCGTCGACCACGAGATCGAGGGCCCCCACGCCGCGATCGGCGCCCAGATCGCCCAGCGCCACGAGCTCCCGTTCAAGGTCGTGAACGGCATCGCCGCGCACCACCAGGAGGTCGAGTACGCCTGCATCGAGGCGCCGATCGTCCAGGTCGCCGATGCGATCAGCGCGTCCCGGCCGGGTGCCCGCGGGGAGAGCGTCGAGACGTACATCCGCCGGCTCGAGGATCTCCAGGCCATCGCCGAGAGCTTCACCGGGGTCGAGCGGTCGTTCGCCGTCCAGGCCGGTCGCGAGGTCAGGATCCTCGTCCGGCCCGAGGAGATCGACGACCTGTCGGCCAGCCGGCTGGCCCGCGACATCGTCAAGAAGATCGAGGAGCAGCTGACCTACCCGGGCCAGATCAAGGTGACGGTCATCCGCGAGACCCGCGCCGTCGAGTACGCCAAGTAGCGCCATATAGGTCGCCTGCGGCGGGCTACACGTCGTCGGACGCGAGACGCTTCGCAGGAGGGCCGATCATTGCCAGCGACGCGTGCCGAAAGGGCTGAGCGGGGGAGGGCCTTGCGCTCGTCGGTGCCTCGCTCGGCACACGCCGAGTGGACGCCGCGATCCGATCGCGATCCGATCGCGATCCTCGAGGCCGCCAACGAGACGCGCGTCCCGGAGCTGATCCCGTTCCGCTTCGGGCGGATGGCAGTCTCGCCCTACGCGCTGTTCCGGGGCTCCGCCGCGGTCATGGCCGCGGACCTCGCAGGCACGCCCGAGACGGGTCTCCGCGTACAGGCATGCGGCGACGCCCATATCGGCAATTTCGGTGAGTTCAAGACCCCGGAGCGGCTGCTCGTGTTCGACGTCAACGATTTCGACGAGACGCTGCCCGGCGCGTGGGAATGGGACGTCAAGCGCCTGGCCGCGAGCGTCGACCTCGTGGCGCGCGGACGAGTCCCGCAGGCGGCCGCGCGCGCGGCGCTGGTCGCCCTGGTCATCCGCGAATACCGCGAGCGGATGCGGTCGTTCGCCGAGCTCACGACGCTCGGGCGGTGGCACGCCAACATCGGTGTCGACGACGTGTTGGGTCACTTCCCCAAGGCGTACCGCCCCCGCGTCGAGCGGCACCTGGGTCGTGCTCGACGGAAGACGCACGAGCGCGCGGTCACCAAGCTGACCGAGATGGTCGGTGGACGACGTCGGTTCCTCGAGAACCCGCCCCTGCTCGTCCACCTCGACCGGACGGAGTTCGACATGGACGACGCCCGGGGCCTGCTCGACGGATACCGCCAGTCACTGACCGACGATCGTCGCTCCATCCTCGACCGGTTCGAGCTTGTCGACGTCGCCCGCAAGGTCGTCGGCGTCGGAAGCGTAGGGACGCGCTGCTGGGTCGCACTGTTCCAGGGCCCGGAATATCCCGACACGAAGGGGGACTGGATCGTCCTGCAGGTCAAACAGGCCGGCCCGTCCGTCCTCGAGCCGTATATGGGCGCATCGACGCTGCCCCATCACGGCCTACGAGTCGTCACCGGCCAGCGCCTCACCCAATCGGCAAGCGATGGATTCCTCGGCTGGTCGGAAGGTCCCACCTCCGGGCGCCCGTACTACCTCCGCCAGCTGTGGGACGCGAAGGGTTCCGGCGATCCGGCACTGATGGATCCGGTCGGTCTCGGCCACTACGGTGCCCTGTGCGCGTGGGCCCTGGCCCGGGCACACGCCCGGACCGGCGATCCTGTTGCGATCTCCGCGTACCTCGGCAATGGCGCGACATTCGACGACGCGGCAGCCCAATTCGCGGCCCGCTATGCGGACCAGGCGGAGCTGGACCACGCCGCCCTGGTCGCCGCGATCGCCGACGGCCGGGTGGCCGCCCAGATGGAGCCAGCCTCCCGGTGAGCCGGCCGGCGATCGTGATCAGCCGGACGGTGGCCCCATCGTGCTCAGGTCCTGCCCTGCCGGGCCATGAAGAGGTGCAGCGAGTCGCCCAGGCCCTTGAGCTCGACCGGCCCGATCTCGACGAACGTCACGTCGATGTCGCCCGCGAGATCGACGACCTCCTGGCTCACGAGGACCTCGCCCTGGCGGGCGTAGTCGGCGATCCGTGACGCCGCGTTAACGGTGCGACCGAAGTAGTCGCCGCCCTGGAACAGGACGGGGCCGGCGTGCAGCCCGACGTGGGCCGGCGGTAGGTCGGCCTGGCTGGCCTGCTCGACCATCTCGAGCGCCGCCAGGACGCCCTGACCTGGGTCGCCGAAGTAGAACATCACGCCATCGCCCAGCCACTTCACGGCCTTGCCCCGATGGCTGGTCGACGTCCGCTGGGCGATCCGGGCCAGCCGGTCGGCGAGCTCGGCGGCCGCCTTGTCGCCCCGCTCGTCGGTCAGCCGGGAGTAGCCGGTCAGGTCGAGGAAGCACATCGCCGGGATCGTTTCGGCGGGTGTGTGGAGCCCCTTCTCGACCAGGGTGGCCGCGCTCGCCTCGAAGATGTTCCGCATCCAGGCGCTCGCCTGCTGGCCATGGAAGATCGCGAGGATGGCCTCGTCCGTGGCCGAATTCAGGCCAGCCGCCGTGCCGTCCTGCACGTCGGCCATCGCCATCACATCGCCACCCGCGGCCATGATCGGCCCGATCACTTGCTCGTTCCACCAGTCCGCCTCGGTCTCGGCGATCCGGCGGAGGCTTTCGCCTATCGTCCGGAGTGCCCGCTCCAGGGTGTCCGCGCGGATCCGCATCCGGCACTGGACCTCGAGCATCGCCACGACGGCCAGCTCGTCGTCCCGCATCCGGTCATCGGGTCCGGGTCGCAGGCCGCCCATCGCCTCGCGGACCGCGAGCAGCACCGGGACCGGGACCCCGGACCGCTCGCTGGCAGCGGCGAACGTCACGTCGCTGAGCGTCGCGAACCGCTCGTAATCCGGCTGGTCGACGAAGTCGAGCGACAGGGCGCCCATCCGGAGCGCCTCGGCGAGCGCAGGGAGGGGCAGGCCCGCCCGCTCGAGCTGGACGACGATCGTGACCCGACGAGCAGCGCCCTCGTCCAGCGGCGCACCATCCCGGCCGATCATCCCGAGCTCGACGAGGCGGTGGATATAGGTCGGATCGACGCCCGACCGTTCCGCGACCTCGGTGATCTCGGCCTCGGTCAGCGATCGCTCCATCGGACTAGCCTCGCGCCGGTAGGGGACGCGGTCAAGCCCGAACGGCCGAGTCCCCGCGCGTCGCTCGATACACTCCGTCGGATGACTGCGATGACCGACGGACCGACACCCGATCCCGCGGGTTCCGACACCGCGCGCGCAGCGCAGCTCGGCCTGACGCCGGACACCGATCCGGCCAAGCCCGCCGGCGCCGTCCGCGTCCTGATGATCGGCGACGTGATCGGCAAGCCCGGCCGTGTGGCCGTCGAGCAGACCCTGCCCGGCCTGCGCGACGACCGCCAGGTCGATCTCGTCACCGCGAACGGCGAAAACCTGGCCGGTGGGATGGGCCTCACCGTCTCGACCGCCCAGGGCCTGTTCGATGCCGGCGTGGACGTGATCACGAGCGGCAACCACATCTGGGACAAGCGCGAGATCTACCCCGTCCTCGAGACCGACGAGCGGATCCTGCGGCCCCACAACTACGGCAGCCACGCGGTCCCCGGCCGCGGCTGGGGATCTTCCACGCCCATGACGGCACCGAGGTCGCGGTCATCAACCTCCAGGGTCGGACGTACATGCAGCCGATCGAGAACCCGTTCACCGAGGCGGACCGACTGATCGACGAAGGCGCCGACGAGCTGCCGCCGGTCCGCCTGGTCGACTTCCACTGCGAGGTCACGTCGGAGAAGAACGCCCTGGGGATCCATCTCGACGGCCGGGTCAGCGCCGTCGTCGGGACGCATACCCACGTCGTCACCGGCGACGAGCGGATCCTGCCGCGGGGCACCGCCTACCAGAGCGACCTCGGGATGACCGGACCGCTGTATAGCGTGATCGGCTTCGACCCGGCGACCGTCCTGCCCCGGTTCATCAATGCCCTGCCGACGCGGTTCGAGGTGGGCCAGGGTCCGGTCGTGCTCCATGCGACCCAGATCGACATCGCCGCCGCCACCGGGCGGGCGCTCGCGATCGTCCGGGTCCGCCGGCTCGTCGAGGTCTGATGCCGAGCCGTCGTCACGAGCCGGGGGCCACGTCGGCCGCTCGATCCGCCGCCTGGCCCGCGACCGTCGACTTCCACGCCCACACGACGCGCTCCGATGGGGTCCTCGAGCCGGCCGAGCTCCTCCGTCAGGCCGCCGAGGCGGGCGTCCGCGACTTCGCGATCACCGACCACGACTCGCTGGCCGCGTATCGCGAGCTGACCGCCGCGGACTCGGTCCCGTCCGACCTGACCCTCCTCCCGGGCGTCGAGATCAACGCGATCGGCGGCGGGATGGGGATGGAGACCCACATCATCGGTCTGGGGGTCGATCCGGACGACGCCGCGTTCGAGGCGGCGCTGGCCGGTCAGCGGGCCGAGCGACGCCGCCGGTTCGACGCGATGGTCGCCCGGCTGCGTGAGCTCGGGCTGCCGATCGACACCCAGGTCGAGGCCCTGGGCGACCCGGGCGACGACGCCCTCGGGCGGCCGACGATCGCCAGGGCGCTCATCGCCGCCGGCCACGCGACGAGCGTCGACGACGCCTTCGAGCGGCTCCTGTCCTGGGGTCGGCCGGCCTACGTGCCACGGGACGGACTCGGCCCGATCGCCGCGATCCGCGCGATCGTGGCCGCGGGCGGGCTCGCCTCGCTCGCCCACGATCACCTGGCCGCCCAGCACCGCGATCGTCTCCGCGAGCTCCGTGGTGTCGGGCTGCGCGGTCTCGAGGTCTTCCATCGGAGCTTCGACGACGCGACCCGGGCCAGTGTCGGGGCCGTCGCCGCGTCGCTCGGCTTCGTCCGGACCGGCGGGACCGACTACCACGGCGACCTCGGGCCGTATGTCGAGAGCCTGGCCGAGCTGACGATCGACCCGGCGGTGGCCGGCGAGGTCGAGGAGGCTCTCCGAGGCCGCCTCGGTGTACCCTCCTCGGGCTCATGATCGAGACCCGACCCCGCCGCGTGCTGCCCGTCGTCGACCCCGGACTCGTCCCGGGCGAGGCGCGACCGCCGCGCTCCCCGAGCGACCCGGCCGACGACCGTCTCCTCGAGTACGTCCCCGAGGCGCGGACGCTGCCGGCGTTCCATGTCTGGACGCTCGGCTGCCAGATGAACAAGAGCGACTCGGAGGAGATGGCCGGGCGGCTCCTCGCCGCGGGTTGCGCCGAGGCGACCTCGATGGACGTCGCTGACCTCATCGTCATCAACACCTGTGCGATCCGTGAGGCGGCCGAGGCGAAGGTCATCGGCCGCCAGGGCCACCTCGCGACCCTCAAGCGCGGCCAACCCGGGCCTCCGCGTCGTCCTGACCGGCTGCTCGGTCCGCGAGCGCGACCGCGCCGGGCTCGCGCGACGCTATCCGGCCGTCGACCTGTTCCTCCGCCCGGACGAGGAACCCGAGCTCGTCGACCGGCTCGGTCTCGCCTCCGCTCAGGGCCCGATCGTCGCGGCCGGCTCGGTCGGGGCGACGACGGTCGTCAACCGCGCCCCGGTGTCCGACGCGCTGCACCTCTCGGCGACCCGGGCCGCGGCGGTCCAGACGGGCGCCGTGGCCCGGCACAGCCCGACCAGCGCCTGGCTGCCGATCATCTACGGCTGCGACAAGACGTGCACCTACTGCATCGTCCCGTTCAGCCGCGGACCCGAGCGGAGCCGTCCGTTCGACGACATCCTCGAGGAGGCTCGCGGCCTCGCCGCCGCCGGCGTGACCGAGGTGACCCTGCTCGGCCAGAACGTGAACTCGTACGGCCACGACCTGCCGCCCGAGGAGCGCTTCGCCCATGTCCACGAGGACCGCAGCGTCGGCCGGCGGATCGACCGCGCCGGGCGGCCCGACCTGGCCGAGCTGATCCGGGCGATCGACGGCCTTCGGACCGCCGATGGCCGCCCGGCGATCCGACGCCTGCGCTTCATCACGAGCCATCCATGGGACCTGTCCGACCGGCTCATCGAGGCGCTGGCCGCGTGCCCGTCGGTCTGCGAGGCGCTCCACCTGCCCGTCCAGAGCGGCGACGACGCGATGCTCCGGCGGATGGGCCGCCAATACTCGATCGCACCACTACCAGGAGCGCCTGGCGCGGATCCGCGATGCCGTCCCGGGCATCGCCCTCTCGACCGACGTGATCGTCGGCTTCTGCGGCGAGACCGAGGCCCAGTTCGAGGCGACCCTCACGCTGCTCGAGACGGTCCGCTACGACCAGGTCTTCGCGGCCGCGTACTCCGAGCGGCCCGGCACGCCGGCGACCCATCTCGCCGACGACGTCCCGCCCGAGACGAAGCGCCGGCGTCTGAACGACCTCCTCGCGCTCCAGGAGGGCATCGGCCACGAGCGGAACCGAGCCTGGCTCGGTCGCCGAGGTCGAGGTCCTCGTCGACACGGTCGTCCGCCCGGCGAGCCACGACCACGAGCCCGACGTCGAGTCCGCGACGAGCCACGGGCCTGAGCCGGCCACCGGGCACGTCCGGCTGTCCGGGCGGACGCGCCAGGCCAAGCTCGTCCATCTGACCGGCCCGGAGACCCTCGTCGGGCGCCTCGTCACGGTGACGGTCGATCATGCCGGCCCGTACGCGCTTCGAGGGTGCCTCAGCTGAGCCGCCTCCCTCCGCTGCTCGTCCTCGCGGGGCCGACCGCGACCGGCAAGACCGGTCTCTCCCTCGCCCTCGCGGACACGCTGACGGGGGAGGGGACACGCGCCGAGATCATCTCGGCCGACTCGCGGCAGGTCTATCGCGGGCTCGACATCGGGACGGCGAAGGTGAACGCCACCGATCGGGCACGGATCCCGCATCACGGCCTGGACCTCGCCGATCCGGACGTCCGCTTCACCGTCGCCGACTACGTCCGGCACGCGCGTGATGCGCTGATGGGCATCAGCGGGCGGGGTGCTCTCGCGATCCTCGTCGGCGGAACGGGGCTGTACCTTCGGGCCGTGGCCCGGGGCTTCGACCCGGATGCCCGTCCGTCCGATCCAGCCGTCCGACGGCGTCTCGAGGACGACCTCGAGCGCGACGGTCTTGCGGCGCTCGTGGCCCGGCTGCGACGAGCGGCGCCGGAGACGACCGCCGGCATCGACCTGGCGAACCCGCGACGGGTGCTCCGGGCCCTCGAGGTCGCCGAGCTTCGCGGTGACACGCCAGCCCCAGCCTTCCTCGGCTACCCAGGCCCCGTCGCCTGGCTCGGACTCGACGTGGCCGAGCGGCCCCTCCACCAGCGCTGGATCGCGGATCGCGCCCGGGGGCAGTTCGACGCCGGCCTGGTCGACGAGGCGCAGGCGCTCCGCGAGCGGTGGGACCCAGGCGCGGCGGCCTTCTCGGCGATCGGCTACCACGAGGCCTGGGCCATCCTCGATGGCGAGGTCGACCGCGAGACGGCGATCGAGCAGGACGCCGCCCGGAACGTCGCCTTCGCGAAGCGCCAGCGGACGTGGTTCCGCTCCGAGCCGGACGTCACCTGGCTCGACCCCTCGATCGCCGACCCCTTGCCCGAGGCCCTCGAACGGGCCAGAGGGCTCCTGGCCGCCCGCCGATGACGCGTCCGCCCGCGGTCAGGCTCGAGCCGGCCCGGGTCGCCGCGCACCGGCTCGGCCGCCAGCACCTGACCGCGGCGTCGGCGGCCCCGGATCCCGAGACGATCGCCCGGACCCTCGTCGGCGTCCAGGCCCAGGTGCTCTCGTCGGCGGCCCTGTCGGTCTCGATCCGGACGCGCCGCCTCGGCGTCGACGCCGTCCCCCGGGCGCTCGCCGAGCGACGGCTCGTCCGGTCGTGGGCGATGCGCGGCACCCTCCACGCCTTCGCCGCCGATGACCTGCCGACCATCGTCGCCGCGCTCCGACGGCGCGAGACGTGGCGCCGCCCGGCCTGGCTCCGCTACTTCGGGATGACCGAGGCGGAGATGCAGGGCGACGATCGAGGCGATCGGCGAGATCCTCGACGACGGCCGTCCGAGGACCCGGCTGGAGCTCGCCGACGAGATCGGCCGACGGCTCGGACCGCATGTCGGCCGCCATATCACCGGCAGCTGGGGATCGATCCTCAAGCTCGGCGGCCGATCGCGGCTGGCTCTGTCACGCGACGGGGGAGGGGTCCCGGGTCACGTTCACCCGGCCCGACCGCTGGCTCGGGACGTGGCGCGTCGAGGACCCGGACGCCGCGACCATCGCCCTTGTCCGGCGCTTCCTCGGCGCCTACGGCCCGGCGACCCTGACGGACATCCGGCTCTGGTGGGGGACCCAGCCGACGATGGTCCGACCGGCGCTCGAGTCGCTCCGCGCGGACCTGGTCGACATCGAGCTCGACGGCCGACGCGGCATCGCGCTGGCGGCGGACGTCGACGCGATCGCCGCGACACCGCCGATCCGGTCCTCGGTCAGGCTGCTCGGCCCGTTCGACCCGCTGATCGTGAGCGGCGGGATCCGCGGATCGCCTCATCCCGGCCGCCCAGCTCTCGCGGGTGTCACGGACCGCCGGCTGGATCTCGCCGACGCTGCTCCTCGATGGGGTCGTCGGCGGCGTCTGGACGAGCGAACGCTCCGGCGGCACGCTCCGGATCACCGTCGACCCGTTCGCGGCGCTGTCATCGGGCCGGCTCCGGGCGCTCGAGCGGGAGGCTGGCCGGCTCGCCGAGCGTCAGGGTCTCGACGCTCGCGTTGTGATGGGACCGGTCGTCTTCGGCGCCGCCAGCGGTCCCGCGGCCGACGAGTCGGTATCCTGACCCGGCCATGCCCGCGAACGATCGGATCGATCGAGCTGACCCCGCCCGTCGAGAAGGCCTTCCTCGTCGCCGTCGATACCGGCACCGAGGACGGCTGGTCGGCGCAGGACTCGCTGGCCGAGCTCGCGAACCTTGCCACGACCGCCGGCGCCGAGGTCGTCGGGGCGGAGTGGCAGAACCGCCGCCACGTCGACCCGAACTGGTATGTCGGCAAGGGCAAGGCCGAGGAGCTGCTCGCCGCGAAGCGCGAGACGGGCTTCGACGTCCTGATCGCCGATGACGAGCTCTCGCCTGGCCAGCAGAAGGCGCTCGAGAGTGTCCTGTCGACGAAGGTCATCGACCGGAGCCGGCTGATCCTCGACATCTTCGCCCAGCACGCCCGGACCCACGAAGGCCGGCTCCAGGTCGAGCTCGCCCAGCTCGAGTATCAGCTGCCGCGGCTGACGCGCCTGTGGACCCACCTGTCGCGGACCGGTGGCGGGATCGGGACGCGGGGTCCGGGCGAGAGCCAGCTCGAGACGGACCGGCGGCTCATCCGGGAGCGGATCAAGAAGATGAAGGAACGGGTCGAGGCGGTCCGCCAGCAGCGCGAGACGGCCGCCCGCGGCCGTGACCGCCGGCTGATCCCGACCGTCTCGATCGTCGGCTACACGAACGCCGGCAAGTCGACGCTCCTCAACGCCCTCGTCGGCGAGGATGTCGCGCTGGCCGAGGACAAGCTGTTCGCGACGCTCGATCCGACGAGCCGGCTCGTGAAGCTCGGCGACGGCCAGACGGCGATCGTCACCGACACCGTCGGGTTCATCCACAAGCTGCCCCACCAGCTCGTCGACGCCTTCCGGGCGACCCTCGAGGAGGTCACCCGGGCGGATGTCCTCGTCGAGGTCGTCGATGCCGCCGACAGCCACGCCCCCGAGCACCGGGTCACGGTCCAGGCGGTCCTCGACGAGCTCGGTGCCGGCGACAAGCCGCGGCTCGCGGCCTTCAACAAGGTCGATCTGCTCGAGCCGGCGGCCCGCGACGGCTCGACGCCGGCACCGACGATCGGTGGCACGGTCTTCGTGTCCGCCGAGACCGGCTACGGGCTCGAGGCGCTCCGCGGCGAGATCGCCGCGCTCCTCGCGTCGCTTTGGGAAGACGTCGACCTGTGCGTGCCGTACGCCGCAGGTGAGCTCCTCGCCCGTGTCCGCGAGCGTGGCACGGTCGAGCTCGACTACCGCGAGCGCGACGTGCGGGTCCACGGCCGGGTCGCGCCGGGACTCGCCGGCGAGCTGCGGGCGGCCGCCGCCCGGTGGGAGGCGAGCCTCCGCGAGGCGGACGCGATCGGCGTCGCCGAGCCATGACCGAGCCGGTCCGTCGGGCCGGCACGGGCCACCTGGCCGATGGTCGGGTGGTCACCTGGACGATCGCGACCGGCCGCCACGGCCGTCGCTGGCGCGAGGTGATCGTCGATGACGATGCCGTCGTCTCGTCGCTCCTGCTGGAGACCGATCCGGAGCGCCGGTTCAGCCACCTCGAGCTCGCGACCTCCGCGGGCCTCCTGACGCTCCATCCGGAGGGCGACGCGACGCTCCACGGCAACGCGGTCACTGCCGCGGCCGAGGCAGTGCGGCACGTCAGCGGACTGCCCTGGGGAGCCGATGACGTGGTCGTCCTGGCCGACTCGGTCATCGGAGCGGCCGCGATCGCCTGGGCCTGCGCCGAACGGCTCGCGATCGGGGACACGACCGAGATCGGCGCGGTCCGGATCACGGCCGATCTGTGGGTCGAACGCGTCGAGCTCCACGTCGCCCGTCAGCGGGACGACGGCTGGCGCCTGGAGACCGCGGGGGCGGCGACCGACCTCCAGGTCGACGACGACGGCCTGCCGGTCCTTGCCCGGGCCCGGATCTGGCAGCTCGAGCTCGACTAGGACCGAGGCGACGCCGAGTCGACACCGAACGAGGCCCGAGCTGGCAGCGATCGGACCCGAGCCGGCACCCATCGCACCCGAGCCGGCACCCAATAGGAACCCGGATCCGTGGATGGAATGTGGACAGATCGGCCGTTCTGTCGCCAGGAAGACCGAATCTCGTGGACAACCCCGTATCGGGGCGGGGGCGGCAGCCGCTACATTCCGTCTTGCCCGAAGGGGCCACCGAGACCGATAGCGGTGACGCGGATGCTTGCATCAACGGCACTGACTGCGGACCGGAGGTTCCTTCGGGCGTTCTGATTCCAGACGCTCGCCGGCGGGCCGCGGCGGGCCGCGGCGCCAGCTCGCACCGGCCCGCGTGGGCTCTTTCTTGCGTCAGGTGCAACGATCCAGTCCGTCGTTGCATGGAGTGCACGGAAGTGCCGGACTGAGGGCGCTCGGGCCTCGCGCGTTTGCATCCCATGCACGATCCCGACCGGGCAGGCACGTTTGTTGCACCAGGCGGAAGGATCCGGTCGAAGACGGGCATCCCATCGCCGGCGGCCGTCGGTTCCGTGCACCGGGTGCAACAAGGAGCGTTCAGGACCCCAAAGGCCGTTCGGGACCCGCCGCGCCAGGGGGCCGGCCGCAGGCCGCGCCGGTGGGCCCGGGCGGGCCGCGGCGACCAGTCTCGAGCCCGGGCAAGGTGCGCATCGCGGGACGATGTTGGCGCGATGTGGACGAGACGCCCCAGAAGCCGCCACGGATCGCGAATCTCGTGGATAAGTCCCTATCGCCGGCCCTGGGCCGTCCCGTAGAGTTGGTCTTGCCCGAAGGGGCCACCAGTCCGGAAGCGGCGACGCAGGTGCTTGCATCAGCGGCGACGAAGCCGGGCCGGAGGTTCCTTCGGGCACTTCGTTTGTCCGGCGATCCGGAGTCGACCCGTGACGCACGAACCGCTCTCCCCGGCGTCGATCCGCGCCGCGCGGAGCCGCATCCACCCCGCCTTCCTCGACTCACCCCAGTACGTGCACGAGGCGCTGTCCGAGCGCGCCGGTCGGCCGGTCGTCGTGAAGGTCGAGTCGGTCAACCCGATCGGGGCGTTCAAGGGCCGTGGCACCTGGCTCGCCGTCCACCACCTCGCGGCCGAAGGCCGGATCGGGCCGGATCGCCCGCTCGTCGCGGCGTCGACCGGGAACTTCGGTCAGGGCTGTGCGTTCGCCGGTCGGGCGGTCGGCGCTCCGGTCGTCGTCTTCGCCGACGAGGCCGCGAACCCGACGAAGCTCGGGCGGATCAGCCGGTTCGGCGCTCGGGTCGTCCAGACCGGTCACGACTTCGACGAGGCCCGGGCGGCATCCGAGGCCTACGCCCGGGAGTCCGGCGGCGAGCTGCTCATCGACGGCGCGGACCCGTGGATCGCGACCGGCAACGGCACCCTCGCGGTCGAGCTGACCGACGCCGCGACGGAGGGGCGGCTGCCCGCGCTCGCGCAGGCATTCATCCCCGTCGGCAACGGCTCGCTGATCGTCGGGATCGGGGCCTGGCTTCGCGCCGTCGCACCTGAGTGTCGCGTCATCGGCGTCCAGTCCGACGCGGCGCCGTCGATGACCCTGTCGTGGCGCGAGCATCGACCCGTCGAGACCGCCACGGCCGCGACATTCGCCGAGGGTATCGCGACCCGCGTCCCGGTCCCCGAGGCGGTCGATGAGATGGCCGACCGGGTCGACGACATGCTGCTGGTCTCCGAAGAGGACCTCCGGGCGGCCCAGCGGGAGCTCACCGCGGCCCTCGGCATCACCGTCGAAGGCGCGGCTGCGGCGTCCTGGGCGGGGATCCTCGCGACCCCGGCGGGGGAGGGGGCCGTCCTTCTCCTCGTGACCGGCAGCAACGTCCCGCCGACCGCCTGACGGGACTTCCGGGGATGGCGCGACCGTCGGTGACACCCGGCGCCTGGGACGAAGCCGCACGGGCGCTCGTGCCGGGTGGGCTGCTGATCGCGGCCGCGCTCATCCACGAGCTCCGACCGTTCATCCTGGCCGGGCTCGTCGGCGGGACGATCATCGCGATCGGTCGTGCGGCGCCGGTCCGCTGGGCCTGGGCCGCGACGGTGCCGGTCGCGGTGAGCCTGACGTTCGGGCTGCTGCCGGTCCCGACCGAGGGATCCGAAGTGATCGTCTGCGCCAGCCCGACATCGCCGCTCGCGCTGTGGCGGGCGGGGGAGGCGCTGCTCGTCCTCGGCACGGCGGCGGTCCTCGGGACCGCGCTCCGGGCGACCCGCTCGATGATCTGGCTGACTGTCCCCCGCTCGTCGGTCGCGCGGCTGGCTGGTGTGGCCGGCGTCGTGTCAGCGATCGGCGGGCTGATCATCGGGACGGTCGTCGCGGCGCCGTTCTTCGGCACGATCTCGCTCGACCTCGGCCAGCCGCTGGCGATCGTCCCGGCGCTCGTCTTCGCCACCGCCAACGGACTGATGGAGGAGATCGCCTACCGCGGCGTCCTGATGGGCTGGCTCGCGAAGGTCGGCGGGCTCGTGCCGGCGCTCCTGCTCCAGGCGGTCGTGTTCGGCGTCGCCCACGCCAGCGGCGCCGACGTCGGTGGCTCGCCCGTCGTGTTCGGCCTGGCACTCGGCGCCGGCGGCTTGATCGCCGGTGTCATCACCATCCGCACCCGGTCGCTCGCGATCCCGATCGCGATCCACATCGGGCTCGACGTCGCCCTCTACTACGGCCTGGCGTGTCGGATCGGCTGACGATCGCGGTCGCGGGGCTCGAGCCCCGTCTCAGATCGACGCGCTGCCGGCCGTTGCGTCGAGCTCGACGATGCGACCGCGGACCTCGCCCGCGTCCGCATACCTCTCGACGTGGGCCAGGCCGACCCCCGGGAGCCCCAGCCCGCTCGCCGCAGCGTCGGTGAGGAAGAGGTAGGGCCGCGACCCGATCCGCGACCGGACGGTGTTCTTCAGGAGGCGATGGGCGACCGTCACGGCCGGGCCCAGCAGGTCGCTCCCCGCACCGACCGCCTGCCGCACGGCGTTGCCGCGATGGAGCACGACCTTGAGATCGAGATGGGCCACAGCCGGGCAGGCGTTGCAGACGTGGTCGGACGACGGGATGGCCCGGGTCCGTTCGTCGATGAAGCCCCGGTACATGGCATCGAGATCGGCCAAAACGCGCTCGCCGTGACCGTCGAGTCGGTCGGCGGGTGCCGCGGCGAAGACCGCATCGCCCTCGAGCTTGACGACACCGAAACCGGGCTCGAGACCGTCGACGACGGCGCCCAGCAGATTCCCGAGCATCCCGTAGGCCGCCGGGATCCCGGCACTGAAGTCCGCCCCGTGGGTCTCTACGACCCCGGTCATGAAGCTGGTGTAGCCGGAGATGTCCGCCAGCAGCAGGTAGCGCTCGCCGGCGACCGGGTCTTGGACCATCCCGGTCGCGGATCGATCGTCGTTCTCCACCGCTCATCTCCGCCTGTGGTCCGTCACGGCAGGGCTCGGCCGTGGAAGGGCATCGTAACGGTCCCGGACAGGGGAGGGCAGCCAAGGCGTCCCGACGCCCCGCCCGGCCGCCGGCCCGGTCTTCCGGGATGGCGCGCATACTCACCTCCCCCCTAGTCGCCCGATGGGCGAGGAGCGCGCGACATGTCGACCGAGCTGAACAAGGCCGTGGTCCGTCGGTTCATCACGGAGGTGCTCGATGGGGGCAACGTCGATCGCGTCGACGAGCTCCTGGCGTCGAACTACGTCAACCATGCGATGGGCGACATGGACCGCGCCGCCTTCAAGGCCTGGCTGTCCGCCAACTCCGCCGGCCCCGGCGGCCGCATGGAGATCAAGGACCTGGTGGCCGAGGGCGATGCCGTCGTGGCTCGCTTCAGCTACTCGATCACCCTCCCGAGCCGCGATCGCATCGACGCCCGCGGCCTGACCTACTACCGCCTGGCCGACGGCCGGATCGTCGAGGACGACCCGATCACCTCGCCCGACCTGATGGCGGCCTTCAGCGCCCAGGTGCCGGTGCCCGCCTCCTGAGGGATCAGGCCCGACAGCATCCAGGGGGTGACGGCCAGCGTCGCTTGACGTCCAGGCATCGTGTTGTAGTATGCGACAACGATGCTGACCGTCCCGGAGGCCGCCCGGCGCGTCGACCGCAATCCCGAGACCGTTCGCCGCTGGATCAGGGAGCGGAAGCTCATCGCCTGGAAGGTCGGTCATCAGCACGTCATCGACGAAGACGATCTGACGAACTTCATGGCCAGTGGCGGCGCGCGAGGCGGGCCAGCGGTTTCCACGCCTGACGCCTACGAGACCATCGCCACGATCCATCAGAACCGCGCCGAACGCTCCTCGCAGATCGCTGAGGCCGTCGGAACCTACGCACCGGCGGTGCAGGTCCCGACCGATGAGTGGCTGCCGGCCATCGTCGGGCGGATCGTCCGCCTGGTCGATCCTGTCCGCATCGTCCTGTTCGGATCTCGCGCCGCGGGTCACGCTCGACCGGAGAGCGACTACGACCTCCTGGTGGTCGTCGATGAGGCACCCGATCGACGGCAGACACGGATCGCGATCAGGCGCTCGCTCAGCGACCTGCCGGTCTCCGAGGACATCGTGGTGGCGACGGGCGAGGAGGTGGGTCGCGCCCCGTCGATGATCGGTGACGTCCTCCGCTCCGCCGTCCTCACAGGCCGGACCGTGTATGAGCGGCCCGAGTCAGGCTGACCTCGCCAGGCACTGGCTGGCCCTGGCTCGGGGCGACCTCGCGACGGCGAAGGTCGTGGTGCGCGATGCGGCGCTGCCGCCCCGTGCAGCGGCGATCGTGGCTGCGCAGGCCGTCGAGAAGGCCCTGAAGGCCGCGCTCGTCTTCGCCGGCATCGAGCCGCCGTTGAGTCATCACGTGAGGCGGCTGGCCGGACTCGTCGACGCGGAGCTTGGTCTGCGGATCACGGACGTCGACCTGTCGGCCCTGACCGACGCTCAGTGGGCTCGCGATCCCGACTACGGCGACCGTCCGCTGACACATGAGGAGGCTGAAACGCTGGTCGGAGACGCCACGGTCGTCGTTGACTCGGTGACCATCGTGCTGCACGAGCGAGGACTCGAGCCACCGCCGCCGGCCTGATCGCTGGTCACTCGGTCTTTCGCCTTACGCCTTGACGGAGGCGGATCGGAATCGGATGATTATCGGAGCATGCCGACGCTCCAGATCACGTCCATTTCTCCTCCGCTTGATCAACCGAGTCTGCGGGCCAAGTCGGCCGATCTCGTCCGACGCGCGTTCGGCCTCGGTCTGCTCCTCGATCACGAGCCGATCCAACGCCTCGATCTCCAGCTCATCCGGAGCATCGCGGCGGCGGCATCCAACGAAGGGGTCGGTCAGGATGCCGCCACGGCCCTGATCGCGATGAACCCATCTTCCGCCGGGCTCGGGACCCTGATCGACCGTCTGGACCGGGCGCTGATCGATTCGCCGGTCCCCGATCGTGAGCTGCGTCAGCTCCTGACGATCTACGACGTCGATGCCCTCCAGCCGCTGCTGGATGCATCCCGGGCGAGCCTGCGGCGTTATGCCAGCGGCCAGCGGACCGTGCCTGACGACGTCGCGGGTCGCATCCACTTCGTGGCCCTGGTGACCTCCGACCTCGCTGGCTCATACAACGACTTCGGGCTTCGACGGTGGTGGGATCGGTCCCGGACGTCACTGGACGGCCGCTCGCCGCGCGCTGCGCTGGGCTCGGACTGGGGTCCCGACGACCCAGCGGCAACGGCGGTGGCCGACCTCGCTCGGTCGCTGGTCGCCCGGGCCGCGCCGACATGATCGTCTTCCGCCACGCAGACACGCGGTTCCCGTTCCTCTGGGAGACCGACGACCAGCCTGCCGCCCGCTGGCACGGGGCGGGGGAGGGGCCGGTGGGGTACTTCTCCGAGACGCCCGACGGCGCCTGGGCCGAGTTCCTGCGTCATGAGGAGATCGCCGACCCGGTCGACCTGGCCGGGGTGGCCCGGGCGATCTGGGCCATCGACCTGCCCCAGCCGCCGACCACAAGACCCAGGCTGCCGGTCGAGGTGATGACCGCCGGTCCGGCAGCCTATCCGGTCTGCCAGACAGAGGCCCGCCGGTTGCGGCGTCGAGCCGGCGGACTCGTCGCCCCGTCTGCGGCACTCATGCCAGGGACCGCCTCGGGCTACCGGACCGCGGGCGGCCTGCGGCCCGCGCGACCCCGGCGCGAGCGCGTCTATGTGCTCTTCGGCCCCCAGCCGTCGCTCGTCGGCTGGTGCGCCTGCTCACCCGGCCGGCCGCGCGACGACCTGCTGCCGCGCGTCCGACCGTTGACGTGATGCCGACCCTCGGCGCCGGACCCCGTTGACAGGTAAGGCATCGGGCGTCTATGTTCCCCCTTGATGTAGGAACATCATAGGGGCACAAGGGTGAAGGTCATCGGTATCCGCGATCTCAAGGACAATCCGTCGCGCGCGCTGCGTGCTGCACGGGACGCTCCCGTCCTCGTGACGAACCGCGACGAACCCGAGGCTGTCCTGTTGTCCGTGCGCGATCTCGGCGCGGACGCCCCTGATGTGCGGCTCGCGCTCGCTCGCACCTTGTTCGAATCGGCGGCCATCACGCTCGGACGGGCCTCGCGGCTCGCAGGGCTCAGCGTTGAAGCCTTTGTCGCATATCTGGGCGAGCGAGGGATCCCGGTACTCCGTCAGGGCTCGGAAGACCTCGACGCCGACCTGCACGAGCTCAACGCGTGGCGCGCACCCTCGTCGTCGACACCGCGGGCCTGATCGCGCTCGCACGCCTCGACCGGCTGGTCCAGGCTCGAGACCATATCGGACGGCTCGTCGTGACCCCAGCCGTCGTCGATGAGGCACTCGACGGCGATCGTCCGGGGGCGCGTGCCGTGGCGGTCGCCCTGGAGGCTGGCGTGCTCGAACGGGTGGCGCCCGCCCAAGCGTCGTTGTCTCCGGGCATCGGTGCCGGCGAGGCAGAGTCGATCGCGCTCGGTCTTGCTCGCGGCGACCCTGTGCTCCTGGACGACCTCGAGGCACGACGCGCGGCGAAGCGACTCGGCGTGTCCGTCATCGGGACGGTCGCGCTCCTGGTCGACCTGCACAAGGCCGGGCTCGTCCACCAGATGAAGGCCGGCTCTCCACCAGATGACGAGGAGCTGGATCGGCTCGAGTCCTTCGGGTTCCGGATGACGGCGGAGGTACGACGCTGGGCGCTCGACCGCGCCGCCGAGTGACTTCCCAGTTGCTTGCACTCACTTCCGATAAGGTGAGTTATGTCGGATGGAGCGCGACCTCGTCGATCGACGGCGATGTGAAGTCGCCAAGAAGTGTCGTAGAAAGGACCGAGCGGAGCCCGAGCCAGGAAGCGGGCCGGCGGCTCGTCTACTCCAGCGTCAGCCGTGCTCTGGCGTCCGATGTCGCCGTCGCGATCAGCGGTCGGAGGGTCTTCGGGCGAACCGCCAACTCGGCGGCCAGCTGATCAACCATGGCGACTACCGACGCCCTCGAGGTGACGGACCGCGATCGCCAGGAGCTCCGGCACCTCGGGCGCGCCAAGCTCGACGGGCTCGACCTTCCGCCAGCCCCGCCGGCTCATTTCCATCATCCCGCGGCGGAAGGTCACGTCGGCGATCTTCCCGAGGTCGCGCATCCGGCGCAGGAGGCGTTCACGTTCCAGTCCGGATCCCGACACTCGCGATCGCCACCCAGCACGATCCGGCACCGCGGCATCGGCGAGGTCGGCGACCCCCGCAAGGACTCGAGCGCGGATTCCGCGACCGGGCCGCACCCGGGAAGCGCGGACGACTTCGGCCTCGCATGCACGGCTCGGCGGAGGCCGCCGTCGACGGACGCATTGGACCAGTCTTAAATCGACAGTTCGGGCGCGCCTTCGCCTGAGCGGCCGTGGTATCACGCTGACCAATGGCTCGCTCGAACCTCATTCCCAACAACCTCGCCGCGTTCGAGTCTCACCACGGCCTGCTCGCAGAGTCGGTACCGCACCGGTTCCGTCACCTCGCCGTGGGCCGGCTCTACGACATGGCCCTCGGTCCCCGAGGCGCCTGACCGATCGCCTCTCGCCCATGTGGGGCATGACGGGCCATGGCACGGTCCGTGGTGACCGTCTCCTGCCGCCATCACGAAGCGACCGTCAGGCGGCGCGAGAACAATCGAAGGACGCCCGACGTAGCTCGTCGGCTGGCCCACGGCATCTGCACTCACTCCAGGCACGGAAGGGTCGCGCAGTCGGGGATCGAAGGGTCGACCCAGATGCCCATCGAGGAGCTCGACGGCGCGATAGGCGTCCCGCACCGGGCCGCCACTGACGTGCGTGCAGGGAGCGGTGCCGATCGGGCGCTCGCAATGCTCGTGGACGACCACTGCGTACCGACGGACGAAGAAGTCCGGGTCATGCAGATGGAAGGCACGCCGGAAACCGCGCTCGTGATCGAGGAGTTCGTAGGCGTATCCGCGCCGCTCGAAGGCGTCCGTCTCGATGCGGCCCCACACCTCGCGGACCTCGAGGACCGCCTTGGGCGGCTGACGGCCAACCGGCAGGGAGCCGCGGAGCCGGAAGGCGAGCGATCCGGACGGCGACTCCTCAAGAGCCAGATCGCCATCGGGACCGAGATCGAGGACGACGCCGTAGCGCTCAAGCAGCTCCGCCACGTCGGCGAGGTGGTCCTCCAGGGCGATGGCGGAGAGGCGCACGCCGTCCTAGATGTGCTGTGGCCAGGGTAGTGACTCCCCCACCCCGAAGTCGGCTTCCGTCGAGACCATCCTGCGGACGACCCGGCGGCGGCCGGGCTTCCGTCCCGCCAGGAACGCCTCGAACGCCCGGCCCGGGGATGCGGATGGTCCGCGCGGAGACACGCAAGGCGGGCAGCTCGCCAGATGCGATGAGCCGCAGCACGGTGTCCGAACTGACGTTCAGCGTCCCCGCGGCTTCGGCTGGGGTGAGGTATCGCTCGGCCATGATACGTCTCCTGCGACTAATGATACGATGCCGCAGATGACGCAGCGCGTCAATACCGAGCCGGCCTGAAGGTGGAAGCGATCTCCTCGCCCAGCGGCGGGACCCACGTGACGTTCAGCCGGGTCCGCGCCTGAACCTGGGCCCCCGCCGGTCACGCGATCAGGTCGTCGATCTCCCGAAGTGACGGCGCGGCGTTCAGGTGACTGAAGATCTCGCGTGCTTGAACGAGCGGCTCCCGGGCCTCGCCGACGCGACCGCTGGCGACGAGGCTTCTGCCCCATCCCAGCAGCGCGAACGCCTGTTCCGGGACCACGCCGAAGGCCGCCCATCGTCCGGCCGCGTCCTCGTAGCCGGCGATGGCAGCCGGCAGGTCGCCTCGCGCCTCGAGGACCGCGGCGCGGGCGGCCGCTTTCGCATGGTTCGCGTATCGGTTGACAGCGACAAAGCCGTCGACGAGCGACGCGGCAAGCTCGATCTCATCAAGCTCCAGGGCCGCCCGCACGAGCGAGCACAACTCGCGAGGCCACCAATACGCAGCGACCCGCGTCGCCAGGCTCGGGGCGATCTCGACGATGAGCGCGCGGGCCGTCTCGCGGTCGCCACGGAGCAGGTAGGCCGGCACGCACCCGGCGATGCCCATGAGGCCATCGGACAGGCTCCCCGATCGGACCAGCTCCTCCAACCGCGAGAGCCGCGTGGCATCGATGCGAGTCCCACGGAGCGTCTCGACGCGGAAGAGACTCGACGTGAGATAGACCTGGTCGAGGACCCAGCCCTTGGTCTCGAGGGTCGCGGCGAGCAGCTCCCCTTCGGCGAGCAGACGATCGTGATCCCCGAGGTCGGAAAGCACCAAGACCTCGATCTCCCGGTCGACGACGACGTGGCGCTGGAGCCCACGACTGGTCGCGAAGGCGATCCCCTCTGCCACGACGCTCGCAGCTGAACGGGGACCCTGCCAGAAATAGACGTGTTGGGCCAGGTTCTGGCTTGTGTGACCGGCGCGGTTCGAGTCCCCGGCTGCGATCGAGTCGCGGAGTCCCTCGCGCAACTCGTCGACGCCGCGCTCATCCCCGTCGGTCGCATGGGCCATGCCGAGAACACCCAGGAGACCACCCCGGAACGCGAGAGCGGCCCGCGGGTCGGTATCGGGGAGCGCCGCTGCCATCGCGGCTGCGCGGTCGAGGAGCGATCAGACTCTCGGCCAGGCGATCGTCCATCAGCGCGAAGGCGAGGAGGACCAGGGCTTCGGCGAGTTGCCGCGACGGCCCGCGGTCCTCGAGCAGGGAGACGATCTCGGACGGGGCGGTCCAGCCTCGCGGGTCGTGCAGATCGCGCCACGTGGACGAGAGCCGTGTCAGGACGTCGGCTGCTGCCTGAACGTCGTTCGCCGCTCGGAACGCGGCCAGCGCCTCCTCGAAGGCGAGTTCGGCGTCCTTCGACCGACCCGCCCCGTTGAACGCCTGCCCGAGGCGTCGGAGGACCGCTGCGCGGTCCGGATGTCCCGGCGGTGCGAGGGCCAGCGCTCGCTCGAGCAGGGCCGTCGCGGCCGCCACGTCGAGGTCGAGGACGCGTTCTCCCGCCAGCAGCAGGAACCGGCGGGCCGGGGCTTCGAGCGCCGCCGTGCTGACGTCGTCGTCGAGCGCGCGACTGAGCTCGAGCGCCGTCGTGTAGTGATGGGCCAGGACATCCGCGACGTCCTCCACCCGGTCGCCTGCCCGCTCCTCGATCCACCTCGCCGCTGCGACATGGCGCGACGCGCGCGCCGCTCGCGGAAGGGCCCCATAGGCGACGTCACGGACGAGGACGTGCCAGAACGCGTACTCGGTCTCGTCGGCCATCGAGGACGCCGGCGCGACCCGGACGAACTCGCGGGCAGCGAGCAGGTCGAGCTGCTCGTCGGTCTCCCCCTGGTCTCGCCCGCCGATCGTCGTCACGGCGCCGCCCCAGAAGGTCTTGCCCACGACCGCCGCATCGGTCAGGACCGACTTCGCCGCAGCGGGTAGTGCGTCAAGGCGGGCCGCGAGCAGGGCCTGGATCGAGTCCGGGACCGGCAGCGTCGAGCCTTCGCGCAGGTCGAGCCGCCCATCGATCGACACGAGCAGGTCGCGGTCGCGGAGCAGCCGGATGAACTCCTCGACGAACAGGGGGTTTCCGCCAGCGCGGTCAAGGATCGGCTCGCGGACCTCGTCGGCCAGGTCGACCCCGTCGAGCAGCGCATGCGCGAGGTCTCGGGCCGCGTCCGTCGACAGCGGTCGCAGGTCGATGCGGTCAGCCGCTCCGGATCCGGGGAAGCCCGGTCGTCGGTCGAAGAGCTCCGGCCGCGTGGTGCCCAGCACGAGGAGTCGGGCCATCCGCGGGCCGCGTCGCCAGGTCCTCGATGAATGCCAGCATGGCCTCGTCGGCCCAGTGCAGGTCCTCGAAGACGAGGACCGTCGGGACGATCCTCGGCGATGAGCTCGAGGAACCGGCGCCACGCCGCGAACAGCTCGTCGCGGCCGGCCGCTGGACCGGACTCGATCCCGAGCAGCGGTTGGAGCCGCTCCCGCAGCCAGGCACGGTCCTCGGTCTCGCCCAGGACGCGATCCAGCTTCATGAGCGCGACGTCGGTCGGGTCCGACTCGAGGATCCCCGCATGGGCCTTCACGACCTCTCCGAGGGCCCAGAACGAGATCCCCGTCCCGTACGGCAGGCATCGTCCCTGGCGCCAGGTGGCGAGGATCGGCGCGGCATCGACATAGCCGAGCAGCTCGGACACCAACCGGCTCTTGCCCAGGCCGGGCGGCCCGACGATCGTCGCGAACCGGGCGCCGCCCCCGGCGACCGTCGTCGTCGAAGGCGTGGGTCAGCCGTCCCAGCTCTGGCAACCGGCCGACGAAGGGCGTCGCGGCGGGTCGGGAGACCTCGATGCCCAGTCGCGATCGAGGGGCGATGGGCCGGAAGACCCGAACCGGCTCGCGCTTGCCCTTGAGGATGGCAGGCGCGAGCTCCTCGTACTCGAACCGGCGCTCCGTGGCCTCGTACGTCGCCTGGCCGACGGCGACGCCCATCTCGGGCGCCACCGACTGGATCCGTGACGCGGTGTTCACGGCGTCACCGGCGAGGAACCGTTCCCCTGCCCCGGGGGTGACGTTCAGCCGGACGAGCACCTCGCCCGTGTCGATCCCGATGCGCAGCCGGAGCGGAGCACCGTGGAGGGCCGGCAGCCTGCCGGCCTCCTCGGCGATGCGGAGGCCGGCTCGGATGGCGCGTTCCGGATCGTCCTCGTGGGCCTGTGGCACCCCGAAGACCCCGACGACGGCGTCGCCGATGAACTTCTCGACCACGCCGCCGTGCGCCTCGATGTGGCGGCGGGCGATGGCGGAGTAGCGGCCGAGCATCCGGTCGACGTCCTCGGGATCCGCCGACTCCGAGCTCGCGGTGAAGCCGACGAGGTCGCAGAAGAGCGCGGTGACGACCTTGCGCTCCTCCGCGAGCGCGACGCGCTCGGGCAGCCGCGACCCGCACCCGTTGCAGAACCTCGACCCCTCGGGGTTCTCCACCCCGCAGACAGGGCACACGGCCAGCATGGCGCCAGCGTAGCCTGCCGGATACGCGCCGCACCGATACGTCCTCCGCGTCTACCGTTGCGCGGTGACTCGGTACCTCGTCCTGCTTCGCGGCATCAACGTCGGCGGCAAGAACCCCGTCCCGATGGCCCGGCTCCGGGGGCTCCTCGAAGAGCTCGGCTACTCGGATGTCTCGACGTATATCGCGAGCGGCAACGCCCTCCTATCGTCTGATCGGCCGGCGGCCGAGATCAAGGCGCGACTCGAAGAGGCGCTGCCGCGAACGTTCACCCTCCACTCCGAGCTCGTCGCCGTCCTGGTGCTGACCCAGGCCCAGCTCCGCGCCGTCGTCCGGAAGCGGCCCGAAGGGCTTCGGCGACCACCCGGAGACCTACCACAGCGACGCGGTCTTCCTCATGGGTATCGACGCCGCCGACGGCGATGCCGGCTTCGATCCGCGCCCCGGGGTCGATCGGGTCTGGCCGGGTGACCGGCGTCGTCTACTCGCAGCGGCTCAGCGCGGAACGGACGAAGAGCCGGCTCAACAAGGTCATGAGCACGCCCGGCCTATCGAGTCGATGACGATCCGCAGCTGGGCGACGACGATGGCACTTCTCGAGCGCATGGAGGCACCCGACGCCGATGCCTGACCAGGATGAGCAAAGCACGCTGCCGGCCGCCATGACTGGCAGGGCAAGCCCCGCGAAGGCCGCGGTCGGCGACAAGCCGGTCTTTGCCTACATCAGCAGCCTGCCGCAGCCACAACGCTCCATCGCCGAACGCGTCGACGCCCTGGCGGCCGAGACGCTGCCGGCGCTGCAGCGCAGCGTGAAGTGGGGCATGGCGTGGTATGGCGTCGGCGACGGCTGGTGCTTCTCGTGCGGCGGCTTCGCCGGCCACGTCAAGCTCACGTTCGGGCGCGGCACGGCACTCACGCCCGTACCGCCGGTCACGCCGATCGGGATGGGCAAGGACTCGCGCGGCGTGGACCTCGCGTCGGTGGACGACCTCGACGAAGGCCAAGTCGCGTCGTGGATGAAACAGGCCGCCGCCCTCCCGGGTTTCGGGAAACGATGACCCGGGACGACGTCGCCCGCTGGTTGGATCGTTACGCGGAGGCCTGGCGGACGTATGACCCGGACCTGATCCGATCGCTGTTCAGCGCCGACGCGGAGCTCTACGACCACCCGTGGGAGGCGCCGATCGTCGGACCGAAGGCCATCGTCGAGGACTGGCTCGCGGATCGTGACGAGGCCGGCACGTATGCGGGTCGGTACGAGCCGTGGGCGGTCGACCGGAACCGCGCGGTGGGCGTCGGGACCAGCACCTACGACGACGACCGCGGTCATCGGGTGTTCTACAACGCGTTCCTGCTCGAGTTCGACGACCAGGGCGCATGCCGCTCGTTCAGGGACATCTACCTCCAGCAAGGCTGAAGCCTGGACGCCAGCCCCGGGCTTCGTCCTTGACGCTCGCTCATCGGGCGTTTTCGAACGCGAGCGCGAAGTCCTCGGAGGGTCCGCTGTGGCCGGCCGACTCCTCGGCCGTGTGCGTCCGCGCGAACGCGAGATGCGCCGCCTCGTGGCGCACGACCGTCCGAAGCTCTGCCTGACTGGTCCAGTTCGCGAAGATCCAGATGACTTCGGGCCGATCCGTGGTGTACGCGCCCTTGAAGCCGTAGCGGAGCCCGGATCGCGGTGGCGCGATCAACGTGTCGACGAACGCGACGTCCGCATGCGGGATGCCGAGCTCCCGGCAGGCGTCGGCCAGCGCGGTCAAGGCGGCTTCGACGTAGCCGGGTGGCGGCGTCGCGATCCGGACCTGGTCCGACTGGATGTGGACGCCGAGCCGGGCATATCGCTGGAACTCGGGAAACGACTCCCGATCGATCGTGAACGTCCCGTCGGCCGCCGTGACCTCGATGTGCGCGATGCCGACGCGTGGCTCCATCGCGCGTCAGTGTGATGGAACTCGGCCTGAGATCGTCCACGCCGCTCGGCTGACCGCGGGCTACTCGGCGAGGAGGAGGTAGATCGCCTTTCGGGCCTGGGCCAGGTGGTCGGTCGCCTTGCTGATCTGGTCGTCGGTGCCGGTCCGCTCGACCTGGGACGCCGCAGCGAAGAGGGCCTGCATCGCCTGGCGAAGCTCGATCCGCGGACCGGACGCCTCGGCCATGTCGGCCCAGGGGTTCCGTGCCGTCCCCTCCCCTGCCTCGGCGGCGGTCCGACCCTTCTCGGTGAGCGAGAAGACGCGCTTGGAGCCGACCATCTCGCCGGTCACGAGCTCCTGCTCCTCCATCGCCTGGAGGGTCGGGTACACCGAGCCGGGCCCGGGATTCCACGCGCCCCCGCTGCGCTCGGTGAGCTCCTGGATGATCTGGTAGCCGTGCATCGGTGACTCGGCCAGCAGCCGCAGGACCGCCGTCTGGATGTCGCCACGCTGTGCCCGGCCTCCGCCGAACGGCCCGAAGCCCCGTCGTCCGCGTTCCCATCCGGCTCGCGGGTCGCGCCTCCGTCGCCGAGGGTCGTGGTGTCCGGTGGCCTCCCGGGAAGATCCGCGGAACGGGTCCCCGGTGTTGTCGTGATCGTGTCGCATTCGATCCATCTGATCCTTTTACTGTGCTCGGTTCTCGGCCGAGCGATCGAGTTGATGTGCATCACGATATATCGTTAGCTATCTTTGTCAAGTGGGCGGCCCGAGGTCGTGCGCCTCTACCCTGTGTGGTGGGCGACGGGCTGCGGCCGTGTCCGGAGAAGGGGCCGGCGGCACCGCGTCAGCCCGTTGCACGCAGCAAGGAGGCGCCGTGAACCTGCTTCTCACGTCCGGGGGCGTCACCAACACGAGCATCCGCGACGCACTGGTCGACCTGCTGGGCAAGCCGATCGGCGACTCCACGGCGCTCTGCATCCCGACGGCCCAGTGGGGCCACCCGATGTGCAACCCGACCACGGCGCGGGGCTTCGTCACCGGTCTGCCGCCGTGGGGTGGCGTCACCTCGTTGGAGTGGAAGTCGGTGGGCCTGCTCGAGTTGACCGCCCTGCCCACGATCGGCTCGGAGCGCTGGGTCCCCTGGGTCCGAGAGGCCGACGTGCTGCTCGTGGACGGCGGCGACGCGACGTACCTGTGCCACTGGATGCGAGCGTCCGGGCTCGCGGACCTCCTGCCGTCGCTGCCCGACACGACCTGGGTGGGGGTGAGCGCCGGGAGCATGGTGATGACCCCGCGGATCGGCGACTTCTTCGTGGAGTGGCCGTCGGCGCCGGACGACCGCACCCTGGGGATCGTCGACTTCGCGATCTTCCCGCACCTGGATGTCTTCCCGACGAACACGCTCCCGGCGGCAGAGCGCTGGGCGGCCGGCATCGGCGGCCCGGCGTACGTCATCGACGACCAGACCGCCATCCGGGTCGTCGACGGCAGGGTCGACGTCGTCTCCGAGGGGACCTGGAAGCTGCTCGGCTCCTCGCTGGGGCGCTAGGTCGTGGGGCGATCCGCGCGGGGCTTCCGGGTCCGACGAGGCTTGTCGCCATCCGAAGCTTGGGTCGCGGAGGCGCTCGCCTTCGCCTTCCGCGTGCGGGTCGCCGGCTTGGGCTTCCCCGTTTCGGCCGGCGCGGCGAGATCGGGGGCCTCGGAGGCCACGGCCGATGTGGGCTCGTCGACGCGCTCTGCGACGGGCTCGGGCGGCGCGGCGGAGCGTGGATGCGCCCAGACCGGCGCCGGGTCGTAGATCTCCTGGCGGTAGGTGGCGGACGGCATGAGCAGGAACGGGCCGACCGGGGCATCGTCAAGGGCGAGATCGTCCGTGAGGCGGCGGCGCGCCCGTTCGGCCGTTGGGTTGCTCTCGGGGGGCTGATCGCGCTCGGACGCAGCCTTCCGACGGAACGGTAGCGCTCGGAACCCGCGGATCATGGACGGAGGCTAGCGTCGCGCCGAGGCCGTGTCTCTGGTGACGTCGAGCGGTCCCGCTTGGTACGTTCGTCCGGAGGAGCGGCTCGCCTGAGCTTCGGCGACGCTCGACATGAGGTGCCAGCCGTGTCACTTGCTCGCGTCCAGTTCTTCTCGGTCTCGCTCGACGGGTTCGGCACCGGCGAGGGTCTGACCCGTGAGGCGCCGTTCGGCCACGCCGGCGACCGCCTCCACGAATGGATGTTCCTCACCGGCTGGTGGCACGAGATGATCGGCGAACCCGGTGGCAGCCGCGGCATCGACGATGCCTTCCTGCGACTCCACGGTCCGGGAGTCGGGGCCGAGATCATGGGCGCCGGCAAGTTCGGCTACCCGGGCTGGCACGACGATCCCGACTGGCAGGGCTGGTGGGGTCCCGAGCCTCCGTTCCACACCCCGGTCTTCGTCCTCACCCATCACTCGCGCCCGCCGCTCGAGATGGAAGGCGGCACGACGTTCCACTTCCTTGACGCCACGCCTGCCGAGGCCCTCGAGACGGCCCGGGAGGCGGCCGGCGGTCAGGACGTCCGGATCGGCGGAGGCCCGACCACGATCCGGGAGTTCGTGGCCGCGGGCCTCGTCGACCACCTGCACATCACGGTCGTGCCGATCGTGCTGGGCCGGGGCGTCCGGCTGTGGGACGGACTCGAGGGCTTCGAGAAGGACTACCAGGTCGAGGCGATCTCCTCCCCCAGCGGCGTGACCCATCTCACGTTCAGCCGTGCCGTGCCTGATCGCGGCGCCCAGTGACTCGCTATCTCGTCCTGCTCCGCGGCATCAAGGTCCCCTTCTCCGCCTCCCGGACTCTGCGGAGCACGGATGCGACCCGGCCTGACTCGCTCCTCGCCCGTCTGCGCTCACCACCGACCGATAGAATGGTTGCGTACGCAACCGAAGCCCGCGCCAGCCCGAGGATGTCCGATGACCGACTACGCCGACTGGACCAACAAGATGATCGCCGACATCCGCGCCAACGGCCGCCCGACGAGCGGCTATTTCGAGGGGCGCCCGGTGATGGTCCTCACGACCACCGGGGCGAAAAGCGGCGTACCGAGAACGGTCGTCGTGAGCTTCTCGCGTGATGGGGACGACTACGTCGTGGTCGGCTCGAAGAGCGGCGAGCCCCAGGATCCGGCGTGGTTCACGAACCTCGTCGCGAACCCGGTCGTGACGGTCGAGGCCGACGGCCAGAAGTTCCAGGCCACGGCGACCGTGGCGGAAGGGGCCGATCGCGACGCGCTCTGGGACCGGCACGTGGCGGAGCACCCACAGTTCGCGGGATACCCGTCGAAGACCGACCGGATCATCCCGATCGCCCGGCTCACGCCGCTCGCCTGACCGCGTGACTCCAGCCGCATTCACCGCCGAGCCGCCGTCGAACGACGGCTACGACGTGGTCATCGCCGGGTGCGGGCCGACCGGCGCGATGCTGGCCGCCGAGCTGCGGCTGCACGATGTGCGGGTCCTCGTCCTGGAGAAGGAGACTGAGCCCCCGTCGTTCGTGCGCATCGTCGCTCTGCACATCCGCAGTCTCGAGCTGATGGCGATGCGCGGACTGCTGGATCGGCTTCTTCCGCATGGCAGACAACGTCCGGCCGGCGGTCTCTTCGCCGCCATCCGCACACCCGCGCCCACCGGCCTCGATCCGGCGTATGCCTATCTGCTGGGCATCCCGCAGCCGGTCATCGAACGGCTGCTCGAGGCACATGCGCTCGAACTGGGTGCCGAAGTCCGGCGCGGTCGCGCGGTCGCCGGTTTCGAGCAGGACGACGAGGGTGTGACCGTCGAGCTGGCCGACGGAGAACAGCTTCGTTCGCGCTACCTCGTCGGCTGTGACGGCGGGCGCAGCACGGTGCGCAAGGTGCTCGGTGTCGGTTTCCCCGGCGAGCCCTCACGGACCGAGACGCTGATGGGCGAGATGGAAGTCGGCGTCTCACAGGAGGTGATCGCCGCCAAGGTGACCGAGATCGGCGAGACGCATCAGCCATTCTGGCTGCGGCCCTTCGGCGGAGGGGTCTATAGCGTCGTCGTCCCGGCCGCGGGAGTCAGCGACCGCGCGGAACCGCCCACCCTCGAGGATTTCAGACAGCAGTTGCGCACGATCGCCGGAACCGATTTCGGCGTCCACTCCCCGCGCTGGATGTCCCGCTTCGGGGATGCCACCCGGCTCGCCGAACGGTATCGGGTGGGGCGGGTGCTGCTGGCCGGCGATGCGGCACACATCCATCCACCCACCGGCGGACAGGGCCTCAACCTGGGCGTTCAGGACGCCTTCAACCTCGGCTGGAAACTGGCCGCGCAGATCCGTGGCTGGGCGCCGGAGACACTGCTGGACACCTACCACGACGAACGTCATCCGGTCGCCGAGGACGTGCTGGACAACACCCGCGCCCAGATGGAGCTGCAGTCCACCGAACCGGGCCCGCAGGCCGTGCGCAGGCTGCTCACCGAGCTGATGGATTTCGACGAGGTGAACCGATACCTCACCGAGAAGATCACCGCGACGGGCATCCGCTACGACTTCGGCGAAGGCCCTGACCTGCTCGGCCGCCGGATGCGCGACATCGACCTGAAACAGGGCCGCCTCTACGACCTGCTCCATCGCGGCCGCGGCCTGCTGCTGGATCGCACCGAACGCCTGACCGTCGGCGGCTGGTCAGACCGGGTCGATCATCTCGTGGATCCCAGTGCGGGGATGGATGTCCCGTGCGTCCTGCTCCGCCCCGACGGCCACGTCGCCTGGATCGGCGACGATCAGGAGGACCTGGACGACCATCTCTCGCGCTGGTTCGGCACGCCACGACCGGTCGCCGTATAGGCGGGATCGAGCCGGGAGGTCACTCGAGGAGGTATCGGGCGACCTCGTTGAGCAGGGGCTCGCCGGTCGCGAATCGCCGGATCTGATCGCCCGCCAGCTCGAAGGCGCGGATCGTGCTCTCCGGTGAGTCGCCGGCCATGTGTGGAGTGATCAGGACGTTGGGCAGTCCCCACAGGGGATGCTCCGGCGGGAGTGGCTCCGGATCGGTGACGTCGAGGACGGCCCGGATCCGACCGGTTCGGAGCTCCTCGACCAGCGCCCCGGTGTCGATCGTCCGGCCGCGCCCGGCGTTCACCACGAGTGCACCGTCCGGGAGGAGGCTGAGCCGTCGCGCGTCCAACAGGCCGCGGGTCTCGCTGGTCAGCGGCAGGATGTCCACGAGGATCTCCGCCTCGCGGAGGACCTCGTCCAGGTCGGCCAGGCCGCGCACGCCCTCGCGTGCGGTCCGAGCCACGCCGATCATCTCGACGCCGAACGGCCGCAGCCGGTCCGCGATCGCCGTCCCGATCGATCCGAGGCCGAGGATGACGACGCGCCGTCCGGCCAGCTCGGGCGGCTCGATGGCGTCCCACTCGCTTCGTGCCTGCGCGTCGCGCGACTGCACAAGGCCGCGCTGCATCGCCAGGATTACTCCCACGACCCACTCCGCGAGCGGGGCGTCGTAGACCCCTCGGGCGTTGCAGACCATCACCTGCTCCGGCACCCGGCCGACAAGCCAGTCGACGCCGGCGCTCAGCGTCTGGATGACGCGCAGCCGACCCCCTCCCCCGGCGAGCAGCTCGAGCAGCGGCTCGCGGATCCGCATCAACGGAACGACGAGCTCGACCTCGGCGAGATCCGGGACCGGCTCGGGCTCAGGCGGAACGAGCCGGACGTCGACGTTCGCCGGGAACTCGCCCATGTGTGCCCGCTCCGGGATGTCCGGCAGGCACACGACGACCGTGTCGGAACGTTCTGCGTCGGGCATGTCTGCCATCTGACGCGGCGACGCTCGGCGCGCGCATGCCGACGTCCGACGTCGAGGAGATAGTCTCGTTCGGTGAAGGTCACGGCGGAAGCGGCGCGGCGCTTTCTCGTCGCGCGGCACCTCCTTGCGCCCGCGCGATCCGTCGTAGGTGGCCTCGACGGGGTGGTCGAGGTCCTGCGGAGGCTCGGGTCGATCCAGTCCGACCCGGTCGCGGTCGCCGGCCGGAACCACGACCTCATGCTCCACGCGCGCGTGGCCGGCTACGAGCCCGGGTGGTGCGACGAGCTCTACGAACGCCGCGAGATCTTCGAGACGACCAACAAGGCGCTGTCGTTCATCCCGATGAGCGAGGTTCCCTGGTTCCGTTGGAACTCGGGCAGGAAGGGGCGGCGGTTCCATTCGGCCGCCCTCGCCGAGAACGGCGCGGTCGCCGATCACGTGCTGGACCGCATACGCGCCGAAGGACCGTTGTCCTCACCCGACTTCGATCATGAGGCCGGTCCGACGAAGGACTGGTTCGGGATGCCGGAGAACGCGGTCCGCGCCGTGCTCGAGGCGTACACGGTCGCCGGCGTGATCGGCCTCGCACGCCGCGACGGCAACGTCCGGTTCTACGACCTCATCGAACGGCTTCTGCCGGCCGAGGGGCTCGCGCTGGAGGTACCCGTGCGCGACCAGCTTCGCCACAAGCTCCTGTCGCGCTACCGCGCGCACGGCCTGCTCGGTCCCGCCGGCGGCGGCGCGACCTTCGCCCGCATCGCCGAGCCATCGGAGCGCAAGGAGCTCCTGAAGGAGCTGATCGAGACCGGTGCGCTCGAGCCCGTCGATGTGGAGGGTCTTCGCGGGAAGCGCCTCATCCTCGCCGAGGAGCTCGCGCTGCTGGAGTCGCCGATCCAGACGACACCCTCGGTCGCGTTCATCGCCCCCTTCGACTCGCTGCTCTGGGACACCTCCTTGCTCGCTAGCCTGTTCGACTTCGAATACGTGTGGGAGGGGTTCTTTCCGCCGGCACGGCGCCGTTGGGGCTACTACGTGCTCCCGATCGTTTTCGGCGACCGCTTCGTCGGTCGGATCGAACCGCGGATCGATCGAGACCGAGCACGTGTCGAGGTCCTCGAGGTCTGGTGGGAGGACGACTTCGTCCCCGAGCGCGCCGACGGTTTCGTCGACGCGATGAGGGACGCCTTGCGCGCGTATCTCCGCTTCGCGACAGCTGACGAGATCGAGTGGGCAGCGCACCTGGGCGTTGAGAGGCGGATCTTCCTCAGCCGCCCGTGACCGGCTCCTCGCCGCGGGCTGGCACAGCCGCCTCCCTCCGATCCCTGGTGGGATGCACCGGTGCGGGATGAGCAGCCGATCGTCGCGGATGCAAAGTGCCATACTCCATCCGCCCCCGGTAGTCGCGCGACGGCGTTCACCCGTGCTGTGGAGGGTCCCCGGTGTACCGCCTCGCTGTCCGTGCCCGCGGCATGACGGTGCTCCCGCTCGTCGCCGCGCTCGCGCTCGGTGCCATCTCCCCCGCCGGCGTGTCGGCGGCGGCCGACGTGACGGCTCCGTCCATCTCGATGGGTCTCTCGGCCTCCAGCGTCCCGCAGGGGACGCCGGTCGAGCTGACGGCGACCACGAACGACCCCTCGGGCGTCGTCTCCACCGAGCTCCGGATCGACGGAGGCGATTGGACGGCGCTCACGTCAGCCGCGAACGGCACGATCTCCAGCCAGCTCAACGCGACGGCGCTGGTCGACGCGGCAGCTGTCCACGTCCGGGCGGGCGGTGGATTCTCGTGTGCTGTGATGGTCGGGGGCACCGTTCGATGCTGGGGCGTCGGTGACCATGGTCAGCTCGGCGACGGGACGTGGACCTCGTCTCCCTTCCCGGTCCAGGTCGTCGGGATCACTGGAGCGACGGCCATCGCAACGGGCGGGTCGCACGCCTGTGCCATCGTGCCGCCCGGCCTCCTCTCCTGCTGGGGCGCGAATGGGCACGGGCAGCTCGGTGACGGGACCACGACGTCGAGGAACTCCCCGGTGGCGGTCCAGGGCATCTCGACCTCGCTCGTCGCCGGCGTCTCGGCCGGCGGTGATCACACATGCGCCGTCCTGCGAGACGGGCACGTCCGATGCTGGGGCGCGAATGACCAGGGTCAGAGCGGCAGCGCCTCGGCCGCCGACCAGAAGGTGCCGATCGAAGTCCCCGGGATCTCGACGGCGATCGGTGTCGCGACCGGCGCTCAACACGCCTGCGCCGTGCTGGTGTCGAAGTCGATCATCTGCTGGGGGTTCAACGCCTACGGGGAACTCGGGGACGGGACGACCGACGGCGGACCGACCCCGGTGACGGTGTCCGCCATCTCGACCGCGACCGCCGTCGGCGTCGGGGAGACCCAGTCGTGTGCGCTCCTGTCCGATCGGACCGTCCGCTGCTGGGGCGACAACCATTACGGGCAGCTCGGCGACGGGACCACGAACGATCATGCCAGCCCGGTGACCGTCTCCGACCTCTCCGGCGTGACCACGCTCAGCGTCGGAGACCAGCATGCCTGCGCCCGACTCCTGGACTCGACGATCAGATGCTGGGGCAGCAACGGGAGCGGCCGGCTGGGCGATGGGACGGCGACCGAGCGGCACGCGCCGACGGCCGTGACAGGGATCACGGCAGCGGATTCAGTCACGGCTGGGTCGAACCACACGTGTGCTCGCCTCGTCGGTGGCGCTCTTCGGTGTTGGGGCGACAACGGCGGAGGCCAGCTCGGCTATACGACACCCGCGAACCGAAGCACGATCCCGGTCCACGTGGCGGGGATCTCGACCGCCATCGCGATCGGTCCCGGGGACCGGCACACGTGCGTCGTTCTCGCCGATCACACGGTCCGGTGCTGGGGCTCGAACGACGCCGGCCAGCTCGGCGACGGGACGAAGAACGGTGGGCCTGTGCCGGTGAAGGTCGAAGGAGTCTCGACGGCCGTCGCCGTGGGTGGCGGCATGTGGTACTCCTGCGCACTCCTGAGTGGCGGATCCGTCGCCTGCTGGGGCGACGCGCTGGTCTCGCCGAGCACCACAGCGCGGACGATCCCCGGGATCACGGATGCCACCCAGATCAGCGCCGGGCGCCATCACGCGTGCGCTGTCCTGGGCGACAAGACCGTCCGCTGTTGGGGCCGGAACGCCGAGGGCGAGCTCGGCGACGGAAGCACCTACGATCGATCCACGCCGGTGAAGGTCTACGGTCTCGCCAACGCCGTCGCGGTCAGCGCCGGTGCCTACCACACGTGCGCCCTGCTGGCGGACCACACAGTCCGGTGCTGGGGCGGCAACAATCAGGGCGAGCTCGGCGACGGCACGGCTACCCAGCGACTCTTGCCGGTCAGCGTCACGGGCGTCACCACGGCGATCGCGATCGAGGTCGGGACAGGCCACAGCTGCGCCGTGCTCACGGACCACACGGTCCGCTGCTGGGGCGACGGGACCTACGGGCAGCTCGGCGATGGTCAGCACAGTTCGAAGACTCCGATCGCGGTGCCCGGGATCGACGCAGCGACGTCGATCAGTGCCGGAGAGGTCCACACGTGCGCGGGTCTGTCCGACGGGACCGTCGCCTGCTGGGGGGACAACAGCGCCGGACAGGTCGGCGACGGGACGACGACGACGCACGACCATGTGGCCAAGACGCTCGGGCTCGCCGGTGCCGTGGACATCGCAGCCGGCGGCACAGACCCGGGGATCGGGCACAGCTGCGCCCTCCTCACGGACCACACCGTCCGCTGTTGGGGCGACGATCGTTTCGGACAGGTCGGGAGGTCGATGATCCCGGCGCGTGGAGACAAGCCTCCCCTCGACGCCGTTTTCAGCTCGCTGCCCACCGGGACGCACACGATCTGCGTCAGAGCCACTGATGTGGCCGCGAACACGAGCGACGGATCGGCCTGCGCGACGCTGACCGTCCTCGACGTCACCGCCCCGACGGTCAGCGCTCCGACGGTGAGCATCGTCGCGGGCACGGCCCTGACGGGCGCGTCGGTGCCCGTCAAGGTCGCCTGGACGGCCAAGGACGAAGCCGGCGGATCGGGAGTCGCCCAGAACAAGCTGTGGCGGACCTGGAGTCCAGACGGCGGGGCGACCTACACGACGAACCTCAAGCTCCTGACCGCCTCCTCGCTCGCGCTGAGCCTCGACGCCGGCGTCACGACGTGGTTCCGGGTGGCAGCGGTGGATGGTGCTGGCAACCAGAGCGGTCAGGCGAGCGGGCCCAAGGTGACACCGGGCCTGGTCCAGGACTCGAGTGCGGACATCAGCCGGACCGGCGCCTGGACGATCGGCTCGACGACGAGCTATTCGGGCGGCACGGTCCGCTTCGCGAGCACGGCCGGCGCGACGGCGTCGTACAGGTTCACGGGCCGATCCGTCGGTTTCGTGACGACGACCGGGCCGACCCGGGGCGCGGTGAAGATCTACGTCGACGGTGTGCTGTCCAAAACCGTCGACACATACAGCGCCAGCGCGGCCTACCGCGTCCAGGTGTGGTCCAAGACGTACACGGCAGCCGGGACGCATACGGTCAAGCTCGTGGTCGTCGGGACATCGGGCCGGCCGCGGGTCGATCTCGACGCGTTCACCACGATCACGACCGACGAAGCCGTGACGCCGCCGACGACCGGTGGTGGCGGAGGCGGTGGCGGGACCTTGACGCCGCCCGCGACGGCGTCCCTGCCGGCCTCGATCCCGGCCACTGACGGTGGACCGACATGGTTCATCGCGATCGGCAGCCTGCTGTTCGCGAGCGGTCTGGTCCTGTGGTCGATCAGGCGGCGCGGTCGGCCTGCCGCCGCCGCGACCGACCGGAGGAGGATCGGTCGGGGCTGACCAGGCTCCCGGCCGGTCGCGATCCCGACCGGGACCGGCGTCTGATCCATCCGACGGCTCTGCCGTCCCGCCCTGACTAGCTCCCCGCGCCCTCGAGCCAGGCCCGGACGCTCGGCATATGCTCGTCGTGGAGGTGGCTGGTGAAGTCGGCGTCGACGAGGGGGCCCTCGAGCCAGGGGATGGCGGTCGGGTCGGTCAGCTTGGCCTCCGGCATCGACTCGATCGCGGAGATCAGCCGGTCGTAGGACGCGTCGTAGTCGGCGACGAGCTGGTCCGGTCGACGGCCGGCGTCCTGAGCGTGCATCCAGGCATTGATGGGGTCGTCGTCGTCAAGCTGGGCCGGCCACGGGTTCGGCGGGTCGGGCTCGCCTCGCGCGTACGCCTCGAGACGGTTGATCGTCCTGTTCCGCCAGCCGAGCAAGTGGCCGGACAGATCGGCGAAGCTCCACTGCCCCATCGGGCCCGGCTCGGCAAAGCGGTCGGACCCGACCTCGGCCACGAGGTCGCGCCAGAACTGCTGGTCGGCGCGGATGGCGGCGATCTGTCCATCCCGTGTCCGCATGCTGTCTCCTCCGCGGCTCCGATCTTCCTGCGGCGCTAGCCTAGCCCTCGACGAACACACGCAGGGAGCGGCGACCATGAAGCTGATCGCATCGATGATGCTGAGCCTCGACGGCGTGTACCAGGGCCCCGGCGGCCCCGATGAGGACCGGCGCGGCGGGTTCGACCGCGGCGGCTGGACGGCGGCGCACGCCGACGCCGAGATGGGACCCTTCCTCATCGAGCTGTTCGGACGCGCCGACGCCCTGCTCCTGGGCCGCAGGACCTGGCAGATCTGGGAGCCGTACTGGCCGAACCACGACGACGATGGGTTCGGCCACACGATCAATGTCCTGCCCAAGTACGTGCCCTCCACCACGCTGAAGGACCCGACCTGGCAGAACACCCACGTGATCGACGGGGACGTCGAGGCGGCGGTGCGGGAGCTCAAGGCACAGCCCGGGCGCGAGCTGCAGGTCCATGGGAGCGGCGTCCTGCTTCGGTGGCTGCTCGAGCGCGACCTCGTCGACGAGCTGAACCTGCGGGTCACCTCGGTCGTGGTCGGCGACGGGATGCGCCTGTTCCCGGAGCAGGGGCCTTCGCACGACCTGACGCTGGTCGAGTCGCAGACGACGTCGGGCGGCACGATGATCCTGACGTATCGACCGACCGGCCGCGCGACATTCGCAGACGCCGTCTGAGACGCGCCGCTCCTGATCCGGCGGATCGGAGGCGATCAACCTCGAAGGGCGAACAGCTGCCACGTGCCCGGGACGCCCTTCAGCTCGTGGGCGCCCCGATCCTCGAATTCCAGGCCGGATCCGACGACAAGATCCTTCACGGTGCTCGAGACGAGGATCTCGCTGGCCCCGGCCACCGCCGAGACCCTGGCCGCGATGTGGACGGCGAGCCCCGCGATGTCGTCCGCGAGGACCTCGATCTCCCCGACGTGAAGCCCGGCCCGGATCTCCAGCCCGAGCTCCCTGACCTCGTCGCGGATCGCCACCGCGCAGCGGATCGCCCGTGCGGGGCCGTCGAACGTCGCGAGGAAGCCATCGCCGGTGACCTTGACTTCGACCCCGCCGAACCGATCGAGCTGGTGCCGGACGGTCTGGTTGTGGTCCGCCAGGAGCGCGCTGCCATCGACTGTCTCCGCGTTCGGCCGCCAGTCGAGTCGACCCGACGATGTCCGTGAACAGCACGGTGGCGAGCACGCGACGGGGATCGAGCACCGGTCGGACGCCGGTCACGAAGTCCTGGATCTCGGCGACGATCGCATCCTGGTCGCCGGCCCAGATGAGGTTGTCGGCACCGGGAAGCTCGACGTATCGCGCGTCCGGGATATGTTCGGCGAGGTACCGCCCATGCGCGACGCCGAACCCCGTCGCGGCCGCTCGGTGGATGACCAGCGTCGGGACACGGATCGCCGGCAGGACATCGCGGACGTCGCTCTCGTAGATCAGGCGGACGATCGCCTTGGTGCTGCCAGGCGTCGCGGCGCCGCGCTCGTAGCGGGCCCAGGAGCGACGGATGCGCTCGTCGCGGGCGACGGACGGCGCGAACAGGTCGATCATCACGCCCCGCCCCGTATCGCCCTCGGCGATCTCGAGCGCTGGCGCCAGTGCCTCGACCGGGGCTCCGATCGGGAAGTCGGGAGCCTCGAGGAAACGCGCGAAGCAGTCGACGAGGATGAGGCTCGAGACCCGTTCAGGATGCGCCGCGGTGAACGGCATCGCCAGGATCCCGCCGCCGATGTTGGCGATCAGCGCCGCTCGGTCGCTTCCGACCGTGTCGAGCACGGCCGGGATATCGGCCATGAACTCCTCGAGGGTCGGAAGCGTCGACGTCGGGATCGGGTCCGAGAGGCCCGTCCCCCGCTTGTCGAACATGATCAGCCGGCCGAACGTCGCCAGGCGCTCGCGAAGGGCGGCAAGCGGCGGCACGTCCCATTGGGCATCGAGATTGCCGAACCATTGGTCGAGCAACAGGATGTCGGGCGGTCCGTCGCCCATGACCTGGTAGGCCAAGTGGAGCTCGCCGAGCCGGGCGTAGCGGGTCTCCGGAAGCATGCCCTGCAAGCCTAGCGACGAGCGAGGGCATCGGTCGACGCCCGCGCGCGTTACTCGCTCGGCGAGTGAACGGATCACGGCGAGCCGACGAGGTCCCTTAGCTCGGTCGTCGTGGACGGGCCGCGACGTCGTCCCACTCGCCCGGAGAGTGGGCGGATGACAGAGGGCCGAGCGACCCGGCCTGCGTCAGCCGGTCAGGCGTCGGCTCACTCGCTCAGTGAGTGGTCGCCACGGCGACCACGCTGCACGATCGCCTACGCAGTCGCCAAAACGCGGTAGACGTCGGCGCTCTCGACCGAGAGGTAGTCCGGTCGCGGTGCCTGACGCGCCGCGCCGAGTGCCGCTCGGGCGGCCTCCTCCGTCTCGAATGCAAGCACGTTGAGGGTGTTCCCTGCCCCATCGGACATCCACAGCGCCGACACGAACCCCGGCGCCTGGCGAACCCTCGGAGCGACCTGCTCCGCGACCACGCTCCCGCCTTCATCGACCCGGTCGGCGTCGCCGACCTCGCGTACCACGACGGCGTACATGTCATGGACCTCCTGCCCTATCATGGGAACACCGATGTATTCGTATAAGGGATACTGACACGGAATGAGCCAGGCCGTCAAGCCGCGCCGACGCTACGAATTCGAGCCGGCGTCGCGCGCAGGCCGAGCAGACGAGGCGCGACATCATCGCCGCCGCAGGCATGCTCTTCCGCGAACGCGGATACGCGGTCCCGATGCCGGTGATCGCGGGTGAGTCCGGCGTGGTGGTCGAAACGGTGTACCGGATCTTCGGCAGCAAGGCGGGCCTCTTCCGGGCCGTGGTGGAGGCCTTGCTTGCCGGTGGTCCCGGGCGAGCCGAGGTACCGGTCGAGGATCGGCCGGCCGATCCGCGCACTCATCGAGGAACCTGACCCGCGGCGTCAGGTCGCCCTGTGGGCCGCGACCCAGCCAGGGATCCATCGTCGGGCCGGCCCGCTCCTGCGCGCCCTCCGGGACGCGGCCGGCGTAGATGTCGAGCTGAAGCGGCTCTGGGATGAGATGGAGACGTGGCGTCTCGAAGGCCAGGGTCGGTTCGTGGCGAGGCTCGCCGAACGCGGCGCGCTGCGGCCCGGGCTGTCGTTCGAGGTCGCGCGCGACATCGTGTGGACGCTGTCCTCGCTCGCCGTGTACGACCTGCTCGTGCTCGAGCGTGGATGGACGCCGGAGGTCTACGGCGAGTGGCTGACGGCATCCCTCACGCGCGAGATCCTGTAGATCGCTCGATGGCGGCGCGGGCGGCGAGGATGAACCGAGGGTCGCACGGTCACCGACCGACCGAGGGCCGGGGTACCCGATGCCCATCCGCGCATCGGCTCAGCCCTTCGGTCGTTCGCGGATGACCTTCCGCGGGTCTTTCTCCGGCTCGATGCCCTTGTAGGCCGCCTGGCGCACGAGACCGTCGCCCGTCCAGCCCGCGAACTCCGCCCGGATGACGAGCTCGGGCCGGAGCCATCGCGCGTCTGCGGGACGCCGCTCGTGGTGGAGGCGGCGCGAACGGCGGTTCATCGGTGGCCAGCGGGGCGACCGCGGCGAGGAGCTCGGCCCGGGAGTCCGCGGTGAAGCCGGCACCGACCTTGCCGGCATAGCGCAGCGCGCCATCCTCGTAGACGCCGACGAGGATCGCACCCAGGTCGACCGCCGTGCCCAGCCCTTCGCCCAGCCGCCGACGACGAGCTCCTGTTCGGGCCGGATCTTGATCTTCTGCCAGCGATCGGTCCGCTTGCCCGGGATGTACGTCGAACGGCGGTCCTTGGCCATGATCCCCTCGAGGCCACGGACTCGGGCCGCCTCGAAGAACGCGATCCCCTCCCCTGCGATGTGCTCGCTCAGGCGGACGCGCGGATCCGGGCGGAGGACCTCACCGAGCAGCCGACGCCGCTCCTCGAGCGGCTCGTCGAGCAGCGATCGGCCATCGAGGTGGAGCAGGTCGAAGACCTCGTAGACGAACGGGGTCGGCTCGGCCGCCCCGCCTCGGCCCTTGATCCGGGCCTGGAGGAGCGCGAAGTCGGGTTCGCCCCGCTGGTCGAGCGCGATGACCTCGCCATCGACCACGGCCTGCCGGGCCCCGAGCCATGTCGGCGGGTCGAGGAACGGGCCGAAGTAGGAGGTCGCGGCGTCCTTCTCTCCCCGGGTCCAGAGGCGGACGCTGCCCGCGTCGACCACCGTCTCGACCCGGAAGCCGTCCCACTTGACCTCGAACAGCCAATCGGGATCGTCGAAGGGCGCTCCGACGAGCGTCGCCAGCATCGGCGGGATGAAGCCCGGCTTCGACATGAGGCCCAGCCTAATGGCAGGTGCCGGTCGCCTCGTCGCGCACCGTGCCGTCGACGCTGATGAATCGGGACGACCAGGAGTCCGGCTGGAGGGTGAGCTCGAGCACCCCGTAGGCGTCGTTGATCCGGACCAGCGAGTTCGGCTTCGCGGCCGCGAACTTCCTGAGCTCGGCACCGCCGGTGCCGACGACGAACTCCGTGATGCCGCGCGCGGCATCGGCTCCGCTGTGTGGGTCCTGCGGAGCGAACCGCTCGTAGTCGTGGTCGTGGCCGACAGCACGAGCTCGGCACCGGCCGCGTAGAGCGCGTCCCACAAGGGACCGACCGCTGCGGTCGTCCCCGTGCTCGTCGCCGCTGCTGAACCGCGGCTGGTGCATCAGCGCGAGCGTGCAGGTGGCCGTGCTCGCCGCCAGGTCGTCGCGGAGCCAGCGCGTCTGCTCGGAATCGCTGCTGCACTTGCGACCGAAGAGGCCGCAGTTCCCGTCGAGGACCACGACGTGCCAGGTCCCGAGCTGGTCCGAGAACCAGTCCCGCCCGTCCCGCGCCGCGGCGCTCCCCATGTACTCGCGAAGCGGCTTGCCGCCGTCCGTGTGGATGTCGTGGTTGCCGGTCACGGCGAACCTGATCCGGTCCTTCACGGGACCCCACGACCCGCCGAAGCACTCCTCGAGCTCCTTGGTCGTCCCGTCCTCATAGGCGGTGTCGCCGAGCGTCGCGACGACGCCGGGCAGGCTCGGCCACCAGCGCGCCGGTGGCATCGTCGTGGGTCGAGTCGCAGCGTGCCGATGTCGCCGGCCGCCAACGACGTCGTGGCCGTGGCGCCCGACGACGATGGCGACGCGGAGGCGGCGAGGGTCCGGGCTTGTCGGACGGCAGCGCTCGCTGCCGCGCTCGGGCTGACGACGGCGGGCGACGGGCGTCAGCAGCGGACGGGCGCGACCTGGTTCGCCGCGCAGCCCGCGACGAACACCGATCACGGCAGGCCAGGGCCGCGACCGACGAGCCGACGACGCGCTGGTCCAGGCGTCCGCGCACGACGGTGCTCCTGTGCTGCCGCGGCGATACCTGGGTTCGGTAGCCTAGCGAGCCGGCGCATCCGTGCCGGCGCGAGCAGTCGCTGGCCGAGCGCCGCCCGGCATCCACGCGGCGTGGCGTCATGGGCGACAATGGGCGCTCGTCCGCCTGGCCGTCCCATGTCGAGCCGCCCGGCCGGATGTGGTGCCGGAGGGCCACGATGAGCGAAGCTCCCTACCAACGCGTACACGTCGTCATCAACCCGGCCTCCGGCAGGGATGAGCCCATCCTCAACGTCCTCAACGACGTCTTCGGCCAGCACGGCGTGAGCTGGGACATCAGCCTCACCCACAAGTACGGCGATGCCACCGCGCAGGCGAGGGACGCGATCGCAGACGGCGTCGACCTCATCGCCGGCTATGGCGGCGACGGCACCCAGCACGAGATCGCCAACGCGGTACTCACGCGCCGCCGCCGACGGCGGACGGACGACGCCGATGGGGATCCTCCCCGGCGGCACCGGCAACGGCTTCGCGCGCGAGATGGGCATGCCGACGACCCTGCGCGAGGCCACCGAAGCTGCTCTGCACGAGCACCAAGACGCGCAGCATCGACGTCGGCTGGCTGCGCACCGTCGGTCAGCCCAAGTCGGACGACCGGTACTTCATCCAGCGGCTGTACGTCGGCATCGAGCCCGAGGAGCAGACCAGCCGCGACCTGAAGGACCGCTACGGCGTCTTCGCCTACGCGGTCTCGGCGGTGCAGCAACACGGCGCGCACAAACCGGCCCACTACCACGCCGTCGTGGACGACATCGAGGGCGAGTTCGAGGGCTCGAAGGTCTATGTCGTCAACTCCGGGATGATGGGAACCGGCCTCAAGGTCACCCACACCTACTCGGTCGACGACGGCCTCCTGGACTGCTTCATGCTCAACCACGAGAACATCGTGAGCATGGTCGCGGCCGCGGAGCGCTTCCTGAACGTGAACCTGCCGACCGCCGACAAGCACTTCTTCCAGGGCCGATCGATCTCCATCGACGTGGACCCGGACCAGCCCGTGTGGACGGACGGCGAGTACATCGGACGGACACCCGTCGAGATCGAGGCGCTTCCGTCGGCCCTGACCGTTGTCGTCGCCTGAGGAGCCGGAGCCGCTCGACCCGTTCCACTGGGCGTTCGACAAGCTGTACCCGGCCATCCGGTTCACCTACGAGCGGCTGCTCGGGCATCCGTGGTTCTCCCAGGTCACGCCGCGGCTCTGGGTGGGTGGAGCGCCGACCTACCCGCGTGACTACGAAGCGCTGGTTGCCGATGGCATCACGGCGGTCCTCGACGTTCGGGCCGAGCGAACAGCCGACCTCGGCGTTCTACGACGCCCACGGCATCTCCCACCAGCGACTTCCATGTCCCGGACATCGGCGTCCCGAGCGAGGCCGTGCTGACCGAGGCGCGTCGGCTGGATCGACGCGCAGCTCGCCGACGGCCGGACCGTCCTCGCCCATTGCGCGAAGGGCCGCGGCCGGTCGGCGACGGTGCTCGCGGCGTACCTCATGCGCGAGGACGGGATGAGCTACGCCGAGGCGCGCGCGCTGCTGCATCGAAACGCTCGCTCGTCAAGCTCGAGGCGCGGCACCAGCTCGTGCTCGAGTCGTGGATGGCGACGCAGCCGGCTCCCAACCGCTAGAGGGTGGCCGGAGGTCTCGGCGTCTCCTCCGCGCGCACCCGCGCGCATCGATCGCCCAGCGAGTGAACGGATGACGGACTGCCGACGAGGTCCCTCAGCTCGGTCGTCGTGGAAGGGCTGCGACGACGTCCTGCTCGCCCAGGGGGTGACCCAACGACAGACGACCGCGCGAACGCAGAGGGTCAGCTGGTCGGTCGTCGGCTCACTCGCTCAGCGGGTGGCCCCGTCGGCCGGACCGGAGGGGCGCCGCTAGACGGCGGCCTTAGTGCCGTCGGTCCGGGCCGGGACGACGATCGTGTCTAACGGCGAGGCACGATCAGACCAGCTGCTTCACCGCGATCACGTCGACAAGGCGCAGATCCGGGTCCTTGGCGAGCAGCTGGGGGCCGGCCTGCGCCAGCGCGGTGGGGATCAGGCCGGACAGATGCGCCTGCCGGCCCGCCTCGTCCTCGAATGCATCGAAGATGCCGAACGTCGACTCGTTGACCCGGAAGCCGTACCAGACGCGGGTCCCGGGCTCCTGTTCCACGATGGCCTGGCCGGCCCTCACGAAGGCTTCGACCTCGGACTCCTTGCCGGGCTTGGCTTCCACCAGGGCGAGCACACCGACGGTCAGGGTCATTGCAGGCTCCCTTTCGGCTGAGGCGGCGCGCGTCCATGGCCATCGTACGCTCGGATCGCTTCATCCCGGTGATCCGGGTCGATCCGCGACCGCCGACATCGATGCTCGGCAGAAGGATCCCGGCGATCAGCGGGGCTCGAAGACGACGACTGCGGTCCCGTTCGGTCGGCGCTCGGCGTAGGCGTCGAGGTTCCGCTCGCGTTCCCGCATCGCGGCCCACAGCCGCTCGCGCTCCTCGCCCTGGGCGGCACGGGCCGTCACGTCGCGCGTGCCGTCGGGGAGGTCGAGGGTCGCGTCGGGGTGGGCCTGGAGGTTCAGCCACCAGGCCGGCTCCGGCGCGCCCCAACCGTTCATCGCCAACGTGTAGAGGTTCGGGCCGTCCTCGAAGTAGCCGAGGATCGCGACCCGTGCCTCGCCGGACCGGCGGCCGATCGTGTGGAGCCGCATCGTGCCGTACGTCGTGGACGGCGGACGCAGACCCCTCCGGCCACCGGTGATCCGGTAGATCGCGCGATGGGTGGCCCAGGCCGCGCGGATGAACCAGCGCGGTGGCAGGAACGGCTTCGAGTCGGCCATCGGTCGCCTCAGCACAGGGTGGCGGCGGCCCTCGATGGTACGCCCTGCCCCGGCTCGCCGGCTCAGATCGAGGTGGCGTCGCCGGTGGTCTGGCCGATCGCCTCCCCCATCGCGTCCCAGTCCGTCCTGGCGGCAGCTTTCCCGTCCTCATCCCAGTCGTCGGCGGCCTCGCCGAGATAGGCGGAGCGGGCGATCGCCAAGGCCTCCCCTCGTCCGTCAGGCAGGCGGTCGAGGGCCCACCCGGCGGCGACGTCCTTCGACGCGATCGTGCCGGTCTCGAGCGTGTACCAGATCCGAGCGAGGGTCAGCAGCGAGTTCCGGGTGTCGTCCTCCAGGAGGCCCGGCAGGAGGATGGGGATCTCGTCGCGCACCGCCCGCTCCAGGTCGGCCGGCGGCACCGGGTCGAGCAGGTTCGCGGCGGGCGGCCCGACGAGCGGCACCCCGTCGGCGCGGGCCGAAGTCAGCATCACCGCCAGGTCCGGGTTCGGCGAGGTCCACGGCGCAAGGTCTCCGGCCTCGAACTCGCGGCGCCACCAGTCGCCGTACTGAAGCTCCATCGGCGGCGGGTAGCGCCACGGTCGGACATCGGGCTGGGCGACGACCGTCACCTCGAGATGGCGCGCCTTCGGATGCGAGCGGGAACGGGACAGGCCAAGGAGTCCCTCGATGAGGGCGCGTCGCTCGCGCTCGCCGGTCCCACGGTCGGTGACGACGAGGATGTCGAGATCGCTGTCCGCCCGAAGGCCGCCGCGGACCGCGGAGCCGAACAGGATCGCCCCGAGCATGGCCGTCCCGAGGATGTCGCGGACGAGGCTGACGACCGAGTCGAGCTGGGCCGCGTCGTCGGAATCGAGCCGATCCATCGCGCGCGCCTCCTCGCCCGGGGTTTCGTGCCGCGGAGGGCTGCCGCGGCCAGGCTCGAGTGTACGGAACGCCCCGTTCGCCCCGAAACGGGCGCTTGACTCCCGTCTCGTACAACCGTATGGTTGTATCAATGCAGTCGCCCTTCGATCCCGACCTCGTCTTCGCCGCGCTGGCCGACGCCACCCGGCGGGACATCGTCCTGCGGGCACTGGACGCGAACGAGGGCGTCGCGGAGCTGGCCGGGCACTACCCGATGAGCTTCGCGGCGGTCCAGAAGCACGTCGCGGTGCTGGAGCGGGCGGGCCTGGTCACGAAGGAGCGCACCGGTCGCCGGAAGCTCGTGCGCACGAACATCGAGGGGCTACGCCTGGCGCGCGGCCTGCTCGACGAATACGAGGCGCTGTGGCGCGGTCGCGTCGAGCGGATGACGTCCATCATCACCAGCATGGAGGCCACGATCTCATGACTGTCACCGCCGTCCGGAAGGACCCCGAGACCCTGACGATGACCCTGACGGCCGAGTTCGACGCATCGCCCGAACGGATCTGGGAGCTGTGGGCCGACCCGCGCCAGCTCGAGCGCTGGTGGGGTCCGCCGACCTACCCGGCCACCTTCACACGCCACGACCTGACGCCCGGCAGCCGCGTCGAGTACCACATGACCGGGCCGACGGGCGACCAGCCCCACGGCTACTGGGACGTCGTCGAGGCCGATCCGCCGCGGCGGCTCCGGTTCCTCGATGGCTTCGCCCACGAGGACGGCACGCCGGACGACGGCTTCCCGCGCAACGAGGGCATCGTGACGATCGAGCCGATCGCCGCGGGCCGGACGCGGATGTCGATCGAGAGCCACTTCCCGAACACCGAGGCGATGGCCCAGGTGCTGGCGATGGGCATGGAAGAGGGCCTGACCCAGGCGGTCGGCCAGATCGACGCGATCCTCGCCGAGGACACCGTGACCGCAGGAGACCGACGATGACGACGTTGACCGAGTCGACCACCCGGACCCTCGAGGCGCCCGGCGCGACGCTGACCTACGACGTCCGGCCGGCCGAGCCGGGCTCCTCCCCCGCCCCGGTCCTGTTCCTCATCGGGTCGCCGATGGGCGCGAGCGGCTTCGGGACACTGGCCCGCCACTTCCCGGATCGGACGGTCGTGACCTACGACCCCCGCGGCGTCGAGCGGAGCACCAAGGCCGACCCGGCGACGCAGTCGACGCCCGACCAGCACGGCGACGACCTGAGTCGGATCATCGCCGAGGTCGACGCCGGCCCGGTCGACCTGTTCGCGAGCAGCGGCGGTGCGGTCAACGCCCTGGCGCTCGTCGCGCATCACCCCGAGCAGGTCCGGACGCTCGTCGCCCACGAGCCGCCGCTCGCCTCGATCCTGCCCGATCGCGACGCCGCGATGGCACTCACCCAGGCGATCGGAGACACGTACCAGAAGAGCGGGTTCGGTTCGGCGATGGCCCAGTTCATCCTCGCCGTGAGCCACAAGGGCCCGATCACGCCGGAGTTCGCCGCGCAGCCGGCACCGGACCCGGCGATGTTCGGGATGCCGATCGGGGATGACGGCAACCGGACAGATCCGCTGCTCTTCCAGAACATCATCACCTGCACCCACTATCAGCCCGACTTCGGCGCACTCCGGGCGGCGTCGACCCGGATCGTCCTGGCCTGTGGGGCCGAGTCGGACGGCGAGATGGCCCATCGGGGCGCCGAGGCGGTCGCCGAACAGCTCGGCACGACGCCGGTGACGTTCCCCAGCGGCCACGCCGGCTTCCTGGGCGGCGAGTACGGCCAGACCGGCGAGCCGGACGCCTTCGCCGCGACCCTGCGGGAAGTCCTGAGCGAGAGCTGACCCGGCCGGCCGAGTCTGGATGCCGCCGGACGCGACGGGCCACCACCGTGGACCAGCCGTCGCTCGGGCAGCGCTGATCATCCGCTCCGCCGACGGATGGGCCGCTCAGTGGACGAGCCGTCCACCGAGGCACGGCGCAGTCCCGTCGAACCGCGTCGATCCGATGGTTGGGCCACCCGCTGGACACGAGGTGGGACGAGAGGACACGAGATGGCACGAGTTGGCGCGTGACGCGCGCGGCGGTGTCGGCGCGCATCTCGGTACAGTTCTGACGTGGGACAGTCCTCAGCGGAAAGCACCCCGGGCTCGCGGCGATCCGGGTCTCCGCTCGGCTCGACGATCACGCTCGAGATCCTCGACCGCGACCCGTACGGCGCGATCGCCGGGCTCCGGGAGCACGAGCCGGTCTCCTGGGTGCCGGCCCTCGACGGCTGGCTGGTCACGAGCCGGGAGCTGTGCATCGAGGTGATGCGCGACGCCGGCCGCTTCACGGTCGACGATCCGCGGTTCTCGACCGCCCAGGTCGTCGGACCGAGCATGCTGTCGCTCGACGGCGACGAGCACCGACGTCATCGCGACCCGTTCGCGGCGGCCCTCCGCCGACCCGATGTGATGGAGCGCTATTCGGCGCGCGTCCGAGCGGAAGCGGAGTCGCTGGTCGAGGGCCTCGCGCCGGCCGGTGCGGCCGAGGTGCGCCGGGACCTGGCCGGTCCGCTGGCGGTCCGGGTCGTCGCGGCCGCGCTCGACCTGGCGGACGCGGAGCCGGCCACCCTCCTGGGCTGGTACGACGCGATCGTCGCCGCCGTCGATCGGGTCTCGGCCGGCGGTGAGGTCGACGATGGCGCTCGTGAGGCGTTCGATGCCCTGAGCCGTCATGTCGGGGGCACGATCCGGCGTGGCAAGGGCCTGCTGGCGACTGCGACCGAGACCCTCACCGAGCCCGAAGTCGTGTCGGATGCGGCGGTCATGATGTTCGGCGGCATCGAGACGAGCGAGGGCATGACGACGTCGCTGTTCTGGCATCTGCTCAGCGAGCCGGACCAGCTCGCCGCGGTCCGGGCTGACCCGGCGCTGGCCGCGAACGCCGTCGAGGAGTCCCTGCGGATGGAGCCCGCAGCGGGCCGGGTCGACCGCTACGCGACCGTTGATGTCGACCTGGGCGGTGCGTCGATCCGCCGTGGCGACCTGGTCATCGTGTCGTTGACTGCGGCGAACCGCGATCCGGCGACGTTCGAGGACCCGGACAGGTTCGACGTCGGCCGCCCGAATGCCCGGGCTCATCTCGCGTTCGCCCAGGGCCCGCATGCCTGCGTCGGCCTGCACCTCGCCAGGCTCGAGACGCTGTCCGCGCTCGAGGCGGCGCTGGAACGCTGGCCCGGCCTCCGGCTCGGCCCGGGTGCGACCCCGCCGACCGGGGTCGTCTTCCGCAAGCCGCGATCCCTGCCCGTTCGATGGGACTGGCACGGGCGATGACCTTCGAGGTCCCGGCGGACGCCTACGACGCGTTCATGGGTCGCTGGTCCACCCAGCTCGCTCCGCAGCTCGCGGACGTGGCCGGGGTCCAGGCCGGCCAGCGAGGGCTCGACGTCGGCTGCGGGCCCGGCGCGGTCGTGGCGGAGCTCGTCGGGCGGCTGGGTGTCGCATCCGTCAGTGCCATCGACCCGTCCGAGTCGTTCGTCGCGTCGGTCCGGGCGAGGTATGCCGGCGTCGACGTGCGCCGCGCCAGCGCCGAACGGCTGCCGTTCGGGGATGACGCCTTCGATGTCTCGCTGGCCGGCCTGGTCGTGCACTTCATGTCCGACCCACTTGCCGGGATCGCCGAGATGGCCCGGGTGACGCGCCCCGGTGGCGCCGTCGCGGCATCGGTCTGGGACTTCGCCGGTGGTCGCGGGCCGCTGGGGCCACTCTGGGAGGCCGCGCGCGAGACCGACCCGGAGGCCGTCGACGAGTCCGCTCGCGCCGGCACGCATCACGGACAGTTGACCGAGCTGTTCACCCAGGCCGGTCTCGACGGCGTGACGGAGACCGAGATCCACGCACAGCGGTCATACGAGGGCTTCGACGCCTGGTGGGAGCCCTTCACCCGGGGTGTCGGTCCCGGTGGTGCCTACGTCGCCGGGCTGGACGAGGTGCGTCGCACGCGGCTCCAGGACGCCTGCCGTGCGCGTCTGCCGGACGGTCCGTTCGTGCTCAGCGCGGCCGCGTGGGTCGCTCGCGGCACCGCCTGAAGGAGGATCGCCGGTCCCTGCACATCATCCGCGCCCGTCCAGCCCTCGGGTGGGCGCCGACCGGCTCAGGCGTCGGGTCCCGCCGGCGTCACGTTGTGGTTCACGTGGAAGACGTTGTCCGGATCCCAGGTCCGTTTGAGGCCGGAGAGCCGAGCGAGCTTGGCATCGCCGTAGATCGCCCGGGTCGTGGCGGGGTCGGCGTCGGCGTGGCCGTTCGGGTAGCGGCCGAGGGTCGCGTCGGGCTCGACCACCGTCATCACGCGCCTGGCCCACTCGATGTTCGCATCGTCGAGCGCGGGGTCCGTCCAGGCGTCGTCGACGCTGAGGTCGAAGGCCGCTGACCGGCCGGTGAACGAGGTCGCGTCCTCGGTCACGCGGCCGATGGCTCCGCCGAGCGCCGTGACCGAGAACGTCCCCTCCCCCGGCGCAGTCGCGACCAGCTCGACGATCTCGTCGAGCGCCTCCGGACGGACGTCATCGGCGTTGTGGCTCTTGATGAACGAGCGGCGGCCCCAGCCCAGCAGCAGGTCGTGGGCGGCCTGGACCTCGAGGTACGGCTGGCTGCCGATCGTGGTCGAGACCGGCCGCGGCCCGGCCCGCAGCGGCGCGGTGTCGCGCTCGACGATGTCCGCCGGGCCGCTGTGGTTGTACGAGATGAAGGCGATCGGATGGCCTGGGCCCGCGCGACGCCCGTCGTCCCCGTCCCCCGTCCGGTCGATGCCGAAGATCAGCGAGAGCGCATCGGGCGCTCTCGGTGCCCACGCCCGGAAGACGTCCCAGACCTCGTGGACCTGTGACGATCGATAGATGAAGGCACCGCGGTGGAGGTCGGGCCCGAACGGCTGCAGTTGGAACTCGAAGGCCGTGGCGATCCCGAAGTTCCAGCCGGCACCGCGCATCCCCCAGAACAGCTCCGGCTCCTCGGTCTCGCTCGCCCGCACAAGCCGACCGTCGGCAGTCACGAGCTCGACCGCGTCGAGGTGGTCGATCGTCAGGCCGAAGTTGCGCTGGAGGCGGCCGACCCCGCCGCCGAGGGTGAGCCCGGCCACGCCGGTGTGGCCGATGACGCCGATCGGGCAGACGAGGCCATACGCCTGGGCCGCCACATCGAGCTCGCCGAGGAGGGCGCCGCCGTTGACCAGGGCAGTCCTCGTGCCCGGGTCGATCTCGACGCCGCGCATGGCGGACAGATCGACGACGAGCCCGCCGTCACGTCCGGCGATCCCGGCGGCGCTGTGCCCGCCGGACCGGACCGCGATCTCGAGGTCCCGATCCCGGCCGAACGCGATCGCGGTCGCGACCTCCGTCGCGCTGCGCGGCCGGAGGATGACCGCGGGACGGCGATCGTGGATCGCGTTCCAGAGCCGCCGCGCCTCGTCGTACGCGTCGTCGCTTGGCGTGATCGACCTCGCCGCCGAAGGTCCGGCGCAGCTGGTCGAGATCGCGGGTCATGGGCGTGACCGTCACGCCCCGAGTCTAGCGACCGGGCATGGCTCGCTCAGGCCCGGTGGAGCTCGAAGACCGCCGTGCGGGCGGCCACCTCGACCGGATCGTCGAGGCCGCACCTGGTCCACCAACCGGACGAAGGCGACGCCGCCCCGCATGGCGCGGGCGTACGGCGTGAACGTGTCTCGGAAGAACGCCACTCGCTCGGCCTCGTCGAGCTCGGTCGCGGTCACCTCCTCGTCGCGGCGGCGGACGGTGATCGTCGCTCGACCGGCGGCGCGGAGGTTCCGGACCCAGTGCGTCTCGCCCCACGGCGACCAGATCCAGCGCCGTCCGTCGACCTCGATGATCGCGACCCCGATGGTCCGAGCGATGCCGCTCGTCCGGCCACGGACCGTCATGAGCACGTTCGGCCCGACAGGGACGCCTCGTGCCAGGATCGCCCGGAAGGGCACGCTGAGCAGCGAGACGAAGCGCGGGACTCTGGCGGTCGTGCCGGTGTGTCGGAGGGTGTCGTCGACTCGAGCGGTCATGAGATGACTCCTTCGTGGGGTGGGGTGTCTGACCCGTTGACCCGCGCCAGGGCGCCGACGTGACCGATGGGGGGAGCGACCCCGACGCAGTGATGCCCATCAACGCATCGCGCCGCGCCGAGGCGGCTGCGCGGGCGCGGCGGCGACGACCTACCCGGCGACCTCGGCAAGGTCGAGCCGGGCGAGCCGGTCGGGGTCTGCGAGCACATCGATCGCGACGATCCGCTCGTTCGTGACCGTGAATGCCACGACCGCGTATGGACGGCCATCTGGCATCCAGGCGACACCGCCGGGGACGCCGTTGACGAGGACCCGGGACGCGCTCTCGGCGAACCGTCGGAAGCTCATCGCCTGTGAGGCCGCGGCCATCGCGCCGTGGACCTCCGAGTCCATCTGGGGTCGCGTCGGACCGCCGTCGGAGCGGACCACGACATCCGGATCGAGGACGGCGAGGAGGCGGTCGAAGTCGCCCGCACGAGCTGCCGCGAGGAACGCCTCGACGACCGCCCACTGACCCCGCAGGTCGACGTCGGGGACGGGTGCTCCGCGGACCCGGCGACGGGCTCGGCTCGCCAGCTGCCTGGACGCGGTCGGTGTCCGGCCGACGATGGGGGCGATCTTGTCGAACGGGATGCCGAAGACGTCGTGGAGCACGAAGGCGACGCGCTCGGCCGGTGTCAGGGCATCGAGGACGACGAGCAGGGCGAGCCCGACCGAGTCGCCCAGGAGCGCCTCCTGCTCCGGGTCCATCCCGTCATCGGGGCTGACGACCGGGTCGGGCAGCCTCGTCCCGTCGTCGAGCGACGCCTCGCGCCGCGTCCGGCGAGCCCGGAGCATGTTCAGACAGACGCGCGCCACCACGGTCGTCAGCCAGGCGCGCAGGTTCTCCACCTCGCTGGTGTCGCTGCGGCTCAGGCGGATCCACGTCTCCTGGACGGCGTCGTCGGCCTCGGACAGCGAGCCGAGCATCCGGTAGGCGACGCCGCGGAGATGGGAGCGATCGGCCTCGAAGCGCTCGGCCAGCCAGGTCTCGTCGGTCACACATCCATCCTTGCATCCGGGTGGTCACGAGGGAGACCCAGCTCGAAGCCCGGATGTGACAAGAAGCGAGCGACGTCGGGGCTCAGACGGCCCGGCCGTCGGCCCAGCGGAGGACCCGCAGCGCCCGGAGGGTGTTCCAGCGAGCTGGGCCGACCGTCGCCGTCTTCCATCGCGAAGGGGATCGCGCCCTTGTAGGTGTGCTCGAGCAGCCACGTGCCGTCGGGCTGCCGCTTCGAGCGGACGAGCGCGATCGCCTCGTCCATCCGTGGATCCGGGCGCTCACCGGTGGAGCGGAAGTACTCGAGGCCGCGCAGGACGTCGTAGTGCCAGCGGGTCGGGAACGAGAACAGGAGCCAGGCGGGGTCGGCGATCTCGCCGGTGCTGAGGCGCCGCATCGAGCCGTCGCTCGAGGAGGTACTCCTCGGCTCGGCGGCGCGACGCTGCGGCAGTGAGCGAGCCGCCGGTCGCGCGCTCATGGGCGATGAGACCTTCAAGGACCCGGATCGTCGTGTGGAACGAGCCGCGGACCGAGCCGTTCTCCACCTCGCAGTTCCAGCCACCATCCTCGAGCTGCTCGCCGACCAGGCGGTCGACGACGCCGTCGATATCCACGCCGAAGTACGCGCCGAGGGCGACGACCATGCCGTTGATGCACGGCTCGACCTCGCCCTCGAAGAACGGCTGACCGGCGTGCTCCCAGCGGGCGGTCGCATGGACGCGCTCGATCGCGCTGCGGATGCGCGGGTCGTCCGGATCGACGCCGAAGTCCATCAGGGCGACGAGGCTGTAGGCCGTGGCCGTCCACGGCTGACCCTCTTCGCGACTCCAGGGCAGCGGCGTGCCGTCCTTCGCCGGGAACAGCGCGCCACCCTCCCAGAGGCCGTCGTCGCCCTGAAGCGCAAGGATCCGGGCGCCCCAGCCCTCGGTGACCACGCGGGTTCGCTCGGCCGCCACCGCCTCGGGCGGTGCGTCCGCCAGGTCCCGCAGCGTCTGCCAGGCGATCGCCGGGTCGGAGTCGAGGAGCCAGTCGAGCGTCGTCACGCGATGGAGTCTACCGACCGGTCTATCCTCGGATCGACCGGCGGTCGCGCTCGCGTTCCCGCCGTCGACGGAGGCATCGATGCCGGACTCAGGTGATCACGAGCTCGACGACCTCGCTCGAGCGGCTCTGTCCGTCGGGGACATCCGGTCGGCGGCGATCTTCGTCGTGGAACCGGGATCGACGTCGCTCCAGCTGGTGGCTGTGGCGGGCATCGAAGGACCGGCCCTCGACGGCCTCGTGGCGGCTGTCCGGGATCCGGCCCATCCGATCGTCCGGGCGCTGTCCGACGACGGGCCGACGTTCGACGTCCCGCCGATGAACCCGGGCGGACCGCGGCTTCGCAGTCACCTGCCGCTCAGACCGAACGCTGATGGGGATCGGGCTCTGGGCGTCCTGGCGCTCGCCCACGGATCGGAGCTCGGCCCGACGGAGCGGCACCAGCTCGTCGATCTGGCCGACCGAGCCGCCACCGCCCTGGGCTGACGGTCGCCCGGCGCTAGGCCGAGCCGCCCGGCGCTAGGCCGAGCCGCCCGCCATCCCGGTCGTGCCGTCCGAGAGGATCGGCGAGATGATCCCGAAGACGTTGTTGTCCGGGTCGAGCAGGTAGCCGGTCCGGCCGACGCCCGCCATGTCCTCGGCCGCCATCGCCTCCGTCCCACCGAGCTCGACGCCGCGACGCATCAGGCCGTCGACGTCATCGACACCGACGACGATGTTGCAGCCCATCACCGGCGCGCCGCGCTCCGGCGCGGGGCCGCGGCGCTGGGTCAGACCGCCGTTGATGCCATGGCCGGCCGTTCCGGCGACGTTGCCGATCGCCCCTTCGCCCGTCTCGATCGCCCAGTACGGGACGTCGCCCCACTGCGTGAAGCGCCATCCGAGAAGCGTGGAGTAGAAGTCGATGAGCTTCTGCGGCTCGGACGCGTGGATCTCGAAATGGACGACCAGGTTCGCCACGGATGCCTCCTTCGGCCTTCGGTCCCTCTTCGTCGGAGTATGGCAGCGCCGACGGCCCCGGCCAGTCAGCGACGACGATGAGGCCGGACTGACCCCTCCGACCGGTCGCTTCGACTCTCGCATCTCTCGGGCTCGATGGCTAGGCTCGACTGACTGGCTGGATGGCCGGACAGCGTCGCCTCTTGAAGGAGAAGACATGCGCAGGCTCGTACTTGGCCTGGGCGTCGTCGTGATGGCCGCGGTCGCAGCGCTCGCGTCTTGGCGCCGTCATCCCCGCGTCGGGACGAGGTTCGTGAACATGGTCGTGGATCCATGGCTGGTGCGACGCGGCATCGTGGCCCGATCGGGCGGTGAGCTCGGGGTGCTCGAGCACGTCGGCCGTCGAAGTGGAGTCGTCCGTCTCTCGCCGGTGCACCCTGTGCGGACCGAGACGGGCTTTCGGGTCATCGTCCCCCTCGGGGCGGAGTCACAGTGGGCCCGGAATGTCCTGGCCGCCGGCCACTGCCGCCTCCGGATCGGCGACATCGTCTACGACCTCGACGAGCCGGCCCTCGTCGTCCCGTCGAGCCTCGCCGACCAGCCCCGAACCACCGCCCGTCTGATGGACTGGCTGGGATTCCGCTACCTCGTGCTCCATTCGCTGGTTGGGCACACCGAGACCCTTGGAGGACCGGCCTCAGCGCACATGGAGGAGCCCACCGAGCTCGTCCTGGCCGGCTGATCCGACGACCGCCGAGCAGGTCGGGGGTCTTGACATGCATGTCGTAGGGTCAGGGCATGACAGATGACAGCCTGCCGACCGGCCCCGATCCGGAGGCGATCGGGCGATCCATCCTGGAGCGCTTCCCGGACACCGACGTCGTCTCGGCGATGGGCGCGACCTTCTTTTCGGTCGACCCCGACAAGCATTGGCCGAACTTCGCGACCATCGTCACGACCGACGAGCATGACGAGGGCGCCCCCTCGCGACTGACCGACCGGCCCGACGTCTTCCGGCTGAACATCGGCGTCGGGCGGGAGTCGTTCCAGGCGATCGCCGGCGCGGCCGGAGATCCGCCCGACCACGCTGCCCTCGACCGGCTGGTGCCCCACCCGGTCTACGCGAAGCAGCGGTGGATCTCGATCCTCAACCCGAGCGAGGAGACGTTCAGGGAGGTGGTCGTCCCGCTTCTCGATGAGGCCCATGCACGGGTCGCCGACGCCCAGGCGCGGCACCAGGGGTCCGACCGATGACGGGCCGAGCCGACGAGGACCGGACCGGCGAGCTGGCCACGAGAGCTGTCGGCTGATGGGTCGGCTGGTCTACTCGATGAACGTCTCGCTCGACGGGTTCGTCGAGACGGCGGACCACTCGCTCGAGTGGGCCGACGTCGACGAAGAGGTCCACGGCTGGTTCAACGACCGGGCCCGTGAGGCGGCCGCGTTCCTGTACGGGCGCGGGATGTACGAGACGATGGCCGGCTACTGGCCGGCCGCCCTCGACGATCCGCGGGCGACGCCGGCGATGCGTGACTTCGCCGGGGTCTGGAACGCCACGCCGAAGGTCGTGTTCTCGAAGACGCTCGAGTCGGTCATCGAAGGCTGTCGGCTGGTGCGCGGCGACCTGGCCGATGAGCTCGCCCGGCTGCGCTCCGACATCGACGGCGAGCTCCAGGTCGGCGGGGCGACGCTCGCGGCCTCGTTCATCCGCCTCGGGCTCGTCGACGCGTACGAGCTCGTCGTCCACCCGGTCGTCCTGGGAGGCGGGACGCCGTTCTTCCCGCCGCTCGAGACCCGCCTCGAGCTCCAGCTCGTGGACAGCCGCAGCTTCACGAACGGCGCGGCGCTGCTCGCGTACACGGCCGCCGATCGATCCTGAGGCCCGGCCGCGACGGCCGGCATACTGGACGCCCACTGATCCCGCAGCGTGGAGGCTCCATGGCGACGAAGACCGACTTCAGCGAGGCGGAATGGACGGCCCTCCAGCGAGGCGTGACGGGCAGCGGGCTCCTCGTCTCGCTGAGCGATCGCGACCTGACCGACACGTTCGGCGAGGTCGGAGCGATGACGAAGTACCTGGCCGGTCAGCAGGTCGCCTCCTCGAGCGAGCTGATCCGCCAGCTGGCGAAGGCGCACGGCACGGGTTTCGGGCTGACGGCATCCCCGGACAAGGTCCGGAGCGAGACGATCGAGGCACTCCACGCGAGCCTCGCGACGCTCGGCGCGAAGTCGCCCGACGACGTGGGCCCGTATCGGGATCTCGTCCTTGGGGTCGTTCACGCGGTCGCGCAGGCGAAGGGTGGCGGCGAGAGCCAGGTCGAGACCGCGATGATCGCCGCGATCAGCGAGGCGCTCGGCCCGGCCTGACCGGGGCCACGAGCCGACCCGCGGCAGCACGCTCGCGGCCGGCAGCAGGCCCGCGGCCGGCAGCACGCTCGCGGCCGGCAGCATGCCCCCGGCCGGCGCAGACCCGCGGTCGACCGACGCGGTCGGCGATGGTCTTGTTGCACCCGACGCAAGAAGTCGACCCTGCGTTGCACGCGATGCACGAAACAGACGAATCACGTCGCGTCGGTGCTCAGGCCTTGCAGCACCTACAAAGGTCTGACCACCGTGGCTCGATCCGTGCATCCATGCAACGGATCGACTCGAGAGACGGGCGAGCGGCGTCCGGACGGTCAGCTTCGTGCACCCGACGCAACGTCGGGCCCATGGCTCGCCGTCCGCGAAGGCCCGGCCTGACCGGGGCCGCGAGCCGGCGGCATCGCGGAGCCGTCCGCTCGGCCCTGGCTTGACGCCCGTTCAGCCGGGCGCGGACATCTCCAGGGTCGCCTTCATCCCGAGCTCGACGGCGATGCCCTCCGCCCAGGCCTCGATCGCCGGCCAGTCGCGGAAGTCGCCGGCAGGGAGGGCATCGCGCATCGCTGGCATCACCTTCATGACGGCCTTCATCAATCGCTCAGAGGCGCCGCTCGGGTCCGCGGTCGGATCGTACGCCCCGAAGAACACGTGCTCGTCGCGCGGCGCGATCGTCGTCGCGAACTCGGCGAACTCCGATGGTCGGGCCGCGTCGAGGACATCGACACCCTTCTTGTTCACGGTCTCGGTCCCGATCGGTCCGCTGCTGAACAGCCAGACCGGCCGGTCCGCGAGCAGCTCACGGTGCGCATCGACGAACCGGGTGGCCTCCTTCAGCCAGTGGAACGCGTACGCGGCGGCACCGATGACATAGGCGTCATAGCCACGCGGGTCGGTGGACTCGGTCACCGGCTCCAGCGTCACCTCGAGCCCATTCCGTTCAAGCGTCTGGGCGATCCGTTCCGCGATGCCAGCGGTGGCGCCGTGGCGGCTCGCGTAGGTCACGAGGACCTTCATCGTCAGCCTCCTTGTCCGGCACGGGACCCCCGTCCCGTTCCGAGTCGAGCGTCCCGCGTACGGGACTGCGGCGACAAGGGCCGGTCGGCCCGAACGGCGCCGCCGGCAGTCAGCCGAGGCGCCAGAACGGTCCGGTCAGCCCCACCGCGTCGAGGATCGCCTGGTTCTGCTCGATCGTGTGGGGTCGCCAATCCGGCGCGAGGCGGTCAGCCCACCACGCCGCGGCGAGGTCCGCCAGCTGGCTGATCGGGACCGTGGCACCGGCCGTCCGGCCGTCGAGCCAGCGATCGATGTGGGCTTCCGACCGGAAGAGGAGCATCGTGCCTCAAGTGAAGCCGATGTCGTTCCACCACTGCTCGGCCGGGACGATGACGTGGAAGAGCGGCGTCAGATCGTCCGGTCGACCGTCGCGGACGGCGATCGCGATCGGCTCTCGGCAATCGGCGCACGTGGTCTCGAACCGGCTGTCGACATGGAGGGCAGCCCGATCCCGAACGCATCCCAGGCGCAGTTCGCGTACCACGACCGACCGGCGGCCTCGACGCGGAACGGCGTCGGCCGCGCCGCGAACGGGTTCGCCATCCGGATCTCGCCGGCCTCGTCGAGGACGAGCGCGTGACCGGCATGAAGCCTCGCCCAAACCTCTCGGACCTGGGCCACCGACACGCCGGCGGCCTCCGCGACCTCCGCCGCCGACGGTGCTCGTCCAAGCTCGACGAACCGCCGGTACGTGACGTTCCGCAGCTCGATGTCGGCCTCGTTCACGGCTCGATCATAGATCGCCGCAGCGTGCCGCCGGTACACTCGGCGGCGTGTCGATCAGGGGGTTCTACGACCGCTGGCCGCAGTACAACGAGCGGCTCATCGAGACGATCGCGTCGCTGTCGGGCGAGCAGCTGACGCTCGCGGCTCCGTCCGACCACTGGCCGATCTGGGCGATCGTCGGGCACACCGCGGGCGCCCGTGTCTACTGGCTGTGTCATGTCCTTCGCGAGCCTGGCGCGGACGCGACCCCGTTCCGCGACCCGGGTCGCGAGGGCTGGGAGGACGACCTGGATCATCCGCGGACGAGCGACGAGCTGATCGGGGCCATGCGATCGACGTTCGCCATCATCGAGTCCGCCCTCGACACCTGGACCCCCGCGATGCTCAGCGAGACCGTCCAGCGGTCGATCGGCGACGAGCACCAGGTCCACAGCCGGGCGTCGATCCTCCAGCGCCTGCTGACCCATGAGGCCTATCACGATGGCGAGATCGCCCTGATCCTCGGTCTCCACGGGCTCGAGGCGCAGGACCTCTGGCACCAGCTGGCGTGAGGTTCACCGCTCGCGCGTTGAACCGGGCGACGCTCGAGCGGCAGGGCCTCCTGGCCCGCCAGCCCCTCGATGTCGTCGAGGCGGTCCGCCGGATCGGCGCGCTCCAGGCCCAGGAACCCGCGTCGCCGTACATCGCCCTGTGGGCTCGTATCAGAGGCTTCGATCCGGCAGCGCTCGACGATGCCTTCGCGAGCCAGGCGATCGTCAAGGCCCAGCTGATGCGGATCACCCTCCACGCGGTCGCATCGGCGGACTACCCGATCTTCCACGAGGCGATGCAGTCGACGCTCCGCGCCGCTCGACTCCATGACCGCCGGTTCCGATCGGAGGGCGTCTCGATCGACGAGACGGAAGCGCTCGTGCCGGGCCTGCTGGCCTTCACGGCGACGCCACGAACGAATGCCGAGGTCGAGTCCTGGATCACCGAGCGCTTCGGCGAGCCGAAGCCGCGGATCTGGTGGGCGCTCCGACAATATGGGCCGTTCGTCCACGCGACGACCGGCCGACCCTGGTCGTTCGGCCCGCGACCGGCGTACGTCGGGGCGCACGTCCAGGAGCGGCCCGGCGCCGAGGCGGCATCGGTCCGCCATCTCGTCCTGCGCTATCTCGCAGGATTCGGACCGGCGACCTTGCAGGACATCGCGGCGTTCTCGACGATCTACCGGCCCCCGATCAGGCAGGCGCTCGACGAGCTCGGTGACACACTCGAGCGTCACGAAGGACCCGACGGCGCGCGGCTCTACGATGTCCCGGACGGACCGCGACCATCGGAGGACTCGCCCGCCCCGGCACGCCTGCTTCCGATGTGGGACCTGACGATGCTCGCCTACGTCGACCGCGGCCGGATCATCCCGCCCGCGTACCGGGCATCCATCACCCGCTCCAACGGCGACGTCCTGCCGACGCTCCTCGTCGACGGATGGGTCGTCGGCGTCTGGCGGCCGGTCGAAGGCGGCATCGAGGCGACCGCGTTCCACCCTCTCCCGGACGACGCCTGGGAGGCACTCGCCTCGGAAGCCCGCGCCTTGACGGCCCTCCTCGCACCTCGAGACGCCCTCGTCTATCGGCGCTACGGCCACTGGTGGTCGAGGCTCCCGGCGGTCGAGGTGCGCATCCTCTAGCCCGGCCCGATCCGGCGGCACGAGGGGCGGCCCGTGCGGTGCCTCGACGCACCGCTAGGTGCGGTCCGGGGTGGTCGTGTGGGGTTTCGTTCGAGTGGGCTACGCGGCGCGGGCCGACTCGGCATCGGCCGCGCGCGACCCAGCCCGGATGGTGCGGATGCCGCGCTAGGTCAGCGTCGAACGGATGCGCCGCGGGCCGACGCCTCAGCCTCGGACCGCGGCGACCGTCCCGGCGATCTGCGGGATGTGCCGTTGCTCGTGACCGGCGAGCCAGTCACCGTAGTACCAGGCCGAGAGCTCCTGCCGCACACCTCCGTGCCTGACCACGGTCGCCGTCCGATCCCATCCTGCGGCAGGCAGGGCCGTGAGGGCGTCCAGCAGCTGTCGACGGCTGGTCACGAAGGCCTCCAACGACGGCCCGAATCCGAGGTCCCGGTAGCCGGATCGCCGTTGCCAGGTCCGTGGGTCGGCGTGTCTCCACGTCGGCCGCTCCTCGGCGAGGATCCGGAGGATGCAGCCGCCGAGGACGTCCTGGCAGGCCCGCAGGTGGGCGAGCAGGTCGGCCGGGGCCCAGGCACCGGGCGCCGGCGGCGCGTGGAGCTGCTCCTCCGTCAACCCGTTCGTCAGCGCCGCGATGCGCGGTGGCGTCTCCTGCAGGATGGTCATGATCTCGAGGACGGACAGACGTGGGTTCGACATCGCGATCCGCGTTCGACGTGGCAACCGGCCGGATGATACGTGGCCATCCATGACAGGTTCTGGCAGGTTTCTCGGCCACCATGGTCGCGTTCTTCGTCCCCGCTCGGAGCTCACGGATGTCCGTCATCGATTGGCTGCTCATGGCCGACCCCGGGATCAGCTGGCAGGTCTTGCGCGACCTCGAGGACGCGCCGACCGACGTCGTCGCCGCGGAACGCTCGCTCGTCGCGGCCGAAGGCTGGGGCGCCCGGCTGCTGGCCCTCCAGAAGCCCGAGGGCCACTGGGGCGACGGTGCCTACTTCCCCGAGTGGACCTCGACGACCCACACCCTGCTGCTGCTCCGCGACCTCGGGCTGTACCCGGCAAGCGTCGAAGCCCGCAGGGCGATCGGTCTGGTCCGCGACCATGTTCGCTGGGAGCACGCTGGCGAGCGGTTCTTCGACGGCGAGGTGGAGCCCTGCATCAACGGGCTGGCGCTGACGATCGGTGCCTACTTCGGCCAGGACGTCGAGGGCATCGCCGAGCGGCTGCTGACCGAGCAGCTTGAGGACGGCGGCTGGAACTGCGAGGTCGAGTATGGGTCGACGCGCGGGTCGTTCAACTCGACGATCTGCGTCCTGGAAGGTCTAGCGGAGTACCAGCGTGCGACCGGCGGCGACGCCCGGGTCGCCGGGGCGCTCCGTGCGGGCCAGGAATACCTGCTCGAACGGCGCCTCCTCCGGCGCCGCTCGACCGGCGAGATCGTCGACCCGGCGTTCACCGTCCTTGCCCATCCGGCGAGCTGGCACTACGACGTCCTGCGCGCGCTGGACCATCTGCGCGACGCCGGGGTCGAGCCGGATTCCCGGATCGACGAGGCCCTCCGGATCATCGAGGAGCAGCAAGGCACGGACGGCCGATGGCTCCTCCGACGCCACGAGGACGGCGAGCTCCACTTCCCGATCGACGACGGCCCAGGTCTGCCGAGTCGCTGGATCAGCCTGCGCGCCATGCGGGTCCGGAGGTGGGCCGCAGCGGGCGTCACGGCGGCGGTCGGGGGCCGCGCCGGCGGCGCGTGAGCCACGGACGGAGGCGGTCCGTGGCCGTACCCTCAGGTGACGATGGATCCACCCTGCCGGAGGAAGCCATGACAGACAGCGCTCCGATCATCCTCGTGCCGGGTTTCTGGCTCGGGGCGTGGGCCTGGGACGAGGTCGCGGCGACGCTCCGAGCCGCCGGCCACGACGTCACCGCGATCACGCTGCCCGGGCTTGAGTCGGTCGAGACCGACCGCTCGGCGATCGGGTTCGAGGACCACGTCGACACGATCGTCGCCACGGTCGAGGCCGCGGACCGCCCCGTCGTGCTCGCGGTCCACAGCGCATCGGGGTTCTCCGGCTACGCCGCGTCCGATCGGGTCCCGGACCGGATCGCGGCGATGGTCTATGTGGACACGGCGCCCGGCAAGGGTGCGCTCGATCCGGAGTTCGCCGATGTCGACAAGCCGCTCGTGTGGGCCGACCTCGAGGCCGAAGAGAACCTTGACGGGCTGTCCGAGGAGCAGAAGGAGACGTTCCGGCGACGGGCGGTGCCGGTCCCGGGTGGGGTCCTTCGCCAGTCGGTCGCCCTCACGAACGAGGCCCGCCGCGACATCCCGAGCACGGTCATCGCGACCGGCTACAGCGCCGCCGACTATCAGAAGTACGCCCGCGAGCATCCCGACTGGGCGTTCCTGGCCGGCCTGCCGGAGCTGAGCGACGTGACCTGGATCGACCTTCCGACCAGCCACTGGCCGATGTGGTCGCGACCGCAGGAGGTCGCGATGATCATCGGCGAGGTCGCGGATCGAGCCGGGGGAGACCGATGACATCGCTCCAGTCCGATGCCTTCGCCCATCACATCTGGGCGACCGAGCGGCTCATCGACTTCTGCGCCGCGCTCTCGACGGAGCAGCTCAGGACCCCAGCGCCGGGGACCTACGGCCCGATCCACGACACCCTCCACCACCTCGTGAGCAGCGACTGCTGGTACCTGACGTTCTTCCGCGACGATCCGCGGCTCATCGAGGAAGACTCCGGCGCGACGCTCGAGGAGCTGCGGGCGGCGATCTCCCGCAACGGCGAGCTCTGGCGCGAGCTCCTGGCGGGCGACCTGGACGCCGATACCGACGTTCCCGAGCAGGACGAGGGCTGGGTCTACCACGCACCGGTCGGGATGCGGCTCGCCCAGGTCGTCCACCACGGCACCGATCACCGCAGCCAGGTCTGCACGGCGCTCACGAGCCTCGGTGTCGAGCCACCCGAGATCGACGTCTGGTCGTGGGCCGAGGCGGTCGGCCGCAACCGGCCGGAGCGTCTGTAGGCCGTCCACACCCCGGGCGCCTCCGGCCTGGGCGGTCGAGCACGCCAGTGGGGCCGCCACGCCGGCAGCCCGCGACCGGCTGCGCGCCGACGCCGGCAGAACCACGGAGGTGATGGTTGGGAGGGCATGCAAGCCGCTCTGGCGGATCCGAACTCCGTCGTTCTGCGAGCAGGATGCACATGGTGCGTGCCTAACGTCGGGCGAACGGGCGGCGGTCCGCGGAATCGAGTCATCAGCTCAGCGTTCGCCCGCCGTTCTGCACGCCCGATGTGCAGAACGACGGAGGACGGCAGGACGAGGCAGGCATGCGCCCGTTCCCCCGCCGTTGCGCACGTGTCGTGTGCATCGGGCGGCCTGGCCTGAGGCGGAGCATCGGCGGCCTGGCTGAGGCGGAGCGTCGGGCGGCCTCGTCTGAGGCGCGAGCGCCGGGACACGCGTAGCGTCGGGCGCGAAGCGTCGGGCGAGCTGCGCCGGCAGGTCCGGCTCAGGCGGAGAGCAGCGCCTCGATCTGGGCCATCGTGAGCGGTCGGTCGAGGAACTCGCGGGCCCAGGCTTCGTTGTCGGCCCGATCCTCATCGCTCGTCGCGGCGAGCCAGCGGCGGCAGGCCTCCTCGACGATATGGCCGAGTTGGGCGATCGGCATCGTGAAGTCCGCGGGCGACCTCACCCGGCCTGGGCCTCCGGCAGCCGCATAGGCGTCCTGGATCGCCGCGCCCCGCTCGCCGTCGGTCCCGGCGTACTCGACCAGAACCGCCGCCAGCTCGCCGGATGGGTCGGCGAGCCCGGCGTTGTCGAAGTCGAAGACGCACAGGCCGCCGCCAGGCGTTCGCCGGACGTTGTCGGCCCACAGGTCGCGATGACAGGTCCGAAGATCGCCCGGCTCCGATGTCGCGAGGCGCGCCAGTGCCCCAAGCTCCGGGACCAGCGCCCCGAGCTCGTCCGCGAACGGTGCCCGCCGCTCGCTGAGCGAGTGGACGATCGTCACCCAGCGATCCTCCGAGACGGGCTCCGTGTACCACGGGTCGGTGCCGACGGAGCCACGGAACGGGACCTGGTGGAGTCGGCCGACCAGGCCACCGATCGCGCCGGTCTCGAGCCCGAGGTCGGGCTCCTCGAGGTCGACCCAGCCGTGGACCCGGACGCGGACGTCGTCGACCGCGGCGATCACCTCGCCGGCGAGGGTCCGCCGGATCGGCGGCGCAGCGATCCCGGCCGCGACGGCGGCCTCCTCGAACGCCGCGCCCTCGACGATCTCGGTCATCTCGTCGGGCGTCGGGTCATCCTCGATCTGCTTGACGGCCCATGTCCCCTCGTCGGTCTCGAGCCGCCAGATCGCGCCGAGCCGGCCGCGAGCTACCGGACCCTCGGACAGTCGCCCGCCCGTGCCGAGCGCGAAGGCATCGAGCAGGGACGGGACGTGCCGCTGGTCCAGACGGGCCATCGCGGGCGTCAGGCGACGAGCCGCTTGTACCGGATCCGGTGGGGCTGGTCGGCGGAGGCGCCGAGCTCCTTGCGGCGCGTCTCCTCGTAGTCGCTGACGTTGCCCTGGAAGAACCGGACCTGGCTGTCGCCCTCGAAGGCCAGGATGTGGGTCGCGATCCGGTCGAGGAACCAGCGGTCGTGGCTGATCACGACGACGCATCCGGGGAACGACTCGAGGCCCGCCTCGAGCGCCCGCAGCGTGTCGACGTCGAGGTCGTTCGTCGGCTCGTCGAGGAGCAGGACGTTGCCGTTCGACTGGAGGAGCTTGGCCAGGTGGACGCGGTTGCGTTCGCCGCCCGAGAGCGTCCCGACGATCTTCTGCTGGTCGGTCCCACGGAAGTTGAAGCTCGAGACGTAGGCCCGGGCGGGGACCTCGCGCGCGCCCGACTTCACGACCTCCACGCCGTCGGTGATCTCCTCGAAGACCGTCCTCGACCCGTCAAGCTCGTCGCGGCTCTGGTCGACGTAGCTCATCGAGACGGTCTCGCCGACGGTGATCGTGCCCGCGTCAGGCGGCTCCTGGCCGACGAGCATCCGGAACAGCGTCGTCTTGCCGGCGCCGTTGGGGCCGATGATCCCGACGATGCCGGAGCGCGGCAACGAGAACGTCAGGTCCTCGATGAGCAGCCGGTCGCCATAGCCCTTCCGGAGCCCGGTCACCTCGATGACCTGATCACCGAGGCGGGGACCCGGCGGGATCGCGATCTCGAGCTCGCGGGTCACGACCTTCGCGTCGTTCGCCTCGGCCAGCAGCTGCTCGTAGGCGGACAGGCGGGCCTTGCCCTTGGCCTGACGCGCCCTGGCGCCCATCCGGACCCACTCGAGCTCGCGAGCGAGCGTCCGCTGGCGGGCGTCGGCCTGCTTCTGCTCGCGGGCGAGCCGCTCGAGCTTCTGCTCGAGCCAGCTCGAGTAGTTGCCGGAGAACGGGATGCCCCTGCCCCGGTCGAGCTCGAGGATCCACTTCGCGACGTTGTCGAGGAAGTAGCGGTCGTGGGTGACGGCGACGACCGTGCCCGCGTAGTCGTCGAGGAAGTGCTCGAGCCACTCGACGGATTCGGCGTCGAGATGGTTCGTCGGCTCGTCGAGCAGCAGCAGGTCGGGGTGCTGGAGCAGCAACCGGGCGAGCGCGACGCGCCGCTTCTCGCCGCCCGACAGCGTGGCGACCGGCGCGTCGTCGGGCGGGCAGCGAAGGGCCTCCATCGCGATGTCGACGTTGCGCTCGACGTTCCAGGCGTCGGCGGCGCTGATCCGATCCTCGAGCGCGGCCTGCTCGGCGCCGATCGCCTCGTAGTCCGCGTCCGGCTCGGACCACTTGGCCATCACCGCGTTGTAGTCGTCGAGGAGCTTCTGGACGGCGGCGACACCGTCCATCACGTTGGCCTTGGTGTCCTTCGCCGGGTCGAGCTGGGGCTCCTGCGGCAGGTAGCCGACGGTGAAGCCGGGCGTCAACCGCGCGTCCCCGACGAACCCGTCGTCGAGGCCGGCCATGATCCGCAGGAGGCTCGATTTGCCGGCACCGTTGGGGCCGATCACCCCGATCTTCGCGCCGGGATAGAACGACAGCGAGATGTCCTCCAGGACCGTCCGGTCCGGCGGGTAGTGACGGGCGAGCTTGTAGGTCGTGTAGATGAACTCGGCGGGCATCGGCGCCTAGCCTAGCGTGGCGACGACCCCACCGCGGCCGCGCAGGGGGCCGGACGGTCCGTCAGACGGCGACCCCGCGGCCATGCGCCATCAGCCGGCCGATCTGTGCTACGCGGCTCGCCGGGACGAGACCCAGGACCAGCACGAGGCTCACGAGGATCAGCCCGAAGCCGGCGATCAGGCCGGGGCCGATCGGCTCGGCGAGCAGGATCGAGCTCCACGTCAGGGCGAAGGCGGGCACGACGAACGTCACGGTGCTCGCCGCGGTCGGGGTGGTCCGACGGAGGACCCGGAAGAAGATCGGCCAGGCGATCGCGGTCGAGAGGATGGCGACCGCCACCAGCGAGACGGCGCCGTCGAGGCGGGGCGTCCCGGGCGCTCCGCCGAGGATCGCCACCGGCAGCGCGATGAGGGCGCCCGCCACGAGCATCCCTGTGGCCAGCTCGACCGGACCGACGTCGGCGAGCCGCGCTCGGACGAGGTTCCCGGCCACGGCGTAGCTCGCCGCCGCGCCCAGCCCCGCGAGCACCGCCAGGAGTGTGGCTGGACCGGGCTCGAGCGGCTCCCAGCCGACGAGGACGAGGACGGCGACGACACCGACGCCGAGGCCGGCAGCGAGCCTCCAAGACAGGCGCTGGCCAAGGAACGCCACGGCGATCGCGGCGGTGAACAACGGGGTGGCCGCGTTGAGCAGCGAGGTGAACCCGGCGGGCAGGGTGACCGTCGCGTACGCGATGAGGGTGAACGGCAGCGCCGAGAAGAGCGCCCCGACGATGACGAAGGTCCCGAGGCGGCCGCGAGCCGCGGACCAGGTGCGTCGCCCGGCCACGAGCGCGAGCACCGTCGCACCGATCGCGAGCCGGGTCTCGGCCGCCCACACGGGCCCGACCTCGGGCGCGGCGATCCGCAGGAAGAGGAACGCGGCGCCCCACACGGCCCCGAGGAACAGGAGTGATGCCAGATCGGTCAGCTCGAGGGATCGGGAGGATGGGGTCGGCGTCGTGGTCATCGACCGATCATGCCGACGCGACGTGCGCTGCCGGCCATCGACGGCGGTGGGCGACGCGAGTGCGTCATCCGTCGCGGGGTCCGCGGGCAGAGCTTCAGCTGGCGGACGCCGCGGCCGGCTCCGTCGGCACCTCGCTGGAATGGACGATGTCGTCGAAGCGGCGCCACAGGAGGATGACCAGGATCGCCGAGCCGACGAACCCGAACCAGAACGGCGCGGTGATCCCGAATGCGCTCGCGAGCAGGCCCCCGATCGGCGTCCCGATGACGATCCCGAGGAACACCGCCACGAGGTACACACCGGTCACCCGGCCGAGCAGCTCGTCGGGCACCGCGCGCTGACGGACGACGGTGGACGTCGTGTTCCACACGAACGCGTGGCCGCCGAAGACGACCATCGTGGCAAGGGCCACGATCGGTGACGTCGTGAGGGCCAGGATCAGGTGGGTGAAGGTCTCGATGACGAGCCCGACCCGCATGATGTCGGCGAGCGAGAACCGGCGCTCGAGCGAGCCGTACGCGGAGGTCCCGATGATGCCGCCGACGGCGGTCGCGGTCGTGATGAGCCCGAACCCCACCGCCGCCATCCCGAGGCGCTCCTGGGAGTAGAGGACGAGCACGCCCCAGGCGGCACCGAAGGTCACGTTGAAGGCGAAGATCGTCAGCGCCAGGGTCCGCATCGGCGGGTGTCGCATCAGCCATCGCCAGCCCTCGACGATGTCGGAGCGCCAGCTGCCCCGCGGGCCCTCGAGCTCGGTCGCGATGCCCGTGCCCGTCGGGGCGCCGACGGTCGCCTCGAGCTGGACGACCTCAGCCGTCCCGGCGGGCACTTCGGCCGACCTGGACGACGGCTTGGCGGTCGCACCGAACGTGTCGAGCACGACCCGGCCGACGAGCACTGCCCCGAGGGCGAAGCACACGGCGTTCGTCGCGAACGGCAGGGCCATCCCGATCGTGAAGAGGAGCGCGCCGATCGGCGGCGCGATCAGCTGGTTCACGAGCAGGACCGAGCCCGAGATCCGGGCGTTCGCGACGCCCAGGTCTTCGCGTCGGACGACCCGCGGCAGGACGCTGCCCGGTCGAGACGTCGGCGAAGACCTCGGCGCTGCCGAGCACGAAGACCGCGGCGAAGACGACGGCGATGCTCACCGTGCCGCTCTCGATCGTCGCGGCCAGGATCGCGAGGACCACGGCGCGGGCGAGGTTGACGACGATGATGATGCGGAGGCGATCGAAGCGGTCCGCGGCGGCGCCCGCGACGACCCCGAACAGCAGGTTCGGGACGTACTGGAACAGCACCGCCAGCGAGACGAGGAACGGGTCGCGGGTCTGCGACGCGACCAGCAGCGGACCGGCGGCGAGGGCGATGCCGTCGCCGGTGTTCGTGACGACCGACGAGGCAAGGAGCCAGCGGAAGCTTCGGCCGAGCCGGGCTGGGGCGATCGCCTCGGCGATGCGGGTCAGGAAGGAGGGCACCGGCGGCAGGATAGCGGGTCGGCGCAGCGGTCTCGCGTGGACCGTGCCGGCCCGCCGCCTGTGCCGGCCCGCCGCCTGTGGCGGCCCGCCGCCCGTGCCGGCCCGCCGCCTGTGGCGGCCCGCCGCCTGTGGCGGCCCGCCGCCTGTGCGGCCCGCCGCCCGTGCCTCACTCCCCGGGCGACTCAACGGACCGCGGAGCGTCAGATCGCATCGTCCGCGGTCGCCTGCCACCGCCGAACGAACCGCCTGGCGACTGGAACGACGACGGAACGGCCCTCGGGCCCTGATCCCGCGAGGCTCGTCCGTCGATTGAGTCGCTGAGCGGGTCGCGGGAGGGCCAGCGGGTCGCGGACCGGGGATACTCCGTCGCATGACGAAACCCGTCTCGCGGCCCGCCGCCCTCATCACCGGCGTCGGCCGGCGCGTCGGGATCGCCGCAGGGATCGCGACCCGGCTCGCGGATGACGGCTGGGACCTCGGGCTTTCCGCCTGGCGTCCCTACGATGCCGCGTTCGACCCGGGCTCGGCCGCCGATGAGCCGGAAGAGATCGCCGAGGACCTGCGCGCCCGCGGCGCGCGAGTGGCCCTGCTACCGGCGGATCTGGCGGACCCGGCCGTCCCGGATCGGCTCGTCGCGGCGGCGGCGCAGGCGCTCGGCACGCTCCGGGGGCTCGTCCTGTCCCACGCCGAGTCGCGCGACTCCTCGATCCTCGACACGACCGTCGATTCGTTCGACCGCCACGTGGCCGTCAACGCCCGAGCGAGCTGGCAGCTCATCGCCGCGTTCGCGCGTCAGGCCGTGGACGGCCGCGGTGGCGCGATCGTCGCCCTGACGAGCGACCACACGGCGTTCAATCTGCCCTACGGGGCATCGAAGGGCGCGCTCGACCGGATCGTGATCGCCGCAGCCCGCGAGCTCGGCGATCGCGGCATCCGGGCCAATCTCGTCAACCCCGGGCCGATCGATACGGGCTGGATGGACGACGAGGTCCGGCGGGACCTCATCGCGCGCCAGCCCACGGGCCGTCTCGGGACGCCGGCCGATGTGGCGCGCGTCGTCTCGTTCCTTCTCTCGGACGACGGCGCCTGGATCACGGGCCAGCTCATCCACGCCGACGGCGGGTTCTCGAGCTAGCTCGCTCGCGGGCATCCGGGGCGGCGCGGACCTCGCACATCAGTCGCCCAGCGACTCAACGGACGAAGGAGTAGCGGACCTCCGCCGCTGCGACGGCGTTCCGCCGCAGAACGAGTCGCCGGGCGGATGGACCGACGAAGGAGCGGCGCTCGGGCCGGACCCTGGGCCCCTTCTCCCCCCGTTCAGTCGCTGGACGGTCACGGATGCCCGAGCGTCGCGTCCCGGCGTTCGTCCTAGCGTGCCGCGCCGTAGCGGGCGAGCTGGCCGACGTCGCCGAGGTCGACCAGGCGCGCCAGGCCGCGTTCGACCATCGCGCCGTCGCCGGTCGCACGTCCGAGCTCGACCTCGAGCCTGCCGACATACGGCATCGCCTGGATCTCATCGAACAGGTCCAGGGACTCTCGCAGATCATCCTCGCTGGCCGTCTGGAGCCCGCGGGAGCGCAGCGCCTGGGCGATGAGGGGCCGCGCCAGACGAGCTCGGGCCTGCACGATCACGGCATCCACTGTTGCTGGGTCGATGGCCTGTCCGCGATCCGCGCACGTCGCGAATGCCCGCTCGACGTGCTGCATCCGCTCGCCGAACACACCCCACTCACGGATGACATCCTCCGCCAACGCGGCCCCATCGGCTCGCAGGAAGCCAGTGAGTCGGCGCGTCGGGTGGCCTTCCCGGAACTCGGCCAGGATCGTCTCGATCGCCGACGCCATGTCGTCGATCGACCTCTCGTCGGCCCGCGCCCGGGCGACTTCGAGGCCCGAGATGAACCCGGTCAGGGCGTAGCCTGCCGTCGGACGCCCGCCCTCGATCCACAGGCTGAGACAGCGTCGGGCTGCGACCGTCGCTTCGTCCCACCGGCCGCGAAGAAGGAGCGCGTACGGCGGCCAGTTCGCGGCGCCGAGCGCGAAGGCCGGGTCCTGTCCCGGCTGGACGGTCGCGAGGAGCCGAGAGGTGACCTCTGCGGCCTCGTCGAGATCGCCGAGCAGCGTGCTCTGCCAGGCGAAGACATTCACCGCGTCGAGCTGCTCAGCCAGGCTGATCCGCGAGCCGAGCGCCAGCCGCCGCTGTGCCATCCGGCGCGACGTGGTCAGGTCGCCTCGTGTGCTGGCGACCCCGCCGACGCCGTCGAGAGCGCCGCTCATGAGCTCGGCGTCGTCAAGCTCCTCGGCGATCGCGAGCGCCTCCATCGCATGACGCTCCGCCTCGGCGACATCGTCGTCGGAGAGCGGGATGCCGAGGTTCCGCATCCAGAACGGGATGAACGAGCGTGCCGTGTGGAATGTCGCCAGAGCCCGCCGGTCGGTCGCACGAGCCGCGAGGGCGTCGGCCTCATGAAGCAGACCGTCGAGCTCTTCACGACTCGGTTGACGCGCGACGGACGCGAACCATCGGGTCATGGCGTTCAGACGGAGGGACAACGCCGTGAGCAGGAAGTCGGGGCTTCGCCCGTTTGCGCGACCCAGGTCGTAGGCCTGGCTGAACGCGGCGATCCCGGCATCGGTCCCGAGATGGGTCCGCCCGAGGCGCAGGCAGAGCTCGGGCCGCTCGTCGGGTTCGGCCAGGTCGATCGCGGCGCGGAGATGACGTCCGGCCTCAAGCGTCGCGGAACCGGCCGCGGCGGCATCGGCTGCTCTGCCGAGCCAGACCACCGCGCGGTGGCGGGCGGCGTCGTCGACGGGTAGGCCGATGAGCTGGGCGAGCGAGATCGCTTCCTGGTAGTGGTAGGCGATGAGCTCCGCGAGCGCCTCGGCATCCTCACCGGCGATCGACTCGAGCCATCGGCCGGCGGCCTCATGGAGGCGGATCCGCTCGGAGCGGGTGAGCGTTCCGTAGGCGACCTCGCGGATGAGGATGTGCCGGAACAGATAGGACTCCCGGCCCACTGGGCGGATGAGGTCCCGCTCGACCAGCGCGTCGATGGCGGCGTCGAGCGAGCCGGCCAGGTCGGACTCGAGCGCTCCGAGACCCGCCAGGCGGAAGGTCCGGCCCAGGACGGACCCAAGTTGCAGGACGCGGCGCGCATCGCCGGGCAGGCTGTCGAGCCGGGCGAGGATCGTCGCCTGGACAGTGTCCGGCAGAGCGGACAGACAGCTCTGGACTGCGGCGTCATCGCGCAGGTCGGCGACATGATCGACGATCGAGCGGACGATCTCGCCGGCATAGAACGGGTTCCCATCCGCGCGGGCCACGATGCTCGCCACGACGTCCGGGCTCGGGCCGTCGAGCAGATACGTGACCAGCTCGCCGACCTCGGCGTCCTCCAGCGGCTCGAGCGTCAGCGAGACGAAGTTCCGCCGACCGCCGCCCCACGTCGGCCGGCGGTCCAGGAGCTCGGGTCGGGCGAGGGCGATCATGAGCAGCGGCGTCTCGCCGCGGGGCTGAAGGATGTACTCGACGAGGTCCAGCAGGCTGTCGCTCGACCAGTGGAGGTCCTCCACGACGAGGACGAGGGGTCGCCGGACGGCGGCGAGCTCGATCGTCGATCGCCAGGCCGCGAAGACATCGTTCCGGTCGACCTGCTCGAGGTCGGCGGCCCCGATCGTCGAGGCCAGAAGGTCGGCCGTCCGGTCCGCGCTCTCGTCGCCTGCCGCCACGAGCCAGCGCCTGATGCCTCGACGTAGCTCATCCGGAGGCAGGTCCTCGGGCAGCTCGAGCAGCTCGAGCAGCAGCGACCGCATCGGCCAGAACGTCAGTCGTTGGCCATATGGCAGGCACTGGGCGATCGCGACGTGGACCTCGGGCGCATCGACCCGCATCCGGGCCACGAACTCCTCGAGCAGGCGGGTCTTGCCGACACCCGGCGGGGCGATGACGCTGACGAGGAAGGGTCGCCGCTCGGCGCGGACCCGTCGGGCCACGAGGTGGAGCTGATCCAGATCGGCACCCCGGCCGACGAGCGGCGTATGTGTATCCCGCGCGACAGTCACCCGTCCCAGGAGCTCGCTCGCCTCGATCCGTGCCGACTTGCCCTTGGCCTGGACCGGTTCGATCGACTGGAACGTGAAGGCGTGGCGGACCGCGGCCGCCGTCCGCTCACCGACGAGGATCTGCCACGTGTCGGCCGCCTGCTGGAGCCGCGCCGCGACGTTCACCGCATCGCCGGTCATGAGGAAGTCGCCCGCGGCGGCGGCCCGGCTGGCGACGACCTCGCCGCTGTTGACCCCGAGTCGGATCGGCAGGTCGTCGCCGAGGCGCGGATCGTCGCGGACGCGGTCGCGCAGCTCCAGCGCGGCGTCCAGGGCCCGGGCGGCATCATCCCCGTGGGCGGTCGGCAGGCCGAACACCGCGGTGATCGCGTCGCCGATGAACTTCTCGATCGTCCCGCCGTGACTCTCGATGACCTCGCGGCCGATCGCGAAGAACCGCGCCAGCAGACCACGCAGCGTCTCGGGATCGAGCGATTCGCCCAGCGCGGTCGAGCCGGTGACGTCCGCGAAGAGGACGGTCACCAGACGCCGTTCCTCGGTCACGCCGTCGTCGTCCACGTCGGCATGGTACGAGGCGCGGAGCCGCCGCCCGTAACGGAGTCGGGACGGGCGGTGCCGTACCGTGACCCGCATGCCGATGGATCGAGACGACCCCGCGTACCGAGGTCAGGCCGACTACTCGCGCCTACTCCTCCGCCTGTACGACCCGATCGTGCTCGGACCGGTCGCGCGGTACGTGTGGCGCTGCCCCGCAGAGCGACTCGAGGCGGGCTACCGCCTCCACATCCGGTCGCCCCACCTGGACATCGGACCCGGCACCGGTGCTTTCATCGAGCGTTCGGGGCTTCCCGACCGAAGCCCGGTCACGCTCCTCGATCCAAACCCGAACGTCCTCGCCGTCGCGACTCGACGACTCCGCCGCCTGGACGTCACCGCCGTCGAGGCGGACGTGCTCAAGCCGCCGCCCGTCGACGGTCCGTTCACCTCTGCGGCGATGAACCTCGTCATCCACTGTCTGCCGGGACCGCATGCCCGGAAGGCGACGGCTGTCGCGAACGTCGCCGCGGTGCTCGCACCCGATGGGCATCTGTTCGGCTCGACGGTCCTCGGCGAGACTGGTCCTCAAACGGCACTGTCGCGGACGGTCCTGCGGGCGTTCAACCGTCGCGGCGCGTTCGACAACCTCGATGACAGCGCGGGATCCTTGCGGTCGATCCTCGAGGCCTCGTTCGACGACGTGAAGATCCAGACGATCGGCTCGATCGCGACGTTCCTCGCGACCGGACCCCGCCCGCCTCGCCCGGCCGACGATCCGACGTAGCAGGCGCTTCGATCCGGTGCCACCGGCCGGCGCGTATGGTTGAGTGATGGAGCCCCGCACGATCGACCTGCCTGTCCGTCGACGCCTCGGCTCCCTCGTCATCGCCGCCGCGCTCCTGGTCGTGGCCTGCTCCCCGACGCCTTCGCCGAGCGCAAGCGCGCCCGCCGGACCATCGGGCAGCCCCGAGGCGAGCACGAGCGGATCACCCTCGGCGAGCCCGGACGCCTCTGCGAGCTCCGGCGTCGCCCCGTCAGCGACACCGATCCCCTCCTCCGTCCCGGCGTCGATCTCGCCGGGCGGCCCGCTGGCATCGAGCGGCGAGCTCGTCGTCGTCGGCACCGACGCTTCGCTGTCCCTGATCAGCACCGACCGCCGGTCCGTCCTCCTCGCGAACGCCGACGGCGGCCAGTTCGCCTTCCCGGCGTGGTCGCCTGACGGCAGCCGGGTCGCGACGCTTCGCGCCAGCTCGGTCGGCTCAGCGCTGGCGGTCTACAACGCCACGGACGCCCTCGCCGGCCGGCCGGGCGACCCCACCATCCTGCTCGACAGCGCCACCATCCTGCCTTTCTACCTGTCCTGGACGCCCGACGGGAAGACGGTCTCGTACCTCGCCGACGAGGGCCAGGACCTGTGGCTCCGCCTTGCCCCGGCGGATGGCAGCGCTCCGACCGACGGCAGCGGGTCCGGCACCAAGGTCGCGACCGGCAACCCGTACTACTACGACTGGGTCGGGAACGACCGTCTGTTCACCCATGTCGGATCAGGCAGTACCGCGACGCTCGGGGAGATCGCCCTCGATGGCTCGGCAGCGGCTCCGGCGATCCGCTCCCCCGGCGCCTTCCGGGCACCGGTCGTGAGCCGGGATGGGAAGTACTTCGGCTATGTGAGCGCCGGCGCTGCCGGCGACGCCGAAGTCATCGCGGCCGAGCGCGGCGGCGCGGGAGCCAAGACGATGCCCGTGTTCGGGGTCGCCGCGATCGCGTTCGATCCGACCGGCGACACACTGGCGGCGGTGGGTCCGGCGGGCCCGGCGCTGCCGACCGGCGTCCCGGTCGGAGAGCTCCGGCTCCTCGATCCCGTCTCCGGCGCGGTCCGGACGCTCCTCGATGGCACGGTCATCGCCTCGTGGTGGTCGCCCGACGGCAAGACGATCGCCGCGCTGCGGATCCAGCCCATCGCGGCCAGCGATGCGTCGCCGAGCCCGGCAGCGAGCGGGAGCCCGCCAGCGGGCGGGAGCCCCGCGCCGTCGCCGAGCGCCCCACCCCAGGAGGTCCGGCTCTTCTTCGTCGACGTCGCATCAGGCGCCACCAGCTCGACCGTCGTCCAGCCGAGCCAGCTGTTCATCGACCAGTTCTTTCCGTACTTCGATCAGTACGCCCTGAGCCACCGCCTCTGGGCACCTGACAGCTCGTCGTTCCTCATGCCCGAGGCGGATCCGAGCGGCGTCATGCATGTCTCGGTGATCCCGCGCGACGGCGGTGCGGCCTCGACGATCGACGGTGCCTTCGCGTTCTGGAGCCCGTAGCCCCGGCACGAGAGCGTCAGGCCGACAGGTCGACATCAAGCCGACAGGGTTTACGACAGGCCGTACTGCTCGCGGAACGTCTGGACGCGCAGGCCGCTGCTCATGTCGCCCTTCGCCGCGAACAACGCTGCCGCTTCCGCGGCCCGGACCGCCGCGACCTCCAGATGGCCGGCGGCGGCGACCTCAGCGCCAGCGAGAGCGAATTCCGCCCTGTCGTACAGGTCGTCCGTCGGGCGGAGCACGGCATCGCCGATGGCGAGATGCGCCTCGGCGCGCTCGAACTCCCCCGCGGCCGCCAGGCCGCGTGCCACCCCACGGTGCACAAGCGCCACGTAAAGCGCTCCACCCCCTTCCAACTCGGATCCCAACGCCGTGTCGACGAGGACCCGCGCCTCCTCGAGACGACCCTGGACGGCGCGCACCTCGGCCAGCAACGCCGCGGCCACCGCTCGCTCGATGGGGTTCGCGGTTCCCCGTCCCGTCGCGTCGACCTGGGCGATGACGGCACGTTCCCGCGACGGCAGATCGCCGAGCACGCGAAACACCTCTGATGTCGCGTAGTTGACGATGAGGATCGGGATCGTGTAGCCGAGGTCGGCCACGGTGATCTCCGCCTGCGCGGCATGTTCGCGAGCGGCGTCGACGTCTCCGACCTGGGCCAGGGCCAGGGCAAGCACCGATCGACAGATGGCCTCGAAGGTGGGGTCGATCCCTGCTTCTGTGACGATCGACCGGCAGCGTTCCAGGACCTCGGGGATGGGGCGCGGCCCGAAAACGAGCGCAGAGATCACTCCGTGGAGTTGACGGAGCGACTCGCGCCGAAAGCCACCCGCCTTCGCTTGCTCGAGGCCCTGCTGGCTCGCCTCCAGTGCCCGCTCCATGAAGCCGTCGTCCGCCTCGCCGTCGCTGAGGGCGCTGAGGGCGCGTGCCGCCGCGAAGTGATCGCCGAGCTCGATCGCCTCCGGGATCGCGGTCTCCATCACCGCCCGCGCGGTCGCCCGGTCCAGCCTCCCCATCTGCCTCTTCAGGTCGGTCTCGAGCACCAGGGAACGCAGCTCGGTCGTCCGGTCGCTCGTCGCGCGGGCGACCTGCTGCGCGACAGCATGGCTCGCCAGCGCCCCCTCGAAATCGCCACTCAATCCGTGAGCGATCCCGATGTGTGGCATCTCGGCGACCAGCAGCGCATCCCGCGGGTCTGCCATCGACCGGGCGCGATCGTACAGATTCACGGCTGCTCCGATGTCGTTCCGCTCGAACGCACGACGACCGGAGCGAAGGAGGAAGAGGCTGGCACGCCCGGCGAGATGCTCGATCGACGTCTGGTCGGCGCCGATCTCGCGGAGGTAGGCCACGGCCTGCTCGAGGTGATAGCCGATGATCTCCTCGGACTCCTGGACACGGTCCCCCGCGGTCGCCTCGAGCCACGCGGCGAATCGCGCATGCAGATCGGCCCGGTCGCGTTTCGAGAGGCCCTCGTAGGCCGCGTCGCGGATCAGGAGGTGCCGGAACCGGAAGACATCGTCGGGGGCCCGTGACATCGGATCCGGCCGGATCAGCTCGCGGCGGACCAGGCCCCGCAACCCGTCGCTCACACCAGGCCGCTCCTCCGTCGAGGAGAGCTCGCCGACCGCGACCCGCTCAAACACCCGGCCGACCACGGACGCTCGCTCGGCGAGCCGTCGCTCCCCGACCGGCAGCCCGTCGAGGCGCGTCGCGAGGAGCGCCTGGATCGTCGGCGGGATCTCAAACGCGTCGCTGATCGGGCCGTCCTTCTCGGCAAGCATCGCGACGATCTGTTCGATGAAGAGCGGGTTGCCCTCCGCGGCGTCGGTGACCCGAGCCAGGAGGTCGGGTCGGAAGGAACCCGCCAGAAGCTGCTCCGTCAGTGCTCGCGCGTCGTCCGACGCGAGCGGTTCGAGGAGGACGGTCGCGGCGTCGAGCTTGCCCCCGCCCCAGCCCGGTCGGACGTCGAGCAGCTCCGGCCGGGCGATCACCAGAAGGAGGATCGGCGCCCCACGGCTCCAGTCCGCGACCTGCTCGACGAGATCGAGGAACGTCGGCTCGGCCCAGTGGAGATCGTCGATGACGACGACGAGCGGCCGTTCCCGCGCGAGCCATTCGAACAAGCGGCGGATCGCCCAGAACAGCTGATCGCGGTCGGCCTCGGAATCCTGCAGTCCCACGGCGATCGCCACGAGATCGCCGATCCGCTCTGCATCCGGCTCGCCCTGGACCAGGCCTCTGAGCTTTGCGATGGCGACGTCGCGGGTGTCTGCCTCGTCGATCCCCGCGGCCGAACGGACGATCTCCCCGATCGGCCAGAAGGTGATCCCCTCGCCGTACGGCAGACAGCGACCTCTGAGGACGGTCGCTTCGTCGCGCACCAGGGCGACCAGCTCGTGGACCAGGCGGCTCTTGCCGACGCCAGCGGCCCCGAGCAGCGTGAACAGGCCGCACCGCCGCTCGGCGACCGCATCCTCGAAGGACCGCCGCAGACGACCGAGCTCACGGGTGCGACCGACGAGCGGCGCATCCAGTCTCCGAGGGGCGAGCTCGCCATGCGCCTCGACCTCTGAGACTCGCCAGGCGGGCACGGGCAGCGCCTTTCCCTTGGCGTGGATCGGGTCGATCGCCTCCGCGGTGACGGAGGCCCGGACAAGCTGCCGTGTCCCCGGTCCGACGAGGATCTCGCCGACCGCGGCAGCCTGCTCCAGGCGTGCCGCCGTGTTGACGGCGTCTCCGGTGACGAGTCGCTGACCGCTCGTCGGGTCGCCGGCGATCACATCCCCGGTCTCGATGCCGATCCGGACAGCGATCGTCCCGGCGAGTCCGCTCGTCGCAAGGCGCTCACGGACCTCGGCGCCGGCCCGGACCGCTCGCAGGGCGTCGTCCTCGTGGAGCGTCGGCAGGCCGAAGACGGCCATCGCCGCATCGCCGATGTACTTCTCGACCATCCCGCCGTGGCGTTCGACGACGCCGCGGACGAGCTCGAAGAAGTCGGTCATCGTCTGCCGGACCGCCTCGGGATCCAGCCGCTCGCCGAGCGCCGTCGAGCCGACGACGTCGACGAAGACGATCGTGACCGTCCGTCGGGTCTCCTGCGGTGGCGGCGCGTCGAGGCGCGCGCCGCAGCCATCGCAGAACCTGGCCGACTCCCGGTTGTCGGACCCGCACGTGGCACAGCGCATGCCCGCGAGTATCGCCGGTCAGGCAGGCGTGACGATGACCTTGCCGCGCGCCCGGCCCTCGTGGACGAGCGTGAGTGCCTGGACCACTTCGTCGAGGAGATAGCGGCGGTCGATCGCCGGCCGCAGCGTCCCCTCGAGGATCATCCGACAGAGCGTGTCCACGTCCTCCGCGCGGAACGGACGCCAGCCGAGCATCAGGCCCATCGTCTTGCCGCTCGCGAGCGTCGCCGCCGTCCCGACGAACAGGCCATCGACCAGGCTCGACGCGGGCCCGCCGAGGAACTGATAGATGCCCCCGCGACGGAGCACCCGCCGGACCGCCGTCATCCGGTGGTGAGCGTCCACGGCAAGGATCCAGTCGTAGCGCTCGTCGAGCCGGGTGTAGTCGGTGGTCGTGTAGTCGATGACGACATCCGCACCGAGGGAGCGGAGGAGGTCGAGCTTGTCGGTGTGATCGACGGCCGTCACCACGGCGCCGTAGGACTTCGCGATCTGGACGGCGAACGGGCCGACGTTGCCCCCCGCGCCCTCGATGAGGACCCGGTCTCCCTGACCCGGCGTCCGGCCGTCGCTCCGTCGCAGGCCCTGGATGGCAAGGATCGCGGCGTGCGGCAGGGTGGCTGCGACCTCCGAGGTCATGTGCTCTGGGATCCGCAGGAACGCCCGTTCCCGGGCGCAGACGTACTCCGCGAACGAGCCGTGGCCGTGGTTGTACAGGTCCGCGAAGACCCGGTCGCCCGGCGCGAACATGCCGGCCTCGGGTCCGACCGCCTCGACGACGCCGGCGACGTCGACCCCGACCCGCTGGACCCTCGGGCGCCGCACCCCGGTGAGCAGCCGCACGAACCCTGGATGCGGCAGGATCCAGTCCAGGTCGACCCGGTTCACGGAGGCTGCCTCGACCCGGACGAGGACCCGGTCGTCGTCGGGGACGGGCATCGCGACCTCGTCGACCCGGACGACGTCGCGCGGCGATCCGTAGCGGTCGTGGATCGCCGCCCTCACGGCTCCTCCGCGGCCTCCGCCGACGTCACGGCGTCACGTCGACGCGCCGGCCGACTCGAGGACCGGGCTGCCTGCCAGGGCCAGCTCGAGGAACGCCAGGACATCCGCCCGCTCGTCGATGAGCTTGCCGATCGGCTTGCCGACGCCGTGACCCGCATCCGTATCGATGCGGGCGAGGATCGGCGCGTCGCCCGCCTGGGCGGCCTGGAGCGCCGCGGCGAATTTGAACGAGTGACCCGGGACGACGCGATCATCGTGGTCCCCGGTCGTCACGAGCGTCGGCGGATACGAGACCCCAGCCCGGATGTTGTGGAGCGGCGAATAGCCGAGCAGGGTCCGGAACTGGTCCGGGTCCTCGGCCGAGCCGAAGTCGCTCGACCAGGCCCAGCCGATCGTGAACTGGTGGAACCGGAGCATGTCCATCACCCCGACCTCGGCGATGGCGGCTCCGAACAGCTCGGGATGCTGGGTGATGCTCGCGCCGACAAGGAGCCCACCATTCGAGCGGCCGCTGATCCCGAGCCGCGCGCTGCGGGTCCAGCCGGACTCGGCCAGCCATCGCGCGCAGGCCGCGAAGTCGTCGAAGACGTTCTGCTTGTTCGCGAGCCGGCCGGCGTCGTGCCAGGCCGTCCCGTACTCCCCTCCCCCGCGGAGAGAGGCGACGGCCAGCAGCCCACCCCGCTCCATCCAGGCGAGCCACTCGGGCTTGAAGATCGGACCGATGGGGATCTGGAACCCGCCGTAGCCGTACAGGAGCGTCGGCGTGTCGCCGTCGGGAGCGCGATCGCGGCGGTGGCTGAGGAACAGCGGGACCAGGGTCCCGTCGTCGGAGCGGACGAAGACCTGCTCGGTCACGTAGTCGGCCGGGTCCCAGGCCAGTCCAGGGACCGGCAGCGCCCGGACCGTCCCGTCGGTCATATTCACGGCCAGACCGATCGCGGGCGCGGCGAAGGTCATGAACGTCAGGTACAGCTCGGGGTCCTCCCGCCGTCCGACCATCTCGACGACCGTGCCGATGCCCGGCAGGGCGACATCCGCGACGCGGCGCCCGTCGCGCTCGAAGATCGCCAGGGCGTGGTGGGCGTCATGGAGCGAGAGGACCGCCAGGCGGTCGCCGCACAGGACCACCCGCTCGATCGCGTCGGCACCCTCCGGGATGATCTCGTGGAGGACCTCGGGCACCGACACGTCCACGGTGACGACCCGACCATGGGGCGCGCCGTGGTCTGTCTGGATGTAGAGGGTCCCGTCGATCGTCCCGATGTGATCGTGCCACGCATCGGCGGCATCGAGCAGCGGGCGGACCACGGCGGCGTCCACGCCGTTGGTCAGGTCGGCGACATGGATCCGGTCGACCGGGTCGGTGCCGCGCGAGATCGTGATGACGAGCAGGCGGCCCTCATCAGCGACGAACGGGCCGTCAAAGCCCCACTCCGGCTCGTGCGGGGTCGAGAAGACGAGCAGATCGTCCGCCTGGTCGGTCCCGAGGCGGTGGTAGCGCAGCTCCATGTCGCGGTTCGGCGCGTCGTACGCCGCGTCGGCTGGCGGTTCCGGGTAGCGCCCGTAGAAGAAACCGGCACCGTCGGCGGTCCACGACGCCGTCGCGAACTTGCTCCAGACGACCCGGTCCGGGAGGGTCTCGCCGGTGGCGGTCCGGAGGACCCGCCAGGTCCGCCAGTCCGAGCCGGCATCGCTCGTCGCGCAGACGAGGAGCGCTCCGTCCTCGGTCGCGGCGAGGTCGACCAGCGCCGTCGTCCCGTCCGGACTGAGCGCGTTCGGGTCGAGCAGGATCGAGCCGCCGTCGGTCGGCCCGTCGGCGAGCCACAGCACGTCCTGGTCCTGGAGTCCCGTGTTCCGCATCTGGAACCAGCGCTCGCCGCGCCGCCATGGAGCGCCCGCCCGCGGGCGATCCCAGAGCTCGGCCAGGCGGCCGCGGATCGCCGGCCGCGCAGGCACCGCGTCGAGGATCTCCGCTGTCAGGGCGTTCTCGGCCGCGATCCATGCACGCGTCTCGGGCGCATCGGCGTCCTCGAGCGGCCGATACGGGTCGGCGATGGGGGTACCGTGGTGGTCGTCCACCTGGTCCGCGGTCGGCGCGGTCGGATACGGCGGTCGCGACATCGGCCCGTATCGTACGGCGCCGCGACCATCGCGCGACCGCTCACGGTTTGCAGCGAGGAACCCAGCATGCGTCCCTGGCCCGGCGGCATCTCCGCCATCACCCTGTTCGTCGAGGACCTGGAGGCGACCCGGGCCTTCTATCAGGCGGTCTTCGGTCTGCCGATCCACTTCCAGGACGAGGTCTCGGCGGTCTTCCGGTTCGAGTCGACGCTCGTGAACCTCCTGCTCATCTCCGAAGCGCCCGAGCTCATCGCGCCCGCTGGCGTGGGGGCTGCCGGCGCCGGCGCCCGGTCCCAATGGACCCTCGACGTCGACGATGTGGACGTGACGTGCGCCGAGCTGGCCCGACGCGGGGTGACCCTCATCAACGGCCCGCTCGACCGTCCGTGGGGCGTCCGGACCGCGTGCTTCGCCGATCCGGCCGGCAACGTCTGGGAGATCGCGGGTCCGATCCCTGCCTGACGGCCGACCCGGGCGCCTCAGCCGGGACGCAGGCGCCTCAGCCGGGAGCGCGGGCCAGGCGCCGATGACGGGCCACCCGATCGCGGTTGCCGCAGCCGCCGTCATCGCACCAGCGTCGGCTCCGGCTCCGCGACTCGTCGAGGAAGACGAGCCGGCAGTGCGGATTGCCGCAGATCGACAGCCGGTCCCTGTCCCGGACCACCTCGAGAAGGGGCGGGATCAGGTCCGCGATCAGGCCCGGCCAGCCCGTCCCGACGGCGCTGAGTCGCCGATCCTCGTCGAGCGCGAACGCCGATCGCCCAGCGATCACCCGCACGGGGTCGGTCCAGCCGGCGCTCGGGATCGAGCAGTCCGCGGACCATCTCCCGGATCGCCGCCAGATCGGCCAGGTCGGCCTGGGTCGGTGGGTCCGATGGCAGCACGACGCGGTGGTCGCCGAGGTAGCGGATGGCATCGCCGGCTCGGGTCAGATGATCGTGGTCGCCATCGTCGTGGGTCACCCGCGCGAACCAGTGCCCGCCCGGCCCGTGGCGCGTGTTCGCGACCCACAGGACGTCGGCGACCGATCGACGGCCCACCAGATCGAGCTCCGTGACCTCCGGCGAGCCGACCCGGCTCATGTCGGCCGGATCCCAGCGCGATCGTGGATCGGAAGCTTCACCGTCCGGGACTGAGCCATACGGTCGGGATGTAGTCGTCGGGCGCCCCGAACGACCCGACCGCGACGATGCCCGGCCCGCCGGGCGACACGGCGTAGATCTCGCCCTGCTCCTGGACCGGCGCGCTCCGAGCCTGCTCCCAGTGCAGGCCATCGGTCGAGACCCACGAGATCGCCGTGCCGCGCTGGAGCCCGACGTAGTTGCCGACGCCGATCAGCTCGTCGCCGATGACGGTGACATCGGTCATCCGGATCTTGCCGTGGTACTGGCGGGAGGCCTCGCTCGGTGCCAGGGTCCAGGTCCGACCGTCGAGCGATGTCCAGGCGAAGGCCTCGTGCTGGTCGAGATCCGACCCGACCGCGACGATCCCGCCGCCGGGCGCGGTCACCATCGAGACCGCCCGGCCCTTCGCCAGAGACTGGTCGTCGATGGGCGACCAGGACCGCCCGTCGGTCGAGCGCCAGGCGACCGACCCGCTGATGTCCTGGACGTTCCCCACGAGACCGATCGCGACGAAGCCGTCGGCAGTCCGCAGGATCGACGTCACCTCGGCGTCGGCGAAGACCGCAGGATCGTCCGCCACCGGTCGCCACGTCGAGCCGTCGGCGGAGGACCAGAACCGGGCGTGACGATCACCGAGCTCCGGCCCGACCGAGCCGCCGGCGAGGAACCCGTCCGGCGTGGCGATGACCGCCGTCATCCGCTCCGCGGTCGTCCCGCTGGACGGGCCGAGCGTGGCGACCGGATGCTCGAGCCAGACCCGTCCGTCCTGCGACGTCCAGGCCAGCGGCCGGGAGCCCGTCCGTCCGACGGCGACGACCGTGTCGTCGGCACCGACCGCCAGGGCCACCGGGAACGTGAACTCGGCCGTGCCCATCGGGGCGAGCGTCCATGTCTCGCCGTCCGGCGAGGTCCAGGCCTGGGGATGCCATCCCGGATAGACCGATCCGACCGCAACGAGAGCACCCCCGGACCGGCGGACGACGTCGGAGATCATCGCCTGGCCCGGGAAGTGGAGCGGATGGCCGGACCGGTTGCTGCCCAGCGAGAAGGCGACGCTCGGGTCCGGCGATGGGAACGCATCGGCCGGGCGCTCGACGGACGCGGCTTTGGCCCAGTCGATGCCAAGGCGCGGCACCGGCAGCGGCGAGCCGATCGGCGAGGGCTGGCCGGACGGCTCGGGCTGACCCGAAGCCGTCGGGCTGGGTCGTCCCGAGGCGCCAGCGGACGGAGCCGTGCTCGGGAGGTCGCCGACGCTCGCCGGTGGCGACGTCTGGGTCGCGCATGCGGCGACGAGGAGCGCGGCGGCCGCCAGCGCCATCGCGCGAGGGACCACGGAGCTGCATCGTTCGGATGTAACGAGCATCCTACGAGTTTGGTCGTTTCATCCTCGGCCCGTCAACTCCGGACCGCATCAGCGCGTCGCGAGATGCTCGAACCAGAAGAGCGAGCCGAAGGCCACGGACAGCGCGACTCCCTGCAGCAGGAGGACAGGGAGCGCCTCGCGCGGCCGCTCGGGCAACCAGGAGACGGCGAAGATCAGGACGATCGGCGCCTGGAGGACGACGAGGAGCTGGAAGAGCCGCGCCTCCAGCCCCTCATCCGGCTCCGGCGTCGTGACACCGACGGTCGCCACGTGCCACCAGACGAGTGCCGCGGCGGCGAGCGACATCACGATCGGGAGCCAGGCGCTCGGTCGACGCAGGAGCACGAGATCCACGACGGGAGCGTACGCCCGTTCGCGTCCGATCCCCGCGGATCCGAACCGGTCGCGACCCGATGTCGTACGGTCAGGTAGAGATGCGTACATCACGGATCGTCATCGCGATCATCCTCGCCATCGTCGGGCTCGCCTGGATCGGCCAGGGCAGCGGTGTCATCCCCGGCAGCGCGATGAGCGGCAGCACGTTCTGGGCGGTCGTCGGCGTCGTGCTGCTCGGTGCTGCTGCCGTCGTCCTCGTCACCGAGGCGCGTCGCCGGACGAGCTGACCCCCGGCGCCCGGCCGAGTCCACGGCCCGGATGGGCGTACGCTGGGGCGAACGATGCGTCGCATGACCAGAGAGGGCCGACATGGACTTCAACAACGTGCTGATCGGGACCGATGACCCGGATCGGCTGGTCGCGTACTACGGATCGCTGCTCGGGACCCCGACGTTCTCCGAGGGCGGGTACACGGCCTGGATGGTCGGGACCGGCGGGATCACCGTCGGGCCGCACAGCGAGGTCCACGGCCCGAACGAGCAGCCGGGCCGGATCATCATGAACATCACGACAGCTGACGTCCCCGGCGACGCGGCTCGGCTCGCCGCGGCCGGCGCGATCGTGGTCCGCGAGGCCTACGAGTTCGAGCAGATGCCCGGAACGTGGATCGCGACCTTCGCCGACCCCGATGGCAACTACTTCCAGCTCGTCAGCCCGTTCGAGCCGTCCCCGAGCTGAGGACGATCACGCTCCATCGGCGGCGCGGACCGCGTCGAGCAGCCGGCTGATGATGTCGTAGCGGAGCTGGAGCCGTTCGATGTCGGTGCCCATCACTCCGCGGGCCGAGTCCGAGCCGTAGCCGAACGCGCGTCGGTCACCCCAGCGGCGCAGCTCCGCGAGCTCGGTCGCCTGGGCCGCCAGGAGGACGGAGCGCAGGGCGGCGCGCTCCTGGTCCGACGTCGTCGCCAGCGCGATCGAGAGAGTCCTTGGCTCGTCCACGCCGCCAGTCTACGGTCGCTGCTCCTGTCGGCGGCGCGCGACCGGCGTACGATGGCGGCGCGAATGGCCCTCGGCAGCGCGACGACCCGTCAGCCGCCCGTCCATCGCGCTGACCAGGCGATCCATTTCTGCCGTGGCCGCGATGGCGTCCGTCTTGCGTGGGCGCAACACGGCAGCGGGCCACCCCTGATCGTCGTCGCGTGCTGGCTCAGTCACCTGCGCCATGACTGGGAGAGCCCCGTCTGGCGGCACTTCCTCGAGGATCTCGGAGCGTTCTCGACGCTCGTGCGATACGACGAGCGGGGCTTCGGGATGTCCGACTGGGACGTCACGGACTTCTCGCTCGAGGCTCGTCACGAGGACCTCGAGGCGGTCGTCGCCGCCACCGGCTTCGAGGAGTTCGCGCTGCTCGGGATGTCCGGTGGCTCGACCGTCGCGATGGCCTACGCGGCGCGTCATCCGGAGCGGGTCAGCCGGCTGGTCCTGTACGGCACGGCATGCGGCGTCCCGGTCTCCTTCGAGGGCGACGGTCTGGCCGAGGAGGAGACCTACCGGAGCATGATCCGGGTCGGCTGGGCGAAGGACGACCCGCTGTTCCGCCGGGTCTTCACCCGGATCTTCGTGCCCGACGCGACCGAGGAGCAGATGCGCTGGTTCGACGAGCTCCAGCGGACCTCGACATCCCCGGAGAACGCCGTCGCGAGCAGGATCGGGCGTCAGCAGGTCGATCTGGTCGACGAGATCGCCCGGATCGCCGTCCCCACGCTGATCCTCCAGGCCCGCGGTGATCGGGCGACGACCTTCGACAACGCGGTCCAGGTGGCTGGCCTGGTCCGTGACGCTCGGCTCGTCGAGCTCGACAGCGCGAACCACATCCTCCTTGACGGGGAGCCCGCCTGGCAGGTGTTCGTCGAGGAGGTCCGGGCTTTCCTCGAGCCCGACCGGCGGGCGCGCGAGATCGGCCCGACCCACCTGGTCGAGCCTCTCTCGCCCCGGGAGCTCGACGTCCTCCGACTGGCCGCCCAAGGCCTCGACAATGCCGCGATCGCCGCGGAGCTCGGGCTGAGTCCGCGGACCGTCGAGCGCCATCTCTCGAACTCGTACGGAAAGCTCGGGGTCACGGGCAAGGCGGCGCGCGCGGCGGCGGTCGCGGAGGTCGTCCGCCGCGATCTCAGCTGAGGCGGGGCCTCGGCCACGGCTCGGATCGCGGCTACGTGCACGCCGCCATCCGACCACGAGAGGGACAGCCAGAACGGGTGGATGCACGCTCGGCGATCCGGTGCCTCGCCGGCATCCTGTCGGTGATGTCTCCACGACGCGAGACCGAGCGACAGGAGCCACGACGATGACGATGATCGCGACCGCCGAGGACACCTTCCGGGCGGATCCCGCCGCCGGCCGGGGATCGCCCGCCGTGACCGCCACGCTCGTCGACGGCCGGGCGCGGCTGTCTGCCGGCCCGTTCAGCTGGGACGCCGACCTTCCGACCGTCATCGGCGGCACGAACCAGGCACCGAGCCCGACGGCCTATCTCCTGGGCGCCCTGGCCGGCTGTGGGGTGGCCTACCTGCACGACACGCTCGCCCCGCAGTTCGGCGTCCGGATCGAGGCGATCGCCGCCGTGGCGCGCTGCTCGACCGACCTCCGGGGCCTGATCGGGATGGACGACGCGTCGCCCGAGCTGCTCGATCTGTCGCTCGACATCGAGGTCACGACCCCCGATGTCGAGGCGATCGGACCGATGTTCGAGGCCTGGCGCGAGCGGTGCCCGATCTACCTGGCGCTGCTGCGGCCACAGACGGTCACGCTCACGACGCGCACGGCCTGATGCGGCTCGGCCTCGTGGGGACCGCCGCTCAGGCGGTCCTCCACGGGGAGGTCGCCATCCATCGCGCGAGGCCGGTCTCGTTCAGCAGCCGATCGCTCTGACATCCGGGACGGCGCTCGACCTCACGGGAGATCGCGCCGAGGAATCGGCGATCGAAGTCGCCGCGGGGAAACGCCCGGACGACCTCGTCACGGACGTCGTTTACGAGCTCGAAGCCGGCGCCCCGGACGTCGAGCCCGGTCGCGCGGTCGAGGAGGACCAATTCGACGCCATCGGCCAGCGTCACGGATGGCTGCATGTGCAGGACGATCGCCCGGGCCACGCGTTCGGCGTCTGAGGCTGTGACGCCGGCCCGGATCAGCCGCCGACGGGCCGCCTCGGCGCCGACGACCTCGAAGCAGCCGCCGTTGCGCGGGATCCGGGTCAGCGCGGCATCGTGGAGCAGCGCGGCGATCCACAGGATCCGGTCGTCGAACGACCAGCCCTCGTGGGCCGCGATCACAGCACCCCAGCAGTACGAGCGGACCGAGTGCGCCCACAGATAGGTCGGAAGCGCCCGACGGGTGGATGACCAGATGTCACGCGAGATCGCATCGCGCGGGACGAGGATCCCGCCGATCGACGCCGGGGGTGACGAGCGACCGGTCATGGACCCATCCTATCGGTCAGGCCCCAGTGATCCGACCCGGAGGTGACCGGATGCCCGACAAGCCGACGACGGTCGAGGCCTATCTCGACGCCCTCCCGCCCGGCCGTCGCGCCGCGCTCGATGAGCTTCGGGCGACGATCCGGGCCGCCGCCCCGGAGCGCGACCGAGACGATCGCCTACGACATGCCGGCGCTGCGAAGCCCGGCCGGACGGTTCCTCGTGTCGTATGCGGCGTACAAGGCCCACACGAGCCTGTTCCCCGCGAGCGATGCCGTGGTCGCCGCCTGCGGCGCCGAGCTGACTCCCTATCTGTCGGGCCGGGGCACGATCCGCTTCCCGATCGGGCGGCCGATCCCGCTCGACCTCGTCCGCCGGGTCGTCGAGGTCCGCTGGGCCGAGAACGCGGATGCCGGGCGCGCTCCTGATCGGCGCCGGCGAGGGGTCGCGATGACGTACTCGATCGTCGCCCGCGACCCGACCACCGGCGAGCTCGGCGTGGCGGTCCAGACACGCTGGTTCAATGTCGGCGAGACGGTCCCGTGGGCGGAGCCGGGCGTCGGCGCGGTCGCGACCCAGTCGTTCTCGCTGAAGAGCTACGGCCCGCTCGGGCTCGAGCGGATGCGTGTCGGGGAGACGGCGCCGGAGGCCCTCGCCGCGCTGGTCGCGGCGGATGAGGGTCGCGATGTGCGCCAGGTCGGGATGGTCGACGCGGCGGGCGGTTCGGCGGCCCACACCGGCGCGCGCTGTGTCGTCGCGGCGGGCCACGTCACCGCGCCGGACCTGTCGATCCAGGCGAACATGATGGAACGGCCGAGCGTCTGGCCGGCGATGGCCGCGGCGTATGGCTCGGCCACGGGCGATCTGGCCGACCGACTCCTCGCCGCACTCCGGGCCGCCGAGGCCGAAGGCGGCGATGTGCGGGGTCGCCAGTCCGCGGCGCTGCTCGTCGTGCCGGCTGTCGGCGACCGCTGGCAGACCCGGTTCGACCTGCGGATCGAGGACGACCGCGCGCCGCTCGACGAGCTCGGACGGCTCCTTCGCGTCGCCCGGGCCTACGAGGCGTTCGACCGCGCCAACGAGCGTGCCTCCGCGGGCGATCTGCGCGGCGCTGGGGCGGCGATGGACGAGGCCCACGCGCTCGCGCCAGACGACGATCAGATCTCGCTCTGGACCAGCCTGTCCTGGGCGGCGGAGGGCCGCCGCGAGGATGCCCGGGCGCTCTTCGCCGAGGCCCGGGCGGTCGAGCCCCGAGGCGGGGAGCACCTCCGGCGGTTCCTCGCCGCAGGTCTGCTGCCCGATCCGCTCGGCCCGGTCATCTCCGATCTCATCAGGGAGACCGATCCCGCGGCGTGATCGGCGTCCCAGCGCCTGGCACCACGGGACGCCGGGGAGTGGGACAATCGACGCCCCCACCCCACCCGCCCCGTGCCGGCGGGAGCGTCTCTTCCACCATCGGAGGTGCCCGACATGGCAGACGCAGCGATCGCGATCGCGAACAAGCCAGCGTGGGTCGACCTGGGGACGTCTGATCCGGCAGGAGCCCGCGCGTTCTACGCGGCCCTCTTCGGTTGGGACGTCCAGGTCAACCCCGACCCGCAATACGGCGGCTACGCCCTGGCGAAGGTCGACGGCAAGGACGTCGCCGGCATCGGGTCCAAGATGTCGGAGCAGCAGCCGACGGCGTGGTCCCTGTACATCGGCAGCGACGATGCCGCAGCCCTCGGCGCGAAGGTCGAGGCGGCCGGTGGCCGCGTCCTGATGCCGGCGTTCGACGTCGGCGACCAGGGCAAGATGGCCGTCTACATGGATCCGACCGGGGCGATGATCTCGACCTGGCAGCGGACCGCGATGGGCGGCTTCCAGACCGGCGGCGAGAACACCTTCGGCTGGGCCGAGCTCAACGCTCGCGGCTTCGAGAAGGCGATCCCGTTCTACGAGTCCGTCTTCGGCTGGGAGCCGCACACCTCGAACGCTGGCGGCCAGGGCTACACCGAGTTCCATAGCGGCGGCGAAAGCATCGCCGGCGGCCAGGAGATCGGACCGGAGACCCCGGCGGAGATGCCGAGCTGGTGGACGATCTACTTCTACGTTCCGGACGTGGATGCGGCCGCGAAGACCGTCGAAGCGGCCGGCGGCAAGGTCATGGTCCCGCCGATGGACTTCCCGGGCGGCAGGTTCGCCTGGGTCACCGACCCGCAGGGTGCCATCTTCGGCATCCTGAAGATGGCCCCGCGCCCCTGACCAGGCCGATCCGCGGGACGGGTCCTCGTCGACGACCCGTCCCGCGTCCACCGTCGAGGTCAGCGAGCCTCGAGCAACGACTTCAGCGCGGTCAGACGGACTCGCCAGGCGGCCTTCTGCTCCGCCGCGGCGTCTCCGTCGGGGAGCTTCTCGTGGGTGATCGCCACGAGTGTCTTGGCCGGCCCCTTGTCGACGACCGTCACGACGATCCGCGATGCCGGCGCCGGCCAGTCGAACCGCGCGAGGTTCCTCGCCGACGTGCGCCGTCGCGTCATCCCCGAACCGGGCAGCCAGCGCTCGCGTAGCGCGTCGTCGGTGAAGGCGGACAGGGCCTGATCGAGCGGCGCCGCGATGGTCCTGGTCGCCGAGATCTCGAACCCACCGGGACGTTCGTGGACCGCGCGCATCCCGCGGGCCCGCTCGTATCCGACCGTGATCGACTGTGACCACCAGCCGTCCACCCCGTGTTCGGTGACGAGCCAGCGGGCGATCTCGGTGTGGCTGTGGTTGGTCCCATCCCAGTCGTCGATGAGCTCGAACCAGGACGCGTAGTCGCGGCCGGTCGCGCGGACCGCGGAGGAGTCCGATGTCTGTGGCCCCGCGGCCGGCGAGACCGCGGCGGCCGATCCCGCGTCGGTGGGCTCGGCAGACAAGGTGGGCTCGTTCGGCAGGGTCGGCTCCGGCCGCGTCTCGGGTGGCGTCTCGCCCTTGCGGAGGAGCTGTCGCCGGGCGGTCGTGTACGACTCGCCGGTCTTCGTCATCCGGACGCGGACGCGTCGCTTGAAGGTCTTCTGGGTCGGCATCGTCTCGATGTCCCTTCTCGGCCGGCGACGCCCCGGACCCACGCTCCGATGGCTCGCCGCGGAAGGGCGGACGAGCGTCCCGGGGAAGCGGGTTCCCCTTTGCCCCATCGAGCCGACGGCGTGGGCGTCGGAGCGGGGTTCGGCGCGGGACGCGCCGTCCCGACAGGATACCCCGGACCAGGTCGCTGCGCGACCTCGGCGTACGCGCCCCTGAACGCCACCACGGGCTACCATCGGCCTCCCGCCCCTCACAGCGACAGGTGATCGATGCGCATCGGGATCGGCCTCATCACGGCGCAGCTCCACCCGGAAGACCCTCGCACGATGGCCGAGCTCTACCACGATGCCGTCGAGTTCGGCGTCGCCGCCGAGGCCGCGGGCTTCGACAGCGTCTGGACGAGCGAGCATCACTTCGTCGACGACGGCTACATGCCGGGCCAGCTGCCACTGCTCGCCGCCATCGGTGCGCGGACCGAGCGGATCCGGCTCGGCACGGGGGTCCTGCTGGCCCCGATGTTCGACCCGCTCCACCTGGCCGAGGACGCCGCGACGGTCGACCTCATCTCGAACGGCCGGCTCATCCTCGGGATCGGGAACGGCTGGCGGGAGGAGGAGTTCGAGGGCTTCGGGATCTCGATGAAGACGCGGGCGAGCCGTCTCGAAGCCATCACGACGGTCCTCCGCCAGGCCTGGGGCGACGGCCTCACCACCGGCGATGGGCGCTACCACCGGTACGACCCGCCGGGTCTCAACGTCACCCCCAAGCCGGTCCGTGGCGCCGCGACCCCGATCTGGATCGGGGCGGGGGCGGAGCCCGCTGTCCGGCGTGCCGGTCGGATCGCCGACGGCTACTTCGGGAGCGGGGCGTCGGTCGCCGCCCTGGCGGAGCGGGCGGCCTGGATCCGCGACGAGGCCGCCTCCGTGGGACGTGATCCCTCGAGCATCTCGATCAACGTCCACCGGGTCTCGTTCGCGTGGCGCGACGGCGACGCCTGGGCCCGGGTCGCCGACTCGGCGCGCTACATGAACTGGAAGTACGGCGACATGACCCCTGCGCGCGGCTCCCTCGTCCGTCGCCTCCCCTCCCCGACGGACCCTCCGTCCTTCGATGACGTCCGGTCGCGAACGATCGTCGGGACTCCCGAGCAGGTCGCCGAGCAGGTCCGGGCCTACGCCGACATCGTCGGCGACGATGGCTCGTTCATCTTCCGGTCGTATTTCCCGGGCCTCGACCCGGGCGTCCAGCGCGAGGCGGTGTCGATCCTGGCCGAGGAGGTCGTCCCGCTGCTGCACGGCTGACAGGCGGTGCCGACGGCTCCATCGGTGCGAGCCGGAACCACCGTCGGACGGCCCGACATTCCCCTGGACGGCCTCAGGCCGTAGAGTGGCCTGACAGGGAGCTCGGGGAATCCAGGGAAGGTGATGGGATCGATCCTCCGACGGCGGGCCGTGGTCGGCCTTGCCATCTGCACGCTCGCCGGTGCGGCCGCCCAGTCGGCCGTCGTCGCGTCCGCACAGGCCGCGAGCAGCATCTTCCGGCCATATCAGGCGATCGCCGTGCCGTCCGAGCCGGATGCCGTCGCGGTCGGCGACGTGACCGGCGACGGTCGGGCTGACGTGGTGTACACGACAGGCTACGACGGCGATCCAGCCAGCGACTTCCATCTCTTCGTCATGGCCCAGGACGCGGCCGGCGGACTGCTCCAGCCCGTCGCGTACGCGACCGCCGGGACCTATCCGCAGCGGCCCGGATCGGTCGACCTGGGTGACATCACCGGCGACGGTCGGACCGACGTCGTCGTCGGTCTCGACCGCTTCGGCATCCAGATCTTCCCGGGTCAGGCGGACGGCACACTCGGCACGCCGAGCCTGCTGCTCACGGCCGACAGCACCAGGATCAGGGTCGGGCAGCTCCAGCCGGGAGGTCCAGTGGAGGTCGCCGGCATCGGCTGGGGATCTGACACGGTGACGGAGTTCTCGGACGCCGGGGGCGGTCTTGCACCGGTCGCCACGTATCCGGCGCGCCACGATGGTTGGGACGACCTCGATGTCGGCGACGTGACCGGTGACGGCCGCGCCGACATCGTGGTGATGTCGGGCCAGGGCTTCGTCCCGAACCTCAGCATCCTGCCGCAGCTCGCAGGGGGAGGGTTCGGCCCTGCCGCGGAGTACTCGGTGGGGGGAAACGTCCTGACGCAGGGCATCGGGCTCGGTGACGTCACCGGAGACGGGCGGAGTGACGTCGTGGCGAGCTACGGCGGCAACCGCCCGTCGTCCTCGATCGCCGTCTTCGCCCAGACGGCCACCGGGACCCTCGCCGCCCCGATCAGCTATCCGAGCTACGACATCCCGGAGCCGGTCGAGATCGCCGACCTCGATCGCGATGGTCGGAACGACGCCGTGACGCTCCACGGAGGCTGGAACGCCGCCGGGACGTATCGCGGCCTGGCCGATGGGACGTTCGCCCCGGAGCTGCTCGACCCGGTCCCATATGCCAGTCACTACAGCGTCCATGGCCTGGCCGTCGGCGACGTCGATGGCGACGGCTGGCCGGATGTCGTCGCCGCCGACTACAACAACGGGATCGTCATCCTGCGCAACCGCGCCGTCGTCCAACCGACGCCGCCTGGCGCCCCGATCCTCACATCGGCCGCACCGGCCGATGGTCGGATCACCGTCGGATGGACCACCCCGGGATCGGACGGCGGTTCGCCGGTGACCGGGTACACGGCCACCGCGTCCCCGGGCGGCGCGACCTGCAGCACGTCCACGCTGAGCTGCACGATCATCGGCTTGACGAACGGGACGACGTATCTCGTGACCGTCCTGGCACGGAACGTGGTCGGGCCCGGACCGGCGTCGAACCCACTCTCTGCGATCCCCGGCGTGGCGCCGTCGACGCCGAGATCCCTCGCCGCGAGCCCGAACCTCCCGGCGGGCATCGGTCTGACCTGGCAGCCACCTGCGTCGAGCGGCTCGTCACCGGTCGCGAGCTACCGGATCTATCGCGGTCCGAGCGGCGGCCTGACGAGCCTGCTCGCGACCGTGGGGAATGTCACCGCCTACACCGACGCCGCGGTCGTCAACGGCGGGAGCTACGTCTACGAGGTCGCGGCCGTGAACGGCTTCGGGGAGGGGCCGCGGTCGGCCCCGATCCCGACCCAGCGTGGCACCGCACCGAGCGCCCCGCGTTCGGTGGCGGCCACGACCGGTGCCCAGGGCATCACGATCACGTGGCAGGCGCCGTCGTCCAACGGCGGCTCACCCGTGACCGGCTACCGGATCGTCCGCTCGACCAGCTCAGGGGCAGAGACGTTCCTGGTCGGCGTCGGGTCCGGGTCGACGAGCTACGTCGACAAGTCCGTCGCCAAGAAGACTCGCTACTTCTATCAGGTCAGCGCGGTGAGTACGCTCGGCGAGGGACCACGTTCACCGGAGGTTTCCGCCGTCTCGAAGTGATGGCGGTACCGGTTCGAGATGCCGCTGATCCAGCCTGGAGCCCGGCGCTCAGCGCACGCCGCGGAACCGGTCCGTCGCGGCGACAAGGGCGTCGGGCATCCCGCCCTCCGTCGAAGAGTGGCTCGCGTCGTCGACCATGCTGAGCTCGCTGCCCGGCCAGGCCGCCGCGAGGAGCCACGGCGTGCCGACGAGATTGTTCAAGTCGAGAGTGCCCTGGACCAGGACACCGGGGATGCCCGCGAGGCGCCCGGCATCGCGCAGGACCGCCCCTTCCTCCAGCCAATGGTCGTGGCTCCAGTAGTGGGTGACGAGCCGGGCGAAGGCGAGCTGGGACTCCGGGTCGTCCGTGTCGGCGGAGGGCGGGAGGCTCGGGAGCATCGCGTCCTCCCACTCCGCCCAACTCCGAGCTGCGGCGGCCCGGATCGCCGGATCCGGATCCTCGAGGCGTCGCAGGTACGCCGCCGCGAGATCGCCGTCGCGTTCGGCTTCCGGGAGGAACCCGACGAATCGCCCCCAGGCAGCTGGGAACACGCGCCCAAGGCCCCGTGTCAGGAGGTCCACCTCGGATCGTCGTCCGGTCGCGAGGCCCATCTGGACCAGCTCGGTCACCCGATCCGGGTGTCGCTCGGCGTAGACCAGACTAAGGACGCAGCCCCACGACCCGCCGAACAGCTGCCAGCGATCGATCCCAAGGTGCTCCCGGATGCGCTCCATGTCGGCGACGAGGTGGTCGGTCGTGTTGACCGAGAGGTCGGTGGCAGGATCACTCGCATACGGGAGGCTTCGGCCGCAGCCGCGCTGGTCGAAGAGGACGATCCGATAGGCCGTCGGGTCGTGATATCGGCGGAGACCGGGCCCGCAGCCCGATCCGGGACCGCCATGGACGATGAGCGCTGGCCTGCCCTCGGGATCCCCGCACGTCTCCCAGTAGACGTGGTTGTCGTCCCCGACGTCGAGCAGCCCGTGGTCGTATGGCTCGATCGGCGGATAGCGACCCACCAGGGTCAGCCTTCCACGGCTGGCGTGCGATCACGCAGGCGTTTCGGCGCCCGCAGCCGCCAGGCATCCGTGAGGAGCCGCTCGAGCATCGCATCGTCGACCGCCGCGAGCCGGACGAGGATCGCCGGGTAGCCGTTGTAATGGGGCTCGGTGAAGAACGCGCCCGGATCCAGGTCGATGAGGGCGTCCTTCTCCCCCTCCGAGCCGACCCAGACGGCGACGACGGTGGGATTCGGGACGCGGGCCTGCTTCGCCTCGAGCCGCTCGAGCCAGACCCAGGCGATGCCCTTGCCGTCGACCCGGAACCGGAAGTCGCCGGCGTCCTCCGTCACCTCGGGAAGGCCGAGACAGATCCGCCTGACATCGGCCTGGCTTGCCACCGTTCGATGCTACCCGGTCGCGTCGGCCCGGGAACCCTGATCTCCTGCCAGATAGTTGACTGTGCAACTATCTCTGCTATGCTGGCGGGGTCGCGGTAGAGTCGCGGCGAGTCCGGGACGGCCCGGGCCCATACGATCAGGAGTCGAGATGCAATTCGGGGTCTTCAGCGTGGGGGACGTCACGACCGACCCCACGACCGGCCGTACGCCGAGTGAGGCGGAGCGGATCCGGGCGATGGTGACGATCGCCCTGAAGTCCGAGGAGCTCGGCCTCGATGTCTTCGCCTCGGGCGAGCACCACAACCCGCCGTTCGTGCCGTCCTCGCCGACGACGATGCTCGGCTACATCGCCGCCCGGACCGAGCGGATCATCCTCTCGACCGCGACGACCCTGATCACGACCAACGACCCGGTGAAGATCGCCGAGGACTACTCGATGCTCCAGCATCTGTCCGGCGGTCGGGTCGACCTGATGATGGGCCGCGGCAACACCGGCCCCGTCTACCCGTGGTTCGGCAAGGACATCCGTGATGGCATCGCCCTGGCCTACGAGAACTACGCCCTCCTGCACCGCCTGTGGCGGGAGGACGTCGTCGACTGGGAGGGCCGCTTCCGGACCCCGCTGACCGGCTTCACCTCGACCCCCCGGCCGCTCGATGGCGTCCCGCCGTTCGTGTGGCACGGCTCCATCCGCAGCCCCCAGATCGCCGAGCAGGCTGCGTATTACGGCGACGGCTTCTTCCACAACAACATCTTCTGGCCGATGGACCACGTCCGACGGATGGTCGAGCTGTACCGCCGGCGGTTCGAGCACTACGGCCACGGCCCGGCCGACACGGCGATCGTCGGCCTGGGCGGCCAGGTCTTCATGCGCCACGACAGCCAGGCGGCGGTCCGGGAGTTCCGGCCGTACTTCGACAAGGCGCCGGTCTACGGTGGCGGCCCGTCGCTCGAGGACTACATGGCCCAGACGCCGCTGACGGTCGGCAGCCCGCAGCAGGTCATCGACCGGACACTCGCCTTCCGGGAAGGGGTCGGCGACTACCAGCGCCAGCTGTTCCTGCTCGACCATGCCGGCCTCCCGATGCCGGTCGTGCTCGAGCAGCTCGAGATGCTGGCGACGCTCGTCGTGCCGGTCCTGCGACGGGAGTTCGCGGCGCTCAAGCCGGCCCACGTCCCCGACGCGCCGACCCACGCGAGCCTGCTCGCGGCGAAGGAGGCCGGCGAACAGGCGACGGCGGACGACGAGTCGGATGCGGTGGCTCCGGTCGCGATCGACGGAGCCGGCGTCGAGCCGGCCGGCGCCGGGGCGACCCGATGAGGCCGCGCTCGCTCGCGGTGGTGACGGCCGGCATCGGCCAGCCCTCGTCATCCCGGCTCCTCGCGGATCGGCTCGCGACGGCGACCTCGGAGGCGCTCGCGGCGGACGGCATCGAGGCGACCGTCAGCGTTGTCGAGGTCCGTGACCACGCCCGCGACCTCGTCGACCACGTCCTGACCGGCTTCCCCGCCCCGTCGCTCAAGGCGGCGATCGACACGGTCCTCGCCGCAGATGGCCTCGTCGTGGTCAGCCCGATCTTCAACGCGTCGTACAGCGGGCTGTTCAAGACCTTCTTCGATGTCCTCGAGCGCGACAGCCTCGACAACATGCCGGTCGTGCTCGGCGCGACCGGCGGCACGGCGCGCCACTCGCTGGCGCTGGAGCATGCCGTTCGACCGCTGTTCGCCTATCTGGGCGCGGCGACCGTCCCGACCGCAGTCTTCGCCGCGGCCGAGGACTGGGGAAGGGTCGAGGGCCCGGGGGACGCAGCGCTGGCCGATCGGATCGACCTGGCCGGTCGTGAGCTGGCCCGGGCGATCCGTGTCCGCGAGCCCCGGCGGCAGGAGGATCCCTTCGCCGACCCGGTCCCGTTCGAGGACCTCTTGCGGGCCGTCGGCCGGGACGACTGACCCGCCCCGGACCGTCGACGGACTCCGGGCCTCAGGCGGCGTTCGCCTCTGCGAGCGCGCGGACGCGCGGGCTCTCCTGGACCGCCCACGAGTTCCCGTCGGGGTCGTCGAAGAACAGGAACGAGTTGAATTCCTCGCCCTTGCCCTCGACGAACCCGCTGCCGTCGTGGTGCTGGACCGTGCTCACGGGCACGCCCCGGCTCAACAGGTCTGCTCGAGCGGCATCGATGTCGGCCACCGACAGCTGAAGCCCCTTGAGGCTCCCGGGTTCCATCGCGGCGATGCCCTTGCCGATCGTGACCGAGCAGCCAGAGCCGGCGGGCGTCATCTGGACGACCCGGAACGCCTCGCTGGGCTGATGGTCGACGTCGACGGCGAAGCCGACCTGGTCGGCATAGAAGTGCTTCGCCCGGTCGACGTCCGAGACCGGGACGACGACGACCTCGAGCAGATAGTCCATCGACGGTTCCTCCTGCGCCCTGGGCGCTGCGGGTGGTGCTCAGCGGGCGCCGTGTGTGGTGCTCAGTGGGCGCTGCGTGTCGTGCTCAGCGGGCCGCGACCGGCGCGAGCCGACCGAGGAGCTCCTCGAGCCGCTCGTGACCTTCGCGGACGCCCCGCTCCATGCCGCTCTGGACCATCCCGTCGCGGTCGGCAACGGTCTGGTAGACAGAGTGCGTCCGGACGATGGTCCCGCCCGCGTGATCCTCGAGGGTCAGGGTGTCGAGCGCCACGTGGCCGGGCCAGCCGTCGAACTCGAACGTCTGGACCATCTGATCCGGCGTGGGCTCGCCGTGGAAGACCCCGTGGAAGCCGAATGCGTTGCCGTCGCGATCGGTGTGGATGTAGCGCCAGCGACCGCCATCCCGGACGTCGTACTCCACGACCTCCATCGCGTAGTCGCGCGGGCCAAGCCACTGGGCCACGAGCTCCGGCTCGGTGAAGGCCCGGTAGACGAGCTCCTTGGGCGCGTCGAACTCGCGCTCGATGTCGATGAACGGCAGGCCGGGGTCTGCCGTGACCTGGGTCGTTCCCATCGTCGTTCTCCTTCCGTCGATCCGTGACTCGTCAGCCGGTGCGGCGGCGACCCTTCGGTCGTCGCGCCCGCGTCGTCGCCTCGTCGCGCTCGCGCTCCTGGAGCGAGGCGAGCAGCTCGTCGAGGCGGTCATGGCTCTCCACCCAGTACCCGCGATAGCGGGCCAGCCAGTCGACCGCGTCGCGGAGCGGCTCGGCCTCGAGATGGCTGAGCCGCGCGGTCGCCCGCCGGCTGCGCGTGATGAGGCCGGCGTGCTCGAGGACCTTCAGATGGCGCGAGATCGCCGGCTGGCTGACCCGGAAGGGCGCGGCCAGCTCGGCGACGGTGCGGTCTCCCTCGATGAGCCGGGCGAGGATCGCGCGGCGCGTCGGATCGGCAAGGGCGCCGAAGACGGCATCGAGCCGATCCACCGGCTGTCCATAACCACTATGTTCTGAAAGCATGGCGTTATGAAACACCCGGTCGCCCCCGCTGTCAAGCCATCAGACGAAGCGCTTGATGAACGCCAGCGCGGTCTCGGCGACCTCGTGCCAGCCGCCGTCGATGGTCAGCGAGTGCCCCCGCCCCGGGATGAGCGCGTACTCCGTCACCCCGGGATTCCGCTTCTCGCGACCGAATGAGGCCTTCGAGATCGACGGCGGGACCGTGTGATCGCGCTCGCCGGCCACGATGAGCAGCGGGCCACGCTCCGGGTTCTTCGTGTCGACCTTCGCCTCCGTCCATGGGTTGAGGTTCGCGGCGGCCGCCTGGAAGAGCGGCTTGCCCGGAGTCGGCACGGCGAACCGGTCATACAAGGCCTGGGCCTCGTCGTCGCTGACGGCATTACCGAACGCGTAGTGGAACTGCTCGAAGGTCAGCGGCACCGCACGGTTCCGGTTCGCCGGGTTGGCGAGGACCGGGCTAGCCGACCGGAGCGCCGAGATCGGCAAGGGCAGGACACCGCGGAATGGGGCCGGGCTGATCGCGACCGATGCCGCCGACGAGCCACGGCCGGCGATGATCTCGGTGAGCAGACCGCCGAACGAGTGGCCCATCACGGCCGGCTTGCGGTCGAGCGTCCGGATGACCGTGTCGAAGTGGTCGGCGACATGGCCGATCGACTTTCGAGCGAACACCTCCGGGTGCGCCTTGGCCTGCTCGACCGTCTCGGGGTCGTCCGGCCAGCCGGGCGTCAGCGTCGTGTACCCGGCCGCCTCGAAGACCTCGGCCCACCGGTCCCAGCTGCTCGGCAGCAGCCACAGACCGTGGATGAAGACGATCGGCTGGCGGCCGGTCTCGTTGGCCCGGCGCGCCTGCTCCTGCTCGTGCTCGGTGATCGTCGGGTTCGTGGCCGTCGACGCGGACATCGGGGTCCTCCAGGCTCATGATCTCGGGGTCCCCCCAGTCTGTCGTCTGCGGGATGCCGCTGTCATCAACGGCGGGTTACAGTCCGACGACGATGTCCACCGGGCACCCCGACGGCGTCCTTCGTCGCATCCCCAGTCCGGCGCTGACCGCCGCCGACGTCGCAGATCTCCGGGCGCTCCTCTGGTCGGCCTTCGCGGACGATCCGGACGGTGCCTTCAGCGAGGACGACTGGAGCCACGCGCTGGGCGGCATCCACGTGACCCTGGACGTCGAAGGCGCGATCGTCAGCCACGCCGCGGTCGTCGAGCGACCGATCCACGTCGCTGGGCGGGCGCTCCGGACCGGCTACGTCGAGGCGGTCGCGACCGCGCCGGACCGGCAGGGCCAGGGCTTCGGGACGCGGGTGATGACCGAGGTCGGGGCGATCATCGCCGATGGCTTCGAGCTGGGGGTCCTGGGCACGGGTCGTCACGGGTTCTACGAGCGGCTGGGCTGGCGGACGTGGCGCGGTCCGTCCGGGATCCGGACCGATGGTGATGGCGTCGAGTGGACGCCCGATGACGATGGCTACCTGATGGTCCTCGAGACCCCGACGACGCCGACGCTCGATCCGCGAGCCCCGATCACCTGCGACAGGCGACCCGGCGACTCCTGGTGACCCGGATCAGCTCGGGGTGACGGCGTCGATGGTCACGGTGAGCTCGTCGTCGATGGCGGCCGGGATCGGGTCGATCGTGAGCATCCGGGGCGCGCCGGTCGCATCGTCGTATGTCGCGTGGATCGTCCCGCCCTTCGCGAACACCCCCTCGGCGGCGGCGAAGACCTGGTCGACCGTCGCCGGGAATGGCGGGAAGTCGGCCGCTGCGACAGGCTGACCGGCGGACGTGATGGCCGCCACGGCGCCGTCGGTCACCGAGATGACGTACGTCCCGCCGGGACACTCGCAGCTGTAGGTGACATCGAGCCGGTATTCGGTGATGCCGGATGCCGCCCAGACGGCTCGGTGTCGGGCGAGGTCTTCGGCCGGATCGGGGCTGGGGCCGACGCCGAAGATCGTGATCGGCAGCCGATCGCACCCCGCGACGACAGACCCGATGGCGACGACCGCAACGAGGGCCAGGCCGACGCGACGCGTCGTCCCCGGATGCTGGGTCAGGCGGCGAGTCATCGCGACGTGACGACCCTGAAGCCGAAGCCGACCCGCAGACGGGGCTGACGACACCATCCCTCGTGGGACGCGGTCGCGCGCGAGGCGGTTCCGTCGGCCGCGACGGGCGGCGCTATCGGAGGGTCGACAGGAATCGGAAGACCGGCAGTGCCGTCGCGTAGCCCTCGACAAGCAGATCCGGGAGCTCCGGGGACAGGACCTCCTCGTCGGACATCCGGCGCCCGAAGACGATGTCCTTCCAGCGGAACAGGTCGGCCATCGGATGGTCCGCCGGGTAGCCGGACGGCATCTTCTTGAAGCTCTCGTGGGTGTGCGCCCCACCGAACCAGGCGACGAAGGCGGGCTCCTCGAGCGCCGCGCGGACCCGGTCCGGATCTGCGACGATCGCGGCCCGGAACGCCTCGATCCGGGGCTTCTCCGGCATCCACATCCCGCCGCCGACATACATGTCGCCCGGACTGAAGTGGAAGTAGCCACCGTTCGCGTGCGCGCCGGCGTCGACGACCGCGCCGTCGGGCCCGATCTCGATCCACGGGAACGATGCGCCGAGGTGGGTCTTGTAGGGCGACTTGTCCTTGCTGAAGCGCGTGTCGCGATAGATCCGGAAGGGCGAGCGACGGTCCGCCTGGAGCGGGATCCCACGGGCGACGAACCGCTCGCCCAGGGCCTCGCAGAGCTGCTCGATCGGATCCTTCAGGAGTCGTTCGTAGTCGGCCTTGCGCGGCTGGAACCAGGCCCGGTCGTTGTTCTGGGCGAGGTCGGCAAGGAACTGGATCGACTCGGCGGTGAAGCGGGCGGTCGGCGGGGCGGTGGCGGCCATCGGGGACCTCGTGTGCGTGGCGGCGAATCTACGCCCGCCGACGCCCCGACCCGGGTCAGTCGGTCGCGGGATCCACGGCCGAGCGCTCCTTCGAGGCCGGCATCAATACGCCCGCCGACGCCAACACAGTCATCGGTCGCGGGATCCTTCGGCCGGCGGGCCGCAGCCGACGCGGCAGCGCGAGCCCCGGTGAGCGGGCGATGACCACGCCGCCGATGCAGATCGCTCCGCCCAGGAGCGCCAGCCCGGACGGCGCTTCGCCCAGCACGATCCAGCTCATCGCGATGACGACCGGCGGGACGAGGTACGTCATCGAGCCGAGCCGTCCGGCGCTGGTCCGGCCGAGGGCGTAGGCCCACGTCGTGATCGCGATCGCCGTGGGGAAGACGCCGAGGTAGACGATCCAGCCGATGTCGACCGGGTCGGCCGTGGACGCCTCGGCCAGCAGGCCCGGCAGGAACGGCAGACAGACGATCGTGCCGGTCAGACAGGCCAGGAACGTGACCTCGAGCGCGGAGACGCGCCGAAGGACCGGCTTCTGGAGCGTGACGGCCGCGGCATAGGCGAGCGCGGCGACGATGCACAGGACGATGCCGAGCATCGGCGCGGGGGCATCGATCGGGTCGCCCGTCGTTCCGCCGGCGATGATCAGCGTCCCCCCGAACGCGATCGCCAGCCCCAGCAGGAGCCGACGGGGCAGACCCTCCCCGAGGAAGATCCCGGCAAGGATCGCGATGAACAGCGGCCCGGTGTTCACGAGCATCGCCGCCGTGCCGGCGTCGACCAGCCGCTCGGCCCAGCTCAGGACGACCTGGTAGAGCGCGAACCACAGGACGCCGGACGCGATGATCAGCCCGAGATCGCGACGGCTCGGGTGGCGCCACGGTCGGACCGCGACGAGGAGGCCGAGCGCGAGCGAGCCGACGGCGAGCCGGCCGAGGGCGATCGAGCCCGGCGAGAAGTCCGGGGCGACAGCCCGCAGGCCGACGAATGCGGACGCCCAGAAGACGACCGTCACGAGCGCGGCGGCCAGCGCCTTCCGGTCCATCCGCTCGGTCATCCGTCCATCCATCTGCGTCGCGCCGGTCAGCGCCCTCGATCGCGCCCTACTCGGTCATACACCGTCACGCGTCGTCTGGTTGCATCTCCGACGAGACCACTCAGCCGCCGACGATCGCCACGCTGACGGGCGCAGAGACGCCCTTGACCGTCACCGACCGGATCTCCCCCGCTTCCACGGCACCCGCCTCGGCGAGGGTCTCGCTCGTGACGACGACCTGGCCGGCGCCAGCGAGCGCCGCGACGCGGGCGGCGATGTTGACCCCGACGCCGCTGTAGTCGCTGCCACGGCGGTTCGCCTCGGCGGTGTGGAGACCGATCCGGACGGTCAGCGTCGAGCCGCTATCGCGCTGTCGGCGGGCGATCGCCGCCTGGACCGCCGTCGCGCACTCGATGCCGGTCCGGGCGCTGTCGAAGGCGACGAAGAAGCCGTCACCGGTCGAGTTCACGATCTCGCCGCTGTAGGCCGCGACGAGACCGCGCACGACCTCGTCGTGCCATGCCAGGACGCGTTCCCAGGCCGCGTCGCCGAGGCTCTCGGCGAGGACCGTCGAGCCGACGATGTCGGTGAACATGAACGTCCGATGGATCGCGACCGGGGCCGAGCGGCGATCAGCGATGGCCTGCAGCGTGCGGCTCGCGGCCGCGCCGTCGACCTTCGCGCCGAGCCGCTCGAACTCCTCGCGAGCAGCCGTCAACTCGAGCTCCGCCGCATCCTCGTCGTCGAGCGCGACGAGTGCCTGGGCGAGGAGTGCCCGTCCCCGCGCCAGCTCGAAGGGCGACGGCACCTCGCGCCAGTCCCGGATCGCCATCCGGAGCTCGCGGGCCGCGCCGTCCGCGTCTCCCTCGGCGAGCAGCACCCTGCCCAGGGTCATCCGCCGACCGGCTTCGAGAGCCGGCGAGTGATACGTCTCGACGATCCGTGTCAGCTCCTCGACGGCCGCACGGGCCACGGCCACCTCGCCGGCCGCGACCGCGATCTCCGCCCGTGCCGGAAGCAGCCGAGCGCGAGCCCACTGGTCCCAGGTCTGCTCCTCGAGAGCTGCGGCGATGGCGCTCGAGGCGGCTTTCGTCTTGCCCTCGGCGAGACGGATGAGCGCAAGGGCCGGTTGGGGGGTCCGCCCGAACCCGTGGGCCTCCCGCAGCGTCGCCTCCGCTCCGGCGAAGTCGCCTTTCAGCCGCTTGAGATCGCCGAGGGCATACAACCCGTCGGCCAACGGCGGGATCGCCTGGAACCGGAGCAGCTCGCCGGCCGCCAGCTCGAGCTCTTGCTCGGCCCGGTCCCACCCGCCCGTCAGTGCGGTGACCTCCGCCCGATGGACGCGGCAGACGCCCGGGAAGCCTCCCACAGCGGTCCGCTCGCACATCTGGTCGGTCGCCTCGGTCCACTCGCTGGCCCGACGGTAGTCGGTCAGATCGCGGCAGGCGGCGATCATCTGGCAGCACGTGATCCCCGCCGTGACCGGCGACAGCTCGCCGTTGACGGCCGAGATCGAGGCCTCCTCCATCAGCGCGACGCCTTCGTTCGTCGCGCCAGTCGCGATCTTCAGGGTCCCGAGGTTCGCGAGCGCCGACGCCTGGAGATCGGGGTGGGTCATCCGCGACCCGATGTCCACCGCCTCCTGGGCCAACGCCAGCGCGCGGTCGATGTCGCCGGCGGCCGTCGCGGCTTCACTCTCGACCAGGGCGCGGTAGCCGTCGACGTAGGTCTCCGGCAGGCCCGCGATGAGCTTCCCGCCGCGTCGCATCCAGGCCAGCGCGATGGCCCCCTTGCCGACGTGGCCGTAGCCGCGCGCGAGGCCGAATGCCATGAACGCCGCCCGGGTCGTGTCGCCGGCGTCATGGTAGGCCCGGAAGGCGTGCTCCTCGATCGCGTGCTCATGTTCCGCGCGGCCCGAGAAGAACGCGGCCTGACCGAACGCCTCCAGATCCGCACCGTCGAGCAGCCCGGCCGCGTCCGCGACCTCGAAGGCTGCGTACGCTTCCTCCCACGCGTGCCGCTCGAACGCGGCCCGCGCCTGGTCGCGGGCGGCGACCGGGTCGGGGACGGTCATCGCGGGTGTGTCCATCGAGGCTGATTCTGCCACCTGCGCCCGCGACGCCGATGAAGGCCCGATGACGGACCGCGCGGCCCGATCAACGGACCGCTACGCTGGCGGGCGGGCGCAACGCGGAGGTCACGACCATGGATCGGGTCGTCGGGGTCGGCGTCATCGGGATGGGCTGGATGGGCGAGGCGCACAGCCGCGCCTATCGGCTCGTCTCCGATCGCTTCCACGAGCGAGGGATCGGGACCCGCCTGGTGGTCTGCGCCGACGCTGACGAGAGCCGCGCCGTGGCCGCGCGCGAACGCTTCGGCTTCGAGCGCGCCACCACGGACTGGCGGACGGTCGTCGCGGACCCGGAAGTCGAGGCGATCAGCATCACCGCCCCGAACGACACGCACCTCGCGGTCATCCACGCCGCGGTCGAGGCCGGCAAGCATGTCCTGTGCGAGAAGCCGGTGGGACGGACGCCGGCCGAGACGCTCGAGGCGGCCGCGGCGGCCCGCGGCCGGCCGATCCGGACGTTCGTCGGCTACAACTACCGCTGGGCGCCCGTCGTCCAGCACGCCCGCGACCTCGTCGCGTCCGGGGCGCTCGGGACGCTGACCCACTACCGCGGCCGATTCCTCAACGGCTACGCCAGCGATCCGGACGGAGTCCTGTCGTGGCGGTTCCGGGCCGACCAGGGTTACGGGACCCTGTCCGACCTCCTGTCCCACGCGATCGACATGGCCCACCTGATCGCCGGCCCGATCGATGAGGTGGTCGGGAGCCGGGAGACGTTCATCCGATCACGGCCCCTCCCCCGCCCCGGCGGCACCCACTACGACACCGCGTCACCGGACGATCCCCGCGGCGAGGTGACGAACGAGGACTACGTGGGAGCACTCGTCCGGTTCGCCGGCGGAGCCCGCGGGACGCTCGAGGCGTGCCGGGTGATCATCGGCTCGGAGTGCGACCTGGCCTTCGAGGTCCACGGCACGAAGGGCGCGATCGCCTGGTCGATGGAGCGGATGAACGAGCTCCGCTACTACCGCCTCGACGAGCACGCGGCGGCCGAGCGAGGCTGGACGATCGAGCTGTCCGGGCCGGCCCACCCGTTCCATCGGGCGTTCAACCCGGGCTGGGCGACCGGTCTCGGCTACGACGACCTGAAGGTCGTCGAGTCGGCCCAGTTCCTCCAGTCCATCGTCACCGGCGAGCGGGCCTCGCCGGACTTCGAGGATGCGGCGGCGGTCGCCCACGTCCAGCAGGCGATCGCGGCGTCCTGGGACAGCGGCCATTGGGAGACGGTCGCGCGCTGAGGCCGACGCCGCCGGCGGGGGGCCGTAGGATGGCCTCGATGCCGATCGTCGCCGTCGTCGCCGCGCTCATCGCGGCGCTCATCCACGTGTGGTTCTTCACGATGGAGAGCCTCCGCTGGCAGCGCCCGGAGGTCTGGCGCCGGTTCGGGCTCGACTCCGCCGAGCATGCCGCGATCGTCCGTCCGATGGCGTTCAACCAGGGCTTCTACAACCTGTTCCTGGCCCTTGGGATCGCTGGCCGGTCTGGGGCTCGTCGGGATCGGTCAGGTCGATGCCGGGCGAGCGGTCGTCCTGTTCGCCTGCGCCTGCATGGTCGGCGCCGGGGTCGTCCTGGTGGCCTCCAACCCGCGCTTCGCGCTGGGTGCCGCGATCCAGGCCGGCCCGCCGCTCATCGCGATCATCGCTGCCGTGATCCTCTGACCCACGGCCGCGACGTCGCGTCGGTCGCGAGCTCAGGGGTCAGAAGAAGGTCGAGCACCAGGGCTCGTCGGGCAGATGCAGGAGCCGCTCGAGGCGGACCAGCGCGCCCGGGCGGTGCTCCTCGGCACCGAACGCCAACGCAGCCGCGCCCAGCCGCGGACCGCCCAGGTACGCCGCGCCGAGCGTCGCCAGGTCGACGGTCAGGTCGGGCGACCTGCGCGAGGGTCGACAGGTCGCGCCGCCACGTCCGGCATCGAGACTGACCCGCTCGGTCCGGTCGGGCTCGACAGCGTCGACGACCTCCACGATGAGGCGGTCCTCACCCGCGTACGTCCGGGCTTCGAGGGCCCTCCGGAGGTGGACGATCCTGAGCCACATCCCGTCGCCCACGTCGAAGAGCTTCGCTGCCCGGGCATTCGTGAGCAACCACGGCAGTCGCTCGCTCGGGCTCCGCCGCTCGGCTTCGACGGTGGCGACCCAGTCGAGGCCGCCGAGGTAGCGCCACAGGCTGGCCCAGACCTCGGTCGTGAGGGCCTGCAGATCGTCGACCGTGACGACGTTCCGTGGCTGGCGATCGCTCCCAGGAGTCCTTGAACGAGTAGCGGACGAAACCGTCGAGGCGTCCATCGATCGCGCGATGGACCGCCAGGAAACCCTTCCAGTCCCGGCCCCACGGGCTCGGCAGAAGACCTAGGTCGAAGTCCCAGCTCGTGTCCCGGCGCTTGATGGCCCCGTTCTGCTGGCGCCGGTGGATATCGAACATCGCCAGCATCTCGTCCCGGATCGCCGGTCCGGGCGCGGCCAGCTCGATCGCCTCGAGGTCCAACTGGCCGTTGTACCCGGTCGCCCGGGTGTCGACCCGCCAACTCCCCTCGCGTGTCGCCGGTCCATAGCCGAAGCGGCCGTAGATCGGGTATTCCGAGGCGTAAAGCAGAGCGAGGGCCTCGCCGTGCTCGCGGTCGGCCGCGTGTTCGGTCGCGATGAGCCGGGTCAGGATCCCCCGTCGACGGTGGGTCGGGAGGACCGCGACCGCGGTGATGGCCGCGGCCGGGACGATCGGCCCCGCCCGGCACCGTCATCTCGGTCGGCCACGAACGGAACGTCCCGACCATCCGGCCTGCCTCGAACGCTGCGCGCGTCCGGCTCAGGTCCCAGATGGGCGAGAAGATGCCCGTCGCGCGCTCGATGTCGGGCCGCTCGTTGAACCCCGTCGAGAGCGCGTCGAGGAAGGCCGGCAGCTCGTCCGGCCGGATCGACCGGACCTCGATCGTCATCCCGTGGCGGGCGAGGCCGGAGTCGGGGGCGCCGCATCCCCGGCGTCTCCACCGGGCGGTGTCGTGCCATGCCCCGGCGGTCCTTCGCCCGCGAGCGGCTCGCTGCCAGCCGGCGGCCAGCCGCGTTTGGCCCGATAGCGACCCACGTAGACCCAGAAGAATGCCTGGACGACGGCCGCGAGCGGGATCGCGACGAGGGCCCCGATCGCGCCGGCCAGCTGGGCGCCGAGCAGGAACGCGAACGTCACGACGATCGGATGGAGCTGCAGCGCACCAGCGCGCACGAGCGGCGCAAGGATGTTCTCGTCGATGAACCAGCCGATCGAGCATCGCGATCGCGACGAAGATCGCGACCTCCGGCTTGAGCAGGACCGCGACGATGACCGGCGGGACCCAGGACACGTACGGCCCATAGATCGGGATGGCCATGATGATCCCGGCGAGGAATGCGGTGGCGCCGGCGAACGGCAGGCCGAAGATCGAGGTTCACCCCGAACGCCCAGATGCATAGAGGGCACCCAGGACCAGCTGGCTGCGGATGAACCCGGCGAATGCCGTGCCGATGCTCTTGCGGAACAGCAGGGCGTCCTCGCGGTGCTCGGGGGCCGTCATGTCGAGCCCGAACCGCATGATCTTGTCCCTGTCGATCGCCATGAACACCGCGAGGCTCACGACGATGATCCCGTCGATGAACGTGCCGACCGACGAAGAGATGCCGCCGAACAGCGAGACGACAAAGTTCGCCATCCCGTCCAGCAGGCCGACGACGACCTGGTGAAAGATCCCGGCGATGTCGACGGCGACGCCGCGAGCGTCGAACCAGGCCTGGATTCTGGCTGATCACCGGCGGAGGGTTCGCCGCCAGGTCAGGCAGCTGGGCGATGAGCTGGCTGAACGACTCGCCGAGGGCGACGACGACCCGGACCCCCACGAACGCGACGATCAGGATGATCGGGCACGAGCACGCCGATGACCGCGACGGGTCGTGGCAGGCGTCGCAGCCGACGCTGCAGGAAGTCCGCAGCCGGTGACAGCAGGAACGCCAGCAGCCAGGCAAAGAAGAAGATGAGGATGATCCGGAAGTAGTCGGCGAAGTAGCGCGCCAGGTAGTCGAGGACGACGAAGCCGACCGCCACCGTCGCCAGGACGATGAGCGCGTCGACCCACTCCGATCGCCGCTCCAGGACCTCCCGAAGGCCGCCCCGCGGCGGCACTCCCTCGCTCACGGGCGCAGTGTGGCACACGCCGCGAGGGCCTCGATCACCGGCGCGGCCTCTCCGTCGCGACGCCGGCGACCGTCCCGCCGTCGGGCCGTCGGACGGCCGGTCCGTCAGGCTGCGTCGGTGTCCTCCGGCTCACCGATCTCGATCGGGTTGTTGGCGGGATCCTGGCTCCACTCGAACCAGCCGCCGTCGTAGACGGCGATCCGCGGCCAGCCCATGAGATAGGCGTAGAACCACGTCTCGCTGGCGCGCCAGCCCGTCCCGCAGTAGAAGGCGACCCACTTGTCCGGGACGATGCCCGCCTCGGCCCAGTTGGCCGCGATCTCGGGGTACGGCCGCATCGTGTTGTCGACCGTCCGGTAGTGCTGCATGTGGTACGCGTCGGTGCCGCAGTTGCCCCAGACATCGCCGGCGATCCGCCCGGCCGGACCGATGTAGTTGTAGCCGCTGACCGCGCCGATGTGCTCGCGCCAGGTCCGGACGCTCACGAGCGCCGCACCGTCGCGATCGGCGAGGATCGCCTTGGCCTCGTCGATGTCGACGATGAGCTCGGGACGCTGCGGGATCGACCGACCGAACGCCGCGACCGGTGACGGCTGCGCGGATCGTCGTCTCGAGCGGATCGCCGGCCCGGACCCAGTGGTCGTAGCCGCCATCGAGGACCCGGATGTCGTCGACGCCGGCGTAGTGGAGGATCAGGGCGGCCCGCGTCGCGGCGATCTGGCCGGCCCGTCGACCCGGCCACTTCTCGTCCGCGTCACCCTCGGTATCGCGACCGTAGAGGATCACCGTCGTCTCGTGCCGTGATGCCGAGGTCTCGGAGCGCCGCGTCGAGCTCGCTCGGGCGACCGGCGGTTCCAGTCCGCCGGGTCCTCCAGGCAATTCGTGTCGAGGTACAGGGCGCCCGGGAGGTGGTCCTCCTCGTACTCCTCGGGGACGCCGAAGTTGACGTGGAACAGGAGATGGTCGCCGGCTGGGGCGGCCACGGGCCGACCGCCCGCGAGCAGCCCGCTCAGCCAGTCGACATCGACGAGCTTCTCGTAGCGCGGTAGTCGCTCCACCGGACGACCCTCTGCCAGCCAGCGCGTCACGCCGCCTTCGAGGGTCAGGATCGGTCCGAGGCCGAGCTCCTCAAGGCGCGCCGCGACCGCGGCGACGGCGGACGCATCGGCCCCGCCGGACAGCTCGGTGCCGTAGAGGACGATGTCGCGGCGCGGGACGATGCCCTTCGTCCGGAGCTCACGCTCGATCTCCGGCGCGTCGACCGTCGCCAGCCAACCAGCAGGGAACGAGACGGCCCCGGGGATGTGACCCCCTGGAAGCGACGGATCCGCGGGCCAGCCGCTGTAGGCACTGGTCGGCCGGACGTCGACGACGGTCAGGTCGTCTTCAGGGTCGCTGAGGCGGGCGTCGAGCCTGGCGGAGGTGATCGTGGTCGTCGTGGACATCTGCAGCTCCGGTGCATCGTGGGCGGTCCCAAGGCGGACAAAAACCCCTGCCGAGGCAGGGGTTCGAGGTCCGTCGCGCACCTCCGACCGACCGTCAGCGGGTGCTCAGGGACGTCGCCTCCCCTGCTCTGCAGGGTCGGGACAGGCGCACGACACCAGGATGCGGCTCGTCATCGAGCGGCATTCTGCCAGCCGCCGGTCTGTCGGCACAAGGGTGCGACTCGGTACCGGAACGGGTGCGGCGGCGCCCGTGAGCTCCTCTGGCGCCCGCTCGACCGCGGAGGGGCTGTCAGCCGCGGATGAGGCGGCTGATCGCTCGCAGCATGATCCCGAACGCGACGGCCCCGGCGAGCACGAGGAAGGGGCTCGGATAGGCCGAGATGATCGGTCGGAACGACGTCCCGTCCGGCCCGATCTCGATGTAGCCGGCCGGGTCCGCGGACGCCGCGCCACCACCACCCGATCCACTGCCGGGCGTCGGGCCGGCGTCCATCAGCCCCGTCCCACCGCCGAAGCCCCAGCGGACCCGCGCGACCGGGATCACCGTGACGTCGCCGCGCTCGACCGGCTCGCCGAACACTGCCTGGACCGATGCCCGACCGCCGATCACCGAGGCGAGGCGCTCGATGAACCGGTCGGTCGGCGAACCCTCGATGCCCACCCGGACCTGCTCGACCACCTCGCTCGTCTGCGTCGCCATCGTCAGCCTCCTTCTCGGCGTCGACCCGCCGCGGGGATCGACCCTCCGGCCGGCACCGACCGATGTACAGTGCCCGCCATGGGTGCGCTCGTCGGTGCCCGTGCCGCGGCGTCGATCGCGACCACAGCGCCGTGGATCGTCGCCGGTCCACGGTACTCCGTGCGCCGGGATCCGTCCTTCGCCTCGGGGTCGCGGTCCGGCCTCACGGCACGCCATCGACGATGACCGGGACGCCCTCGACCCGCCGACGCTGGCTCGACGAGCGACGCCTCGACGTCCGGCAGTCCTACGACGAGGAAGCGCCCGACTACGACCGGCTCGACAGCCCGATCGAGCCCGACCCATCAGCGGTTCGTCACCCGACTCATCGAGACCTGCCCGCCGGACGGCCTCATCCTCGACATGCCCTGCGGGACCGGCAAGTACTTCGGGCTGGTCGTCGCCGCGGGCCGCCGGGTCGTCGGTGCCGATCGAATCCCCCGGGATGCTGGCGGTCGCGCGGGCGAAGGACCTCGCGTCAGAGGTGCTGGAGCAGGGCCTCCAGGAGCTGGCGATCGCCGACCGATTCGATGCGGCGATGTCCATCGACGCGCTCGAGAACATCCCACCCGAGGACTGGCCCACGGTCCTGGCGAACCTGAGACGGGCGATCCACCCGGGCGGGCATCTCTACCTGACGGTCGAGGAGGTCGACCCCGCAGAGATCGACGCCGAGTTCGCGGCGCTCCAGGCGACGAGCGCGCCTGCGGTCCACGGAGAGATCGTCAGTGGCGACACGGCCGGCTACCACTACTACCCGGGGCGCTCGCGCGTCGATGTCTGGCTCGCTGAGGCGGGCTTCAGCGTGGTCGACGAAGGCGAGAACCGTGCCGACGGGTATGGCTATCGTCACCTGCTGACGCGTCGCGACTGACGAGCTACGGGTCGGCCCCCGTGGGAGGCGTCCGACGGCGGGCTAGGCCGAGGCGGCCTGGTCGTCGACCGCCGGGTCGTCGAGCGGGGCGTCGTCGCCGTCCTGGCTGAGGGTCCGCTCCGCGGCGATGATCGCGGTCGCGAGCGACCGACCCGGGACCGCTCCGCAGACGGCCACACGGATGTCGGTCACCGCCCGGGGTCCGGCCAGCCAGGCGGCGACGGCTCGGGCGGCGACATGGGCACGCTCGGCGTAGACGATCGCGGCATCCTCGTCGGTCTCCGGCAGGAGGGCCCGGAACCGGCCGTCGCCGGCCCAGGTCAGGCGGTCGGTCTCGCGGGCTTCGCGACGGAGCGCCTGCCCCACGGGCTCGACGAGGGCCGCAGGGTCGACGCCCCGGGTCAGCAGCTCGAACGCGACGATCGTCGCCGGCCGCCGATAGCGCGAGACGCGATCGTCCTCGAGCCGGACCGCCTGGTCCCATGCCTCGGGGCTGTCGAGCCCGGCGGTCGCGAGTGCCGCCGACGGGTCGTCGGCCACGCGTCGGACCCGGCGGACCGCCGGCCCGTTGATGAACGCCTCGATGCCCTCGTGGGTCCGTGGGTCGTCCTGGGGGCGGTCGCGCATCGAGAACCGGCGGGCACGCTTCGACGCCGGAGGAGTCGGGGTGGGATCGACGGCCTCGGAGCCGTCAGACGCGGGACGCTGGGACACTGGGCCTAAGGGTACCCCACGGCGGAGCCGGGCCGGGCCGCTCTCGCCCGGCCGAGCCACCGGCCGAGGCCGATCGTGATCGAGCCGATGACGAGGAACCCGAGAGCGATCCCGACGATCGTCAGGGCGACGGGCCCATCGCCACCGCTCGAAGGGTCGAGGAACGGGTACGGATACCAGCCGTCGAGGGCGCCGCGGGACAGCGTCACGACCAGCCAGATGAGCGGGTAGACGAGCCAGATGAGCGCGTCCCGGACGGAGAGGCGGGTCCGCGGCGGGTCGAGCAGCCAGTCGAGCACGACGACGACCGGGAACACCTTGTGCAGGACGAAGTCGACCCATGGCAACGCGACCTGGAGGTCGGCGCCCGAGAGCAGGACGACCACCACGATGAAGGTCACGCTCAGATACACGACGGCCGCGCCGCGCAGCGCGTCCTCGGCGTGGCTCGGGCCCCGCCGGCCGCGGATGGCCAGGATCAGGAACAGGGTCGCGCCGAACAGATTGCTCTGGATCGTGAAGAAGGCGAAGAACCGCGTCGGGTCGAAGCGTCCGATGGACGCAAGGTCCGCCGCCTGCGCGACGATCGCGACGAAGACGAGGATCGCGGCGATCCCGCGCATCGCCGCCTGGAGGCGTCCCCGTTCCATCGGGCCATCCTAGAGGAGCGGCCTACACGCTGGCCTTTGAGTCCTGCCGCAGCCGTGGGACGACCGTGTGTGCCAGACTCGGTCCATCGTGATGGACTCGTTCGATCCGACGACGACGGTCGAGGGCGACTGAGGTGGACCTCGGTCTGGGCGGGCGTGTCGTCCTCATCACCGGCGCCGGCGGCGGGGCAGGACCGACGATCGCGGAGGCGTTCGCGGCCGAGGGGGCGATCGTGGCCCTTCACCAACGGCCGTCCGATGATCCGGCGACGCGCGCCCGGCAGACCGCCGCCGCGATCGAGGATGCAGGTGGTCGGGCGGTCGTGGTGGAGGCCGACCTTCGCTCGACGAACGCGATCGGGTCGATGGTCGCCGACATCATCTCGGCCGTCGGTCCGGTGGCGGTCCTCGTCACCGCCACATCGGCCTACCGAACGACGCCCCTGAGCGAGACGACCGACGAGGACTGGGCGGAGGTCGTCGACGATGTCCTCGGCGCGACGTTCCGCGTCTGCCGTGCGGTCGCACCCGGGATGCAGGACGCCGGCTGGGGCAGGATCGTCACCATCGCGGCGCGATCGGGTCTCGTGGGCGTGGCCCGGGCGGATCACTATGCCGCGGCCAAGGCCGGCATCATCGGGCTGACGAAGAGCCTGGCGAAGGAGCTCGGTCCGTCCGGCGTGCTCGTCAACGCGATCGCGCCGACCCAGATCCTGACCCATCGCGACGGGCTGCCGTCGATCCCGGACGAGCGGGTCGAGTCCCTCGCGAAGCAGATCCCGCTGCGGCGCGTGGCCACGCCGATGGACCTCGCGAGCCTGGCGCTCTGGCTCGGTTCCACCGCCAACACCTATGTCACCGGTGAGGTCGTCACCCTCGGCGGCGGCGCCCAGAGCTGATCGGCTCGTTCGCCCGGCAGCGCGCTACGCTGGACGACATGGCACAGACGGATGAGGCCCTGAAGCGGCTCGGCGGCGGCCGCTGGGCGACGAAGGACGGGCGGTTCACGATCGAGCCGCAGGGCGGGACCTGGTCGCTGGTCGATGTCGAACAGACCGACGAGCTCGGGCTGCCTCTCGTCCGCGGGCCGTATCGATCGCTCACCGCAGCGAAGGAGGCGATCGCGGAGGCCCGCGGTGGCGACGCTCCGGCGTCCCCGCTCGCGGCACGGGCCGAGGAGATCCAGGAGCGCGCGGCGGCGGCGCCAGCGCGGCCGAGTCGCCGCCCTCGTCGCGCGGCCGGCCGACGGTCCGCTCCGGAGCCGGACAGCAAGCCCCGGGATGCCGCGGGACCCCCATCTGCCGGGACCGGGCCGTCGCCCGCACCCGAGATCCCCGACACCGTCCGGGTCGAGACGATCTGGGTCGTCGAGGTCCCGTACACGGCGGATGCCGCGGAGAAGCGGCCGGCGGTCCGTCACGAGCACCTCACGCGGATCGGCGAGCTGCTGGCCGACGGCCGGCTGATCGAGGCCGGCGGCTATCTCGACATGAGCAGCGCCGTGCTGCTCGTCCGCGCCGCGAGCGAGGAGGAGGCGATCGCGCTGTTCCGCGACGACGTCTACGTCCGCTGCGGCGTCTGGACCGACCAGATCCGGGCCCGTCCGTGGGGCCGGGTCGTGCCCGCCACGGGATCCTGAGCGGCACGATCGTCGGACCCCCCGGCCTCGGATCCGTCGTGCGAGCGCCGTCTGCGTCAGTGCGACCGGATCGCTCGCACAAGCTCGCCGAAGCCAGCCAGCCATCGGTCGCTCATCGGCCGAAGGTTGACGATGAGCTCGCCGAATCCAAGTGCGGCGTATGCCTCGATGGCATCGGCGATGGCGTCTGGCGTGCCGATGATCTCCGGGTCTTCGTCGAGCGACGGCGGTGCGGCCGGGTCGGCGATGACGACGCCGGCGACGCGGTGGAGCGTGTTCGGCGCCCGTTCGGCCTGGGCAAGCGCGTCGTCCAGGTCGGCGACGGCGGAGCGGAGCGTCGCATCTGGCATCCCGTACCAGGCCGTCGCCCAGGAGTCCGCGTGTCGGACCGTCAGCCTCCGCATCCTGGGGGCGTCCGCCGCCACCAGGATGGGAGTCCGGTGCTCGGGCGGGGGGAGGAGCACGGCATCGTGCGTGTCGTGCCATCGACCGTGGAACGTCGAGTGCCCGCCGCGGATCAGCGGCCCGATGATCGAGATGGCCTCCTCGAACCGGCCCACCTTGTGGTCGGACGGGAATCCGAACGCGGTGTACTCGGGGTCATGCCAACCGGCACCAAGACCGAGGACGAGCCGACCGCCGCTCACGGCATCGACCGTGGCTGCCATCTTGGCGAGGAGTCCGGGGTTCCGGAAGCCCGTGCAGGTCACAAGCTGGCCGACCCGGACCCGGGTCGTGATCGCCGCGACCGCCGACACGATCGTCCAGGCCTCGTACATCCCGCGGGTGACGCCGTCGTCCGCCTGATCGAGGAGGTGGTCGAACATCCAGACGGCATCGAGACCCGCCTGCTCGGCGGCGAGGGCATACGACCGCACGGACGCCCAGCCCGACGTGCCACCATCGACCTCGGCCGCACGGAGGACGACGCCGATCTCCATCCCCAGAGGCTACACGGCACTGGAGTTCCGACGTGGCCATCGGAGCCGCGACCTTGAGATCGACTCGAGGATGGCCGGCGATGGATGATGCGGCCATGTCGGACGGGTCGGGATCGCGGTCGCTCGAGGCCATCGAGCACTTCCCTGGCCAGAATCCGCATCCGGTCATGCGGATCGACGACGATGGGCTCCTGACCTACGCCAACCCGTCGAGCATGCCGCTCGTCGCGGCGATCGGGGCGACGGTCGGCGAACGCCTCTCGAATGGATGGCGGCAGCGGATCGAGACGGCTGCCGACGACGGGAAGCCGATCGAGGTCGCGGTCGGCGTCCGGACCTTCGAGCTGCTCATCGTCCGGGCGGTCGGTCTGGGCTTCAGCAACGCCTACGGGACCGACGTCACCGCGGCGAGGGCGATCGCCCAATTCCCCGACCAGAACCCGAATCCGGTCTTTCGCCTCGCCTGGGACGGGATGCTGACCTACGCCAACCCCGCGAGCGCGGACCTGGTCTCGGGCCTCGATGGCGTGGTCGGGTCCCCCTTCCCGGATCCGCCCCGGACCTCGCTCGTCGCGGCCGCCCGGATGACCGCGCGCGAGACCGTCGAGGTGGTGAGCCACGGGCGGCGGTATGCGCTCCTCGCTGTCGAGGTCCCCGGGTTCGACTTCATCAACGTGTACGGGACCGACATCACCCACGTCCACGAGCTCGAAGAGCTCCATCGTGAGAACGAGCGCCTGCTGCTCTCCATCCTTCCGGAGCCGATCGCCGGTCGCCTGCGCCGCGGCGAACGCCTGATCGCCGATCGGTTCGACGACGTCACCCTGATGTTCGCCGACATCGTCGACTTCACGAGGCTCTCGAGCGGGATGGCCGCGATCGACCTGGTGGGCGTCCTCAACGAGGTCTTCGGCGTCTTCGACGGGCTCGTCGAAGCGGCCGGGCTCGAGAAGATCAAGACGATCGGCGATGCCTACATGGTCGTCGGCGGGTTGACCGACGGGACGATCGATCACACCGCCGCGGTCGCCCGACTGGCGATGACCGTCGGTCAGCGAGTGGACGGGATCGCAGCCTGCCGGCGACTCGGGATCTCGTTCCGGATCGGCATCCACGCCGGACCGGTCGTCGCCGGAGTCATCGGCGAACGGAAATTCATCTACGACGTCTGGGGCGACACGGTGAACGTCGCCAGCCGGATGGAGTCGACGGGCGTGGCGGACCGCATCCAGGTGTCGGCGGCCGTCGAGGAGCGCCTGCGGGGCGCCTTCGTCTTCCAGCCGCGGGGTCTCGTCGAGGTCAAGGGCAAAGGCCCGATGGAGACCTTCCTCCTCGTCGGCGAGGCGGACCATGTCGTCCGGTCGTGACAGATGGTGCCCGTCGCCGAGAGCGCAGACCGGGGGTACGATGATGCGGACCCGGTCGTCCCCGGGGCAGATGAGGACCGTGCGATGACCGAGTCACGCTGGACCTGGGCAGAGCTCTCCGACGAGGAGCTGATCGCGGTCGCGGACGCCGAACGGGCGATCCAGGCCGACTATGTCGTCATCTATCGACCCGCGACCGGACCGTATGACGCGCCCGTCGCCCTGGACCTGCCGGCACAACCGCTCGACGAGGTCCAGCTGGCGGCGATCCGCGCGCTGGAGGCGTCGGTCGGCGGCGTCGCCGTCGCGTATCGGAGGATCTGACCCGGCTTACGGGTGCTCGTCGACGCTGACCCAGCGTCGATCGAGAGCGAGCTGGATCAGCGTCGGCCGCTCAGCGACGAGAGCCGTCCGGAGCGCGGCTTCCACGTCGGCATCCCGATCGACCCGCACGCCGTTCGCGCCGAGCGCGCGCGCGATCGCCGCGAAGTCGACCGGCCCGAGGTCGGTCGCGATATGTGGGCCGTCGGATCGGCGCGACTGGAACATCGAGATCGTCCCGTACCGCTCGTTGTCGAGGACGAACACCGTCAGCTTCAGGCGCTCGCGGACAGCCGTCTCGAGCTCGGCCATCGTCATCGCCAGTCCGCCGTCGCCGGTCCAGGCGACGACGCGTCGGTCCCGATGGACGAGCGCTGCCGCGATCGCCGCCGGGAGGCCGTAGCCCATCGCGCCCGACGTCGGGCCGAGGAACGTCCCGGGGCGACCGAATCGGTAGCCGCGGGCCAGCCAGCCGGCGAAGTTGCCCGCGTCCGTGGTGAGGATCGCGTCATCGGGCAGGACGCGTCGCAGGACCGAGACGACGGCCTCCGGATCGACCCCGGGGCCGCTCCAGGTCCGAGGACGTGGCTCCGTCGCCGCCTCCCAGGCGGCTCGATCCTCGACGTTCGTCGCCGCGCGGGCATCGGTCGTCTCGGCATCGAGGCAGGCGCCCTTCAACCGCTCCAGGGCCGCCCGCACGAACGAGCGGGCGTCGACCGCGAGCGCGAGGTCGGGCGCGGGCAGGCCGGCCCGACTCGGGCGGGGCTCCAGGTCGACGAGGGCCCAGCGCTGGCCGGGTCGGGGGATCGCGTAGCCGTACGTCGTCGCCTCGTTGAGTCGCGTCCCGAGGGCCAGGATCGCGTCCGCTTCCTCGAGCCGTGCCCGGACCGTCGCGGGAGCGGCGAGCCCGGCCATCCCGAGGTACAGGGGGTGGGCGTTCGAGACGACGTCGCCGCGGCGCCAGCTCGCGATGATCGGGACGCGCAGCAGCTCGGCGAGGCGTGTCAGGTCGGTCGAGCAGCGGGCCCGCAGCACCCCCGCCCCGGCGAGGATGACGGGTCGACGCGCCCCGGCAAGGAGCCGGAGGACCGCCCCGACCGCACTCGGGTCGGGCTTGGTCGGTGGCGGCCCGGCCGACGGCGCGACATCGGCCCGGTCGACGAGCTCATCGAGGAGGTCCTCGGCCAGCGACAGGAACGTCGGTCCGGGCCGGTCGCCCACGGCCCGCCGGAGCGCCTCGCCGACGGCGGCCGGCACCTCGTCCGCGGACGCTGGCTCGGCCGCCCACTTCGCGTAGCCGCCGATCGTCCCGACCAGGTCGACCTCCTGGAAGGCTTCGCGACCACGGTCGTGGCGGCCCACCTGACCCGCCACGGCGATCATGGGCGTCGAGTCGGCGAGCGCGGTGTGGATCCCGATCGCCAGGTTCGCGGCGCCGACCGCGCGGGTCCCGAGACACAGCGCCGGCCGACCGGTCAACTGGCCGACCGCCTCGGCCATGAAGGCCGCCGCGCCCTCGTGGCGGGTCGCCACGACGCGGATCCCGGCCCCTGGCAGGGCGTCGAGCAGCCCGAGGAAGCTCTCGCCAGGGACGGTGAACGCCCAGCGGACGCCGCCGGCGTGGAGCTGCTCGGCGATCGCCTGGCCGACCGCGACCCGCGACGGAGGAGCCGGCGGCGTTTCCACGGCGGGCGGCGCCTCCACGGGGGGCGACTCCGGAGACGCCAGCCCCTCGGCCGGCTCGGGCTCGGCCGGCTCGGGCTCGGCCGGCACGGCGCCCGCGATCGCGGTTTCTGGCTCAGCCGCGACGTCTGCGGCCTCGATCGCTTCCGGAGCGTCCGTGGCGGCCTCGATCGGGTCGACGGCATCCGTAGCGGCCTCGACCGTTTCAGCCGCGCCGTCCGAGGCGGCCTCGACCGGATCGACCACGCCGTCGACCGTGTCGCGTGTCGGGACCTGCTCCGGGTCGTCGATCATCGACCTACGGGGCCGCGACGGCCGACAACACGAGCCCGACGCTGACGATCGCCGCGACGCCGGCCATGACCCAGCGTGCCGATCCTCGAACCCGCCATCGTCCCTCCTCGGCTCAGCGATAGTTGACGAACTGGAGCGGGACCTGCTCATCGAGGCCGCGCAGCCGCGTGATGACCTTCTGGAGCTCGTCCTTGCTCTTGCCAGATACGCGGACCGCGTCGCCCTGGATCTGGGCCTTGCACTTCGGGAATTCATCCCGGACGAGCTTGCTGATCTTCTTCGCCAGCTCATCGGACAGCCCGCGTCGAAGCGTGATCTCCTGGCGGACGAGCTTTCCGCCGGCCGGCTGGATCGTGCCCCAGTCGAAGATCTTCAGGCTCAGGTCACGTCGGACGGCCTTCGACTCGATGAGGTCGCGGACCGATGTGGCCCGGAACTCGTCATCGGCGACGAGCACGATCTCGTCCTTGCCCTGGGTCAGCTCGACATGGGCACCCTTGAAGTCGTAGCGCTGGGTGACCTCACGACGGACCTGGTCCAGGGCGTTGCGGAGCTCCTGGGGATCGAAATCGCTCACGACGTCGAACGAGACCTCACCGGCCATCAGACCGCTCCCCTCTCCGGACCGTCGCCGCTCCGCCTGGCCCACCACTCCCGGAGGTGCTCGATCCGGCCGTCCGGCGCGACCTCGAGGACGAGGAAGCCGCTGAGCCGGACGCGCTCATGGCTGGCGCGGCCGACGTAGCTGAGATGCCAGACCGCGAGAACAGTCGGATCGACGACCCACAGCCGCTCGACCGTGAACTCGACCTGCTCCTGCGCCCGCATCAGCTCGAGCAGATCCGCCCGCAGGGCGTTGTGGCCGACCAGGTGCTCGCCGGCCGTCTCGTTGTCGAAGACCACGTCCTCGGTGAACAGGTCCACGAAGGCGTCGCCGTCGAATGTCTCCCAGGCACGGCCGTAGGCCTCGAGCAGGTCGGCGGCGGTCGCGTGGTCGAGCGGCATGCCAGGCTCCTGTGGGGACGGCAAGTATCGCGCAGGATGGGCGTCCGGTGTGGCAAGGCCGCACTCGGTATCCTGACCAGCGATGCGCGTGACCTTCCTGGGTCAGGCCGGCCTGTACCTCGAGACACGCGCCGGTTCGATCCTCTGCGACCCGTGGTTCAACCCCGCGTACTTCGGGTCCTGGTTCCCCTTCCCGGCCAACGACGGCATCGATCCAGGCTCGATCGGGTCGCCGACGTTCCTGTACGTCAGCCACCTTCACCACGATCACTTCGACCCCGCCTGGCTGACCGACCACTGCTCGAAGGACGCGACGGTCATCCTGCCCGACTACCCCGTGGACGACCTCCGCCACGAGCTCCACGACCTCGGGTTCCGGCGGTTCATCGAGACCGCCGACTGCGAGCCGTTCGACCTGGGCGAGGGCGTCCGGATCATGGTCATGGCGCTCGACGCCCCGACCGACGGTCCCCTCGGCGACTCCGCCCTGCTCGTCGACGACGGCGACGTGCGGCTCCTCAACATGAACGACTCGCGGCCCACCGACCCCGAGAAGCTCCTGGCGTTCGGTCCTCTCGACCTGCTGTTCCTGCAGTTCTCGGGTGCCATCTGGTACCCGATGATCTACGAGTTCCCGGAGAAGGCGAAGAAGACGCTCGGCCACAAGAAGCGGGTCGTCCAGCAGGCTCGCAGCCGCCGCTACGTCGAGATCCTCGATCCCCGGTTCGTCGTCCCGTCAGCCGGGCCGCCGTGCTTCCTCGACGACGACCTGTTCGACCAGAACGACCTCCACCGCGATCCGGCGAACATCTTCCCGGACCAGACCGTCTTCCTCGGCTATCTCGAGGAGGAGGGCGTCGGTGGCGGCCGGCTCATGCTCCCGGGCTCGTGGGCCGAGCTCGAGCCCGGCCGGTTCGACGTCAGCCACCCGGTCGACGACGCCGGCCTGCGAGCCATCTTCGAGGACCGGGAGCCGTATCTGCGCGCCTACCAGGCGCGCGTCCGACCCGTTCTCGAGGCCGAGCGAGCTGGCTGGGGCGGCGACCCCGACGAGGAGCCGATCGACCTGCTGACCGAGCTCCGTGAGTGGTTCGGGCCGCTCATGGGTTTCGGCGAGCTCATCTGCTCGGGCATCGGCGACCGCGTCCTGCTCGACCTCGGCGACGAGGGCATCGTCCTCGACTTCGTCGACCAGAAGGTCCGGGCCTGGGACGGCGAGGAGCGCTGCCGCTACGTCTTCCGGATCGCCCGGCCGCTGGTCGAGAGCCTCGTCCGCGAGCACGAGGTCGACTGGGTCAATTCGCTGTTCCTGTCGATGCGCTTCAGCGCGACCCGGAAGGGCCCGTACAACGAGTACGTCTACACCTGGTTCAAGTGCCTCGACCTCGAGCGGCTCCAGTACGCCGAGGGCTACTACGCCGAGAAGGCCAAGAGCGAAGGCTCGTTCGTCCTGGATGGCTGGGAGATCCAGCGGCGCTGCCCGCACATGAAGGCCGACCTGACGCGCTTCGCGACGATCGCGGACGGGGTCATGACCTGCGCCCTCCACGGCTGGCAGTTCGAGCTGGAGACCGGGCGCTGTCTGACCTCGGAGGGCCACGAGCTGACCTCCCGGCGGCTGTCCGAGGAGGAGCTCGCCGCGCTCATCATCGCCGCCGCGGCGGGTGGCGCCGCGATCGAGCCATCCGAGACCGATGTCCGGGACTCCGAAGAGAGCCTGACCGAGGTGGCCGCCCGCGCCACCTGAGCGATCGGCCGGACGAGCGCCTACCCGGCAGAGAGCCGATCGACGAGGCGCTCCGCGGTCACCGTCGAGCGCCCGCCGCCCATGACCAGGACGACATCGCCGGGCGCCACGGCCGTGGCGAGGACGTCGGCCGTCGCCTCGGCCGATCCCGGCGCGATCGCCGCGGTCCCGTGCCGCTCGACCGCCGCGGCGAGGTCCGCGGCGGACACGATCGTCGTATCGGGATCGCGGACGGCGAAGATGTCGATGATCGCGACGCGGTCGGCCCGCGCCAGGACGTCGGCGAACGACTCGAGCATCGCCGCGGTCCGATGGAACGTCAGGGGCTCGTAGACGGCCCAGACGCGCCGACCGGGGTAGCGGAGGGCCACGGCGTCGAGGGTCGCCCGGATCGCGGTCGGGTGGTGGGCGTAGTCATCGAGGACGACGACCCCGCCGACGTCGCCCTTCAGCTCGAAGCGGCGTCCGACGCCCTGGAACGACGCGAGCCCGAGGAGGATCGTCGCGGGCTCGACGCCCGTGGCGAGCGCGGCGCCTGCGGCCGCGAGGGCGTCGTCGGCGTTGTGGCGGCCCGCCAGCCGGAGCACGACGAGCCGGCCCTCCGGTGTGCCATCGAGACCGTGGACGGTGAGCTCGGTCCGGCCGTCGATCTCCCGGTGCCGTCCGACCAGCGCCCGCCCGCCCGGGCCTGCGAGCCCGCGGCGGAGAGCCTCCGCCTCGCCCGCGGTCGCCCGGTCGATGACCCGGAACGGCAGGACCGTCCCGGTCCAGTCGCGGAGCTCCTCGAGGAGCTCCCGGGCGCCCGGGTCTCCGACGTTCGCGACAAGGACCGGCGCGGGCCCGCCGAACCGGCGGACCCAGCCCGCGAACGCCTCGACGACCGCAGCGCGATCGGGGAACACGTCGGGGTGATCCCAGTCGGCGTTGATCACGACCCCGACCGACGGCCGGAACGGGTCGAAGTTCCCGGCGTACTCGTCCGCCTCGACGACCGTGACAGGGCCATCACCGAGCCGGACGACCGCGGGCCGGCCACCGGTCAGGTCGCCGGGCAGCAGCGCACCGACGAACGCCGACGGGTCGAGACCGGCGCGGACGAGGAGATGGACGACCCAGCCGGTCGTCGTCGACTTGCCATGGGTGCCCCCGACACCGACGAGGCCACCGCCGCGGGTCGCGATCGCGTCAGCGATGAGCTGCTGGCAGCTGGTCGCGACGATCCCGGCGGCGTGGGCCGCGTGGAGCTCGGGCTGATCAGGGTCGACCGATGTCAGGGCCTTCGAGACGGCGAGCCGGTCGATGATCGCCACGCCGTCGCGGACGACGTGGGCCGCGTCGTGGGACCAGGCGATCTCGATGCCCGCCTCGATGACGCCATCGCTGTACCGCGTCGGCTCGCCTGCGTCGCAGCCGCTCACGACCGCGCCGGCGGCCTGGGCGAACAGCAGCGAGGCCGCCGCCGCGGATCCGGCGGCGCCGACGACGTGGATCCGTGTGCCTGGTGCGATCGGTCGCGCCGACCGCGCTGGCTCGAGGCCGCGACTGATCTCCTCGACCGAGCGGGTCATCGGAGCGACGCCTCGGCGGCCGAGATCAGCGCCTCGAGGGCCGCGACGGCGCTCGCCCGGCGGTTGTCCTCGCGGTCGCCGGGCCAGACGTCGCGCGAGGTCGTCGTTTCCGTGGCGGTCGCAAGACCGATGAACGTCAGTCCGACCGGCTTCGTCGCGGTCCCGCCCTCGGGTCCGGCGATCCCGGTCACCGAGACGGCCAGATCGACGCCGATCCGACGACGGGCACCCTCGGCCATCGCCGCGGCCACCGGCGCGCTCACGGCCCCATGCTCCGACAGCAGCGCCGCCGGCACGTCGAGCTCGGACGCCTTGACGACGTCGGCGTACGAGACGATGCCGCCGAGGAAATAGCCCGACGAGCCCGGCACCCGGGTGATCACCTCGGCGACGAGGCCGCCCGTGCACGACTCGGCGGTGGCGACGGTGAGGCCGCGCTCGAGACAGGCCGCCTGGAGTCGGATCGCGAGCGCGGTCAGGTCGTCGTCGGTCACCGGCGCCGGCGGGTCAGCGCCGGCCGGTCTGGACGGGCGGATCCGGCGGCTTGAAGAGCCACGTCTCGGGCGCGCCGTTGCGTCCGAGCGCGCCGAGGGACTCGCCGTTGAGCGTGAAGTGGGTGACCCCGGAGTTCCCGGTCCGGACCTCGACCGACTCGGTGCCGCTGTAGGTCAGCGTCTTGCCGTCCCCGACGACCCGACCGGCCGCCCCGGTCGATGGGTCGATCCTTCCGTCGACCCAGACCTTCAGCCAGGCCCGGCCGCCCTCGACCGTCACGACCAGGTTCACGCCGCTGTAGCTGACGGTGACGTTGCGCGTGAGCGACGTCGTCTTGCCCTCGGCCGAAGACGCCATGACGACGATCGACCAGCGCCCCGTCGTCAGCTCGAGCGGGACCGAGAACGAGCCGTCGTCGGCGGGCGTGACCGTCTTCGCATCGGCGGGCAGTGACGGCGCCGGGCTGGGCGACGAGCCGGGCGCGGACGACGGCGACGCCGACGGGCTGGGCGACGGCGACGGGCTCGGCGACGGCGACGGGCTGGCAGGACCGCCGGTCGCCGGCCCGAGGAGCGTGGCACTGACCGTGACCGACTCGGCGTTCGTCGTCTGACCGGTGACCGGGATGGCGCCGTTCTCGAACGTCGCGCCGTCGGCGGGCGAGTCGACCGTGAGCTTCGGCGCCTCGATGACCGGGAACGGGACCATGATCACCCGCTGGACCGGCTCGTCCGCGGACTTGCCGGTGTCGGGGTCCTTGGCGTTCACGACGAACTGGTTCCGGCCCCGAGACAGGTCGACGTCAAGGCTCCACAGCCCATCGGCATCGGCCGAGGCGCGATACGGCTGGTCCCGCCCCGATGCGCTGACCTCGATCGTCGCCCCCGGGATCGACGTGCCGCTGAAGGTGTAGGTGGTCGTCCCATCGTCGACATCGAGGACCGCCGCGGCGGGCGCGGTCACCTCGAGCGTCGGCGGCTTGGCGAACCGGAGCAGCTGGACCCCGAGGTAGGCGATGAAGCCGATGACGATCAGCGTGAGGATGACCGCCACGAGGATGCCGGGCGAGAACGAGAGTCCCTTCCGCGGGGCGGCGAGCGGTCGTGGGACCGAGAGCGTCGCCGCCGGCGAGGTCGTCTCGCCGCGCTCGGCGCGCCACTGCTGGAGGACATCGTCGGGGTCGAGCCCGAGGTAGAGCGCGTAGTTGCGGAGGAAGCCCTTCGTGTAGACCGCGCCCGGCAGCTCGCGGTAGTCGCCCCGCTCCATCGCGGAGAGGTAGCGCGACCGGATCTTCGTGTCCCGCTCCGCCCGGTACAGGTCGACGCCCTTGCGCTCCCGGGCCATCAGCAGGCGCTCGGGCAGGGTCAGGACGCGCTGGCTCGGGCGGTCGGTCCGAGGATCGTCGACACCCGGGTCGCCGCGACCACCACGCTGACCACCGCTCCGACCATCGGACTGACGCGGTGGGCGAGGCTCGGCGGCTGGACGGGCGTGATCGCGGGTGGTCATGAGCGGATAGAACGGGCTCCGGATGCGGACGCCCGGCGAGGGACCCGGTGCCTGGGGACCACTCCGACCGAGCCGGACGGACAGGATACCGCAGCCTGTCCTGGACGCCCATCCGGACGGATGACCTAGCCCGTTCGGCGAGCCCCGTCAGTCGCCGGGGTCGTCGATGTCGTCCTGGCTCCGGAACCAGTTGTCCGGGCCGTACACGATCCGCGGGACGGCCGGGTTGCGCGGATCCTGGGGTCCCACGACACCGTAGCGCTCGAGCTCGTCCATGACCCGCGACGCCCGCGAGAACCCGAGCCGCAGCTTGGTCTGGAGCATCGAGGTGCTGGCCTTGCCGGTCGAGGTGACGAGCTCGGCCGCGGGGACGGTCATGTCGTCCTCGGCCATCTTCGCCAGCCAGGAGAACTGACCTCCGGTGCCGCCGTCACCATCGCCATCCGCGAACTTGAGGATGTCCTCGTCGTAGTACGTCTCACCGGCGGCCTGGTCGAGCCAATGCTTGGTCACCTCGGCGACCTCTCTGTCGCTGACGAAGACCCCCTGGACGCGGAGCGGCCGTGGCAGGTCCACCGGCTGATACAGCATGTCGCCACGGCCGATGAGGTCTTCCGCGCCGGGCGCGTCGAGGACCGTCCTGGAGTCGACCATCGAGGCCATCGCGAAGGCGATCCGTGACGGCACGTTCGCCTTGATGAGCCCCGTGACGACGTTGACCGACGGCCGCTGGGTCGCGAGGACGAGGTGGATGCCGACCGCCCGGGCCTTCTGGGCGATCTTCACGACCGGGTCCTCGACCTTTCGGCCCTCGCGCATGATCAGGTCGGCCAGCTCGTCGATGACGAGGACGATGTAGGGCAGCCGCTCGTCGGGCCCGACGCCAGGGCGTGCGTTGAACCCGGCGATGTTCCGGACGTTGTGGGCGGCCAGGATCCGATAGCGGTCCTCCATCTGCTGGACCGCCCAATTGAGGACCGCCTTCGCCTCGCCAGGCTCGACGATGACGTGCTGGAGGAGGTGGGGCAGCCCGTTGTAGGGCGCGAGCTCGACCCGCTTGAGGTCGACGAGCACGAGCCGGACGTCCTGCGGCCGGGCGTGCATGAGGATGCTCGTGATCAGGGCGTTGACACAGACGCTCTTGCCCGAACCCGTCGCGCCCGCGACGAGCAGATGGGGCATCTTCGCGAGGTCGACGGCGTAGGCCTTGCCGGAGACGTCGCGACCGAGGGCGAAGGTGAGCGGGCTCGTCGCATCGAGCATCGCCGTGTCGTCGATGAGCGGCCGGAAGCCGACGACCTCGCTCGCCTGGTTGGGGATCTCGATGCCGACCACCGCCTTGCCCGGGATCGGCGCCTCGATCCGGATCGAGCGCGCGGCCAGCGCCATCGCCAGGTCGTCGGCGAGCGCCTCGATCCGCGACACCTTGATGTGCGCTTCCGGCCTGACCTCGTACTGGGTCACGACAGGACCGCTGTTGACGGCCACGACCTTGGCCGGGATGGCGAAGCTGTCGAGCTTCTGCTCGATGAGACGGGCATTCGCCGTGTGGTCGATCGTGGCCGTCGCGATCGCAGCCCGCTCCTCGAGGATCGCGACCGTCGGCATGACCCACGAGGCGCGGACCAGTCGCTGTTGCGCCGTCGCCTCCTCGACCGCCACCGCGGTCCCGGTCACCGACTCCTCCGGTTCCCCGGCGGCGGCATCATCGCGGGCTCCGGTCGCTCGACCCCAGCCGTCGTCCGCCCGGACCGCCGGAGCGGTCCAGACCGTCTGGCTGATGGGCGCAGCGCTCGCGGTCGGCGGCAGGTCGGTGGCCGCCGGACCTGGATCGTCCTCGCCGAACAGCCCGCTCTGACCGGGGACCGGCCCTTTCGCCACGGGGATGGCCGTACCGACGCCCTTGCCCTTCGCCGGCTTCGCGGCCGTCGCGCCGGCCGCTGCGGCGGTGGTCGCGTCGGACGCCCCAGGCGCCGACAGGACCGAGCCGAGGCCCTTCACCCCGGCCACGGGACGCTCGAGCAGGGAGCGGACCGGTCGGTCGAGAGCGATGACGATGCCGGCGACGAGACCGCCGAGCAGGATGACGAACGCTCCCGGGACGGTGACGAGCGTGCTGAGGACGTCGGACAGGAAGCTCCCGATCCGGCCGCCACTGCGACCGGTCAGGATGTCCTCGCCGGCCAGAAGGGTGATGAGCCCGAGCAGCGAGATGAATGCCAGTGTCCCGCCGGCCAGGACCCGCGGCCAGCCGGAGCGCGGACCGCCGGCCCGCTCGACATAGACCCCCGCGCCGATCAGGAGGAACGGCAGGATCCAGCGACCGCTCCCGAACCACGGCGCGATGACGTCCCGGATCCAGTCGGTCAGGGCCCCGTCGCCCGGGAGCATCAGGCCGATGAGGATCACGACCCCGGCGACCAGCAGGGTGATCCCGACGAGCGAGCGGACGACGTCCGGCGAGACCTGGAACGTCGGCCCGGCGGTCGAGCGGCGCCGGCTCCGGGCCGATGTCGAGGCCCGGCGGGTCCGGGCCACCTAGACCTCCACCACGACCGGGAAGACCATCGGCCGACGCTTCGTCTGCTCGTACAGGAAGCGGCTCACGCCATCCTTGATCTGGCTCTTCAAGAGGGCGACCTCGCTGATGTGGTCTCCCGGGTTCTGGATCGCGGCGATGACCCGATCCACCGCCTCTTCGATGATGGGGTCTCGCTCGTTGAGATGCACGAAGCCCCGGGTGATGATCTCGGGCCGGCCGATGACGGCGCCGGTCTGCTTGTCGACCGTGACGACGACCATGAACATGCCGTCGTTCGCGAGAGCCCGGCGGTCGCGCAGGACGATCTCGCCGACGTCGCCGACCGACAGCCCATCGACGAAGACGTAGCCGGCTGCGACCGGCTGGCCGCGCCGGGCGGACCCGTCGGCGTAGATCTCGATCGGCGTGCCGTTCTCGATGATGAAGACGTTGTCCGGCTCGACCCCGGTCTCGACGGCCAGACGGCCGTGCTGGACCTGCATCCGGAACTCGCCATGGATCGGGATGAAGTAGCGCGGCCGGGTGAGCCCCAGCATGAGCTTGAGCTCTTCCTGGCTGCCATGGCCGGACACATGGGCCCGCTTGATCGTGTGGTAGTAGACGTTCGCCCCGGCCTTGAACAGGTTGTCGATCGTCCGGGCGACGTATTCCTCGTTGCCGGGGATCGGGCTGGCCGAGACGATGACGGTGTCGCCGGGCTGGATCTCGACGAACCGATGGTCGCGGTTCGCCATCCGGGCCAGTCCCGACATCGGCTCGCCCTGGGCGCCGGTCGTGACGATGACGAGCTTGTCGTCCGGGACATGGGCGATCTGGTCCTTGGCGACCAGCTGGCTCGGCGGGTACCTGAGGTAGCCCAGATCGGTCGCGATCTTCGAGTTCTGCTCCATCGACCGGCCGATCACGGCGACCCGGCGGTCGAACGTCGCGGCCGCGTCGAAGACCTGCTGGACGCGGGCGATGTTGCTCGCGAAGGTCGCCACGATGACCCGCCCGTCGAGCGGCTCCATGATCTCGCGGAAGGCCTCGCCGACGGTCCGCTCGGACGGTGTGTAGCCGGGGTTCTCGGCGCGGGTCGAATCGGACAGCAGGCAGATGACCCCCTCCGCGCCGAGCCGGGCGAGGATCGCGAAGTCCGACAGCTTGCCGTCGACCGGGGTGTGGTCGAACTTGAAGTCGCCGGTGTGGACGACCGTCCCCACCGGGGTCCGCAGCGCGATGCCCATCGCGTCCGGGATCGAATGACCGATCCGGAACGGGACCGCGGTGAACGGTCCGACCTGTAGCTCGTCGCCGGGCTCGAGGCCGATGAGCGGGTTGTTGTGGAGCTTGTGCTCCTTGATCTTGTTGCCGAGCAGGCCGCGGGCCAGCGTCGAGGCATAGACGGGCACGCCCGGGAACTCGGGCAGCACGTACGGCAACCCGCCCACATGGTCCTCGTGGGCATGGGTGATGAGGAAGGCCTTGACGCTGTCCTTCCGCTCCCGCAGATAGGTGATGTCGGGCACGACGAGGTCGATCCCGTACATCTCCTCGTCGGGGAACATCAGTCCGCAGTCGATGACGACGATGTCGTCGCCGAACTCGAAGACGTACATGTTCTTGCCGATCTCGCCCACACCGCCGAGCGGGATGATCCGGAGCGGGATCGTCGGGTCAGCCATCAGAACAGCGGCAGCTGGTCATCGGGGACGTCCGACGGCCCTGGCTCGCCCACCGGGATCGCGGCGAGGACGGCGTCGATCTCGGTGACGTCGATCGGCGCGAAGGACGGCGAGCCGACCGGAGTGCTCGGACTGCACGGGCTCACGGGCATCGGGCTCACGCGCATCGGGCTCGGGCTCAATGGGCTCGCGCGCGATCGCCACCCCGAGCGGCTCGACGACCACCTTGACGAGCTCCTGCGACTCCAGCCCGACCCCGCCCGGCGCCGCATCGGCCAGCGGCTCCGCCTCGGGTGCCGCCGGCGTCTCCTCGGCCGCAGCCGCCGGCGCCACCTCGGCCGCCGCCGCCCCCTCGGCCGAGCCCTCGGGTCGTGACTCCGCGCGACGCCGACGGACATCGACCAGGGCATCCGGGACGCGCGCCATGTCATCGAGGAGCGTCTGGCGGAGCGAGCCCTGGTGGAGCGCCGCCGCCGGGTGATACATCGCGAAGACGGCCCCGTCACCGGCACCGGAGCCGTCCGGGGCAGGACGGACCGTGCCGTGGACCTGGCCGATCCGGGCACCCGGAAGGAACCTGCCCATCGAGTGGCGGCCGAGGGTCACGACCAACGCCGGCTCGAGGATCGCCATCTGGCGCCGCAGGAACGGGTCGCAGGCAGCGATCTCATCGGGTTCGGGGTCGCGGTTCTGGGGCGGCCGGCACTTCACGACGTTGGTGATGAAGACGTCCTCGCGCCGCCATCCGACCGACCCCAGGAGCTCCGTGAGGAACTGGCCGGCCGCGCCGACGAACGGCCGACCCTGGCGATCCTCGTTGAGGCCCGGTCCCTCGCCCACGAACAGGACTTCGGTCGAGGGACTCCCCTCCCCCGGGACGGCCTTCGTCCGACCTTCGTGGAGCCGGCAGCGGGTGCAGACGCGGACCTCGTCCGCGACCGCCTCGAGCGCCGCGCGGCGCTCGTCCTCGGTCACGCGGGCCCTTCGGCCGTGGCCATGACGGGCGCTCGGCGGGCGCGGGCTGGGACCCAGTCACGGCCGATGAGCAGCTCGGCGATCTCGACGGCATTCGTCGCCGCGCCCTTGCGGAGATTGTCGCTGACGACCCAGAAGGCGATCCCGCGCCGATCGGCGATCGACGGATCCTGGCGCACCCGACCGACGAAGACCTCGTCCCGCCCGGCCGCCTCGCTCGCGAGCGGGTAGGTGTGTGAGGCCGGGTCGTCCTGGACGACGACGCCGGGCACGCCCGCGAACAGCGCGCGGGCCTGGCTCGGCGTCACGGGGTCCCGGGTCTCGACGTGGACGGCCTCGGAGTGGCCGACGAAGACGGGGATGCGGACGGCCGTGCACGACACCCGCAGGTCCGGCAGGTGCAGGATCTTGCGGCTCTCCTCGATGATCTTGCGCTCCTCCTTCGTGTAGCCGTCGTCGAGGAAGACGTCGATCTCGGGGAGGGCGTTGAAGGCGATCGGGTGGGGGTAGACGGACGCCTTCTTGGGCTCGCCGGCGACATGGGCTCGGACCTGGGTCTCGAGCTCGACCAGGGCGTCGGAGCCGGTCCCGGAGACCGACTGGTACGTATCGACGACGACCCGCTCGAGGCCGACCGCGTCGCGCAGCGCCATGAGGACAGGCACGAGCTGCATCGTCGAGCAGTTCGGGTTGGCGATGATGCCCTCGTGCCACTCCGCGTCGTCGGGGTTCACCTGGCTGACGATGAGCGGCACGGCCGGGTCCATCCGCCAGGCCGCTGAGTTGTCGATGACCGTCGCGCCCCGAGCGGCCGCCTGCGGCGCCAGCTCCTTCGAGACGTCGGCGCCGGCCGAGAACAGGGCGATGTCGACACCGTCGAAGGCCTCGGCCGACGGCTTCCCCGACCTCGAGCGTCCGGCCATCGACGGACACGCGGGTCCCCGCGGACCGACCCGATGCAAGGAGCCGCAGCTCCGCCATCGGGAACTCCCGCTCGTCGAGGACGGAGATCATCGTCCGGCCCACGACGCCCGTCGCGCCGACGACGGCGACGGTCAGTGGGCGACGGTTCGACGAACGCATCCGGGCATGGTCCTCCCGCTCATCGAGGGCTCACGGGCACGGCGGGAGTATATCAACGTGCCGTCGCCATCCCGGCTGGGTGGCGACGCCATCCCGGCCGGCCACCGAGGGCCAGGACGGGCCGGGAACGTCGAAGCGCCGTCCGGGGTGGCCCGGACGGCGCTCCTGGGATGCTTCGCGGAGAAGCGGCTAGACGGGTTCCTTCGCCAGGTGTCGCTGCATCGCGGCCTTGCGGCTGAGGTTGACCCGGCCCTGACGGTCGATCTCGATGACGACGACCATCACCTCGTCGCCGACGGACACGACGTCCTCGACGGTCGGCACGTGGTAGTCGGCGAGCTCGCCGATCCGGACGAGGCCCTCCTTGCCCGGCAGGATCTCGACGAAGCACCCGAACGGCATGATCCGGGTGACCTTGCCGAGGTACAGGCCGCCGATCTCGACCTCGCGGGTGAGGCTTTCGATCCAGTTGATCGCCTTGCGGCTGTTCTCCCCCGAGATCGCGGCGATCTCGACGGTGCCGTCATCCTCGACGTTGATCTCGGTGCCGGTCTCTTCCTGGATCTTGCGGATCGTCGCGCCACCCTTGCCGATGATGTCGCGGATCTTCTCGGGGTTGATCTTGATCGTGATGATCCGGGGAGCGAACTCGGACATCTCGGTCCGAGCCTCCGGCAGGACGTCGAGCATCTTGTCGAGGATCGTCATCCGCGCGGCATAGGCCTTCTTCAGGCCCTCCCGGATGACCCGCTCGTCGATGCCCTTGACCTTGATGTCCATCTGGAGGGCCGTGACGCCGTCGCGGGTGCCGGTGACCTTGAAGTCCATGTCACCGAAGGCATCCTCCTTGCCGAGGATGTCGGTCAGGACCGCGAAGCGGCCGTCGGACTCAAGGACCAGACCCATCGCCGCACCGGCGACCGGGGCGGAGATCGGCACGCCGGCGTCCATCAGGGCGAGCGTCGAGCCGCACGTGCTCGCCATCGAGGTCGAGCCGTTCGAGGTGACGCACTCCGAGACGACCCGGATGACGTACGGGAACTCCTCCTGCGTCGGCAGGACGGGGATGAGCGCCCGCTCGGCAAGATTGCCGTGCCCGATCTCCCGGCGTCCGGGGCCGCGCATCGGCTTGTTCTCGCCGGTGCTGTAGGGCGGCATGTTGTAGTGGTGGAGATAGCGCTTCTCGGTCTCGGGACCGATGGTGTCGATCCGCTGGACGTCGCTCGACGGCCCGAGGGTCGCGACGCTCAGCGCCTGGGTCTGGCCACGGGTGAAGAGACCCGAGCCGTGGGCCCGGGGCAGCAGCCCGACCTCGACCGAGATCGGCCGGATGTCGTCGACGCCGCGGCCGTCCATCCGGACGCCCTCGCTGAGGACGAGCTCGCGGACGGTCTTCTTGTGGACCAGACCGAACAGGCTCTTGCTGACGCGGGCCTGTCGCCGGGCCGCCTCGAGGAGGGCGTCGCCCTCACCGCTGGCCTGAGCCCGGATCGACGCCGCGACCCCGTCGTGGAGCGTCTCGATCCGGTTCGGCAGATCGGCCGCGATCGCCAGGACGAGCGACGCCGTCGCCTCCGCGTCCGGCAGGGCGCGGTGGGCGTTCGACAGCTCGATGCCGAAGAACCGGGCCAGATCGCCGAGCTTGTACGAGTCGGCGCCCGGGTAGCCCTCGCGGGCCAGGACGAGCGTATCGAGGTAGCGACCCTGCTCGAACCGATAGCCGTCGCCGCGGGCGGCCTCGATGAAGCCGAGATCGAAGCCGACGTTGTGGCCGATGATCAGCCCGTGGCCGGCGAAGGCGAGGAACGTCTCGGCGGCTTCCTTGGGGCTCGGTGCTCCGTGGACATCCTTGTCGGTGATGCCGTGCATCTGGTTGCCGAAGATCGAGCGGCCGGGGTTCACCAGCGTCGACCAGCGATCGAGGACGTCGTGGCCCTTGATCCGGACCGCGGCGATCTCGACGATGTCGGCCGTCTTCGGGTCGAAGCCGGTCGTCTCGACATCGACGACGATGAGCTCGCGGCCTTCGGCGACGGCCGTGGTGAAGTCGAGGACCGAGCCGGTGCCGGGCTCGAGGAACGGCACGACCTTCGTCTTGCCGACGGCCTCGTGGAGCTGCTCCTGGAGCTCGATGAGCGGGCGGAGCGACTGGTGGCCGAACAGGATCCCCTCGGCCATCACGTCCTCGGGCAGGATCTTTGCGCCGGCCTCGACCATCATGATCGCGTCGCGAGTGCCCGAGACGATGAGGTCGAGCTCGGACTCGGCCAGCTGGGTCACCGTCGGGTTGACGACGAACTGGCCGTTGATCCGGCCGACGCGGACGGCGCCGATCGGGCCCTGGAACGGGATCTCGCTGATCGTCAGTGCGGCCGACGCGGCGATCGTCCCGAGGATGTCGGGGTCGTTCTCCTGATCGGTCGAGAGGACTGTGATCACGACCTGGACGTCGTCCTTGTAGCCCTCCGGGAAGAGCGGCCGGATCGGCCGGTCGGTCAGGCGGGCGGCCAGGATCGCCGCCTCGGACGGGCGCGACTCGCGCTTGATGAAGCCGCCGGGGATCTTGCCCGCGGCGTACATCCGCTCCTCGAAGTCGACCGTCAGCGGAAAGAAGTCGAGTCCGGGTCGCGGATCGGAGCGATTCGCGGTGCCGAGGACCAGGGTGTCACCGTAACGGACGGTGACGGAGCCGCCGGCAAGACGCGCGAGCTTGCCGGTCTCGATGGTCAGCGTGCGACCACCGATCTGCGTCTCGAAGACATGAGACACGGGGTGAGTTGCCTCCTTCGTCGTGGAGGAGGAGCGACCGGTCACTCGTCGGATCCGGGATCCGCGTGCTGCCTCGGGCCTGCCTGGAAAGCGTGGACCCCGGGTCGACGACCCAGGGCCGGTGGCGGCGAGGCTAGCGGCGCAGGCCGAGTCGTGCGATGACGACCCGGTAGCGGGCGTTGTCCTTCTTGATGAGATACGCGAGAAGGCGACGACGCTGGCCGACGAGCTTGAGGAGACCGCGACGCGAATGGTTGTCCTTCGGGAAGCGACGCAGGTGCTCGGTCAGTCCCTTGATCCGCTCCGTGAGGAGTGCGATCTGGACCTCCGGCGAACCGGAATCGCCCTCTGCGAGGGCGTAATCCGCGATGACCTGTTGCTTCGTCTCCCGCGCGAGCGGCACTCGGTCCTCCGACACGAACGTGAACTTGACTTGTCCTACCTTGACATCAAACGCGCGGATGGTATCAGGGGTCCCCCGTTCCGGCAAACGTCGGGCCGTTCAGATGAACCTCAGACGGACCGCGTGACCGGCCGCCGGGACCGGCCCATCGACCCGCGCAGCGCCTCCGTCGCCGACGATCAGGTCGAGCGATCCGCCATCGGCGAGGCAGGGGTACCGCCCGGCCGGCGGCATCGCGACCGGCAGGTCGACGGTCACTCGGCCGTCGGTCTCCAGGCGGCCGACGATCGAATACGGGCGGCCGAGCAGCGTCGCCGCAGCGGCCAGGTCGCCCTGCGCGATCGACTCGCGGATGTCGGTGCTCCGGACGCTCCGCCCGTCGAGCTCGTAGGGCGGGACGACGACGACGGCGAAGCCATCGCGCTCGCCGAGCTCCGCGAGTGCCCCGGGGGTCCCGCGCCGCTCATGACCGAACGCCGCATCCGGAGTCATGAGGATCCCGGCGACGGCCGTCCGGTCACGGATCGTCTCCACGAAGACGTCGTACGGCGTCTGCCGCAGGGCGTCATCGAAGTGCTGGACGACGGTCACGCCGACCCCGGCCGCCTCGAGCAGCCGCAGGCGCTCGACCTGGTCGAGCAGGAGCGGTGGGGCGTGCCCGAGGAGCACGGCGTCGGGATGGGCGTCGAAGGTGATGACAGCAGGCCGCGCCTGGAGAGCCCGGGCCCGCGTCACGAGGTGCTCGAGCAGATAGGCGTGTCCGCGATGGAGTCCGTCGAAGACCCCGACGACGAGGAAGACGGGACCGTCAGAGGGTTCGAGCCCGGTGATCCCGGAGACGACGCGCATCGTCGCGCTCAGCGCGATCCGACGAGGGCCGCCGGTCGCTCGACGAGGACCTTGCGGGGCCGGATCCGGCCGGCCGGGGTGAGCCCACCGACGGCGACGAAGCGGCCCCGGCGATCGACGAGCTTCAAGGGCCCGTCCGTCTCGACGGTCTGGCCGGGAAGACGGACCGCCTGACCACGCGCGACCGCATCGGCCTCCTCCTCGGTCAGCTCGACGACGGGCCAGTCATCGAGGCCCTCGTCGAGCGGGCGGAGCAGCGCCGCGAACGTGGCGGCGGATCCATCGGCCGCCGCCGCCCGGACCGTCTCGAGCGGCACCGCCTCGGCGAGCGAGAAGCCGCCCGACCGGAGCCGCGTCAATGCCCCGAGATAGGCGCCCGACCCGACCGCCGCCCCGAGATCCCGGGCCAGCGACCGGACATACGTGCCCGCGGAGCAGTCCATCTCGAGGACGGCGATCGGCCGCTCCGGGTCATCGTCGTCCCAGTCGACGAGCTCGAGCCGGTCGATCGTCACGCTGCGCGGCCGGAGTGTCGGGGTCTGTCCCGCGCGAGCCAGGGCATAGGCGCGGCGCCCGCCGACGTGGACCGCGCTGTAGGCCGGCGGGACCTGGTCGTGGGTCCCGCGGAACGTCGCGAGGGCGGCCTCGACGGTGGCGCGGTCCGGCGCCGATCCGGTCGGCGTCAGCTCGCCCTCGAGATCGTCGGTCGTCGACGAGGCGCCGAAGCAGACCGTCGCGCGATACGACTTCGGCGCCCCGATGTGGTACTCGACGAGCCGCGTCGCGTGACCGAGGAACAGCGGCAGGACGCCGCTGGCGAACGGGTCCAGCGTCCCGCCGTGGCCGATCCGCCGGGTCGCCGAGAGGCGCCGGACGAGGCCGACGATGTCATGGGAGGACGGGCCGGCCGGCTTCGCGACGACAAGGATGCCGTCGAGCCCGCCGGTCCGAGGATGACCCGCCACGGTGCTAGCGACGGACCGCGGCGGCCAGCGCCTCGGCCTCTGCGAGGACGATCGGTCGCGCCTCGGCGATCGGGTGGGCGATCGTCGCGCCCGCGGCGCGGGCATGCCCTCCCCCACCGAACCGGCCCGTCAGGACGGTCGCGTCGACGCCGCCCGGCTTGGTGCGGACGCTGATCCGGGTCGCGTCGTCGGCCTCCTTGAAGAGGATCGCGACCTCGGCCCGGTCGGACTGGGCGAGCAGGTCGATGATGCCCTCGCTGTGCTCGGGCGCCGTGCCGGTCGCGGCCTGATCGGCGGCCAGGAGGCTCGACCAGCTGACGAGGCCGTCGGGCGTGGTCTGGAGGCGCTCGAGGACCCGCCCGAACAGCCGCAGCTGGGCGTCCGGCTTGGTCCGATACAGCCGCCGGCTCGTGTCGGACAGTGGCGCGCCGGCCTCGACCAGTGCCGCGGTCACGGCCAGCGTCCGGGCCGTGGCATTGGGATGGGCGAACGTCGCGGTATCCATGACGATGCCGGCGACGAGCGCCGCCGCCAGCGCTCCGTCCCCGTCGTCGAGCGGGACAGCGAGACGGACCGCGAGGAGCGTCGCCATCTCGCAGGTCGCCGCCGCTCGCGGGTCGATCCAGTCGGTCTCGCCGCGGCCGTCATTCGAGACGTGGTGGTCGAGGACGACCCGCGGCAGCCGCGCGAACAGGGCGGCGTTGCGGACGCCGATCGGCCCGACCCGGTCGAGCGTCCCGCAGTCCGAGACGACGAGCAGGTCCGGGTCGAAGTCGGCGGGCGGGTCGCTGAGGAACCGCTCCGTCCCCGGCAGGAAGTCATAGAGCGTCGGGATCGGGTCGCTGCACAGCGGGATGGCCGCCCCGCCGTGCGCCTCGACCATCCGACAGACCGCCAGGGTCGCCCCGATCGTGTCGGCGTCGGGGTTCTCGTGACCGACCGCAAGGACCCGCCGCGCCCCGGCGATCCGGGCGACGACACCGTCCGGGACGGCGGTCGCGAAGGCGGACAGGTCGATCGTCACCGCGAGCGGCGATGGCGCGCCGTCCCGACATGCCGACGCGGGGACCGGCCGTGCGACGGCGCGCCGCGATGCGGCTGGCGGGAGCGCGGCCGTGACGGCTCAGCGGGCGCGTCCGCGGCGTCAGCCGGGTCGGGAGCGGCATCGCCCTCGTGTGGCAGGCGAGCCACCGGCGTCGGGAGCGTCTCGCCTGCGGGCGCCGAGCCCGGCTCCTCGCCGGCCTCGAGATCGGCCAGCACCTCGAGGACCCGGGTCGCCCGCTCGGCCGTCTCGTCGGCCTGGATGTGGAGCGCCGGGATCCGCTTGAGCCGGAGCTGCCGCCCGAGCTCGTGCTGGACATAGCCCATCGCGTCCGCGAGGCCCCGGAGCGAGGCGCGCCGCTCCGCCGGCCCGCCGATGACGCTGACCCAGACCTTCGCATGCCGAAGATCCGGGGTCGTCTCGACGTCCGTGATCGTCACGAACCCGATCCGTGGATCGGCGATGTCCTTGGCCAGGATCTCGCCGATCGATTCGCGGAGCAGCTGGTCGATCCGGTCGGTCCGCGCGGTCACCGCTCGTCCTCCGCCTGGACGACGATCAGTTGACCGCCCGGGAGACGGTCTGCGTCGTGAAGCACTCGATGATGTCGCCCTCGGCCACGTCATCGAAGCCGGCCAGGCCGATGCCGCACTCGAAGCCCGTCGCGACCTCGCGGACGTCATCGCGGAACCGTCGCAGCGACTCGATCCGGTCGGTCGCCACGACCTTCCCGCCACGCCAGATCCGGGCACCGCCGCGGACGATCCGACCGTCGGTCACGTACGAACCGGCGATGACCTGGTTCTTGCCGACACGGATGACCTGGCGGACCTCGGCGCGACCCTCGATGACCTCGACGACCTCCGGCTCGAGGAGGCCCTTGAGCGCTGCGTCGACGTCATCGGTGAGCTTGTAGATGATGTCGTACAGGCGGACGTCGACCCCTTCCGACTCCGCCGCCCGGCGGGCCGTGTCGGTGATCTTCGTGTTGAACCCGACGACGATCGCGTCCGATGCCGCTGCGAGCATGATGTCGTTGTCGGTGATGTCCCCGGCCGCCTCATGGAGGACGTTGATCCGGACCTCGTCCGTCCCCAGCTGCTCGAGGGCGTGGTCGATCGCGCCGAGCGAGCCCGACACGTCGGCCTTCAGGATGACCCGCAGCTCCTTGGCCTGACCGGCCTGGATCTGGCGATACAGGTCCTCGAGGGTCGCCCGGCCGCTCTGCTCCCCGTTCCGTGCCACGAGCTCGTTGCGTCGCGCGTCGGCGATCGAGCGGGCCTCCTTGTCGTCGGCCGCGACCCGGAGGATGTCTCCGGCCGCCGGCACGTCCGACAGACCAAGGACCACGGCCGCGCTCGCGGGACCGGCCTTGCTGATCCGCTTGCCGAGCTCGTTCTCGAGGGCCTTGACCTTGCCGCTCGTCGTGCCGGCGACGATGGCGTCGCCGACCCGGAGGGTGCCGGTCTGGACGACGACGGTCGCGACCGGGCCGCAATTCTTGTCGAGCTCGGCCTCGATGATCGTCCCGACGGCGGGGCGCTTCGGGTCGGCCTTCAGCTCCTGGAGGTCGGCAACGAGGAGGATCATCTCCTCCAGCTCGTCGAGCCCGACCCGCGTCTTCGCCGACACCGGGACGAGCGGCGTGTCGCCGCCGTACTCCTCGATGACGATGCCGGCCTCCGTCAGCTCGGTCTTCACCCGATCCGGGTTCGCGTCCGGCTTGTCGATCTTGTTCAGGGCGATGATGATCGGCACCTTCGCCGCCTTGGCGTGGCTGATCGCCTCGAGCGTCTGGGGCATGACCCCGTCGTCAGCCGCGACGACGACGACGGCGATGTCCGTGACCCGCGCGCCGCGGGCTCGCATCGCCGTGAAGGCCTCGTGACCCGGCGTGTCGAGGAAGACGATCTTCTTGCCGTCCTTCACGACCTCGGACGCACCGATGTGCTGGGTGATGCCGCCGCGCTCGCCCGCGGCGACGGTCGTGCTCCGGATCGCATCGAGGAGGCTCGTCTTGCCGTGGTCGACGTGGCCCATGACGGTCACGATCGGGGCGCGCGGCTGGAGGAGCGACGGATCGTCGTCCTCGAACAGGACTTCCTTCGTCGCCTCCGGCGCGGGACCCTCGCCGTCCGTCTCGGCCGATGTGTCGGCGGCCGTCGGCTCGGCGACGTCGTAGCCGAGCTCCGAGGCGACGAGCGAGGCGGTATCGCGGTCGATCAGCTGGTTGATCGTCGCGAAGATGCCGCTCTTGATCAGCTCGCGGATGACGTCCGCGACATTGACGCTGAGGAGCTCCGCGAGCTCCTTGACGGTCAGGGTCGCGGGCAGCTCGATCGCGCCTCGCTCGCGCGGCTCGGCGACGCCGACGGCCGTCTGGGCGACGGGGTCCCGGCGCTGTGGCTTGCGAGGCCCCCGTCGGCCGCGGGTGCCGCTCCTACTCCTGGCCATGGATGCCTCCTTCGGTCATGGTCGATGTCCGGTCGGTCGCGCCGGCCAGCTCCTCCAGGAGCGTGGCGGGGACCGAGGTCTCGAGCGCTCGATCGAGCGCTCGCTTCTTCTTGGCGAGATCGAGACAGGATGCCTGCCCACAAAGGTACGCGCCACGGCCGGCGACGCGCCCGGTGGGGTCGACGACGACCCGCCCATCGGGCGTCCGGACGATCCGGACGAGCTCTTGCTTCGGACGAGACGTCCGGCAGGCGACGCAGGTCCGGACCGGGACGGGTCGCGCGAGCTGCCGATCGGCGGCGGTCGCGGCGGCTACGAGAGCACCTCCGCTTCGGCCACCGCAGCCTCCGGCTCGGCGACCTTCTTCGCCCGGCTGGCACGCTTCTTGGGGGCCGCGGCCGGGGCCGATCCGTCCGACGAGCCGGTCTCCACGACGTCGGCTGGGACTGTTTCGGCGGGCCCGGCTTCCGTCGGGATCGCCTCGGCGGCTGTCGTGTCCGCCGCGGCCGCAGCGGCCTTCTTCGTCCGGCCTTTCGGCGCGGCTGCCGGGGCCGGCGCGGTCGCCGCGGCCGTGGATCCGGCCGGGGCGTCGGCGGCGACGGCTTCGAGGGCCACCGGCTCCGCGTCGGGCGCGGTGACGTCGGACGCCTCGGGCTCCGTCGCTTCGGCCGCCCCGCCGTCACGTGCCGGCCGCTCCCGCACCTCGGCCGTCGGGCTGTCACTTCGGATGTCGATCCGCCAGCCGGTCAGGCGGGCCGCGAGACGGGCGTTCTGGCCTTCGCGGCCGATCGCCAGCGACAGCATCCGCTCGGGCACGGTCACGCTCGCGATGCGATGCTCCTCGTCGATGTCGACCGACAGGACCTGGGCCGGCGACAGGGCGTTGGCGACGAAGACCGCCGGGTCCTCGGCCCACGGGATCACGTCGATCTTCTCGCCGCCGAGCTCGGCGACGACGGCCTGGACCCGGGCGCCCCGCTGGCCGACGGTCGCCCCGACCGGGTCGAGGCCGTCCTGGCGGCTCGCGACGGCGACCTTGCTTCGGTTGCCGGCCTCGCGGGCGATCGCCTTGATCTCGACCGTGCCGGCGTGGATCTCGGGCACCTCGAGCTCGAACATCCGCTTGAGGAAGCCCTTGTGCGTCCGGCTGACGTAGATCTGGGGACCCTTCGTCGCCCGACGGACCTCCAGCACGTAGGCCTTGACGTTCTGGCCGATGCGGTAGTGCTCGAGCGGGCTCTGCTCGGTCGTGGCGAGGATCGCCTCGACATTCTTGCCGACGTCGATGATGATCGCCCGCGGCTCGGCCCGGTTCACGGTCCCGGTGATGAGCTCACCCTCGCGGTCCGCGAACTGGTCGAAGACGACGTCCCGCTCGGCCTCGCGGAGTCGCTGCAGGACCACCTGCTTGGCCGTCTGGGCGTGGATCCGGCCGAACGCGTCGGCATCGAGCTGCTCGTACTCGAGCAGGTCGCCGATCTGGGCGTCCTTGTCGTACTCGTGGGCCTGCGCGAGGGTGAACTCCGTCGTCTCGTCCTCGACCTCAGCCACGACGCTCCGGGCGCGGAAGACGCGGATCTTGCCTGTCTCCGGGTCGATCTGGACGTGGATGTCCTCGTCGCCGCCGACGCGTCGATAGGCCGACTGGATCGCGTCCTCGACGGTCCGGATCAGCTGCTCGCGGGGAACCTGCTTCTCCGCGTTGAGCTGGAGGAGGGCACCGACGAAGTCCCGGCTCATGGTCTCCTCCTTGTCCGATCGTCGTAAGGCCACCCGTGCTCCCCTCTCCCGTGCCCCCTGACACGAAGAAACGTGGGGGTCACCCACGTTCCGAGGCGGCCGTCTATCGTGGACGCGAGTATACACCCGGGTGGGTGGACCGACCAGCGTGGGGTCCGGCGTGGCGCCGGCATCGCGAGGCGGCTCGTCAGGCGGTCGAGGCGGCGACCTCGGCGGCCGGGTAGCGTCGCTCGACGTAGTCCTCCAGGATCTCGATGAACTCGGCCACGAGCCCGTCGCCTCGGAGCGTCCGGTCGAGCCGGCCGTCGATGAACACCGGCGCGACCGGCTCCTCGAAGGTGCCCGGCAGGCTGATCCCGATGTCGGCGTGCTTGCTCTCGCCCGGGCCGTTGACGACACAGCCCATGACCGCGACCCGGAGCTCCTCGACGCCGGGGTGGGTCTCGCGCCACTCCGGCATCCGGTCCTTCAGGTGCTGCTGGATGTCGCGGGCCATCTCCTGGAAGAACGTCGAGGTCGTCCGGCCACAGCCCGGGCAGGCCGACACCTGGGGCAGGAACGACCGCAGACCGAGCGACTGGAGGACCTGCTGGGCGACCTCCACCTCGAGCGTCCGGTCGGCTCCCGGCTCGGGCGTGAGCGAGACACGGATCGTGTCGCCGATGCCCTCGTTGAGGAGGATCGACAGCCCCGCTGTCGACGCGACGATGCCCTTCATCGCCATCCCGGCCTCGGTCAGCCCGAGGTGGAGCGGGTAGTCGGACCGGGCGGCGAGGAGCCGGTAGACATCGACGAGGTCGCGGACCCCGCTGACCTTGGCCGAGAGGATGATCCGGTCGTGCCGCAGCCCGGTCTGCTCGGCGAGCTCGGCGGATCGCATCGCCGACTCGATCATCGCCTCGATCATCACGTCGCGCGCGTCGCGTGGCATGGCCGCCCGGGCGTTGGCGTCCATCAGCTCGGTCAAGAGGGCCTGGTCGAGCGAGCCCCAGTTCACCCCGATCCGGACCGGCTTGTCGTTGTCGATGGCGACCCGGACGATCGTGGCGAAGTGCTCGTCGTGGCGCTTCGCCCCGACGTTGCCCGGGTTGATCCGGTACTTCGACAGAGCGGCCGCCATCTCCGGGTGCTCGACAAGGAGCTGGTGGCCGTTGTAGTGGAAGTCCCCGATGACCGGCACGTCGACCCCGAGCCCCCGGACCTTGCGGACCATCTCCGGCACCGCCGCGGCGGCGGCATCGGTGTTCACCGTGACCCGCACCAGCTGTGAACCGGCGTGGGCGAGCCTCGCGACCTGGATCGCCGTGGCATCGGCATCCGCCGTGTCGGTGTTCGTCATCGACTGGACGACGATCGGATGGGCGGACCCGACGAGGACGCCTCCGACGTCGACGCTGACGGTCGGTCGTCGTCGCGGTCGAAGGGCGTCCGGCGAGGCCATCAGGAGGGGCTGCGGCGCGGGCTGCGGCGATCGATCACGAGGTGCCACCCAGCTTCGCGACGTCGAAGACGGTGATCCAGATGAGCAGCGAGATGAGCATCGCCCCACCGATCAGGTAGGTCGCCTGCTCGGCCCGGACCGACAGCCGACTCCCGGCCACGGCCTTGATCGCGATCATGAGCATCCGGCCGCCGTCCAGCGGCGGCAGCGGCAGCAGGTTCACGAGGGCGAGGTTGGCCGAGAGCAGGGCGGCAAGATAGAGCGTGGCCATCGGACCGGACTGCCAGAAGACATCGGTGACGGTCGTCGCGATGCCGACCGGCCCGCTGACCGGCGGCGGAGCCGTCGGGTTCGAGATGATCGACCCGAGGAGCGAGCTGATGCCGTCGACGATCAGCGAGAAGGCGTCCCAGGTCCGCTGGAGCCCCAGGACGATCGCCTCCGCCGGGGTCCGGGTGAAGGTCTGGTCGAGGAGCGTGACCGTCAGGTCACCGACTCCCAGGGCACCCTGCGTCGCCGAGAGCTGCTCGGGTGGACGGAGTGTCACCTCGACGGTGTACGGATCGCCCGACGTGTTCACCAGACCGATCGTCACGGTCTGACCGGCCTTGGCCCGGAGATCGGTCACGACCTTCGTCCCGCGGTCGAACTGGTCGTAGTACACGCCGTCGATCGAGACGATGTCGCTCCCCGCGGTGATCCCCGCGGCGGCGGCCGGCGAATCCGGGGCGACCGAGCCGATGTCGAGAGCCAGGATCCGTTGCGGTGCCCAGGCGATCGCGATCATCACGACGACCGCGAACAGCGCGTTCATCACGACACCGGCGACGAGGATCAGCTGCTTGGTCAGGAACGGTGCCCGGACGAACGAGCGTGGGTCGTCGGAATCGCCGTCCTCGCCCTCCAGCCGGACGAACCCGCCGATCGGCAGCCAGTTCAGGGAGTAGACCGTCTCGCCGTCGTTGCGGAGGACCTTGGCCCGTGGCGGGAACCCGATCCCGAACTCGTGGACGAGGACGCCCGCCCGGCGGGCCAGGATGAAGTGCCCGAGCTCGTGGATCAGCACGAGCGCGCCGAGGATGAGCAGGAACAGGCCGATCCCGATCGCGGCCTGAAGGAGGCCGATCATCGGCCGATCCCGGCCGGGTCGAGGCGGCCCGCGTAGGCGGCCCGGACCTCGGCATCGAGGGCCACGAGCTCGTCGACAGTCGGCGTCTGGTCGGTCCCGCCGCCGAACTCGGCGACGGCCCGGTCGAGGAGCCTGGGGATGCCCGGGAAGTCGAGATCACCGGCGAGGAAGCGGGCGACCGCGATCTCGTCGGCGGCGATCAGGGCGGCGGTCGCCCGGGAGCCCGTCCGGCCCGCGTCGCGGGCGATCGCCAGCGCGGGGAACCGGGTCTCGTCCGGCCGCTCGAACGTCAGGTCGGTCGCGAGCAGGTCGGGCGCGGCGGCCGGCGACGGCAGCCGGTCGGGGTAGGTCATCGCGTACTGGATCGGGAGATGCATGTCCGGGCTGCCGAGCTGCGCCTTGATCGATCCGTCCCGGAACCGGACGGCGGAGTGGATGACGCTCTGCGGGTGGATCACGACGTCGATCGCGTCGTATCCGACATCGTAGAGCCAGCGAGCTTCGATCACTTCCAGTCCTTTGTTCGCCAGCGTGGCGGAGTCGACCGTGATCTTGGCGCCCATCCGCCAGGTCGGGTGGCGGAGGGCGTCGGCAGGGGTGACGGTGGCGAGCTGCTCGGGCGACGCCGTGCGGAACGGTCCGCCCGATGCGGTGAGGATCAGTCGTTCGACCCCCACCATCGATTCGCCGGCCAGGCACTGCCAGATCGCAGAGTGCTCGGAATCGATCGGCCGGAGCCAGGCGAGCGGTCGTGCGGCGGGGTCCGTCGGATGGACGCTCGCGACCGCCTCGGCGTTCCGTCGAGCCAGCGGCATGACCAGGTGGCCGCCTGCGACGAGGGTCTCCTTGTTCGCCGTGGCGACGATCTTGCCGGCGTCGAGGGCGGCCAGGACCGGTCGAAGGGCGACGATGCCACCCGTCGCGACGACGACCAGGTCGACGTCGTCACGGGTCGCGAGAGCGACGAGGTCCGACGGTCCGGGGCCGAGGGCCGTCTCGACGGGGTCGAGCCGCCGCGTCTGCTCCTCGAGCGCCGCGCGGTCGGAGCGGGTCGCCAGGACGACGGTCCGAAAGCGGTCGGCGTGGAGGGCCAGGACGTCGACGGTCTGGCGCCCGATCGACCCGGCGGACCCGAGAAGCGCGACCCCGATCCGGCGGTCAGTCGAGGAGCGCGAGGACATACAGGGTCACGACGGGCGCCGCGAACAGGAAGGAGTCGATCCGATCGAGGACCCCGCCATGTCCGGGGATGATGTGCGAGGAATCCTTCGCGCCGGCGGCGCGCTTCAGCATCGACTCGGCCAGGTCTCCGGCCTGGGCCGACAGCCCGACGAGCGGCCCGAGGATCAGGGCGTGGATGGCTGGCTGCCCGAGGAGGAGCAGACCGACCAGGACGACGAGGGTCGTCGCGACGAGTCCCCCGGCAAGTCCCTCCAACGTCTTCGATGGTGAGAGATGGGTGAGGAACTTGTGCTGGCCGAAGCGTCGGCCGACGAGGAACGCCCCGGTGTCGTATGCCCAGACGGACAGGACGAGCAGCAGGATCCAACCGCGCTGGGAGCCGATCACCCCGAGCGGTGCCCCGTCGGGGATGTCCGGTCCGACCTGGCCGAGCCGCACGACGAACGCCAGGGCGCTGACATACAAGGCCCCGAAGACGGTCGCGACCCAGGTCGCCAGGCCATCCCGCGGGTCCTGGCGGCCGAACGCGCCGACACCGACGAGGACGATGCCCACCGAGGCGAGGACGAGCGAGCCGCCGGCAAGGCGCGGATAGGTCGTCGCATCGAGCGTCACCGCGATCGCCAGGGCGACCGCGAGCGCAAGGGCCAGCCCGAGACCCACGAGGACGGGATAGCCGGCCCCGCGCAGCAGGCTGAACGCCTCGACGGCACCCAGGGCGACGAGGATCCCGACGAGGATCCGCGATGCCGGGGCCGCCGACGACGAGCGCGGCGCCGAGGGCGCCGACGACGATGATCGCGCCGAGGGCCCGGTCCCTGAGCATCCGCGGCAGCCCGCTAGCGCCCGAACCGACGGGTCCGGCGCGCGAACTCGACGATGGCGTCGTCGAACTCGACGGGCCCGAAGTCGGGCCACAGGACCGGACAGCCGTACAGCTCGGCGTAGGCGGACTGCCAGATGAGGAAATTCGAGAGCCGCTGTTCGCCGCCGGTCCGGATCACGAGGTCCGGGTCCGGCAAGCCGGCGGTGTACAGCGCGTCGGAGATCGCCTGCTCGTCGATCGCGTCTGCCGGGATGCCGCTGGACGCGAGGCGCCGGAAGGCATCGACGAGCTCCGTCCGGCCGGCGTAGTTGAAGGCGATGTTCAGGAGCAGACGCACCCCCTCGCTCGTCTGGTCGAGAGCCCCCTCGATCGAGCGGCGGGTCTCCGCCGGCAGCTCATCCATCCGCCCGAGAAGCCGGACCCGGACGCCCTCGGCGCGCAGCTCCGCGGTCTCGTCGCGGATCGCTCCCTCAAGGAGCCTGAACAAGCCGACCACCTCGTCGTCCGAGCGTGCCCAGTTCTCGCGGCTGAACGCATACAGGGTGAGGACCGGGACTCCACGCTTCACGGCGTGCTTCAGGATCGACCGGATCGCCTCGACCCCGGCGGCGTGGCCCTCGAGCTCGGTCAGGTCGTGCTGACGGGCCCAGCGACGGTTGCCGTCCATGATGATCGCGACGTGGCGGGGCAGCTCATCGGGTGCCACGACCGACTCGACGACCTCGATGACCGGGGCGAGCGTCTCGATCCGGTCGCCGGGGTCGTGGGCGATCGGCGGGCTGTCGGTCGGCCGGGCGAGGGGCGCACGGGCCACTAGACCTCGAGGACCTCCTGCTCCTTGTGCTGGCCGATCCGATCGACGTCAGCGACGTACTTGTCGGTCAGGCGCTGGAGTGCGTCGAGCTCGCGGTGCGCCTCGTCGGTGCCCATCTCGCCGTCCCGCTCCTGGCGCTTCACCGCCTCGGCAGCATCGCGGCGCTGGTTCCGGATCTCGACCCGGGCCTCCTCCATCCGCTTGTGGACGACCCGGACGAGCTCCTTGCGACGCTCTTCGGTGAGGGGCGGGATGTTCAGCCGGACGACCGTCCCGTCGACGTTCGGGACCAGCCCGATGTCGCTCTTGATGATCGCCTTCTCGATGGCCCCGAGGACGCCCCGGTCCCACGGCTGGATGACGATCTGATGCGGCTCCGGGACGCTGATGCCGGCCAGCTGGTTGAGGGGCGTCTGGGTGCCGTAGTAGTCGACCAGGAGCCGCTCGACGAGGCTCGTGGAAGCGCGGCCCGTGCGGACGACATTGAGATCGCGCTCCATCGCGTCGATCGCCCGAGCCATCCGTCGTTCCGCATCGGCGAGGGTCTCGCTGCTCATGCCCGTCGGGCTCCCTTCGTGGAGATCCGCGTGCCGATCGGCTCACCGAGAGCGACGCGAGCGACGTTCTCCGGCTTGTTCAGGTCGAACACGACGATCGGGAGGTCGTTCTCCATGCACAGGGAGACGGCCGCCGCGTCGAGCACCTTGAGCTGATCGCGAAGGAGGTCCCCGTACTCGAGCTCAGCGTACCGTTGCGCCCCCGGCGTCGTCATCGGGTCGGCGTCGTAGACGCCATCGACCTTCGTCGCCTTCAGGAGGACCTCGGCACCGATCTCGACGGCCCGCAGGGCCGCGGCCGTGTCGGTCGTGAAGTACGGGTTGCCGGTGCCGGCGACGAACATCGCGACGCGGCCCTTCTCGAGGTGGCGGACGGCCCGCCGGCGGATATACGGCTCGGCGATCTCGTTCATCGCGATCGCGCTCATCACCCGGGTCGGGATGCCGAGACGCTCAAGCGCATCCTGGAGAGCCAGGCCGTTCATCACGGTCGCCAGCATGCCGATGTAGTCGCCAGTGGCCCGGTCCATCCCGCGGGCCGCCGCGGCCAGGCCGCGGAAGATGTTGCCGCCGCCGACGACGACGCCGACCTGGACACCCAGCTGGTGGACGGTGGCGACCTGCTCGGCGATGAAGCGGCAGAACTCGGGGTCGACGCCGTACTGGCGATCGCCCATCAGGGCTTCGCCGGACAGCTTGAGCAGGATCCGCCGATAGCGGAGTCCCTGGTCGCCGAGGGCGCCGACCGTCATCGGCGCGGCCTCGCTCACAGCTCCTCCCCGACCTCGAAGCGGACGAACCGGCGGACCCGGATGTTCTCGCCGATCGTCGCGACCGCGTTCGTCACGAGCTGGCCGACGGTGATGTCCTGGTCGCGGAACGGCTGCTCGTACAGGACGACCTGCTCGTACCACTTCTTCAGCTGCCCGTCGACGATCCGGCCACGGATCTCCTCGGGCTTGGCGACGACCGCGTCGTCGGCCAGGATCTCGGCCTTCTTCGCGTCCACCACGTCGGCTGGGATCGACTCGATGGTCGGCCAGGTCGGGCGAAGGGCGACGACCTGCATCGCCAGGTCCTTGACGAGCTGCTGGAACTGCTCGTTGCGGGCGACGAAGTCGGTCTCGCAGTTGACCTCGATCAGCGCGCCGAACCGGCCGCCGGTGTGGATGTACGAGCCGACCAGGCCCTCGCGTGCCTCGCGATCGGACTTCCTGGCCGCCTGGGAGACGCCGCGTTCGCGCAGCAGCTCGACGGCCTTGTCGAGGTCGCCGCTCGTCTCTTCGAGGGCCCGCTTGCAGTCCATGAAGCCTGCGCCGGTCCGGTCGCGCAGCTCCTTGACGGCATCCGCCGTGATCGTCGCCATGGTTCCTCCGAAGGCGGGCCGCCGTGCCCGCGGATGGTCGCGAGAGTCTGGATTCGCCGCCCGTGCAGCGGTGCGCTGGTCGGACTGTCAGGCCTCCGCCGGGGTCTCGGCGGCCTCGCCGCCATCGACCGGGTGATGGGGTCGGGCTGGTGGGGCAGGCCGAGCGCCCGGCAGGAGATCCTCCTCCTCCAGGTCCGGCTCGAAGGTCATCGCGGCGCCGCCCGCGAGCGCGGCGACGAGCTCGTCGGAGGCGGCCGACTCGTCGGCGGTCCCGACGACCGCGACGGGCTCGATGTCGTATTCGGGCTCGACCGCGGCACGCGCACCGCGCTCGCGGGCACCCTCGATCGCCGCGTCGGCGACGAGCGAGCACAGCAGGCGGATGGCCCGGATCGCGTCGTCGTTCGCCGGGATGATGAAGTCGAGCTCATCCGGGTCGACGTTCGTGTCGCCGGTCCCGACCACCGGGATCTCGAGCTTGTTCGCCTCCGTCGCGGCGATCCGCTCACGATGCGGGTCGACGATGAAGACGGCGCCAGGCAGGCGCTTCATCTTCCGGATCCCGCCGAGCGTCGCCTCGAGCTTGTTCAGCTCTTCGGTCAGCCGTGCGGCCTCCTTCTTCGGGAGGCGCTCGAACTCGCCCGAGTCTCGACGAGCCTCGAGCTGGTCGAGCAGCCCGACGCGCTTCTTGATCGTGACGAAGTTCGTCAGCATCCCGCCCAGCCAGCGCTTCGTGACGTACGGCTGGCCGGCCCGTGTCGCCTCCTCGATGATCGGCTCCTGGGCCTGCTTCTTCGTCCCGACGAAGAGCACGGAGTCACCGCGGGCGACCGTCTCGCGGACGAAGTCAAGGGCGATGTCGAGGCGCTGGACCGTCTGGGCCAGGTCGATGATGTGGATCCCGTTGCGCTCGGCGAAGATGTACGGGCGCATCTTCGGGTTCCATCGCCGGGTCTGGTGGCCGAAGTGGACACCGGCCTCGAGGAGCTGCCGCATCGAGACGCTGGGCACGCGTGGACCTCCGTTCGGTTCGTTCCGCCGCGGAGGCCGTCGTCGGGGACCGCGACCGGGCCTGGGGCCACGGTCGGCGGCACCGCCCCGATCGGGAGCGATCCGCGTGTGAGCTCCGTCCGACGGTCGAACGGGCGAAATCAGGCCGCACCCCCGTACGGCCGGCGGAGTGTAGCACAGGGTCCCGGCGGGTCCCCCGCGACCGGCCTCGTCGCCGCCACGAATCGCCACTGGATCGGACGGTCAGGCGAGGACGTCCCGATGGTGGCGGATCCGTGGCGGGTCTGCCGCGCTGATGCCTGGTTCGACGACGATGAGATCGACCGCGACCGGCGAGCAAGGGATCGGCGAACCGTCGGGCAGCGAGCGGCGGACGGCCAGCTCGACGATGGCTCGGCGCAGGCGGCCGCGCTTGCGGCCGTCGATCGTCTCCTCGGCCAGGCCGTGAGAGCGCGCGGCACGCCATCGGACCTCGACGGCGACAAGACGTCCCGGAGGCCCGGGGTCCGTCGCGACGATGTCGAGCTCGAGACGCCCGACGCGGACCCGCCGGCCGAGGATCGTCCAGCCGTGGGCCGTCAGGCGCGCCGCCACGAGCGCCTCCGCCGCGTCGCCACGCGTCTGGGCGTCTGTCCGCATCAGCCGAGCATGGCGTCCGAGCGTGCACCGCCGATCGACCCGCGATCATCTCGCGCTCACCGGCGGTTGCAGGCCGGCGGGCTGTCGCGAGAAGCGCGCCGAGCCGAGAAGTCAGCCCGCAGCGGCCAGCTCGAGCTCGTCGGTCGCACCGAGAGCGGCATCCTCGATGAACGCGTCGGCGATCGACTCGATGTCATCGAGTCGACCCGGCGTCTCGGCATCGCCGAACAGGTCGAGTGACTCCTGGTCGCCGGCGAGGGTCCGCTGGAGGGCGAGGAAGCTGCGGCGGTGGAACGGCGTGAGCCCGAGCCGGCGGATCGCAGCGCGATGGTCTCGGGTCGCGTAACCCTGGTTGTGCTCCCAGCCGTAGCCCGGGTAGCGGGCCGCCAGGCGGGCCATCATCCGGTCGCGGACCACCTTCGCGACGACCGAGGCGCAGGCGATCGTGTAGCACCGTGCGTCGCCGTCGACGATCGCGGTGTACGGTCCGACCTGGGCCTCGAACCCGGCGATCCGGTTGCCGTCGACGAGGACATGGTCTCTCTGGCCGATCCGCGCGATCGCCCGGCGCATCGCCAGATGGGTCGCGTGATAGATGTTCAGGCGGTCGATCTCGGTGACCGACGCGGCGCCGACGCCGACGGCCACCGCCCGGCGGCGGATGATCGGGGCAAGTCGCTCGCGCTGGGCCGGGGAGAGGGTCTTGGAGTCCCGGACGCCCGGGATCCGGTGGCATCCGGGCCGCATGACGACGGCCGCGGCGACGACGGCGCCACAGGTGGGTGCGACGCCGACCTCGTCGACTCCGACGACGGTCGCGGCTCCATCACGCCACAGGGCGCGCTCGAAGCGGAGCGTCGGGACGATGGCCGCCATCGGCCTCTAGGGTAGCGCCGCCGCCGGGCCGCTGCCGGGCACGGCGCTTGGGGTCAGCTGCGGGTCCGTCGCTCGCGAAGGGTCGCGGCCTTGCCGACCCGGTCGCGCAGGAAGTACAGCTGGGCCCGACGGACCTGGCCGTGGCGGACGACCTCGATCTTCTCGATCCGCGGGCTGTGGATCTTGAAGGTCCGCTCGACACCCACGCCGCTGGCGATCCGGCGGACCGTGATCGAGCGGGTGATGCCGCCGCCGCGGAGGCGCATGACGGTCCCCTCGAACACCTGGATCCGCTCGCGGTTGCCCTCGACGACCTTGGCAGACACCTTCACGGTGTCACCGGTCGCGAGCTCAGGCAGGTCGGTTCGGAGCTGGTCGGCGACGATCTCGTCGAGGACGTTCACGGTGGCGATCCCTGATCATGTTGGCAGCGCGCGGCTGCGTGGGCGGATCGGTCGGGGGGCCGCCGGGGACGGCCAGCGGCGGAGTATAGCACGGGGTCCGGGCGCCGCCGGGGTCGGCCGGCCGCCGGTGGGCCGGCCGGCCGTCGGGTGGGCCGGCCGGCCGTCGGCAGCCGTCAGCCTCGAGGCTCGGCGCCGTCGGGTCGCGGACCTCGTCGAGCAGCCGCCGCTCCTCGGGTGTCAGCGGCCGGCCTTCGAGGAGGTCGGGCCGCCGCTCCGCGGTCCGCCGGAGCGACTCCCGGAGACGCCATCGGCGGACCTGCCCGTGGTCGCCGGAGACGAGCACGTCCGGCACGCCGGCGCCCTGGAACTCGGGCGGGCGGGTGTATTGCGGATACTCGAGCAGGCCCGCCGCGAAGCTCTCTTCCTCGGTCGAGGCGGCATCGATCGCACCGGGCAGGAGACGCAGGACGGCGTCGACGACGACGAGCGCCGGGAGCTCCCCGCCGGTCAGGACGTAGTCGCCGATCGAGAGCTCCAGGTCGACCAGGCCCCGGACCCGCTCGTCGACGCCCTCGTAGCGACCACAGACGAGGACGATGTGGTCCCGCTCCGCGAGCTCATGCGCCCGAGCCTGGTCGAAGGCCTCGCCGGCGGCATCGAGGAGGACGACCAGCGATCCCGGCCGGCCGAGCACCTCCAGGGCCGCGGCGATCGGCTCGACCCGCATGACCATCCCGGGGCCGCCGCCGTACGGCGCGTCGTCGACCGAGCGGTGACGGCCGAGGCCCCATCGACGGAGATCGTGGACCCGGACCGTCGCCAGACCGTCGGCCAGGATCCGACCCGGGATGCTCTCCCGCAATGGCCCCTCGATGATGGCCGGAAAGAGCGTCAGGACGTCGACCTCGAGGCTCATGCCGGCGCGTCCGGACCCGCCGCGAGCGCCCGCCGGGTCCGTCGGCCACGCGGCTTGCGCGGAGCCGGTGTGCCCTCGAGATCCAGGGCGGCGGCGTCGACGATGATCCGGCCGTCGCGCGGCGCGAACTCAAGGACGAACGCGGACACGTTCGGGATGTCGAGCTCGCCGCTCGATCCGCGGACGACGAGGACCTCGGCTCCGCCGGCGCGATAGAGGTCAACGACCTCTCCGAGGGCGGTCCCGTCCGCCGTCGTGACCGGAACGCCGACGACCTCGTGCCAGTAGAACGCGCCGGGCTCGAGCTCGTCGGGCGGGACATCGCCCTCGAGGTAGACGTTGCGGAGCAGCGCCGCGGCGTCGCGATCGCCGACCTCCGCGAACTCGAGCCACCAGCCGGGCCCATCGGCGACCTCGGCCGACTCGACGATCGTCAGTGGCGCTGGGCTGCCCTCGCGATGAAGGATCCGGCCGACCTCGAAGCGCTCGTCGGGATGATCCGTCAGGACCTCGACGCGGACGCGTCCGTGGAGCCCGTGGACGCCCCGGACGAGGGCGACGACGAGCCGGCTGTCGCTCAGACGATCTCCAGCGAGACCTGCTCGCCGTCGCGCGCGGCGACGACCTTGAGAAGGGTCCGGAGCGCCTTGGCGACGCTGCCGTTCCGACCGATGACCTTGCCCATGTCGTCGTCGGCGACGTGGAGCTCGAGGACGGTCCCGCCCGGCTCCTCGATCACCTCGACGGTCACGGCATCCGGATCGTCGACGAGCGACTTGGCGACGAACTCGACGAGGTCCTTGGCGGCCATCGCTACTTGCCGCTCGTCACGCCGGCCTGGATGAGAAGGCGGGCGACGGTGTCGGAGGGCTGGGCACCCTTGGCGAGCCAGGCCTTCGCCTTGTCGGTGTCGATGACGAACTCGACCGGATCGGTCCGGGGTTGTAGTGACCGATGGTCTCGATCGCCCGACCGTCGCGGGCGCCGCGGGCATCGGCGACGACCACACGATATGTCGGCTGCTTCGTGGCGCCGACGCGCGTCAGGCGGATGCGGACTGCCATGGGTGGGAAGGTTCCTCCTAGGGACGGGACCGTGGGAGTCTACCGCCCCTCGCGAAGGACGACCAGTCCGTGGGTCCGGTCGAGGTCGCCGTCGCGCGTCACCACCCCGACCGCGACGTCGAAGGGTGTCAGATAGGGCGCGACGTCCTTGTCGAATCGGGCCCGCTCGGCCGCGTCCATCCGGGCGGTCGCGAGCTTGGTCGCGGCCACCAGGTCGATCCACGCCACGGCCCGATGCTTCGCGCCTGCGCGATCGACCAGGTCCTTGAAGCGCGCCTGATCGGCGAGGGACGCGCCGGCCTTGGTATCGAGCACGGACGCCACGAACGCCGGATCGAACCCGACGACCACGAGGTCCTGGGTGACGGCGTAGCTGACGGACGAGTATCCGCCGCTCGGGGCCGGGATCCCGTCTCGCGCGGTGAGCTTCGAGAGGTCGATCGTCACGATCGTCGTCCCGCCATGGTCGGTCTTCGTCGGCGAGAGACCCGCGACCGAGGCGAGGTTCTTCACTGTCGTGGCGAACCCCTGGGCGGCAGCGGCATCGGTCGGGATCGCCACGAGGCCCGGCTGCGCCTCATCGCCGCCGAGGACGACGATGCCCGCTTCGCCGACCCAGCCGAGCAGTCCCTTGAGACCACCGACGGGGGCGAGGGCCTTCTCGAGCTGGTCCTTCTCGGCGGCACCGGCCGAGCCGGCGCGGGCGATCAGCACCGCCCCGGCATCGTGGGCGTCGAACAGGGCGACGGTCGTCGCCGGCAGACGGCTCGGAAGCTGGCTCGCGGCGTTCGCGGTGTCGGGGCTCGCCGCGGTCCGCGGTGCGACGCCGTCGCCGACGAGGGCGTCGCTCTCGACCCGGAGCGAGCTGGCGGCCCACGCCGGCGTCATGCCTGCGATGGCGTCAAGGCCGGCGGAGGTGGACGCGCCGGGCATCGACCCCATCGCCGCGACGACCGCGGCGGGATCGACGTACGCGGTCATGAGCCGGTCCGCCGGAAGGGCCGCGGTCGCGTCGCGGTACGTCGCGACGGTCGCGAGGCCGCCCTGACCGGCGCGGTCGAGGGCCGCCTCGACCGACGCCTGATCGCCGACGAGGAGGACGTCCCCGGTGGCGGCAGCGGCCTTGCGGTGATCGGTCGGGCCCATCAGCAGGACATCGCTGCCAGCGTGCTGCGACGTCGTGACGGTCAGGCCCTTCTGGTCGGCGGTCGTGCGGACCCAGGCGATCGCCTTGGCGGCGTCGGTCGTCGTCGCGATCGCGAGCATCCGACCATCACGCAACTCGCCCGTGCCCGAGCCGATGCCACCGGAGCCCGTCGGCGGGAGGCCGACGGCGACGCCGACCTGGCCGCCGAACCACGGCGCGATGTCGGCCGACCAGGACTGGCGGCCCTCCGTGGCGGCGGCGATGAGCCGTTGATAGACCTCGTCGAGCTTGCGGTCGAGGATCGACTGGTCGGCGAAGCCCGGGAACGCCGACAGGAACGAGCCGAGGGCCTGGCGCTGGTCACCCGGCAGGTCGGCCCGGACTTCGCCGAACGCGACGGCGTCGGGCGGGGCCCACTTCGCGACGGTCGATGGCGCAGATGCTCCGGTGAGCAGCGCCGCGGCGGCGACCGATGTCCCGACCGCGAGGGCGACGACGGCGAGGGCGACGGCCCATCGAAGCCGGCGATGGCGTGGCGGAGTCGCCCCGCCGGACGCATCTGCCGGCAGGACGGGAGATGTCGGCGCGGCCTCGGCACGCGCCTCTTCGATCGTCGGCGGCACCTCGGTCGGCCCGGCCGGTGTCTGCGACTGGAGCGGCTGCTCGGTCATCGGGTGATCCCCCTACCGGCGGCCCGTCAGGCCGCCCATCGCCGCGCGTCGGCCGCCTGGGCCGGCGAGCTGCTTCATGAGCTTCTGCATCTCGGAGAATTGCTTCATCAGACGGTTCACGTCGGTGAGTGTGGTGCCGGAGCCGGCGGCGATCCGCCGTCGCCGAGAGCCGTTGAGGACCGATGGATCGCGTCGCTCGGTCGGCGTCATCGAGCGGATGATCGCCTCGACACGCTTGAGCTCGCCGCGATCGACGGCCGCCTGGGCCTCCTTGGCGAGCCCGCCCATGCCCGGCAGCATCGACATGATCTGGCCCATCGGGCCCATCTTCTGGACCTGCTGGAGCTGGTCGAGCATGTCCTCGAGGGTGAAGCTCGCCTTGCGGAGCTTCTCCTCCATCTGCGCCGCCTGCTTGGCGTCGACGACGTCCTGGGCCCGCTCGGCGAGGGTCAGGATGTCGCCCATCCCGAGGATCCGCCCGGCCAGGCGATCGGGATGGAAGACCTCGAGGGCGTCGGTCTTCTCGCCGGTCCCCATGAACTTCACCGGCAGCCCGGTCACGGCGCCGATCGAGAGCGCCGCGCCACCACGGGCGTCGCCGTCGATCTTCGTCAGGACGAGGCCTGTCAGCGGGACCGCGCGGGCGAACGCCTCGGCGACCTCGACCGCCTGCTGGCCGGTCATCGCATCGACGACGAGGAGGCTCTCGACCGGCTTCACGGCCGCCGCGACATCGGCGATCTCGGTCATCAAGGCCTCGTCGACCGTCAGCCGACCGGCGGTGTCGACGATGACGACGTCGCGGACCTGCCGCTTGGCGGCCTCGACGCCGCCGCGGACGATCTCGACGACCGGCGTCCCCTGGGGTGCGCGGTGGACCGGCAGGTCGAGCTGGCGCCCCAGGGTCTCGAGCTGGTCGGCTGCGGCGGGCCGATAGGGATCGGCGGCGACGAGGAGCGGGCGCCGGCCGAGCTTGACGATATGGCGCGCGAGCTTCGCCGAGGTCGTCGTCTTGCCGGAACCCTGGAGGCCTGCCAGAAGGACGACCGCCGGGTTGCCGGAGAGATGGAAGGTCCGATCCCCGACCGACAGGAGCGCGGTGAGCTCCTCGTCGACGATCTTCACGACCTGCTGGCCAGCGGTCAGGCTCTCGAGGACCTCGGCGCCGACAGCCCGCTCCTTCACCCGGGCGACGAAGTCCTTGACGACCTTGAAGTTGACGTCCGCCTCGAGGAGCGCGAGGCGGACCTCGCGCATCGCGGCGTCGACATCGGCCTCGGAGATGCGGCCGCGACCGGTGAGCGAGGCGAGGGTCAGTCGAAGACGATCGGACAGCGTGTCGAACACGGCGCGACTCTAGCCCATCACCGACAGGACCGCCGCCGGCTCGATGGTCCCGCCCCGACCGGTGGCGCGTCCCGGCACCACTCGGGTCAGGCGAACAGAGCCGCCACGAATGCCTCGGGCTCGAACGGCAGGAGATCGCCGGCCCGCTCCCCCACCCCGACATACCGGACGGGCACCCTCAGGCTGTCCTCGATCGCGAAGACGATGCCGCCCTTGGCCGTCGAGTCGAGCTTCGTCAGGACGATGCCGGTCAGGCCGACCGCCTCGTGGAACGCCGCGGCCTGCGAGAGGCCGTTCTGGCCGGTCGTCGCATCGAGGACGAAGAGGGTCTCGGGCGCCGCGCCCGGCAACCGCTTGTCGACGACGCGGCGGATCTTCGAGAGCTCGTCCATCAGATTCGACTTGGTGTGGAGACGCCCTGCGGTGTCGGCGATCACGACGTCCGCGCGGCGTGCCACGGCTGCATCGAGCGCGTCATACACGACGGCCCCCGGGTCGGCCCCGGGCGCGTGAGCGACGACCTCAGCGTCCGACCGCCGGGCCCACTCGGTCAGCTGCTCGATCGCGGCGGCCCGGAAGGTGTCGGCGGCGGCGAGGACGACGCGCCGACCGTCGGCGTGATAGCGCGCCGCCAGCTTGCCGATCGTCGTCGTCTTGCCCGTCCCGTTGACCCCGACGACGAGGATCACCGCCGGACCGCCGTCGTACGCCGGTCGGGGCGCCCAACCGTCGGGCTCGCGCGGCACGAGGAGCGCCGCGAGCTCTGCCTGGACGGCCGCCGTGGGCCCGCCCGGATCGCGTCGCGAGCGGGCTCGCTCGACGACTCGCATCGCCAGCGCAGCACCCACGTCGCCGGCGATCAGCGTCTCCTCGACCTCGTCCCAGTCCGGCCCGGTAGGCCCGCCACCGCCGAGGAACCCGCGGAGGCGGGACATGAAGCCGCTCCGACTCTTCTCGAGACCGGCATCGAGGTCGCCCGCCTCCTCGGGCTCCTCCGAGGCGGGCGACCGGGTCTCGGTCGTCAGGTCGACCGTCTCCGGCGGCAACGCGGCGGTCGCCCCGGGCCCCGGCTGGGCGATCGCGGCCGCGGCGAGCGCCTCCGCCTCGAGCTCCTCGTCGCTGATCGGCTGGTCGGCGGGTCCGGCGGCCTCGGCGGGTCCGGCGGCCTCGTCGGGTCCGGCGGCCTCGGCGGGCTCCTCGTCACGCGGTCCGCGTAGCCAGCGCAGCATCCCGTGGACCTAGCCGACCGGGACCGCGTCCGCGCGTCGAGCGCGGTCCGCGATCGCCTGGGCCTCCTCGAGGCGCAGGCTGATGACCCGGCTCACCGAGTCATCCCCGACGGTGACCCCATACAGGGCATCGGCCTGCTCGATCGTCCCCCGGTTGTGGGTGATGACGACGAACTGGGTCTCCTCGGCGAGGCCCCGGAGGGCCTCGGTGAAGCGGCCCACGTTCGCCTCGTCGAGCGCCGCGTCGACCTCATCGAGGACGCAGAACGGGACGGGCCGGACCTCGAGCATCGAGAACAGCAGGGCGACCGCGGTCAGGGCCCGCTCGCCCCCCGAGAGCATCGCCAGGTTCTGGGCCTTCTTGCCCGGCGGACGAGCGACGATCTCGACGCCCGTCGACGCGAGATCCGTCGGGTCGGTCAAGGAGAGCCGGGCGAACCCGCCGCCGAAGAGCTGCTGGAACCGCCGGTCGAACGCCGCCTCGAGGGCCTCGAAGGTCGCCCGGAACTGGGTCGCGATGAGGGTATCGAGCTCGCCGATCATCGTCCGCGTCCGAGCGATCGCGTCGCGCAGGTCGGCGTCCTGGGTCTCGAGCGACTCGAGGCGGGTCCTGAGCTCGGCGTGCTCCTCGACGGCATACGGGTTGGCCGCGCCCGATTCGTGATACCGCCGCCGGAGGGCCGCAAGCCGACCAGGCGTCGGCGACGGCTCCCCGGGACCCGCGGCGAGCCAGCGCGGCACGAGGCGATCCAGGAGGCCTTCGAGCGCTGCGGCGTCGGAGGCGCCTTCCGACTCCCGCTCGGCCGCGGATGACGGATCGCCCGGCGCGGCGTCGTCACCGGACGGGGCGTCGTCGGGCTGACGGGCCTCGTCGCTGCCGGTCACGGTCCGCGGGTCGACGCCAGCCTCGATGGCCAGCGCGCGCAGGCCGGCATCGGCGAGCCCGGCGAGCTCGACGAGCAGGCCCTCGCGGATCGCGTCGAGCGACAGGCGCGCCTCGAGGTCGGCGACGTCGGCCTGACGGGCGCGCTCGTCGGCGGCCCGGAGACGCTCCCGTGCTCCCGCGGCCTCGCGTTCGGCCGTCGCCAGGCGCTCGCGGTCGGCGGCGTCGGCGGCCAGGAGCTCGGCCGATGCGGAGCGCGCCTGCATCTCCGCCTCCCGGGCCGTCGCCAGCGCCATGCCCGAAGTGCGGCGGTCCTCCTCGAGCCGGCGGGCGGCCTCCGCCAGGGCCCGCTCCTCCCGCTCGGTCCGTGCGATCCGCTCTTCGTCGAGGGCGATCGCGCCTTCGGCCCGGGTGTGACGCGTCTCGGTCTCCCGCCGGGTGCTGTCGATCTCGGCGACCTGGGCGGCGAGCCGGTCACGCCGGACACGGAGCTCGTCGGCGCGCGATTCCCATGTCGCGAGGGCGTCCGCCACCTCGGCGGGGTCCGATCCTTCGGCGCCGCCACCGGATGCCGCGAGGTCGGCCTCGGCTAGCGCCTCGACAGCGAGCCGGGCGCGCGTCTCCTCGGCGACGAGACGCTCGGTCGCGGCTTCGTGCCAGGCCGCTTCGCGCCCGGCGGCCTCGGCGATCCGACCCGCTGTCCGCTCCTCGTCCTCGGCGCTCCGGCGGGCTGCGACGGCGGCCGCCTCGAGGTCCTGGGCGTGGCTCGTCGCCCGGCGGGACTCCGCCGCGTGAGCGTCTGCGGCCCGCGCCTCCGCGGTCAGCGCGGCGACGACCTCGGTCGCCCGGTCGATCTCGCCGGCGATCCGCTCCCCCTCTGCCCGCCGCTCGAGGGTCCCGTCCGGGCGACCGAGGGCGACGGTCAGGGGCGTCACGATCGCGGCGCCATCGCGGGTCACCGCGATCCAGCCCGGCGGCAGGTCCGGCGCGATCGTCGTCGCCGCGGCGATGTCCGGGAGCCACACGACGCGCGCGAGCAGCGGCCGGGCCGCGTCGGTCGGGTCACGGCGGATCGCGTCGGCGAGGAGTCCGCCGCCCGCGGCGACGGCTGCGTCGACGATCCGACGCTCGCGTTCGGACGGACCGGGCCCGGCGATCCCGTCGATCAGGACGAGCATCCCACGCTCGGTCGCGAGGTCGGCGACGACATCGCGTTCCACGAGGTAACCACGGCCGGCCTCGCCCAGGGCGCTCTCGACGGCGGCGCGAAGGGTCGGGTCGACGGCGAGGTCCTCGTCGATCCGACGGCCGCCCCGACGACGTGCGGCGCGGGCGATGCCGCGGGCGTCGTCCTCCGCAAGACGGGCCGCGACCGCGTCGGCCCGGCCCCGCAGGACGGCGAGTCCGGCCGCGGCTGATGCGAGGCGCTCGGCGCTCGAGGCCCGCGCGGCCGCAGCGTCCTCCGCGATCCCCTGGGCGCTCTCCCGGTCGACGATCGCACCAGCTTCGCGTTCCGCAGCCTCCGCAAGGCGTGATCGCGCGGCATCGAGCGCGGTCGCGCTCTCGGTCCGGCGGGCCGTCGCAGCGATCAGCGCCGCGCGCTCCTCGGTCGCTCGCCGCTCGGCCTCGGCGAGCCGTCGACGGGCGGTCTCCGCCTCCGCGACGCGGGCCGCTGCCGCGCGGCGGATCGCCGCCTGTTGCTCGCCTTTCACCTGGCGGACGGCCCGCAGACCGGCGAGCTCGGCGAGGGCATCGGCCAGGGCACGCTCGGCCTCGGTCAGGGCTGCCTCGGCGTCGGCGTCGCGCGACGGGACCGGCAGCACCGCGATGCGTCGCTGGGCGATGAGATCCGCCTCGGTCGTCTCGCGCTCGAGTCGCAGGCGCTCTCGCTCGCGCCCGAGAGCGTCGATCTCGGACAGCAGCCGAGCCTCATGAAGCTGGAGCTCGGTGAGAGCCGATCGGGTCGCGTCGTGGGCCTCGCGTCGCTCGGCTGCGATGCGTGCGCGTGCGCCCAGGGCCTCGGCGACTCCCGCGGCGGCCTCCTCCGCGGCGCCGAGGGCCGTCATCGCGCCGTCCGCCTCGGTCCGGGCCCGATCACGGGCCGCCCCGGCGGTCGTCGCCCGTGCGGCGGCCTCGTGCCATCGAGCGTGCGCCGCGAGGATCACCGCCGCGGCCAGCTCGTCGCCGGCCGAGATCCGTGTCGCCTGCTGCTCGGCCTGGATCGCCAGCCGCCGGACCTGTGGTCGCAGCTCGGCGATGATGTCCTCGACCCGGGCGAGGTTCGACTCCGACTCCGCCAGCTGCTCCTCCGCCTTGCGTCGACGCCGCTCGTGGCGCCGGACGCCGGCGACCTCCTCGAACAGCGGGCGACGCTCCTCGGGCCGGAGCGCGAGAGCCTGGTCGACCATGCCCTGACCGATGAACAGGAACGCGTTGTCGGCCAGGTGGGCCGAGTCGAGCAGGTCGACGAGGTCGCGCAGCCGGATCCGTTGGCGGTTCAGGAGGTACTCGTTCTCGCCCGAGCGGTAGAGCCGTCGACCGAGCTCGACCTGGCCGTAGTCGAGCGGCAGCAACGCATCGGCGTTGTCGAGCACCAGGGTCACGTCTGCCATCCCGAGCGCGGCCCGCTTCTCCGAGCCGGCGAAGATCACGTCCTCGCTCTTCCGGGTCCGGAGGGCCCGACCCTGCTCGCCGAGCGCCCACCGCAGGGCGTCGGCGAGATTGCTCTTGCCCGAGCCATTGGGCCCGACGACCGCGCTGATGCCCGGTCCGAACTCGACCGCGGTCCGTTCGGCGAACGACTTGAAGCCTTGAAGGCGCAGCGTGAGCAGGCGCGCGGCCGCACTCACCGGGCGCCCCCCTGGCGGAGCTCACGCTTCGACCGCATCGCCTCGAGGGCCTGGGCCGCTGCCGCGGTCTCCGCGATCCGTCGCGACGGTCCATCGCCGACGCCCACCACGACGCCCTCGACCGCGACCTCGACCCGGAAGCGCTTCTCGTGGTCGGGCCCGACCGCCTCGATGATCCGGTATTCCGGGCGGCCTCCGGTCCGGCGCTGGGTCAGCTCCTGGAGGCGGCTCTTCGGGCTTTTCAGGGTCATCGGAGCTCCACCCGCGGCGTCGAGCGCGTCGCTGGCGACGGTGATCAGCCAGTCGCGGGTCGTCTGGTAGCCGAGGTCGAGGTACAGCGCCCCGACGAGAGCCTCGAAGCCCGACGCGAGCAGCGACGGCCTGAGCCGACCCCCGCGCTGGGCCTCGCCCTCGCCGAGTCGGAGATGCTCGCCAAGCTCGATCCGGGCAGCCAGGCGGGCCAGGCCGGTGGTCGAGACGATCGTCGCCCGGCGGGCCGACAGGGTCCCCTCATCGTCGGTCGGATGACGGACGAACAGGGCTTCCGAGACGGCGAGATTCACGACCGCATCACCGAGGAATTCGAGGCGCTCGTTGTGGCCGCGGGCCTCGTCGGGGTGCTCGTGCTGCCAGCTCGAGTGGACGAGCGCCTGCTCGAGCAGGTCGAGGTCGCGGACCGGAAGGTCGAGGGAGGCGGCGACGGCTGCGGCCGGGCCCATCGCCCGGTCGGCCGCCGGCCTACGACGTCTGGTGCTCGTCGATGTAGTCGACCGCGTCCTGGACGGTCCGGATCTTCTCGGCGTCCTCGTCCGAGATCTCGGTCCCGAACTCCTCTTCCAGGCTCATGATCAGCTCGACGAGGTCGAGCGAGTCCGCGTTGAGGTCATCGACGAACGACGCTTCGGGTGTCACCTCGTTCTCGTCGACGCCGAGCTGCTCGACGACGATCTTCTTGAGGCGGTCGTACGTGGTGGACAACGGGCTCTCCCTCCTCCGGTCAGGATCCGGCCTACGGCCGCTCGGTCGAGACGGGGTCGACGGGGTGCGTCCCGGTGGATGGCTGGGTCCGACCCGCCTCCTCGGCGATGCGACCCAGGACGCCATTCATCAGTCGGCGCGTCGGCTCCCCACTGTAGATGCGAGCCAGTTCGACCCACTCGGCGATGGCCACCCGGGTCGGGGTCGTCGCGGAGTGTAGCACCTCGCCGATGCCGCCACGCAGCAGGGAACGGTCCATCCGGGCCAGCGAGACGACCGGGTAGCGGGGGGCGTGGCGCTCGATCAGGATGTCGATCCGGTCGCGTTCCGCGACCACCGCGCCGACGATCTCGCGGGCCAGCGCGGCCGCTCCCGGATCCCCCTCGGTCTCGGCCAGGTGGCGCTCGAGGATCGCTGTCGCAGTCCGCTGGCCGAACTCCGCTTCGAAGAGCGAGACGAGGGCGAGACGTCGGCCCGCCCGGCGTGACCGGACGCGGTCAGCTCCCGACGCCATCGACGATGACCGTCGCCGATGCCAGCCGCAGACCGAGCAGCCGCTCGACCGTCGCGGCCACCTGGGCCCGGATCTCGGCGGCGAGCGGTCCGAGCGGCTGACCCGGGCGGGCGACGACGAACAGGCGGACGGAGACCGCCTGGTCGCGCAGGTCGACGGCGATCGGGGCGCGGCCGAGGTCGCGCCACGGCGCGCCACCCCGACCGACCCGCAGGACTCCGGGGACCTCCATCGCCGCCAGCCGGACCATGTCGACGACGACCTGCCGGCCGACGGTCAGGTCGTGGCCGCTCATGGCGCGCTCGTCTCGGCGAAGGCCTCGTCGGCGGCGATCGCCGCGGCCATCGGGTCGGGGGCGGCCGGGCTGGCGGCGCCGGCGACCCGGGCCGCGACCTCGGGATCGGTCAGCCGCTCGGCGATGAGCTCCGGGACGCGTCGGCGGGCGGCGGTCGCGCCGACCTCGACGGCGTAGCCGACCATCCGCCTGCGAGCCCGACCGTGGGTGATGATGACCGTGCCGCGGACCCCGAGGAGCGGTGAGCCGCCGACCTTCTCGTAGTCGAAGATCGACCGGATCCGGGCGATCGACGGCTGCATCAGGAGGCCCGCGACCCGGCCCCGCCAGCTGCCCCGGAACTCCTGGCGGAACAGGTCGAAGATGAAGCCCGACAGGCCCTCGAAGAACTTGATCGTCACGTTGCCGGTGACGGCGTCGGTGACGACGACGTCGGCGTCGTGGTGGACGAGGTCCTTGCCCTCGACGTTGCCGATGAACCGCAGGCCCGACGCATCGAGCATCGCGGTCGCGCGAGCGATCCGGGCGTCGCCCTTGCCCTTCTCCTCGCCGATCGACAGGAGCGCGACGCGAGGATCGCTGATCCCGAGCACGCGCTCGGCGAAGATCGCCCCCATGTGGGCGAACTGGTGGAGGTTCTCGCCGGTCGAGTCGGGATTCGCCCCGATGTCGAGGAAGACGAACGGCCCGGAGTCCGTGACCATCTGGACGGCCAGGGCGGGTCGATCGACACCCTTCAGACGCCCCAGCCGGAGGACCGCGGCGGCCATCGCCGCGCCGGTGTGACCGGCCGTCACGACGGCCTCGGCATCGCCCTTGCGGACGAGGTCGGTGGCCACGAGGATCGAGGCGCCCTTCTTCTCGCGCAGGGCCAGCGCCGGGTGCTCGTCCATGCCGATCACATCGGCGGCGGGGACGATCGAGACGTTCGGCGGAAGGTCACCACCGGCGGCCGCGCGGATCGCGTCGGGACGGCCGACCAGCAGGACCGTATCGGCCGGGTGGGCCAGGGCATGGATCAGGGCCCCGGGCACGACCTCCGCGGCGCCGTGGTCGCCGCCCATCGCGTCGACCGCGACTCGGACGGGCCGATCATCATCTCCGTCGCCCGCTCCGACGGCCTGGGTCGCGCCGATCGAGCGGACCGGGCGGGACGAGGTCGTGGTCATGGTCGTCCCCGGTCGCTCGAGGAGGAGCGCACCGGCTCCGGGTCAGGATCCGGAGGACTCGTCGCGGGCCGCCTTGGGAGCGACCGCGAGGCGGCCCTTGTACCAACCGCAGTTCGGGCAGACACGGTGGGGCAGCTTGGGCTGATGGCAATGGCTGCACTCGATCAGCCGTGGCGTGCTGATGGCGAGGTGGCTGCGCCGCTCTCCCTGGCGCGCATGCGACACCTTCCGCTTCGGGACACCCATCCTGTGTGAGGCTCCTTCTCGTCGGCGACCGTCGGCGCCGCCGCCGCCGTCGGCCGGCCCGGCGCGGGGACCATGGTGACGTCCGCAGCGGCGACACGCGGACGGCGCGTCATCGGGGACCGGTGCCGGAGTCTAGTCGGTTTCGTCGTCGGCGTCGACCGCGAAGGAGCGCAGGACCTCGAGCCGGGGGTCGATCTCCGCCTCGTGCGGGACGTGCCCCGGGTCGTTCAGATCCGCCCCGCAGACCTCGCACAGACCCGGGCAGTCCGGACGGCACAGCGGGGCCAGCGGTTCGGCGAGCTGGATCGCGTCGCGAACCAGCGGCTCGAGATCGAGCTCGTGGTGGTCCGTCAGCCGGATCGCCTCGGGTTCCACGGCCGGATCGACCGACGCCCCCGAGGGGATCTCGATCGAGGGCAGGATCTCCTCGTCGATGACGAGATCGAGCGGGACCTCGATCGGGCGCAGGCACCGGCTGCACTGGCTGGCGATCGCCGTCTCGAGCTCGGCGTGGGCGAGCAGGCCGCGGTTCGTCCGGGCCAGGTGGAGTCGCCCGCTGACGGGTCGAGCCAGGCTGATGTCTCCGCCGGCGTCCACGTCGACCGGACCGACGACGAGGTCGCGGACCGATCCGGGAGCATCCCCGAGGAGCCCGGCGACCGGGTAGAGGAGCGCGAAGTCGCCCCGGGTCACCGGACGGCCGTCTCGGGCTCGTCCTCCTCGGCGTACGGCTCGGCGTCGGCGGCGTCGGGCTCGATGGCCCCGGCATCGGACAGGGCGGCCCGGCGTTCGTCGAGCATCGCCACGCCCTTCTTGACGCTCTGAAGGGTCCGCACCAGATCACCCTCGAGACCGACCAGGACGGACACGGCGTACTCGTCGGCACCGCGCCGGATCTCATCGGCGTCGTTGTGGGCGCCCTCGATGATCCGGCGACTCTCACCCTCGGCGGCCTCGGTGAGCCCGCGCTCGCCGATGAGGAACGCGGCCTGCTCCTGCGCTCGCCCGACGATCCGCTCCGCCTCCTCGTGGGCGCCCTCGAGGATCCGCTCGCTCTCCTGGTTGATCCGCTTCGCCTGGCGGACCTCCTCAGGGACGGCGACCCGCAGCTCATCGATCAGCCCGAGCGCGGCGTTCTGGTCCACGACGACGTTGTTCGTCAGCGGCAGCTTCTTGCCGTTGGCGATCAGCGATTCGAGCCGCTCGACCAGGAAGATGATGTCGATGGCGGGAGGCCTCCGCGGGGGGTCTGCGATCCGGGCGGGATTATCGCACGTCGAGAGCGCCCAGCAGCGCCCGATGGGCGGGTCCCGGGAGCATCGCCGAGACGTCGCCGCCGAAGCGGGCGATCTCCTTCACCAGGCTCGAGCTGATGTAGCCGTGCTCGAGCGCCGTCATGAGGAAGACGGTGTCGACCGCCGGAGCGAGCTTGCGGTTGTTGTGCGCGAGCTGCATCTCGACCTCGAAGTCCGAGATCGCCCGGAGGCCCCGGACGATGAAGGTCGCACCGACACGCCGGCAGAAGTCGACCGTCAGGCCGTCGAACGCCTCGACCGAGGTCCGGTCCGCGACGCCCGCCTCGGCGAGGCTGTCCTCGATCACCGCCACCCGTCGGTCGACCGGCAGGAGCGGCTCCTTGCGGGGGTTCTCGAGGACGCCGACCACGAGCCGGTCGAATGCGCCGGCGGCGCGGACGATCACGTCGACGTGGCCATTCGTGATCGGGTCGAACGAGCCCGGATAGACCGCGATCGTCATCCGCCCTCCGCGCCTCCGGGTGGACCATCGTCCCGGCGATAGAACGTCAGCGCCGTCTCGCCGAAGCGGCGCTCGCGCTCCGATGCTAGCAGCCCGACCCGGGCAGGCGGACGGTCTCGCCAGAAGTGCTTCGCGACGACCCGGGCGCGGGTCCCAAGGACACCGGCGTCCGATCGCCCCAGGACCTCGAGCGTCCGCTCGAGCGCGACAGCGTCGTCGTAGGGCGGATCGAGCAGGACGACATCGAACGGCCCGCCCTCGGCCGCCGGATCGGGTCCGGCGAGGAAGGCTGCGACGTCGCGGCGGATGACCCGGGCCGACGGTCCGGCGAGCCTGGCCCGGTCGAGGTTCTCGGCGATCGCCCGAGCGGCCCCGGCATCGCGCTCGACGAATGTCGCCGCCAGCGCGCCGCGCGACAGGGCCTCGATCCCGCCCGCCCCGCTGCCCGCGAACAGGTCGAGGAAGCGCGCGCCGGGCAGGTCGGGCTCGAGGATCGCGAAGAGCGTCTCCTTCACCCGGTCGGCCAGCGGGCGCGTCCCGGGACCCGGTGCCACGAGCCGGGTGCCTCTTGCCGTCCCCGCGATGACCCGGCCGGCGTCGGCCACCGTCAGGCCCCGCTGGCCGGGTCGCCGGCCCACACCCGTGCCAGCCAGCCGCCCCGCAGCTCCGCCTCGAATGGGTCGACGCCTCGGCGAAGCGTCCCGTCGTCCGCGACCAGCGCCTCCGCGTGGGCGCGCGCCTGCGCCGCCAGCTCGCGGTGCTCGCGGCGCTGGAGCGACGCGACCCGGAGGCTGGGCAGGCCGCTCTGGGCCAGGCCCAGGACGTCGCCCTCGCCGCGCAGTGCGAAGTCCTTCTCCGCGAGGTCGAAGCCGTCGGTCAGCTCCACGAGCGCCCGCAGCCGCTCCCAGCCGACGGTCCCCTCCGCGACGTCGGACACGAGGACGCAGAACGACTCACTCGTCCCGCGCCCGACCCGGCCCCGGAGCTGGTGGAGCTGAGCAAGCCCGAAGCGATCGGCGCCTTCGACGATCATCACGGTCGCTTCGGGGACGTCGACGCCGACCTCGATGACCGTCGTCCCGACGAGGACGTCGAGCTCGCCATCTCGGAACCGCGACATCTCGGCGTCCCGCTCGGCAGGCCTGAGACGGCCATGGACGAGGCCGACGCGGAGGGGCGCCAGGAGACCGCGGAGGCGCTCCACCTCCACCTCCGCCGCGAGCGCGGCGGCCTCGGTCAGGTCGATGCCCTCCGCGTCCTCCGAGTCCTCCGTGGACGGGTCGGCCTGGATCAGCGGGACGACGACGAACGTCCGATGGCCGGCCGCCGCCTCGTCGCGGACGAAGCTCCACAGCCGCTCGAGGTCGTCCGGGCGGCGGATCGCGGTCCGGATCGGGATGCGGCCCTCGGGCGGCGTCCGGAGGTCGGTCACATCGAGGTCGGCATACAGGACCTGGCCGAGCGTCCGGGGGATCGGCGTCGCGGTCATGAGCAGGACGTGGGGCGACAGCCCGGCGCCGGCCTTGGCCTCGAGCAGGCCCCGCTGCTCGACGCCGAAGCGATGCTGCTCGTCGACGACGGCGAGCCCCAGGTCGGCGAACGTCACGGCCTCCTGGAGGAGCGCGTGGGTCCCGACCACCACGCGCGCCTGGCCGGTGTTGATCGCCTCCGTCGCGTTCCGCCGACCCTCCGCGGACAGCGACCCGGTCAGGAGCGTCACCGGGACCATCAGGTCGGCGAGCGAGGCGTCGAGCGTCGCCGCGTGCTGGCGGGCGAGGAGGTCCGTCGGCGCGAGGAGGGCGCCCTGACGCCCGGTCGCGGCGACGAGTGCCAGGGCGTGCGTCGCGACCGCGGTCTTGCCCGACCCGACGTCCCCCTGGAGAAGCCGGAGCATCGGGATCGGCCGGGCCAGATCGGCCCGGACCGCGTCCATCGCCGCTGCCTGGTCGACGGTCAGGGTGACCTCGCGTCCAGCGCGCCGGCCGACCGCGGCCCGGATCGCCTCCCTGGCCGCGGCGTCGGCGGTGTCGGTCGATGGCACGGCGATCGCGGCCGAGCGGCCTCGGGCCCGTCGCCGGCCGACCATCCCGACCTGGAGGGCCAGGAGCTCGTCGAATGCGAGGCGCCGGAGGGCGTCGTCGCGGGCCTCGAACGCCTCCGGGAAGTGGGCGGACTCAAGAGCCGACTCGATCGGCACGAGACCCTCATCGGCCCGGATCGCCTCGGGCAGGTATTCGGGGTAGGCGTGGCCGGCCCGATCGAGGGCAGCCCGCACCGCGATCCGCAGCCGGTTCGCGGTCAGACCGGCAGTCAGGCGGTAGATCGGGACGATGCGGCCGGCATGCAGGAGCGCCGAGCCGTCGTCGGGCGAGAAGTCCGGATTGTCGAGGGTGAGGCGGCGGCCGAACCGCTTGAGCCGGCCCGAGACGACGATCGGCTGGCCCGGTCCGAGCCGCCGTTCGATGTAGCGGCGACCGAACCACGTCGCCTCGATCGTCCCGGTCTCGTCTTCGAGGACCGCCACCGTGCGCTGGACGCGGCGCCGGAAGGTCGGCTCGACCCGGACGCTCCGGACGACGACCCGGGCGCTGACCGGGCTGCCCTCCTCCGCCCAGATCAGATCGCCGAGCGAGCGCAGCTCGCGCAGGTCCTCGTATCGCCGCGGCAGGTGGAAGAGCAGGTCGCGGACCGTCGCGACCCCGAGACGCGGACCGGCGCGCCGCAGGACCGTGGCGCCGGGCAGACCGGAGCGCCCGAGGTCGGTGTCCAGGAGCGCGACCGGGTCGGTCGGCGGCGGAGGGGGGGTCGGACGGGCGGTCCGGCGACCCCCCGACGGCGCGGCTCGGGACGATCGACCGGCGGGTCGCTCGGTCACTCGGCCGCGATCAGGTAGCGGTAGTGGGGCTGGCCGCCGTGGACGAGCTGGACCTCGGCACCGTCGGCCGCCCCGCCGATCGCCCGGGCTACCGTCTCCGCCTCGTCAAGATCGGCGCCATCGCCGTAGTACAGGGTCACCAGCTCGTAGCCGGGCCGGAAGGACCCGAAGCCGGCGAGGACGGCTTTCTGGCGATCCGTCTCCGCGGCCACGAGCCCGTCGTCGGGGTCGAGGACGATCGTCTGGCCCTTGCGGACCTTGCGATCGCCGATCCGGGCGTCGCGGACCGCCTCGGTGACGGCGATCGTCTGGACCGCTCGACCCGCGGTCGTCATCGGCTCGACGTTCGCCGCGGCGCCGAGCGCCGGGTCGAGGGCCAGCAGGGCAGCGACCCCTTCGGCCGCATTCCGGGTCGGCACGACATGAGCCTCCCGGTCGGTCATCGTGACGACCTGGCGGGCGGCCATCACGACGTTCGGGTTGTTCGGCAGCACGAGGACCGCGTCGGCCGGCAGGGCGTCGATCGCGGCGAGGAGCTCGCCGGTCGAGGGGTTGTGCGCCTGCCCGCCCCGGACGACGCTGACCGCGAGCTGATCCGGGACGCGGAACTGGTCGAAGATCGCATACAGGCCTTCGCCCGCCGCCACGGCCACGATCCCGAGCGCGACGCGCGCTGTCTGCGGACGCGTGGTCCCACCCGGGACCGAGCGTCGCCTCGGACTCCCGGGCCGTGACGGCCGTCGTCCCATCCGTGTCGGCGCTCGTCGTGAACGCCGCGGCCCTGGTCTCGCGGATATCGCGGGCCTGGTTGTCGAGGTTCTCGACGGTGATCCGGCTCAGCGCGCCGAGGGTCAGACCGTAGCCGATCACCAGATCGGGCCGGTCGTTGTGGATATGGACCTTGAGGGCCCGCGCGTCGCCGGCGACGAGGACCGACTCACCGATCGTCTCGAGATGGCCGCGGATCGCGTCGACATCGAGGCTGCCGCCGGGCTGCGCCTGGAGGAGGTACATCGTCTCGTAGCCGAAGCCCTCATCGGCATGGGCGATCAGCGCGGCGGCCTTGACCGCCTCGGGTGTCCGGCTCCCCACCGCGCCCGCCGGCGCCCGGTCGAGCAGGTACAGCAGCGCGCCCTGGTAGAGGCGATACAGACCCTGGCCGCCCGAGTCGACGACCCCGGCCTCACGGAGGATCGCGAGCAGGCTCGGCGTCCGGGCGACCGACCGCTCCGCGCCGTCGACCGCCGCGCCGAGGACCGCCTCGAGGTCGTTCTCACTCTCGGCCCGCTCGACCGCCGCGTCGGCCGACTCGCGGACCACCGTCAGGATCGTGCCCTCGACCGGCTTGGCGACCGCGCCATACGCAGTCCGTGCGCCCTCCCGCAGGGCGTGGGCGAGGTCCAGGCCGTTGAACCGCCGCTTGCCGGCGAGATCCTCCGCGACGCCACGCAGGATCTGGCTGGTGATGACGCCCGAGTTGCCGCGGGCACCCATCAGCGCGCCGTGGCTCAGCGCCGCCGCGACCCGCTCGGCGGACGTGTCGGTCGCGCGCTCGCCCTCCTCGAGAGCCGCCCGGACCGTCGCGAGCATGTTGCTGCCGGTGTCTCCGTCGGGGACCGGGAAGACGTTCAGGCCGTTGATCTCGTCGACGTGGGCCTCGAGGTTCGCGACGGCGGCGCGAAAGGCCTCGCGCAGCCCGGTCCCGTCGCACGACCGGCGGGCCATCAGCCGAGCCCGGCCGGCGGCGGGATGCTCGCGGGCTCGTAGTCGAGCCCGCCGACGTGGATCGTCAGGCGATCGATCTCCCGCCGCAAGGCCCGCCGGACCGTGTAGCGGACCGCCGAGTCGACCTGGCGGGCGACCTCGGCGACGGGCAGGCCGTATGCCACGGTCAGGCGCAGGTCGACCTCGAGGCGGCCGTCGACGTGGACGGCGATCGCCGGATCGCGGAGCCCGAGGACGACCAGCACGCGGTCCAGGGGTCCGCCGTCGTCGACGCCGCTGACGCCGTACGACGTCCGGACCGCGGAGCGGACAAGGTCGACGATCGCCCGACGGGTGACCAGCGATCGGCCGTCCGGCGGAGCGGATGGCCTCGGGGCGTCCGGGCTCGGGTCGGGCGGGATCGGGTCCGGGGGGACCCGCTCGGTCGATCGGGACACGCGGTCGGTGGGCTCCCTCGTTCGGGCCGCACGCAGCTCGCGGCCGGACCCCGGCGTCCGGTCGGACGTCCGGAGGGCGTCTGGTATCATACCGGCCCGCACGCGGCAGCCCGCCGCTGCGACGTGTCCGTGACATCTCGAGGAACCTGATGGCCCGAACCTGTGCGATCTGCGGGAAGGTCTCGATGGGTGGCTTCAACCCGCAGTCGTCGGGCATGAACCGCGTCCGAGCCCACCGCCGCTACCAGCCCAACCTGCAGCGCCGCGTCGTGACGATCGACGGCCAGACGAAGCGGGCGAACGTCTGCACCCGTTGCAGCCGGACGATGGTGAAGTCGGCGCGCTGATCCGCGCTCAGCGCAGGGCGGTGTCGAGCCAGATCGTGAACGGCCCATCGTTCACGAGCTCCACCGCCATCGTCGCCCCGAAGATCCCGCGTCCGACCGAGAACCCGAGCGCCTCGAGGGCCTCACAGAAGCGGTCGTAGCAGGTCGACGCGACCTCGGGCGGGGCGGCATCGGTGAACCCCGGACGCCGACCGCGGCTCGTGTCCGCGTACAGGGTGAACTGGCTGACGGCCAGCACCCCGCCACCGACCTCCCCGAGCGACCGGTTCGTCCGGCCGTCGTCATCCTCGAAGATCCGCAGCTCGGTGACGCGCCGGGCGAGCGCCTCGGCGGTCTCCGGGTCATCGCCCTGACCGACGCCCAGCAGGACGCACAGCCCCGGGCCACACGACCCGACGACGCGGCCGTCGACCCGGACCTCGGCCCGCGCGACCCGCTGGAGGAGCGCCCGCATCTACGGTCCTGTCGCCGTGCCGCCGTCCCCCGCGCCGAACGACGCGCGCCAGGCGTCCGCTTCGGCGCGGTACCGGTCGCGCGCCTCGGCATGGCGCGAAGCGGCGAGCGCGACCGCGTCGGCCGGCACGAGCAGCTCGTAGTCGCGGACACCGTCGGGGTTCATCAGGCCGTCGCTGCGCAGCACGATGACCGGGATGCCGCCGGCCTCCATCTCCGCGGCCAGTCGCTTCGCGAAGGCCAGCGGCAGGCTCGCGACGCTCTTCCAGCGGTCCCGTGGCGGTGGCGGCTCACCGGCGTTCAGCTCGTACTGGTAGCCCTCGTCGGCGAGCGCCTTGACAAGCCGGATCTCGCGGGCCATGTCGTGGCCTTTGACCCACAGCGCCGACCCGACGACCAGGACGTCCGCGCCGAGACCGCCGACGAGCTCGGCGGTCTCGCGGCTCACCCCGCCGTCGACATGGACCTCGCCACCGACTGCCTTGTGGGTCAGCAGGTCGCGTGCCGCGAGGATCTTGTCGCGGGCGACGTCCTTCATGAACGACTGACCCCCGAAGCCCGGCTCGACGGTCATGACCATGACGATGTCGAGCAGCCGGCGATACGGCTCGAGCGCCGAGAGGGGTGTCGCCGGCCGGACGGCCAGCCCGGCGGCCCGACCGGCCTTCCGGATCGCCCGGAGCGTCGGCTCGACCGTCGTCGGGTCGATCTCGACGTGGAACGTGATCGAGTCGCAGCCGGCGTCGATGAACTCGTCGACGAAGCGGTCCGGCTCCGAGATCATCAGGTGGGCGTCGAACGGCGCTTCGGTGTGGCGGCGGAGGGCCTTGATCGTCTTGGCACCGAACGTGAGGTTCGGGACGAAGTGGCCGTCCATCACGTCGAGGTGGATCCGGTCCGCGCCCTCACGGACCGCTCGCCGGACGGCATACCCGAGGTTCGAGAGATCGGCGTCGAGGATGCTCGCGGCGACCCGGGCGCGGCCCTGGCGCACGGCATCGCGAGCCGGAGGAGCCGTCGCCCGGCTCATCGGGGCCCGAGCGAGGGGGCCGGGTCGGTGGCTCGCTCTCCGCGGAGGCCGGCGGCGCTCTCCGCGACGAGACGCTCGCGGCGCCGGGCGACGACGATCGGGGGCGGCTCCCCTGCCCTGTCGGCGGCGAGCTGACCGCACGCCGCACCGATCTCGACGCCGCGGTTGCGCCGGATCGTCACGGGGATGCGGGCCGCCCGGAGGCGATCGGCGAAGGCGGTGATGACCGGCATCGGGCTGGCCTGCCAGGGGGTGTGGGCCACCGGGTTCATCGGGATGAGATTGACATGTGCGAGGTCGCCTTGGAGCAGGTCGGCGAGCGCGTCCGCATCGGCCGGGGTGTCGTTCACGCCGCCGATCATCGTGACCTCGTACGAGACCCGTCGGCCTGTCGCGGCGGCATGCTCGCGGGCCGCATCGACGACGTCCCCGACCGGCCAGCGGCGGTTCAACGGGACCAGGACGTCGCGCAGCGAGTCGCGGGCGGCGTGAAGCGACACCGCCAGGGTGAACTGCGGTCCGAGCCCGGTCAGGCGCCGGATCCCGGGCACGACCCCCGACGTCGAGACCGTCACGTGCCGCGCACCGAGACCGAACCGGTCGGGGTCATTGAGCGCCTCGACGGCGGCCAGGACGCGGTCGAGGTTGAGGAGCGGCTCGCCCATCCCCATGAACACGACATTCGTGATCCGCCGCCCCTCGGTCGCGAGTCGGCGCGCCGCGGACCGGACCTGGTCGAGGATCTCAGCGGTCTCGAGGTCCCGCCCGAACCCGAGCTCGCCGGTCGCGCAGAACGGGCAGCCCACGGCGCAGCCGGCCTGGCTGCTGATGCACAGGGTGTGGCGCTCGCGCCGCGCGCCACGGGCCGGGTAGCGCATCAGGACCGACTCGATCAGCGCGCCGTCGGCAAGGCGATGGAGGGCCTTCACCGTCAGACCACCGTCGGCGACGACGAGGTCGGTCGCGGCGATCGTGTCGATCCGGAATGCGGTCGCGAGGTCCGCCCGGAGCGGGGCGGGCAGGGTCCGCAGATCGTCCGGCTCGCTCGCCCACGAGCGCCAGATCGCCTCGCGGACCTGGCGGGCCCGGTAGGCCGGGGCCTCACGCTCCGCGAGCGCGGCCCGGAGACCGGCATCGTCGATGCCGGCCAGGCCGGGCCGGGGATCGCCGGCGGCACGGCGTTCCAGGCTCATGCCACCGGACCCCGGGCCGGCGCGGCGAGGAGCGACGTCCCGACGAGCGTCCGCCCTCGCCCGCGGCGGTGCTCGGCCGCGGTCATCGGACGCCCCCCGGCCGGCTGGACCTGCTCGAGCACGAGGCGGCCGTCGCTCGTCGCGAGGGCCAGACCGTCGCCCGCCTCGACGAGGGTCCCCGGGACGTCGGCGCGGTCCGAGGGTCCGATCGTCGCGTCCAGCACCACCAGCCGACCCGCATCGGTCTCGATGAACGTGCCGGGCCACGGCCGATAGGCGCGGACCATCCGATCGAGGTCCCGTGCCGGGCGCGAGGGGTCGAGGCGCCCGTCGTCGCGCCGGAGCGGCCGGGTCAGCGTCGCCGCCGCGTCGTCCTGCGGCCGCGCGGGGAGCGCCCCAGCGAGCCAGCCCGGGAGGGTCCGCGTCACGAGGGCGGCACCACGGCGGGCGGCGTCCGCCTCGATCGCCGGAGCGTCCTCGTCGCCCATGAGCGCCCATCGTTCCGAGGCGACGATCGGTCCGGTGTCGAGCCCGGCATCCATCGCGATGACCGTCACGCCGGCCTCGGCGTCGCCGGCCAGGATCGTCGCGGGGATCGGGGTCGCGCCGCGATGGCGAGGCAGGAGCGACGGATGGACGTTCAGGACCCCGTGTCGCGGGATCCCGAGGATCGCCGGCGGGATGATCCGTCCGTAGTCCGCGAGGACCCCGACATCGGGACGCGACGCCTCGATCGCCGCGCTCGCGTCGGGGTCGCCGAGACGGGTCGGCTGGAGGACCGTGAGGCCGTGAGCACGGGCGATGCCGGCGATCGGAGTCGGGGTCAGGGTCGCACTCCGGCCCGCCGGCCGGTCGGGCGTCGTCACGACGCCGACGACCTCGAACGAGGAGGCATCAGCCAGGGCCTCGAGGATCGGCATCGCGAATCGGCCGCTCCCGAAGAACACGACGCGGGCCGGGGACGACCCGACCCGCGCGGACGGCACGCCGGCCGACGACGTCACGCCAATGCGCTCGCCGCCTCCCGGACCTCCTCGTCGTCGCTGTCGCCGTCGCCCTGGCCCACCGCGATCAGCTCGTCCATCGAGTCGAGATAGTCGATGTAGAGCTTTCCGGCGAGGTGATCGAGCTCGTGCTGGAGCGCCCGTCCGAGCAGGCCCGAGCCGGCGACCTTGATCTTCTTGCCGATCCGGTTCTGGGCCACGACCCAGACCTTCTCCTTGCGGGTGATGTAGGCCACATAGCCCGGGATCGAGAGGCAGCCCTCGAGGTCGCGATCCTCGCCGTCACTCCGGACGATCCGCGGGTTGACGAGCTCATGGAGCTGGCCGTCGACCTCGATGACGCAGACCTGGAGAGCCTCGCCCAGCTGGGGCGCGGCCAAGCCGACCCCAGGGGCGTCGCGCATCGTCTCGGTCAGGTCGTCGATCAGCTCGTGGAGGACCTTCCCGAAGCTATCGACGGGCTCGCCCTTCAGGCGAAGACGGGGATCACCGAGCTGGACGATCGGTCGGACACTCATGGCCGCGGAGTATAGCCGGAGGAGGCCGAGCGCCCGCCTCAGGTCAGCCGGGGAGATGCTCCTCGGCCGTCGCCGCGGCGTCCTTGGCCGCGTCGGTGGCGGATGCGGCGGCATCGCTGACGGCGTCGGCGGCGTGATCGACCGCGTCCGATGCCTCGGCCGCGACGTCGTGGTCACCGTCGTGGCCGTTCGTGGTCGAGCGGATCTCGTCAGCCCAGGCCCGTGATCGTTCGGCCAGCTTCGAACCCGCCGACTCGGTCATCGCGGCGGCCTTCTGGGCGATCGGCCCGGCCTTGTCACCCGCCACGGCGGCGAGCTCGGCGGCCTTGATCCCGATCTGGCGGATCGTCGGGGTGGCCTGGGTCGCGATATCGTCGATCATCGCCTGGAGCTGGCCGACCCATTCCTTCGCCCGGGCGTTCGATGCCCCGGCCTCGCCACCCTCACTGCCCGATGCACCGGCGTCCGCCGTGTCGGCGCCGGTCCACTCGAAGCTCTCGTCCGGGGCGGCGGCACTCTCCGGCTGTTCCGGCTGGTTCGGCTGATCGGTCATCGGGGGCCTCCTTGGCGCGGGGAGCGCGGCGTGTCCAGGGATCGGGGCGCCTATCGTCGCACGGATACCTCGGCCTGGCTGACGACAACGACCGGCAACCGCGCGACATCCGCGATGCGATCGGGGACCTCGGAGCCGAGCCAGCGGCTGATGCCCGGCGGGAGGGTCGAGACGATCACCTCATCGGCCGGCCAGCTCCGCAGGGCATCGGCCACGGCATCGACCGGGTCGGGCGCACCGATCTCGCCGGTCGCTTCCGCGCCGAGCGCGCGGACCGACCGCAGGAGCGCGTCGAGGCGCTCCTGGGCCGCCTCGCGACTCTCATCCTCGTCCCACGTCCCGAGCGATCTGGTGGGAGTCGCGGGAACGACGATCCGGAAGCGGGCCGCCTCGTCGGTCATGCGCTGCTCGATCGCCGACGCGAGCTCGGGGCTCGCCAGGGTCCGGTTCGCGACGATGAGATACGACGGCATGGGGCACTCCCCCGATCTCTGGCGCTGCCCTCGAATCTACGCCCCCCAGGCAAGCGGTCGAGGGACGGTCACAGCAGCGACTCGGGGTCCACGTCGACCGACCAGGGAGCCTCGACATCGCCGTCCAGCAGCCTGACCGGATCCGGTCCGCGAAGCACGACGTTGAAGCGCCAGCGATCGGCGCGGCGGGCGATGAAGGCCGGTGCGGGTCCGATGACGGCGTCGCCCGAGGCGCGCTCCTCGGCCCGTGCCCGCAGCAGCTCGACCATCTCCCGACCCGCCGCCTCGGCCGCGACACGGTCCGTCAGCGCGACGGTCAGCTTCACCAGGCGCCCGAAGGGCGGCGACCCGAATCGCCGCCGCAGCTCGAGCTCGGCGTCGTAGAAGGCATCTGCGTCGGCGGTGACGACGGCCCGGATCGCCGGGTGGTCGGGCTGATAGGTCTGGATCACCGCGAGCCCCGGCTCATCGCCCCGCCCGGCGCGGCCGACGGCCTGGACGAGGAGCTGATATGTCCGCTCGGCTGCCCGCTCATCGGGCAGGTTGAGGGCGATGTCAGCCGAGACGACCCCGACGAGCGTCACCTCGGGGATATCGAGGCCCTTGGTGACCAGCGACGTCCCGACCAGGACATCGATCCGTCCATCGGTGAAGGCGTCGATCACCCGCTCGGCCGCGCCGCGCCGCTCGACGACGTCGCGATCGAGCCGCCCGATCCGGAGCGACGGGAACCGGCCGCGCACCTCCCGCTCGACCCGCTCGGTCCCGCCGCCGAGGTAGCGGATGCGCGGCGAGCCGCAGCTCGGGCAACGCGTCGCCAAAGGCGCCGCCGTCCCGCAGTGATGGCAGCGCAGGGTGTTGCCGACCTGGTGGAAGACGAGCGGGCGACCGCACTCCGCGCAGCTCTGGACGTGGCCGCAGTCCCGACACAGGACGACCGAGGCCGAGCCGCGCCGGTTGATCACGAGGATCGCCCGCTCCCCCGCAGCGGGGTCGAGATCGGCGATCGCGCCGCCCAGCCGTCCGGACAGCAGGCCGCGATTGCCCGCTGCCAGCTCGGCCCGGAGGTCGACGAGCTCGACCACCGGCGGCGCGCCCGTCGGGCGGGTCGGCAGCCGGACCCGACGATAGGTCCCGTCGCGGGCACGTCCGATGCTGTCGACGGCGGGCGTCGCACTGCCGAGCACGCAGCCGGCCCCGGCCAGCGTCGCCAGCCGGATCGCGGCGTCACGAGCCTGGAATCGCGGCGTCCGGTCGCTCTTGTAGGTGGCCTCATGCTCCTCGTCGACGATGACGACGCCGACATCGGCGAGCGGTGCCAGGACGGCGGTCCGGGTCCCCACGACGACGTCGACCTCGCCGGCCCGGATGCGTCGCCACTCGTCGGCCCGCTCACCCTCACCGAGGGCGCTGTGGATGACCGCGACCTCGGCCAGGAGGTCGGCCCGGAGCCGGTCGACCAGGGGCAGCGCGAGGGCGACCTCGGGGACCAGCACGAGCGCCGGCCGGTCGATCGCCAGGGAGGCGGCGATCGCCTCGACGTAGACCGCCGTCTTGCCCCCGCCCGTCACGCCGTCGAGCAGGAGCGGCGTCGGATCACGCGCCTCGATCGACGCGATCGCGAGGGCGACGGCCTCCGCCTGAGGCGGTGTCAGGCCGACATCTGCCGGCCGGGCACCCCGGAGCCCGGCGCGTCGATGGGCGAGTGGCCGGCGAGCCCGCTCGCGGACCTCGACGGTCGACAGCCCGCGCCGGACGAGCCCGGCCAGGGCGGTCGTCCCGTGGCGCGCCCCGAGCTCGGGGGCGGCTGAGCCTTCCGCGGGCGCGGCGGCGAGCTCGGCCAGGGCCGCGACCTGGCGGGGCCCGAGCGGGCGACCCGGCGGCCGGTCCCCACTCGCGAGCGCCGCCGCGACCGCGCGACCCTCGTCGGTGATCGCGAGCCAGCGCTCATAGCGGGGGCTGGCTCCGGCGCCGTCGAGTGTCCAGTCGAGGCTCAGTCGGCCCGCGGCCTCGAGCCCCCTGAGGCGCCGCAGCGTCGCCGCGCGGCCGTCCGGGCTCGGCAGGTCGCGCACCCGCCGTGGGCCCTGGTCGAGCGCCTCAAGGAGCGCCAGATCGCCCGGATCGACCGAGCGCGCCGCGGCCCCGTCCTCGTCCGGCGCCCCGTCCTCGTCCGGCGCCCCGTCCTCGTCCGGCCGACGCTCCGCGACCAGCTCGACACGACCGAGAAGCCGCGGCGGGAGCATCGCCCGGATCGTCATCGCCGGCGGGGCCAGGTAATGCTCGGCGATCCACCGGGCCAGTGCCAGGGCGAGCGGCGGCAGGAGCGGGCCGTCGGCGCGGACGCGCTCGCGGAGCGGCTTCGTCGCGACAGCCCGGTGGCTCGGCTCGCATCGCCGAGGACGATCCCGAGCGCCTGACGGCGTGCGTACTCGACGAGGACCGCCTCTCCCGGGAGGACGTCGGCGAGCGCCGCCGGGACGTGGTAGGTCCAGGCACGCGCGCCCGCCGGACCCGGCGCATCGACCGCGACCTCGACGAGTCGCTCGCCGGTGAGACCGAGGCTGTCCGTCATCGCGCGCTGCCCGCGGTCCGCGTCAGAGTCGGATGCGCCGATCCGGGGTCGCCGCCTTCTGGGCCGCGATGATCTGCTCGATCCGCTCCGCGGTGCGGTCGACGAGACCGGTCTCGTTGACGACGACGTGGTCGTAGTCGCCCATCCGCGCGAGCTCGACCGCCGCGTTCCGCTGGCGGATCTCCAGCTCGTCGGCCGTCTCGGTCGCGCGGGATCGGAGGCGCTGGAAGAGGGTCTCGAGGGACGGCGGGATGACGAACACGAGGAGCGCGTCGGGGACCGCCTGCTTGACCTTCTGGGCGCCCTGGACGTCGATCTTCAGGATCACGTCGCGACCCGCGATCAGGCCCCGTCGGACATCCTCGCGCGGGGTCCCGTACCAGTTGCCGTGGACCTCCGCCCATTCGAGCAGGCCGCCGCGATCCCGGAGGTCGGCGAACGCCTCCGGCTCGAGGAAGTGGTAGTCGACGCCGTCGACCTCGCCCGGCCGCGGCGAGCGCGTCGTACAGGTGATGACGTAGTGATAGTCCGGATCCCGCGGCCGCTCCCGGAGCGCGTCGAGGATCGTGTCCTTGCCGACCCCCGACGGCCCAGAGATGATGATCAGGGCCGCGCCGGGCGCCCCGAGGACCCGCTCCCGGATCGACGGCTTGCCGCCTCGCTTCGTCGTCGCCTTGTCCGTCACGCGAGCGCCCCCTCGGTCGCCCGGAGGCCCGCCAGGACCGCCTCGAGGTCGCCGGGCAGCGGCGCCGTCGCGCGGATCAGCCCGCCGGTCGAGGGCGAGGTGAGCTCGAGCCGCCAGGCGTGGAGGAACAGCCGCTCGAGGTGATCCGGGCCCCGACGGCTGGTGCCGGTGCCGTAGATCGGGTCACCGGCCACTGGATGTCCGATCGCATCGAGATGGACGCGGATCTGGTGGGTCCGGCCGGTCACCAGGTCGAGCTCGAGGAGCGTCCAACCGGCGAAGCGCTCGCGGACCCGGTAGCCGGTCGTGGCCGCCCGGCCGTCCGCCACGACGGCATAGCGCTGGCGGTCCTTCGGATCCCGTCCGATGGGGGCCTCGATCCGGCCGACCGCGGCCGCGACGGAGCCGGCGGCGAGCGCGAGGTACGTCTTCTTCACCCGTCGAGCCTTGAGCTGGGCCATCAGGCTGTGCTGGGCGGCGTCGTTCTTCGCGACCATCAGGAGCCCGCTCGTGTCGCGATCGAGGCGATGGACGATGCCCGGCCGGGCGACACCGGCGATCCCCCCGAACGCGTCGCTCCGGGCGAGCAGGGCGTTGACGAGGGTGCCCTGCCAGTGGCCCGGCGCCGGGTGGACGACGAGGCCGGCCGGCTTGTCGATGAGGAGCAGGTCGTCGTCCTCGTAGACGACGTCCAGGATGATCGTCGGATCGGGCTCCAGGTGGTGGGCCGGCTCGGCCGGCGGGATCTCCAGCTCGACGGTCGTGCCGGCGTCGAGGACGCTGTTCGATCGGAGCTCCCGACCGCCGGAGGTGAGGCGACCGTCGGCGATGAGCCGCTGGACGAAGCTCCGGGACAGACCGGTCGTGTCGGCGACGAACCGATCGGCCCGCTGGCGGCCGGCGCCGTCGGGGACGACGAGCGTCCGGCGGTCCACCGCGGCGGCCGATCCGTCAGCCATCCGCCGGGCGCTCCTCGGGTCCCGGGCCGACCGGTGCCGGCTTCTCGCCGATCCGGTCGATCCATTCGCCGACCTGGGGCCAGATGGCGAGGACGATGAGGCTGACGAGCGCGGCCGAGATCGCGGCGTCGGCGAGGTTGAACGTGTACCACCGCCACGAGCCGATGCCCAGGTCGACGAAGTCGACGACGAAGCCGTGCCGGAACCGATCGGTCAGGTTGCCGATCGCCCCGCCGAGCAGCAGCCCAAGGGCGATCGACGTCGCCCGGGACGGCGCGCTCCGGCCGTGGAAGGCGATGATCAGGGCGATCACGAGGATCGAGATCGCGCCGAACAGGACGGCGTTGCCGCTGAACATCCCGAACAGCCCGCCGCTGTTCTGCGAGAACACCAGCCGGACATACGTGCCGACGATCTCGATCGCCTCGCCCGGGGTCATGTTCGCGACGATCCAGGCCTTCGAGATCTGATCGAGGATCACGACCGTCGCGGCGAGCCCGAGGAACAGCAGCCAGTGCGGCCGGCCGGTCCGGGCCGCCGGGGCGGCCGCCGTCGTCACGCCGCCGCTCCCGTGGCGCGGAGCCCGATCGTCAGCGTCCCGGACTCGAGCTCCACCGCGCCGCGGGGCACACCGCTCGGCGCTGCCGCGCGATGGATGACATCGGCCTGGGTCTCGGTCGCGACGACCGGGAGATGCGGCTCGAGCGACGCCGGGACGGGCTCGAGCCACAGCTCGATCCGGGCATCGAGGTCGAGGCCGGAGTCGCGACGGAGGTCCTGGATCGCCCGCTGGAGCTCACGGGCGTCGCCCTCGGCTCGCAGCTCGGGCGTCAGCTCGGTGTCGATGACGACGACCAGCCCGTCGTCGCTCGCGACCGCCGTCCCGGGTCGGGGCGTGGCCTGGATCTCGACCTCGTCGGGACCGAGCGTCACCCCGCCGAGCGTCACCGACCCATCCGGGTGGATGTCGACCGCGCCGGACCGCGCCGCCGCCATCACCGCCGGGATCGCCGGGCCGAGGCGCTTGCCGATGACCGGCAGCAGCGGCTTGACCTTGCGGTCGACCAGGTCGGACTCGTCGCCGATCAGCTCGATCGATCGGACGTTCACCTCGTCGGCGACGAGGTCGAGCAGCGGCTCCAGCGCGGGACGATCGGCCGGCGGCACGGCCAGCCAGAGCCGGGCGATCGGCTGGCGGACCCGGATGCCGGCCGAGCCGCGCAGCGTCCGGGCGAGATCGACCGTCCGGCGGGCCACCGCCATCGCCCGTTCGAGGTCCTCATCGCGCGCGCCCGCAAGCTCTTCGGTCGGCCACGCCGTGAGGTGGACGCTGTCGGGGGCTGCGACATCGACCGCGGCGACGAGGTTGCCGTACATCGACTCGGCCAGGAACGGCAACAGTGGCGCGAGCATCCGGGTCCCGGCGACGAGGGCGGCATGGAGCGTCGCGAGGGCCGCGGCACGGTCCGTCGGGTCCTCGTTCCGCGACGACCGACGGCGCGTCCGCCGGAGATACCAGGTCGAGAGGTCCGCCAGGTAGTCGGAGATCGCCTTGGCCGCCCGGAGGCAGTCGAAGTCGGCCAGTCGGTCCCCGGCGACCGCCGCCGTCGCCGCCGCCCGCGACAGGATCCAGCGATCGACCGCCGGACGCTCGTCCGGTGGCGGTGCGCCCTCGCTCGGCGTCCAGCCGGCGAGCCGGGCGTAGGTCGCGAAGAACGCGTAGACATTCCACAGGACCAGCAGCTCGCGGCGGGCCTCGTCGGCGGCGTGCCAGCCGAACCGGATGTTGTCCTCGGGTCGGGCGTTGACGAACATCCAGCGCATCACGTCGACGCCCATCCGCTCGGCGGCCTCGTCGAAGTCGATCGCGTTGCCCCAGCTTTTGTGCATCGGTCGACCGTCCTCGCCGAACAGCAGGGCGTAGCCGAAGATCGTGAGGAACGGCGGCTCGCGGCGCAGGACGGTGCCCATCGCCAGCATCGCGTAGAACCAGTTCCGGAACTGGCCGGGGAAGCTCTCGGTGATGAAATCCGCGGGGTACCAGCGGGCCCAGTAGTCGGGGGCCTCGCGGAAGTGGATCGTGCTGAACGGCACGATCCCGGCATCGAGCCACGGATTGCCGACGTCCAGGATCCGCTCGACGGGCGCGCCGCAGCCGGAGCAGGCGATCCGGACCGCGTCGACGAAGGGCCGATGGGGGGTGTGGCCCTCGAACGTCTGCCAGCCCTCGATCGCCCGTTCCTGGAGCTCGTCGCGGCCGCCGATGACCGTGATCGTGCCGCACGAGCTGCAGTCGTAGATCGGCAGGGCGAGGCCGTAGTAGCGCTTCTTCGAGATCATCCAGTCGCGCATGTTGCGGAGCCAGTCGAGCTCCCGCTCGTAGCCGAACGAGGGGATCCACCGGATCCGGTCGACGACCTCCATGATCTGGTAGCGCAGGCTCGCGTCGACCTGGGACGGGCTGAGCGTCTCGCGCGGCTGGTCATAGACCGGGCCCATCGAGATGTACCACTCGTCGACGAGCCGGAACACGAGCGGCGTGCCGCAGCGCCAGCAGTGCGGGTAGCGGTGGAGGTACGGCTCGAGCCGGTAGAAGCGACGCTCCCGGCGAAGGTGCTCGACGATCGGCTCGGTGACGTCCCTGACGTCCCGGCCGGTCAGCGCCCCGAAGCCGTCGATGACGATGCCGGACTCGTCGAGCGGCGCGATCATCGGCAACCCGAGTTCGCGGCCCAGGGCGTAGTCCTCCGCGCCACAGCCGGGCGCGATGTGGACGATGCCGGTCCCCTCCTCCTCGCCGACCTCGGCCCATGGAACGACCCGATGCTCGTACGGCGCGCCATCAGGGCCGCCGGTCGCGAACGCCGCCCGGACCGCCGGCAGGTCGTCGAAGGGGCCCGCGTAGCGCCAGCCGACGAGGTCGCTTCCGGGTCGCTCCTCGAGGACCTCGAACGGTCCCGCCAGGGCCGTCTTCAGGGTCCCCTTGCCGAGCCACAGCTCGTCCTGGCCCTGGCGGACGCGGACGTAGGTCAGGTCCGGCCCGACCGCGGCCGCGACATTGCTCGTCAGCGTCCAGGGCGTCGTCGTCCAGACGAGCAGGGCTTCGCCCGGCCGGTCGACGAGCGGCAGCCGGATCGTCAGCCCGGGGTCCTCGCGGTCGGCGTAGCCCTCGTTCATCTCCATCTCGGAGATGCCGGTCCCGCAGCGCGCGCACCAGGGCATCGTGTCGTGACCCTTGTACAGCCAGCCCCGCCGATGGCACTCCTTGAGGAAGCCCCAGATCAGATCGTTGTTCTCGTTGCTGAAGGTGAAGTAGCTGCCGCCGATCTCGGGCGCCCCGAGCCGGCCGACGAGCATCTCGACCGTGTCGCTGACCGGGCCGGCCGGTCCCTCCGTGGTCGCCTGCTGGGACGGATCCTCCGCCAGCAGATCGCGCAGCCGACGCAGCTCGTGGGGGTCGTTCCAGTCCATCCACATCCCGAGCCGGACGCTCTGCTCGGTCTGGCGGGCGGCATAGGTCAGGACCCGCTGCTTGCAGGTCGAGACGAACTCGGCGACGCCGAAGGCCTCGATGTCGCGCTTGCTCGTGAAGCCCAGGTCGCGCTCGACGTTCACCTCGACCCACAGGCCCTGGCAGTCGAAGCCGTTCTGGTAGCGCTGGTCCTGTCCGAGCATCGCGTGGAACCGCTGGAAGACGTCCTTGTACGTCCGTCCCCAGGCGTGGTGGACCCCCATCGGGTTGTTCGCGGTGATCGGCCCGTCGAGGAAGCTCCAGCGCTCGTGCCCGGCGTTCTGGGCACGGAGCCGGGCGAACGTCCGACGCTCGCGCCACTGGTCCAGGATGCCGTGCTCGATCGCGACCAGGTCAGGCTTCGGGCTGACGGCTCCGAACATCGGTCGTGCGGACATCGCTCCTCGTGCTGGGGTCCGGCGGCGCCTCGCGCCACCGCGTCACACGGCGTCCGGGAGCGCCGTCGCAGCGCCTCGGACACGTCGTTCCGAGGTCACCGATATCCTACCCGCGATGCAGCAGCCACAGGAGGCACGGCCGCGGGCCGCGTCACCGTTCGTCGCCGCCTTCCTGTCCCTCCTGTTCCCGGGGCTCGGCCACGCCTATCTCGGAGCCTATCGTCGAGCCCTGATCTGGGCGACCCCGGCGATCCTCGTCATCGCCCTGCTCGGCGGTCTCGCCCTCCGGGCGGGCCGGCTCGAGCTCCTCGGCTTCGTCATCCAGCCGCAGGTCCTGCTGTCGATCTTCGTCTTCAACATCATCGCCCTCGCCTATCGCGTCCTGGCCACGATCGACGCCTGGCGACTGGCGGCCTATGCGAACGCCTGGCAGTCGAGCGGTGGCGGACGGCTCGGGCCGCCCCGGATCCGGTACTCGGCGATCTCGATCGCCGGACTCGGAGCCGTCTGCCTGGTCCTCGCCGGCGCCCACGTCGCCGTCGCCCGGTACGACCTCCAGGCGATGGACTTCATCGACTGCGTCTTCGATCAGAGCGGGACCGCATCGTGCGACGAGACGGCCGACGCCAGCCCGTCGCCGTCGGCGAGCGACGAGCCGGTGCCAAGCGATCAGGCCTCGGTCGAGCCGTCGCCCTCGCCGCTGGCCTCGCCGGTCGGGACGCCCGTCCCGAACCAGACGCTGCCACCCTGGGACGGCAAGGAGCGTCTGAACATCCTCCTGATCGGTGCCGACGACACCGCCGGCCGCCAGGGGCTCCGGACCGACACCCTGATCGTCGCCTCGATCGACCCGGTCACGAAGCGGGTCGCGCTGTTCAGCCTGCCGCGCGATACCGTCGACGTGCCCGTGCCACCCGGACCGGCTCGGAACGTCTTCGGGTCGACCTACCGGGGCAAGATCAACGCTTGGTACACCCAGGTCCAGAACCGCCCCGACCTGTTCCCCGGGACCGACGCGAATCGCGGCTTCAACGGCGTGAAGGCGATCCTTGGCGAGCTCTACGGGATCGACATCCGGTACTACGTCGAGGTGAACTTCGACGGCTTCCGGAAGGTCATCGACGCCCTGGGCGGGGTCACGGTCAATGTCCAGGTGCCCGTCAGCGACGACCATTACCCGGGCGACGACGGCCGACTCCAGCGGGTCTATATCCCCGCCGGTGTCCAGCACATGAGCGGCCAGGAAGCGCTGATCTACGCCCGGTCACGACACAGCTCGTCCGACTTCGACCGCGGCTCGCGGCAGCAGCGGATCCTCCTCTCGCTCCGCGAGCAGACGGACGTCGCGACGGTCGTGCCGCACCTGAACGAGCTGATCGATGCCCTCAAGACGGCCGTGAAGACCGACATCCCGATCAGCGAGCTGCCCAAGCTCCTGGCTCTTGCCGACGGCATCGACATCCAGAGCGTCCGCTCGTACGTGTTCGCGCCCGAGTTCTGGTCGCACGAGGTCCGGTCGGGCGATCCGCGTGGCTACGTGATCATCCCGCGGGTCGACCGGATCCGAAGCGCAGTGGCGAATGCCTTCAAGGGCGACCCGGGAGCCGAGGCGCAGCGCGAGGCGATCGCCGAGGAGGGAGCCCAGGTCTGGGTCCTCAACGGCTCCGGGATCAGCGGTCAGGCCGGCGACGTCGCCGTGTACCTCGAGTCGCTCGGGCTCACGACGTCGGCGCCGAACGTGAAGGCCCCGGGTGGGGCGCCGTCGACGACCCAGGTCATCGCCTACAACGGCGCGGAGACGAGCTACCCGCAGACGCTCGCCTACCTGGAGAAGCTCTACGGGGTGACCTCGACGACCGCATCTGACCCGGCGATGCAGGCGGATATCGTCGTCGTCACCTCGCGCAGCACACCGACGCCGACGCCCGCACCGGCACCATAGCGGCGCGCCCGCCGGCCCTGTGGCCGACGCGCGAGTCTCAGATGATCGGGGTCAACCAGTCGAGGTAGCGCGGGTCGCGGCCGCGGACGGCGTCGAAGTACAGGCGACCCATCTCGCGTCCGATCGGACCGACCGCCCCCGTCCCGACCGGCCGGTGGTCGATCTCGATGACCGGGCTCACCTGGACCCCGGTGCCGCACAGGATCACCTCGTCGGCGACGTACAGCTCGGACCGATCGATCGAGCGGATCTCGATGGGGATGCCCGCATCCCCCGCGAGGCGCATCAGGGCATTGCGAGTGACCCCCTCGAGGATGTCATCGCTGACCGGCGGGGTCAGCATGACGCCGTCGCGGACGACGAACAGGTTCGCCGCTGATGCCTCCGAGGCGTGACCGTCGGGCGTCAGAACGAGTGCCTCGTCGAAGCCGTTGAGCTCGGCCTCGGACTTCTGGAAGGCCATGTTCACGTAGCCGCCGGTGATCTTGCCGCGGGCCGGGAGGGCCTCGTCGGCGTTGCGCCGCCAGGACGAGGTCATCACCCGCACGCCGTGGTCGGTGTCGATGTAGTTGCCGAACGGCACGGCGATGATGCACAGGTCGTGGTCGAGGTGGTGGAGCCGGACCCCGATCGCGGCCGTGCTCTTGTAGACCGACGGCCGGATGTAGACGTCCTCCCGGTAGCCATTCCGGCGGACGACCTCGCAGGCCAAGGCGACCAGCTCGTCGGCCGATGGGATGGGCTCCATCAGCATGATCCGGCAGGACCTCCGGATGCGCTCCATGTGCTCCTGCATGAACAGGCCGTAGAGCGTCCCCTGCTCCTCGTTCCAGTAGGCCCGGATGCCCTCGAAGACCGCGGTCCCGTACATGAAGGCGTGGGTCATGATGCTGACCCGGGCGTCCTTCATCGGGACGAAGCCGCCCTGGAAGTAGCACGTCACGTCATCGAGGATGACCCCGGCCCGTGCCGGTGAGGGCGCGCTGGTCGCGCCGGCGGGAGTCCCCCCGGGCGTGGCGGCTGGGCTGGCGGTCGTCTCGGTCGTCATCGAGGACTCCTGGTCGTGACCCGGCGCTCGCCACCCGGCGGGCCGGGGTCGGCCACAGGATACCAGCGGCCCCGCCTCGACCCGCACGGGCCGGGAGGCCCTAGAACCAGCCGCCGATGGTCCCGAGCACGATGGCGAGATAGATGACGTAGAACACACCGCCGACCAGGAGGCGCCGACCCGTCAGCGTGCCATGACGAAGCGACGGCAGGAGGATGGCGCCGATCGACAGGAACGCGATGAGGGCTGACGCGAAGGCGATCCGGGACTCGTCGGTGATCGCCCAGGCCGAGCCGGCGAACAGCAGCGCGACCATCGTCGAGATCGTGCTCTGGAACACCATCGCACCGGTGATGTTGCCCATCGCCAGGGTGTCCTTGCGAGCTCGGACCCAGATGACGCTGTTGAACTTCTCGGGCAGCTCGGTCGCGATCGGAGCGATGACCAGGGCGAGGAGCGCCTCGTCGGCACCCAGGGTCCGGGCGAGGTCTTCCACCGCCCCGACGAACGCATATGCCCCGATCACGATGCAGCCCAGGGCCACGATCACCTGGAGGCTCACGATCCGCAGCCGCGGCGCGGAGGGGTCCTCGCGGTGGCCCGCCGGGTCGAGCCGATGGAGGCGCAGCGGTGTCAGATCCTCGAGGTCGACCGCCGCGTCGGCTTCGAAGTGGCCCTTCACATACCAGGCATAGATGCCGAAGAGGACGAACCCGACGCCCACCCGGGCCCAGCCAAGATCCGGCGGCAAGAACGCGGTGGCGATCGCAAGGCCGTAGGCGACGGCGAAGTAGCGCAGGTCGTGGGCCATCACGAGCGGATCCGCGGTCATCAGGTCCCGATCGGGCGCGCGCCGGCGGAACAGGATGACGGCCACGCCGGTGACGAACATCGCCAGGGTCGCGAGCATGAACGGCGCGCCCAGGATCGCTCCGATGCCGACCGCGGTCGAGGCCTCGCCGCCGACGAACACGATCGCGATGATCGGGATCAGCGTCTCTGGCAGGGCGGTCCCGACGGCGGCGAGGACCGATCCGACGGCCCCCTCCGCGAGCTCGAGCTTCCGGCCGAACCACTCGATGCCATTGGTGAACAGCTCGGCGCCGACGAGGATGACGGCGAACGCGAGGAGCAGGATGGCGACGTCGCCGAGCGGCACCGATCAGGCTCCGGCGAGACCGGCGACGATCGCCACGGCGATCACGAGGAGGATCCCGGCCGAGACGAAGGCCATCCGGCGCTCGCCGCGGCCGGCGTAGCCGACCAGGGCTGTCGCCACGCGGAGCGGCGGCGTCGCGAGGATCACGATGAGCCCGAGCCAGAGCGCCCCGATCGGCTCGAGACCGGCGATCTGCGACGGCAACGCCGCCAGGTCGAAGACCGGATAGTCGGGGGTCAGCGGGTCGATGCCCGCGGCGACCATCCCGACGACGCCGAGGCCGAGGAGGGCGACCCCGATCCACGTCCCGACCGTCAGGACGCGGGCGATGCGGTGCTCGAGGTCGGCGGTCACAGCGCCAGCGCCCGTCGAGCCATCTCGAACGCTGTGAACAGCAGGACGACGACGAAGGTCATCCGAAGGATCCGGACGTCGATCCGATGGGCCAGCCGGGAGGCGAGCGACGCGCCGACGAACACGCCCACCGCGGTCGGGCCCGCGACGAACGGATCGATCCCGCCGCGGAGCAGGTAGACGATCGCCCCGGCGGAGGCGGTCACGCCGATCATGAGGTTGCTCGTCGCCGTCGCGACGCGCAGCGGGACGCCCATGATCAGGTGCATCGCCGGCACCTTCACGAGGCCACCACCGATCCCCAGGAGCGCCGACACGACGCCGGCGAAGAGGCTGACCACCGCGCCGGCGGGGAGACGGCGGACCTCGTAGCCGGGACCCGAGAGGGTGTCGACGAACGTGTCGTCGTCCGGCGGCGGATCGTCGTCCGAGGGGACCTCGACCGCCAGACTCGGCTCGGGCTCCCGGCGGCGTGCCATCGAGATCGCCGTGTAGACGAGCAGGAGGGTGAACAGCAGCGCCAGGACCTGCTCGTCGAGCAGGAACGCGACGGTCCCGCCGACGAGGGCGCCGATCGAGGTGAACAGCTCGAGGGTCATCCCGAGCCGGAGGTTGGCGACCCGTCGCTCGAGATACACGCCGGCCGCGGCGCTGCTCGTCATGACGACGGCGACGAGACTGACCCCGACGGCATCACGGAGCGAGAGCCCGAAGACGAGGGTGAGCAGCGGGACCAGGAGCGTGCCGCCGCCCAACCCGAGGAGCGAGCCGAAGGCGCCGGCGAAGATGCCCCCGCAGACGAGGCCGAGGGCGACGAACATCCGGTCGAGCCGTCAGGCCGGGTCGACCGGGACGTCGCCGGCTCGGGCCGCGCCGGCGACGGCGAGCTGCCCGCTCAGGGTCGCAGGTGCTGCGGCGCGTACGGGAGCAGCGCGACGTGGCGTGCGCGCTTCAGCGCCACCGCGAGCTCGCGCTGATGGCCGGCGCAGGTGCCGGTCTTGCGGCGCGGCTCGATCTTCGCCCGCTCCGACAGGTAGCGGCGGAGGCGATTGACCTCCTTGTAGTCGATCTGGACGGTCTTGTCGGCACAGAAGGCGCAGACCTTCCGGCGACGACGGTCGCGGTAGTAATCGTCTCGCTTGCGGGATCGTGCGGGAGGCATCGGGTGGGGGTCCTCGCTCGTCTGTTCTGTGGTGGTCGGTGTTCGATGGTCGGGCCGTCGCCCTAGAAGGGCAGGTCGTCGAGGTCGCTGTCCTCGAACGGCGGTCGATCACCGCCTGCGGCCGGAGCCTGGCCGCCGGCCGGAGCATCGCCGCCGGCCGGAGCCTGGCCGCCGGACGGCGGGCGGTCGCCGGGCCGCGGCTGGAAGCCGGGGTCGCCCTCAGCATCCCGCGGGCGCGGGTCGAGCGGCGTGACGGTGTTCGCGATCAGCTCGGTCGTGTACCGCTTCTGGCCGCTCTGGTCTTCCCACTGGCGGGTCTGGAGGCGGCCCTCCACATAGACCTTGCGACCCTTCCGGAGGTACTCGGCGGTCCGCTCGGCGAGCGGTCCCCAGGCGACGACCCGGAACCACTCGGTCTCCTCCTGCCACTCGCCTTGGCCGTCCTTGTAGTTGCGGTTGACGGCGACGGTGAACTGGGTCACCGGCTGGCCTGACGGCGTGTAGCGCATCTCCGGATCGCGCCCGAGGTTGCCGATGATCATCGCCTTGTTCAGCGACATCTGGTCTTCTCCTCAGTCGATCGCGGCGGGAGCGGCCTCGCTCTCGGACTCGTCGATCGTCTCGACCTGCTCCAGGTCCTCCTCGTCCTCGGCGGACGGGAGGGGGCCGACCTCGTCCTCCTCGGACGCCTCGGCGGCGCCATCGCGGCGGCCCGCGCGGACCGGCCGCTCGACCCGGGTCACGAGGTGCCGGAGCACCTCCTCGGTGATGAGCAGGCTGTGCTCGAGCTCGGCGATGGCCTCGGGCGGGGCCTCGAACAGGACGATGTGGTACGAGCCCTCGCGGTATCGCTCGATCGGATAGGCGAGGCGGCGGCGACCCCACGGGGCCACCTTGACGATCTGTCCGCCGGCGGTCGTGATCTGGCGCGTGGCCCGGTCGATCACCGCCTGGGCGCGGTCGTCCGGCGCATCGGGCCGGAGGACCAGCATCAATTCATAACGGCGCATGCCGCGGCTCTGCTCCTTCCAGTGGGGATGCCCCGCTGACGGACGACGTCCGGCGCGGAGCGGAAAGGACGGGTCGGAAGAATAGCACGCGTCGCCGTTGTATCCTCCGTCCGATCCCTGAACATCACGACGGAGTCTCTGTGCCCCCCGTCCCGATCCTCCTCGTCGCGACGGATGACGCGGCCGCGAAGCGCGTCTCCGAGCCACTCACCCGCGCCGGTCACAGCCTGACGGTCGTCGCCGACGCGGACGAGGCGTTCCGCGCCGTCCCCGGCAACCAGCTCGTCATCATCGACTCCATCGCCGGCGAGCGGACCGTCGAGTCGCTGTGCGCGGAGATCCGGGCGACGCCGTCGATGGCGGCGATCCCGGTCATGTGCATCGCCCGGACCGACGAGGTCGAGGAGCGGATCCACCTCCTCGAGGTCGGCTCCGACGACGTCGTCTCGCACACCTTCGATGATCGCGAGCTGGAGGCCCTCGTCGATGCCCTGCTCGTCCGGTTCCAGCGCTCGAGGACATCGACGACGACGGCGACGGCGATCGGACCGAGCGTCGGCGGCAAGCGATCGACGATCGCGGTCTTCTCCCCCAAGGGCGGCGTCGGGACGACGACGATCGCGGTGAACCTGGCGATGATCAAGGCGATGCGGAAGCCGGACTCGACGGTCATCGTCGACCTCGACCTCCAGTTCGGCCAGGTCGCGACGCACCTGAACCTCCCGCCGCGCCAGACGATCAACGACGTGATCCGCGACCCTCAGGCGCTCGTCGAGCCGGAGCTGCTCCGGACGTATACGACCCGCCACGACGCCGGGCTCCATGTCCTCGCCTCGCCCGGCGTGCCGGACCTCGTCGGGGCGATCACCGCGGAGCAGGTCGGCCGGATCCTGACGACGCTGCCCGGGACGTTCGACACGATCGTCATCGACGGCGGCTCGGTCCTCGACGATCGGACCTTCACCGTGCTCGAGCTGTCCGACCTCGTCGTCTTTCCGGTGCTCGGCGAGATCGCCAGCCTCAATGCCCTGCACGCCCTGATCGACCAGCTCGCCGAGACGGGCGCAGCCGGCGGCAAGTCGATCTTCGTCCGGAACGGGCTGTTCGCCCGCGAGATCCTCAAGCCCCTCGACGTCGAGGGCGCGGTCGGAGCGAAGATCGGCTCGACGATCCCGTACGACGCATTCCTGTATCTCAAGGCCGTGAACGAGGGCAATCCGATCGTCCGCGGGGCACCGCGCTCCGCACCGGCCGACGCGTTCGCGAAGCTCGCCGACGAGGTCTTCGGGCGCGACGGCGCGGCGGCCGCGGTCGCGGCGGGCGGCAACGGCGGATCGGATGAGAAGAAGGGCCTGTTCAGCCGGCGGCGCCGCTGATGGCGCGAGACGCCGGCGCATGAAGGCAGGCCGATGATGGGCAGCGCGAACGAGTCGATCCAGGAGGGGCACAGCCGATGGCCGAAGATGTGACACGCCGAGCCGAGGGGACGACCGCGAAGGAGGCCCTGTCCAAGCTTCCGGAGCGGATGGCCGATCCGGAGTCGCCCATGCGGGTAAGCCTGATGGCCGTGTCCGAGCCGACCTGCCGCGAGGCGGGTCCGGGCCGCTGGGTCGCCGAGCGCCTGTACCAGCCGCTCGAGCTCGCGCCGCGGACCCGAGACTCCTAGGAAAGGTCCGTCCGCAGATGCTCTATCTCGTCGCGCTGCTCCTCCCGCCGATCGGGATCCTCCTCGCCGGGAAGCCCTTCCAGGCGATCCTGGCGTTGATCCTGATGGTGACGATCATCGGCTGGCCGATCGCGGCGATCTGGGCCGTCCTCGTCGTCCACAACCACTACGCCGACGACCGGACGAAGCGGATCGTCGAAGCCAGCCAGGCCACGGCGGCGGCCCAGGCGCAGGCCGCGTCGCAGGCGCAGGCGGCGGCGGCCCAGGCCCAGGCGGCGGCGCAGGCCGCGGCGGCTCAGGCGGCAGCAGCCCGGGCCCAGGCGGCTCAGGCCGCCGCAGCGCAGGCGCCAGCGCCCGCCACGGCACCACCGGCGGGAACGGTCGGACCGCCGCCGGCCGTCACCACCCCCGTCGCAGCCTCGATCGAGGCTGGCCAGACGCCCGGAGGAGATGGCACCAACGCGTCCTGAGGGAGCGCCGCAGACAAGGAGATCCCGATGCTCCAGGCGTTCATCCATCCGCCGATGACCCCGGATCAGTTCCAGGACCCGCGCTGGGCTCGATTCCTGTTCGCGAGCGCCACCGGGGCGTGGATCTGGCTCGTCGTCCGGCTCTACGTCGCCTCGGTGTTCCTGCCGGCCGGGATCGAGAAGATCACGAGCGGAAAGTGGCTGTTCGGTGACGGCTCGCCGGTCCAGGGGATGATCAGCGGGGCGATCTCGAGCACCGACACCCCGGGCTGGTACGCCTGGTTCCTCGAGCACATCGTCCAGCCCAATCTTCGATCTTCGCCACGCTCGTCGCCCTCGGCGAGACGGCCGTCGGTCTCGGCCTGCTTGTCGGGCTGATCACCGGCGTGGCCGCGTTCGGCGGCGTGTTCCTCAACGCCAACTTCGTCCTCGCCGGCGCGCTCGGCTCGAACCCGGCCCTGATCATCCTCGGGACCCTGCTAGTCCTGGCCTGGCGGAACGCCGGCTGGTTCGGCCTCGACCGGTGGTTCATCCCGTGGACCCACCGCTCGCTCTTCTCGGGCAAGGAGCCTGCTGCCGGCGCGGATCCGACGTCGAGCTGACCCGGCGCAGCGGTCCGAGCCTCGGCGTCGGGCCGGCTCGCTACCACTCGGCTCGCAGGAACCTCACGAACCAGACGACAGCGGCGGCGAGGGCGACCGCCGCGATCGCTCCGAGGATCAGGACGACGGCGGGAGGTCCGGGATCGGCCGGACCCGGCGACCCGCTGACCGTCGGCGCTCCGGGCGCGGTCGCCGCGGTGGGTGCCGCCGAACCCGCTGGCGCCGCCGGCGCGGACGACGCTCCGGGCGCAGCGGATGGGGCTGGTGCCGCAGGAGTCGCCGGCGCCGATGCGGCGGGACCGGTCGCATCTCCGACGACGACCCGGACCAGGCTCTCATCGAAGCGGTCGGCGACGGGGGCGTCCGGCTCCATCGCCGCCTCAAGGACATAGGGGCCGGGCGGTCGATGACGACGCTGGCGCGATATCGCGCCCCGGCCCTGATCGACGAGCGTCGCACCGACGTCCTGGGCCGTGTCCGTGCCGGGCGGCCGGACACGAAGGGTCAAGGCATCCGGCAACGGCAACGACGCCGCAGGCCAGTCCAGCCGCGGCTCGAACGTCAGATCGACGTCGAACGGCTGACCGGCGACCGCCGGCGCCGTCGGTCGGGGTCGAACCGTCCCGATGAGCCGCAACGAGATGTCCGGTGGCGGCCCGACGCCCTTCACCGGGACGGTCCGGAAATCGACGGTCATCGTGTGCCCGGCGATGCCTGCGTCCGCCCACATGCCGAACTCGAGTCGGCCGAGCCCGGCCGGCGGCACCACGAGGTCGACGACCGAATGCCCGGACCAGTCCTCCTTCGCCTGGGCCTCGACGACGTCCTTTCCGCTCGCCGGATGGAGTCGCACCCCGAAGCCGAAGATGTTCACCGTCGAGCGGCCGACCTTGTCCCAGGCGATGAATCCGAGATGCAAGGCCGAGCCAGGCGCCGGGTCTTTCGGGAGCGGCTTGTCGAGCCAGACCTGCCAGTCCGATGGCCCTTCGGCCAGGACGGGAGCGGCGACATGGGGCAGAGCACCCAGCACCGACAGCGTGCCCAGGAGGAGGGCCGCCACGCCGATGCGCACGACGGCGGGCCGCGGGACCGTCACTGGATGGGCAACCCGCACCTCGGGCCATCCTGGCGATGAAGGCGGATCACGCGCGCATGATAGGCGGCCCGCCGATGCAGGCCGTTCGGCCGCCCATCCCGTCGTCGGGGCTGGTGGTCCCGGGTGTCGCCGACGGCCGGTGCGTGCTCGCACCGCCGCGGTTTCCCGAGTGCCGGTCCTGGCGGTGAACGACGATTGACAACCGGCATCCGCGACCGCACGCTCCGTAGTCTCCAGGGGCCGGTCAGGCCCAGCGCTACGGTCGAGCCGCGGGGCGTTCGGCCACCCATAGGAGGGGTTCCCTGTGCGTCGTGCCCCGCACGCCCCCTGGCGGGCAGCTGCCTTCGCCTCCGCGCTGCTCATGGCCTCGGTGATCCCGGTCCTCCCGAGCGCCCTCGTCCCGATCGCTGCCGCAGGCGGGACTCCGTCCTGCACCGCGGCCCAGCTCGTCCCCGAGCTCGGCGACGTGATGGTCAACCAGGGCCTCAACTACCCGATCCTCAACCGCGGCAAGCAGACGCTCATCCGACTCTTCCTGCGGCTGCCGTCGACATGCGCGGCGAAGTCGGCGATCGCCGTCTCGAACGCGAGCCTCACGATCCAGCTGACCGATCCGGCGAACGGCAACGCCGTCATCCCGAACTCGCTCGGCGCGACGTCCGCGACGGTCGCGCCAGCGCAGGCGGTCAGCGGGACGCTCGCTGCGTCGATCGCCGCGAACGCCACCTCGTCACCGCTGTTCGCCGTTCCGGCGAGCCTGGTCACGCCCCAGGCGTCGTTCGCCGGGAGGTTCGATCTCCGGATCGCCGCCGGGACGACGGTCACGTATTCCGTGGCGGGTGGCGCTGCGCTGACGACCGCCCCATCGACGATCGCCGCGACCGCCTTCCCGATCGTCCGGAGCTTCGAGCCCAAGACGAGCGCGATCCGGATCCTCGTCGTCCCGATGGGCGATGCGAGCTCGCCGAACACGCAGTTCAGCGCGGCCGCGCGCAGCGCCATGCAGACGGCGATGAGCGACGTCGCCCGGATGGCACCGGTTCCCGATCAGACCGGCACGCTAGCGGGCAACTCGGGTGGCGTCCGCTACGACTTCAACCCCTCGCTCCTCGACATCGGCCCGAATGGCCTGAACGTCATGCCGGCCGGCACGACGTTCTGCGGCTCGGCAACGAACTTCGCGACGATCAGCGCTGGGCTTGCGGCGATCCTCAACAGCTACAACGCGGCCAACACGGGCGCCCAGGCGGACCGCGTGGTCGGAGCGATCGACTCCGTGATCAGCCGCGGAGCCGGAAACGGCTGCGACGAGGGACGGGCAGCCGTCCCGAGCGGCGGTGCCGCGTCCGTCTCGATCTGGATCCGGGCGATCCCGGATGGAGCGACGCCGTCGCCGACGGGATCCGTGCTGGCGATGGAGCTGCTCCATACCTTCGGCGGCTGTGTCCACGACACGTCCAACCGCTGTCCGCTCGGCACGTACCACTCGACGACGACGACCGACTTCTCGGCCCAGCGCGGCTACAACGTGACGAACCGGGCCTTCCTGACGACGCCGCCGACGGTCATGCGGCTTGGCGCGACCTACGCGAGCTGGAACCGGACGACCACGCTGTACGAGACGAACGACTACATCCTGTTCTCCTGCGTCATCACCCCGAACTTCGTCCTGCCGACCGGCGTCACCTCGATCCCTGGATGCAAGACCGCCGGCCAGACGTCGGGCGTGGTACCGGGTACGGCCGGGACCGGCTCCGGTGTCCCAGCCGGCCCGACATACCTCCTGAGCGGCATCACGGACGGGATCGGGGGCATCTCGCCGACCTCGACGTGCCCGGCCACGCGAACAACGGACCCCGCATCGACGGGCGATTCGCAGTTCACCGCGGACGGGACCTCGATCTTCGGCTCGTTCAGCACGAACTTCGGCGGGCAGCCGTTCCCGATCACCGCTGACGATCCCGGCAGCGACTATCGGCTGCGCTACTTCTCCGCCGGCGCCCCGATCGCCGCCACCGCCGGCTATCCCGGCCTGGCGGCTTCGGCGTGCCGGTCGGGACGAGCGACGCAATACGGCGACCACGGAACGACCGGCCCGGACGCCGCGAGCCCCGACCATCAACGTGGCCTTCGAGTACGTTTCATCGGCCGACCAGGTCCGCCTCGTGAAGAACATCGGCGCCGACAAGACGAACCTCGCGAACGACGTCGTCCTGTATTGCGTCAACCGCGTGACCGCCCCGGCCCTGTCGCCGACGGTCGTCCAGCACGGCAGCCTGATCGCGATGACCCGGACGGTCGGCGGCATCCAGAACATCTGGATCTCGGAGATCGACGGGACCCACCTGCGCCAGCTCACGTCGAACGCGACCGTGGGCCGGCTGGTCGAGGATCCCGTCTGGTCGCCCGACGGCACGCGTCTCGTCTACATCACCGACGACGCCCAGAACGTGAAGGTGGTCAATGCTGATGGGACCGGCGATCACGCTGTCCCGGGCATCTTCACCACCGAGCGCGCCAGCTGGAGCCCTGACGGTTCGGACCTCATCCTCAATGCCGGCTATGCGCCGGGCCAGGGCGCCCTGCTCTATGTCAACCCGGATGTGGGGGCTCCGGGGACCGGTGTATCCGGCTTCGAACTGCAACGTCTTTGCGCCGAGCGAGTCTCCCGACGGACAGTTCGTCATCGGCGAGGACGGCACTGCGGCGGCCTCATCGCGTTCCCGACCTTGCAGGCGACCCCAGCCGGTAACCGCTTCCCGACGATCCCTGCAGGCGCGACCGCGTCAGCTCCTGTCTGGTCGCCCGACGGCGGCGCATGTCGCCTACACCGTCGACTTCGGCGGGGCCAGCACGGTCTACGTCGCTCCGGCATTTCCGGGCACCAGCCGGTGGACCTCCGCAGATCAGTGCCGGTGCCCAGGTGTCGGTCGCCGACGGCCGCGACCCGGCGTTCTCGGCCGACGGCCAGACGGTCTACTACGTCGCCGACGGGACGCCCGGCGATCCGGGCCGTGAACGTCGACGGCACGAACCCCAGATCGATCCTTGCGGGCGCCGCGGATGGCGGGCTGTCCGTCAGCATCCCGACCCCGATGCAACGCCTCGCCCTGGTGTGCGGCGGCAATGCGATCTGCACCGAGAACGCCAACGGCTCAGGTCGCCAACTTGTCACGACGGGGCTCGGAACCTACTCCGGCGCCTCGTGGTCGCATGACGGGACCCTCATCGCCTTCACGGTGTCAGACGGAGGAGTCTTCCCGCCGAACCCGACTGATGGCGTCTACGTGATCCGGCCCGACGGGACCGGGCTCCGACGGATCTACGGCGACCTCCCGAGCGGCTACCAGGACCGCCCCGAGTGGTCACCCGACGACACCCGGATCGCGCTCGACGACGGCACCATCTACATCGTCAATGCCGATGGATCGTCAGTCGGACCAGGAGCCGTTCTCGTCACAGACGGCGTCCATCCGAGCTGGTCGCCCGACGGGCAGACCCTCGTGTACCAGGACTCCTGCCTCGGCTGCTCCTCGAACGGCATCCGCTTCATCGCGGCGACCCACGGAGCCACGCCGAGCCCTGCGTACTGCACGACGGGGCCGGCCGGGCCCGGTGGCTGCGGGGGTTCCGACGCCATCGGCCAGCCTGACTGGTCGCCGGACGGGACGACGATCGCTGCCATCAATGGCGGCAACGGCACCCGGCTCGTGACGGCCCCGGTCGACGGGATCTGCCGTCACGGGCCGTTCTCCGCTCGGGACGTTCATCACCGTCGAATGCCGGTGGCGGCACTTCCGCCGAATTTCCAAGAACCGCGCTGGCTGCCCGACAGCCAGAGGATCGTCCTGACCGCCCCGCGGGCAGACCAGACCGGCTCTAACCTCGGCGGGGACTCGAGCGTGTGGCTCTTCGACACGGGTTCCTCGGATGCGACGCTGGTTCCCGAGCGTCGGCCCTGCGAACGACACGTCGCCCAGCTGGGGACCGGCGGCCGCTCCGTCCAACGCCCTCCAGGTCACGTCCCCGGTCCCGACGGACGTCACCCTCTCCCTTACCTATACCTGCCCGAACGGCCAGACCTACCCCGTGGCGACCGACGTCCCGGAGTCGCAGATCGACGCGGTCTCGGCCACGTTCTTCGCCGGGTTCGACCCGACCACGAGCTGTGGCGGCGCATCGGGAACGCTGAAGGCGACAGCCACTGACGGGCTGACGATCTCCGCGCCCGTCGCGATCGGGACCTTCACCCCGGCGCCGAAGCCGCCCCAACCGAGCATCGACGGGCCGCTCGGGAACACCTTCTTCGGGCCCGGGTCCGTTGTCGTCCTGAGCGGCGGCGCGACGAGCCCGCAGGGCGACGCCCCGGCGATCGTCTGGACCCTGACGAAGGGTGCGACGACCGTCCCGGTCGGCACCGGCCAACAGATCAGCCTCGGCGGCGGGACCATCCCAGCCGCCTTCCGACAGCCGAGCGGCTCATGGCAGCCCGGCGCGTACACGGCGACGCTCACGGCGACCGATGCCGGGAGCCGAACGGCGCTCGCGACAGTCCAGTTCATGGTGCTGGCGCCCCCGACCGTGGCGGTCACCGGGGTCGTCGACGGAGCGGTCTACGCGGCGGGCGGCGTCCCGGCGCCGGACTGCGCGACGACGGATGCCGGCGGCGGGATCGGCTCCGATGCCACCCTGTCCGTCAGCGGTGGAGCGTTCGGCGCCGCGGGCGCCCATACGGCCACCTGCTCGGGCGCGACCGACACGGGCGGGGACCCGTCCGCCCCGGTGAGCGCCTCGTACACAGCCCTCGCCGTGCCGACCGTGTCGGTCACGGGCGTGACGAACGGTGCCACCTACTGTCCGTGGCTCGGTGCCTGCGGCGGGCTGCGCCGTGACGACCGGGCCCGGGATCGCGCCGGTGGGGATCTCGCCGACGCTGACCACTCAGCGGCGGCACCGTGAATGGCGTGGGCTCCTACACCGCGACCTGCTCCGGGGGGACCCTCGCGCCGGCGAACGGTGACCCGGTCCCGCTCGGCCCGGTGAGCGTGACCTACACGGTGAAGTACGGACCGAACAGCGGCGTCCTCCAGCCCATCAACCCGAACAACTCGAGCGTCTTCAACCGCAAGTCGACCGTGCCGGTGAAGTTCACGCCTGACGGGGAGTCCCGCGACGACGGGGTTCGTCACGACGGCCTGGACGATCAAGGCGGCTCAGGTCAATTGCACGTCGTTCGCTTCAACGTCCGCGGTGCTCGAGGACGTCCCATCGAACACGCCGAGCACGGTGTTCCGGTGGGACGCCTCGGCCAAGCAATACATCTACAACGCCACGATCTCCAGCCTCTCCGTGGGGACCTGCTGGACGTTCCGGATCAGCCTCGATGACGGCGTGACGACGATCGTCTCGCCGGTGTGGAAGACGAAGTAGGAGGGTGCACCGATGAATTCGACGAATCGCTGGTCTGCTGTTCGCCGGGACCCTGATCGGGTTGCTCGTGGCCCCGGCGGCCGTCTCGGCCGCCCCAGGCCCCGCGAAGGCGACCAGCCAGGATCAGAACGGACAAGACAAGCACTGCCCGTGGATCCGCGACGGCCAGGGCGGGTACTTCTTCGACGCAGTTCGGCCTTCCGGCTCCGACCATCTCGTTCACGATCTATCTCGGCGTCAACGGCACCGACACGCCGATGGCGAGCTGCAAGAACTCGACCTACGGCATGACCTTCCTCCCGACGGACGGCGACGGGACCGTCCTGTCCCAGACGCCGGCATTCAGCCAGTCCTGGCGAGGCGACGGCGTGGCGACGCACTACCTGACGTGTTCCAGCAGTTGGACCTGTCGACCGCGCCGGCCGGCCTCTGCGTCTTCGCCACCGCCACCCAGGGGAACAAGGCTCACCCACTACGCGCCGAACGTCGGCGACTCCGCCCTGCGTGGAGCTTCCGCTTGACCCCGCCAGCAGCGGTGGCAGCGGCATGCGAGGCTGACCCGCCACGACTGAGCGGGCCGCACGATCCTGCGGCCGGCTCGGAGCACGACCCTAGGCTCCGATCGAACGGGCCCGATCCTCCACGGAACGGGCCCGTTCGGCGTCCTCCATGGCCTGTCTGGCCTCGGCCGCGAGCTGGCGGCAGCTGGCCACGGCATCGCTGTCACCCAGCGCATCGAACCTCGTCGCCGCATCCTCGGCCAGCTCGAGCGCCTCGGCTGGCCCGGCCGCCTCGGAGCCGCGCCATCGCGAGTGTCCGGGTCGACGTCGGCGGCGATCGGCGGATCTTCAAGCTCGGCCGCCATCGCCAGGGCCGACCGGGCGGTCTCCTCGGCCTCGTCGAGGTCGTCGGTCGCGACGAGCGCCTCGGCGAGGTTGGCGGTCGCGATCATCCGGACGAGCGCGTGACCGACTCGGCCGGCCTCGGCCACCGCGCGTCGGTCGGTCGCGACGGCGTCGTCGGCCCGCCCGAGCGCGAGCTCGACCAGACCGAGGTTCAGGAGGGTGCCGGCGATCTCCTCGACGCCACCGATCCGCTCAGCCAGCGCCAGTCCCTCCGCCAGCGCGACGGCCGCCTCGTCGAGACGGCCCTCACCCCAATGGATGAGACCCACCGTCCGCAGGACGACCACGAGCCCGCGGAGGTCCTCGCACGCTTCGAGCAGCGGGCGCGCCTCCAGGGCGTGCGCCAACGCCTCGCGGGCCCGGCCCGGGATCCGGTTCTCCGCCGACGCGAGCTGCATGTAGAGACGGCCGCTGACTCGATCGCCCGCCGGGTCGTCTGGGTCAGCACCGTCGCCGGCTCCCTGCAGGGCAAGTCCGGTCCGCGCCGCGTCCGCCGCCGCCTCGAACCGGCCGGCGAACAGGAGCGTCGCCGCCCGCTCGAGCCAGATCTCGCGTTTGTCGGCGTCAGGATCGAGCTGCGCGGCGGCGGCATCGAGGATGCTGAACGCCTCGTCGTATCGGCCGGTCTTGCGGGCCACCGATGCCGCCCCGATCCAGGCCTGCAGATCACCGGTCGCCTCGGCCACCTCGCGATAGCCTTGCGCTGCCCGCCCGTAGTCGCCCATCAGCTCCTCGAGCTCGGCGCACTCGAGCCGAAGAGCAGGGATCAGTGAAGCCGCCTCCGGCGTCTCGCCCGCGATCTCGGCGGCGTGACGGAGGCCTTGCAGGGCCGACTCGTTCGCGAAGAGGCCACGCGCCCGCGTCGCGGCCTGCCGGAGGGCCGTGACCGCGCGGACACCCGCCCGAGCCTGCCAGAGGTGCCGGGCCAGGAGGTCGATGTCGTCGCCGCCGGTCCCGTAGAGCGCCTCGACCGCGTCAGCGACCCGCAGATGGAGCTCACGGCGCTGGCGCCGCAGGAGGCGCGCGTACGCCACCTCCTGGACCAGAGCATGGTGGAACACCACGAGGTCCGCGCCGCCAGCCGGCGGCCTGTCGACGAACCCCGCAGCCTCGAGCTCCTCGAGCCGCCGTTCGAAGCCCGCCGGTTCGGCGATCGCCCGCAGGATGGGTCCGCGGACGCGTCGCCCGATCACCGCGGCCTGCTCGAGCAGCCACGCCGTGGTGGCCGGCAGGCGGTCGATCCGGCCCCCCAGGATGCCCTCGATGGTGGGCGGTACGCTCGCGAGGTCCCAGTCCTCGGCAAGGCGCCAGGCCCCATCCTCGAGGATGAGCTGCTCGCCTTCGCGGAGCGCGCGCACGGATTCGACGACGAAGAACGGGTTGCCGCCCGAGCGCTCGGCGACAGCGTCGGCGAGGCCACGGGGCGGCTCACCACCGAGGACCTCCCGGATGAGGGCCTCCACTCCGTCGGCGGCGATCGGGACGAGGTCGATCGGCGTCACTGCCGCACCGCCTTCCCGGGCAGCGTCGCCGATCGCATCGGCAGCGGCGCGCTCGTCGGAGCGGGTCGTCAGGACGAAGCCGATGGGGCGCCCGACAAGCCGCTCGGCGACTTCCACGAGGAGGCTGCGTGAGTCATCGTCGATCCAGTGGACGTCCTCGACGAGCAGCGCCACCGGGGCGCCGGCGCCGAGGGCGGTCAGCCAATCGGCGATGACGTCCGGCAACACGCGCCGGAAGCCCTCGGGTTCGAGCGCCTCGGTCGGATCGATGACCGATCCATCGCCCTCGTCGGCCGATGGTTCCTCGACCGCCCGATACGGGATGCCGGCCAGCCGAGCGAGGTACGGAGAGGCCTCGGGGACGCCATCCGCGACCGACGCCCTGCCCAGCAGTTCGGCGGCGTGCTCCGGCGAGTGGTCGAGGCGAGCCCCAGCGAAGGTCCGAACGAGCTCGGCGAGCGGCCGAAACGGGAGGCTGCTCCCATAGGAGAGGCAGCGTGTCGTCAGCCATCGAACGCGACCTAGCGGGAGGGTTCCTCGGACCGCGTCGACGAGGCTCGACTTCCCTGCTCCGGCCTCGCCGAGGACGACGACGACGCCACCCGTCCCGAACGCCAGGATGGCGGTTTCGAGCGTCGCGACCTCTGCTTCTCGGCCGACGAACATCGTCGGCCGCTCCCCGATGGCCATATCCGCATCTGCCTGACCGAGGAGCCGCGATGCCAGGACCGGCTCCGCGATGCCTTTGAGGACCAGCGGGCCGAGGGGCTCGACGGAGAACCTGCCGCGGACGAGAGCGAGCGTCGTCTGACCGACGTATGTCTCGCCGGCCGGCGCCGCCGACTCGAGCCGCTGGGCCAGGATCACGGCGTCGCCGAGTACGCCATAGTCCATCCGGGCTGCGCCGCCGATGAGCCGGGCGACCCCGTGCCCGGAGTTGACGCCGACGTGAAGCGTCAGGTCGCGGGCGATGGCTGGGAGCCCCTCGCGGGCCAGTTCGAGCTCCTGGTGCATCTCGAGAGCGGCGAGCAGCGCTCGATCGGCGTCGTCCTCGTGGGCGACGGGCGCCCCGAAGACCGCGAGCAGCGCGTCACCGGCGAACTTCTCGACGAAGGCGCCGTGCCGCGCGGCGACAGCGGAGAGTCGACCGACGAGGGGGTCGACGACCTCCTGGAGCTCCTCGGGGTCGAGGCGCTGCGCGAGGGCGGTGAAGCCCGAGATGTCCGCGAACAGCGCCGTGACGAGCCGGCGCTCCTCGCCGAGGCGACCCTCAGGCCCGAGCAGCCGCTCCGCGACGGGCTCGCCGACCATCGACCGCAGCGGGTCGACCCGGCGCTCCGTGGTCCCAGCCGACGGGTCCACCTCGTCGATCGGTCGCGCCGTCTCAGCCGGCGTCTGGGCGGAGGGAGGCGCCGCCTCCGCGCCTGCGGGCGCAGGCGATCCGCAGTGACCGCAGAACCGCGTCCCGGCGACGTTGTCGCCGCCGCAGCTCGGGCACCGCCAGCCGTCCATCGGGCGAGTCTAGCCGTGAGCACGAGTCGATCCAGCGGTCGTGAGGCCGGTCATGTCGCCGGCACGGGGTGTGGGCCGATCGCAGACTCGGGCGACACCGAGGTCAGCGACGACGCTCGACGGCCCCTGCGACGCCGCGAACGACGAGATATCCACCACCGATGGCGATCGGGATCGCGACCGTCATGATCGCGGCAGCCAGCGGGACGTCCTCGGCTTCGGGCAGGCCCAGGAGCGCCCAAGCGGCGAGGGCGAGCACCATCCCGACGAATGCTCCGGCAAGGACAGCCGCGAGCCCGACCCAGCCTCGCCCGACGATCCCGGCGACGACCCCCGCGCCGATGAGCACCGGGAACGGTGTCCCGATCGCGCCGATGTCGATCGGCAGGTACACGGACGCGATCGCACCGACCGCACCGATCGCGGCTGGACCGAGGAGCCACCGGGTCGATGACGTTGGGCGAACGTCCATCGTCATGACCGGCGCAGCGGGAGGGTCGTCGTGCACACCGGGATGACGCCCGGAGCTCCGCGCCGTTGCAGGTCCGGATCGACGGACGTTGACCGAGGCCCACCCGCGACCCTACCGTGCCCGTCGATGCCGGACGCGTCGGAACTGTGGGGCTTCGCCGCGCTCGCCGGTGCGGCGATGCTGATCTACCTGATCGCCGGCGGACCGCTCGGCCTGGCCTTCGCGGCCGCCTTCGTCATCGGCGCGAGCGTCATCTGGGAACGCCTGCGCTGGATCCTGCCCGGCCTCGCCGTCGTCGTGCTGTGGGCCCTCGGGACGACGCTCCTTCGACTCGCAGCGGCGTCATGAGCCGATAGCGGTCTCGCATCGCGCGTGGTGCCGAGGGTGAGGTTCGAACTCACACGACCTTGCGGTCAGCGGTGTTTAAGACCGCCGCGTCTGCCGGTTCCGCCACCTCGGCGCGCCCAGAGGGTATCGCCCGAGAAGGGCCCCGGACATGACGCTGACGCCCGGCCGGGTCGGTCGGGCGCCAGTGGAGGCGGCGGGGAAGGGGCCGCCGTCTCTTTGGATCGGACGGCGGACGCCCCTGGGCCTCGGGGTTCAGCAGCCTTTCGATGACGACGCCGGCGGTCCGTTCGGACCGCCGGCGAAGGTGTCACACAAGCTGCTGACTCGGATCCGTCACACGAGGTATCGGAGAGCCGGGGTGTGGGTCACGACCTCGGTCTTCTCGAGGTATCCGTCGACCCCGTAGACGGAGCCGGCGTCGACGACGGCCAGGTAGAGCGCGACGACCGCGTACATGACGGTCTCATTGACCACCCCGAACCCGAAGTCCCAGGCCGCGATCGTGATGAGGCCCATGAGGAGGGCGCCCATGACGCCCGAGAAGCGGGTGGCGATGCCGAAGATCAGGGCGATCCCGATCGCGGTCTCACCGACCACCACGAGCCAGTTGATCGCCGGCATGAGGGCCGCGTTCGACGCCAGGCTGACCCACAGGTCGTGGGTCGGGTTGACGACGGCGTCCTGGGCGGAACCCGGGAGGGTCCCGGCGGACCCGAACTGGAGGAAGCCCGCTGCGCTGAACGGCTTGCCCGTCCCGGCGAAGTCGAAGATCTTCTCGAGCCCGGCATACAGGAATCCGAAGCCGGTGACGATGCGGAGTGCTGCAAGCGCCTTGGGATACATGGCGTTCCCTTCCGATCATTTCCGCCGACCTGACGTCCATCCGTCCGATCGGTCTTTCCGCGTGCAGCGTCGCTGTACAGGGGTGACCCACGGCAGGGGCGAGGGTCATGGATCGGGGACCGTTCGGCAGGGGTCCGACGGGCCCTCCGGCGGGCCGAAGGTCCCGAGCGAGGGCGACGATCCGGCGACCTGACCTTCGGCCCTTGCGATGCCCTCGGGCACGATCGACGATGGTCGTCCCAAGAAGGAGTCGACCCCATGAGTGATGTCATCGACATCGCCGCGCGAGCACGGGACAACGCCTGGTTCCGCCAGGTCATCGAGACAGGGGCACACAGCCAGCTCGTCGTCATGAGCATCCCGTCGGGAGGCGAGATCGGCCTGGAGACCCACGAGGACGTGGATCAGATCCTCGTCGTCGTCGACGGTGAAGGCATCGCGCTGCTCGACGGGGTGGAGCGAATGATCGGTGCCGGCGCGCTGGTCTTCGTCACGGCCGGCACGCGCCACAACGTCCTGAACACGGGCCCGGCCGATCTGCGCTTGTACACGGTGTACGCGCCGCCACAGCACGCCCCGGGCACCATCCACCGCACCAAGGACGAGGCGGACGCCGACGAGGCCGACCACTACGTCGCGATCGCCGCGCGCTGAACTCGAAGGCCCGTCGGGACGACCGACGGGCCTTCTTCGCGGATCAGGGAGTGGAGGCGACGAGCGGATTCGAACCGCTGAATAGAGGTTTTGCAGACCTCCGTGTTAAGCCACTTCACCACGTCGCCCCGTGGCCACCCGACCTCCGTCGAGTGCTGGCTGCCCCTCGAGGATTCGAACCTCGGTTCTCGGATCCAAAGTCCGCTGTCCTACCACTAGACGAAGGGGCAGCGGCGGCTTCGCTCCTCGAGCGGCTCGGATGGGAAGAGAGTGGAGCGGAAGACGGGACTCGAACCCGCGACCCTCACCTTGGCAAGGTGATGCTCTACCAACTGAGCCACTTCCGCTCGATGCCGGCCACCTCGACCGGTGATGGTGCCGAGAGCCAGATTCGAACTGGCGACACCGCGATTTTCAGTCGCGTGCTCTACCAACTGAGCTATCTCGGCCCTGTTGCCGCCGCGACGTTCGGCGCCTCGTCGGCGCGCCGGAGGATACCACGAGGCAGGCTGACGGGTCGACCCGCCAGACCCCGATCCACGGCCGCCCGGCGACCTAATCGAGGCCGCTCAGCTGCTGCTCCTCGGTCTGATCGAGGGGCGACTCGCCGGTCAGCTGGCGGAGGCGGTCGATCCGGTCGGCGATCGGCGGATGGGTCGAGAAGAGCCCCCGCGAGCGCTCCTCGAAGTGCTTGATGGGGTTCGTGAAATACATGTGCTGGGTGGCCCGGTTGGCGACCTCGAGGACCTCCTGGTCCGAGGCGATCTTCACCAGCGCCCGCTCCAGACCATGGGGGTTCCGGGTCAGCTCGACCGAGGACGCGTCGGCCAGGTACTCGCGCTGACGGTTCACCGCGAGCTGGACGAAGCGGCTGATGATCGGGGCGATGATGGCCAGGAAGATGGCCAGGATGGCGATGACGGCGGCGAGCCCGCCGCCGTCGCGATCGCTGCGCGACCGCCGGCCGCCACCGAACCAGAACGAGTAGCGCAGGAAGCCATCCGCCAGGAGGGCGATGCTCCCGACGAGGGCGGCGACGATGACGGCATACCGGATGTCGTAGTTCCGGACATGGCTGAGCTCGTGGCCGATGACCCCCTGGAGCTCCTCGCGATCGAGCTTCTCCAGCAGGCCGGTGGTGACGGCGACCGAGGCGTGGTTCGGATCCCGCCCGGTGGCGAAGGCGTTGGGGGCGGTGTCGTCGATGGTGTACACCGCGGGCATCGGGATGTTCGCGGCGATCGCCAGCTCCTGGACGACATTCATGAGCTGCGGCTGGGTCTCGACGGTCACCGCCCGGGCGCCGGACACCGCGAGCACGGCCTTGTCACCGCTGAAGTACGCCCCCGCCGAGAGGAGGCTGCCGAAGACGACCGCCCCGACGGTGAGCCAGACGGCGCCGGCAGCGGACTGGGTGATCGTGTAGCCGATCGTCGCGCCCATCAGGCCGAGCAGCAGGACGACGAGCGCCGACAGGAAGAACGAGTTCCGTCGGTTGGCGGAGATCTGGCTGTAGAACGTGGTGGCCATCGCGCCGACCGCGTGACCCGAGGCCAGCGACTACGCCGGCGGGGAGCCCGTGCCGCTGCCCGAAGCGTCCGATGGGCCGGCCGGTGGTGCTGGCGGGGCGGGCGGGACTGGAGCGACCGGCGGGGTCGACATGTCGACCGCGGGAGCCGGTGGCGTCGCCGGCGCGGCAGACGTGCCGCTGCCGAGGGTCAGATCGACGTTCGGGACGTTCTGCGCCTCTTCCTCGGCCTCGAAGAACTCGCGCTTCGCGAAGCCCAGCATGCCGGCGATCAGGACCGCCGGGAAGGTCTGGATCGAGGTGTTGAAATCGAGGACCGACGCGTTGTAGTGCTGGCGCGAGAAGCTGATCTGGTTCTCGGTCGTCGTCAGCTGCTCCTGGAGCGCCAGGACGTTCTCGTTCGCCTTGAGCTGGGGGTAGTTCTCGACGACCGCGAAGAGCGAGCGGAGCGCTCCCGTGAGGACGTTCTCGGCGCCGGCCTGTGCGGCCGGCCCCTGGGCACCGGCGGCGATGGCGCCGGCGCGGGCGTTGGTCACGTCCGTGAGGACCTTCTGCTCGAACTCCATGTAGCCGCGAACGGCGTTCACGAGGTTCGGGATGAGGTCGTGTCGGCGCTTCAGCTGGACCTGGATCTGGGCCAGCGCCTCGTCGACCCGGAGTCGCTTCTGGACCAGACCGTTGTACAGGAGCACCAGCCCGATCACGACGATCGCGATGATCACGAGAACGATGATCAGAGGCAGCAAACGTCGATCCTCCCAGGGGATGTCAGGCTGGCGCCATTCTACGGCCCGCAGCGATCAGCAACGCGCCGCGTCGCCGTCCGCCGACCGGCGGCTGTAACGACGCGGGTCCGGCTGGCATCTGTAGAGCATGATCGAAGGCGTGATCGCCGAGGGCGACGGGCAGTGGTCGATCGTCGAGCGGGCCATCGCCGGCGATGAGGTCGCGTTCGCCCGGATCGTCGCCGCACACCATGCCGACATGGCGCGGATCGCCTTCTTCGTCTGCGGCGACCTCGACGTCGCCGAGGAGGCGGAGCAGTCGGCCTGGGCGGTCGCCTATCGCCGGCTGAAGGACCTGCGCGACCCCGACCGGCTGCGCCCGTGGCTCATGTCGATCGCCGCGAACGAGGCACGTCAGATCGCCCGCGGCCGGCGCCGGCGCACGGTCCGCGAGCTGTCCGTCGGCGACCCGACACGGCGGCGCGACGTCGATCAGGCCGCGCTGATCGACCTGTCCGACGCCCTGGGACGGCTCGACCCGAGGGACCGCGCGATCGTCGGCCTGCGCTTCGTCGGGGGCTTCGATTCAGCGGAGATCGGCCGGGCGATGGGGATGACGGCGACGGGCGTCCGCGTCCGCCTCCACCGCCTCCTCGAGCGACTGCGAAAGGACCTCGGCGATGACTGAGCGACGGTCGACGGAGCTGTTCGAGGCGAGATTCGCCGAGCTCGCTCGAACCTACACGGATCCCGCCACCGCGCGCCGCATCGACGCGCTCGCGATGGCGCGGACCGCCATCGCGCCGCAGCGCGCGACCGGTCGCTCGCGAACCTGGTCAGGGACCGGCTTGTTCGGTCGGCGGATCGCCGGCGATCGCTGGCCGGTCGCCATCGTGACCGTCGTCCTGATCGGCGTGGTCGGTGTGGCCGTCGTCGGGCGTGGATCCGACTTCGGCGTCGTGACCCAGCCGACGCCCCCCGCCTCGACACAGAGTCCTGCGGCCTCGGTCAGCGGTCCCGTCCCCGAGGCGCTGCGTCATGCGTGGGAACGACCGTATGCCGTCACGCCGGACCTGGATCAGTGGGCGACGGGCTACCTGACCCTGTCGAGCGGGCTGGTGGACTTCGGGCCCGCGCCCGATGCCCCGGCGCCGATCCGCGATCAAGGCCACCGGCGTCGACACGCTCCTCGCCACAGCGACTGCCGAGACGACGGGTTGCACGATCGGAGACGTCGGGCCCTATGGCTGGTCCATCGAGGGGAAGGGCACGGTGCTGACCCTGACTGCGACCGGCGCCGACGCATGCCCGGCTCGCGAGCAGGCCCTGTCGGGTTCATGGGTGCGCTCCGATCTGCCGCCTCCCGCGGGTCTTGAGGCGACGCTGGCACCCGGGACGCATCTGACGTCGAGCTTTGATCCATTCGGTGACGTCGGATCGCCAGGCCGACTGTCGTATACGGTGCCGGCCGGGTGGCAGGCGCCCGAGGACGCGTCCGCGACGCTCGGGCTGCAGCACCTCCCGGGAGATGCCCAGGGCCCGCCTTCGATGATCTTCCTCTTTGCACGACCCGGGCTGGCCGCGGAGATCAACGATGGGGAGCCCTGCGGCGCATTCAGCGATGCGCCGGGCGTCGGGCACCGAGTCGCTGACATCGTGGCGGCGATCATGGCCCGACCGGGCGTCGTCTCGGCACAGCCCGTCTCGGTGACCGTCGGTGGCTATCAGGGCCAGATGCTCGATCTCCGTCTCGCGCCGTCCTGGACCGACGGGTGCATCGCGCCGGAGGGGAAGGCCATCGGCGTGCCGCTCATCCACGTGGCGGGATCCCCCGTTGGCCCCTCGGTCGGCCTCGGGCCCGACGCGCCCGTGCGACTCATCCTGCTGGACCTCACCGGCGGGCGGACGCTGGCCGTCGCGGTCGCGTGCATCGGACCGTCTCAGCCCGACCAGATCGCCGAGCAGTTCGCCCAGGCCATGCCGATCATAAACAGCTTCGAGTTCCACCCTCCCGGGTCCTAGGATCTCCAGGCCTGGCGGTCGTGGCGACCGCGCTGGGAGGGGTGGTGGGCGGTGAGGGACTCGAACCCCCGACTTCCTCGGTGTAAACGAGGCGCTCTGACCGACTGAGCTAACCGCCCGCGATGGCGATGCTACCCGACACTGGGCCGGGGACGACCGCAGTCGAGGTGGTGCGTCGCCCCTGCCACGATCGGCATCGATGGGCGTGCCCGCGCCGACCGAGGTCCGTCTTCCGGGTGTCGCGCCCGGCTCCGGTGCACGGGGCCTGCCACGGCCGGGACTGGCGGCGGGAGCACGGCCGTCGTCCGCCGGTCGTCGCCAGATGTGGTGTGTCAGACCTGCCACCTACCGTGGACGCAGTCGGCGGGTGACACGAGCTGCGAATCAGAACGCGGGCGGTGATCCGCCCGCGTCAGCTCACGCAAGGTGTGGTGCCCAGGCCGGGACTTGAACCCGGATGAGTTGCCTCATACGCCCCTCAAACGTACGCGTATACCAATTCCGCCACCTGGGCAGGTGCTCGCCGTCGAGGTCCTTCGAGGGGTGGTACCGAGGAAGGGATTTGAACCCATACGCCCTTGCGGACACTAGCTCCTGAAGCTAGCGCGTCTACCAGTTCCGCCACCTCGGCTCGGACCTTTCACGACCGTCAGCGGTCGTCGGCGAGGCGCCATGTTAGCACGTCATAGAAGCGATCAGCCGCTTCGCCGAGGCGCCGGATCGTCGGTCCGGTGAGCGTGTCGCGGGCCACGACGACCTCGTCGCGCCAGGCGATCGGGGCGATGAACGTGCGCTCCGCGAGGTACGTCTGGAGGTCCTTGTAGGCAGTCGTGCGAGCCTCGTCGGTGCCCGGCTGACGGGCCGTGGCGAGCCGCGCATCGAGGTCCGGATCCTGGATGCCGCTGACGTTCGAGCCCCCGGCGACCGTCTGGGACGAGGCGAGGAGCGGATAGAGGTCGGGGTCAAGGCCCACGCCCACGTCGAGGACGGCCGCGGCGAAGTCGCCCCCCTGGAGCCGGCTCTCGACGAGCTCGACCGGGTCGAGCCCGACGACGACGGCGTCGAGACCAAGGGCCTTCCAGTCGTCTGCGACAGCCGTGGCGACGGCCCAGACCGCCGGATTGCTCTGGCGGTCCGGGCTGAGCAGCTCGAGGTGGTACGGCTCCTTCGAGCCAGGAGCAGCCCAGCCGCCGCCCGACGGTCGGGTCCAGCCCGCATCCTTCAGACCCTTGGCCGCCGCCGCAGCGTCGTGGGCGATCGGCGGGCTCGCGGTCGCGTCGAACGCCCACGAGGTCGGCGGGATGAGGGCGTCGGCGCGGGTCGCGAGCCCGGCGAGCTGGTCGGCGACGATCGCGTCGCGGTCGATGGCCTGGAGGAGAGCCATCCGGGTCCGCGGGTCCCGGAACTCGGGTCGGCCCGCGCGCTGATCGAAGACGACGGCGGTGAGGGTCGAGCGTGGGTAGCGGAGCAGGTGCGTCGCCGGCTCGTCCGCTAGGGCCGCCGCGTCGACCGGGGCGAGGCCGCTGACGGCGTCGAGCTGGCCGGCCCGGTATGCCGAGGCGAGCTCGGCCGGATCCATCGCGAACCGGATCCGGATCTGGTCGAGGTACGGCAGTGGCCGGTCCGGCGTCGGGGTCGGCGTCGGGCTGGCCAGGCTGTCGACCGGTGGGCTCGCCGGCGGCTCCCCTCCCCCCGGGTCGTCCTGGTCGCCGGCCGCCTGGAGCTCGGCCATGTTCGCGTTCCAGTCGATGAGCCGGTACGGCCCGCTGCCGATCGGCCGCTGGCCGAACGGGTTCGTCGGCAGATCGGCTGGCGGGATCCCCTCGAGGAGATGGGCCGGGGCGATCGGCTGGGTCGCCAGGACCAGGAAGCCGCCGATCGGGTCGGCGAGCTGGAACCGGACCGTCCGGTCGTCGGGTGTCGTGACGGTCACACCTCGCCAGGACGTTGCTCCCGGGCCGTCGTAGTCGGGATCCTGGAGCGCGGCGATCGTGAAGGCGACGTCGGCCGACGTCACCGGTTCGCCGTCGTGCCATCGCGCGTCGTCCCGGAGGGTGAAGGTGTAGGTCGCGCCGGCATCGTCGACGGTCCAGCGCTCGGCCAGGTCCGGCACGAACGTCTCGCCCGGGCCGAGGCGGACGAGGCCGGAGAACACCAGTGCGACGAGCGCCCGGTCGGCTGCCGTCCGGGCCCCGAACGGGCTGACCGATGTGGGTCGTCCGAGGATGCCCTCGGTGTACGGGTGCGCCGCGATCGGCGACGGGCTGGCCGAGGCGCCCGGAGCTCCGGCGGCATCGTCGCGCGGCCAGACCGATCCGACGGAGAGCAGGACGAGCGCGAGGAGCAGGCCGCCGATGACGGCCCGATCACGGCGGGTCAGCATGTTCGCTCAGTGGCGGCCGAGTCCCCGGGCGGCCATGGCGGTGTGGTCGGCGCGCGGCGACGCGACCGAGGTCAGCTGGCGGTCGTCGGCGTCGCGAGGACGAACGTGGCGATCGAGAACACGACGAACAGCACGAGCAGGATGATCGTGAACCGGAAGAGGCTCTTCTCGATCCCGCGCCGGCTGCGGTAGACCGCCGAGTCGCCGCCGAACGTCGAGGACAGGCCCGTCCCGCGGGCCTGCAGGAGGATCGCGATGATGAGCCCGACGCTGACGACGATCTGGCCGATGGCCATGAGGGGATTCACGGGCTGTCAGGTCCTCGTGGGGTCGCCGGTCTGGTAGCCGGGGGATGGTAGCACAGGGCCCCCTCAGGGCTGCGTGGTCCGGGCCTTGCCCTGGGCCGCGACCGCGGCTGTCGCGGCAGCTACCCGCTCGGGGTCGCCGAGGTAGCGGTGGCCGAGCGGCCGAAGATCCTCATCGAGCTCGTAGACCAGCGGGATCCCGGTCGGGATGTCGAGTCCGGCGATCGCCTCGTCGCTGATCCGGTCGAGGTCCTTCACCAGCGCTCGGAGGCTGTTCCCGTGGGCCGCGATCAGGACCCGCCGGCCGTCGCGGATCGCCGGTCCGATCGTCGACTGCCAGTACGGCCGGAACCGGTCGATCGTGTCGCGAAGGGACTCGGAGCGGGGCAGGTCGGCCGGGTCGAGGCCCGCGTAGCGCGGGTCGTGCCGCGGGTGGCGCGGGTCGTCGAGCTCGAGCGGCGGCGGCGGCGTCGCGAAGCTCCGGCGCCAGACCTTGACCTGGTCCTCGCCGTACTCGGCGGCGGTCTCCGCCTTGTCCAGCCCCTGGAGAGCGCCGTAGTGGCGCTCGTTCAGGCGCCAGCTGTGCTCGATCGGGAGCCACATCCGGTCGAGCTCGTCGAGGCTGATCCAGAGGGTCCGGATCGCCCGCTTGAGGACCGAGGTGTAGGCGAGGTCGAACTCGAAGCCGCCCTCCCGGAGCAGCCGGCCGGCCTCGTGGGCCTCGGCCTCGCCGGCCGGTGAGAGGTCGACGTCGGTCCAGCCGGTGAATCGGTTCTCACGGTTCCAGGCGCTTTCGCCGTGGCGGAGCAGGACGACGATATGGGTCATCGGTCAGGCCACCGCCTCGGCGTCGCGACGAGCGTTCGCGACGAGGGCGGCGCGGGCGACGATCCCGGCCATCTCGTCCGGCTTGAGCGACGCGCCGCCGACGAGCACCCCGTCGACCGCCGGTTCGGCCAGGAACTCGCCGATGACCGCAGCGGTCACGCTGCCGCCATAGAGGACCGGCACCCGCTCGGCCACGGCGCCCCAGCCGTTGTTCCGGAGGCCGGCTCGGACCGCCTCGGCCATCGCGCCGGCGTCCCGGCCGCTCGCGGCGCGACCCGTCCCGATCGCCCAGATCGGCTCGTAGGCGATGACGAGACCGGCCGCCGCGACGGCCTCGGGGTCCCGACCCTCGAGGGCGCCCCGTAGCTGTCGGGCGACCACGGTCCGCTCGGCGCCCGCCTCGCGCTCCTCGAGGTGCTCGCCGACACACAGGATCGGCCGGAGGCCCGCGTCGACCGCACGGTCGAGCTTGCGCCCGACCAGCTCGTCGGTCTCACCGGCGTCTCGACGCCGCTCCGAATGGCCCACGATCACCCAGGTCGCAAGGCCCTCGAGCATCGGCGCGCTCACCTCCCCGGTGTAGGCGCCACTCAGCTCGTGATGGACGTTCTGGGCGCCGACCTCGATGCCCGTGCCGACGAGCGCCTCGCCGACGGCGGCCAGGCAGACGTACGGCGGGCAGATCACCCGGGCGACGCTCGGCTCGGCGGTCCGACGGGCGATCTCGGAGGCCAGGTCGGCCGCGTCGGACGGCGTCGTGTGCATCTTCCAGTTCGCGGCGATGACGATCGGGCGCATCGCTCGAATCATGCCAGAGGCATCGCCGGTCAGACCGACCGCCGACGTCGGCGGTCGCGTCGACGGTCTTGTTCGTGGTCCGCCAGCCACTCGATCCGGCCCAGTGCCCGCTGGACCGCCGAGCGATGGACGCCGAGTCGATCGCCGAGCTCGGCGAGGGTCGCCTCGGGCTCCTCGCGGCGTGCCTCCGCGACCGTCCGGACGAGATACGGCTGGGTCGCCAGCCGACCCGAGGCATCGAGCTCGTCGATCGCTGCGAGCTGGCGGCCCGCCGCCTCGACCGCCCGACCGAGGTTCGCCGACTCGGCGTTGAGGACCCGGTTCAGCTCGCCTCGGAGGGCCCGCGACACCTGACGCGCCTCGAGCTCGAGGAGCGTCGCGCCGGCACCGATCCGACGCAGGAACGTGCCGACCGTCTCGGCGCTCTTCCAGGTCACGACGCCGGCGCCACGCCGGACCCGCCACGACGCCGGGAGCCCGATCGAGCCGAGCCGCCGGGCGAGATCGGGCGCCTCATCCGGGGTCACGACGAACTCGAGGTGGGTCCTGCCGGCGGCGAGGCTGAGCGAGGCACGGGACAGGAACGTCCCCCGGAGCCAGGCCGAGCGGCAGTGGTCGGGCATCGCCTCCCACGCCGGGACACCGGCCGTCGAGGTCCCCGCGAGCCGGTGGGACAGCCGGGCGATGACCGGATCGTCGGCCCGGGCGGAGCCGAGCCCTTCGACCTCCGCCGCGCGGTCGCACGGGCGGGCCGGGTCGATCGCCGCCAGCTCCGTCCGGAGTGCCGCGACGAGGTCACGCTCCTGCCGGGCGATCGGCCGTTCCGAGCGGCCGGCGGGCCGATCCGAGCGGCCGGAGGCCCGATCCGAGCGCTGGACTGGCGCCTCGGCCGTCACGCGGTCCTGGCCGCGGGTCGACGCCGCCGCGATCCGGCCTCGCGCTCGACGAGCCGAGTGATCGCCGCCGCGAGCCGGGCGGGGTCGTGATGGTGGGCATTCGTCGGATCGACGATGTCGTCGAGGACGAGCCGTGGCGGGTCGGCCAGTGACGGTGGCCAGCGCAGCCGGACCGGCTCGGCCCGCCAGCCGGTCGGGGTGGCGGCGCCGAAGTCGTTGTTCGCGAGGACGACATCGACGATATCCGGGCGGGTGTGCCGGGCGAGCGCCTCGAGATGGTCGGCCAGATCGAAGCCGGTCGTCTCGCCGGTCTGGGTCGCGACGTTGCAGACGAGGATCCGGAGGCCAGGCGCCGCCTCGACCGCCGCCGCGATCTCGGGGACGAGGAGCGCCGGCAGGATGCTCGTGAACAGGCTGCCCGGTCCGAGGACGATCGCGTCCGCCTCGGCGATCGCCGCAAGCGCATCGGCCGACGCGGCGACGTCCGCCGGGGACAGCCAGACCTCGGCCAGGTCCGTGGTCCCGCCGATCCGCGACTGGCCCTCGATCACCGTCCCGTCGCTGAGCCGCGCATGGAGGGTCAGCGGCGTCGACGAGACCGGCAGGACCTGGCCGCGGACGGCGAGGACCCGGTTCATCTGCCGGACGCCCTCCTCGAAGTCGCCGCCCTCGATCGCAGTCATCGCGGCGATCAGGAGGTTTCCGACGGCGTGGCCGGCGAGGGTCGCCGGGGCATCATCGCCGGGGTGCGTCGCGTCGGTCGGGAAGCGGTACTGGAGCAGCCGGGTCATCAACGGCTCCGCGTCGGCGAGCGCGGCGATGCAGTTCCGGATGTCGCCGACGGCCGGGACGCCGAGCACCTCCCGGAGGGCGCCGGACGAGCCGCCGTCGTCGGCGACCGTCACGACCGCTGTGAGGTTGCTGGTGTGCTCCTTCAGGCCGCGCAGGAGCACCGACAAGCCCGTCCCGCCGCCGATCGCGACGATCCGGGGACCCTTCGCGAGGAATCGCTTCTGATAGATCAGCTCGACGAACGGCTGGTCAGCTTCGGCGTGTCGGAAGGGATCGGTGAGCGAGCGGATCAGCCGGAACGAGCCCCACACGAACAGCCCGGCGCCGACCGTCGCCAGGATCAGCCCGCGCAGCCCATACGGCAGGAACTGCAGAGTCAGGACGTAGACGACGGCCTGGAGCGGACCGGTGATCTCGGCTTCGCGGTAGACCGCTCGGAGGGCCAGCGCCCCGGCCAGGGCCAGCAGAAGCAGACCCACGAAGACGACGCCGAGCCAGCGCTTCACGCCCATCCCGGGTCGGAGCCAGCGGCGGATCCTCATGCCCGCTCGAGCTCCCGGTGGAAGACGCCGACGTTGCCGAGGTCGCGCTCCCGCAGCCAGTCCGCGAGGACCTCGGCCACGACGATCGAGCGGTGATAGCCGCCGGTGCAGCCGATGCCGATCGTCAGGCGGGTCCGGCCGTCGGCAGCGTAGGCCGGGATCAGGTACTCCAGGAGCTGCTCGACGAGCTCGAGGAACCGTGGGGTCACCGGTTGGTCGAGGACGAATCGGCGGACCGGCTCGCTGAGCCCGGAGATCTGTCGGAGCTCCGGGACATAGAACGGGTTGTCCATGAACCGGACGTCGAAGACCAGGTCGGCCTCGAGCGGGATGCCGTACTTGAACCCGAAGCTGATCAGCTGGACGGCCAGCCGGCCGGGCTCGGGGGCGGAGCCCAGCTGGGCGAACAGCCGCTCGCGGAGCTCCCGCAGCGAGAGCGCCGAGGTGTCGAGGACGATGTCCGCCTCGTCGCGGATCGGATCGAGCCGCCGACGCTCCTCGGCGACCGAGCCGGCGATCCCGCGTCCGTCGCCCAGGGGATGGCGATGCCGCGTCTCGGAGAAGCGGCGGATGATCGATTCGTCGGACGCCTCGAGGAAGATGACGAGTGGGGCGATCCCCCGGCCCTCGAGCGCGCCGCGCATCGCTGCCAGGGCCAGCGGCGCGTCGCCGGCCCGGACGTCGAGGACGATCGCCACGCGATGGAAGCGAACGCGGTCCGAGGAGACCAGATCGGCGAGGTCGGGCAGCAGCTCGCCGGGCAGGTTGTCGACGACGTTGAAGCCGAGGTCCTCGAACAGCTTCGCCGCGGCGGTCTTCCCGGCCCCCGACAGGCCGGTCAGGATCACGACCTGCTGGGGTCCGCGCTGTGCCGCTGAAGCCTCGCCGGCCGGGTCGCCGACCGTGTCGTCGGCAGCCTCGCCGGCCGCGTCGCCGAGCAGCTCGCCGTCGATCGCGTCCGCCGCAGGGTCGGTCATCGGGCCGAGTGTACGCCGGTCACCCGGGCGTCTCGGGGGTCGCGCCAGTGGTCGCCGGCCTGGTCAGCGCCCGGTCCGGGCGATGAAGAACACGGTCCCCTCGAACAGGATGTACATCGTGATGCCCATGACGAACGGGCTCACGAGGTCGCCACCGGGCGTCACGACGGCCGAGAACACGGCGATCCCGAGGATCACGAAGCGCCGTGACTGCTTGAGCCGGGTCGAGGTGATGATCCCGATCCGCGACAGGCCGAACAGGATGATCGGGAACTCCATCACCAGCCCGAAGGCGAGGAACAGGGTGGTGACGAAGTCGAAGTACGGGCCGGCCGCCAGGTTCGCGACGAGGACGTTGTTCGTGAACGACAGGAGGAACTGGACGGCGTACGGCAGGACGACGTACGCGACGGCGACGCCGAGGGCGAAGAACGCCAGCGCCAGCGGGACCCACGGTCGGACGGCCTTGCGCTCACTCGGCGTCAGCCCCGGGGCGATGAACGCCCAGCCTTGATACAGGATCACTGGCATCGCCAGGATCACGCCGGTGACGATCGAGATCTTCAGGACGATGAAGAACGCATCGCCGGGTCCAAGGATCTGGACCTGTCCTGTGGGCAGCGGGGCGATGAGGATCGCGATGATCCGGTCCGACAGCAGATATCCGATCACGCTGCAGACCGCGACTGCGATCAGCGTCCGAAAGATCCGGGTCCGCAGCTCCGAGAGGTGATCGACCAGCGACATGACCCGCTCGTCGCCGGACGCCGGCGCGGGCGAAGGGGCTGGTGCCGGCGGTGGGCTCGGTTCGAGGGCGAGGCCGTCGAGCGGCGCGTCGGTCCCCGCGTCGATGCTCGTCATCTGCGGCGATGACGTCCCGAGCGGCCCGTCAGGCCCGAGGCTCGGAGACGATCTCGTTCGGGACGGCGGCCTCGGTCAGGACGTTCGGCTGCGGCGAGACCGGAGCCGGTTCGGCGGCGACCGGCGGCGCCACGGGAGCGGCGACCGGAGCGACCGGCTCGGCGACCGCCGGCGCGACCTCGGCCGGGGACGGCGCCACCGCGGCGGCGACGACCGGTGCGGCAGCGATCGGAGCCGCGGCGACGGGGGCGACCTGGGCCGGGGCCGGCGCGGGAGCCGCCTGGGGCGCCGTGGTCGTGGCCGGCTGCGAGACGTCGACGGAGGTCGCCTCCTGGACGTCGGTCGCGGCCTTCCGGAACTCCCGGATGCTCTTGCCGAGCGCCGATCCGACCTCCGGGAGCTTGCCCGGTCCAAGGATCAGCAGGGCGATGACGAGGACGATGATCAGCTCGAGGGGTCCGATGTTGAACGGCATGGGTTTCCGTTTGACCTCATCCTGAGGCGCTGTCGGCGGCCGTCATCCGGCCCGATCCGGCGGCCTACGATAGCACAGGGAGCCGCCCCGCCCAGTCGACGGCGGCGGCATGGATGGCCTCGCCGGGATCGACCCTGACGGCACCTTCCGGTCCATCGGTCGGGGCCCCGGCGATGGCTCGCGAGACATTCACCAGGAGACCGCCACCGGGTCGCCCACCGGCCGGCGGGGCGACGGCCACCCCGGCGGCGAGGACCGGCTCCGCCTGCCCGCCCTGGGCTCCCACCCCGGGCACGAGGAATGCCAGACCCGGCGCGACGGCCCGGATCGCGGCGAGCTCGCTCGGCGCGGTGCCGCCGACGACGAGCCCGACCGTGCCGCCCGGGCCCCAGCCGCAGACCCGGCGCGCGACCCGGAGGTGGAGCGGCTCGGCAGTGTCCTCGGTGTCAGCGGCGACGACGAGGTCCTGGAGCTCGCCCGCCCCGGGGTTCGACGTCCGGCACAGCACGTAGGCGAACCGATCGACCCGCTCGAGCAGCGGCAGGATCGCCGCCTCGCCGAGGTACGGGTTGACGGTCACGGCATCCGCCCCGAGGGCATCGAACAGGGCGACGGCCTGGCGCGCCGCGGTCGACCCGATGTCGGCCCGCTTCGCGTCCATGACGACCGGGAGCCCGTCCGGCACGTGGGCCCGGATCCGCTCGAGGGCCGCGATCCCGGGCGACCCGAATGCCTCGAAGAACGCGAGGTTCGGCTTGACCGCCGCGGCCACCGGACCAGCGGCGTCGAGCACCAGCCGGCAGAACGCCTCGATCCCCGCCGCGTCCGGGGTGAACCCAGGCGGCAGGGCCGCCGGATCCGGGTCGAGGCCGAGACAGAGGACGCTGCCCGTCGCCGCGGACCGCGCGGCGAGGCGCTCGAGATATGTCGTTGTCACGACCTACGGGCTGGTGGACGGCGCAGCCGACCCGTCGCTCGACGGGGCCGAGCCCGATGCCGCGGGCGAGGCCGGAGACGGCGAGGCCGGGAGCTGGTCCGCCGGCACGTACCACGATGGTCGTGACTCGCCGTCCAGGCCCGAGACGACGGTCAGGTCGATCGTGTCCTTGACCGCGAAGTCGGGCGCCGCCCCCTGGAGCGTGACCATCCGCAGGTCGACGATCTGGCCGCGGACGTGGAGGAAGGCGATCGCGTCGCCGCGCGGCGACCAGACCGGATCCCACGACGACGCCGTCGTTCGTGACCCGCAGGACCTCGCCGCCGGTCTTGGCGTCGAGGATCACGATGTCGGTCCCGAACGGGGTCGTCTTCGTCGCCGTGACGTACGCGCCGTCGGGCGAGAACGACGGCGAGAGGTAGCCCGGGCCGGTCATCTGCGAGATCTTGTCGGTCGTCGGGTTGTAGCGCCAGATCGAGGGCGTGCCGCGCCGCCCGTCACGGTCGTTCATCACGTACAGGAGATAGCTGCCCGTCGGGCTCCAGGCCGGGTCCTGGTGCCCCAGCGGCGGGACCTCCTTGGGCGCCTTGGGGCGGGCGTACTTCTTCGCGCCGACGTCATAGAACTGGAGCACGACGTTGCTCTTCGTCGGGTCGGGCTGGTCCGACAGGACCGCCAGCTGCTCGGGGTCGGCCGGGTTCGGCGTGGGCTGGCGGATCCACGAGAACCAGGTGAGCGAGCCCTTCTTGTAGCGCCCGCTGGCCAGCTGCTGTGGGTCGCCGCCCTGGGGCGAGATGCGCATGAGCAGCGGGTACGTCATCGTGTAATACGAGGGTCGGCCGACGTCGTTCGGCCACAGACCGCGTTCGGTGACGGTCCGGATGAAGTAGATCCACTGGCCGTCGCTCGTGAACGCCGGCATCGAGTCGGCGGCGCCGCTCGTGAGCTGGGTGGCCTTCGTTCCCGTCTGGAGCCACAGGCTGCCCTGCTTCGCGTAGACGATCGTGCCAGGCACATCGGCTCGCGGATCCTGCGGGACGACGACGACATCCGAGGGGGCGGGTGTCGCGTCCGGCGGGACGATCACGCTGCCGTCGCCGGTCGACCCGCCGCCGGTGCTGAACGGCAGACGGCCGGTCAGCAGGGCCAGCGTCAGGACGCCGATGACGAGCAGCCCGATGATCGCGGCGATGGGCCCGACGAGACCCCCGGCCGGCGCGAGTCCGTAGGGGTCCTTGGGCGTGACGGGCGGGCGGACCGAGCCCGTCATCGCCTCACCTCGGTGGTCTCCACGTCGGGATCACGGGACTCCTTCGTGCCGACCGCGACGGGCTCCGCACCGACCGCAGCCGCCGGGGCGTCGGTCGATCGGACGTCGAACCAGCCGGATGTCGCGACGTCCCGGACCTCGAGCTGCAGGGATTCGAAGCCGCCGAAGGTCCGGCTCATCAGACGCGCGACGACGTCGATGCGCTCCCCTTCCGTCAGGATCGACGGCAGATCGTCGCGCGCGAAGGCGATCCCGTCGAGCACGTCCGGGTCACGCCGCAGGACGAGCTGTGTATGGCCGCCGTTCGCCGCGCGGACGCGCGACACGGTCAGGCCGGTCACGAGGACGAGAGGATCGGGGTTGCCCGGGCCGTACGGGGCCAGCCGGTCGAGATCGCGGACGAGGGTGTAGTCGATCGACCGGGCGGGCAGCGCGACGTCGATCCGGAGCGGGGTCCGGGGATCCGGGTCGGTGGCAGGCCCGATCGCCTCGCTGAACCGCTCGCCGAAGCGATCCCAGTCGACGCCCAGGATCTCGAACCCGGCAGCACCCGCATGGCCGCCATGACGGATCAGCAGATCGGCACACGCGGCGAGCGTCGCACCGAGATCCACGCCGGGACCGCTCCGGCACGAAGCGCGGATGCGGTCACCGAGGTCGGCGCCGACGATCGCCGGGCGGCCGGTCTCGTCCGCAAGGCGCCCGGCGACAAGCCCGATGATTCCGACGGGCCACGGCCCATGGACGATCGTCGCCGGCCCGGACGGGCCGGCGACCACGGCGGCTCGGGCCTCGGCGAGGACGGTCCGGGTCAGGTCGCGACGAGCGTCGTTGGCTGTCTCGAGGTGCGTCGCGAGCTCGGCGGCCTCGGCCGGATCGTCGGCCAGGAGCAGCTGGGCCGCGACGATCGCGTCGCCCATCCGGCCGGCCGCGTTGAGCCGCGGTGCGATCGAGAAGCCGATCGTCTCGAGGTCGATCGCGGATCTGTCAACGCCGACCCGCTCCAGCAGGGCCGCGATGCCGGGTCGCGGGGCCGTCCGGAGAAGCTCGAGCCCGAGCCGTGCGATCGCCCGGTTCTCGCCGACCACCGGCGCGACATCGGAGACCGTTCCGATCATCGCGAGATCGACCAGGCCGAGCGCGGCATCCGGTCCGCCCGGCTCGTCGGCCAGGAGGAGCTGGGCGACCTTGAAGGCGACGCCGGAGCCCGACAGGCGCCGGTCGGGGTATCGCCCGTCGGCCCGCTGCGGGTTCACCAGGGCGGTCGCGTCGGGCGGCTCCGGCGGCACACGGTGGTGGTCGGTCACGATGACGTCGATCCCGGTCGCCTGCGCGGCGGCGATCTCATCGACGCTCGACGAACCGGTGTCGACCGTGACGATCACGGTCGCCCCGGCGGCACGCGCCGCCTCGACCGCGGCGAGCGACAGCCCGTGGCCCTCCTCGAGCCGCGACGGGACGTACGGGATGGAGCGGATCCCGCGCCGACCGAGAGCCGAGACGACGATCGCGAGACCGGTCAGCCCGTCGGCATCGAAGTCGCCGAAGACCATGACCGTCTCGCCCGCTTTGGCCGCGGCGTCGATCCGATCGCGGAGGACCCCGGCGTCCGGGAGCAGTCGTGGGTCGTGGAGGCCGTCGCGGGGCGAGGCGAGGAAGGCCGCCAGGTCGGACGGCGATGCGATCCCGCGGCCGGCGAGGACGCCGGTAGCGATCAGCCCGATGCCGGCCGCGGCCGCCGCCGCGGCGAGGTCGGCGGATGGCACCACCCGCGGCGCGACGATCCAGCGATGGCGACCCTCGACCATCGGGTCAGGATGCCATCCGGCGCTGCACCGCGAGTGCACGGCCCGTCACGGGCCGCTTCCTCACGTGGCCGGGCGCCGTTGCGGACGGGCCGTGGGCAGGCGCCCCCTCCGGCGGTCTTCCCGCTCCTGCAACACGACGAGGAGCGGTGCGGCATTGAAGATCGAGGAGTACGTCCCCGAGATGATGCCGATGAGCAGTGCGAGGACGAAGTAGGCGATCGCCGGCCCGCCGAACAGCAGGAGGGCGAGCAGGGTCAGGACGACCGTGAAGCTCGTCATGATCGAGCGCCCGATCGTCTGGAGGATCGAGTGGTTCACGATGTCGGCGAACGGCTCGCCGGCATGGCGGACCTTGTTCTCGCGGATGCGGTCGAACACGACGATCGTGTCATGGACGCTGAATCCGATGATCGTGAGCATCGCGGTCACGAACAACGAGTCGATCTCCACCCGGAAGAACGTCCCGAGCAGGGCGAAGATCCCCACCACCACGAGGACGTCGTGGAGGAGCGCGATCAGCGCACAGATCCCGAACTTCACGTCGCGGAAGCGGTAGGTGATCCACAGCAGGATCCCGAGCGACCCGACGAGGATGAGGATGAGGGCCTGCTGGATCAGGTCGGCCGAGACGACCGGGCCGATCGTCGTGAGGAGCTCCTGCTGGAACGGGCCGAACGCTGTCGTCATCGCGACGGCGAGCTCGCCGAGCGCACCCTCCGTCGGGATCTGGGTGCTGCCAGGTGGGGCCACGATCCCCGTGCCCGGCGATGCGCTCGGGCTCGGCGAGGGGCTGGGCGAGGGGCTCGCACTGGGCGAGGGGCTGGGCGAGGGGCTCGCCGCTGGGCTCGGGGATTGGCTCGCGGCCGGGCTCGACGATGCATCCGGGCTCGAGGAGGCTGCCGCGCTGGCCGACGCCGCGGGGCTGGCCGACGCCGCGGGGCTGGCCGACGCCGCCGGGCTGGCGGAGGCGGCCGGGCTCGATGAGGCGCCCGGGCTCGATGAGGCGGCCGGCGAGCCCGAGGCGCTGGGCGAGCCGGAGGCGCTGGGCGAGCCGGAGGCGCCGGGCGATGCCGACGGCGCCGGCGCCGGAGCCTGGTTCAAGCCCAGCGGCTCGGTCCTGATCTCGATGAAACCGCCGTCGGCCGCGAAGGCCGTCGTCGCTGGATAGCCCTTCTCGATGAACAGGGCCTGGACCTGCGCCGGGGTGACGTTCGGATCATCGAACTTCACCACCCAGCGGGTGCCACCGGTGTAGTCGATCGAGAACTGCAGCCCGACCGCGCCGTTCGTCAGCGGTGTGAGGAGGATGCAGATCAGGCCGGGGATCGGTGATGAGGAGGGAGAAGGCGAAATACCAGCGTCGCTTTCCGACGATGTCAAGCACGCCCGCGCGCCTCGCGGGTGCCCGGCCGCCCGGGTCGGGCGGCGACGAACTCGTCCTCCTGGATGCCGTACATCCAGGCCTTCCGGAGCGACTCGCGCTGGACGACGAACCGGAGGATCGTCCGGCTCACGGTGATCGCGGTGAACATCGAGCACAGGACGCCGATCATCAGGACCAGGGCGAAGCCGCGGATCACCGACGAGCCGAACCAGAACAGGATCGTGGCGGTGATGAGGCTCGACACGTTCGAGTCGAGGATCGAGTTCCAGGCCCGGTTGAAGCCGGCCTCGATCGATGCCGGGAGCGACTTGCCCGAGCGGACCTCCTCCTTCATCCGCTCGAAGATCAGGATGTTCGCGTCGACCGCCATGCCGATCGACAGGACGAAGCCGGCGACACCGGCGAGGGTCAGCGTCACCGGGACGAACCGGAAGATCGCCAGGACGACGATCGCGTAGTAGATCAGGGCGATGACGGCGACCACGCCGGGCAGGCGGTAGTAGACGATCATCAGCGTCGCGACGAGGCCGATCCCGATGAGCGCGGCGAGGATCGCCTGGTCGAGGAACCGGGCGCCGAGCGTCGGGGCGATCGACTGGGTCGCGATCTCCTGGATCGGGAACGGCAGCGAGCCGTAGCGCAGGACGGTGATGAGGTTGTTCGCCTCCGCCAGCGACAGGCCGGTGATCTGGCCCTTGCCGCCGGTGATCGCGGACTGGATCTGGGGCGCCGAGATGACCGTGTCGTCGAGGACGATCGCGAACTGGTTGCCGACGTTCTGCGTGGTGTACTCGGCGAACTTCGCGGCACCGTCGGACTTGAGGGTGAAGTCGACAGCCGGCCGGCCGAACTGGTCCGTCCCGATCGCGACCGAGGCGATCTGGTCGCCACCGAAGAGCGGCGGGTACGTCGTCAGATCGAGTGTCTGTCCGGCGGTGACGGCCGGCGATCCAGCCGGGATCGGGACGAAGTAGAGCTTGCCGGTCGTGCCGACGAGCTTGCGGATCGCCTCCGGGTCGTCCACGCCGGGCAGCTCCACGACGATCCGGTCGTTGCCCTGGGTGACGACCAGCGGCTCGGAGACACCGGTCGCGTTGACCCGGCGCTCGACGATGTTGCGGATATCGTCGAGGTCGGCCGCCGTCGGCGTCTTGCCGTCCGCGGGGAGCACCTGGTACTCGACCCGGAGACCACCCTGGAGGTCGAGCCCGAGCTTCGTCTCGACGGTCCGCGGACCGCCATCGGGACCGCCGAACGGGAGCTTCAGACCCGGCCAAAAGCACATGACCACGGCGAAGATGCCGACGGCGACGATGATGAAGGGGATGGCTCGGCGCATCGGCGCGGGATGATACACGAGTCCCTGTACGCCCGCCCCTGACCACCGGATGCGGCGCTGCTCCGGCGCTGTTCCGGCACTGCCCCGGCGTTGCGCGGTCAGGCCTCGAGCGTCGCCTTGATGCGCGCCGCGAGCGACGGTCCGATCCCCGGCACCGCGGCGATCTGCTCGACGGGTGCCTCCCGCACGCGTTTCGCCGAGCCGAACGTCCGCAGCAGTGCCGCTCGGCGCTTCGGACCGACGCCAGGGAGGTCATCGAAGGCGATCGGACTCGCCCGCTTGCTCCGCAGATCGCGGTGGTACGTGATCGCGAAGCGATGGGCCTCGTCCCGGAGGCGCTGGACGAGATACAGCGCCTGGGACGTGGCGGCAAGGAGGACGGGGTCGGACCGGCCGGGCAGGAACAGCTCCTCGCGCTCCTTCGCCAGCCCGACAAGCGGCAGGTCATGGAGACCCAGCTCGTCGAGGACCTCCATCGCCGCCGAGACCTGACCCTTGCCGCCGTCGATGACGACCAGGTCGGGCATCGCCCAGCGGCGCTCCTCGGCGCTGCCCTCGTCGCCCGCGGCGGTCGCCCGGAACCGTCGTCGGAGGACCTCCTGGTGGCTGGCGAAGTCGTCCGGCGCGCCCTCGACGGTCCGGAGCCGGAAGCGGCGGTACTCGCCGGTCCGTGGTCGGCCCTCCTCGAACACGACCATCGAGCCGACCGTGTCGCGACCCTGGAAGTTGCTGATGTCGTAGCACTCGATCCGCATCGGCGGGGCGGGGATCCCGAGGGCCTCCGCGAGCTCTTCGAGGGCCCCGAGCGTCTTGCCCTGGTCGGCCAGCCAGCGAGCCTGCTCACGGGCCAGCGTCTCCGACGCGTTCCGGACGGCGAGGGCCATCAGCTCGCGCTTCTCGCCGCGCTGGGGCGTCCGGAGATGGACCGGACCGTCCCGCCGGGTCGAGAGGAATTGCTCCAGGTCGGCGGTGTCGGCGAGCTGCCGCGGGACGAGGACCTCGCGCGGGATCGATGACGCCCGGGTGTAGTACTGGAGCAGGAACGAGCTCAGGACCTCGTCGTCGGTCACCTCTCGCGGCGCATCGAGCAGGAAGACGTCGCGACCCACCATCGTGCCGGCGCGGACGGCGAAGAGCTGGACGGCCGCCTGGTTGTCCTGCCGCGCGAGGCCGGCGAGATCGAGCTCGGTCTTCGCGAACGCCGCCATCTTCTGGCTCTCCATCGTCCGCTCGATCGCCCGGACCTTGTCCCGCAGGACCGCCGCCCGCTCGTAGTCCTGGCGCTCCGCGGCCTCGGCCATCTCGCCCCGCAGCGCGCTCGCGACCGCCTCCTGCCGGCCGTCGAGGAACAGCTCGACCTGGGTGATGTCGGCGCGGTAGGCGTCCCTGCCGATGGCCTCGATGCACGGGCCCTGACAGCGCTTGATGTGATAGAGCAGGCAGGGCCGCTGGAGCGCCCGCTGGCCGTCGGTGATCTGGATCGTGCACGTCCGGAACGGGAAGAGTCGCCGGATCAGGTTCATCGACTCGTCGACCGAGGATGCAGAGGCGTACGGCCCGAAGTAGCGACTGCCGTCGTTCACGAGCCTCCGGGTCCGCTCGACCCGCGGGAAGTCGTCGGCCAGGGTGATCTTGATGTAGGGGTAGCTCTTGTCGTCCTTGAGGCGGACGTTGTAGCGCGGCCGATGCCGCTTGATCAGGCTGGCCTCGAGGAGGAGCGCCTCGGACACCGAGTCGGTCAGGGTGTACTCGACATCGACGACCCGGTCGATGACGGCGCGGATGCGATGCAGGTCGCCCGCCGCGCCCAGCGTCTGCTTCTGCCAGTAGCTGCGGACGCGGTTGCGGAGGCTCTGGGCCTTGCCGACGTACACCACGTCGCCCCGGTCGTCCTTCATGAGATAGACGCCGGGGCGATCGGGCAGCTTGCGAAGGGTCGCCTGGAGCTGGGGGGTCACCCCCCGATGCTAGGGCACGGACGCGGTCAGCGCCCCCGGCAGTGGCCGCCCCGGAGGACAAGCAGCCGGGGCGGCTGGTGGTGGATCTTGACGATCAGCTTCGCGACGTGTGGCTTCGCCTTCGGGTGCGCCGGCGCCGTCGTCTTCGGCGTCGTCTTGGGCGTCGTCTTTGGCGGGTCCTTGTGCGTCCCGGCAGAGGTCGAGGATTCGCCGAACCGCAGCTCGAAGGACCCGGCGGCCGACCCGTCGGCCCGGACCGTCGCTCGGACGCAGCCCGCCATGCCATCGGTGTCGAGGTTGAGGGTCCAGCGGTCGCCGTGGTAGCCGAGTGCCTTCGGCAGACCCATCGGCGACCCACCCTCGCACGGAGCGAGGACGAGGTCGACCGCGCCGCTCCGGATGGGCGTGCCGTCGCGGTCGATCCGGACCTTGACCGGGACGGTCCGGCCGGCCGAGCCGCCGATCACGTTCGTCGGACCGATCGGTGCGTCGAAGACGGCGTGCAGGACCGACGGCGGCGGATCGCTCGGGGTGTAGGTGACATCGACGCTGAACGAGGCCGACGCAGTGTTGTGGCTGGCGTCCTCGGCGGTGCACGTCACGGTGGTCTGGCCGACCGGGATCGCCGTCCCGGACGCCGGCAGGCACGAGACGCTCGGCGCGGGATCGACGATGTCGGACGCCGTCGGGGTCGTGTATGCGAGCGTCGTCCCGCTCGGGTCGGAGGCAGCGACGGTCGACGAGCCGGGCATCCCGGAGAGCGCCGGCGGGGTCGTGTCGACGACCGCGACGGTGAAGCTGCCGGTCGACGTCCGGCCACCGCCATCGGTGACCTGGCAGGCGACGGAGGTCGAGCCGAGGGCGAAGAATGAGCCCGAGGCGGGCGCGCAAGTGGGCGTCGGATCCGGGTCGTCTTCGGCGTCGGACGCGGAAACGGCGTAGTCGACGGTGGCGCCGCCGGGCGCGTCGCCCTCGACTGTCAGGGCGGACGGGAGGATCAGCGCCGGCGCCGCGTCGGGTTCCACCGTGAGCTCGAAGAAGATCCGGCTGGGCGCGCGCGTCGCGCCGGCGTCGTCACCGCCCGCCGGGGAGAGGCTCCGCGTGTAGTTGACGACGTAGTCGTAGACGCCGGGGTCCGGTGGCGCGGTCAGGGTGACTGTCGAGGGGACCGCCGAACGGAGCGACGGCGTCCCGGCGGGGCAGACCGTCCCGTCGTCCGGCCACGACCCCGGGACCGGCCCGATGCTCGTCCCTGTCCCGGTGGCCGACCCGCCGTCGGGGAGATCGGGGGCGCCGAAGGCGATCTGGACCGACTGGCCGGCGTCGACGTGACTCGCCGTGTTGCAGACCAGATCGAACCAGACCTTCAGATCGATCGAGCCGCTCGTCCCGACCGGACCGATCTCGAAGAAGTCCTGGGTCCCCGCCGTCACGTCATCGCCGTCCGCGGGCACCGTGTCCGCGAACGTGACAGGGACGGCGAGGAGCAGTGCCGTCGCCGCGATGGCGACGGAGCGACCGATGGCACGCGCATGCATCAGCGGTTGGGCTCCCGTGCGAGCCGCCGGACCTGGCGTGCGGCTCGAACCGGATGCTCGGGTGCGGCACGCTCCGCGGGAATGACCCTGATGGTGCGGACGGTGCGCGCCGGCGCCCCACTTCGGTACCGGTGCACCGCATCACCGGGCGGCGCCCGCGTCGGCCGGAGGGCGTCGGCGTCGGCCGGACGGCAGGCGATCGGCGGTGCAGCCGCGGTGCAGCGGCGGCCATCACGATCCGGTCGATGACCGCCCCGACCTCCGTCACGGCGCTGCTCGATCGCCTGACCCCCGACCAGCGCGCGGCCGCGACCGCCCCGCCGGGGCCGGTGCTGTGCGTCGCGCCGGCAGGCAGCGGCAAGACGACGACGCTCGTCGCCCGCGTCGCCTGGCTCGTCGCCGAGGTGGGCGCCGAACCGGACCGGATCGCCGCGATCACGTTCAACCGCCGCGCCGCCGAGGAGCTACGCGCGAGGCTGGACCCGGTCCTTGGGCCGCTGGGCGTCCCGACCGGGGCGGTCCGGGTCCGGACATTCCACGCGCTCGGGCTTGAGATCCTGCGCGCCTCCGGACGTCCGATCGAGCTCGCCGACCGGCAGCGGGTCCTCCGTGAGCTCCGACCGGCCGCCGGCGAGGCGGAGCTTCGGGCGATGGACGAGGCGATCTCGCGGCTCAAGCTCGACCTCCGCGTCGACCCATCGGACATCCGGGCCGATCCGGGCGCCGGACCGCTGGCTCGCACGGCCGTCGCGTACGCGGACGAGCTGGCGCGATCCGGTCGGCTTGACTTCGACGATCTCGTCGCGGCGTCGCTGGCCCTGCTCGAGTCGGATCCCCGGGTCCTCGCGACGTGGCGTGAGGCCTGCAGCCACCTGCTCGTCGACGAGGTCCAGGATGTCGATCGGTCGCAGCTCGAGCTGGCGCTGCTCCTGGCCGCGCCGGGCGACCGGATCTTCCTCGTCGGCGATGACGACCAGTCGATCTACGGCTGGCGGCTCGCGGACGTCCGCCGTGTCCTTGGTCTGGCCGGGCGTTTGCCGGGTCTGCGGCGCCACGACCTGGTGACGAATTTCCGCTGTCCCGGGCCGGTCGTCCGGCGGGCGGTCCGTCTCGTCGAGCACAACCGCGAGCGGTTCCCCAAGCAGATCGCCGCGCGACCGGGTGCGCCCGGTCGACTCGCGCTCGCGCCCGACGGACGACCCGACGTCGAGCGTTGGCGGGCGGTCCTCGGCGCCTGGCCGGAGGACGACGGGACGCAAGCGATCCTCACCCGGACGAACCGCGAGCTGATCCCGGCGGTGGCCGCCGCCGTCGAGCTCGGGCGACCGTTCCGGGCTCCCCGCCTCGACCTGCCGCTCGAGAGCCCGCACCTCGACGGAGCCCTCGACGGGGCGTCGGCGTTGCCCCATGAGATGCCGATGCTTCTTCGACTCGATCGGCTGCGGCAGGCGCGGGATGTCCCGCCGACGGCGGCCGGTGGTCTCCTGGCGGACCGACGGGACGGCGACGGGCTGGCGGACCGACAGACCGACGATGGGGAAACGGACGCGTCGGCGCTGTCGCGCGACGCGACGATCGCGGCCCTGCTGGCCTGGGCACCGCCGTTCGCGGCCCTCGAGGAGCTCATCGCGGCCGTCCGCGCCGCCCGGGACCGGCTCGCCTCGCTGCGCCGCGACGACGCACCATTGACCCTCGCCACGGCCCACGGGACCAAGGGCCTCGAGTTCGACCACGTCGCCGTCCTCATGGACGAGGAACGGTTCCCGAACCTGCGGTCGCTCGAGGACGCCTCCGACCCTGGCCGCGCCCTCGAGGAGGAGCGACGACTCGCGTATGTCGCCTGGACGCGGGCGCGCCGGTCGCTCGTCCTCGTCTTCGACCCGGCCCATCCATCGGTCTTCCTGCGGGAGGCCTTCTCGGATGACGAGCTCGGGCTCGCGGCATGAGACCGCCGGCTCGATCTACGATCGACCGGTGGAGACACGGCTGCCCAGCATGGGACCGCGCGGAGAGGGTTGGGTCATCATCCAGGCCGTCCTGCTCTTCGCGATCGCGGTGTCGGCGATCGCGGGTCCGGCGTGGAGCGGAGGCCTGCGCGTCCTCAGCCTGGTGGTCGGCGGAACGGCCATCGTCGCCGGCGGCACACTCGTGATCGGCGGCATGCGAGGGCTCGGCGGCCAGGTCACCCCGTTCCCTCGACCGTCCGCCGACGCCAGCCTGGTGGAAACGGGCGCGTACTCGCTCGTCCGCCATCCGATCTACGGTGGGTTGATCCTCGGGGCGCTTGGCTGGGGACTCGTTGCCGCGTCGATCCCGACCCTTGGCCTGACCGTCGTCCTGCTCGGGTTCTTCGACCTCAAATCGCGCCGCGAGGAGGCCTGGCTCGTCGCGCGGTTTCCGGGCTACGCCGCCTATCGGGGACGCACGAAGCGTCTGATCCCGTATCTCTACTGATCCGCTCCTCGACGGATCCGGAGCCGGAACCGGTCAGTCGGGTCGCGCGGCCGCGCGCGCGAGCAGCCGCAACAGCCGATCGATCGCCTCGAGGAAGGGCTCCGTCAGGTCCGCCGCCAGCGCGTCGCGGATCGAGTCCTTCGCGCCGAACGCGCTGCGGGCCCGAAGCGCCACCGAGCGAAGGTCGCGCAGGCCATCGTCACGGAGCCGGTCCGGCAGCGGCTCCAGATAGCGGACCCAGCGGTCGCTGCCGACCTCCCTGGCGGCGGCGAGCAGCCGGTCGGCGGCCCGGGCAGCGACAAGGGCGGCCTCGTCGATCTCGGGGTGCTGGTGTCGGGCGATCGCGTCCGAGGCGCGGGCGGTCACTCGTCGCGGTGGAGCTGCGACGCGTCGCTCGTGTCGGACCGCTTGATCAGGAGGAGCGGCAGACGCTTGCGCTCCGAGCCGTTGACGAGGATCCGGACCGAGTAGTCGCCCGACGCCGGGAAGGTGACGTTCCATAGGTCGATCGAGAACGTCAGCAGGCTGTCGCGCCCGTCGTTCGTGCCGTGCGCGGTCAGCGAGCCCGTCGCCCCGGTCACCTCGCGCCCGTCCGGGTCGAGCAGGACGAACCGGATCTGGTGCTCTTGGTCGACCTCCGACGCCGTCACGATCAGCCCGACGACGAGACACAGGTGCGGCTGCCGGAGCGGGAAGGCGCGACCGCCGATCCGGCTGATGCCACCGCCGATGACGTGGAACTTCTGACCGGGGACGGTCTCCGCCGCATCGGCGAGGAATGCGAAGTCGATCTCGGGCATGGACCGATGCTACACGGGCCGGCGACCCGCGGGCCGTGCCGACCCGGCGCCTCCGCGGGAGCGGGCTCCGGGCCGTCAGGCTGGCTGGGACAACGTCTCGGGTTCGACCTCCACATCGCGCCCGAGCCCGATGAGGAACCGGACGACGATGACGAACCCGGTGAGGGTGAACAGGCCGAGGCTGAGCCACAGGATCGGCCGGGCGAGCGCAAGGTTCTCGGTGCTGATGAGCGCCGACGGCAGGCCGCCGAGGTACTCCTGGTCAGCAGCCTCCATGCCGTAGACCTGGGGGATGATGTACAGCGCCGAGGCGACCACGAGCAGGCCGCTCACGATCCGGAAGTCACCGAGGTCGTCGTCGGGGTCGCGGATGAGCTTCACCACGAGAGCCCAGAAGAGGACGACCGTCGCGAGCGGTGCGGTGATCGGCAGCCCGACCGACAGGTACAGGTTGGGGAAGAGGAAGATCGCGCTCAGCCCCAGGGTGATGACGAGCAGCGCGTCCCGGACCAGGACATACGATAGCCACCAGACGTCGCCGCCGAATCGCAGGGTGAGCGTCTGCAGGAACCGGACGACATAGGGTCGGGCGAAGTGCATGACCAGGGTGAACGACCACAGGATCGGCAGCACCGCTGCGATCGACAGGACGAGCCAGGCCTCCCCGCCGGTCTGGAGGGCAGCAGCCAGATCGTCGCCAGTCATCGCGCATCACCTCGCTCGGTGGCCGCCCGACGAGGTCCCGGCGAGCGGAGGTTGTAGACGACCGCCACCGCGCCGAGGATCCCGACGAGGGCAGCCGACAGGTAGCACAGTGGAAGGGCCAGGTCGGGGTTCTTGCGAGCTCACGAGGATCGGCATGATCACGTCGACCCGCTGACCCGTGAGATCCGTCATCTGCGTCCCGAACAGATAGGGCCCGATGTAGAGCACCGAGCCCAGGACGAGCAGGATGACCTGCCATCGGTAGGCGTTGACATCGCGGTCGCCCCGGGTCATGAGCTTGATGAGCAGGACCGCGAACACGCAGACGGCGGCCAGTCCGCCGGTGATCGGCAGGTCCTGTCCGGTCACGACGTCCGGGTAGAAGAAGATGAAGCTGCCGAGGAAGACCTGGACCGTCAGCAGCTCGCGGAGCCCGATATAGATGATCCACCACAGGTCGGCCCCCAGGCGCAGGGTGAACTTCCCGGTGTTGCGAACCATGTACGGGCGGCCGATGTGGAGCGCGAGCACGAGGATCCACAGGATCACGAGGACGGCGGCGATCGTGCCCTCGATGAAGCCTTCGCCCGCATCGAAGAATCCGGCCACCTGGTCGGGGTTCATGGTGTGCCTCCTGTCGTGGCGACCGTCGGCGGATCGCCCGATGGCGGGCCGACGAGTGGGGCGATGAGCGGCCGATCATCGGGTCCACGACCGCCGACGAGCCCGACCTGACCACAGGTGTAGACCGCATCGCAGCGGAAGCATCGGGATGCCTCCGACCGGGCGACCGCCTCCTCGAAGCCGACCGCCGTCGCCGCGAAGACATCCGTGCCGAGGACCGGCAGCGGCGGGTGGGCGCGGGGCCGAGCCTGCAGGTCCAGGGTGAGGCTCGTCTCTGGCGCGGTCGGATAGCGGACCGCCGCGAACACGGCTGCCTCGCCATCGACCGCACCGGCCAGGTACTCATGGACCGACGCCGCGGCTCGGCGGCCAGCCGCGACAGCGTCGATGATCGTCTTGGGCCCCGACACGACATCGCCCCCGGCGAACACCCCGGCCCGACCGGTCGCGAGCGTCCTCGGATCAGCCGCGATCCCGGCCCAGCCGCTGACCTCGATGCCGGCGCCTTCCGGCAGGATCGACGGGTCGGGCTCCTCCCCGATCGCCACGAGGACGGTCCGAGCCGGGATCTCCGTCACCGAGTCCGGGACGGGCTCCCAGGTCGTTCGGCCGCTCTCGGACCGGGCGGTCTGCCGCTGGGCTTGACATCGGACGGCGACCGTCGACCCATCGCGCCCGACGACCTCGGTCACAGCCGTCGCCGGGATAATCGCCACGCCTTCACGCTCGGCTTCGGCGAGCTCCTCTCGCTGCGCGGGCATGTCGTCCTTCCCGCGCCGATACAGGACCGTCACCGACGTGGCGCCGCTGCGCCACGCCGACCGGGCGGCGTCCATCGCGGTGCTGCCACCGCCGACCACGACGACGGGTCCGGACAGCCGGGGATGCTCACCGAGGTTGACCTGCTTGAGGAACAGGGTCGCGGGGACGACCCCCGCGAGATCGTCGCCGGGCACGCCGAGCGGGCGGCTCTTCGATGCGCCGGTGGCGAGGAAGACCGCGCGGTAGCCCTGTCGCTCCAGGTCGCCCAGGGTGAAGTCGCGGCCCATCGCCGTGTCGATCCGGAGCTCGACACCGGCGGCCACGATCCGGTCGATCTCGGCCCGAAGGACATCGCGTGGCAAGCGGTACTCGGGGATGCCGATCGCCATCATCCCGCCCGGGACGGGCATCGCCTCGAAGACCGTCACGGGGTACCCGAGGCGCGCCAGATAGAAGGCCGCAGACATGCCCGCTGGTCCTCCGCCGACGACGGCGACCCTCTCCGGCCGTCGGCTCGCCGGTGGAGGCTGGTCGGGCAGGTGACCGCGCTCGGTGGCGAACCGCTTGAGCGTCCGGATCGCGATCGGCTCGTCGAGGACGTCGCGTCGACAGGCGACCTCGCACGGGGCGGTGCAGATCCAGCCGCACACCGACGGGAAGGGATTGACCTCGGCGGCGACTGCGTACGCCTCGTCGTACCTGCCCTGGGCGATGAGCCCGACGTACCGGCCCGCATCCGTCCCGGCCGGACATGCGACCTGGCAGGGCGCCTTGGGGACCGCCGACGGTGGCTCGGTCATCGTCCGCCAGACCTGCCACGCAGCCGGTCGCTCGGCGGTCCGCCAGCCGAGCAGCCCATCGAAGGGTGACGGGTGGTTCGGCTTCAGTGCTTCGCGGGTGACCTCGGACAGCGGCACCCATCCATCGGCGGCCACAGGACGATCGATGGGGCCCTGGCGGGCAGCGAGCTCGACCGGCGCCGACTCGGCAGACAGGGTCATGACGTCGAGCGGGCACTCCCGGACGCAGATGCTGCAGCCGATGCACTCGCCGACCTGGATGGGGTGCTCCATCATCCACGGCGCCGCGGCGGTCTGGCCGAGGCCCGACTCGACGCCAGGCGCGGTCGGTCGGCTCATGTCGAGCGCCTCGACCGGGCAGACGTCCATGCACACGCCGCAGTTGAAGCAGCCGATGTGGTCGATCTCGATCCGGTAGCCCATCGATCGCCTCACGCGTCGGAGAACGGCTCGACGATGGCGATCGCCCGGCGACGTCGCCACCCTCGTCCGAGCAGGGCGGGTGCTATCGGAACGGGCAGGGTCGATGGGCCATCCGGACCGGGCCACCCGGCACGTCGGCCGGGCCCGCCCGGCCGACCACGCTCGCGGCCACGGTCGGCCGAGCTACGGCGCAGGGTCAGGGACGTCGGGTACGAGACCGTCGCGGACCGCTCGAACGGCGACCTCCGCCCTGCTGCCGGCGTGGAGCTTCTCGAGGATGTTGCGCAGGTGGAACTTCGTCGTGTTCTCGGAGATGCCGAGGGCAGCGGCGATCTCCTTGTTCCGAAGCCCGGCGGTGACGAGTCGAAGGACCTCCAGCTCGCGCTCGGTGAGCCGATCCGGGTCGTTCGGCGCATGCGCCGCGGCCGAGCGCTCGTCGGCGTCACGACGCGACATCTCGGCGATGATCCGTGCCGCCGTCGCCGGCGTGATGGCGGCTTGACCACGGCCGACCGCATCGACCATCGCCCGGAACTGGGCGCCCTCCATGTCCTTCAGCAGATAGCCGCGAGCCCCGGCCTTGATCGCGTCGAACAGGTCGGCCTCGTCCTCGCTGACCGTCAGCATGACGATGGGGATGCCCGGGGCGGCTTCGACGATGCGGCGCGTCGCCTCGAGGCCGGAGACGCGTGGCATCCGGACATCCATCAGGACCAGATCGGGCTTGAGCGAGGTCGCGAGGCGCACGGCCTCGTCGCCATCGGCTGCCGCACCGACGACCTGGTGTCCCCATGCCTCCAGGAGCGAGGAGATCCCGTCGCGGAAGAGCCCGTGGTCATCGGCGACGACGATCCGCATCACGGGATCATGCGACTCGGACCGTCGATGGCCGCTGTCTCTGGGGAGCGGCGGTCGTCGAGCGCGGGTCGTTCGAGCATGCCATCGGCTCGGCTGATCGGGCGGGTCGCCGACCGAGGTTCCGACCACCGGCAAGACGAGACGGACGATCGTTCCCCCTCCCTCGCCGTCGGCCCAGGAGATCGTCGCTCCGATCGACCCGGCGCGCTCGGTCATCGCCTCGATGCCGTAGTGACGCCAGCCATCCGACGGGCCTCCGTCAGGCTCGCGATGGCCCATCCCGCGGCCGTCGTCGGCGATCTCGATCCAAGGACTGCCTCGCTCGATCCGGATGTCGACGCTGATCCGCCTCGCGGCGGCATGCTTGCGCGCGTTCGCGAGTGCCTCCTGGGTGATCCGGAAGACCTGATCCTCCACCTCGACCGGCAGGGACAGGCCTCGAGCCTCATCGGTCGCGCTGACGATGACCGCGAGCTTCGACGCCTCGGCGAATCGTGCGGCGTATGTCTCGACCGCTGCGACCAGGCCCGTACCGGCGGGGATCGGGCTCCGAAGCCCCAGGATCGCCTCGCGGACGTCGACGTAGATCGATCTCGCCGCGGCCGCGAGCTCGGTGAGCTGGACCCGCGCGGCTGGCACCCGGCCGGCCTGAAGCAGCTCCTCGACGGCCTGGGACTTCGTATTGACGTATGCCAGGACCTGGGCGAGGCCGTCGTGCATCTCCCGGGCGATCCGCTCGCGTTCCTCGACCACCGCGAGCTCTCGGAGGCGACGGTGGAGCCGATCGTTCTCGATCGCGATCGCGGCCTGGCTCGCGAGAGACGCGAGCGTCTCGACATCGTCGACGTCGAAGCCCCGCGGCTCGCGCCCGCCGGCCACGAGGAGGCCGATCGTCCGACCTCCGCGCTGGAGCGGCGCCGCCAGCTGGGCTGTCGCGTACGGTGCCGCCAGAAAGCGCTCCGCGTCGGACCCGTCGCCCGTGCCATCGGCAGCGATGCGGTCGCGAGGCCCGCTCGATGCCTGCAGCCCGAGTGTGCCGTCGACCCGCTCGAGCAGCAGGACGGCCACGTCCGCCGAGAGGAGCTGCCTCGCTTGGTCGGTCACGGCCTGGAGGATGTCGTCGAGCCCGGCGAGCGCGGCGATCGAGGTGCTGACGTGATGGAGAGCCCGGGCGGCGGCGTTGCGGCGCTCCAGCTCGGCGTTCCGATCAGCGAGCGCGCCGGCCAGCTGGTCGATGCGCCGGAAGGCGATGCGGGAGAACGCGGCCGCCAATACGAGGGTCACGAGCGCGACGATGATCGTGTCCCAAGGGAACGGTAGATACGGGTCGAGGACGGTGTCGCTCAGCAGCTCGATCGCGCTCACAGCGAGGACGGGCACGAGGATCGCGAGCCAACGGATCGATCGATCATGGCGCCACCCTTGGCGGCCGACATCGGTGCGGACCGCGGGGCCCGCGCCTGTCGAGGATAGGTCACGTGCGGAACGGCCGTCCGGCCGATCGACCGGGCCCGAGTGTCCGGCGCGATCAGCCCGCCGTCGCCGCCCGCGCCCGCTTCCGGGCGGATCCGAGCCCCGGCGGGGCCGCTGCGGTCCGCCGACCGTTCCCGTTGGTCGACGACCGGCCCGCCGCCTCGGCGAAGCTGACGTCCGAGAGCGGCACGAGCGGCTCGCCCCGGAGGACCCGGGCGAGGTACTCGCCGGTCGCCGAGCCTGCCGTCTCGGCGATCTCCTCGGGTGTCCCGGCACCGATGATGCGGCCGCCGCGGTGACCTCCCTCCGGCCCCAGATCGATGATCCAGTCGGCGGTCTTGATGACGTCGAGGTTGTGCTCGATCACGAGGACCGTGTTGCCCGCATCGACGAGCCGGTGGAGGACCTGGAGGAGCTTCTCGACGTCGGCGAAGTGCAAACCGGTCGTCGGCTCGTCGAGGACGTAGAGGGTCTTGCCGGTCGCGCGTCGGCTCAGCTCGGTCGACAGCTTGACCCGCTGGGCCTCGCCGCCCGAGAGCGTCGTCGCCGGCTGGCCGAGGTGGATGTAGCCGAGGCCGACGTCGTTCAGGGTCTGGAGCTTCGCCGCGACCGATGGGACGGCCGAGAAGACGTCGAGCGCCTCCTCGACGGTCATCTCGAGGACGTCGGCGATCGAGCGGCCCTTGAAATGGATCTCGAGGGCCTCGCGGTTGTAGCGCTTGCCGTGGCAGACCTCGCATGGGACGTAGACGTCCGGCAGGAACTGCATCTCGATCTTGATGATCCCGTCGCCCTTGCAGTTCTCGCAGCGCCCGCCCTTGACGTTGAACGAGAAGCGGCCCGGGCCGTAGCCCCGGACACGGCTCTCCGGCACCCCGGCGAACAGCTCGCGGATCGGCCCGAACAGGCCGGTGTAGGTTGCGGGGTTGCTGCGCGGTGTCCGGCCGATCGGGCTCTGGTCGATCTCGATGATCTTGTCGATGTGCTCGACCCCGTCGATCCCGTCGTGGGCACCCGGCACGCCGCGCGCACCGGCCACCTCCCGGGCCAGGGCGCGGTACAGGACCTCGGTCACGAGGGTGCTCTTGCCGGAGCCGCTCACGCCTGTCACGGCGATGAACCGCCCGAGCGGGAACGTCACGTCGATGTCCTTGAGGTTGTGCTCGCGCGCGCCGCGGACGACGAGGCTCCGGCCGTTGCCCTGGCGCCGGGACTGCGGCACGGCGACCATCCGCTCGGCCCGCAGGAACGCCCCGGTGATCGAACGCGGCTCGGCGAGGACCGCCTCGAGCGGCCCGTTGGCGATGATCTCGCCGCCGTGCTCGCCGGCGCCGGGCCCGATGTCGACGACCCAGTCGGCGGTCCGGATCGTCTCCTCGTCGTGCTCGACCACGAGGACGGTGTTGCCAAGGTCTCGGAGCCTGGTGAGGGTCGCGATGAGCTTCGCGTTGTCCCGCTGATGGAGCCCGATCGAGGGCTCGTCGAGGATGTACAGGACGCCCATCAGCGTCGTCCCGATCTGGGTCGCAAGACGGATCCGCTGGGCCTCGCCGCCCGAGAGGGTGATGCTCGCCCGATCGAGGGTCAGGTAGTCGAGCCCGACGTCGACCAGGAACCCGAGCCTCGCGACGAGCTCCTTGCGGACCTGGTAGACGATCGTCCGCTCGCGCTCGGTCAGGTGGTCGAGCAGCTCGTCGATCCAGGCGAGGGCGTCGGTCACCGACATCGTCGCGACGTCCCAGACGTTCCGTCCGTCGACGGTGACGGCGAGGATCTCCGGCCGGAGCCGCTTGCCGCCGCACGTCGGACAGGGTCGCGCGACCATGAACTTCTCGATCTCGGTCTTGACGTACTCCGAGTCCGACTCGCGATAGCGCCGCTCGAGGTTCGTCACGATGCCCTCGAACGTCGCGTTGTACGTGTTCTCGCCGCGCTCGTGGCGGTAGCGGACGATGACCTGCTCGTCCTTCGTGGCGTACATCAGGTACTCGAGGGCCTCGGGCGGCAGGTCGCGGATCGGCGCCCGGATGTCCCAGCCGTGGGCCTCGCTGATCGCCTCCATGATCTTCAGTCGCCACGACGCCTCGGTCGAGAGCAGCCCGCCGATCCCGAGACCGCCCTGGGCGATGCTCTTCGAGCGGTCCGGGATCAGGAGCTCGGGGTCGATCTCGAGCTTCGTCCCGAGACCGGTGCAGGTCGGGCACGCGCCATGGGGCGAGTTGAACGAGAAGCTGCGGGGCTCGAGCTCGTCCATCGTGAAGCCGTCATAGGGGCACGACAGCCGCTCGCTGTAGCGGCGCTCCTCGAACGCCGGCTCCTCGCCGTCGCGCGCGACCGGAGCGACGACGACGACGCCGTCACCGAGTCGCAGCGCGGTCTCGATCGAGTCGGCGAGCCGTCCGGCATCGGGGTCCGGGATGACATGACCACTGGCCGGGTCGATCGGGCGGCCGTCGGCGGCGCGGCCGGCACCGTCGGGCGCATCGGCATAGCGGACGATGTAGCGGTCGACGACGACCTCGATCGTGTGGCGCTTGTATTTCTCGAGTGTCGGCGCGTCGGCCAGGTCGTACTGGACGCCGTCGACCCGGACCCGGACGAAGCCCTGCTTGCGGGCCGCCTCGAAGACCCGGTCACCCTCCGTCTTGCGGTCCTTGATCAGCGGACCGAGGACGAGCAGCCGCGTCCCCTCCGGCAGGGCCAGGACCTGGTCGACGATCTGCTGGACCGTCTGACGTTCGATCTCGTGGCCGTTCGGGCAGTGCGGATGGCCGATCCGGGCGAACAGCAGCCGGAGGTGGTCGTAGATCTCGGTGACCGTCCCGACGGTCGAGCGCGGGTTCCGGCTGGCGCCCTTCTGGTCGATCGAGATCGCCGGAGAGAGGCCGTCGATCTGGTCGACATCCGGCTTCTCCATCTGGCCAAGGAACTGCCGGGCGTAGGCGCTCAGGCTCTCGACGTAGCGCCGCTGACCCTCGGCGTAGATCGTGTCGAAGGCGAGGCTGCTCTTGCCCGAGCCGGACAACCCGGTGATGACGACGAGCCGGTCGCGCGGGAACGCGACGGTGACGTCCTTGAGGTTGTGCTCGCGCGCTCCGCGCACGACGATCCGGTCCTGGGGCACGGGTGAAGTCTACCGCGTGACGTGCAAACCGACCAGATGTTCGAAACGGCCTACTGGTCCGCGAGGGCGACGTAGATGTCCCCGTCCGGACCGACGACGATCGCCGACGGGCGCCCGCCGACCGGGATCGAGGTGACGCTCGTCGTTCGCCGGATCGAGCCTGATGGACGACGCGAGCATCGGAATTGATGGTCCAGACGTCGAAGGCCGTCGCCTCGATGCCCGACACCTGTCCCCCGGATGGCATCGAGTCCCGCGACGCCGCGGAACGGGTCGAGCCGCGTCAGCTGGCCATCGGTCCGCCCGACCCAGACTGCGGCGTCGGTCGCATCGAGGGCGGTGCTCCGGTCGTGCCACCGAGCGGCACGGATGTCGGGCGCTGCCCGGGACCGTCGATCCGGTATAGGACGGGGTCGTTCCCGTCGGCGACCCAGATCGTCCCTGCTCCCGTCGACGATCCATCGGGTCGATGCGCTCTGAAGCGACCCGAACTGATCGAAAATCGGATCCTGGAGGCTGACCGCCGCGTGACCGGGCTCCTTGGCGACGTATCCACGGTGATTGACGACCCATGATTGCCCGCCCTGGACGTCGATCCCGGTCCACCCCGGGATGTCGTTGAAGTCGTCACGAGGCAACGGCATGACATCTGTCAGCCGCAACGTGGCCTGATCGATCCGGCCCACGAGTGATCGGTCGGTGCTCTCGACGGGGAGCTTGTCCTGGAACAACAGGACAACCACGTCGCCGGTCTCTGCGACGTCGAGGTCGATCGGCCTGCCGCCGACGCCGGTCATCCCGACGGCGCTGGTCTCGACGTCGACCTTCGCGACGGTCCAGTCATCCTGGTCGGCGACCCAGATAGCGTCATCGGAGGCGGCCAGTGCCCGAGGGCCCTGTCCCACCGCGATCATCCCGACGACACAGTCGCGCGCCGGATCGATCCGCAGGACCACGTCCTTGGTCTTGGCCGGGACGGTCAGGCAGTCGACCGGGCGGTTGGCGGCCCAGTAGCCGCCGGCGGCGACGAGGAGCGCGACGACGGCGAGACCGACCAGGGCGAACCGGCCGCGGCGAGCCGACACGCGCCGGCGCAGTACGGAGCGTCCGGGGCTGCCGGCCGGCTCGACGAGATAGAGCGGGATGGCCTCGGCGACGCCCTTGAGGTGCTGGGGACCGATGGCCGTCGCCTTGTACGGCCGGGCGGTCCGGATGAGCGAGCGGACCGTCTCGGTCACGAGCAGTTCGCCGGGCTCGGCCTTGGCGCAGACCCGAGCGGCGATGTTCACAGCCGATCCGACGGGCCCCTCGCCGGCGCTGCTGGTCTCGCCGGCATGGATGCCGATGCCCACACGGAGCGGCCGGGTCGGAACCTCGGCTGTCGCGCTGGCCGCTTGGGCGATGAGGTCGAGACCGGCGTCGACGGCTTCGGCGACCGAGTCGAAGACGACGTAGAAGCCGTCACCCTCGGTCCTGATCTCGGCACCGGCGTGGGCCGCGATGACCGAGCGGACGACCTCCCGATAGCGGCCCAGGAGCTCGGCCGCGGCATCGTCGCCGTGGCGCTCGACGAACGCGGTGTAGCCGCGCAGATCCGCGAACAGGAACCCACGGACCCCGGACGGCGCCGCCATGATTCCCTCCCGAGCGACGGCGGCCGACGCGAACGCCGGCCCAGGCCGTGGCCCGGATGCTATCCCTCGAGGTCGACCAGCGTCACGGCCTTCTCGGAAGCGAGCGCCAGCCGGATCCGTCGCGCCGCCTGCAGCTCGGCGCGACCGCCGCCGAGGGCGTCGAGGCCGAGGAGCGCGGCCCCGAGGACCGGCGGCGCATCGACGACGATGAGCCGGGCCGACGGTGCGACCTCGCGGATCCGGCGCTCGACGCCTTCGAGGAGTCGCGGATCGCGGGATCGGGCGAGCCCGCCGGCGAAGGCGACGTCGATCTCGCGGCGGGCCAGGTGGAGGCTCCGGACCGCGGCGATCGCGAAGGCCGCGACCTCGTCGGCGAGCCGGTCGACGAGCCCCTGGGCCACCGCATCCCCGTCGGCGGCCGCCGCCAGGACGTGCGGCGCCAGGTCATCGAGCCGTCGCTCCGGGATCACCTCGTCGTGGATCGCCCGGCTGGCGACCTCGACCGACCGGACCCCGAGGACCCGCGGGACGATCTGTTCGAGCACCGTCCGAGGTCCCCGGCCATCGCGTGCCCGTGCCGCAGCGCCGAGCGCGCCCATCCCGAGACCCGAGCCACCACCCCAGTCACCCGATGCCTCGCCGAGCCCCTCGAACCGCGCCGTCCGGCCGTCCGGCGCGACGCCCAGACCGTTCATCCCCGACCCGGCGATCAACGCGATCCCCCAGCCGCGATCGGTCGCCCGCCCGGAGCGCTGCGAACGTGTCGTTCCGGACGACATACGTCTCGGCGAGCGATCGCGAGGCGAGGTTCCGGGTGAGCCGACGTTCGTCGGCCGGGGTGTCCGCGCCGGCCAGGCAGAACGCCCCGACCTGCGCGACCGGACGGCTGACAGACAGCCCGGCTCGCTCGGCGGCGATGTCGGCCAGGTGCTCGATCACGTCGGCGCCGGGTCCCAGCCCGACCTGCTGGTGCGACCCGGTCGGGCCGCGGACGGCCGCCAGGAGCCGTCCGTCGGCGGCGACGAGGGCGAGGTCCGTCTTCGAGTTCCCGACATCGACCGCCAGGACGGCCGCCCGTCCCGGTGTCATGCGGGCTCGGTCGGGAGGCGTTCGGGCTCGAGCTCGTCGAGCGTGACGAACCGCGCGCCGGCCCCATGGAGGCGCTCGATCGCCGACGGCAGCGCCGCGGCGGTCGCGTCGGGCCAACTATGGATCAGGAGCACGGCGCCATCGCCGAGGGCGACTGCGCCCTCGACCAGCCGGTCTGCGACCACGCCACCGGTCGCGCCCGGCTCCCAGTCCTCGGGATCGACGTGCCAGCCGACCGGGCGATAGCCCAGATCGACGAGGATCGCCGCGACCGACGCGTCCCCTGCCCCGTCCCCGAACGGCCACCGATACCACGGCCGCGGATCCACTCCGGCGGTCTCGCGGATCGCCGTCTCGGCGGCCTGCGTGTCGGCCCGGATCCCGGCCTTCGTGAAGCTCGTGAGGCGGGCGTGGTGATGCGAGTGGTTGCCGATCCGATGGCCATCGGCGGCGATCCCGGCGACGACGTCCGGGAACGCCTCGGCCCACCTGCCCTGGACGAAGACCGTCGCCCGGACGTCGGCGGCCGCGAGGATGTCGAACACCGCCGTCGGACGGTCGGGACGGTGCGGCCGGTCGGCATGCTCGGCATCGATCGTGAGGGCGACCCTCACTTCTCGATGCCCGTGATCACCACCCCACGGACGAAGAACCGCTGGAAGATCACGAACAGGAGCACCGGGACGAGCAGGGTCATGATCGTCCCGGCCTGGATGTAGGCCGGGTTGCGGTAATGGATGCCCTCGAACCGGGCGAGACCGACCGCCAGGGTCTGGAGCTCGGGCTTCGTCGAGAGATAGATGAGCGGCCCGAAGAAGTCGTTCCAGCTGTAGACGAAGTGGAAGATCCCGACGGCGATGACGGCCGGCCAGGCGAGCGGCAGGAGCACCGACCGGAGGATCCGGATCGGCCCCGCGCCATCGATCGCCGCGGCCTCGTCGAGCTCGCGCGGGATCGTCATGAAGTACTGGCGCAGCAGGAACACGTCGAAGGCGTTGGCGAAGAACGTCGGCACGAGGAGCGGCAGCCACGTCCCGACCCAGCCGAGCTTGACGTAGATCGTGTACGTCGGGATGAGCGTCACCGCCTCGGGCAGGAAGATCGTCGCGATGAGGAGCGTGAACAGGACCGTCCGACCGGGGAACCGGAAGCGCGCGAATCCGTATGCGACGAGGGTGCACGACAGCAGCACCCCGATCGTCCCGATGATCGCGACGACGACGGTGTTGAACAGCAGCCGCGGGTAGTCGATGAGGTCCCAGACGTCGGCGTAGTTCGACCAGGTCGGGCTGACCTGCCAGCCTCGCTCGAGCGTCCGCCATGAGCCCTCCCAGACGATCGGCGTCGCCGGGTCGGCCGGGTCGACGAAGGTGCTCTGGGTCCGGCCGGGCTTGACCAGCGCGAGCTCGCGCGACGCGCCGTCGATCGGGACGATGTAGACGTCGTACTCCTTGCCGTCGATCGTGACCGTCCGGGGCACGGACGGCAGGAACGGCGCGTCGAGCTGCCCTAGCTGCTCGGGGGTCTTGAGCGAGGTCACGACCGACCGGAGAAGGGGCGACAGGAACGCCGCCAGCAGTGCGACGGCGACGAAGGTCAGGACGAACGACCGGCCGGTCGCCGCGGGTCGACGGGGCAGCAGCCGCCGGATGGCCCGCGGTCGGGCGATCGAGCCGGTCGTCGTCGCGGCCATCGGTCAGCGGACCTCCGCCGAGTAGTAGACCCAGCGGCGCGATGCCCGGAACAGCAGGACCGTCAGGACGAGGCTGAAGGCGAACAGCATCCAGGCCAGCGTCGCCCCGTACGACATGTTCTGGAAGGTGAAGAACTGCTTGTACAGATAGAGGTTGTAGAAGAGCGTCGCGCCGCCCGGCTCGCCGGTCCCGTGGTTCAGGACGAGCGGGACGAGGAAGTACTGGAGGACGCCGACGATGCTGAGGATCAGGGTGTAGAAGAGGACCGGCGAGAGGAGCGGCAGGGTGACGTGGCGCAGCGTCGCCCAGAAACCGGCACCGTCGATCCGGGCCGCATCGTAGTAATCGGTCGGGATGCCGGAGAGGCCGGCGAGGTTCACGACGATGCCCGCGCCGATGCCCCAGATCCCGAGGATGACCAGCGCCGGGTAGATCCACATCGGGTCGTTGAGCCAGTTCGGGGGATCCGAGATCCCGAGCGCCCGGAGGGCCTCGTTGATCCAGCCGCTCTCGTTGTTCAGCATCTGGCCCCAGATGAAGACGCCCGCGACGAACGGCACGACATACGGCATGAACCACATCACCCGGAACGCGCCCGAGCCGCGGAGCTGCCGACTGTTCACCATCAGCGCGATCGACAGCGGCACGACCAGGGCGATCGGGATGGCGATGAGGCCGTACTTGAGAGTGACCCCGAGCGACGACCAGGCCGTCGGGTCGTTGACGAGCCGGGCGAAGTTGTCGAGCCCGACGAAGCGGAGCGGCTCGTCCTGGGCGAGGTTCACGTTCGTGACCGTGAACGCGAGCGTCGCGATCATCGGCCCGACGATGAACAGCCCGAAGCCGATGAGCCAGGGGGCGATGAACAGATAGCCCCACCGGGCCTCGCGACGGGCGAGGGGCGCGAGGCGGGCGCGGCGCGGTGGACGGAGCGCGGTCATCGTCCGGGTCTCCCCGGCTGGCGGGGAGCCCCGACCACGCGTCGAGGCTCCCCAGCCACGCCTACTGCTTGTCCCAGATGGCCTGGAGCTGACTCTTGAGCGCGCTGATCTCGGTATCGAGGTCCAGGCCGGTCGTCGCCTGCCACTTCGTCCCGAACGTGTTGATCAGGTCGAGCGACTCGTTGTACGCCGGCATATACGACTCGAAGTTCGGGACATCAGCGTACTGGACGCCATCCTTGGCGACCTGCCAGTCGACCGTCTGGGTGAACTGGGAGCCGAGCCCCTCGAAGAACGCGTCCTGCTTCTCGGCCCGGGCCGGCATGCCGCCGTATGCCTGGAGCAGCTCATCAGACGCATCGTCGAGGAGGTACTTCAGGACGGTGAACGCCTGCTCGGGATGCTTGGAGCCCTTGAGGATCCGGAAGGTGTCGGCGTTGAACTCGGCCGTCGTCTTGCCGTTGTACGACGGGATCGCCGCGAGGTTCCAGTCGTCGCCGGCGTCACCGACGCCGTAGGTCGACCACAGGTAGTTCTCGCTCATCGCCACGTTGCCGGTGAAGAACGGGTAGTCGCTGGGGTTGTAATCGGTGCTCGTGAAGTACGGACCGGTCATCGAGAAGTGGTCGGTCCACATCCCGGCGTACCACCACTTCCAGGCGGCGGCCCAGGCGTCCGGGATCTGGACGGTCGTGCCGTCGGTGCCGCCGGCGAGCTGACCCGCGCCCGAAGTTCGCGCCGACCTGGCGCAGATCATCGCGCTGCGGCTCGAAGCCCCACTGCTCGATGGCCTTCGGGTCGAAGCCCGGCCTGGGTCGCGTCCTTGCCGTTCTTGTCGACCGTCAGGAGCATCCCGAGCTTGCGGGCCGTGTCGTAATCCCACGGCACGACACTGCCGTCGGGCATCGTGTAGCTGGCACCGTACTGGTGCGGTGGCTCGGCCAGGCCGGCCTCCTTGAAGAGGTCCGCCTTGTAGAAGAGGGCGGACGGGTAGATCGCGAACGGGATGCCGAGCTGGCCCTCGCCGCCGACGTTGTAGATGTTGATGACGCTCGTCGGGTACTGGGTCATGTCGTAGCCGGTCGAGTCGATGAGCGGCTGCAGGTCCAGCCACTGCCCGTGGAACGCCTCCGCGCCGCCGACGCCGACCGGGCCGACGATGTCCGGACCGTTGCCCGATGCGATCTCGGTCGAGAGCGCGTCGCGGGCGCCGGCGTAGGCCACGACCTCGAACGTCAGATGGATGTCGGGGTGCGAGGCATTGAAGTCGTCAACGACCTTCTTCTCGACGGGCACCTGCTCGGTCGCGTCGCCGCCACCGAGACAGCAGAACCAGCGGATCTCGGTGACGCCGGCGGCCGACGACGGGCCGGCGGATGCGCCGGCGGATGCGCCGGCCGACGCCCCAGCCGAGGCTGCGGCCGACGGTGACGCGGCGCCACTGGGGTTCGGCGTCGCGCTGCTCGAGCACGCGGCGACCGCGAGCGCGAGCACCGACAGCGCCATCAGAGGGCGAGGGGCGCGGGCCATGCAGACTCCTCCTCCTAGGACCCGACGACCGCGACGGTCGACCGGGCCTCCGACACGACCGGACGGCCGACTCCCGGACGGCCGCCGTCAGACGGATGGGTCGAGCGCACCACGACGCGCTCGACGTAATAGCGCGTCCGGTCCCCCCGGACGTACGATCGGGCGTACTCGACCGGATCCCCGGACTGATCGGATCCGACGCCCTCGATGAGGAGCGCCGGGCGACCCGTGGCCACGCCGAGCAATCCGGCTTCGCGGCGGGGCAGGGCGATCGGCTCCAGCCACTCGCGGGCACGGACGACCCGGGTGCGGAAGCGCGTCAGGAGCAGGTCGTAGAGCGAGTTCGACCCGAGGTCGAGCTCCAGCAGGCCCTCGAAACGACCCGCGGGAAGATACACCTCCTCGAGGAGGAGGGGCTCCGCGTCCGCGAGTCGCAGGCGCTCGAGATAGATGACCGGTGCGTCGGCCGGCAGCCCGAGCGCATCGGCGACGGCCGGATCGGCCGTCTCGAGCCGGGCGACGATCACCCGGGTCTCGGGGTCGTGGCCCCGGACCTGCATCTCATCGGTGAAGCTCATCTCGCCGTCCAGCTCCAGCTCGATCGGCGGCCGGATGACGAATGTCCCGCGGCCCCGGGTCCGCTCCAGGCGATGCTCGCGGGTCAGCTCGGTCAGGGCTCGCCGGACAGTGATCAGCGAGCAGCCGTAGCGCTCGGCGAGCTCGCGCTCGGGCGGGAGACGGTCGCCCGGCAGCCACTCGCCGCTGTCAAGGGCGAGGCGCAGGTCGAGATAGACCTGATGGTGCAGCGGGACCGGGCCGGCTTCGAGTCGGTAGCGGACCAACGAGCGCCTCGCATCTCGACGGGTGGACCGCGCAGAAGTCACTCTCGCCATCACCGTTCGGATGGTCGCCACCCGGACGATTGATGCTAAAGTTATAAGCAAGATGCCGGGTCGCGACCCGGCTGTCAAGACGGGAGGGACCGTGGGCCTGCGGATCGCCGTGATCGGCGGAGGGAGCACCTACACCCCGGAGCTCGTGGACGGCATCGCGACGCGCGAGGCCCGTCTGCCGGTCGACGAGCTCGTCCTGCTCGACGTCGATCCCGAGCGCCTCGGTGTGGTCGCCGGACTCGCCCGCCGGATGCTCGCCCGGCGCGGCTGGCCGGGCCGCCTGATCGAGACGACCGATCGGGACGCCGCCCTCGAGGGGGCCGACTTCGTCCTGGTCCAGCTGCGCGTCGGGGGCCAGGCCGCCCGCCTCCGGGACGAGACGATCCCCCTGCGCCACGGCCTGGTCGGCCAGGAGACGACCGGGGCCGGCGGGTTCGGCAAGGCTCTACGGACCGTCCCGGTCGTGCTCGAGATCGCCGAGGCGGTCGATCGCCGCTCGGCTCCGGGTTCGTGGCTGATCGACTTCACGAACCCGGTCGGGATCGTGACCCAGGCCCTCCTCGACGACGGCCACCGGGCCATCGGCCTGTGCAACGTCGCCATCGGCTTCCAGCGCGACTTCGCGGAGCGTTTCGGCGTGACCCCCGAGCAGGTCGAGCTCGAGCATGTCGGCCTGAACCACCTGTCGTGGGAGCGGGCGATCCGGGTCCAGGGCGTCGACCGCCTCGCCGACGTCCTCGACGAGGGCGCCGAGATGGTCGGGCTGGATCCGGCCTTCGTCCACGCGCTGGGCGCGTTGCCGTCGTACTACCTGCGCTACTACTACGAGACCGCCCGGGTCGTCGATGAGCAGCGGTCCCACCCGAGCCGCGCGTCCGAGGTGATCGACATCGAGCGGTCGCTGCTGGAGCTGTACCGCGACCCGACCCTCGACACGAAGCCCGAGCTGCTCGAGCGGCGCGGTGGCGCCTACTACTCGGAGGCCGCGGCGGCACTCATGGCGTCCCTGACCGACGGCGCCGGCGACGTGCAGGTCGCGGACATCCGGAACGGCGACAGCGTCCCGGGGTTGCCCCCCGACGCCGTCGTCGAGGGATCGGCCCGGATCGATCGCGACGGCGCCCATCCCCTCCCCCAGCGCCCGCTCGAGCCCGCGATGCTCGACCTGGTCCTGGCCGTCAAGCACTACGAGATGCTGACGATCGAGGCCGCCCGGACCGGTGATCGGGCGATCGCCCGGGCGGCACTCGTCGCCAACCCGCTCGTCGACCCGACCTCGGTCGACGTCCTCCTCGACGAGATCCTGGTCGGCAGCCGGACCGAGCTGCCGCGGTTCTTCCCGGACGGCTAGGGATCGTCCTCAGTAGCCGCGGGACCTGCCGCCGCGACGAGGCGGACGTTGGCCCGTGCGACGGCGGATGTTCGGGGTGACGGTCACGTCCCAGGTGGGCCGCTCGAGCCAGCGGGCCTGCCAGCCGCCGTCGTCGTCGTGCTCGTCGCGGATCCCCGGCAGCCAGTCCGAGGCGATCGCGCCGCCCTCGTCGTCGACGGCACCGACGAGGGCCGGCTCCTCGCCGGCGGCGACGACCTCGACCGATGTCACCTCGAGGGTCGAGGGCACCGCTTCGACGGCGACGTCGAGACCCCGCCGCAGCCGGTCATGGGTGCTCGTCGTCGGCTCGCGCCGGGCATCGGCGGCCGCCCGCTCCGCCGCTCGCCCGACGATGACCGACTGGTCCTGCTCGAGGACCCGCAGGCGGATCTGCTGGATCTCGTCGCGCAGCGCGGCCGCCCGTTCGAACTCGAGCTGCTTCGCGGCGGCGCGCATCTCGGCCTCCATCTGGGCCAGCAGCTTCTCGATCGCCTTGGTGTTCTCGAGGGTCAGCGCCCGTTCGGCCAGCTGGCCGCGCTCCGAGGTGTAGACGACGGTCGATTCGGCGACGGAACGGAGCCGCAGGTTCAGGTCGTGGATGCCCTTGACGATCGTCGTCGGCTCGATCCCGTGCTCGGTGTTGTAGCGCTCCTGGATCCGGCGCCGGCGGTCGGTCTCGTCGATCGCGGCACGCATCGATTCGGTGATGTGGTCGGCATACATGACGACCTCGCCGCCGATGTTCCGAGCGGCCCGACCGATCATCTGGATGAGCGACCAGGCGCTCCGCAGGAAGCCCTCCTTGTCGGCGTCGAGGATCGCGACGAGGGTCACTTCGGGCAGGTCGATGCCCTCACGGAGGAGGTTGATCCCGACGATCACGTCGTACACGCCGAGCCGCAGATCGCGCAGGATCGCGACCCGCTCGAGCGTGTCGACCTCGCTGTGGAGGTACTGGACCTTGACCCCGAGCTCGCGCAGGTAGTCCGCCAGGTCCTCGGCCATCTTCTTCGTCAGGGTCGTGACGATCGATCGCTCGCCACGATCGACCCGGCCGCGGATCTCCTCGAGCAGGTCGTCGATCTGGCCATCGGTCGGGCGGACGCTGATGGCCGGGTCGATGATGCCGGTCGGCCGGATCAGCTGCTCGACGACGCGCTCGCTGCGCTCGAGCTCGTACGGCCCGGGCGTGGCGCTCATGTAGACGACCTGGTGGGTCGTCGCCTCGAACTCCTCGAACGTCAGGGGCCGATTGTCGAGCGCTGACGGGAGGCGGAACCCGAAGTCGACGAGGATCTCCTTGCGGGTCCGGTCGTTCTTGTACATGCCCACGACCTGGGGCACGGTCATGTGGCTCTCGTCGACGATGAGCAGCCAGTCCGGTGGGAAGTAGTCGAGCAGCGTCCAGGGCCGGCTGCCGGCCTCGCGGCGAGCGAGATGGCGGCTGTAGTTCTCGACGCCCGAGCAGAACCCCAGCTCGCGGAGCATCTCGAGATCGAACGTGGTCCGTTGCCGCAGCCGGGCCGCCTCGAGCGCCCGGCCTTCGGCCTCGAGCTGGCCGACCCGCTCCTCCATCTCGACCTCGATGTCACCGATGGCCGCGACGAGCTTGTCGGCCGGGGTGACGAAGTGGGTCGCCGGGTAGACGTTCATCTCTTCCCGCGTCGCGAGCAGTTCGCCGGTCAGCGGGTCGAGCTCGGTGATCCGCTCGACCTCGTCGCCGAAGAACTCGACCCGCACGAGGGTCTCCTCGGAGGCCGGCTGGAGCTCCAGCGTGTCGCCTCGGACACGGAACCGGGCCCGGGTCAGGGCCTGGTCGTTGCGCTGGTACTGGAGATCGACGAGATGACGGAGGACCGCGTCGCGGCGGTACTGGCCGCCCACCCGGAGCCGCAGGACCGTGGCCCCGTAGTCGACCGGCGCACCGAGCCCGTAGATGCAGCTGACCGAGGCGACGATGATCACGTCCCGCCGCTCGAACAGGGCGTGGGTCGCGGCGTGGCGGAGCCGATCGATCTCGTCGTTGCGGCTCGAGTCCTTCTCGATGTACGTGTCCGACCGCGGCAGGTACGCCTCCGGCTGGTAGTAGTCGAAGTAGCTGACGAAGTACTCGACCGCGTTGTCCGGGAAGAACTCCCGGAACTCCGCGTACAGCTGGGCGGCCAGGGTCTTGTTGTGGGCGAGGACGAGGGTCGGCCGGTTGTGGGCCGCGATGACCTTCGAGGCGACGTACGTCTTGCCCGTCCCGGTGGCACCCAGGAGGGTCTGATGACGCAGCCCCTTGGCCAGCCCGTCGGACAGCCGCTCGATCGCCGCCGGCTGGTCGCCGGTCGGCTCGAAAGGGGCGACGAGGGAGAAATCGGGCACGTTCCGAGTCTATCACCGCCCGAGACCAAACAGAACAGGCGTTCAGTCTTTCGACCGGCACCAAGACACTGGCGCTGCGGGACAGAGGGGACCGGATGGGTGCCGACCGGTGGGACGACCGGGTCATATGGACCGCCGGTGCGCCCTCGCACACTGCGAGCGGTCGACTCCGTCGTGGCGGCCAGCGCGACGGGTGGCACTTCGGAGGCATCGATGGATCTCGAGTTCCGGGACGACAGCCGTCGGGGCAAGATCGCCGTATTCCTCGGCGTGATCCTCGCGCTCGTCGCTGGTGGCGCCGCCTTCTACTTCGTCAGCCAGGCGCAACAGCAGGCGTCGAATGCCGATGTCCCCCGGATGCAGGCCGTCGTTGCGATCCGAGCGATCCCGGCCCGCCAGGCCATCGTCGAGGCCGACGTCGCGCTCCAGCCGATCGCGATCGATCCGGCCAACGCCGCCGCGATCGCGACCGACGTGAAGGCGGTCATCGGCAAGATCCCGGCCGTCTCGATCCTCCAGGGCCAGGTCGTCACGACGAACATGCTCGCCTCGACCGACGAGGCCAACGCCAAGTACTCGATCCTCGGGCCCGAGGAGACGGTCTCGCCCGACTCGCCCGCCTGGCGCGCCGTGTCGATCACCGTCCCGGACGACCTGGCCGTCGGCGGGACGCTCGCCGCGGGCCAGACGGTCGACGTCTTCGTCACCGCGATCGTCCAGGTCCCGGCGGAGCTGGCCGCGGGCGGCCGCTACTACACGGATCGGTCGACGAAGATCACCTACCAGGACATGCTGATCCTCGACCGCGCGGATTCCTTCTATGTCCTGCGCGCTGACCTGGGCACCGCGGAGGAGATCCTCCACCTCCAGGCGTCGGGCAACACGACCTTCAGCCTGGCCCTCCGACCGGACGTCGACACCCGCTTCATCGACGCGTCCAAGCTCGGCGAGACGACGAACCGGATCATCACGAAGTACGGCCTGCCGATCCCCGAGACGTACCCGAACGCGGGCGGACGGCCGGCCATCCTCCCGCCGCTGAGCTCGCCATCGCCGGCGCCCACGCCGACGCCCAGCCCATCACCGTCGGCGTCCGCGGAGACCAGCCCGAGCCCGTCCCCGTAGCGCCCGCGCACCACGACGGGCGGACCACCTGATGCCCGTCGATGGGACGAACGTGCCAGCCGCGCCGCCTTCTTCCCGAGGGGACGACCACCTAGAGTCGAACCATCGAGAGGGGCGGCGCGGGACCGCGACCTCCGCCATCCGAACCGAGTCCCCTTTGACGCCGATGACGACCCACGGGCAGCCGCCTCGCCGGAGCCGCCGGCCGGGCTTGTGGCGACCCTTCCGACCCGACCGCTCGCGGGGCCAGGCCCTGGTCGAGCTGGCGGTCATCCTGCCCGTCCTATCCTGCTGCTCCTCGCCGCGACTGACCTGGCGCGCGCTCTTCCACTCTCGAATCGCGATCGCCTCGGCGGCCCGCGCCGGCGCGCTCGAGGCGGCCGAGCGGCCGACCTCGTTCGTCGCCGGGGCGCCGTGCGACACCTCGACGAACCGGATCACCTGTGCCGTCCTGACCGAGCTCGGGACGTCCTTCGTGGCGGTCTCGCCGAGCGACATCACCGTCACCTGCACCCCGTCGCCGTGCACCGAGGCGCTCGGCGACCAGGTGAAGGTCACCGTGGTCGCCCATTTCAGCCTCATCTCGCCGATGCTGTCGGTCTTCACCGGTGGCCAGGCGTTCAACCTGACCGCATCGGCGGCCGCCCAGATCGCCGTCCGACCGAACGTCGTCGCACCGTCCCCCTCGCCCTCGCCGTCGCCGAGTCCGAGCCCCAGCCCCTCGCCGAGCCCGAGCCTCTCGCCGAGCCCGAGTCCGTCGACCGCCCCTTCGCCCTCTCCGTCCCCGTCCCCGAGCCCGTCACCGTCGCCGTCGCCGCTGTGCTTCCCGCCGGTCGCCGACTTCGACATCAGTCCGACGAGCGGCAAGAAGAAGAAGACCGACTTCCAGTTCACCGACCTCTCCACGATCGCGCCGTTCTGCACCCTGACGTGGTCGTGGAACTTCGGCGACGGCGCCGGGTCGTCCTCGACGTCGACCCTCCAGAACCCGATCCATCAGTACCAGTCGCAGGGCACGTTCAGCGTGACGCTGGTCGTGTCGACCCTCGGCGGCAACGACACGAAGATCCGGACCGTGGTGGTGACGCCGTGATGGGCCGGGCCGACGAGCGTGGCCACCAGCGCGACGAGCGGGGCCAGGGGCTCGTCGAGTTCGCCCTCACCATCTCGATCTTCCTCGTGATGCTGATGGGCGTCGTCGACCTCGCCCGCGTCGTCTACGCCTTCGACGGGCATCCCAGGCGGCGCGGGAGATCGCCCGGGCGACGAGCGTCCATCCCGGCAGCACCCTGGGCGGGAGCGCCGAGACGGCGGCGGTCGTGGCGACGCAGCAGGGCCTCGTGCCCGGTCTGACCGTCCTCTCGTACGCCTGCGTCGACATCGCCGGGACGGCGGTCACGGGGACCTGCCAGCCCGGCGACTGGGTCCGGGTCACCGTCCGTTCCCGGATCTACCCGGTCACGCCGGCCCTGAGCTTCCTTGGCCAGATCGACCTCACCGCGACCAGCAGCGCCCAGATCGAATGAATCGGAGACCGACGATGGCTCGACACCGGCCGACCCCCCGTCTGCGGGACGGGGGTCAGGTCCTGGTCATCTTCGCCCTGTCCCTGCTCGTGCTCATCGGCATGGCCGGCCTCGCCCTCGATGGCGGCTCGACCTTCGCCCAGCGGCGCGATCAGCAGTCCGCCGCAGACGTGGCCGCGCTCGCGGCTGCCAACGACTACCTCCTGAACAACAACTCGACCCAGGCGGCCGACCGGGCCCGGACCTTCGCGGCCACCAACGGGTTCCCGGACGGGTCGAACGGCACCTCGGTCGCTGTGGCGATCGACACATCGAACGGCGTCCGGGTCACCGTCGGGATCGGTGCCCAGCACGCCAACTCGTTCGTCGGTGCCCTCGGGATGCCGAACTGGCCCGTCTCCGTCCAAGCCAGTGCGCTGGCCGGGTTCCCCGACACGGCCCATGGCGCGTCGCCGTTCATCTTCCCCATCGGCGCCTTCGCGAACGATGGGACCCCGTCCTACCAGACCCCGACCGACTTCGGCGAGACGAACGGTGACGTCCCGACCAGCGACCTCGACTTCGCCTGGACGAACTACGGGACCGGCAACGTCAACACTTCGGAGGTCTCGGACATCATCAAGGGCGACCTCGTCATCGACAAGACGCTCGACTATGGCGAGTACATCGGCCAGCACAACAACGGCAACCACAGCGCCCTGTACGGCGACGTGGACACCTACCTTTCCGGCCTCGATGTCCCGGCGGCGGTCGTGGACACGAACGGCAACTTCATGGGCTGGTCGATGTTCCATGTCATCAGCGCCACAGGCGGCTCGGCGAAGCACGTCCGCGGCTACTTCATCAGCTCGTTCTCGAGCGCACGTCTGACCGTGTCCGACTGCTCGGCGAATGCCTGCCCGCGCTACCTGGGAGCCTATGTCCTCAAGCTCGTGAGCTGAAGTCAGGGCGGCGCCGCCCGGTCCCGAACCAGCCGGCGGCACCGCGATCCGATCCAGAGAACGGGGGTTCCTCTGATCATGCGGTACCGACCGCCGTCCGCGGCTGAGCGCCCGGACGGCCAGATCCTCGTCATCTTCGCGCTCTCGCTGCTCGTCCTCATCGGGATGGCTGGCCTGGCGCTCGATGGTGGCTCGACATTCGCCCAACGACGCGACCAGCAGACGGCGGCCGACATGGCGGCCCTGGCCGCGGCGAACGATTACATGATCAACCACAACGCGAGCCAGGCGATCGACCGGGCCCGCTCGCTCTCGTCGGCGAACGGCTACACCGACTCCGCCGGCGGCACCACCGTCAACGTCTCGATCGACACGACGAACGGGGTGGAGATCACCGTCGGGATCGGCGCCCAGCACGCGAACTCGTTCGTCGGTGCGCTGGGGATGCCGAACTGGCCCGTGTCCGTGTCGGCGAGCGCGCTCGCCGGCTTCCCGGACAGCGCCCACGGCGCCTCGCCGTTCATCTTCTCGATCGGCGCCTTCGGGAACGACGGCACCCCGACGTACCAGACCCCGACCGACTTCGGCGAGGGCAACGGGGACGTCCCGACGAGCGTCCTCGACTTCGCCTGGACGAACTTCGGGACGGGCAACGTGAACACGTCGCAGGTCCGCGACATCATCACGGGCGACCTCGTCATCGACAAGACGCTCGCCTACGGCGAGTACATCGGCCAGCACAACCAGGGAAACCACACTGCGTTGTACGGCGATGTCGACACGTACCTCTCGGGGCTCGACGTGCCATCCGCGGTCGTCGACTCGAACGGCAACTTCATGGGCTGGGCGACCTTCCACGTGATCAGCGCGACCGGTGGCTCGGCGAAGCACGTCAACGGCTACTTCGTCAGCTCGTTCCAGAGCGCCCGGCTGACGGTCGCCGACTGCTCCGACAACGCCTGCCCTCGTTACCTCGGCTCGTACGTGCTCAAGCTCGTCGGCTAGGCCAAGGGCATCGGTCCGGCCGAGCTCGCGGGCCCGGTCGGCGCGCCCTCCGGGTCCCGGTCGGCCCCTGCGGCGGCGCGGCGGGCCTCGGCCAGGGCGGCCGCGACCCGGCTCTCCGCCGCATCGAGGGTCCCGCTCGTGTCGATGACCCGTGTCGCGACCGGCGCGACACGCTCGACCAGCCCGGCCTGGGCGCGGATCCGGGCCTCGGCGTCCGCGGGTTCGAGGCCGCGCTCCATCATCCGCTGCCGCTGCACCTCGGGGTCGCAGGTCACGAGCCAGACCTCGTCGACGGCGTCGACATAGCCGCCCTCGACGAGCCGGATCGCCTCGAGGACGACCGTCCCGACCCCGGACGCGTCGGCGTCCCGGAATGCCTCTTCGATGAGGGGCCGGACGGCGGGACCGGTGATCGCCTCGAGACGCGCTCGCTCGACAGGGTCCGCGAAGACGATCCGGCCGAGCGCCGCCCGATCGAGACGACCGTCCGACGCCCGGACCCCTTCCCCGAACGCCGCGACGACCGCCTCGAGGGCGGGCTGCCCCGGCTCGACGATCCGACGGGCCAGCCGGTCGGCGTCGATGACGAGCGCACCCTGGGCGGCGAGCCAGCCCGCGACGGTCGACTTGCCACAGCCGATCGGCCCCGTCAGCCCGATCCGGAGGGCCCGCCAGCCGCGCCCGCTCACGGGGCGCGAGCCTCGAGCTCGAGCCATGTCTGCTCCGCGGACTCGAGCGCCCGATCGACGTCGGCGAGCTCGCTCGTGACCCGCCGCAGCTCGACGAAGTTCGCCTGGACTGCCGGGTCGCCGAGGGCGAGCTCGAGGTGGTTCTTCCGGAGCCCGAGGCGGGTCAGGTCGGCCTCGACAGAGGCGATCCGGCGCCGGTAGGCGTCCTTCGAGAGCTTCGCGCCCGTCGCGGCCCGACGCTCGGGCGTGGCCGGGTCCCGGTCGGCACGTCCGGTCGGTCCGCCCCTCGTCGACGTCGAGCTCCGGCCGCCGCCGGCACCGGCCGTCTCGGAGCTCCGGCCGCCGCCCGCGGCCGCCGCGACCGGCTCGCGGGCGCCGCCACCGGGTCGCAGTCGACGTGCCTGCTCCGCCGCCGCCGTGGCGGTCGTCCAGCCGTCCGCGACGGCGGCCCGCCAGGCCCGGTAGCCGCCATCGAACGGCACCGCCAGGCCTTCGTCGACGACCCACAGCCGGTCGGCGATCGTCTCGAGCAGCCGGCGGTCGTGACTGACGACGAGGACCGTCGCCGCCGACGAACGAAGGAAGCCCTCGATCGCCTCACGGGCATCGACGTCGAGGTGGTTCGTCGGCTCGTCGAGCAGGAGGAGGTTCGACGGCAGGATCCCGAGCAGGGCCAGCTCGAGGCGCGACCGCTCGCCGCCCGACAGCGTCCGGACCTCCTTCGCGACATCGTCGCCACGGAACAGGAACCGGGCGAGGTACGAGCGCGCTTCGCCCGGCGTCACCGGTGCTGCTGCGAGCAGGGCATCGAGGACCGTGGCACCCGGGATCGCAGCTCCGCGGAGCTGCGCCAGATAGGCGAGGCCGGTGTTGTGACCGAAGCTCAGCGTCCCGTCGAGCGGCGGGAGCTCGCCCGCGATCGTCCGCAGCAACGTCGTCTTGCCAGCCCCGTTCGGACCGACGATCCCGATCCGCTCGCCGCGCTGCGCCGCGAGGAATGGCGCCCGGGCGACGACCCGCACCTCCGACAGCGGCACCGACGGCAGTGGGACCTCCTCGGAGTCGTCGGGTGACGCCGTCACGCGGCCCGGGAGATAGCCGACCGCGAGGTCGTCGAGGCGGATCGCGATCTCGCCCGATCGCGCCGGGCCGTCGCCGAGGAGAGCGCCGGCGGGCAGCGTCAGCCGCCGCCGTGACTTGGGCGCCTCGAGCCGGTCGGCCTGCAGACGCTCCAGCCGGGCCTCGTGCTCGTGCATCTTCGAGAACTTGCGGTGACTCCGGTAGCGCTGGACGAGCTCGCGCTCGCGAGCGATCGCGTCCCCCTGCGAGACCGCGTCCTTGGCGGCCCGCAGGTCGCGCTCCTGGCGCTGGCGGTGGTAGGCCGAGTAATCGCCCCGGAAGACGGTGATCCGCCGGTCGCGCAGCTCCCAGATCCGGGAGACCGCAGCATCGAGGAAGGCACGATCGTGGGACGCGACGAGGAGCGACGCAGAGCGGCGGCGGAGGTGCTCCTCCAGCCACTCGAGCGCGCCGATGTCGAGATGGTTCGTCGGCTCGTCGAGGAGGAGCAGGTCCGGATCGGCGACGACGAGACGGGCCAGGGTCGCCCGGGTCTGCTGGCCACCCGAGAGCGTCCTCGGCGGGCGGGTCCACTCGGAGCGGTCGAACCCGAGCCCCGACAGGGTCTCGTCGACCCGCAGGTCCAGGGTGTAGCCGCCTTCCGCGTCGAAGCGGGTCCGCAGATCAGCGTAGGCAGGTCCGCTGGTCCGGCCATCGCCCTCCATCGCCGCCAGCTCGGCCTCGAGCGCCTCGAGATGGGCCGCTCCGTGGCGCACGGCCGCGCGGAGGTCTGGCGCGGTCATGAACGCGTCGTCGAGGTGGGCCTCCTGGGCGAGCAGGCCGATCGCCAGGTCGCGCTTCCGGCTGACCGTGCCGCGGTCCGGCTCATCGATCCCGGCCGCGAGCCGCAGGAGCGTCGTCTTGCCTGCGCCATTCGGCCCGACCAGGCCGATCCGATCGCCGAGCGCGATCGCCGCGTCGATCCGGTCGAGGATGACGAAGGCGCCGATCTCCCGGCTGACGCCTTCGAGGCGGAGGATCGACATCAGGCCGGCGGGGTGGCCGGCGGTACGGTCGGAGCGACGGCCGGCACCTGACCGGCCGAGACACGCGCCCGCGCCCGGCGGGTCGCGGCGGCAGCACGCGTCTGGTCGGCCCGACCAGCGCCCGTGCGCGAGGGCCGCAAGCCCGGCCGCGGGGTCATCCCGGCGAGGATCCGCCGGACGCCCGGGTCGCTCCGCTCGGCGCGCGGCAGCCGTTGGCAGAACGTGCAGAGGTGGGTCGCCCGACCGCCGACGATGATCCGGCGGATCGGATGGCCGCAGCGCGGGCACGGCTCACCGGCCCGCTGGTACACGAGCAGCCGCTCCTGCATGGAGCCATCGCCATCGGGCGCGGTGTAGTCGTCGATCGAGCTTCCGCGCCGCTCGACCGCCTCGCCGAGGATCCGCCGGAGCTCGCGGTACAGGCGGGCCTCGTCGCCGGAGCGGAGCGAGCGCGAGGAGCGGAGCGGGTGGAGGCGGGTCGCCCAGAGCGCCTCGTCGGCGTAGATGTTGCCGACGCCGGCGAGGAACGACTGATCCATGACCAGCGGCTTGAGGCGGCCGCGTCGAGCCCGCAGGCGTCGCCGGAAGTCGCGGACCGTGAAGTCCGGGTCGAGCGGCTCCGGTCCGAAGCCCTTGAAGCCCTTCGGCCCACCGAGCTCGCCGACGAGGTCGCCGACCTTCGGATCGTGTCGGGCGACGCCGACCCGCCCGAACTTCCGGATGTCGCGGAACCGCAGCTCGCGGCCGTCGTCGAACTCCAGGACGAGGCGGATGTAGGCATCCTCCGGCGTCGCCGCCGGCACGACGAACAGCTGGCCGGTCATCTTCAGGTGGATCGTGACCGCCGAGCCGTCGGACAGCTCGACGACGACGAGCTTGGCCCGTCGACCGACCCCGGTGATCGTCCGGCCGACGACCGCCGCCGCGAACGCGTCGGGGTCCTCCGAGCGGAGCGTCCGTCGCCAGGACACCCGGACACCTCGGATCGTCGCGCCGATGACGTGCCCGCGAAGGTCGCGGGCGACCGTCTCGACCTCCGGCAGCTCAGGCATCGACCGTGACCGGCACCTCGTCGGCCTCGGCCGCGACCGCGTCGGCCGCCGTCAGCGGCGTCATCGCCTCCCAGTCGTCGCCGACCTTCACATCGACCGTCAACGGGACGTCGAGCGGCAGCGCGCCCTCCATCGTCTGGCGGACCATCGCTGCGAGCCGCTCGACCTCGTCGCGGGGGACCTCGAAGAGCAGCTCGTCGTGGACCTGGAGGAGCGTCCGGGCCCGGAAGCCGTCGCGGCGGAGCCGCTCGTCGACCCGGAGCATCGCGATCTTCATGATGTCCGCGGCCGTGCCCTGGATCGGCATGTTGATGGCCATCCGCTCCCCCGCCCCACGGAGCGCCGGGTTCCGCGCCTGGAGCTCGGGGATCTGCCGCTTCCGCCCGAGAAGCGTGCTGACCGAGCCGTCCCGCCGGGCCGCGTCCTTGATGTGGATCATGTAGTACGAGATCCCGGAGTACGTCGCGAAGTACGTGTTGATGAAGTCCTGGGCTTCCTGGCGGCTGATGCCCGCCCGAGACGACAGCCCGAAGTCACTCATCCCGTAGGCGATCCCGAAGTTCACCATCTTGGCCATCGACCGCTCGTCGGCCGTCACGTCCGCCGGGTCCTTGTGGAGCACCCGGGCGGCCGTCTCGCGGTGGATGTCGGCCTTGCGGGCGAAGGCGTCCTTGAGGTGCACATCGCCCGAGACGTGGGCCAGGATCCTGAGCTCGATCTGGCTGTAGTCGGCGGCCAGGAGGGTCACCTCGGGCGCTCCTGCGACGAAGGCCCGGCGGATCCGGCGGCCGAGCTCGGTCCGGATCGGGATGTTCTGGAGGTTCGGGTCGGATGACGACAGCCGGCCGGTGGCGGCCACGGCCTGATGGAACGTCGTGTGGAGCCGGCCGTCCGAGGCCAGCAGGCTCGGGAGGGCCTCGACGTACGTCGACCGGAGCTTCGTGTAGGTCCGCCAGTCGAGCAGGCGGTCGATCGCCGGGTGCGCCGGCCGGAGCTCCTCGAGGACCGTCGCATCGGTCGAGTAGCCGGTCTTGGTCCGGCGGCCCTTCGGAAGGTCCAGCTCGAAGAACAGGACCTGCTCGAGCTGCTTCGGTGATCCGAGGTTGAACTCGTGGCCGACGCTGTCGTAGATCTCGCGCTCGAGGCGCTCGATCTCGGCGGCGAACTCGCGATCCAGGACGGCCAGCGCCTCCTGATCGAGGGCGACCCCGGTCGCCTCCATCCGGGCCAGGACGGGGATGAGCGGGAGCTCGATCTCCCGGAACAGGCGGTCGAGATGCTCGGCCTCGAGGAGGTCGGCGAGCGACGGCCGGACGGCCAGCGCGGCAAGGGCATCGAGTCCCGCCCGGACACCCGACGGGACGTCGACCGGGCGCGGCAGGATCGCGTCGAGCCGTTCTGCGGCGACGTCGGCGATCGACTGGCTCCGCAGCGCGGCGTTGAGGAGATACGCGGCGATCTGGGTGTCGAACGCGATCGCCGGCGGGTCGGCGGCCAGGTCGTCGGCGAACCGGGCGACGACGATGGGCTTGACCTCGTGACCGACGAGCGGGCGGGCGACGCGATCGAGGAGCGACCGCAGGGCCGAGGACGCCTCCGCGCCCTCGGCGACGACCGAGCGGCCGTCGTGACCCGCGACCGCCAGCGCCAGCGGGGTCCCTCGGCGGGGGCGCGGATCATCGAGCACGAGCGCCACGCCGACGTCGGGCTGGGCATCGAGCCAGCCCGCCATGCCGTCCACGCCATCCGCGGCGACGGCCTCGAGACGGCCCGGGTCGGCGATCGCCGCGAGGAGCGCCCCGCGGAGGTCGCCCGCGGCGACCTCGACCCGGGGTGCGGACGTCACCCGGCCGACGGATCCCTCGGTCCCGACCGCGGAGCCGCCGGGCGAGCCGACCGCGTCGAAGTCGAGCGACAGCTGAAGTCCCAGGCCCTCCCCGACGAGCGAGCGCGGTGCCCCGCCGGCCGCCTCGCGGGCGATCGTCGCGGCCGACCGCGCCGCTCCGACCGATCCGGTGACCGCGGCCAGGGCCGCCGCGGCATCCTCGGGTCGCTCCCCGCGGAGCGGCGGGAGGCGCTCGATGAGGGTCCGGAACTCGTACTCCCGGAAGAGTCGGATCACCGTCTCGCGGTCGTACTCGCCGGTCCTTGAGGCATCGAGATCGAGGGTCACGTCGAGGTCCCGGACAAGGCGCATGAGCTCGCGGCTCTCGAGGACCCGGACCCTCGCCTCGGCCAGCGGCCCGCGCAGCTTGTCCGGCTTCACCTCGTCGAGGTGCTCGTACATCGCCTCGAGCGTGCCCCACGTCCGGACGAGCGTCGAGGCGGTCTTCTCACCGATCCCGGCCACGCCTGGGATGTTGTCCGTCGGGTCGCCCTTGAGCGACTTGTAGTCGAGCATCTGGTCGGGCCGCAGACCGTATCGCTCGTCGATCCGGGCAAGGTCGTAGACGACCGTGTTCGAGACCCCGCCCCGGAGCGAGACGAGGAGCTTCGTGTGCTCGGAAACGAGTTGGAGCATGTCGAGGTCGCCGGTCAGGATCGTGACGTCGAGGCCGCCGCGCTCGGCCTGCCCGACGATCGTCGCGATCACGTCGTCGGCTTCGTAGCCCTCGACGGCGATGGCCGGGATGTGGAGCGCCTTGACGACCTCGCGGACCTTGGGGATCTGGTCGCGCAGGTCGTCCGGCATCCGGACCCGGGTCGCCTTGTACTCGGCGTAGGCCTCGTGCCGGAAGGTCGGGGCCGGCAGGTCGAAGGCCACGACGACGTGGTCCGGCGCGACGTCTGCCATGGCCCGCAGGACGATGTTCGTGAACCCGAAGACGGCCGTCACCAGCTCGCCCTTCGATGTCGTGAGGGGCTGGTTGATGAGGGCGAAGTAGCCGCGGTAGATGAGCCCGTTGCCGTCGAGCAGCATCAGGCGGGGCATCGGCGGGTCCTCGGGGAAACGACCGTCAGTGGATGTCCCAAGTGTACCCGCGGGGCTGCCCCCGACCGAAGGCGCGGGCGCTCGGTCAGCGCCCGTGGAGCGTCAGTCGGGGCGGCCGATCCGGCGGGCGGCGAACAGCCCGAGCCCGATCCCGAGCAGCGCGAGCGACAGCACGAGGAGCCACGGCCGGCCATCCTGTTGACCGGCCACCGGGGCCGCCTCGGTCGAGAGGTCCTGAGCGCCCTGGCTGGCGGCGGCTGAGGTCCGGCCGTCCTGGCCGGCGGCGGGTGACGCCTGAGCGGCGGCGGGTGATGCCTGACCGGCGGCGGATGGCGCCTGGCCGGGGGCGTTCTGGTCACCCTTCGACGTCCCGCCGCTCGCCGCGGGGCTCGGGAGGGCGACGGGTCCGCCGTCGCTCGTCGTCCCCGTCGAGCCGGTCCCACCGGAGGGGGCGGCGATGCCACCGGCATCGGGGGCTCTCGGGGCGGGCTCGGTGGTCGGTCCACCGGCGTTCTGGGCGTACAGGTCGTCGCGCGATGATGCCGCGGCGGACGATGCCGCAGAGGGCTGGCTCGCGAGCTCGTGCTGCGGGGCGGAGGCGGCCGAGCCACCCAGACCGATCGGTCCGAGCGACGACAGACCGACGACCAGCAGGCCGGCGATGCCGAGGGTCGTGAAGGTCGCGGCCATCGGGCGCATCGCGCCACCCGGTGCGCCGAACGCGGCGGCCAGGCGTTGCCAGGCCGAGGGCCGGAGACGCGCGGCGTCGGCCGGGCTCAGGGTGAACGAGCGGGGCCGCGCGGGCGGTGGCAAGGCCCGGGTGGCGGCGCTGATGGCGACGAGGTCGGCGTACAGGACCGCGCAGTCCGGGCAGTCGGCGATGCGGGCCTCGGCCTCGGTCCGGGCAGAGCCGACCAGATCACCCGCGGCGTGGGCGGCGATGAGCAGGCCGTCGTGGTCGTGGTGGCCACGGGTCGAAGGAGTCGTGGGGGTCACGTCAGTCGGACGCCTCGGGTCGTCGACCGGTTCCGTCATGGCTCGGCGTCCGGGTCGTCTGCCGCGCGCCGCGACGCCAGCGCGACCAGCGCGAGCATCCCAAGCCCGAGGAGCAGGAGCCCCGACGAGAAGATGACGAGGAGCGACGGACCACCGTCGACCGCATCGCGCTGCGCAAGCGCGGCGTCCGCGCTGGGCGCCGCGGTCCGCTTCACCGCTCCGCCGCCGACCGCCTGGGACGTGTCGCCCAGGGATGACACGAAGCCGCTGCTGGAAGCCGCGACCGGCTCGGGGGCCGACGTCGGCGATGCCGCGGCCGAGGCTACGGCGTCGCGCGATGATGCCGCGGCGGACGATGCCGCAGAGGGCTGGCTCGCGAGCTCGTGCTGCGGGGCGGCAGGCGGCCGAGCCACCCAGGCCGATCGGTCCGAGCGACGACAGACCGACGACCAGCAGGCCGGCGATGCCGAGGGTCGTGAAGGTCGCGGCCATCGGGCGCATCGCGCCACCCGGTGCGCCGAACGCGGCGGCCAGGCGTTGCCAGGCCGAGGGCCGGAGACGCGCGGCGTCGGCCGGGCTCAGGGTGAACGAGCGGGGCCGCGCGGGCGGTGGCAAGGCCCGGGTGGCGGCGCTGATGGCGACGAGGTCGGCGTACAGGACCGCGCAGTCCGGGCAGTCGGCGATGCGGGCCTCGGCCTCGGTCCGGGCAGAGCCGACCAGATCACCCGCGGCCAGGGCGGCGATGAGCAGGCCGTCGTGGTCGTGGTGGCCACGGGTCGAAGGAGTCGTGGGGGTCCGGGCGTCGTCAGCCACGGAACAGATCCAGTCGATCCTCGAGCAGCCCGCGGAGGGCCAGTCGGCCGCGGTGGATGCGCGACTTGACCGTCCCGAGCGAGACCCCGGTCATGTCGGCGATCTCCTGGTAGTCGTAGCCCTCGACGTCGTAGAGCACGATCGCGGCCCGCTGGTCCGGGGTGATCGCCGCCAGCGCCGCCGCCAGGGCTCGCGACCGCTCGGCGTCGATCGCCGTGTGCTCCGGGTCGGCGGTCACCGGCGCCGGTGGCTGCCAGGCCTCGTCCTCCAGCTCCGGATACGGCTGGACCGGACGCCGCTTGACGAACCGTTGGGCGTCCATCGCGGCGTTGACGGCGATCCGGCCGAGCCAGCTCCGGACGCTGCCGCCCCGGAAGCCGGCGAGGTTCCGGTACGCGTTGTAGAACGCTTCCTGGACCGCGTCGGCGGCCTGGTCGCGGTCCGGCACCATCCGGACGACGAGCGCGTAGAGGTGATCCTGGTGCGCTTCGACGAGGGCGTTGAACGCGTCGAGGTCGCCTGCCCGAGCCCGATCGATCAGGGCGAGATCGCGGCGCTGGGCGAGATCGTCGACAGTCGCGGCCGGTCGACGGTCGTCCTCCACAGGCGGGCGATCCCTCCGGGCGGCGATGCTGAGGCCGGGCGAGTCTAGCATCAGCCCGCCCGACGCCCGGGTCCGCCGCCGGGTTCCGGCGGCGGTGCGCGGAGGCCGTCAGGACCGGGCCCGGCGCCCTCGCGGGAAAGCCGGGCCGGTCCGACCGGTGCCGAGGGTCAGGACGGCGACGGGCTCGCCTCGACGCTCGGGCTCGCAGCGGGCGAGGGGCTCGCTGCGGGCGACGGGCTCGCCGCGGGCGATGGGCTCGGGCTGGGCTGGGGCGATGGGCTCGGACTGGGTCGGGGTGACGGGCTCGGCGACGGGCTTGGGCTCGGCGACGGGCTCGGGCTCGGCGACGGGGACGGGCTCGGGGATGGGGACGGCGACGCGGACGGGCTCGGGCTGGGCGATGCGTTCGGCCCGCCCACGCGGACGGCACCGAGGACGAACCGACCCTGGAGGTCTCGCAGATCGAGGCGGTCGCCTCGGACGCTGAATGCGCCAGCTCCACTCAGCGCGGCGAGGATCGCCTTCTCCTGGGCGGCAAGGTCGTCGGGGCAGGCCTTCTGGGTGAGCGCGATGCGACCGACGAGGATCGTCGACCCGGAGATCCGATACCCGCCGGTGAAGCTGTTGCAGCCGGTCGTGCCGGAGAGCTGCTCGCCCTCCAGGAACGTGACCGTCGGGTCGGAGTCCTTGACCGGCGTGACGACCGCGCCTTTCTCGTCGAGATAGGAGTCGATCTTCCAGTCGCCCCCCACGAGCGGGTTGGCGGGCTCGGCCAGGTAGACGGCCAGGACCGTCCCGTTCTTGTCGTAGAGGGTCAGATCGGTCTGGGTCGCGGTGTACTGGGTGGTGCTCGCGATGGCCGCCATGGAGCCGGTCGAGACGTCGTTCGCGGGACCCTCGCAGGCCATCAGCGTCGTGGCGAACTGGCCGAAGGTCAGGCTCGAGCCGGTCTGGGTGTAGCCGCCCTGGAAGTCATTGCAGCCGTTGAAGCCGCTCGCCGTCGTCCGGTCGAACGCGAGCTCGGCGAACACGCCGTCGGGCATCGTCGCCTGGGCGCCGTTCACGATGTAGGTCTTCAGGTTCCATTGGCTGGCCTGAAGGTCGCCGCCCTTCCCGGGTCCCGAGGAACAGGCGGCGAGGACCGCGACGAGGAGGCCGGCGAAGGCGATGGGGAGCGCGCGGCGGAGCCGCGATGTCAGGGTGACGGTTCGGTCGCCCAGGGGCATGACATGACCTCGAGGATGTTCGATGGACGCGTCTATGGAACCACAGGCGCTCAGTCGGTGGCATCACCCGACCGGGACGAAATGGTCATGCGAGCGCCGCGGAACCCGCTCCGCCTACGATGGGGCACCGCGCCGGAGTGGCGGAACAGGCAGACGCGACGGTCTCAAACACCGTTGAGGGCAACCTCGTACGAGTTCAAGTCTCGTCTCCGGCACCACATCTGGCATCCAAGTGGCATCCAACGGGCACACTGGCGGACATAGAGAGGCGCCCCACCCGGGTAAGGGGCGAGGCGCCGAGCCGCGGCCACCCTCGCGTCTCCACGTATAGGCCGGACCCCTCTGCGATGGCGCCGGGAACCTCGGTCGTCCGGATGAGCACAGGGCCCCGGCTCGCTTTGAGGATCCCCCGAGCCTCAGGGCACGCGCGCCGGGGCCCTGCCGCCCTGCCCCCCTGCCATTGGTCCGAAACCTCCCGGAGTCCCGGACCTATAGGAACGACGCGCTCGGTCAGGCGTTAGGCGCTGCAATGCATCCGCAACGCAGATACGCGGGCCGGCATGGGGACCGCCGAGAGGCGACGCCTACGCTCTCCACAGTCGAGGCGGACCATGTCCCTATGGGGAGGCCGCGACCCGACCTACGAGGAGAGATCCGATGCGCAATCTAACGCGAGCCGTGGCCGTCGGAGTGTCGCTAGGGGCGTCGGTCCTGCTCCTCCAGGGTTCCGTCCTGGGCGCGGCCTCGGGGGGTGGCCGCACCATGACCTTCCACGTGGTGTTCGCCCCGTTCAACTACACCGACCTCGGGGCGCCAGGTCCCTCGGCAGCGGACGTGATCGTCTTCCATGACCAGCTCTTCCAGAACGAGAAGGCGGTGGGCGACGAGATCGGCAGCTGTGTCCTCGTCGACGAGACGGGTCTCTCCAACTGCACAGGTGTCATGCGACTCGAGGGTCGCGGGACGATCGCGTTCGCCTTCGACAACGCGCCGCCCCCTCACAAGGTCTTCGCACTCACCGGTGGGTCCGGAGAATTCAGAAACGTTCGTGGCGATGGCACTCTCGACGAGAACGGGGACGGCACAGGCACCCTCGTTCTGAGGATCATCGGCTGACACGCCCGACGACAGCCACCATCTTCACGATCTACCTGACCGCCACCAGCACCGCGAACGTTCGGCGTCCGGTACGGCCTCTCATGCCGTCAGGGCGGCTGCGTCGGGCCCGCGGGGCCCCGCGCGTTGACCTAACTTGTCGACAGTCGACCGTGTACCCTTTACCTAAGGTCCCGTTGCTGTTGGGAGGTCCCCCGATCCTCCTTTGACGGTTGGCGGGGCCCGGACTGATACAGAGGAGGCCGGGCGCTATGCCCGGCCTCTCGCTCTATCTGCAGCAGCAACACGCGTCGCAGCGGCAGTGATCGCAATGTGTCATCCGGCCTCCTCGCCGCTAGCCGGTTCCATCGCGGCGAGCGGCCTCCAGGGCGGCTTGGCCGATGGCGGCCGACAATAAGAAAGGCCCCGACGCGCTCGAGGTAACCCCCCACCAAGAGCGATGTCGGGGCCATCCCCATAAGGCCGCCCCCCGAGGGCAGAGCGTCCATAGACGACGCGAGCGCCTCCGGCGGGGCGCGAGCATAGCCCCATCTGATCAGCCTTGCCAGCAGGTGCGCGGTCTGACCGCCCGGCGTGAGCGACGGGGCGGCCCGCTTTGCCGCGCTCACGCCCCTCGGCGGTCGACGCAGCATCTACTCTCCGTCGGATGCGACCTCGTGACCTCGCCATCGCTTTCCTTGTCGGCGCGCTGGTCGGCATCGTGCTGATCCTCGTGTCGGGGACGATCAACCTCGGGATCCCGCTCGGCGAGCTCCTCTTGAGATATGGCTACATCGCCCTCGGGCTGCTCGCCGCCGCCGTGATCCTCGGTGGCCTCGGGAGGGCCCGGCCATGGGTGCGGGCGTTGACCGTCGTCGGGGCCGGCTGGATCGGCTACGTCGTCGGTGCCCTCGGCACATTCGTCCTGGCTCTCCTACTCAGGGGGCCGATCGGTCCCTGAGGCACCACGCCTCGCAGGCTTCCCAGAACGCCGTCCTGCCCCAAGACAGAGAGCCCACGACGCATCTGTAATAGCCCGGGAATGGCCAAGACGGTCGACCATATCTCCGGGCTCGATCCCCACTGGCGACGCAGGCTGGCGGCCGTCGGGGTCGCCGACGCGGTCGTGTGGTGGTCGGTCTTCGTGGCAGGCGATGGGTCATCGCCCATCGTGGGTGGAGTCGTCGTCCTCTTGGGTGCGTCACCCTTGTTCCTCGCCGGCGTCGCCATCGTCGACCACACCGTCCGCAACGACATCGTCAAGGGGCGTCTGGAGGCGGCCGGACAGCCGACCGACGGCGTCGTGACCTCGGTCTCGGTGGAGACCAGTGACTCCGGCCATCACCCGACAGGCTTCCTGATGGTCCGTTACGAGTACGAGGCGAGTGGAGAGACCCGTCACGGTGAGTTCCGCGTCCGGACCAAGAGCGAGCCGATGCAGGTCGGTGATCGCGTGCCGCTCGTCTATCTCCGGGACCGGCCGGACATCAGCGGCTCAGTCAGGACCTGACCCTATCAGGCACCACGCCTCGGCGCGCCGTCCCAATAGGCCGCGTCGCCACGCCGACGGCCCTCGGCATCGGCCGGTGCCTCCCACGCCACCAGGGCCGCCTCGACGGCCTCGGCTGTCATCCCGTGGAACCGCAGGCGCTCGGTGATCGCGGCGCGATGAGCAGCGTGGAGACGATCGACCTTCGGTGCGATCATCGCTCGAGGGTAGAGCGACCGCCGCGACAGGGCGGCGGACGGAATGGCGCTTGGCCCGAGCGCGAGTGTCCCTGGCTGAACGATCGTGGGCATAGCGACCGTCAGTGGAGATATCGACGGGTCGCATCTTGCCGACCCCGTCAGGGAGGGAACCGCCGTGGCGATCGATACCTCGTCCCCGCGCACCCGTCGTGCTCTGCTCACCGCCGCGCTCGGTGCCGGCGTCGCGACCTTCGCGTCGACGCTACGCCCACTGACGACCCGGGCAGCCAATGGCGATGCGATCCACGTCGGAGACAGGCTGAATGGGACGTTCGGGACCTCCATCACCGACTCGTTGACTTCCAACTCATTCGTCTTCCTTTGCGATGCCTCTGGCGGGGGCATCGGCCTCTGGGGCGCCACCACGTCGCGCTATGGCGTGTACGGCACAGCCACCACGGGAAGCGGCGTCTACGGCCAGTGCGAGACGGGCAGCGGAGTCTTCGGAACCAGCGACAGCGGCCACGGCGTGTACGGCTCTTCCAAGGGTGCGTCCGGCGCCGGAGTCGTCGGCGAGAGCGCGAAATGGGTCGGCGTCTGGGGCAATAGCAAGGACAACATCGCCGTCTACGGCACCAGCGACACGAGCGTCGGGGTTCGCGGGACGAGCGACACGAACACCGCCATCTGGGGGTCGAGCTCGTCGGGCGATGGCGTTCTCGGCCAGAGTGCCTCGAGCGCCGGCGTCCTCGGCTACAGCGGCTCCGGCTCCCCACCCCCGGCCCCCGCCAAGACCGGCGTCTACGGCTACGCGGCGCAGGACTCGAACGCTCGCGGGATCACCGGCCAATCCACCGTCGGCAGGGGTCTCAATGGCTTGGCGACCACCGGGATCGGCGTCCACGGCGAGTCGACGACGGGGTATGGCGTCCATGGCCAGGCGACGACCGGGTTCGGCGTCCGGGGGTTCACCAGTGGAGCCGGGACCGCCGGCTCGTTCGCGACGGCCAGCCCGATGCAGGGCTACGCCCTCAGGGCATCCGGCCGGGTCGCGTTCGACAAGTCGGTCGGCATCGCGACCATCCAGTCGGGCCACGTCAGCGTCACGGTCACACCGGGCACCGATCTGACCGCGACGAGCGCGATCGTCGCGACCCTCCAGGGCAGCGCGGGCTCTCCGACCACGACCGTGTCACGAGTCTTCGTCAACGCCTCGACGAACCAGTTCACGATCTACCTGACCGCCAACAGCACGGCCACCGTCAAGGTCGCTTGGCACGTCTTCGGATGAGCCGCGGGTAAGTCGCCGGCCGCCTACCTGTCAGCGGCCCCCGGTCCGCCCGCGCGATCCGACCTCGGTCGGCCGCGCTGACAGGCGGGGCGTCCGGAGACCGCAACATCCGACGCCGTGCGGCGTCACAGGTGCGAGTGCGTGTAGCCCATGACCCGCGCCGGATGTCGAGGGGGAGTCCATGAACCGGATCGCGGTCGGACTCGCGTCGCTCGCTCTCCTTGCCAGCTGCACCGCCGCCGCCACACCGTCGCCATCGACCGACCCTGGTCCGAGTCCGGCGCTCTCTCCCGTGGTCGACCCGAGCTCGAGCCCTGCGTTCTCGCCGACCGTCACGCCGTCGTTGTCACCATCGGTGGCCCCGTCAACGACCCCATCGCCGCCGCCTGCGACCCCTTCGGCGGCCGCGGCGAAGTGCCCGGTCGAGGTGACCCCGTCGGCGCTCGCCGCCCTCGACCCCGAGATCCGTATCGCCTGCTACGGCTCGACGACGTTGGACCTCGGGGCTGTGGTCCTGCCCGGAGGCGGCGAGATCGACGAAGTCCCGTTCCAGGTGCCGGCGCGGTTCGAGCAGGTCGATGACCCCAAGTACGGCCGCCTCTTCCTCGTCGATATCGGGACCGACTTCGAGTTCGAGACCAGCCTGCCCCTGTACGTGGCGGACCCGTCGATGCATCTCCCCGTCTTCTTCCGGGGTAGTGATGTCGACGGCGTGAGCCCGCCGCCCCTCCCGTTGACGGGCGGGGCATCGATCACCGGCCACTTCGACGACCCCGCCAGCGCCGAGTGTCGTGCCCCCGCGGGGAACGAGTGGCCCGACGTCACCGACGCAGATGCGATCCAGTTGTGCCGTGGCATGTTCATCGTCACGGCGGTCGAGACCGGTGGCTGAGCGCGATCCCGACTTCGGCGGGAGCCCACGACCGCGCCGGACGTCTGAGGGGGCTGCGGGATGAACCGGATCGCGGTCGGACTCGCGTCGCTCGCACTTCTTGCCGGCTGTACTGCCGCCTCGACACCTGCGCCGCCGGCCTCGCTATCGGTCGGTCCAAGCCCGAGCCCGACGTTCTCACCCGCGCCATCGGCCGCGGCGTCCTCCGTCGCATCTCCGGCTCCGTCGCCGACGCCGATCGTGCTCTACTCGGTCACGAAGAACGCCGAGGGGGCTCACGGTGGAGCGCCGGCGGTCTCGCTGCCGGCATCCGTCGTCGTCGACTACACCGTGCGAGGAACGTGCGACTTCACCGTCGCCTTCCAGCCACCGACCGGGCCGGCGGTCAAGCCCGCGATGTCCCTCTCCGTCCGAGGCGAGGCTAGCGGCACGGCGTCGTTCGCGCTCGTGCCCGGCCCGTACGCCGCCGTCCCGGGCGAGGCCGTCGGCTGCACGTTCACGTTCGTCGTTCGGCAGCCGGGCTAAGTGCCTTCACCATCTACCTGACCGCGAACACCGTTGCCTCGGTCAAGGTCGCCTGGCATCGTCCTCGGGTAAGCCGCCGGTAACCGGCGACGGCCAGGTTGTCACTGACCCCGGCTCCGCTCCGCCGCGATCGCGACCTTGGTCGGCCAGCGGTCAGGCGGGGCGGAGCCGGGGCCCGATCGAAACGGTCGGCGCGGTCTCGCGTCCTCTCGGATGACAGGAGGCGCGACGATGGGCGTTTCGGCAGCGATGGAGAGTTGGCGCAGATCGCGGGTCGGGCTGGTCGTGTTCCCGCTCTTGATGGCTGCGGCGATCTCAGCCTGCGAACCCGGCGCGATCGTCGTCCCGTCCGGGGGCCAGGCGGTCCACGTCATCGTGAGCGGCGATGGTGTGCGGCTCGAGCCCCGGACAGTCCGGGCGGGCGACGTCTATCTCGTCCTTGATCAGCCCGGAGCGAACGTGGTCCTCGTCCAGGCGATGGCAGCGCCGGAGGAGACGCCCGGCCCGTTGACCGACGAGCAGCTCGACCGCATCTCGCATGGAGACACCTTCGACACGGCGATCACCGGTGGCTTCGCGAATGGACCGCCACATGGGAACGTCTCCAAGCTCATGCTGGCGCCCGGGAGGTACGCGTTCCTCGCGGACAGCCCCGAGGCCGTCGCGGCCCGGGCGGGTGGCACGATCCCGTCAGGGTCGATGGCGATCCTCACGGTCGTGCCATGACCGGGTCAGGCCGAGGCCGACGCGAGATGAAGGCAGGGGACCGTCGCACGCCCCAAGGCCCGCGGCGGGGCAGGTGGGTAAGCGCCGCCGCCGTGATCGCTCATCGTCGAGGGCATCGTCGGGATCCTCGTATGGACCGATGCTCGCCGGCCCGGCCATTCCGAACCCGTTCCTCATCGCCGTCGTCGGCCTGTCGATCGTGAGCATCGCCACGGGCGGCGGCCTTCCTCGGCTCAGCGGGTGGGCGCGAGTCGCGGCGGGTGCGCTCGCGTGCCTTTCGCTGTCCCTTTCGCGACCACGCTCGTCATGGTCCTTCTCGGCGATCGGCCCTCGCTGGATCGGCTCGGCCTCGTGGGGGCTGGTGGGTGTAGTGCACCGTCCCGTCTGGATCGGTCGTCCGTGCCCACGGGAACCATGCTTCGCTCATCGCGTGCCTCCCCTCCGTCGATAGGTCCGCGCGAACCACATCGTCCGCCATGCATGGGCTACGGCGAAGTAACAGGACAGGAGGCGTCGAGTCCGGGCGCGACCGCGCGACGCGTCGTCGGCGTGCCAGCGGTCACCTGCCACGAGTGGCTGCGAGCAGCCGGCGTGGCACAGCGAGAGCCGAGTGGCGGGAGCATCCCCTCAGGTGGCGTCCTGTCGGAACAAGCCTGACAGTGGCGCGGGCCCTGGTCATCGTCCCAGGTCCGGGTCTGGGTCCGCCCTCGAGCGCGACCTGCTGGCCCTTGCCCAGGTAGCGGCCGCAGATCTGGGCGAGCCGGTCCCACATCCGGGTCGCCGCACCTCCGGACCATGCCGGGCCGGACACCGAAGGAGCCCCGGCTTGCCGTAGGTCGGGGCTCCGTTCTTCGTTCTTCGCCGCCCGAGGCAGCCGAGGCTACTTCTCGATGAGGGCGACGATCGGCTGGATGACCCCATGCCGCTGCATCCCCTCCGCCAGCTCAGGCGGGGGCGAAGCGAGACCCGCCTGGATGGGGCCCATGTCGGCCACGTCCATGCTGACGGCGACGTTCTTGCTGCCATCGGCGGCGACGTGGTCGACGACGTTCGTGGCGCCCATCGCCCCGATGCTCGCAGCCCGCTCGCCCTTGAACGACAGCCAGCGCTCGACGTCCTCGACGGCGTGGGTCAGGACAACGTGTGTCATACGAGTCTCCCGCAAACATTTACCTGAGGAGGGCTCGCGGCTGGGGCGCCGACCCCGTTCAGGGGCACAGCAGTATGCGCGTTCGGAGGCCGAGCGCGACGGGCGTCTCGCTCCAGGGCGGCACAGTCCGCTGGGTCGTTTGAAGGTACGACCATGTGGACGCTGAACCCACGTCACGACGGTGTGGTACTCAGCCTCACGGCCCGAGTCCGGCCCTCGGTCACCAAGGGCGTGGCTGCCCACCGCCCGCAACATCCGAGGACCTGCGGCGTCACAGGTGCACGGCGGGGAGCCCATAGCCCGCTTTCGGATGTCCTGGGGGGTGACGCGATGAACCGGATCGCGATCGGTCTCGCGTCGCTCGTACTCATTGCGGGCTGTACTGCCTCGGCGACGCCTTCGCCGTCACGCTCACCGATCTCGGCAGTGGTCACCCCGTCCCCTACTCCTAGCTCGTCGGCAACAAGTGCGCCATCGCCCATGAGCTCGCCGAGCTTTGAACCGTCACCGAGCCGCGAGAGCCCGCTGCCGCCCATCGCGGCGGGCTCGTTCGCGGTCACCGTCGTTGATGACGTGCGAGTCCGCTCTGAACCGAGCGTCGAAGCGACATCGAGGAAGTTCGCCCCACTCCTACCGATGGGCACGACGCTCTACGTCATCGACGGGCCGGTGGCGGGCTCCGGATATGACTGGTGGCGGGTCGCTCTCGTTGACGAGGTCCTAATCGACGGACCGGTGTTCGGGTGGGTGTACGACGCACCCGCGTATGGGTGGGTGGCTGGCGCCGACCTCGATGGAGCGCCCTGGATCGGGGGCAGCGACTTCGTCTGCCCTGACCCACCGACGGACTTCGCGTCGCTGGTCAAGGTGTCCGAGGGAGTCGCGCTGGGCTGCTTCTCCCGTCAGCCGATCACGGTCCGGGCGCGGGTCGTTGAACCGGGGATCGGCATCGACGGTCCGGGCCTGCGGCCCCAGTGGTTCGCTTGGGGCAACGGACCGATCTTCCTCGTCGACCCACAGGCGGCGACGACGCTCTTCTCGGACAAGGTCGCGAAGGGTATCTGCGACGCCGCGTGTCTCATGCTCCATCTCGACCCCGCTGCCGGGATCGACCCGATCCCGGTCGACAAGGTCGTCGACGCGACCGGGATGTTCGATCACCCGGCTGCCAGGTACTGCCAAGAACCCAGCGCCACGGTCCCGGCCGACTTCGCCGACGAGACGGTCTGGGCGCCATCGATCGCCTGCAGGTTCGCGTTCGCGGTCACCGGTCTCACTGTTGTCGGAAGGTGATAGTCCTCGCGCACGGAGGCGGCGCTGCAGCTCGCTCTTCACGACCGATGGCTTCGACACCATTCCTGACGATTCGAGAGGGCCGATAAACCTTTCCCTTGCATTGGTACTTCGCCTTCTCGCGACCCATCCATCGGCAAGAAGGGCGAGGGGCCAGCCCGGGCCTCTCTACGCTGCGGGAATGAGCGGACATCGCGGATCCAGGTGAACAGCCGGACATCGACGAGCTCGAAGCCCCGGTGTCACCCGTGGCGGGCGGCCGACCAGCATCCGCCCAACTGCTCGGACTTCTTTAACAGGGTCACGGGGGCGTGCCGGACATAGTTGACGACTACCGCCAGCAGCGGGAGCGGGAAGTACACGATCTCCGTCTATCGGTGCAGTGGTGGCCAGGCCAACACTGGTCGGCGCTCCCGGCACATGCAACTACCCTGGCTTCTGCGGCTACGGGTGGTCGATCGCACTGGGTGCCTGCGACCGGCTCGCCTTGGATAGAGCGGCTGAACGAGCCTTCGGCGATCCATACGTAAACGCCGACTGCCGGCCTATCACGAGGCCTACGGCTCCGCTCCGTAGCGTGATTCCGGGTCATGATCGAGTCCGGTCTCCCCAAGGTGGCGGGCTTCGTCGACGGGCACGACGACACGCCCGGGGCGTCTTGACGAGCAGCGCACGATCGTCGGGTCGGGGCCGCTCGAGTCCCGTGACAGGGAGGGACCCGTGATGGCGGTCCACGACGACGCCCCCCGGACTCGGCGGGCCCTGCTCCTGGCCGCGCTGGGAGCCGGTGCTGCGACGGTCGCCTCGGCCATCGGCAGGCCGCTGCCCGCACGCGCCGGCGTGGACGGCGACCTCATCCTCGGGACGTCCCAGAACGCGACGGCCGGGACGGAGCTCCACAATCAGACGACGGATGACTTCGTCCTGCTCCAGGTGGACAACGCCGGGGGCAATGTCGGCCTGTGGGGACAGAGCGCTCACTCGACGACGAACCCCGCATTCACGAACGCGGTGGCCGTGTACGGCTACAGCGACCTCGGCATCGCGGTCCAGGGACGCGGCAATACGGCCGCGTTCCCGGCGATCGTGGGTCTGAGCTACTTCAGCGCGACCGGTGTGTACGGCTTCAGCGGACCAGTGGACCCAACGGTGACCAACTCGGCCAAGACCGGGGTCTTCGGCTACGCGATCCAGGACAGCTCGAGCAAGGGCGTGCTCGGCCAGACGACCGCCGGCCGAGGCGTCCAGGGGCAGGCGACCAGCGGGCTCGGGGTCCGCGGCTATGCCACCAGCGGCATCGGCGGCAGCTTCGAGGCGACGACCGGCTACGCCCTCGCGGCGAAGGGCCGGGTCCGGCTGGACAATTGCTCCGGCATCGCCACGATCAACTCCGGGAACATCAGCGTCACCGTGGCACCCGGCATCGACCTGACGACGGCGTCGGCGGCCGTCGCGACCCTCCAGGCGAGCGCCGGCGGGACGACGACCGTCCACCGGTGTGTCGTGAACGCCACGGCGAACACGATCACGATCTATCTGACGGCGCACGCGACCGTGAACGTCAGGGTGGCCTGGCACGTCTTCGGCTGAGGGGAGCCGACAGGCGCGGCCCGGACTAGGTGCCTCTCCCTAGGACCGGATCCGGGCGGGCGGCCCTACCCTGAGGTCCTGCCCCCGGCGCTCGGGAGATCGGTGCGGCCTCGCCGGCCAGCATGATCAGGTGAGCGAAGAGCGTCGGGGGCGCCATCGTGTCCGCCGCTGGGCCCGACGGGCCAGGCCATCCGTGGACGTTCGATCCGGTGCCCGACACGCTCGGCCTCTACCATCACCGACGATGACGACTCCCGTCCATACGGCCGCGCTTCGCCCGACCGACTTCCTCGAGATCAGCGCCCTCCTGTCCGAGGAGGAGCGGCTGATCCGCGACACCGTCCGGCGCTGGGTCGCCGACCGGGTCCTTCCGGGGATCGCCGGGTGGTACGAGGCAGGGACGTTCCCGCGGGAGCTGTTCCGCGAGCTGGGTGAGCTCGGCCTGCTCGGGATGCATCTCGACGGCTATGGCTGCGCCGGGACCAACGCGGTGAGCTATGGCCTCGCCTGTCTCGAGCTCGAGGCCGGCGACTCCGGGTTCCGGAGCGCGGTCAGCGTCCAGGGGTCGCTCTCGATGTTCCCGATCCACGCCTACGGCTCCGAGGAGCAGAAGCAGACGTGGCTGCCGCGGATGGCGACCGGCGAGGCGATCGGCTGCTTCGGCCTGACCGAGCCCGACGCCGGCTCCGACCCGGGCTCGATGCGGACCACGGCCCGCCGCGACGGCGACGACTGGATCCTTGACGGGGCGAAGATGTGGATCACGAACGGCGGCATCGCCGACGTCGCGGTCGTCTGGGCGCGGACCGAGGACGACATCCGCGGCTTCATCGTCCCGCGCGGGACGGCCGGCTTCACCACCCGCGACATGCACCACAAGCTGTCGCTCCGCGCGTCCGTCACCTCCGAGCTGCTGTTCGACCGCTGTCGGCTGCCCGGCGATGCGATCCTGCCGGGCGTCGAGGGCCTCAAGGGTCCCCTGTCCTGCCTCTCCGAGGCCAGGTTCGGGATCATCTGGGGCGCGATGGGCGCGGCTCGGGCCTGCTTCGAGGCGGCCCTCGACTATGCGACGACGCGCGAGCAGTTCGGGCGCAAGATCGGCGGCTTCCAGCTCACTCAGCGCAAGCTCGCCGACATGGTCGTCGAGATCGAGAAGGGCACGCTCCTGGCGGTGCACCTCGGGCGGCTGAAGGACGAGGGCCGGATCCGGCCGGAGCAGGTGAGCCTGGGCAAGCTGAACAACGTCCGCGAGGCGATCGCCATCGCCCGCGAGGCCCGGACGATCCTCGGGGCCAACGGCATCACCCTCGAGTACCCGGTCCTGCGTCACGCCGCGAACCTCGAGTCGGTGCTGACCTACGAAGGCACGTCGGAGATCCACACCCTCGTCATCGGGAAGGCCCTGACGGGGCTCGACGCCTTCTCCGGCTGAGACCCGCGATCGTCGGTCGCGACGACGTGAGGCAGGCCGGCGTACCATCCGGGCTCCGACACGACCTTCCATCGCCCGAGGGATCGATGAGCATCTTCAAGAACCTGTTCGGACCGCCAGGCATCACGCTCGAGGCGGGCCAGCCCGCTCCGCCGCCGGAGCCACCCCAGCCGGGCTCGGCCGCCGAGACGGCCAGCGTCCGACAGATCGTCGCCCGCCTCGAGGAGATGCCGCCCGAGCAGGCCCGGATGGTCGCGGCGACCGCCTACGTCGTCACCCGTGCCGCATACGCCGACGGCGTCATCAGCCCCGAGGAGACCGCATACCTCGAGAAGGCCCTCCAGGAGCACGCCGGCCTGGACGAGGGTCAGGCGGTCCTGGTCTGCCAGCTCGCGAAGTTCCAGGAGCTCACGATGGGTGAGACCGAGGACTACCTCGTCACCCGCGAGTTCCGCAAGCTGGCGACGCCCGAGCAGGCCCTCAACGTCTTGCGGGCGTGCTTCCTCGTCGTCGCGGTCGATGGCACGATCACCGCGGAGGAGAGCGCCGTCGTGAACCAGATCGCGAACGAGCTCGGGATCGATGACGCTCAGCTCGCGGCGATGCGCGGCGAGTTCACCGACAAGTACTCGGCCATCCAGGCGGCTCGTCGGGCCGCCGGTGTGCCGGCCGCCGTGGACGCGGGGACGCCGACGGGGTAAGCCGCGGAGGCGGTGTCACGATCGGGTCGCCTCGGCGTCGTGGTCCGAAGACGATGACGCGAACGGCACCGATCGAGCCGCACGCCTCGCGCCTGGGCCGGCGGGGCTGGATCCTGGCGGGCGCTGTCGTCGTGTTCGACGTGATGCTCGCCGGGTACGTCGCCGCGGGTGCGATCGCCTATGACCAGCTCTCGCGGGTGCCGGCTCAGTGCGAGGGGCTGACGGACCAGGCCCAGACCCCCGCCGACTTCGGGCCGAGCGACGACACCCCGGCCGATCTGGACCTCGCGCCGTACCACTTCTCGACCTTCGAGGAGGTCGCGTTCCCGTCGCGGGATGCGAACCTGACGATCCGCGGCTGGTACACCGCGCCACGCGCGGCCGACGGTCCGGTCGTCCTGCTCGTCCATGGCTGGAAGGGCTGCCGGCAGGCGACGAAGATCCTCCTGCCGGCGGCGATGCTCCACCGCGCCGGGTTCGGCGTCCTGATGATCGACCTGCGCAATCACGGGACATCCGACTCGGATGGTGGTCGATGGGCGGGCGGGGCGAAGGAGTACCGCGATGTCCTGGGCGCCTGGGACTGGCTCGTCGCGACGGGCCACGACCCGGCCCGCATCGGTCTCTTCGGGATCTCCCTGGGTGCCGCGACGGTGACGATGGCGACAGGCGAGGAGCCGCGGATCGCGGCGACGTGGGCGGACAGCAGCTACGCCGACTTCCAGACGGCTGCCGAGGACTTCGCCGCGTCGCACGGCTATCCGCGTTGGGTCGTCGGGTCGGCCGTGCCCGTCGGGCGGTTCATGAGCGACCCGGAGCTCGGGACACGCGACCCCGCCGACGAGGTCCGCAAGCTCGACGGCCGGCCGTTCTTCATCACCCACGGGCTGTCGGATACGACGATCCTGCCGCACCACGCCGTCGACCTCGCGGCCGCCGCGGCCGCGGGCGGCACGGCCGTCCTGCCGTGGCTCGTGGCTGGTGCCGGGCACGTCCAGGCGATGTTCCTCCAGCCGGCGCGGTACGAGGAGCTCCTGTACCGGTTCTTCGCGTCGACGATCGGCGCGCCCTGAGGCGTAGGGCCGCGACCCCTGGGTCAGGCGAGCTGGAGCTCAACCAGACCCGATCCGAGCCGGCGGCCGACCTCCGCGAGCAGGTCCGCGTCGTAGGCGACGCCACTGCGGAGCTCCATCGGCAGCGGGGTCATCCCGCCGGCCGGGACATGCAGGACGACCCGAGTCGAGCCGGGTCGGTCGCGGATGACGGCGCGGAACGTCTCCATCGCCGCGACCAGGCGGTCCTGCCCGGCGGCCGTCGAGAACCGGACATGGAGGATCCGGCCCGGACCCGCGTCGGTGGGTCGGGTGGGCGCCGCGGCCGCGTCCGTGGTCCGGGTCCGATACTCGTCCGGCAGCGGCGGCTCGTCGTCGAGGTCCGGCGAGGCGAGCTCCGAACCGGGCGGCTCGGCGTAGCTCGGGACCGGTGTCGCGGGAGCGATCCGCGGGAGGGGCACGGCGGCCATCGCGGCCGACGCGACGTCGGCGGTCGCGGCGGGCAGGCCTGACGGCAGCTCGCCGAGGGGGCCGGCGCCGGGCGGCCAGGCCTCCGGTCGGAGTGGCGAGACGATGCGGATCCCGGATCGCGACCCGACCCCCGGCGCGGCGTGTCCGTTCGAGCCGGTCTCCGGCGGCCGTCCTGCCACCATCGGCGACGGCCCCGCCATCGATGGCCCGGCAGCCGAAGACCGAGCCGGCGACGACCCCACCGGCGCGCCCGGCCCGACCGCGACGCCCGGCCCGACCGGCGTGCCGGCGCTGGAACCGCGTCGGCCGTCCTCCCCGTTCGACGAGCGACGCCGAACGCTGCCGCGCTCGCCGGCCGCGACCTCTCGAGCGAACACCTCCGGCCCGCGGGTGACCGCCACATCCCACTCGGCGACGAGGTCGGCGAGGACGGAGGCCTCCTCGCCGCGGTGGTCGACGCGACCGGCGACAAGGAGGATCGCACCGTCCTGCCAGGTGGCCGTCGTCTGCTCGTACAGCCGGGGGAAGACGACGACCTCGAGCGAGCCCTGGAGGTCCTCGAGGGTGACGATCGCCATCGTCGCCCGGGCCTTCGTGATGACGGTCCGCGCGCCGGTGACGATCCCGCCGACGACGACACGCTGGCCGTCGAGGGTCTCGTCCCGCAGGTCGCCGGAGTAGGCCGTGACGTACGCCCCGACCTGGTCCGCGACCTCGCCCATCGGGTGCTCGGACAGGTACAGCCCGAGGAGCTCCTTCTCCCACCGGAGTCGCTCGCGCATCGGCGCCTCGGTCGCATCGGGGAGCGGGCGCTCGAGATCGGCGGCGTCGTCGGTGGTCACGTCGAACAGCGACGTCTGGCCGGTCAGCCGGTCGCGCTGGGCCGCCTGCGCCGCGGCCATCGCATCGTCGAGCCCGAGGAGGATCCGGGCGGGATGGCCGAAGGCGTTGAGCGCGCCGACCCGCGTCAGCGACTCGAGGACCTTGCGGTTGACCAGCCGCATGTCGATGCGCGAGCACAGGTCGGTCAGCGAGCGGAACGACCCACCGTCCTCGCGGGCCGCGATGATCGACTCGATCGCACCCTCGCCGACGTTCCTCACCGCGAGCAGGCCGAACCGGATCGCGTCGCCCTCGACGGTGAACTCCACGTGGCTGGCGAGGATGTCGGGCGGCCGGACCTCGATCCCCAGGCGGCGACACTCGGCGATCGCCGCCGCGACCTTCTCGCCGTTGTCCCGGAACGCCGTCAGGACCGCGGTCATGTACTCGACCGTGTGATTGGCCTTGAGATAGGCGGTCTGATACGCGACCAGGCCATAGCACGTCGCGTGGGCCTTGTTGAAGCCGTACCGCTCGAACGGCTGGAAGGCTGTGAAGACGGCGTCGATCACCGCGGGCTGGACGCCGCGCTCGGCGGCCTGGGTGACGAACTTCTCCTTCTGAGCCCGAAGGACGTTCGACTTCTTCTTCCGGATGGCGTAGCCGAGCGTGTCGGCCTCCGGGCCGGTGAAGCCGCCGAGCGCCATCGCGGCGGCCATGATGTCCTCCTGGTAGACGAAGATCCCGTAGGTCCGCTCGAGGAACGGCTCGAGCAGCGGGTGGAGGTAGGTGACCGGCTCCTGGCCGTGCTTGCGGCGGATGTAGGCCGGGATGTTGTCCATCGGACCGGGCCGGTACAGCGCCACCATCGCGGCCAGGTCGTAGACGGACGTCGGGCGGAGCTCCCGGATGTATCGCCGCATCCCCGCTGACTCGAGCTGGAAGATGCCGGTCGTCTCGCCCGAGGCGAGGAGCTCGAACGTCCGGGCGTCGTCGAGGGGGATGTGGTCGAGGTCGATCTCGACCCCCCGATGCTCGCCCGGATCAGGTCGACGGCCTGGCGGAGGATCGTCAGGTTCGAGAGGCCCAGGAAGTCGAACTTCAGCAGGCCCAACGCCTCGACCGCGTGCATCTCGTACTGGGTCATCAGCGCTTCCGAGTTCGTCGCCTTCTGGAGCGGCATGATCTCGGTCAGCGGCTCGTTGCTGATGACGACGCCGGCGGCATGGGTCGAGGCGTTCCGGGCGACTCCCTCGAGCTGCTTCGCGAGCCCGACGAGGCGCTCGACCTGGGGGTCGGCCTCGACCATCTCGCGGAACTGGGGCGCGATCTCGATCGCCTCGTCGAGCTTGATGCCGAGCTGGTTCGGCACGGCCTTCGCGATCCGGTCGACCTCGCCATAGCCGAACCCCAGGACCCGCCCGACATCGCGGATCGCCGCCCGGGCGAGCATCGTCCCGAAGGTGATGATCTGGGCGACGTGGTCCTGGCCGTACTTGCGGGTGACGTAGGCGATGACCTCGTCGCGACGGCCGTCCTCGAAGTCGACGTCGATGTCCGGCATCGTCACCCGGTCGGGGTTGAGGAACCGCTCGAACGGCAGGCCGTAGGAGATCGGGTCGACCGGCGTGATGCCGAGGGTGTAGGTGACGATCGAGCCCGGGGCACTGCCGCGGCAGGTCGTCTGGATGCCGGACTCCCGGGCGAAGCGGACGAAGTCGGCGACGATGAGGAAGTAGCCCGCGTAGCCCATCGTCGTGATGACCCCGAGCTCGTAATCGAGCCGGCGCTGGAGCTCCTGGGTCGCTTCACCGTAGCGCTCCACGAGTCCGCGCTGGCATTCCTGGGCGAGCCAGCTCTCGGCGCTCTCGCCGTCGGGCACCGGGAAGTGCGGGATCCGGTTGACCCCGAGCGGCAGCTCCACCGCGCACATCTCGGCGATGCTGCGGGTCATCTGGATCGCCTCGGGCTGATCCGGGAACGTCGCCGCCATCTGGGCCGCGCTCTTGAGCCAGAAGTCGTGGGTGTCGAACCGCATCCGGCCCGGGGTGTCGAGGTTCGAGCCCGTGCCGACGCACAGCAGGACGTCGTGGGCCTCCGACTGGCCGGCGGTGACGTAGTGGAGGTCGTTCGTCACGACGAGCGGCAGCCCGACCTCCGGCGCGAGCCGCAGGAGCTGTTCGTTCAGACGCCGCTGCTCCGGCAGGCCATGGTCCTGGAGCTCGAGATAGAAGCCCTCGGGTCCGAAGATGTCACGGTACTCACCGGCCAGGAGGCGGGCATTCTCCCAGTCGTCGACCTCGAGCGCCCGGGCTACCTCGCCGTTGAGGCAGGCCGACAGTCCGATCAGGCCCTTGCTGTGCTGGGCCAGGTACTCGCGGTCGATCCGCGGCTTGTAGTAGTAGCCATCGACGTGGGCATCGGTGACGAGGCGACAGAGGTTCTGGTAGCCGGTCCAGTCCTTCGCCAGGAGGATCAGGTGGAACGGCTGGGCATCGGCCTTGCCCTCCCGGTCGCGCATGCTCCGGCGGGCGATGTACGTCTCGACGCCGAGGATCGGCTTGATGCCCGCGGCCGTGCAGGCCTGGTGGAACGCGACCGCGCCGTAGAGCGCGCCATGGTCCGTCAGGGCGAGGCTGTCGAACCCCTGGCCGGCGGCGGCATCGACGAGCTCCGGGATCCGGCCCAGGCCGTCGAGAAGGCTGAACTCCGAATGGACGTGGAGATGGGTGAAGTCATTCGGAGCAAGGGGCACTCGCCCATGGTAGCCGGGCCGACCGACGCCGGTCCGCGGCCTCCGCTCAGGCGCCGGATCCTTCCCGTCCGACAACCAGCTCGGCGATCCGCTCTGCCACCATGATCGTCGGGATATGGCTGAAGCCCGACGGCGGGAGCGGGATGATCGAGGCGTCGGCGACGATCAGGCCCGCCAGCCCATGGACCCGGCCCCCGGCGTCCACGACGGCGCCGTCCGCCGGGTCCGGTCCCATCGCGCAGGTCCCCACGACATGCGGGATGCTGTAGGCGCGCGCCCGGACGACGTCGGCGATCGCGGGCTCGTCGGGTCCCGGCAGGACCGGTCCGGCACACAGCCGTCGGACCCCTGGCGCCGAGGCCAGGTCGATCGCACGCCGGTAGCCCTCGACCAGCCGGTCGACGTCGGTCGGCTCCGCCAGGCCGGGCAACCGGATGACCGGGTCGAGCCGCCGGATCGGCGGACCGGACATGGACCGAGCCTCGCGAGCGCGGCCGGAGGAGGACTGCGTCGATCATCAGCTGGGGCGGGTCGTCCGGCAGACCCGGCTCGGCCAGCCACAGCATCAGGTCCGGCGGTCCGCTGGCTGCGGCGGCACTGCTGTGGAAGGTCGCCGCGACGTGCAGCAGCGGCGTCGCTCGGGCCGTGCCGGTGTAGCCGAGGTCGATGTCCGCCGCAGGATGGTCCGCGAGGTTCTGGCCGACGCCCGGTAGGTCGACCCGGCCGACGATCCCGAGCTCGTCGGAGGTCCGCGGCCCGACCGATGCCGGATCGCTCGAGGATCGCGGGCGAGCCGTACGTCCCGGCGCACAGGACGACCAGATCGGCCGCGACGATCTCGCCATCGACGAGCCGGACGCCGACCGCGCGCGAGCCGTCGAGCACGACGTCGGCGACCTGGGCGTCGGTCCGGATCCGGAGTCCTTCGGGCGCAGCGCCGTCCGGGAGATACGCCAGGAGGGTCGTCACCCGACGTCCGGCGACCGAGCTCATCGGCATCGGCCCGACGCCGACCGCGTCGGGTGCGTTGTGGTCCTCGACCGGCGCGAAGCCCGCCGCCACGGCTGCCTCGGTCAAGGCACCGAGGACCGCCGCACGCTCGAGGTCCGGATAGCGCGTGACCGGGATCGGACCGGCCGCGCCGTGCCAGGGGCGGTCACCGAACTCCTCATCGCTCTCGAGACGGCGAAGGGCCGGCAGCACCGCATCGAACCCCCAGCCGGGGTTCCCGAGCGCCTCCCAGGCGTCGTACTCCGCGGCGCCGCCGCGCAGCGCGAACCGGGTCAGCCATGACGTGCCGCCGAGGATCCGCGATCGTCGCAGGGTCGGGGCCTCGCCTCGCGCATCGGGCTCCGCGGCGAAGCCCCAGTCCGGTGGCCGCGGGAGCGTCCAGCCATCGAGCAGCTCCGGGGAGAGCCCGGGTCGAGGATCGGGACCTGCCTCCAGGAGGACGACCGACCGACCGGTGCCGGCGACGCGGGCGGCGACCACGCAGCCCGCAGCTCCCCCGCCGACCACCGCGACGTCATAGCCCGCGTGCACGATCGCTCCCTCCCGGCGCTGATGTGACGGCCTGAGTATCCGTCGTGGCGTAGGCTCGCCGGATGGCATCCGACGTCGGGCGGCTCGCGCTCCACCTGATCCCAGCGGAGCTGTGGGCCGCGGCACCAATCGATCGGCCGCTCCGCGTCGCCTCACTGGAGACCGAGGGCTTCGTCCACCTCACTCACCGCATCGGCGATCTCATCTGGGTCGGCGACACCTTCTACCGGGAGGATCGCCGTCCGCATGTCGTGCTGACCGTGGACCTCGACCGGCTCACCGTCCCCTGGCGGTACGACGGCGACGAGCGATTCCCGCACGTCTACGGTCCGATCGACCGCGGCGCGATCGTCGGTCACCGGCCGATCGAGCGGGCGGCCGACGGGAGGTTCCTCGGCTAGACGTCGGCGACGAGGACGTCAGCGACGAGCAGGCGGACGAGGTGACCGTGGGCGGCGAACGGCCCGTCCCCATCGAGCTGGCCGGTCGCGATGTCGACGACGACGCCCCCGTCGATCGTCCGGGCGCGGACGAACGTCGCGTTCTCGATGAACGACGCCAGCACGCCGCCCGCGGCGGCTCGGCGATCACCGACGCCTGCGGGCATGACCGGGTCGTGGTCGCAACCGGACCTCCAGCGTCCCGTCGTCGGTCGTGACCCAGTCGAGCAGCTCGAGCGGGCTCGTCGGCGCCTCGCACGCCTGACGGATGTGCGGCAGGAGATGGGCCTCCGGCTCCTCGGCGACCCAGTCCGGCAGGTCGAGGGCGGCGTCGAGGCGGGCCAGCTCCGGTCGCATCGGCCTGCCGCTCGCCACTCCGTGCCCGATCTCGTCGATGTCCCAGCGGCGACCCGTCATCGAGGCATCGTACGCCGGCCCATCGCGGCCACGGGTATGCTCGCCGCTGTGGCGATCCGTGTCTCGCGTCCCGTGAGCGGCCGGTGATCGACCCTCCGGAGGTCGCCGGCGTCCCGGACATCCCCGACTTCGAAACGATGGTCTTCGATGCCCTCGACGCGCTGCCGCCCGAGTTCATCGACCGGATCGGGACCGTGGCCGTCGTCATCGAGGAGGAGCCGTCGCCGGCCCAGCTGGCCACCGTCGGTGCGCGCGGCCTGTTCGGCCTGTACCAGGGCGTCCCGCGGACCGCGTACGGCGTCGACAACGTCCCGCTGCCGTCGAAGATCACGATCTTCCGGGGCCCGCACCTGCGCGCCTATGGCATCGGGCCGCGGCTCGCGGCCGGGGTGGCCGCCACGGTCCGCCACGAGATCGCCCACCACTTCGGCATCTCCGATGCCCGGCTCCACGAGCTGGAGGGTCATCCGCCGCGCGGTTCGATCCGTCATCCGACGCGCGGCCGAGGCTCCGTCCCGACCAGTCCGCGGACGACCGGGGCGATCCGCTCGACCCAGCGCGCGTACTGGGCCCCCGACGGATGGAGCCCGTCGACGGCGACGAGGCTCAGGTCGGTCGCCGCCTCGAGCGAGATGTCGTGGATGTCGACGAGGGCGATCCCGAGTCCCGTCGTCAGCTCGGCCATCACGCCGTTCACCGCCGCGATCCCGGCGGCCCGCTCGGCCGGATCGCCGTAGTCGGCGCCGGCCGGCGTGACCGTGTAGTCCGGCGTCGTGACGGCGATGACCCTCCCGGCATCGAGGCGGGCCAGCAGGTGGTCGAGGATCGCGGACAGCCGCTCGCGGTAGAGCGGCAGCGGCACGCCCTGGACGACGTCGTTCACCCCGGTGAGGACCGAGACGAAGCCCGGCTGGAGCGGGTCGAGCGCCGGCAGCTCGCGCTCGATGACGTCGCGGGTGGTGAACCCGTTGACGGCGAGGTTGCCGACGAGTGTCAGCGGTGCCGCCGCTCCGCCGAGCGCCGCGATCAGCTGGTCGGGCCAGCGTTCGGCGCCCTGGACCGAGGTCCCGATCGTGTACGAGTCGCCGAGGGCGACATAGCGCAGGGGCGTCATCGCGCGCCGGCGCGGACACCGCCGACACGGTCGACCGCATCGATCAGGAGGTCGACGAAGGCGGCCCGATCGAGCTCCAGCCCGACCTCGGCGTTCGGCTCGGGGCCGGCGACCCCGCGGGTGTCGACGACCGTCCGACCCCGGCCGGGCGCCGACCCGGTATCGATCTCGACCCGGTAGCGGGCCGTCCGGACGAGACCCGGCACGGCCAGATGGGCGACCGCGACGGCGTCGTGGATCGGCGCGCCGTCCCAGCCGTAGCGCTCATCGTGGAACCGGGCGAAGAACCGCAGCAGGTCGGCGAAGACCGTCGCCACGGGCGTGCCGAGGGCCGCCAGCCGCTCGACGTCCTCCGGCCGGAAGCGCGCCTGGTGGGTCACGTCGAGCCCGATCATCGTGATCGGCAGGCCCGACTCGAAGACGATCGCCGCCGCCTCCGGGTCGACCCAGATGTTGAACTCGGCCGCGGCGGTCCAGTTGCCCTCGGCGATCGCCCCGCCCATGAGACAGATCGCGCGATCCGGGGCCGGACCTCGGGATGTGCCCGGAGGAGCAAGGCGATGTTCGTCAGGGGCCCGGTCGGGACGAGGGTGACCGGTCGGTCGGCGTCGAGGAGGGTCTGCCGGAGGAACGCCACCGCGCCCTCGGGACGAGGCTCGCTGCGCGGCTCCGGCAGGTCGGCGCCGTCGAGCCCGGTGGCGCCGTGGACCGCTTCGGCGATCTCGAGCGACCGGAGCAGCGGCCGGTCCGCGCCGGCCGCGACGGGGACGTCCGGACGGCCGATCAGGGCGAGCACACGGAGCGCGTTCCGCGTCGTCTCCGGCAGCGCCGCGTTGCCCGCGACGGTCGTGATGCCCCGCAGATCGAGCTCCGGGCGGGCGATCGCGAGGACGATCGCGAGGGCGTCGTCGTGGCCCGGATCGCAGTCGAGCAGGATCGGCAGCCGAGCCATCGGCGGAGTATGCGATACGCCTCAGCCATGCGGTAGGATGCGCGGGACCGACCGCCCGGAGCGGTCGCGCTGCCGTGTCGTACGCCGAGCCGCGCGCCGGCGTCGACGACGCTCCCGGAGGAGGAAGCATGCAGAAGCGCCTCGGCCTCAGCCTGATCGCAGGCGTGGCCATCATCGTCACCGCCTGTACCGGCGGTGCGACCCCCGCGCCGTCGGCATCGCCGTCGGCCGCCGCCTCGCCTTCGGCGGCCGCATCGCCATCGGCGGCAGCATCGCCTTCGGCCGGGGCATCGGCCGAAGCATCCGCGTCGCCATCGGCGGCCTCGCTGACCTGCGACAAGGTCACCAAGGTGGGCCTGGTCACCGACGTCGGTCGGATCAACGACAAGGGCTTCAACCAGTCGGCCTATGAAGGCATGCAGGCGGCCGCGACGCTGGCCCCCACGTGCTTCCAGACCGACTACATCGAGACGACCAGCCAGTCGGACTACGCCAAGAACATCTCCGAGTTCGCCGATGACGACTATGACGTCGTGATCGGCGTCGGCTTCCTCCTCGGCGACGCCCTCGGCGACGCCTCGATGGCGAACCCGACCGATCAAGTTCATCAGCGTCGACGGCATCCCGAACCCGGGCCATGACTCCTCCTGGTCGACGAACGGCGAGAGCCTCTTCTTCGCCGAGGACCAGGCGGGCTACCTCGCCGGCGTCCTCGCCGCCTCGCTCGACACGACCGGCACGATCGGCGTCGTCGGCGGCCTGCTCGTCGTCCCGCCGGTCGAGCGGTTCGTCGAGGGCTACATCAACGGCGCCAAGGCGACCAAGCCGGACATCAAGGTGCTGTTCACCTACACCAGCTCGTTCATCGAGCCGCCCCAGGGCAAGGCTGCCGCGCAGCAGATGATCGACAAGCCGGCGCAGACGTCATCTTCGCGGCCGGTGGCCTCACCGGTAACGGCGCCCTGACTCGCCGCCTGCAACGCCAAGATCAGCGCCATCGGCGTCGACACCGACCAGTTCCTCACGCTCCCCGAGGCGGCGCTCGTGCCTGGTCTCGAGCGCGACCAAGAACATCGTCGGCGCGGTCCAGGCATCGCTCCTGCGGATCGCCGACGGGCAAGTTCGCTGCCGGCGTCCATGTCGACGACGCGTCGACCGGCGGCATCGCGCCTCGCGCCGTTCCACGACAACGCCGACAAGGTGAACGCAGCAGACCCAGACGCTCCTCGAGACGACCCTCAAGGGCCTGGCTGACGGCTCCATCAAGACGAACGTCGTCGTCGACGGCAAGACGGAGTAACCCCCCCAAGCGTCACGCCATCGAGCGGCGAGGTCCCTGCGGACCTCGCCGCTCGGCATTCACGGCCCAGCACCAGACCCACGGCCCAGCAACCAGCTCGGAGCCTGCCCATGGCCGAGATGTCGACGCCACCGCCTACCAGGCCCGAGGGGCCTGCCCCATCGGCACCCGACGATCCATCCGGGCCCGCCCCGGTCGGCGCCGGGCTCGAGGGTCCGATCCGGGCTCCGGCCCTCGAGATGCGCGGCATCACCAAGCGGTTCCCCGGGGTCGTGGCGAACGACGGGATCGACCTCGAGGTCCGGCCCGGCGAGATCCACGCCCTGCTCGGCGAGAACGGCGCCGGCAAGAGCACCCTGATGAACGTCCTGTACGGGCTCATCACGCCCGACGAGGGTGAGGTCCTCATCGACGGGACCGTGACGAAGATCAGCGGACCGTCGGACGCGATCGCCCGAGGCATCGGGATGGTCCACCAGCACTTCATGCTCGTCCCGGTCTTCACCGTCGCCGAGAACGTCATCCTCGGCAACGAGACGATGGCAAACCCGGTCTTCCTCGACGAGAAGGCATCGGACGGATCGGATCCGCGCCCTCGCCCAGCAGATGGGCTTCGATGTCGACCCGGACGCGAAGGTCGGTGAGCTGTCGGTCGGCATCCAGCAGCGGATCGAGATCCTCAAGGCCCTCTATCGGGGCGCCCGGGTCCTCATCCTCGACGAGCCGACCGCCGTCCTGACGCCCCAGGAGACCAACGAGATCTTCACGATGCTCCGTGCGGCGTCTGGCGGCCGACGGGACGAGCATCGTCTTCATCAGCCACAAGCTCTACGAGGTCCTCGAGATCGCCGACCGGATCACCGTCATCCGACGTGGCAAGGTGGTCGGCCAGGCGGACCCGAAGACGGCGACGGAGGAGGAGCTGGCCGAGATGATGGTCGGCCGAGAGGTCTCCCTGACGGTCGAGAAGGGCCCGCCGGATGTCGGCGACGTCGTCCTCTCGGTCGAGGACCTGACCGTCGTCGACGACCGCGGCTCGGTCGTCGTGACGGACTTCTCATTCGAGGTCCGGGCGGGCGAGATCTTCGGCCTCGCCGGCGTCGCGGGCAACGGCCAGGACGAGCTGGTGGAGGCCCTGGTGGGCCTGCGCAAGAGCCGGTCCGGCAAGGTGTCCCTGTCGGGCCGTCGAGATCACGAACCACTCCGTCCGCGACATCTCGGAGCGCGACGTCGCCTACATCCCGGGCGACCGCCAGCGGTTCGGCCTCGTCCTGTCGTACCCCATCGACGACAACTTGTCGCTCACGGACTACTACCACCCGCCGTTCTCCCACTACGGGATCATCGACGAGGCAGCGATCGCGAAGCGGGCCGCGAAGCTCATCCCCGAGTACGACATCCGGACCCCATCGGCGTCCGTGCCGGCCTCGACACTGTCGGGCGGCAATCAGCAGAAGCTCATCGTGGCGCGCGAGTTCAGCCGCGACCTGGCCCTCCTCATCGCCGACCAGCCGACCCGCGGGATCGACGTGGGCTCGATCGAGTTCATCCACCGCCAGATCATCGCCAAGCGCGACGCCGGGACGGCGGTCCTGCTCGTGTCCGCCGAGCTGGACGAGATCCTGGAGCTGTCCGACCGGATCGGGGTCATGTACCGCGGCCGGCTCGTCACGACGGTCGACGGGGCCACGGCGGAGAAGGAGAAGATCGGCCTGATGATGGCGACCGGCACGGTCGCCGATGAGCCGGGAGCGTGCGGCATGACGGCCGAGACCGGCACCGGCGGGGGCATGAGCCTCAACCCGACGACGCTCGTCAGCGGCGGGACGCTCGGCCGACAGCTCGCCAGCACCGTGATCGCGATCCTGCTCGGCCTGTTCGTCGGCGCGATCCTCATCTGGCTCTCGAGCGCCCTGTCCCCGACCGGGTTCGACTTCCTCCTGCCGTTCAAGGCCTACCAGGCGCTGCTCGACGGCTCGCTGCTGTGCGAGGGCGGGTTCGTCGAGGACACCCTCTCCTGCGGCCCCGGCGGGATCCTCGACTTCCGGGCGATCGGCAACTCACTCAACGCCGCGACGCCGCTGATCCTGGCCGGCCTGTCGGTCGCGTTCGGGTTCCGGGCGGGCCTGTTCAATATCGGCGCCCAGGGTCAGTTCTATCTCGGCGCGTTCGGGGCCGCGCTCGCCGGCGCGTACATCGGGCTGCCGTTCCCGCTGGCGCTGTTCTTCGCCCTGTTCGTCGGCTTCCTCTTCGGCGGGGCGTGGGGCTTCATCCCCGGCGCCCTCAAGGCCTGGCGCGGGGCGCATGAGGTCGTCACGACGATCATGCTCAACTCGATCGCCGCGCTCCTCCTGAACCTCCTGGCGAGCACGATCTTCAAGGACCCGAACGCGACGTTCCCGCGGACCCCGGACATCCACCCGGAAGCGGCGCTGCCGATCCTCATCGAGGGCACCCGGCTCCACGCCGGGATCATCGTCGCCCTCATCGCCGCCGTGGTCGTGTGGTTCGTGCTGTTCAAGACGACGTTCGGGTTCGAGGTCCGGACGGTCGGCGCGAACCCGAATGCCGCCCGTTACGCCGGCATCCGACCGGCCCCGATCACCATCCTGACGATGTCGATCGCCGGCGGGCTGGCCGGCCTCGCCGGCTCGTGCGAGATCCTCGGCATCACGAAGAACTACCCCGCCGAGTACGCCACGACCGTGGGCTTCGACGGCATCGCCGTCGCCCTCCTCGGACGGGCCCATCCGTTCGGCGTGGTCGGGGCGGCCCTGCTGTTCGGCGTCCTGCGCGCCGGCGCGGGCACGATGCAGCGCCAGACCGGCATCCCGATCGACATCATCCTCGTCGTCCAGGGCTCGATCATCCTGTTCGTCGCGGCCGAGTCGGTCATCAGACGGCTGCTGCCCAAGCGGACCCCGAAGGCGCCCGCGCTTGCCGCGCCGGCCGCCGGGGGTGCCGCGTGAGCGCCGCGACGGCCGCGATCGCCCGCCGACCGACGATCGGCCGGAGGGCCTCGATCGGGATCGCGATCCTGGTCGGGGTCCTGGTCGTGATCCTCGTGACCGGCTACGGCCCGGCGGTCGTCGCGCTGCTCGGCTGGTTCGTCTCGTTCCTGCTGACCCGGCCGTACATCATCGTCGGCTTCGCTGTGCCGATCGGCTACGGGGCGATGTGCGCGGTGATGAACGAGCGATCGGGCGTCGTGAACATCGGCATCGAGGGGATGATGCTGACGGCAGCCTTCGTCGGCTTCCTCGCCGGGGCGTATCTCCATCCGGTGATCGGCGACCTGCCGGCGGCCCTCGTCGGGGTCTTCTTCGCCGTCGTCTCGGCGATGCTGTTCTCGACCCTCCACGCCTGGCTGTCGATCACGGTCAAGTCGGACCAGATCATCAACGGCACGGTCATCAACATCCTGGCGATCGGCGGGACGGCGTACTTCAACCAGCTGCTCGTCTCGACGACCGGCGTGAGCGGCGCCGCGACGCTGCCGCAGAACATCCTCCAGCTGCCGCCGGAGCTGTACAAGGTCCCGGTCATCGGACCGCTGCTCGACGCGATCTTCGGCCAGGGGCCGCTCCAGATGGCGCTGATCTTCGTCGTGATCCTCCTCCAGGTCCTGCTCTTCCGATCGCGCTGGGGGCTCCGGACCCGGGCCGTCGGCGAGCACCCCAAGGCGGCCGACACGGTCGGCATCGACGTGATCCGGGTCCGCTACCGGAACGTCATCCTGGGCGGGATCTTCGCCGGTCTCGGGGGGGCGTACCTGACCCTCGAGTCGTTCGGAGCGTTCCAGGACGGGATGACGAACGGTGTCGGCTTCATCGCCATCGCGGCGATGATCTTCGGCCGCTACACGCCGGTCGGGGCATTCATCGGGGCCCTGATCTTCGGCGGCGCCCAGACCCTCGGCCAGGCGATCCAGATCGACGCGCCACCCGGCGCGATCGGTCAGTGGATCGCCACCTGGCCGGCCCAGATCTTCGGGATGTTCCCGTACATCCTCACGATCGTCATCCTGGCCGGTGTCGGCGGACGGGTCATCCCGCCGGCCGCGGACGGCATCCCATACGACAAGGAGTCGCGCTGACGACGGCCGACGACCGTAGCCGAGCCGGGGCATTCCTCGACCTGGAGGAGGGTCGAGGACCGGTCCCGGTGCTCGACGCGGCCGCCGCCGGCGTCGTGCTCCGGGCGGCACGGCGGATCGCGATCATCGGGGCGTCGCATCGTTGGCAGCGTGCCTCGAACGACGTCATGGCGACGCTGCTCGAAGCGGGCTACGACTGCGTGCCCGTCAACCCCAACGAGCAGGAGGTCCACGGCGTCCGGGCGTATCCGACGCTGACCGAGGCGACCGACGCGACCGGGCGGTTCGACATCGTCGACGTATTCCGGCGCTCCGATCTTTGTCCCGAGCACGCCCTTGAGGCCGTCGCGAACCGAGCCGGGTGCCTGTGGCTTCAGCTCGGCGTCGTCTCGTGGGAGGCGGCACGGATCGCCCATGAGGCCGGGCTGGCGGTCGTCATGAACCGCTGCACCGCCATCGAGCTCCGCCGCTCCGCCTGAGTGGTCGCCGGGCCACGACGGCGCCGAAGCGCCCGGGGCATCAAAGGTCTCGAGGCGACAGGAGCGCCCGCGAGGCGGCAGGAGCGCCCGCGAGGCGACGGACAGTCCGGTGATGCCGAAGCGCCCGCGATCCGCACCCCATTCTCGTTCGCCAGCTCCGCGCCGACTTTGGCGCCGTCACGACGCCCGCGACGGCCGCAAGACGCCTTGCGGCAAGGCGGCGCGAGCGTGGATCTGAGCTCGAGCCACTGACGGAAGGGCCGGATGAGCGGGGATCTGACCGCAGCAGCGTCATGTCGAGAATGGGGTGCGTGATGGGGCAGTCTCGCCCCGGTGCGTGATCCGGGCACGTCTCGCCCGGGTGCGTGATCCGGCACGTGACGCCTCACGAGCTGAACCCGGCTCCGGATCAGACCCGCGACGGCTCCCCAGGATCCGTGTCGACATCCAGCTCGAGCTCCAGCTCGTCGCGGAGCGGGATACCGTGACCGCCGATCGCCGGGATGCCCGGCTTGAGCGTCGCCCGGGCGACGTCGACAGCGCCCGGCCGCAGCTCCACCAGCCGGAACCCGCGTCGCTGGTAGAACCGGAGGGCGTCGATGTTGTCGTTCGTCGTCACCACCCGGATCCGATGTCGCCCGTTCGCCACGATCTCCGCGGCGAGCGCCGCGATCAATGCCGTCCCGGTGCCGCCGCCGCGCGGCTCGGCGATCAGCACGGACAGCTCGACCGCGTCGGCGTCACGCTCCGGGCGCCAGGTGAGCACGCCGACCACGGTGATCGCCCTCCAGCGCCACGATCCCGAGCCCCGGCGCGAGGACATCCTGCAGCTCACCGCGGCGCACCTGCCATCGGCCGCCGATGCCGTCAAGGAGCCTCGTCGCCGCGGCCTCGTCGCTGGCGGGGTCGTAGCGACGCACGGTGACCCGCATCTCGACCGTCGATGCCTTCAGTTCAGCGGACGAAGAACCCGAGGAACACGAGGACGACGCCGACGATCGCGATCCCGGCGCCGACCCGCGCCTGGCGGCGGAGCATCTCCATCGCGACCGACGCTCCCGTCTTGCCGTCGTCCCGGACCCCGCCGCGCCAGGCCTCGTAGCGGGCGACATTGGCGTCCTGCTCCTTGAGCGCCTGGTAGCGGCGCCACGGATCGCGGGCGCGGACGTACCCGACGGCGATGAGGACGATGCCGCCGGCCCACAGGACGAGGTTGAGCGGTCCCATCGGTCAGGCGCCCTCTCCGACGTCGAGCCGCTCCCGGAGGGCGGCCTGGGCCAGGGCGGCATTCGCCTGGCCCCGGGTCGCCTTCATCACCTGGCCGACGAGGAACCCGATCGCCTGCGGCTTGCCCGCCCGGTAGTCGGCGACGGCGGCCGGATTGGCCGCCAGGACCTCATCGACGACGGCACCGACCGCTCCGGCATCGGAGATCTGGCGGAACCCGCGCGCCTCGACGATCGCCGCGACCGGCGTCCCGGTCTCGAGGTGGTCGACCGAGGACCTCCTTGGCATTCGCCCGCGACAGCTCGCCGTCCGCGACCCGCCGGAGGAGGTCGGCGAGCTCCTCGGCGCTCCCCTGCCCCACGAGCCCGGCCGACGTCCGGACGTCGGTCTCCTTCGCCGCCCGACCGTACTCCCCGGTCACGAGGTTCGCGACCTCCTTGGGAGGGACGGACGGATCCGCCGCGACGGATCGCCTCGAACGCCGTCGCCATCGTCGGATCGGCGACGAGGACCGCGGCGTCGTAGGCGGACAGACCCAGGGCCTCCTCGTAGCGCGCCCGGCGGGCGGCGGGCAGCTCGGGCAGGCGAGCGCGGAGAGCGTCCAGCCAGGCCGGGTCGATCCGGAGCGGCGGCAGGTCGGGCTCCGGGAAGTAGCGGTAGTCGTGCGAGTCCTCCTTGGAGCGCATGACATACGTCGCGCCGCGCTCGTCGGACCAGCCGCGGGTCTCCTGGACGAGCGGCTCGCCGGCGTCGAGCGCAGCCGCCTGGCGCTCGATCTCGAACGCGATCGCGCGCTCGACGGCCCGGAACGAGTTCATGTTCTTCACTTCGGTCCGGGTCCCGAACGCCTCGGCGCCGCGAGGCCGGAGCGAGACGTTCGCCTCGACCCGCATCTGGCCGCGCTCCATGTCCGCGTCCGAGACGCCGATCGCCCGGAGCAGCAGCTGGAGCTCTTCGGCGTAGCGGCGGGCCTGTTCGGCCGAGCGGACGTCGGGCTCGGTGACGATCTCCATCAGCGGTGCCCCCGACCGGTTGAAGTCGACGAGGCTGACCCGCCGTCCGTCCTCGCGTCGTCGCGTGGATGAGCTTGGCGGTGTCCTCCTCGAGGTGGGCCCGCCGGATGCCGATCGTCACCTCGCCCTCGGACGTCCCGACCGTCGAGCTGTCCGGTCGACGCGAGCGGCAGGTCGAACTGGCTGATCTGGTAGCCCTTCGGCAGGTCCGGGTAGAAGTAGTTCTTGCGATCCCAGCGGGTCGTCTCGGGGGTCGTCGCACCGATCGGCGATGCCCGGTCGTGAGTACGTGCTCGACGGCCTGGCGATTGATCGTCGGGAGGGCGCCCGGCAGGCCGAGGCAGACCGGACAGACGTGGCTGTTCGGCGGCGGCCCCGTCGTAGGCCGTCGAGCAGCCACAGAACATCTTGCTCGCGGTCCGGAGCTGGCAATGGACCTCGATGCCGATGACGGCCTCGTAGCGTTCGAGGGCGCCCGTCGGCGCGGCGGCGGTCGCTCGGCGACGTCATGGCCGAAGTGTCACACGTCCGAGCCCGGGGCCGGCATGCGGCTGCGGCCGATCCGCCGGCCGCCGAGACCGCCGTCAGGCCGCGGCCGCAGCGACCTTGGGCGCCTCGGGGCAGCCGCCCGGCTCGTCGATGTGGGCGCAGGCGACGAGATGGTCGTCCTCGATCCGCGCGAGCGGCGGCTCGGTGCCGTCGGCGCCGAGCCGGTCGCCCGGACTCTGCGTGGCGCCTCGTGATAGACGCAGCCGTGCTCGACGGACGTCGTCGGCTCATCGCCGAGCTCGGCCTCCATGTCACGCCAGGTGTCGGTGGACCTGCGGGACCGAGGCGAGCAGGTTCCGCGTGTATGGATGGAGCGGCTCGTCGAAGACCTTGCGGGTCGTGCCCATCTCGACGATCCGGCCTCGCCGGAGGATCACCGTCCGGTCGCTGATGTAGTTGCCGAGCGCCAGGTCGTGGGTGATGAACAGGATCCCGAGACCCGCGGCGCTTCAGGTCGCCGAGCAGGTTCAGGACGTCGATCCGGGTCGAGGCGTCGAGCATGCTGATGATCTCGTCGGCCACGAGGTAGCTGCGTCTCGAGCAGCAGCGCCCGGGCGATGAGCAGCCGCTGGAGCTGGCCGCCCGCCAGCTGGTGCGGGTACTTGTGGAGCACCTGGCCGGCGTCGAGGTTCACATCCGCCAGCGCCGCCGTCAGGTCGTGGCCGACCAGTCCGTGCCCGACAGGCCCCGGAAGTAGACCGGCCGGAGCATCGAGAAGATGTGGTCGACCTTGGCGGTCGGGTTGCAGGAGCTGAACGGATCCTGGAAGACCGCCTGGACCTGGCGGTAGTACGGCCGCAGCTCCGACCGCGAGAGGGTCGCGATGTCGGTGCCGTCGACGTTGATCGATCCCCCGTTGACCGCCAGGAGGCGGAGGATCATCTTGCCGATCGTCGACTTGCCGCTGCCGCTCTCGCCGATCACCGAGACGACCTCCGCCCGGCTCGACCGAGAACGACACGTCCCGGACGGCCTGGAGGGTCGCGCCGCCGAACGTCCCGACGCGGTATGTCTTGCTGACCCGGTCGAGCGTGATCATGCCTCAGCCGGCCCTCCAGCACGCGACGGACCGACCGGGCTCCAGCTCGACGAACGGCGGCTCCTCGCGGCACTGCTCGACGGCGAGCGGGCAGCGGGCCCGGAAGCGGCAGCCGGACGGCGGGTCGAGCAGCGACGGTGGGGTCGCCCGGGATGCCGTGCAGCCGCTGCTCCTCGAACCGGACGCCGACCTCCGGCAGCGAGTCGATGAGCAGCCGGGTGTACGGGTGGAGCGGCGACTCGATGATCCGCGCCGGCGGGGCCGCTCTCGGCCAGCTTGCCGGCGTACATCACGGTCAGCGTGTCGGCGATCTGGTAGAGGATCGAGACGTCGTGGGTGACGACGATCATGCTCGAGACGAACTTGCGGTCGCGGAACTCGACGAGCGTCCGGGCGACGGCCTTCTGGCTCGTGACGTCGAGCGCCGAGGTGATCTCGTCGGCGATGAGCAGCGACGGGTCGAGCAGGGTCGAGATGACCATGACCATCCGCTGCTTCATCCCGCCCGACAGCTCGATCGGGTAGCGCTCGAGGACCTCCGGGGGCGAGGCCGACGAGCGTCGAGCCGGCGTTCGAGCTCGGGCCGCAGCTGGCTGAACGACGTGTGCTTGGCCTCGACGACCTCCTCGACCATCTGGCCGATCCGGCGGGTCGGGTTCATCGCGCTCATCGCGTACTGGGGCACGATCGAGACGTCGGTGAAGCGGCGCTTGTCCATCGCCGTCGAGTCGCCGATCGGCAGCTCGTCGCCGTCGAGGACGACCGTCCCGCCGACGTGGCGCATCCGGCCGTCGATCCGGATGAGGCTGTTGCCGAGCGTCGACTTGCCGCAGCCGGACTCGCCGACGAGCCCCATGATCTCGCCGTCGGCGATGTCGAAGGTCACCCCGTCGAGGGCCTTCACGTCGCCGGCGAGGGTCTTGTAGTAGACCCGCAGGTCGTGGACCGCGAGGCTCATCTCAGCGATTCCCGGAGCCGCGGATTGAAGATCTCGTCGAGCCCGACGTTCATGACGTACAGCGAGCCCCGACGATCGCCGTGATGCCGACGCCCGGCGGGATGAACCACCACCACAGGCCGAGCTGGAGGGCGCTCCAGGCGTTGGCGTTGTAGATCATCAGCCCGAGCGACGTGCCTTCGGTCGGGACCGAGACCGAAGAAGTCGAGGGTCGCGGCGATGAGGATCGCGCCGCCGAGCAGGAGGATGAACGTCGTGAACAGATACGAGCTCATGTTCGGGGCGATCTCGCCGAAGACGACCCGCAGCGTCGAGCTGACCGCTGATCCGGGCGAGGTCGACGAACTCGCGCGAGTTGAGCGAGAACGTCTGGGACCGGATCGCCCGGGCCGCCCATGGCCACGACGTCAGCCCGATGAACACCGCCTCGAGGAGCAGGCTGCGCTGGTTGAGGTAGGCCGTCATGACCAGCAGCAGGGCGAGCGTCGGGATCACGAACACGACGTTCGTGATCATGCTCAGGACCTCGTCCATCAACCCGCCCCGGTAGCCCGCGACGAACCCGATGACCGCGCCGATGATCGCCGCGAGCCCGCCGCCAAGGATGCCGACGAAGAAGGCCGCGCCCAGGCCGTAGACGAACTGGGCGAAGACGTCCTGGCCGAACGTCGTCGTGCCGAACCAGTAGATCGAGTCGGGCGGGACGCCGCTGGGGCCCGACGAAGTCGTTCGGGTCGCCGGGCCGGATGAGCGGCCCGATGATCGCCAGCGATCGACGAGGAACAGGATGATCGACCCGCCGACGATGACCTTGCTGCTGCGCGAGGGCGTAGTGAAGGATCTCGCGCCGGCGACCGACGGACTCGCGGGTCGGCAGCGTCCCGGGGTCGCCGAGCGGCCGGAGGGCGGCGTCGAGCGGGTCGTCGAGGGCGCCCTCGCGGATCTCGTGGACGGGCTCCGGGATCGCGGCGGCCTGGTCGGTCCGATCGGCCATCGTCGCGCTCAGGCCTGCTCGCCGGTCATCCCGAGGCGGGTCCGCGGATCCACCACGACATAGGCGATGTCGACGAGGAAGTTCGCCACGAGGACGCCGATGATGATGAACAGGAAGATGCCCTGGAGCAGGAAGAAGTCCTGGTTCGACGATCGCGTTGTAGAGGAGCGACCCGAGGCCCGGGTAGTGGAAGACGATCTCGGTCGCGAGGGCGCCGGCGACGATCACCCCGAGGCTCAGGGCGAGGCCCGTGATCTGCGGCAGCATCGCGTTGCGAAAGGCGTACTTCCGGACAGCCGGCTCGGCGTCCCGAGGGTCGTGAGGTAGCGCGAGTAGTCGGCGTCGAGCTCGAAGATGATCATGTTCCGCATCCCGATCGCCCAGCCGCCGAGGGCGACGAGGAACAGCGACAGGAACGGCAGGAACCAGTGCGAGAAGAGGCTCCCGAAGAACGTCAGGCTCAGTGTCGGCTCGATGTCGTAGCTGTAGCCGCCTGACAGCGGGAAGACCCCGAGGACGAAGCCGAAGAACCAGGCGATGATCGATGGCGAACCAGAAGTACGGCATCGCGGTCAGGATGTAGCCGACCGGCAGGACGGTGTTGTCGAGCCACTTGCGGCGGGCCGCGATCGCGCCGATCGAGTTCCCGACCCACCACGACAGGAGGATCGCCGGGACAAGCAGCGCAAGGGTGTACGGCGACCGCGCTCAGGATGACGTTCGTGACGGGCCGACCGGTGAGGTAGACGCTCAGCCCCAGGTCACCCTGGGCGAGCGACGACCAGAAGCCGAAGAACTGCTCCCAGATCGGCTGGTCGAGCCCGAACAGGCGGCTGTAGTAGTCCGCCAGGGCCTTGGACCCCTCGGCCGACAGGCCGAAGCCCGTCCGGCTGATGAGGCTCGAGACCGGGTCGCCCGGCATGAAGCGCGGGATCAGCCAGTCGATCGTGGCGGCGAAGAAGAACGTCAGGGCGTAGATGAAGAGCTTGCGCCCGAAATACCGTCGCACCCGATCTCCTGGTCACTCGCCGGCGCGGTCGCGCCGGGGCCGGCGCGGTCGCGCCGGGGCGTGCCCCTCTCCTCGTCGAGGGCGAGGAGAGGGGCGGTGCGGACCTATTGCGCGGGAGCGGGCTGGAGCTCCGTCAGCATGAGCACGGCGCCCATCTGCCAGTAGCCGTTCCACGTCGAGGGGACGTGGTGGTTGCAGGTGTCCGCGGCGCAGGGCCAGCCGGTCCAGTTCGCCGTGTTCGTCTGCGACCACATGCCGTTGTACCACATGGGGATGACCGGGCACGTCGGTCATCGAGATCTTCTGGAGCTGGCTCGTGATGGCCAGCATCGCCGGCGGTGTCTTCGACCGGGGTCTTGTCGAGCTGCTGGACGAGAGCCCAGGCGTCCGGGTTCTCGTAGCTCGCGAAGTTCCGGTTCTTGCCGGCTCCTTCCTGGAGCGGCATGTGGAACATGTAGTCGTAGTACGTCCAGGGCGAGTTCGCCAGCTGGACCTCGTTGTTGATGACCAGGTCGAAGTCGCCGCTGTTGCGGGCCGCGACGAGGCCGTTGTAGTCGAGCGGCTTCGACTCGATGTTGATCCCGGCAGCCTTGAGGCTGGCGATGATCACGTCGCGCGAGGCCTCCCAGTCCGACCAGCCGGTCGGGACCGAGATCGTCAGCTTGATCGGCGAGCCGTCCTTGTTCGGTGACGAAGCCGTCGCCGCCGGTCTTGTAGCCGGCGTCGGCGAGGATCTCCTTGGCCTTGGCCGTGTCGAACTTCCAGCCGAGCTGGTCGACCTGGGCCTGGTCGATGTACTTGTCCCACGACGGCAGCAGGCCGGTCGGGCTGGCGGCGTCGACGAGGTTGCCGTACGCCTTGTTGATGATGTCCGGGATGTTGATCGCGGTCGGCGATCGCCTTGCGGAACTCCTTGTCGTCGAGGGGAGCCTTCTTCGTCGTTCGGCACGAGCCAGGCCGTGTTCGCCGCGAGCATGTAGGGCGCCTGCGGGAAGTACGTCTGGACGTAGCCGCGGTCGACGAGCGCCGAGACGCCCGGCAGGAAGTTGTTCGACAGGTCGAGGCCACCCTGGAGGACCATGCCGAGGGCGGTGTTGTTGGAGCCGTTGACGATGTCGACGATGTACTTCGGCTTGACGTCGAGGTTCAGCGCCGTCTTGGCCCACCAGTTGTCGTTCTTGATCCAGACCATCCGGTCATCGGCGTGGGTCTTGTACATGTACGGGCCGGTGCCGACGCCGTTCTCGTTGGTGTCCTTGAGGATGTCCTCGTTGGCCTTGGACTCCCAGATGTGCTTCGGCACGATCGGGCTGTTGTACGTCCAGGTCGACCATTCCTGGTAGGCCGGGCTGGCTGAACTTCACGACGACCGTGTTCGGGTCGGTCGCGGTCGGCATCGGTGATGAAGTCCCAGATGTTCGATCCGAGGGCCTTGATCTTCGCCAGGCCGATGGTGAACGCGACGTCCTCGGCCGAGAAGTCCTGGCCGTCGCTCCACTTGATGCCCGAACGGGTCTTGATGGTGTACTCGGTGTCGCTCGTCCAGGACGCGCTCTCGGCGAGCCACGGGATGAACTTGTCGGCGAGCGGCTCGTACAGGAACAGGGTCTCGTACTGCAGCCCGACGGTGCCCATCGCCGCATTCGGGTCGAGCGGGTTCCACGTGGACGGCGCGCCGTACTGCTTGCCGCTCGTGAAGATCGTCTCGTTCCGCGGATAGCTGTCCTCGCTGGCCTGGCTCGGCGATGCCGATGGGGCCGCCGAGGCGCTCGGCGCCGACGAGGCACCGGCCGATGCAGGCGCGCTCGGCGCCGGCGTGGATGCGGCACCGCACGCGGCGATCAGCAAGCTCATGACCGCGAGCAGGGCGATCGAGCGACTCTACGCATTGTTCGTTGCTACCTCCTCCTCCGTGGGCTGACACAGGCGATGGCGCGGGTCTCTTGCGGGGGCGTCGAATGACATCGCTCTGCCGTCACCCACCTCCTGTGCGCCGTTCAAGACCACCGGCGGTCGACCGCCGGATGACCAGCTCGGTGGGCAGGACGACGCGGCGCGGCGCACCGGCCGGATCTTCGAGGAGCTGGCGAGCAGACTCGTCGCCGCCTCCGCGCCCTGCTCCCGGATGTTCTGACGGACCGTGGTCAGCGGTGGATCCAGCTCGGCCGCGAAGTCGAGGTCGTCGAACCCGGCGAGGGCGACGTCCTCCGGTACGCGCAGACCGCGCTCCTGGATCACGCCCAGGGCCCCGCGTGCGGCCGAGTCGTTGGCGCAGAAGATCGCGTCGACACCCGCGGTCGAGCAGGATCTCGGCGCCGGCGGCGCCAGCTTCGATGGTGTAGTCGCCGTCGACGATCCGGCCGTCGTCGGACAGCCCGGCCCGCTCGAGCGCCCGGCGGTAGCCGCGGATGCGGTCCTCGGCGGCGAACGTGCCGCGCTCGCCGGTGACGTGACCGATCCGCGTCCGACCGATCTTGACGAGATGGGTCGTCAGCTGGTCCGCGGCGTGGAGATTGTCGATGTCGACGTAGCTCGCCGACCGGTCGGCCGAGCGGTGCCCGACGAGGACCGTCGGCAGGCGCGAGGCCAGCAGCCCATCGACGAGCGGGTCGTCGAGGTTGTGGGCTGTCACGATGACGGCGTCGAGCAGGCTCATCGCCTGGATCCGCTCGAGGGTCTCCTCCTTGGAGCGGTTCCCGAGCCACAGCATCATCCCGACCGACCGCTCGGCCAGGACATCGCTGATGCCCTGCAGGAGCTGCGAGAAGTAGCGATCACCGAAGAGCCGATGGGGGTCGACGTGGAGGACGACGCCGACGACCCCGGATCGGCCGGACGCAAGCGTCCGCGCGGCCGTGTTGGGCCGGAAGTTCGTCTGCTCGAGGATGACGCGGACTCGTTGTTCGGTCTCCGGTGAGACCGGTCCTCCGTTGAGCACGCGTGACACGGTCGCGCGCGACACGCCACTCAGGGCCGCGATGTCGTCGAGCGTCCGGGCCAATGGATCCTCCCGAGCGGGGCTGAGCGGGGGCTGGGCGGGGCCGCGGTGGAAGCGCTCTCATCGGTGGAAGCGCTCTCACATCATAGGCGTCAGTAACGGGGTGTCAAGCGAGCATTCGGCTGGTGTACAGTACGGCCACCTCAACGTTGTGAATGGGAGCGCTTCCATGCATGAGCCCGCGATCGCGACCGCTTTCCCGGTGGGGTTCCGCTGGGGAGCAGCCACCTCGGCCTATCAGATCGAGGGGGCGGTCGCGGCCGACGGACGAGGCGAGAGCATCTGGGACCGCTTCTGCCGGACCCCCGGCGCGATCTTCGGTGGCGACACCGGCGACATCGCCTGCGACCATTACCATCGCTTCGGCGGTGACATCGCGCTCCTGGCGGAGCTCGGACTGCGGGCCTACCGGTTCTCGATCGCCTGGCCGCGGATCCTGCCGCGCGGCACCGGGGCGGTCAACGAGGCCGGCATCGATTTCTACGACCGGCTCGTGGACCGGCTCCTGGAGCATGGCATCGAGCCCTACGCGACGCTCTATCACTGGGACCTTCCTCAGGCCCTCGAGGACGTCGGCGGCTGGCCCGTCCGCTCGACCGCCGCCGCGTTCGCCGACTACGCCGCGATCGTCGGGCTGCGCCTGGGCGACCGGCTGGCGAGCATCGCGACACTGAACGAGCCCCAGTGCGCCGCGGAGATGGGCTATGGCGTCGGGCGCCACGCGCCAGGCCGGACGGAGCCCCGGGCCGCGATCGGCGCCGGCCACCACATGCTCGTGGGACACGGGCTCGCGGTCCAGGCGCTCCGGGCGATCGCGCCGCGGGTCCCGCTCGGGATCGCGCTGAACTTCGAATCCTCCTGGGCCGCGAGCCCGCACCCCCTGGACCTCGAGGCCATGGCACTCGCCCATGACCGGTTCAATCGCTGGTACCTCGACCCGGTGACGGGACGCGGCTATCCGGCGGGTGCGGTGCAGGCCCTCGACTGGGCCCAGGACGAGGTCCAGGACGGCGACATCGAGCTGATCGCCCAGCCGCTCGACTTCGTCGGGGTGAACTACTACACCGGCCGCGCGATCCGGTCGCCGCTGCTGCCGGCCCTGCCGGCGACCGCTCCGGGCGAGGTGACCGGGATGGGCTGGGCCGTCCGGCCAGACGGTCTGCGCGACGTCCTCGGGTTCGTCCACTCGCGGACCGGCGACCTGCCGCTCTACATCACCGAGAACGGCTCGGCGTATCCGCTCGACCGGACCGACCCGACCCACGATCCCGAGCGTCGCTCGTACCTGCGCCGGCACCTCGAGGCCGTCCACGGGGCGATCGCCGACGGCGTGCCGGTCCAGGGGTACTTCGCCTGGTCGTTGCTCGATAATTTCGAGTGGGCGTACGGCTACTCGGAGCGCTTCGGGATCGTCCACGTCGACTTCGAGACGCAGGAGCGCCGGATCCGCGACAGCGGCCGGTTCTTCGCCGAGGTGGCCCGGACGGGTCGGATCCCGGCCGAGTCGGCTCCGCTGGAGGCGCCCCTGGATGCGGTCACGATGCCGGAGGCCGCCGGGGCTCCGATCGCCGGCTGACCGTCGAGGAGACGAGGGGCGCGATGACGACCGGATCGACGACCGGATCCCGGGATCGCGGGCGGAGAGGCGAGCACGGCGCCGCCCGGCGGCGCCGCGCCGATCCCGTGGGAGGAGCGGCCGGCAGGCAGCCGCGACGTCGTCTGGCGATCCAGTCGCAACCCGATCATCGCCCGCGACCAGCTGCCGCACTCGAACAGCATCTTCAACTCGGCCGTCGTGCGGTTCGAGGAAGCATTCGCCGGGGTCTTCCGGGTCGACGACCGGACCCGGACGATGGACGTCCATGCGGGCCGGAGCGCCGACGGTATCGCCTGGGACATCGAGCCCGAGCCGATCCGGTTCATCGCCGCCGACGCGCGGGTCGGCGAGATCCAGGAACGTTTCTCGCACGCCTACGACCCCCGCGTCACGTGGCTCGAGGACCGCTACTGGGTGACCTGGTGCAACGGCTACCACGGGCCGACGATCGGTCTCGCCTGGACGACCGACTTCGCGACATTCCACCAGCTCGACAATGCGTTCCTGCCGTTCAACCGCAACGGCGTCCTGTTCCCCCGTCGGATCCGGGGCGCCTACGCGATGCTGAGCCGGCCCTCGGACAACGGCCACACGCCGTTCGGCGACATCTTCCTGTCGGAGAGCCCGGACCTGGTCCACTGGGGTCGCCATCGCCACGTCATGGCGCCGCAGGCGTTCACCTGGGGCTCGACCAAGATCGGAGCCGGCCCGACGCCGATCGAGACCCCGGACGGGTGGCTGCTCCTGTACCACGGGGTCCTGACGTCGGCCAACGGGTTCGTCTACTCGATGGGCGCCGCGCTGCTCGACCTCGATGAGCCGTGGAAGGTCATCGCCCGCGGCCGCGACTACCTGCTCTCACCCCAGGTCGACTACGAGCAGGTCGGCGACGTCCCGAACGTCGTGTTCCCGTGCGCCGCGCTGGTCGACGAGGCGACCGACCGCCTGACGATCTACTACGGCGGCGCGGATACGGTCACCTGCATGGCCCACGGCCGGATCTCGGAGGTCATCGCGTCGGTCCGTTCGGGCTGACAGGCGCCGCGGTCAGAGCCGGCGGACGGCGCAGCCGATGAGGAGCAGCGCCTCCGCGGCGACGTAGGCGAGGACGCCCCAGGGCGTCGGCACGACCTGGCCGGATGTCCCGACCACGCCGAGGACGATCAGGACGAGGACGACGATGATCGTCCGGGCGGTCGGGGCGAAGTTCGTCCGGCTCATCGGATCTGGGTCGCCCGCCTACAGGCCCGGCACGAGGCAGCCGGCGGTCAGGAGGCCCGTGCCAGCAAGAAGCGCGAGCTGCCCCGTCCCGGCGTCGAGCCCGAGGCCGTACGGAGCGATGACGTCGGCGAAGGGCTGGAGGAGGTCGACCGCACCGGGGACCGGCAGGGCGAGGACGATGCCGAGCGCGACGAGCGCCACCGACACGGCCACGGTCACGAGCCGGGGCGCGTTCGGGTGGAGGGCCAGGGCATCCATCGCGCCCCGAGTCTAGCCGGCCGCGAGGGCACCGGGCGGCCGTTCGTGAAGCCCGAGATGCCGCTTCGGTCGCCTGATCAGCCCGCCCGGACCCGCTCGACGAACCGGCCGATGCGCACCAGGGCCTCCTCGAGCTGCTCGTACGAGGTGGCATAGCAGGCTCGAACATGTCCGGCGCCGGATGGCCCGAACGCGCTGCCCGGGACCACCGCGACCCGCTCCTCGGTCAGGAGCCGCTCCGTGAAGGCGTCGTCCGAGAGCCCGGTCGAGGCGATCTTCGGGAAGGCGTAGAACGCGCCTCGTGGCTCGAACGTCTCGAGGCCCAGGGCATTGAGCCCGTCGACGAACATCCGGCGGCGGCGGTCGTACTCGGCGATCATCCGGACGACATCCGGCTCGCCATCGGTGAGGGCCACGAGCGCCGCGTCCTGGGCGGTCGTCGGCGCGCTCATGATCCCGTACTGGTGGACCTTCACGATGCCCTCGAGGATCCCGGCCGGCGCCGCCAGCCAGCCTACCCGCCAGCCGGTCATCGCGTAGGCCTTCGAGAAGCCGCCCATGAGGATCGTCCGCTCGCGCATCCCGGGCAGGGCGCTGAACGGCCGGTGGACGTACGAGCCGTACGCCAGGCGGTCATAGATCTCGTCGGAATAGACGAGCAGATCATGGCGCTCGGCGATCGCCGCGAGCTCCTCCTGGACCGCCGGCGGCAGCACGGCCCCGGTCGGGTTGCACGGATAGCCGAGGAAGAGCGCCTTGGTCCGGGCTGTGATCGCCGCCTCGACTGCGCCCGGGTCGAGCGCGAAGTCGTCCTCGAACCGGGTCGGGACGTGCCGGACGACCCCACCGGCGAAGACGACCGCGGGGACGTAGGCGACATACGAGGGCTCATGGAGGATCGACCTCGTCGCCCGGGTCACAGGTCGCCCGGAGCGCCAGGTCGACCGCCTCGGAGGCCCCGACGGTGATCAGCAGCTCGGTGGCCGGGTCGTAGCCGACGCCGTAGCGCCGCTCGAGATGGGCAGCCAGGGCCGACCGGAGCTGGAACGTGCCGTAGTTGCTGGTGTAGTGGGTCCGGCCCTCGCGGAGGCTCTCGACGCCGGCCTCGACGATGACCCGCGGGGTGTCGAAGTCGGGCTCGCCGACGCCGAGGCTGATGACGTCGTCCATCGTCGCCAGGATGTCGAAGAACCGCCGGATGCCCGACGGCGGGACGGCGCGGACGCGCTCCGCCAGGGCGCGGTCCGCGAGCGGTGGCCGGGTCGCCTCGGTCGTCATCGTCGGACTCTACCGCGTCGGGGCTAGCGGAGGATCTCCGCGAGCCCCGTCAGACGACCGGAGGGGCGGCGCGCCCGGTCAGGGTCGTCTCGCGGCCGAGATCGATCCGCGAGAGGACACCGAGGCCGCCCTCGAACGAGAGGCCTGGCATCCGGACGTCGCGGCTCGACTCCACGAAGCCGAGTCGGCTGTGCATGTCGAGGGATGCGAGATTGCGGGCGTTGGCGACGTAGTACGCGGCGTCAGCTCGTTCCGCGATCCAGGCCAGCCGCTCCCTGGTGAGCGCGAGACCGATGCCTCGACGGCGCCAGGCGTCGACGATGATCACTCCAGCGAGGTACCAGCCGGCAGGCACGTTCGATCCATCTCCGGCCGACGGCGTGAACCGGACGATCCGGCCGAAGCCGACGACGGTCCCGCTCACATCGGCGACAAGCAGCAGTGACTCCGGCCGGCCGAGCCCGTCCCGACAACGAGCCTCCGCGGCAGTCGGGTCGGCGCCGTCGCGATCGGCCTCGATCGCCGCGACAGTCGGGCAATCGGCGCCCGTCGCCCGTCGGATCCTCAGCCCGGGCGGCGGATCGATCTCCGCCGCGCCCGCCGACGGACGATACGGTGCCCAGCGCGATGTCATCGGCGGCGTCAGGTCGTGGCGGGCAGGCCTGCCGCACGCTCGGCCGGGGTCGGCGCATCGACCGCGGCCGCCGCGGCCAGCTCGGCAGGTTCGAGCGCTCGCCACGGCTCGCCCGCGGTGATCGCTTCGTAGCCCCGGCCGAGCCGGAGCAGCTCGAGCTCCGACCATGCAGGTCCGATGAGCTGGAGGCCGACCGGCATCCCCTCGGACAGGCCGCATGGGACCGACAGACCCGGCAGCCCGGCCATGTTCACCGGCAGGGTGCAGGCGTCGGACAGGTACATCGCCACCGGGTCCGCGAGCTTCGCCCCGAACCTGAACGCGACCGATGGCGACGTCGGGGCGACGATCGCGTCGACGCCCGAGGCGAAGATGTCGTCGAAGTCCTTCTTGATGAGCGTCCGGACCTTCTGGGCCTTCAGGTAGTAGGCGTCGTAGTAGCCGGCCGAGAGGGCATACGTCCCGAGCATGATCCGACGCTTCACCTCGGCCCCGAAGCCGTCGCCGCGGGTCGCGAGGTAGTCGGCCAGGACGTCGTCGCCGCCGCCCAGCCGTGGCCCGAAACGGATCCCGTCGTAGCGGGCGAGGTTCGCCGATGCCTCCGCCGGCGCGACGATGTAGTACGTCGCCAGCCCGTAGTCGGTGTGCGGCAGGCTGACCTCCTCGATCGTCGCGCCGGCGGCCTCGAGTGCCGCGACCCCGTCCCGGACGCGGCGCTCCACGTCGGGGTCCATCCCGGCCACGAAGTATTCGCGCGGCAGCCCGAGCCGCTTCCCACGGAGTCCTGCGGCGGCCTCGTCATCTCCCACCGCGAGCGCCAGGAGGCCCTCCGGGACGGCGACCGGAGCGGAGGTCGAGTCGCGATCGTCGCGACCGGCGACGGCATGGAGCAGCGCGGCCGCGTCGCGGCAGTCGCGGGCGAACGGCCCGACCTGGTCGAGCGAGCTGGCGAAGGCGACGATCCCGTAGCGGCTGACCCGGCCGTAGGTCGGCTTCAGGCCGACGATCCCGCACAGCGCCGCCGGCTGGCGGATCGAGCCGCCGGTGTCGGTGCCGATCGAGAGCGGGGCGTGATACGCCGCCACCGCGACGGCCGACCCGCCGCTGCTGCCGCCGGGCACCGTGGCGAGCTCCCACGGGTTGCTCACCGGGCCATAGGCGCTGAACTCGTTCGACGAGCCCATCGCGAACTCGTCCATGTTCGTCTTGCCGAGGATGACCGCCCCGACCTGGCGAAGCTCCTCGGTGATGTGGGCGTCATACGGAGCGATGTAGCCCTCGAGGATCCGCGAGCCGGCCGTGCACTGCCAGCCGGCGACCGAGACGAGGTCCTTGAGGGCGATCGGGACGCCGAGCAGCGGGTGGGTCGCCGCGAGGACCGCGCCGCCGGCCCGGCGGGCCTCGGCCAGTCGCGCATCGGCGGCATCGGCGGCCGCGAGGGCGTCAGATCGCGCGATCGTCAGCCAGGCATTGAGCGCCCGATTGTCACGTTCCGCGGCGTCGAGGTGGGCCGCCGCCAGGTCGTGCGATGACACCGCTCCGGTCCGAAGGAGCGTCGCCATCTCGTGGGCCCGCAGACGGGTGAGGTCGGTGGCCATCACTCGCCCAGGATCGCCGGCACGACGATGAACCCATCCTGACGCTCGACGGCGTTGCCGAGGACCGCCTCGACGGGCAGCGACGGCGTCACGACGTCGTCGCGGAGGATGTTCTCCTGCTCGATCGTCTGGGCCGTCGGGGCGATCGCGTCGGTGTCGAGCTCGGCCAGGATCGCGTACTGGTCGAGGATGTGGTTGAGCTGACCCTCCAGCCTGGTCAGCTCGGCCTCGGACATGCCGAGGCGCGCGAGATGAGCGACGTGGGCGACGTCGCCCCGCGAGAGCGTGGACATGCCCGCGATGATAGTCGAGAGCGTCGGCGCCTCATCCTCCGCGCGCCGGGTCGCCGATCAGAAGTCGCCGATGATCCTCGACAGGCCGGTGTCGCCCTCGGCGACCGATGCCGCCCGGAGGAGCGCCGCGCAGGCGGCGTCGAGATCGTCGCCCTCGGCCTCGATCTCGCGGACCTTGCCCTCGGTCATCAGGGTCGCCCGGACGCGGATCGGCGGTCCGCCGGGGTCGAGCTCGAGCGCCCCGATGCCCACCTCGGGCCCGAGGACCCGCTCGAGGTCGGACTCGAGACGGGCGAGGGCGGCCTCCTCCGCGGATGTCAGCGGCGGTCCATCATCGGCCGCGTCGAGGTCGTCGACGTCATCGGCGATCCCATCGCCGGTCCGGGGCTCGTCGGTCATCCGTCTGCCTCCTCCGTCGACGGCTCCGACCCGCCCGACGCGGGCGCGGACCCTTCGAGCAGCGCCCGGAAGCCGTCCTCGTCGAGGACGCTGATGCCGAGCTCCTGTGCCTTTGCGAGCTTCGAGCCGGCGCCGGGTCCGGCGACGAGATAGTCGGTCTTTTTCGAGACCGAACCGGCCGGCTTGCCGCCGGCGGCCCGGACCGCCTCCTCGGCCTCCTCGCGGCTGTAGCCCTCGAGCGTCCCGGTCACGACGACCGACTTCCCCGCCAGCGGTCCGCCCGTCGCCGTCACGGCCCGTGGCGGCGGCGGCTCGGCCTCGACCCCGGCGTCGATCAGGTCGTCGAGGATCGCCGGTCCCGGGCCGTCCGGTCCGAACCACGCCGCCAGGCTCGCGGCGACAGTCGGCCCGACGCCCTGGACCTCCTCGAACCGCTCCGGCTGGTCGCGGGCTGTCTCGGCCAGGAATGCGGCCGCCCGCGCGGTCCAGCCACCCGCACCGCCAAGGGGCTCGCCGTCGCGCGGCGGGACCTCCGAGGCGACCCAGCTCGCCAGATCGATCGCCGTGGTCCAGCCGACCTGCGGGATGCCGAGCGCGGCGATGACCCGCTCGAACGGCCGGCGGCGCGACCGCTGGATCGAGCGGTGCAGGTTCTCGGCGCTCTTCTGGGCGAACCGATCGAGCGACGCGAGGTCCTCGACGGTCAGGCGGTAGAAGTCGCCGCGTCGCTGGAGCAGCCCGCGCTGGAGCAGCTGCTCGAGGACCTTCCAGCCAGCGCCCTCGATGTCCATCCCGCCCCGGCCGGCGAAATGGCTGTACTCCTGCGACACGCGGGCCGGGCAGGCGAGGTTGGGGCAGTAATGGCGGACAGCGCCCTCGTCGCGGACGATCGGGGTCGCACAGACCGGGCACGTCGCCGGCATCTCGAACTCACGCTCGGCGCCGGTCCGCGCCTCGAGGATCGGGCGGACGACCTCCGGGATCACGTCGCCAGCCTTCTGGAGGACGACCCGGTCGCCGATCCGGATGTCCTTGCGGCGGACCTCGTCGAGGTTGTGGAGGGTCGCCCGCGAGACCGTCGAGCCGGCGACGACGACCGGCACGAGGTGCGCGACCGGGGTGAGGGTCCCGGTCCGCCCGACGTAGGCGACGATGTCCTCGAGGACCGTCTCCACCTGCTCGGGTGGGAACTTGAACGCGATCGCCCAGCGAGGCGCGCGGGCGACCGTCCCGAGCCGCTCCTGGAGCTCCACGCGGTCGACCTTCACGACGACCCCGTCGGTCTCGTACGGCAGCTCGTGACGGGCCTCCCGCCAGCGCTCGGTGTAGGCGATGACGGCCTCGATGTCGAGGTCCGAGCCCCATGTCGGGTTGACCGGCAGCCCGAGCGACTCGAGCCGCTGCAACGCCTCCGACTGCGACGCCGGAGTCTCGGCGTCGGCGAGGAGCTGATAGAACCAGGCCGACAGACGCCGGCTCGCCGTGACGGACGGATCGATCTGGCGGAGCGACCCGGCCCCGCTGTTGCGCGGGTTCGCGTAGCGCGGCAGACCGGCCTCCTCGCGGTCGGCGTTGATGCGGGCGAACTCGGCCTTGGGCATGAAGACCTCGCCCCGGGCGTCGATCGACCGCGCCTCACTGAGTCGCTCGGGGATCACCTCGATCGTCCGCAGATTGGTGGTCACGTCTTCGCCGATCGTCCCGTCACCCCGCGTCGCGCCCTGAAGGAAGCGGCCACGGTCGTAGCGGAGCGAGATCGCCAGCCCGTCGATCTTCAGCTCGGCGACGTAGGCCAGACCCTCGGCCGGCTCGGGCGCGCCAGGCAGCCCGAGGCCGCGACGGACGCGGGCGTCGAAGGCTCGCAGCTCGTCGTGGCTGAAGGCGTTCGAGAGCGACAGCATCGGCCGACCGTGACGGACCTCGTCGAACGGTGAGGCCACCGGACCGCCGATCCCGACTCGCTGGGTCGGCGAGTCGGGCGTGACGAGCGCGGGATGGGCGGTCTCGATCGCGACGAGCTCGCGGAAGATCGTGTCGTACTCCGCATCCGAGAGCTCGGGGGCGTCCTCGATGTAGTAGAGGCGGTTCGCCTCGTCGACCGCGGCGGCGAGCTCGGCATGGCGGGCCGACGCGGCGTCCGGGCCGAGCGCCGCGGCGGCCGCGACGAGACGCTCGTCGACGGGCAGGACGGTCGGCTCCGCGGTCACGCCGACGAGGATACGAGCCGAGCGGCGATGATGTTCGGGTGCCCGCCCCGACGATCCTCACCGATCGGCTCCGCCTGCGCGACTGGCTCGATCGCGACCGCCCGCCGTTCGCGGCGCTCAACGCCGACCCGGCCGTGATGGAGCACTTCCCTGCCCCGCTCAGCCGGGATGAGAGCGACCGGTTGGTCGATCGGATCGCGGCGCACTGGGATTCCGACGGGCTGGGCCTGTGGGCGATCGAGCGGCGCGACGACGAGGCCTTCATCGGGTTCACCGGTCTCACGGTGCCGGGGTTCGAGGCCCCGTTCGCGCCGTGTGTCGAGGTCGGCTGGCGCCTGGCCCGGGACGGCTGGGGCCACGGCTACGCGACCGAGGCGGCCGAGGCGGCCTTGCGGTTCGGGTTCGAGACCGTCGGGCTCGAAGAGATCCTGTCCTGGACGGTCCCGGCCAACACCCGGTCGCGGGCCGTCATGGAGCGACTCGGGATGACCCGCGACCCTTCCGACGACTTCGACCATCCGCGGATCGCGGTCGGCCATCCGCTCCGGCGTCACGTGCTGTATCGGCTGTCGCGCGAGCGCTGGCGCACCCGCCAGGACGCCGCCGGCCGGTCTGACGCCGCCGGCCGGTCGACGCCGCCGCCGCCTGACGCCGTCGGCTAGACCAGGTGGGCCCGGGTCACGTCGTCGACGCGGGCGACCCCGAGCAGCGGCATCGCGATCTCGAGCTCCTCCCGGAGGATCGCGATCGCTCGCCGGACGCCGGCCTCGCCGGCCGCGGCGAGGGCCCAGTGGATCGGCCGCCCGACGAGGACGCCGGACGCGCCGAGGGCGAGCGCGGCGAGGATGTCCGGGCCGCGGCGGATCCCGCCGTCGACCCACACCGGGACGCGTCCGTCGACGGCGGCCACGACCTCCTCGAGGACCTCGGCAGTGGCTGGGACCCGGTCGAGCTGACGGGCGCCGTGGTTCGAGACGACGATCCCGTCGACACCGGCCGCGACCGCGAGCCGGGCGTCCTCGGCGGTCAGGATGCCCTTCACCACGAGCGGCATCGATGACCACGACCGGATCTCCGGCAGGTCGGCCCAGGTGAGCCCATGGGCCCGCTGGTCGGCGACGTCGCCATACCGGTCGCGAGGGATGACGGGCCGGTCGGCGAGGCTGCCGAAGGGCGGCAGGGCGAAGCCCGAGTAGCGATCCCGCTCGCGATAGCCGAGCACCGTCAGGTCGACGGTCAGGACGAGGACCCGGTAGCCCGTATCCGTGGCGCGCTGGACGAGGCTCCGCGTATAGGCCCGGTCGTGGACGAGATACAGCTGGAACCAGCGGTCCGCATCGGGCGTGGCCGCGGCGACCTCCTCGAGCGAGCAGGACGACGATGTCGAGAACGTGAACGGGATTCCCTCGGCCGCCGCGGCGCGGGCCGTCGCCACCTCGCCTTCGGGGTCGGACAGCCCGTGGGTCGCCATCGGGGCGATCGCCAGCGGCAGCGACACTGGTCGACCGAACGCCTCGGTCGACGGGTCGACGTCGCGGACGTCGACGAGGACCCGCGGCCGGAACCGCTGGGCGCGCCACGCCTCGACGTTCGCCGCCAGCGTGATCTCGTCGCCGGAGCCGCCGCTGACGTAGTCGAACGCGCCAGGGTCCATCCGTTCCCGGGCGAGCGGCTCGAAGGCGGCGACGCTGTGGACCGTGGCGGGATCGACCGGCATCAGCCGACGACCTCGAGGTTCGCGAGGGAGCCGAGCATCGTCTTGCGGCCGACCGACGCGTCCTTGAAGGCCACCGTCACCTCCTCGTCGTCCCGGGTCAACCGGCTGCTACACGACGATGCCGTCGCCGAACCGGATGTGCCGGACGCGGTCGCCGTCACGGTAGCGCCGCTCGCCCGGCACGATCGGCCGCGGCGGCACGACCCCGCGGGCCTGCCCGGCCGGCCGGTCGGCCCCGCCGGCCGGCCCCGCCGGAGCGTCGACGTCCCGGCCGCCCGGCAGCTCGCCGGATCGCGCGCCCGCCGGCGAACGCCTCGCGGCGCGCGGCGAGGTCGCGGGTCGGCCGGAAGCCCTCGCCGGCGGCGGGTGCGCCCGGCCGACCACTGCCGGCTGCGGTACGCGCCGCCGCCGGCCCGGACCGGCGTCCCGAAGCGGCTCGTCCGGCGCGAGCCGAAGACCATGTCGAGGTCGAGGCCGGCGTCCTGGTCGGCATCGCGGTCGAGGCGCGGACCGACCATCAGCTCGGCCGGGATCTCGAACAGGAAGCGCGACGGGACGCTCGCCTGGCCCATCCCCCACGTCGCCCGGCGCCAGGCATGGGAGAGATACAGGCGGCGCTTCGCCCGCGTCATCCCGACATACGCGAGCCGCCGCTCCTCCTCGAGCTCGCGCTCGTCCTCGAGCGCCCGGCTGTGCGGGAAGACCCCCTCCTCCAGCCCGGCGATGAAGACGACCCCGAACTCGAGGCCCTTGGCCGCGTGGAGGGTGATGAGGGTCACCGCGTCGGCGCCACCCTCGAGCGCGTCCTGGTCGGCGACGAGCGCGGTCTCCTCGAGGAACCGGTCGAGGGCGTCCTCCGGTGCGAGGTCGTCGTAGCGCGTCGTGACCGAGCGAAGCTCGAGCAGGTTGGCCCAGCGTTCCTCGCCGTCCTCCGAGCCGTCCGCCAGCATCGCCCGGTAGCCGGACGCCTCGAGGACGTCATCGAGCAGCTCGGGCAGCCCCAGGACGCCGATGCGGCTGCGGAGCCGATGGACGAGCGCGACGAACCCGCCGAGGGCCGCCCGCGACCGGGTCGCGAGGGTCGGGTCGGCGCCGGAGGCGGCCGCCTCGAGCGCCTCGAGGTACGTCCGCTCGCCCGCCGCGAGCGCCCGGACCGACTCGAGTGTCCGCTCGCCGATGCTCCGGGCGGGGACGTTGATGATCCGCTCGAAGCTCACCTGGTCGGTGTCGGACCGGACCACCCGCAGGTAGGCGAGGGCATCCTTCACCTCGCGCCGCTGATAGAACCGCGTCCCGCCGACGAGCTGGTAGCGGATGCCGTAGCGGAGGAACGCCTCCTCGATCGCTCGGGACTGGGCATTCATCCGGTACATCACGGCGACGTCCTGCGGCCGGATCGGGCCCTCGTCGTCGTCCGCGCGCCGGGTCAGGAGCGAGCCGCGCCCGCCCACCAGGCTCTCCACCTGGCGGGCGATCCACTCGGCCTCCTCCTCCTCGTTGTAGGCCTCGAAGCGCTGGATCTGGCCGGCCCGCCGCGTTCTCGGTCCACAGCTTCTTGTCGGTCCGGGCGGTGTTGCGCGACACGACCGCGTGCGCGGCATCGAGGATCAGCTGGGTGCTCCGGTAGTTCTGCTCGAGCTTGACGACCGTCGCATCGGGGTAGTCGCGCTCGAAGTCGAGGATGTTCCGGATGTCCGCGCCGCGCCAGCTGTAGATCGACTGGTCGTCGTCACCGACGACGCAGAGGTTCCGATGGGCCGCCGCGAGGGCCTTGACCCACAGGTACTGCGGCCGGTTCGTGTCCTGGTACTCGTCGACGTGGAGGTAGCGCCAGCGCTGCTGGTAGCGGGCCAGGACCTCGGGGGCCGCCTCGAACAGCCGGACCGCGGCCAGCAGCAGGTCGTCGAAGTCGAGCGCCCCGACCTTCGTGAGCCGGTCGCGATAGATGCCGGCCAGACGGGCGACGACCTTCTCGTGATGGTTGACCGCGTTCTCGCGCAGGAACTCGGCGTCGAGCATCTCGTTCTTCGCCCGGCTGATCGCGCCGAGGATCACCGATGGCCGGAACTCGCCGGTGGCCGGCAGGTCCTCCTCCCGGAGGATCTGCTTCATCAGCTGCTGCTGGTCGTCGGTGTCGTAGATGACGAACCGCCGGTCGATGCCGATCGCCTCGCCATCACGGCGCAGGACCCGGGCACACAGGGCGTGGAACGTGCCGGCCTGGACATCTCGGCCGGCCTCGCCGGCGAGTGCGACGATCCGCTCTCGCAGCTCGGCGGCGGCGCGGTTCGTGAACGTCACCGCCAGGATCTGCCAGGGTCGGACGCCGGTCACGCCCATGAGATAGGCGACGCGGTGGGCCAGGACGCGGGTCTTGCCAGAACCGGCGCCGGCGAGGATCAGGACCGGGCCGTCGGTCGTCTCCACCGCCCGGGCCTGCTCCGGGTTGAGGTTCCGGAGGATCCGGCCGGCCAGGATCGCCGTCGCCGCGGCCTTCTCCGCCTCGCTCGGGCCCGCGCCCCAGGCGGCGGGCTCCTCGCCGGGCACCGGTGCGTCGACGAGGTACTCGGGTTCGACCGGGACCGCGGCCGCCTCGACGACGTGGGAGGCGGCGAACCAGTGGGCCTCGTCGGCGGCAGCCGCCTCGCCCAGGTCCTCGGGCAGCGGCGTGGAACGAGGGGTCCGGGTGGGCACGGACCGATTTTAGGGTGCCGGCCTGCACCGCGGGTCGCCCCGCCCGAGCCGCCGGTCGGTAGGATCGGTGGCGATGTCCGGATCGCACCGCCTCGTCCTCTGGGATGCCCGCCTCATCGACGGCACCGGCGCGCCGGTGCGTGAGCACTCCGTCGTCGAGGTCGAGGACGACCGGATCGGGTCGATCGAGGACGTCGGCGACCGCCGCCCACCGAGCGGCGCGCTCGAGCTCGGCGGACGTTCCGTGTTGCCCGGCCTGATCGATGCCCATGTCCACGTGGTCAGCGACACCGAGCGGAGCCCGGGGTTCGGCCCACCCCCGGTCCTCCACGGCGAGCTGCCCAGACCCGACGCCCTGCGCTGGTTCACCCTCGCTCGCGCCGGCGAGGCCTGGCTCGGCGCCGGCATCACGACGATCCGGGACGTCGGCAGCCCCGATGACGAGGCGATCACCCTGCGCGAGGCGATCCGCCTCGGGCTGGCCGATGGACCGCGGATCGTGTCGTGCGGGCGGATCGTGTCGGCGACGTCGCCCGGTGGGCGGGTCTTCGGGACGATGTACCGCGAGGCCGATGGTCCGTGGGGGATGCGCCAGGCCGTCCGCGAGCAGCTCCGGCGCGGCGCGGACTACATCAAGGTCATGGCGACCGGCGCCCGATCGGTCGCCGACGAGGATCCCGAGCCCGCCCAGATGACCGCCGAGGAGATCGGCGCCGTCGTCGACGAGGCCCACCGGATGGGCGTCCGTGTCGCCGCCCACGCCGAGGGTCTCGCCGGCGCACGCCTGGCGATCGATGCGGGGGTCGATACGATCGAGCACGGCCTGAGCCTCCATCGTGACCCCGCAGCGCTCGACCGGATGGCTGCGTCCGGGATCATCCTGGTCCCGACGCTCTCGACGTTCCACGACCTCGCCGAACGGTTCGCCGACGGCTTCGTGCCCCGCCTCGTCGATCAGGCGCGCCGCCAGCTCGACGAGGCCCGGGCGACGGTCCGGGCGGCGCTCGACGCCGGCGTCGGGATCGCCATGGGCTACGACTCGGGCCCGCCCGGAGAGAACGCTCGGGAGCTCGTGCGCCTGGCCGAGGCGGGCCTCGGCGCCGCCGGGGCGGTCGTCGCGGCGACGACCGGGTCCGCCGGTGCGATCGGGCTCGCCGACCGCGGTCGGGTCGAGGTCGGGGCGTGGGCGGACCTCATCGTCGTCGACGGTGACCCGCTCGACGATCCTGCCGTCCTGGTCGGGCCGGGGCGGATCGCCGTCGTCATCCAGGACGGCCGGATCGTCTCCGATCGCCGGGAGGCCTGGATCGATGGATGACGCCGACCTCAAGGCCACCATGATCGCCAGCTGGGACGCGGGCGCATCCGGCTACGACGCGACGCCACGCCACGGGATCCGCTACGCGGATGAGTTCGTCGCCTGGCGGCGGCTCGTCGCCGCGATCCTCGGCGACCCGTCCCACGCCGACGTCCCGGCCCGGCGCGTCCTCGATGTCGGGACCGGGACCGGTGTCCTGGCGCTCCTCGCCGCCGAGCTGGGTCACGACGTGGTCGGGGTCGATCTCTCGGCCGGGATGCTCGCCGAGGCGCGCCGCAAGGCGGCCGACGCGGGGCTCGTGGTCGACTTCCGGGTCGGCGATGCGGAGGCCCTGCCCGGCGATCTCGCCGGGTTCGACGCGGTCCTCGCCCGGCACGTCGTCTGGACGCTGCCCCACCCGGACCGCGCCGTCGTCGGCTGGCGGGAGGCGGCGCGACCGGGCGGCCTGGTCGTGATCATCGACGGCGCGACACCCCGGCCCCGCTGGCCGGCGAGCTGGATCACCGCCGGTGCCCAGCGCTGGGTGGAGCTGCGGCAGCGGGGCCGAGACGAGCACGGCCACGACTATCCCGAGACCGCCTACGACCGCTTGCCGCTGAGCCATCAGCGTGACACCCGGGCCATCGAGTCGCTCCTCCGCGGCGCGGGGCTCGAGCGGACCCGGGTCCGGCCGCTGCGCGAGGTCGACCGGGTCGAGCGGGCCCACCAGGGCGCCGCTGAACGACTCGCCGATGGCTGGCGCCGCTACCTTGCGACGGGCCGGGTGCCGAGCGCCCCGAGCTGACGGCCGGCGCCGAGCGCTTCGACCTGACGGCCGGTCGCGCTCAGCGCCCTCACGGTGACGGCGACGGGAAGCCCGGCAGGCCCGACGGGAGGCCCGGGAAGCCCGGCAGCGTCCCCTCGGTGACCTGATCGGCCGGCGGCGCCGTGATCGTCACGGACTTGTCCCAGTCGGACAGGGTCACCGTGGCGCTGACCGGCGTCGCCGAGCTGGATGCCTCGGGCTGGCCCGTGAGCACGATCGTCGACGGCCGGAGGTCGTTCTTCCGGACGAACAGGTCGAGCGTGCCGTTCGCGGTCACGTTCGGTGCGAGCGACGCGAGCGGGCCCTCGTCCTGCGCGTCGAGCTTGACCTGGACGTGGTAGCAGGTCGTGTCGCCGCAGGTCTCGTCGGCGAGCTTCACGGGCGGCGTCGAGAGCTCCGCGATCGTCTTGCGCAGGTCGGCCTCCATCTGGGCCGGGTCGACCGACGCGGATGGGTTCGCCGACGGGATCGGGAGGCCCGAATCGGCGGCATCGAACTTCTGGTACTTCTCGCCGAGCATGCTCGCCTTCACGTAGGCGGCGCCGTCGACGACGATCACCTCGCCGGTGAGGTTCAGCAGCCCCGGCAGCTTGAACGTCAGGTGGGCCGCTTGGCCGGCGATGTCGACGTCGCCGTCGATCGTCGTCCCGGTCAGGTCGAACGTGCCTCCGCCTGCAGCACCGGAGCCGCTGCCACCGCCGAGCAGGCCACCCAGATCGAGCGGCACCTCACCGGTCAGGGCGACGTTCAGATGGACGCTTTTCGCGTCCTGGACGGCCTTCACGCCCGAGACGATGATGTCGGCCGGGTCGGTGAGCGAGGGGACGGGTGTGGCGCTGCCGCCGCAGGCCGAGATCGCGAGGGCGGCTGCGACGAGCGCGGTCGGAAGGGCGAGTCGAGTGCGGATCATTGGTCCTCCGGCGAGCACGTGGACGTGCCGGGCAAGAGGGTGGGGGACGATCCCGGAACCGTCAAACGCCCCGATGGTCATGGGTCCCGGACGATCCGTCGGGCGACGCGAGGCGATCGGCCGGCGACGATAGAATCGCGGTCTCGTGAAACGGATCGGGTTCCTCTCATTCGGCCACTGGTCGGCCTCGCCGCACTCGCAGGTCCGATCGGCCTCCGATGCGCTGCTCCAGACGATCGAGCTGGCCGTCGCCGCCGAAGAGCTCGGCGCCGATGGCGCATACGTCCGGGTCCACCATTTCGCGAGCCAGCTCGGGTCGCCGTTCCCGCTCCTCGCGGCCATCGGCGCACGGACGAGCCGGGTCGAGATCGGCACGGCCGTCGTCGACATGCGCTATGAGAACCCGTTCTACATGGCCGAGGACGCTGGGGCGGCGGACCTGATCGCCGGTGGCCGGCTCCAGCTGGGCATCAGCCGAGGATCGCCGGAGCAGGTCATCGACGGGTTCCGCTACTTCGGCTATGCCCCAGCCGAGGGTGAGACCGACGCCGACATGGCCCGACGCCACACCGAGGCGTTCCTCGAGCTGCTCAGCGGTCAAGGGTTCGCCCGACCGAACCCTCGGCCGATGTTCCCCAACCCGCCCGGGCTCCTCCGGCTGGAGCCCCACTCTCCGGGGCTGCGGGAGCGGATCTGGTGGGGCGCCGGCTCGAACGCGACCGCGGCGTGGGCGGGACGGCTCGGGATGAACCTGATGAGCTCGACCCTGAAGTTCGACGAGAGCGGCCAGCCGCTGCACGTCCAACAGACCGAGCAGATCGAGGCATTCCGGGAGGCGTGGCGCGAGGCCGGCCATCAGCATGATCCACGGGTGTCGGTCAGCCGGAGCATCTTCCCGCTCGTCGACGAGCGCGATCGAGCTTACTTCGGCGGTGAGGCGGGCGACGCCGACTCGATCGGCTATCTGGACGAGCAGACCCGGGCCGTCTTCGGCCGGACCTATGCCGCCGAGCCGGACGAGCTGGTCCGCCAGCTCGCCACCGACACGGCCATCGCGGCGGCCGACACGCTGCTGCTCACCGTGCCCAACCAGCTCGGCGTCGACTACAACGCTCACGTCATCGAGAGCATCCTGCGAGATGTCGCCCCGGAGCTCGGCTGGCGCTGAGCCAGTCCTGCCTGTCGGCGCGGATCGGGCCGGGCCGGACCGTGATCAGCTCACGGTGAGGCCGCTCATCCGGGGCGTGATCACGCCATGTTCATGCTTGGCACATGGCGAGGTCGAAGAACCGGGGGCAGTCGCCGCTGGCGTCACGACGTCCACCTTCGGGGCAACGACGCACACCTGGCGTGCAGGGCTTTCGACAAGGAAGTTCGATGCCGGGTCGGTCGCCATGAATCCAGGGCCCGAGGGTGCCTCCTGACCCAGAAATGAATATGAGACGAGCACGACCCCTTCGACTCGGGGCCCGTGGCTGCAGCCGGCGGCGGAGCACGCGGAGCACGCGTAACTCCGAGGGCGCCGCCCGGTGGCCGCGCTCCGGGTGCGGGGCAACACAAGGCCGGGACCGCCCTCGGCCGCCACGTTTCCTCGCGCCGTCAGGAGACCAGCGCGTTTCCACGATCGGTGAACACGATGGGGTTGTCCGCTGGGCTTCGGATCGATCGTGGCCAGCCGACGGCACCCGTTGCCCGATGGCACGCTCGGACCGGACCGCTCTTGTGCGCCGAGCCACCCCACGACGATGCCGTCAGGCCGCAAGGCAGTCAGGTGGCCGGAACGTGTTCACTGATCGTGAAATCTCGGCTGGCTCGGGCCCGCCGCGGTTCTCGAGGACGAGCGCGACGGGACGAGGACCTGGGCCGGCCACCGCATCGCTGGCGCGGGCCGATCGCCTGGCCCGGGCCGATCGCCTGGCGCGGGCCGAGCCGCAGCGCAGGGCACGCACCCCCGAGCGCGAAGCCCGGACGGACCCGCGAAGACGGGGCCGCCGAAGCCCGAGCAGCACCCGGGCCGGCGCCGACGCGGTCCCGGACAGCATGAGACCCGGGCCGATCGCTCGGCCCGGGCCTCGATGTGGTCGCGCGGGACCTAGAAGTCCATGTCGCCGCCGTGGCCATGACCACCGGCAGCCATCGACTCCTTCTTCTCCGGCAGGTCCGTGATGAGCGTCTCCGTCGTCAGGACCATCGCCGCGATCGACGCGGCGTTCTGGAGGGCCGAGCGAGTGACCTTCGCGGCATCGACGATGCCACGCTTGAACAGGTCGTCGTACTCACCCTTGAGGGCATCGAAGCCGGTGCCCTTCTTCAGGCCCTTGACCTTCTCGACGACGACCTCGCCGGGAGCGCCGGCGTTCTCGGCGATCTGGCGGGCCGGGGCCTCCAGGGCCTTGCGGACGATGTCGACGCCGACCTGCTCATCACCCTCGAGCTTGACCTTGTCGAGGACCGGGATGGCCTGCAGGAGGGTCGTGCCGCCGCCGGCGACGATCCCCTCCTCGACGGCCGCGCGGGTCGTCGAGAGGGCATCCTCGATGCGGTGCTTCTTCTCCTTCAGCTCGACCTCGGTGGCCGCGCCGACCTTGATCACGGCGACGCCGCCGGACAGCTTGGCGAGGCGCTCCTGGAGCTTCTCGCGGTCGTAGTCCGAGGTCGTCTCCTCGATCTGGGCCTTGATCTGGGTCATCCGGGCCTTGATCTGCTCCGGAGTCCCGGCGCCGTCGACGATCGTGGTGTCGTCCTTCGTCGCGACGATGCGGCGAGCCTGGCCGAGATCCTCAAGGGTGACCGAGTCGAGCTTGCGCCCGATCTCCTCGCTGATGACCGTGCCACCGCTCAGGATGGCGATGTCGCGGAGCATCTCCTTGCGGCGATCGCCGAAGCCCGGGGCCTTCACGGCCAGGACCGAGATCGTCCCCTTGAGCTTGTTCACGACGAGGGTCGCGAGGGCCTCACCGTCGATGTCCTCGGCGATGATGAGGATCGGCCGGCCGATCTGGACGACCTTCTCGAGGGCCGGCAGCATGTCCTGGACGCTCGAGATCTTCTTGTCGGTGATGAGGATGCGGGCGTCGTCGAGGACGGCCTCCATCCGATCGGGGTTGGTGACGAAGTAGGCCGAGATGTAGCCTCGGTCGAACTGCATCCCCTCGGTGTATTCCTTCTCGAGGCCGAGGCTCTGGCCCTCCTCGACGGTGATGACGCCGTCCTTGCCGACCTTGTCCATCACCTCGGCGATGATCTCGCCGACCTCGGGATCGGCCGCGGAGATCGCCGCGACGGCCGAGATCTGGGCGCGGTCGTTGACCGGCCTCGACTGCTTCTTGATCTCCTCGACGACCGCCTCGACGGCCCGCTCGATGCCCCGCTTGACGACCATCGGGTTCGCCCCGGCGGTCACGACACGGAGGCCCTCGTTGACCATCGCCTGGCCGAGGACGACCGCGGTCGTGGTGCCGTCACCGGCGACGTCGTCGGTCTTGGTCGCGACCTCCTTGAGGAGCTGCGCGCCCATATTCTCGAAGGGGTCCTCGAGCTCGATGTCCCGGGCGATCGTGACGCCATCGTTCGTGATCGTCGGCGATCCGAACTTCTTGTCGAGGACGACGTTGCGGCCCTTGGGGCCGATGGTGACGCGGACGGCGTCGGCAAGGCGGTCGATACCGCGCTTGAGCGATCGACGAGCCGTCTCGTCGAAGATGAGCTGCTTAGCCAAGGTACGTATCCCTCCTCAGGGCTCGTCGGGTGCTGTCACCCTCTGCGCTGGGTCGCGGCGTGCTCGCCGATGACCGACCACGCTCGACAGAGCGCTTCGGCCGGAGCACTCAGTCCTCGACGATCGCGAGGATGTCCTTCTGGCTGACGATGAGGAGCTCCTCGTCGTCGATCTTGAACTCGGTGCCGGCGTACTTCGCGAAGAGGACCTTCTGGCCCGCCTTCACGTCGATCGCCTCGCGCTTGCCGTCGTCGAGCGTGCGGCCCGGGCCGACGGACAGGACCTTGCCCTCCTGGGGCTTCTCCTTGGCCGTATCCGGGAGGACGATGCCGCTCTTGGTCATCTCCTCGCGGGCGGTCGGCTTGATGACGACGCGATCGCCCAGCGGGCGGAGCTTCGTCGAGGACGCGGTGGCAGTCGCCAAGGTGCGATCCCTCCTGTGACGGCCGGACCGGCCGTCCACGTGGACTGGTGGCCTGGCGCACGAAACCGTCAGGGTCCCGGCGCCGGCCGGTCGATGGACAGTGCATTGGCGGGAGCGAGGGCGGACGCGGCGCCGGATCGGGCGTTCCGCGGCCCTCGCAGGCTCGCTTAGCACTCTCGATATGAGAGTGCTAATACCGTAGGGGAACGCGCCCTTCATTGTCAAGTCCGCGACGTGAACGCAACGAGCGGAGGTTCAGCGCGTCTCAGCACGAGGCCGTCGTTTCGGGGCGGTGCGGTGGGGACTCGACCATGCTTCGACTCGCGCTGCTTGTCGTGATGCCGGTGATCCTGTGCGCCTGTGTCGGAACCGCGCCGACGGCAGGCCGCCCCGAGTTTCCGCTGGTCGCCTGCGAGCCCGACAGGCCGGGCTCACCCACCGCTCCACCCGGCTACATGCTGGTTCAGCCCGGCACGATCGCCTTCGGGACGGCGCTCGTGTGGCAGAACGCGAGTCGCGCCGAGGAACGATGCGGGGCCCAGGCTGTGTCGGGCGCATCGTCGGTGATCTCGCTACCGGACCTGGCTGGCGAAGACCGCATCTTCTGGGTGGCGACCCTGGCGCGACCCGGTGATCCCACGGAGCCCGATGTCGTCCTTCCGACGATGACGCTCACCCGGCTCGACCCGTCAGGACCGGTGGTCGTCCAGTCAGTCATCGACGAGCCCTCCGACGAGTACTCGATGCGCGGCTCGTATGGCCACGACGCACGGGCAGGCTCGTATGTCATGCGCATCGTCTCGAGCGACGGTGTCCTCTTCGCGGAGGGCCGATTCGTGATCACGCCATAGCCGGTCCGGATCGGGTCAGCCCGCCATCGATCAAGCGGTCGGTCGGCTGACCGATCCCCTCGACGACGTTGTTCAGGACGACGGCGCCTGCGGCAGGGCGATGATCACCGCGACGTCGAGCCCCGACGGATCGGTGTCGAGGCTGACGCAGGCGGCGGGATCGAAGCCGATCAGCCAGCTCGAGACGCCCTCATAGGCGCCCTCGTTCACGACCTCGGCGGCGACCCGGCCGATCGGGATCCGGCGATCGCCGGTGTAGACCGCAGCACCCGCGTCATCGGCCAGGGTCTGGCCCTCGAACCGCACCCGGATGAACCGCTGGCCGCCGATCGTCAGCGGCTCACCGCTGGGATCGAAGGTGAACGGCGGAGTGGCCTCCTCGAGATGGCCGGTCGGCCTGTTCGGGCCGACGAACGCACCCGGCCGGGCGAACGAGAAGATCACGGCGTCGCCGGCGAGGGCGTCGCGGACCGCGACGCTGACCAGCCGGTCGGAGGGCAGCGGGCCGTCGGTCGCGGCGATCGGGCAGTCGGAGGCGCCGGGGCTGGCCGCGCCGGGGCTGGCAGCGCCGGGGCTGGCAGCGCCAGCAGACGGGCTCGACGAGCCGATCGCCGGCGCCGACGGGGCCGGGCTGACGGTCTGGCCGCAGCCGACGAGCAGGATCGTCACCAGGGCAGCGGCGGACAGGCGGGCGATCAGGGTGGTCATGCCCGTTCGACGCTCGCCGTCGAGTCGGTGTGGCGAGGTCGGAAGGTCCGCGCGTACGTCTCGATCAGGCCGACGCCGAGCGCCTCGGGGTCGTCGCCGCGGCGCTCGGCGAGCCAGGCGGCGGTGATCCCGACCCACACCGGCTCGTTGCGCGAGCGCGGCGCGCCGGGCGGCGAGAGGAACGGCGCGTCGGTCTCGACGAGGACCCGATCGGAGGGCACGAGCCGAGCGACGTCCGCCGACGCCTCCTCCCCCGCCCGGAACACGAGCCCGCTGAAGCTGATGACGGCGCCGAGCTCCAGCATCGCCGCGGCGTAGTCCAGCGGCCCCGAGAACGAGTGGATGACGACCCGGGGCGTCGGGGCGAGGGCCCGGACCTCCGCTAGGAGGGCGTCCTGGGCATCGCGTGCCCCGGCCCGCGAGCGACAGTGGAGGATCGCCGGCCGGCCACTATCGCGCGCCAGGACGAGGTTCCGGCGGAGGTTCGCGAGCTGATCCTCGATCGGGCTGAAGACCCGGTCGTAGTCGAGGCCGGTCTCGCCGATCGCCACGACCCGCGGGTCCGCCGCAAGCTCGACGATCCGGTCCCAGCCTGCGGCCTCGACCTTCGCGGCGTCGTGCGGATGGACGCCGACGGCGGGGTCGAGCCAGGGCAGTCGACCGACGAGCTCGAGCGCGCGCTCGGACGACGCGACGTTCCAGCCGGGGACGAGGATCCGCTCGACACCGCCGAGCCGCGCCGCGCCGGCGACGAGCTCGTCGTCACCGGCGAACCGATCGGCGTTGAGGTGGCAGTGCGAGTCGACCAGCCGCACGATCGTCAGTCGGCCGCCGCTTCGACCTCGAGGCGCGGGAAGAGCGGCTCGGGGGTGGCGATCGTGCCGGTCCGGTCGGCGGCCGCGGCCCATCCGAGCTCGTCGAGGAGGGCCGGCCCGCCGGCCCCGTCGGCGGCCCAGGGATAGGGATAGCCGAGCTGGGCGAGGACCCGCGGCGCGGCGCCCGGCATGAACGGTGCGGCGGCCAGCCCGACGAGCCGGCAGGCCTCGACGAGGTCACCCAGGACGGCTCGCAGGCGGACCGCCGCGTCGGGGTCGCCGGCCGTGGCGGCCTTCGCCAGGACCCACGGCTGCTCGGAGTCGACGAGCTTGTTCGCCCGGCCGACGAACCCCCACAGGGCCGCCAGGGCCTCGTGGAGGAGGCAGCCCTCGATCATCGCCACGACCGACTCGAGGACCGCCGGCCATGCGGCGCCGAGCGGGCTCGCGCCGGCCGGCTGCGGGTCCGGCCGCTCGCCGCCGAGGTACCGGCCGGTCATCGAGACGGTCCGGTTCACGAGGTTGCCGAAGTCGTTCGCCAGGTCGGCGTTGTAGCGCCGGACGAAGCCGTCCCAGCTGACCTCCGTGTCGCGGTCGAAGGCGACCTCGCGGAGCGCGACGTAGCGCGCCCCGTCGGACCCGAAGGCCGTGACGAAGTCGGTCGGGTCGAAGATGTTGCCGCGGCTCTTGCTCATCCGCTCGCCTCCTGCCAGGAGCAGGAAGCCATGGACCCAGACCTTTCGCGGCGCCTCGAGCCCGGCGCTCCAGAGCATCGCCGGCCAGTAGATCGTGTGGAACCGGGCGATGTCCTTGCCGATCACATGGAGGTCGGCCGGCCACCAGCGGGCGAACGAGTCCATGTCGTCGGGGAATCCGGCCCCGGTGATGTAGTTGATCAGGGCGTCGTACCAGACGTAGATGACCCCGGCCTCGGGGTCCCAGCGGCCGTCCTCCATCAACGCCGAGGTCCCGTCCTCGGCGATCGGGAACGGGATGCCCCAGCGGCCCGGCGTCCGCTCGCGGCTGATCGAGAAGTCCTCCAGGCCACCGCGGATGAACCCGAGCATCTCGTTGCGGCGGTAGTCCGGCTGGACGAAGTCCGGATGCTCGGCGAAGTGGCGCTCGAGACGTTCCTGGTAGGCCGACAGCCTGAAGAACCAGTTCCGTTCGGTCAGCCACTGGAGCGGGACGTCCGGGTGGTTCGGGCAGATCGTCCCGCGGGCCGTCTCGAGGACCTCGGAGGCCGTCCGGAAGCCCTCGTTGGGGCAGTACCAGCCCTCGTACGTGCCGAGGTAGATGTCGCCGTTGGCGTAGGCCCGACGGACCATCTCCTGGGCCGACCGGACGTGGTCGGGATCGGTCGTCCGGATGAACCGGTCGGGGGCGATGAGCAGGGCGTCCTCGGCCGCCCGGAAGAACGCCACCTTCTCGTCGACGAAGGCTTGCGGCGATCGACCCTCGTCGACGGCACTCTGGGCGATGTTGATCGAGTGCTCGTCGGTGCCGGTGAGGAATCGCGTCTCGCGACCGCACATCCGGTGCCAGCGCGCGATCACGTCCGTCCCGATCACCTCGTACAGGGTGTGGATCCCGGGCTTGCTGTTCGCGTACGCGATGGCCGTGGTGAGATAGAAGCGGTCGGTCATGGGACGGCCGATGGTACAAGGTCGATCGTCAGCCGGTCGCGGCCCGGCTCGATGTCGGCGACGCCGTCCCCATCGAGGTTCACGGCCGGCCCGCCGGCGGCCGCATCCAGCTGGATCTCCATCGGCCAGACGACCGAATCATCGGCCGCATCGACGCGGTGGACCCACACCCGCAGCGAGTCGCTGACCCGGTCCGGCAGGTGGAGCCGGATGGGACCGAGCCTCCCCGCGTCGCCGAGGATGATCTCGGCCCCGGGCACGCGCTCCGTCGGGGCGCTCCCGGCATGCTCCACGGCGATCGACATCGGACGGCCGGCATCGGCCGCCTCCAGGACCGCGTTGCCGGTCCCGTCGCCGGTCACCCTGATCTGGACAGCCGCTCGCGGTCTGAACGAGCCGCGTCGGGTCGCCCGCACGGCGAGGGCCGCGACGCCGAGCGCGACGAGGATCGCGAGGCCGCGATCGATCGGCTCCTGCCAGATGACCAGACCGTGGAGCGCGATCGCGGCGATGTACAGGACCGACACGCCGACGACGACCGCAGGCGCACCGATGAAGCCGATGACCGGGCGAGGGACGAACTCGCCGCGCTGCCGCGCCGCGGCCAGCAGCAACATCGGGAATACGCCGCCGAGGAGCGGGATCGCCAGCGTCCCGATGAGCGCGAGGGGGGCGGTGAAGTCCGCCGAGCCGGCGACGATGAGCGCCTCGAGGATGACGAATGCCGCCGCGACCGGGAGGAGCGAGACGGCCATCCGGCCGCCCGGCCGAACGACCAGGGACGCCGCCGCCCGGGGGAGGCCGGTCCGGTCGCCGACCGACGTCGGCAGCCACTCGCGGACCTGGTTCGTCAGGCCCAGGGACGCGTAGATCGATCCGATGCCGAGCGCCAGGGTGACGTAGATCGAGCCGAGCACCAGGACCGCTGGCCCGGCGACATCGGCGAGCGGCGAGAGCGACGTGCCCGTATCGCCGATGAGCGCCTCGGGGGCGACGGCCCCGTTGATCGCCAGGACGCCGAGTGCATACAGGCCGATGACCGTGACCATGGCCGCGACGTTCCCGCCCAGCAGGGCCCGTCCGGTCATGTCGTCGCGGAGGATGAGCTTCGCGGCATTACCGGCGGAGGTATGGCCGAAGTAGGCGACGAGGATGACCCCGAACACGAGCTGAAGCAGACCCGCCTGCACGACCAGGCCGCCACCGAAGTCGGGCGCCCCGAAGTTGTCCGCGTCCAGGTGCGCCAGGCCGAGGCCACAGATCGCGATGATGAGCAGGATGTTCACCGCGCCGATGACGAGGGCCGAGGCGACCGTGGCGTCGAGGCTGTCGCGCCGGATGACGACGACGTTGATCGCGAAGAGCAGCGCGACCCACCAGGCGAGCCCGACGCCGGTGGCATCACCGAGGACCGACGCGAACCCCAGCAGATACACGAGCACGCAGATGACGTTGAACAGGAACAGGGCCGTCGAGAAGGCGACCGCTCCGGTCGACCCGAGATACTCGCGGACCAGCCGGCCGAAGTACGTCTCGCCGTAGCGCATCTGGCCTGTCCTCGTGATCGCCTCGACGAGCGCCGCGAGCGTCACGACGTTGACGAGGCCGAGGACGACGAGCAGGGCGATGCCGGCGAGCGGGCCGATCCCCGCGACCGCGACGGGGATGGCAAGGATGCCCTCGGCGATCGTCTCCGTCAGGGCGAGGGCGAAGGCCATCCAGAACGGCGGCAGCTCCTCGAGGCGCCGAGCCGTGCCGGACCGGATCCAGCGGAGCCGTTCCGTGGCGTCGATGCGATCCGGCTCGATCGACCCGAGGGGCGCTCCGACAGCCCGTTCGAACGCCTGGGCGACGGCCGGATCGTCGAGACCCAGGGCAGCTCGGATGCGGGGGATCCGGCCACGCGCCAGGGGGTACTTCTCCGCCAGTCGACGCGCCACCGCGGCACGCAGCGCCGGTTCGTCGGGGACGAGCGAGGCCCAGCTCGGAGCGTAGCGCTCGAGGTCCTGGACGGTGATCGTGATCGGGAGGTCGCGAGCGCCGCCGAGTGCCCGAAGGAACGCCTGCTCGATGATCCGCGGCGGATCGCTCGGTCTCGAACGTGGCGAGCGCTCGGCGGGATCGATCGACCAGCCGCGCCGTCCGCGCCTCGATGGCGAAGACGAGCGTGCCGGCACGCCGAGCCGGGAGCCCGCCGAGCAGCTCGTCCCGACGGAAGACCGGGCTGTCGGTCACTCGGGGTCAGCCGGCCGGATCGGGGACGTGGTCCGTCGGGATCGGGCTCTTCAGCCTCACGACGTCGTAGGCGCTGACGGGTCTCGTCACGCCCTTGAGATGCAGCTCGCCGACCGGCTCGGCCTCGACGCGGTCTTCGACGGCCGCGTAGGTCCGCTGGTCGAGCAGGATCTGTCCTGGCTTCGCCTCCGAGCTGAGGCGTGAGGCGAGGATCACGGCGTTCCCGATCGCGCCGTAGTCGTAGCGGCCCTCGAACCCGATCCGGCCGAGGGTCGCATATCCGGCGACGATCCCGACCCCGAAGTCGAGGTCATAGCCGCGACGGTGCCAGCCTGTCGCGAGGTCGGCGACGCGTCGCCGCATCGCCACGGCCATCCCCACCGCCCGCAGCTCATGATCCTCCTGGGGGATCGGGTCATTGAAGAAGACCATGACCCCGTCGCCGGCAAAGTGCTCGAGGGTCCCGCCGTGCTCGACGACGAGCGACCCGAGCGCCGCGTGGTAGTCCCGCAGGACGCCGAGGACCTCTTCGGGCTCGACGGTCTCGGCGAACGTCGTGAACCCTCGCAGGTCGCAGAACACGGCGGTGATCCGGCGGCGGTGTCCATCGAGGAGTCGCTCGCCCTCGGGGCTCGTGATCAGCTCGGCGACCGGGCCTGAGATGTACCGCGCCAGCTCGCCGCGTTGGCGGTCGATCGTCTCCAGCAGTCGGGCATTCTCGATGGCGATGGCGATGCCCTCCGCGAAGGTCGCGACAAGCGCGATCTCCGACTCGCTGAACGGGGCGACCTCGGGCCTGCCCATGTTGTAGACGCCGATCAGCTCATCGTCGGCGACGATCGGGATGCCCATGATCGTGCGCAGTCCGAGCGTCTGGCTGGGGTAGGGCTGGTCGTATTCGGGATCCTCGAGGACGTCGTCGATCTGGACGACCGCGCGGGACAGCAGCACCCGACCCACGACGCTGTGCCGCCCCGGGTGGTCGGGGTGATCGCGTTCGTAGGCGGCCAGGGTCTCGCCCCTGGCGCCGGCGCCGGCGGCCGCCCGATAGACGTCGCCGTCCCGCAGGTAGATCACGCCGAAGTCAGCGTGACAGAGGTGGACGGCGCTCTCGACGATGGCCTTCAGGACGGCGTCGAGTCCGAGATCGGATCGACCGATGATCCGAAGGGCCTCGGTCGTGGCGGACTGGCGGGCCAGCTGCTCCTCCATGAGCCGGGCGATCTGGATCGCGACGGCGACCTGGCCGGCGAAGGTCGCGACGAGCAGGATCTCGTCGTCGGCGAACGGCCGGACGGTCGCGCGTCCGAGGTTCAGGACACCGGCGATGCTGCCCTCCCGCATGATCGGGACGCCGATCAAGGACCGGAACTCGACAAGCTGCCGGGCGACCGGCATGTCGTACTCCGGATCCGCCAGGACGTCCACGATCTGCTGGGTCGCGCCGGTCATGAGGACCCGGCCGGTGATGCTGTGGCGGCCCGGGCGGTCCGGGTGCTCGCGCTCGTAGGCCTTGACCGCCTCGAGGCCCCGACCGGTCGACGCCGCGATCCGGACGGCGTCGCCGTCCCAGAAGTAGATCGTCCCGAAGTCCGCGTCGCACAACCGGGCGGCGGCGGCGATGATCTCGTCGAGGACCGTCGGGAGATCGGCCTCCGGGTCGCCGATGAGGGCGAGGATCGCGGCCATCGCCGACTGTCGGTCGATGTCGCGGCGCGCCGCGTCCCCGTCCGGCTCGGGTCGCCCGGAACGGTCCGGCGCCGCCATCGGGTCAGGCGGTAGGCCGGAGGACGTCGAAGGCCGGGATGGGCCGGGACATGCCCTTGAGCGTCAGCTCGCCGACGGACTGCGCGCTGACGGTCGCCTCGACCGCGGCGTAGGTCCGCTGGCTCAGCAGGATCTGGCCGGCCGTCGCAGCGGTGCTGAGGCGCGAGGCAAGGATCACCGCGTTGCCGATCGCGGCGTAGTCGTAGCGGCCCTCGTAGCCGATCCGGCCGAGGGTCGCGTAGCCGGTCGCGATGCCGACCCCGAGACCGAGCTCATAGCCCAGCTTGCCCCAGCCGACCTCGAGATCGGCGAAGCGCTCGCGCATCGCGATCGCCATCGCCACGGCGCGCTCGGCGTGGTCGGCCTGCTCGACCGGGTCGTTGAACCAGACGAGGATGCCATCGCCGGCGAAGTGCTCGAGGGTGCCGCCGTGGGCCTCGATCAGCGTGCCCATCGCGCTGTGATAAGCCCGCAGGACGCCGAGCAGCTCCTCCGGCTCGGCGGTCTCGCTGAATGCCGTGAAGCCCCGAAGGTCGCAGAAGACCGCCGTCACCTGGCGGCGATGGCCGGCCAGCAACGCCTCGCCCTCGTCGGTCGAGACGAGGGCGGCGATCTGCGGCGAGACGAACCGCGAGAGCTCGGTCCGCTGGCGGTCGATCGTCTCGACCAGCCGGGCGTTCTCGATCGCGATCGCCGCCTGCTCGGCGAACGTCGCGACGAGCGCCGTCTCCGACTCGTCGAACGGCCGGACGACCATCCGACCCATGACGATGATCCCGACGAGTGCTCCGTCCCGCCGGATCGGGACGCCGAGGAGCGAGCGGTAGCCCCCGGCCAGGCCCATCGCGAGGGTGTACTCGGGGTCGTTCTGGATGTCATCGACCTTGACGATCTCGTCGGTCAGGATCACCCGCCCGGCCACGGAGCCTCGGCCCGCGCGCTCCGGGTGCTCGCGCTCCCAGGCGGCGTGCTCGACGGACCCGGAGACCGTCGCGACGAGCTCGTAATCGCCACCCTCGCCGGCCAGGTACATGAACGCCAGCTCGGCCCGGCACAGATGGGCGGCCTGCTCGGCCACGGTGTCGAGGACGGTCTGAAGGTCGAAGGCCGAGCGGCTGATGAGCTTGAGCAGCTCGCCCATCGCGGTCTGGCGCTCGAGGTGCTGGCGCTCGAGGTCGTGCAGCCGCTTGGCTCCGAGCGAGGCGTTGATCCGGGCTCGCAGGAGAGCCGGCTTGAACGGTCGCAGGAGGTAGTCCGCAGCGCCCATCTCGATGCACCGGACGACCGTGTCGAATTCGTCGAGGCCGCTGATGACGATGACGGGCAGGTGGGTCAGGGTCGAGTCGGTCTTGATCGCTTCAAGCGTCGCGAAACCATCCATCCCGGGCATCAGGAGGTCGAGGACGACGACGTCGGCCGACGCGGCGCCGTCGTGCAGCAGCTCGAGGGCCCGCTCGCCGCTGTCGGCCTCGATGGTCGAATGGCCCTCGCCCTCGAGGAACCGGACCAGCAGCGCCCGGTCGACGGGGTTGTCGTCGACGACGAGGATCCGACCCGTGGTAGCGGCCTGGGTCATCCGCCTGCCCCGACCCGCTGCTCGAGCGCCGCGACGACCGCCTCGAACGTGACCGCGATCTCGTCGATCCGCGGCCCGACCCCATCGGTCCGGCCGTCACGGGCCTCCATCTCGACGATCCGGCACTCCTCTGCCAACCCGGCCGCCCCGAGTGACGCACTGCTGCCCTTGAGGGTGTGAGCGGCACGTCGAAGATCCTCCGTCCGGCCATCCGCCAGGGCGGTCCGCATGTCGTCGATCCGAGCCGCGCCATCGGTCCGGTACTCCGACACAAGGTCGGTCAGGAAGGCCAGGTCGCCGCCGACCATCTCGAGCGTCTGCCCGAATGCCGTGTCGTCGATCGGGTCGCTCATCCCGTGCCTCCCTCGATCGTCTCCGCCATCGTCACGCTCGGCGACTGCGACAGCGCCGCCGTGAGCTCCGCGACACGGATCGGCTTCGAAAGATAGTCGTCCATCCCGGCCGCGAGGCAGGCTTCCCGATCCTCGGCCATCGCGTTGGCTGTCATCGCCACGATCCGCGGCCCGTCGGAGCCCCAGCGGGCCCGGATCCGACGGGTCGCCTCGAGGCCGTCGAGCTCGGGCATCTGGACATCCATCAGGACCAGGTCGTAGCGGGCGGCCTCGAGCGCCGCGATCGCGGCCAGGCCGTCGCCGGCGACGTCGGCGGCGTAGCCGAGCTTCTCGAGGATCCGGAGGGCGAGCTTCTGGTTCACGGCGTTGTCCTCCGCGAGCAGGATCCGCAGCGGATGGCGCTGGCCGAGGGTCGCGTCGAGGGCCGACGTCTCGGGAGCCCTCGCCGGGACGGCCTGGGACCGTGTGCCGAGGGCGGTCATGAGGGCGTCGTGGAGCGACGACGGCTTGACCGGCTTGGTGAGGAACGCGTCGACCGCGTCGCTGGCCCGGTCGAGCGCCCCGACGGACGAGCTGACGATCAGCGGCAGCGAGCCACCGTGCGGGTCCCGACGGATCGCCTCGGCGAGGTCGATCCCGTCCATCTCCGGCATCCGCTGGTCGAGGATGCCGACGTCGTAGCGGTCGCCGCCGCGGATCCAGCCGAGGGCCTCGCGCGGCGAGCCCGTGTCCCGCAGGTCCATGCCCCAGCGATGCAGCTGGGCCGCCAGGATCCGGCGGTTCGTCGCGTTGTCGTCGACGACCAGGGCGCGACGCCCGGCAAGCTCGACGGGCACGATCGCGGGCATCGATCGGCCACCGAACTCGGCGGCCTCAGGGAGGCGGGCCACGAGCCGGAACGTCGATCCTCGCCCCGGGATGCCCTCGCTCGTCGCGGTCAGCTCGCCGCCCATGAGCTCGGCGATCCGGCGGCTGATCGCCAGGCCCAGGCCGGTCCCGCCGAACCGGCGCGAGATGCTGGCATCGGCCTGGCTGAAGCTCTGGAACAGCCGGCTCATCTGGTCCTCGGTGATGCCGATCCCGGTGTCGCGGACCTCGACCGTGAGCTGCCAGGCCGAGCCGGCGACGCGACGACCGTCGACCGACATGACGACCTCACCGGCATCGGTGAACTTCACCGCGTTCGAGAGCAGGTTCAGGACGATCTGGCGGAGTCGGCCGGGGTCGCCGACGAGCCCGGCCGGCAGCGTCTCGGACGTGGTGTAGGCGAGCTCGATGCCCTTCGCCGCCGCGGCCGGGGCGATGACGTCGAGGGCGCCCTCGATGACCCGCCGGAGCTCGAATGGCTCCGATGCCAGCTCGACCTTGCCGGCCTCGATCTTCGAGAAGTCGAGGATGTCGTTGATGATCGTCAGGAGGGCGTCACCGGACGTCCGGATCGTGTCGGCGTAGTCACGCTGCTCCTCGTTCAGGGGCGTGTCGAGCAGCAGGCCGCTCATCCCGATGACCGCGTTCATCGGCGTCCGGATCTCGTGGCTCATCGCGGCCAGGAAGGTGCTCTTCGCCTGGTTCGCCGCTTCGGCCTCGGCCTGCGCCTCCTGGGCATCGGCGAACAGCCGGGCGTTCTCGATCGCCGCGGCCGCCTGCTGCGACAGGCCGGTCATGAAGTCCAGATCGATCGTCGTGAACATCGTGCTGGGGATCGACCGCCAGACGGCCATCATCCCGATGACCCGGTCGCCCGCGAGGAGCGGCGTCGCCATGAGCCGCTCGGGCTCGTCCTGCTCGACGCCTGCGATCGGGACCGCTCGGGGATCCTGGGTCGTGTCGTTGATCATGTCGGCCGCGCCGCGAGCGGCCAGCTCGCCGATCATCCCCTCGCCCCGGATGACCGGGTCGGCGGCCACCTCCGCGGCGTTCTCGCCGAGGACCGTGACGGCCTGGAACGTCCGGCCGTCCGGCTGAGCCAGGTAGACCGCGGTCGTGCCGGCCTCAAGATGGTCGTGGGCCCGCTCGGTGATGCGCGTCAGGACGCCGTCGAGGTCGAGCGTCGCAGAGACGTCCCGGCCGAGCTCGGCCAGGACGGACATCTCGTTCGCCCGGCGTTGGCTGTCGCGGTAGAGGGTGGCGTTCTGGATGGCGACACCGACGTTCGCGGCCAGCGTGGCCAGCAGACGCGCCTCCGCATCGCCGAACCGACCGGCCTCGGTCGTGCTCTGGACGCTCACGACGCCGATGGCCTCGCTGCCGGCGAGGATCGGCACACCGAGGAACGACGCCGAGGGTGTCCCGACCGGGAGGTATTCGTCGAACTGCTCGGCCCGGTTCAGGAGCAAGGTCTCCTTCGTCTCGAGGATCCGCGAGGTCAGGCCTTCGCCCAGCGCCATCGGCTCCTGCGACACGTCCACCCCACCTTCGTTGTAGTACGGGAACTCGATCGCGCCGGCGGCCCGGTCGACCATCGCGACGTAGACGAGGTCGGCGTCGAAGACCTCGCGCATCTCGTCGCCGAGTCGCTTGATCAGGGCATCGAGGTCGAGCTGGGTCGCGATCGCCTGCCCGACCGTGTTGACGACGCCGAGCTCGGCAGCCCGCTGGCGCGTCTCGTCGAGGAGGCGGGCGTTCTGGAGAGCCACGCTCAAGCTCGCCGCGAGGGTCTCGAGGAGTCCCTGGTCCCGGTCGCTGAAGGCGTGCTCCTGGTCGAGGTTCTGGACCGATACGACGCCGCCCGTCTCGCCACCGATGGCGAGCGGGACCCAGATGCCCGAGCGGGCGGCCTCGCCCGCCCGGACCTCCGGCTGGCCGAATTCGCCCCGACGCCCTGCCAGGTCCTCGTCGATCGCCAGGGTCTTGCCATGCTCGAGGACCCACTGTCGGAACCCGATGACCGCCATCGGCACGTCCGGGAAGCGCACCCCGCGCTCGATCGTGTACGGGAAGTGGATGAGCCCGTCCGCCCGGTCGACGATCCCGATGTCGACGACCTGGGCGTCGAAGATCTCCCGGATCTTGTCCCCGACCAGCTCGGACATCGCCTGGATCTCGAGCTGCTCGGCGAGGCCCTGCTGGACCTCGTTGATGATCGAGAGCTCGCGCGCCCGTTCGTCCGTCTCGGCTAGCAGCCGCCGGGTCTCCGCGATGAGGCGGGCGTTCTCGAGCGCCACGCTCAGGCTCCCGGCGAGCGTCGTCGCGAGTCGGACGTCTGCGTCGCTGAACGCGTACTCGCGATCGAGGTTCGCGAGGAGGAAGACACCGGTCACAGCGCCGCCGACGACGAGCGGGACGAACAACGCCGACTTCGCGAGCTCGCCCTGGATCACCGCCGGCTGGCCATATGCGGCCGCCTGGCTGGGCAGGTCTGCATCGATGCGGACCGTCTCGCCAGTCTCGATCACATGCTTGCGGAACCCGATGATCTCGATCGGCTGATCGGGGAAGCGGACGCCCCGCTCGATCGTGTACGGGAAGCGGATCAACGCCGCGGCCCGATCGACGATCCCGATGTCGACGACCTGGGCGTCGAAGATCTCCTGGATCTTGTCGCCCACCAGGTCGAACATGGACTGCATCTCGATGTTCGCGGCCAGGCCGGCCTGGACGCCGTTGATGATCGCAAGCTCGGCGGCGCGCTGGTCGGTCTCCGCCAGCAAGCGGCGCGTCTCATCGATGAGCCGGGCGTTCTCGAGCGCCACGCTCAGGCTTCCGGCAAGGGTCGTCAGGAGACGGACGTCGGCATCGTCGAAGGCGTGCTCGCGGTCGAGGTTCTGGAGCGAGATGACGCCGGTCACATCGCCCCCGACGACGAGCGGAGCGAACAGGGCGGAGAGCGGCGGCTCACCCTGATGGACGAACGGCTGGCCCATCGCCGCCGAGCGCTCCTCGTTCCGCTCGTTGACGACGAACGGCTCACGCGTCTCGATGACGTGCTTCCGATAGCCGATGATGTCCATCGGCTCGTCGGGGAACCGGACGCCTCGCTCGATCGTGTAGGGGAAGTTGATCCGCCCCTCGGATCGGTCGATGATCCCGATGTCGACGACCTGGGCGTCGAAGATCTCCTGGATCTTGTCGCCGACGAGGTCGTACATCGCCTGCATCTCGACGTTCGAGGCGAGGCCCTGCTGGACGCCGTTGATGATCGCCAGCTCGGCCGCCCGCTGGTCGGTCTCGGCCAGAAGGCGCCGGGTCTCGTCGAACAGCCGGGCGTTCTCGAGGGCCGTGCCGAGGCTCGCGGCGACCGTCGCGAGGACCCGCTCATCGGATGCCGAGTAGGCATCCCGCTCCATGCTCTCCACGCCGATCACGCCGGTGATCCGGTCGCCGGCCGGGATCGGGACGCCGAGCCACGACTCGCTGGTCGGGCCGGCCATCACCGCCCCGAGCCCGGCCTGTTCCGCACTGGAAGCGACCCGCAGCGGGCGACGGGACTCGAGCACTCGCGACGTCAGGCCGTCACCGATCGGGATCGCCGATGTCCGGATCCGGACCCCCTCCCCCACCTCGTACGGAAAGTCGATCATCCCGGCGGCGGCATCGACGATGCCGATGAAGATCGAGCTGGCACCGAAGACGCCTCGGATCTTCTCGCCGACGAGGTCGTACATCGCCTGCATGTCGAGCTCGGCGGCGAGTCCCTCCTGGACCGCGTTGATGATCGACAGTTCGGCGGCCCGCTGGTCGGTCTCCGCGAGCAGGCGCTTCGTCTCGTCGAACAGTCGGGCGTTCTCGAGAGCGGTGCCGAGGCTGACCGCGATCGTCGACACGACGCGCTCGTCGCCGTCGCTGAAGGCATCGCGACGGAGGCTCTCGAGAGCGATGAGGCCGATGACACGGTCCCCGGCCACGATCGGCACACCGAGCCACGACTCACTCTGCACGCCGCTGTCGATGAGACCCTGTGCTTCGGCATCGGATCGTCTGCCGAGCCGAAGCGGCCGCTTCGACGCGATGACCTGCGAGCTCAGGCCCTGACCCAGCTCGATCGGGTCCGATGAGATCCGCTCACCCTCCGCGATCTCATACGGGAACTCGATGAGGTTCGAGACCGCATCCACGATGCCGATGAAGATCGAGCTCGCGTGGAGGACCTCGCGAAGCTTGTCGCCGACGAGGTCGTACATGCCCTGCATCCCGATCTCGGCGACAAGGCCCTCCTGGACCGCGTTGATGACCGACAGCTCTGCTGCACGCTGGTCGGTCTCGGCGAGCAGCCGCTTCGTCTCGTCAAACAGCCGGGCGTTCTCGAGGGCGACGCTCAGGCTCGACGCGATCGTCGAGAGCAGCCGGACGTCGGCGTCACTGAAGGCGGCGTAGCGGTCCAGGTTCTGGAGCGAGATGTTGCCCGTGGCCACGCTGCCGGTCATCAGGGGAACGACCACCAGCGACTTCGATGGCTCGCCCTGGAGCGGGACGGTCCGGGCTCCATAGAGGGCGGCTTCGCGGAGGACGTCATCCACCCGCAGCGGCTGACCGGTGTCCATGGCGTGCTTCCGGAAGCCCGCCACCGGCACCGGCTCGTCGGGGAATCGGACGCCACGCTCGATCGAGTACGGGTAGTGGATGAGCCCATCGGCCGCATCGAGGATCCCGATGTCGACGACCTGGGCGTCGAAGATCTCCTGGATCTTGTCGCCGACGAGGTCGTACATGGCCTGCATCTCGAGCTGCTCGACGAGGCCCTGCTGGACCGTGTTGACGACCGCGAGCTCGGCCGCGCGCTGGTCGGTCTCCGCGAGCAGCCGCTTCGTCTCGTCGAACAACCTGGCGTTCTCGAGGGCGACGCCCATGCTTGAGGCGAGGGTCGTGAGGAGTCGCTCGTCGGCCTCGTCGTAGCCGTTCGGCTCGGTCCGCTCGAGATTGACGACCCCGATGACCGTATCGCCGGCGATGATCGGGACCCCGAGCCACGACTCGTGCTGCATGCCACCGAGGAAGATCGCGCCATGCGCATCGAGCTCGGCCTGGCTGCCGAGCCGGAGCGGTCGGCGGGTCCGGATGATCTCCGAGGTCAGGCCCCCGCCCAGCGCGAGCGGCGGAGCGTCGAACCGTTGCCCGCCGTCGATCGCGTACGGCGTCGTGAGGATCCCGGTCGTCCCGTCGAAGAGGCTGATCCCGATGTCGTCGCCGGCGAAGATCGCCCGGATGCGCTCGCCGACGACCTCGACGATGGAGGCGAACTCGAGCTGGGACGCCAGCGCCTGGCCGATCTCGTTGACGACCGCAAGCTCGGAGTTCCGCTCCTCCGTCTCAGCCAGAAGCCGCTTCGTCTCGTCGAACAGACGGGCGTTCTCGAGGGCGACGCTGAGGCTCGAGGCGATCGTCGAAAGGAGCCTCACATCGTCGACGCCGAATGCGGCATTCCGATCCATGTTCTGCAGCGAGATGCACCCGGTGGCGACGCCCCCGACCAGGAGTGGCACGATGACGAGGGAGCGGGCCGGAGCCCCGACCAGGACGACCTCAGCCGGCCCCTCGTACTCCGAGGTCTGACGCTCGACATCGTCGATGAGGACCGGCTCCCCGGTCGTCAACGCGTGAAGGCGGAACCTGCTCGGCGGCCGCGGCGGATCGTCCAGACGAACCCCGCGTTCGATCGTGTACGGGAAGTGGAGCAGCCCGTCGACCCGGTCGAGGATGGCGATGTCGACCGCATCCGCCTCGAAGATCTCGTTGATCCTGTCGCCGACGAGGTCGTACATGGCCTGCATGTCGAGCTCGGCCGCAAGGCCTTCCTGGACGGTGTTGATGACCGCCAGCTCGGCTGCCCGCTGGTCCGTCTCGGCGAGCAGGCGCTTCGTCTCATCGAACAGCCGGGCGTTCTCGAGGGCGGTCCCGAGGCTCGCCGCGAGCGTCGCCAGAAGTCGTTCATCCGTCGGCGTGAATGCGTGACGGGCTTGGCTTTCCACGCCAAGGACCCCGACCGCGGTCTCACCGGCCACGATCGGCACCGCGAGGAACGACTCTGTCTCTGGCCCGACGTCGATCGAGCCGAGACGCAGTTGATCGTCGCGGCTGCCGACACGGATCGGCTGTCGCGACTCGAAGACCTGCGAGGTCAGCCCGGACCCGAATGGCAGTGACTCGACCTTGATCGGTTCGCCCTGTCCGAGCTCATAGGTGAAGACGAAGGTCTGGCTCTCCGGGTCGGGGATCCCGATCCAGATCGACCGCGCCCCGACGATCTGGCCGACCTTCTCGACGACCAAGCGGTGCATCGAACCCATGTCGAGCTCGGCCGCAAGGCCCTCCTGGACAGTGTTGATCACGGCCAGCTCGGCGGCTCGCTGGTCGGTCTCGGCGAGCAGGCGCTTCGTCTCATCGAACAGCCGGGCGTTCTCGAGGGCGACGCCCATGCTGGTGGCGAGGGTCGTCAGGAGCCGCACGTCGGCCTCGCCGTACGCGTTCTGCTCAAGGCTCTCGAGGGCGATCGCGCCGAGGATGCGATCCCCGGCAAGGATCGGCACCCCGAGCCATGACTCGGCGTCGACGCCGTCGGGGACGGCGCCCAGGGCTGTCATCTCCTCGAACGACGTCAGCAGCTGCGGGCGGCCGGACTCGATGACGATCGACGTAAGCCCGACGCCGAGCTCGATCGGTTCGAATGGAGCCGGCTGGCCCTCTTCGATGGAGTACGGGAAGCTGATGAGCCGGGTCGCCGGGTCGTGCAGGGCGATGAACATCGAGTGGGCCGAGAAGATCTCCGAGATCCGGGCCCCGACCAGCTCGATGATCGCCTCGAAGTCCAGCTGCTTGGCCAGGGCACTCCCGATCTCATTGACGATCGCCAGCTCGGCGTTCTGCTGGCGGGTCTCGTCGAACAGCCGGGCGTTCTCGAGGGCCACGCCCATGCTGGCGGCGATCGTCGCGACGAGGCGCTCGTCGGCTTCGCTGAATGCGTACCGCTTCGGGTCGTACAGGGTGACGGTCCCGATCGCCGCGTCGCCGGCGAGGATCGGTACCCCGAGCCAGGACTGGCCGCTCTCGGTGCCCCCCGGAGGGAAGATCGCACCGCCAGCCACGATCTCGTCATGGGTCGCGAGCCGCAGTGGGCGCCTGGACTCGAGGACGCGGGTCGTGATGCTTTCGCCGTATCGCACCGGCTCGACGTCGAGACGCCGATCGGCGTTCAGCCAGTAGGGGAACCTGATGAGGTCCGACCCACGGTCATGGATCGAGATGTAGAGGTCGCGGGCCTTCGATCCGAACAGGGCATGGAGCCGTTCGCCGACGAGTTCGATGATCGCGTCGAACTCGAGCTGCTGCGCCAGCGCCGACCCGATCTCGTTGATGAGCGCCAGCTCATCGTTCCGCTGGCGCGTCTCGCTGAACAGCCGGGCGTTCTCGAGCGCCACGCCCATGCTCGAGGCGATCGTCGAGACGATCCGTTCATCCGCCTCGCTGAACGCGTCCGCCCTCGGATCGGCCATGGAGACGATCCCGATGGCGTCGTCGCCGGCGAGGATCGGGATGCCGAGCCACGACTCGGTCAGGTCGGACTCCTCCGGGAAGATCGCTCCCGCCGCCATCGCGTCCTTGATCGACCCGAAACGCAGCGGCGCCTTCGTGCGAAGCACGATCGACGTGACGCCCTCACCCATCGCCGACGGCTCGATCTCGAGGCGCTTGCCCGCATCCAGCCAGTAGGGGAACGTGATCTGGTCGGCTTCGCGATCGACGATCGCAACGAACAGATCCCGGGCCCGCGTCTCGAACAGGGAGTGGAGACGTTCACCCACGAGCTCGACGATCGCGCCGAACTCGAGCTGACGCGCCAGGGCATCCCCGATCTCGTTGATGATCGCCAGCTCGGCGTTCCGCTGGCGGGTGTCCTCGAGTGCCCGGACGCGGGTCAGGGCCTGGGCGATGTGCTGGGCGACGTACTGGAGGATCTCCTCGTCGCTCGTCGAGTAGCGCTGACCCTCGCGATATGTCTGGATGGCCACCACGCCGAGAGCCCGACCCTCGAAGAGCAGAGGCGCGCCGAGCCAATCCTCGCTGCTCTCGCCGATGATCTCGATCTCGCCCTGGGCCTGGAGACGCTCGTCCCCTTCTCGATCGGAGTGAAGGAGACGACCGGTCCGCAGGACGTATGCCGTGCTTCCCCGTGCGTTCCCGATGCCGAACGGTTCCCAGGCCTCGGGGTCGGTGACCAGGGTGTCGACAGTGTCGACGTAGTAGGGGAAATTGATCCTCTGCCGCTCGTCGTCGTACAGGGCGATGATGAAATTCGTCGCGTCCATCAGGCCGCCGACGATCCCGTGCACCGCAGCGTAGAACGCGCCAAGATCCTGAGCCGCGCTGGCGGCGTCGGCGATCCGGTAGAGGGCGTCCTGCACCGCCAGGGCGGACGGCTCCTCGGCGGCGAGCGGCTCCGCGGCCTTCCGGGCCACCGGCACCTTCGCCGAGTTCGACCTGGCCGCCGCCGTGGGCTTGGCTTGCGTGGCCGTCCTGGCCGCCGCCTTCGACGCGGCCGCCTTCGGCGCCGCTGCGGCTTTCGGCTTCGGGGTCTTGGCCATCGTCTTCTTCGAGCCGGATCGCTTGTCAGCCATCGATCGTCCGCCGCAGCTCGACCGCCCGGTCCCGCAGGGAGCGGAAGTAGTCGGTGTCGGTGATCTCCGCGACCTGGCGCGCCTGCCGCGCCTCGTCGATCTCGATCCGCAGCTCCCGGACCTCTGCCCGCAGGCGCTCCTCGCGTGCCTGGACCTCGCCGGCCATCCGGCGGAACGTCCGGGCCAGCTGGCCGAGCGCATCCGTCCGCGCCGCGACCCCGTCGAGCGCGGCCAGGTCGAACGACCCTGCCTCGACCGCCCCGGCGGCCTCGGTGACCCGCGCCACCTGCTCGAGGTATTCGAGCTCGAGGTCACGGAGCCGCTTGGCAGCGAGAGCCGCCGTGAGCCGAGCCCGGAGGATCGACGGGTCGACCGGCTTGGGGAGGTAGTCGAGCGCGCCGAGCTCGATGCACCGGACCACCGAGTCGAGCTCGTCGACCGCGCTGATGATGATCACCGGCAGGTGCGCCAGGGCCGGATCGGCCTTCATCCGCTCGAGCGTCGCGTAGCCGTCGAGCCCGGGCATCAGCAGGTCGAGGAGCACGACGTCGAAGGGCGGCCGACCGTCGTCGCCGAGACGCTCCAGCGCCACCAGTCCGTCCTCGGCGGTCTCGACGGCATGGCCCTGCTGACCGACGAGCCGTTCGAGCAGGCGTCGGTTGATCAGCGCGTCGTCGACGATGAGGACGCGGCCCGTGGTCATGTCACTGCGGCGAGCGATGCCGTCGGCATCGAGACCCCCTCCGTGGCGACGGGACGGATGACGAGCGTCGCGCCCCGACCCGCGTCGCCATCCCCGACCCCTGTCGTATCGAGCATCATCGGGGACGCGCTCCCATCGTGCTCGATGAGGACGTCCGCCGGCCAGCCCGCCGACTCGCCCTCGCGGTCGATCCGGTGGCTCCAGACCCGCAGGTCGGCATCGTGGGTGGCCGGAAGGTCGAGCCGGATCGGAGCCAGGTCGACCGCCGGCCCGAGATCGCGGGCGTCGGTCGGCTGGCGTCGCTCCGACCACGCTCCGTGGCCCGGTGACGGGCCTGCCGCACGAGACGACCGCGAGAAGAGCGCGGTCGGGGCGACCCTCCTCGACGCGCAGCTCGACGACCGTCCGGGGCCGGAACGCATGGGCCCGGATCGCCCAGGCGGCGACGACGACGAACGCGGCGGCCGCGATGAGCGCGGCGATCCGCTCGATCGGCGCCGACCAGATGACCACGGCGTGCGCCAGCAGCCCGACGAAGAACACGGCACTGATCGCGATCGCCGTGATCGGATGGCCGATCCAGCCGATGACGGCGCTGGGCACGTACTCACCACGCCGCCGAGCGGCGAGGACGAGGAGCATCGGGAAGAGGCCACCGAGGAGCGGGACGGTGACCGTCCCGAGGAAGCTCAGCGACCCGGTGAACGAGCCGCCACCGGCCAGGAGGAGCAGCTCGAGCACGATGAGCAGGCCCACGACCGGCGCGGCCTTCACGAAGGACTGTCGCCGCCGGGCAGGGTCCCCGCTCGGGACGGGCAGCCACTCCCCGACCTGGTTGTACAGCCCGAGTGCGATGTGGAGCGAGGACAGCCCCATCGCCAGGACGACGAAGACCGAGCCAAGGATGACGATGACCGGGCCGCCGACCGCGGCGAGCGGCGTCAGCGCCGTCCCGTCGTAGCCGATGAGCTCCGTCGCGGGGACGGCACCGAGGACGGCGACGACGGTCAGGACGTACAGGCCGATCGCGACGAGGATCGCCGCTGCGTTGCCGACGAGGAGTGACCGGCCGCCGGGGTCGCGACGCAGGACGACCTTGGCGGCGTTGCCGGCGGACGTGTGGCCGAAGTACGCCATCAGGGCCGTCCCGAAGACGAGCCCCAGGAGCGACGCGTCGGCGGCCGGACCCGCGGCCCCGCCGGGTGCTGCGAGGTTCGCCTGATCGAAGTGGGTCAGCCCGACGAGTCCGACGAGGATGAGGATGGTGATGTTCACCGCCCCGATCACGAGGACCGACGCGACGGTCGCGTCGAGCGACTCACGACGCAGGATCGCCAGGATCGCGACGGCCAGCAGCGCCGCCCAGACGCCGGCCGGCACGCCGGACGCCCCGGCGAGGGCAGAGCCGAAGCCGATCATCAGGGCGACCAGCCCGATCGCATTGAGGAGCAGCATCGCGATCGTGACGATCAGGCTGCCGGGCGGGCCGAGGAATTCGCCGACGAAGCGGCCGAAGTACGAGGTCCCGAAGCGCATCGTCCCGTCGCGGGTGATCGCCTCGACCAGCGCGACGACGGTCAGGACGTTCACGAGGCCGAAGACCACGAGAAGGCCGACGGCGAACGGCAGGCCGAGGCCCGCGAGCGCGATCGGCAGTGCCAACACTCCCGCGCCGACCGTTTCGGTGAGCGTCAGCGCGAACGCCATCCAGACCGGCGGCAGGGACTCCAGGCGCGCCGCGTTCGATGCCCGCCACCATCGCAGCCGTTCGCGCACGGACAGCCTCGGCGCATAAAGCGTCGCGACGGCGGCGTCTCGCTGGCGGAGGAACGCGGCCTCGACCGCCGGGTCGTCGAGGCCGAGGGCGGCGCGCACGTTCGGGACGTCGGACGCCCGGAAGCGATGCTTGTCGGCGAGCAGCCAGGCGATCGCCGCGCGGGTCTCGGCGTCCGGAGGGATGAGCGTCGACCAGCCGGTCGCATGGCGCTCGAGGTCCTGGATCGACACCCGGATCGGCTCGCGGCCATGGGCGAGGGCAGCGAGGAAGTCCCGCTCTCGGTCCGCCTCGGCGCGCTCGGTGAGGTAGGTCGCCATCGCGGTCCGCGACCGGTCGACGAGGTGCGCCGTCCGGCTCTCGATCGCGAACAGGATCGTCCCCGCGCGGCGGGCGGGCATCCCGCCCAGGACGCCAGCGCGCGAGAAGGTGGCTTGGTGGTCCGTCACGATGGCGGAGCCGTCCCCGCTCGGACGACTGACTCGCCAGCGCGGGTGAGGGCAGCGGCCAGCTCGTCGATCCGGATCGGCTTGGCGATGTAGTCGTCCATTCCGGCGGCGAGGCAGATCGCCCGGTCCTCTGCCATGGCGTTGGCGGTCATCGCCGTGATCCGCGGGCCTCCCTCAGGCCATCTGGCCCGGATCCGGCGGGTCGCTTCGAGACCGTCCACCTCGGGCATCTGGACGTCCATGAGGATCAGGTCGTAGGTCGCTCGCTCGACCGCCGCGAGGACCTCCTCGCCGTTGGCTGCGAGGTGGGCCTGATAGCCCATCCGCTCGAGCAGCCGGAGCGCCAGCTTCTGGTTCACCACGTTGTCCTCGGCGAGGAGCAGTCGAAGCGGATAGCGCTCCCCGAGCGTGACGTCGAAGACCGGTCGGTCGGCTGGTCGAGCCGTGCCCGCGTGGCGTCGCCCGGCAAGGACCGTGACGACAACGTCGTGGAGGGCGGACGGCTTGACCGGTTTCGTGAGGAACGCTTCGACGGCCGTCGACTGGCGATCCATCCGTCCGACCGACGAGGCGAGGATGATCGGCAGCGTCTCTGCTGGCCGCGTCGTCCGGATCGCCTCGGCAAGCTCGATGCCGTCCATCTCGGGCATCCGCTGGTCGAGGATCGCGAGGTCGAAGAGGTCGTCCGCCCGGACCCAGCCGAGCGCAACGGCTGGGGACTCGGTCTCGCGGCTCACCATCCCCCAGCGGCCGATCTGGGCGGCGATGATCCGGCGGTTCGTCGCGTTGTCATCGACGACGAGCACCCGCCTTCCGGTCAGCTCGGCCGTGATGGGCGCCTCCTCCTCCTGCAGCGGCTCGGCCGCCTCGACATCGAGGACGAGGTGGAACGTGCTGCCATGGCCGGCGACGCCCTCGCTCTCGGCAGACAAGGAGCCGCCCATCGCATCGGCGAGCCGGCGGCTGATCGCGAGGCCCAGACCGGTGCCTCCGAACCGTCGCGAGATGCTGGCGTCGGCCTGGCTGAAGCTCTGGAACAGCCGATCCATCTGGTCGGTGCCGATGCCGATCCCGGTGTCCCGGACGTCGACGGCGATCCTCCACGAGCCCGAGGACCGCGTCGCTCCCCGTCCGGTCGGCTGACCGGAGACCTGCAGCTCGACCTCACCGGCGTCGGTGAACTTCACTGCGTTGGACAGCAGATTGAGGACGATCTGGCGGATCCGACCCTGGTCGCCCACCACCGCGGCGGGCAGGGCATCGTCGACGGCGTAGGCGAGCTCGACGCCCTTCTTCGCGGCCGTCGGGGCCATGACGTCGAGGGTCCCCTCGATGCAGCGCCGGAAGTCGAAGGGCACCGCCTCGAAGTCGATCCGGCCGGCCTCGATCTTCGAGAAGTCGAGGATGTCGTTGATGATCGTCAGCAGCGCGTCGCCCGACGTCCGGATCGTGTCGACGAACTCGTGCTGCTCCTCGTCGAGGACGGTATCCGAGAGCAGACCGCTCATCCCGATGATCGCGTTCATCGGTGTCCGGATCTCGTGGCTCATCGCGGCCAGGAACGCGCTTTTCGCCTGATCGGCGCGCTCGGCGGCCTCGCGCGCGGCGCGGGCGTCCTCGAACAAGCGGGCATTCTCGATCGCGATCGCCGCCTGCTGCGAGAGGCCCACGAGGAAGTCGAGGTCGGCTTGCTCGAACGGCCGCCGGATGCCGTTGCGCCAGATGGCGAGGAGACCCGTGACCTGTCCTTGTGTGATGAGCGGCGCAGCCATGAGGCGCTCGTGATCGCCGGCCTCATCAGCGTTCGGGATCGGCACGCTCCGGGCATCGCGGTCGACGTCGTTCACGAACTCGGCGACGGCCTGGCGGGCCACGCCGCCGATGATCCCCTCGCCCAGCACGATCCGGTCCGCACGGATCTCCTCCGCTGCCTCGCCCAGAACCGCGATCGGGCTGAACGTCATCCCGTCGGTGTCCCGAAGAAAGGCTGCCGACGTGTCGCCATCGAGGAGATCCATCGCCCGCTCCGTGATCTGGGCGATGACGGTCCCGACCTCCAGGCGTGCGGAGATCTCACGACCCGCGTCGGCGATCGCCGCCATCTCATCGGCGCGGCGCTCGGCATCCTGGAACAGCCTGGCGTTCTGGATCGCGACCCCGACATTCGCCGCGAGGGTGGTGAGGAGTCGGCCGTCCGCCTCGGTGAAGCGGCCTGACTCCGTCGTGCTCTGGACCGAGATCACGCCGATCGGATGCTCACCGGCGAAGATCGGGACACCCAGATATGAAACGGCAGGTCGACCGATGCCCCTTGTGCCGATGGCTTCGAACGCCTCATCCCGGTTGAGGAGGACCGGCTGCCGGCTGAGAATGACCTGACTCGCCAATCCCTCCCCGAAGGCGATGCCGTCCTCGGCGATGCGCTCGCCGTCGACCGTGAAGTACGGGAATTCGATCCGTTGCGTCGCGGGATCATGGAGGGCGACATGGACCTCATCGGCCGCCACGAACGTCGTCTGCAGCTCATCCCCAAGGCGCTCGATGAGCGCCGCGAGATCGAGCTGTGATGCCAGCGCCTGGCCGACGTTGTTGACGATCGACAGCTCGGCGTTCCTCTGGCGGGTCTCGCTGATCAGCCGAGCGTTCTCGAGGGCCACGCCCATGCTCGCCGCGATCGTCGAGACGAGCCGCTCGTCAGCCTCGCTGTACGCATTCGGCTGGTCGTGCCCCAGGACGACGGCGCCGACGACCTCGGCGGCGGCCGGGATCGGGACGCCGAGCCACGACGCCGACGGCTCGATGCCGTCCGACAGGACCGCCCCGAGCGCGTCCTGCTCCGCCGGCGTCCCGAGTCGCAGCGGGCGGTTCGATCGGATGACGACCGAGGTCAGGCCCTCGCCGAGCTGGATCGGCGCGCTTGACGCACGGACACCGACTTCGATCTCGAACGGGAACGTGATGAGCCCGGACTCCCGATCGACGATCGCGACATACATGTCCCGCGCCTTCGATCGGAAGATGGCCCAGAGGCGCTCCCCGACGAGCTCGACGATCGCATCGAAGTCGACCTTCCGCGCAAGGGCGCCGCCGATGTCGTTGATGATCGCGAGCTCATCGTTGCGCTGCCGGGTCTCGTTGAGCAGACGGGCGTTCTCGAGCGACACCCCGAGGCTGCCCGCGAGCGTCGTCAGCAGGCGGACGTCTGCATCCGAGAACGCACCCTCACGGTCGAGGTTCTGGAGCGAGATGACGCCGGTCACCTCCCCACCGACGATGAGCGGCGCGAAGAGCGAGGAAAGGGGTGGCTCGCCCTGGGTGACGAGCGGCTGTCCCATGGCGTGGGCCCGATCGTCGAACCGGTTCTCGAGGAGCGGTTCGCGGGTCTCGATGACGTGCCTGCGGTAGCCGATGACCTCCATCGGCTCGTCCGGGAACCGGACCCCTCGCTCGATCGTGTAGGGGAAGTGGATGCGCCCGTCCTTGTGGTCGATGATCCCGATATCGACGACCTGGGCGTCGAAGATCTCCTGGATCTTGTCGCCGACCAGGTCGTACATCGCCTGCATCTCGAGCTGCGCGGCCAGCCCCTCCTGGACGCCGTTGATGATCGCCAGCTCGGCATTGCGTTGGCGGACCTCGTCGATCGCCCGCGCGCGCGTCAGCGCCTGCGCCACGTGCTGGGCGACGAAAGTCAGCAGCTCGACATCACCGTCCTCATAGATCTCGCCCTCCGCGTAGGTCTGGACGACCAGGACACCCAGCGTCCGACCGTCGGCCCGCAGAGGCGCCCCGATCCAGTCGACCCCATCCGATCCCACCGCCTCGACCTCGCCTGCGGCGATCAGCTCGTGATACCGCTCCAGCCCGATCCGCTCCGTCCGCCCGGTGCGAAGGACATACGCGGTGGAGCCTCGGGCATTGCCGACGCCGAACGGCTCCCAGACCGCGGGATCCGGAACCTCCAGATCGGCCTCGTCGACGAAGTACGGGAAGTTGATCGCCTGACGGTCGGGGTCGTAGAGGGCGATGTAGAAGTTCGTCGCATACATCAGCTCAGCCACGATCTCGTGGATGCGCCCATAGAAGGCCTGCAGGTCTGCGACGGAGCTCGCCGCCTCGGCGATCCGATAGATCGCCTGCTGGACGCGCTCGCTGCGACGGTGGTCCCGGTCGCGCGCCTCGAGCTCCGCGATCCGCCGGTGGGCGGCCGCGAGGTCGCTCATCGGATCGGTCATGCCGGCCCGCCCTCCGACGTGGCCGGTGGGGACGCGAGCAGGGCCGCAGCGAGCTCCTCGACCCGGATCGGCTTGGCCAGGTAGTCGTCCATCCCGGCCGCCAGGCACGCCTCCCGGTCTTCGGCCATCGCGTTCGCCGTCATCGCCACGATGCGGGGACCGTCCGAGCCCCATCGGGCGCGGATCCGACGGCTCGCCTCGAGGCCGTCGAGCTCGGGCATCTGGACATCCATCAGGACGACGTCGTATGTCGCGGCGGCGATGGCCTCGATGGCGGCGGCACCATCGCCCGCCACATCCGCGCGGTAGCCCATCCGCTCGAGGATCCGGAGCGCGAGCTTCTGGTTCACGGCGTTGTCCTCGGCGAGGAGGATCCGGAGCGGGTGGCGGGCCCCGAGTCCGGCGTCGAGGGCGGGGCGCTCGGGAGCCCGCGTCCCGGTGGTCGAGGGCCGGCCGGCGATGACGGTCATCAGCGCGTCGTGGAGGGCCGATGGCTTGATCGGCTTCGTGAGCGAGGCGACGACCGGGGCGTCGGGAGGCATCCGCTCGCCGACCGAGGAGAGGATCACGACCGGCGGCGGAGTCGGTGCACCCGCCCGGATCTCGGTCGCGAGCTCGAGCCCGTCCATGTCCGGCATCCGCAGGTCGACCAGAGCCAGATCGAACGGCCGGCCCTCCCTCAGCCAGCCGAGGGCCTCGCGCGGCGAGGCCGTCGCGACCGCCTCGAGCGACCAGCGTGCCAGCTGGGCCACCAGGATCCGGCGGTTCGTCTCGTTGTCGTCGACGACGAGGACGCGCCGACCGGCCAGCTCCACCAGCGCCGGCTCGACGGCCGCCGCGAGCGCGCCCTCGGCCGCCGGGATGGTCACGACCAGGTGGAAGACGCTGCCGCGGCCCGCGATGCCCTCGCTCTCGGCGGTCAGCGAGCCATCCATCGCCTCGGCGAGTCGACGACTGATGACCAGGCCGAGGCCCGTCCCGCCGAACCGGCGGGAGATGCTGGCATCGGCCTGGCTGAAGCTCTGGAACAGTCGGTCGATCCGGTCGGCCGGGATGCCGATGCCGGTGTCCCGGACGTCGACGGCCAGACGCCAGCGATCGCCCGGCTGGGTCTCGCCCATGACCGCTCAACTCGACCTCGCCCGCCTCGGTGAACTTGACGGCGTTCGAGAGCAGGTTGAGGACGATCTGACGGAGCCTGCCCGTGTCGCCGACGACGGCGGTCGGCAGATCCGGGGCGATCGTGTAGACGAGCTCGATGCCCTTCTTCGCGGCCGTCGGCGCGAGGACGTCGAGGGCACCCTCGATGCAGCGCCGAAGATCGAACGGCATGTGCTCGAGCTCGACCCGGCCGGCCTCGATCTTCGAGAAGTCGAGGATGTCGTTGATGATCGTGAGCAGGGCGTCGCCGGACGAACGGATCGTCTCGGCGTAGTCGCGCTGCTCTGTGTCGAGCGGGGTGTCGACGAGCAGACCGCTCATCCCGATGATCGCGTTCATCGGCGTCCGGATCTCGTGGCTCATCGCCGCCAGGAAGGAGCTCTTCGCCTGGTTGGCGGCATCGGCCTCGTGGCGGGCAGCCTGGAGCTCGGTCACGTCGTGGTAGACGGCGTAGAAGCCGGTGTGCTCGCCATCGACGACGAGGGGGACCATGACGATCTCGACATCGACCGGGCTGCCATCCTGGCGGACGCGTCGGCTGAGCCTGCCGGCGCGGCCGGTCTCGAGCGCCTCGCGGGCCACCCCGGCACCCTCGGCTCGCATCGCCGCGCTGTCCATGACGAGGTCGTCGATGTGGCGGCCGATCGCCTGGTCCGGGGTGTACCCGAACAGCTGCTCGGCGGCCGGATTCCAGGCCGTCACCCGCTCCTCGGTGTCCATCGTCACGACCGCGGCCGGGCTGATCGCGACCAGCGACTCGAAATACGACTTCTGCCGCGCCAGCTCGGCGGTCCGCTCGTCGACCCGCCGTTCGAGGGTCTCGACGTTCTCGCGCAGCTGGGCCGTCATGTCGTTGAACGCGATGGTCAGCGTGCCGACCTCGTCGCGCGAGGTCACCGGTGCGGTCGCGCTGAGGTCGCCGGCCGTGACCGCGGTCGCCGTGTTCGCGAGCCGGATGATCGGTCGGGTGACCTGGCGAGCGATCAGCCACATGCCGACCGCAAGCAACAGCGCCGAGAGCAGGCCGACGACGCCGATCGTGAGCGCCAGCTGCTGGGCCGGGGCGAAGGCCGTCGATTGGGGGAGCTCGACGAGCAGGGCCGCGTCGTGCTCGGTGAGCCAACGGTACACGCCGATGACGGGGACACCGGTGTAGTCGGTGTAGAGGCCCTGGCCATCCGTCCCCGCCAGGGCCTGATCGATGCCGAACGATGCGACGCCGGCCGGATCGATGCCCTGGTTCAGGCGAGCGTGCAGGAACCGTCGATCCGGCCCCACGAGGTACGTCGCTCCGCCCGTGCCGAGGCCCGTGCCCTCGAGCACGATCCGGTCGATCCGTTCGAGGTTGAGGTTCGCCGCCAGGACGCCGACGCGCCGGCCGTGGCCGTTGGCGTCGAACAGCGGCGTGCTGATCGTGATCGTCGGCTGGCCCGTCAGCGAGGAGGTGTAGGCGTTCTGGACGAACGTGTGGGACGAGCCGCTCTGGAAGTACGGCTCATCGGCCTGCGAGGCGCCCTCGTGGGCCGCGACCGTCGAGAGCTGGACGGTCCCGTTGAGATCGAGGATGAGGAACTCCTGGGCGTCGGCGGTCTGCCGCACGACGACGCCCAGGGTGTCGCCCAGGGTCGAGCGCGCGGTGTCCCGGGCGCTGTCGCGGGTCCCGGGGTCGAGGAAGTCGCGGGCGACATCACCGAACCCCGGGATCGGCGCCGACGAAGACGACGTTGCGGCGCTGCTCGTCGATCCAGCGGTCGATCGAGTCGGACTTCACGGCCGCGACGGCCGTCAGGCGGTCGTATTCCGACGCCGTCAGGTCCTGCGTGGCGCGAAGGTAGACGACCACCCCGACGACCGCCACGGTGATCGCCGACAGGAGAGGAAATAGCTGACCAGCCGGACGCGGAGGCTCCGATCCCAGGGCCCCCGGAGGTGGATCCGCGTCATCGCCGGCTCACGCTGCCCGCCGCTACGGGACGGTCTGTCCGATCGACGCGAGGTCGAACGCCAGGGCCGGCGTCGCGTAGTCGGTGCCGAACCAGCGCTGCGACGCCGCCGCGAGCCGACCATCCTGGAGGGCCGCCCGGATGATCGAATTGACGCGGTCGAGGAACGCCCTGGCGTCGTAGCCGGAGCTCCTGATCGACGAAGCCCGTCGGGTAGTAGGTGAACGCGACCTCGTCGAGCCGGCGGAGCTTGAGGCCACCGACGATCGCCGCCTGACCGACGGGATCGGCGCACAGGAAGGCGTCGATCTTGCCCGCGGCCACCTCCGCCAGGCCGGGCGGCTCGGTCTCGTACGACACGAGGACCGGGCCAGCGACCTTGGGCTTGCCGATGTCGACGCCCGGGATCTCCAGCGTGCCCTTGAGATAGGCCTCCTGGCTGCAGCTGGCGCACACCCCGATCTGCTTGACCATCGAGGTCCGCCGGGACCTTGAACGCCGAATCCTGCCGGACGAAATAGCTGTTCGGCGTCGCGTAGTAGGGCTGGGTCATGTAGAGCCGGGTCATCCGGTCGGCGTTGATCGAGCCCGATCCGTAGGCGATGTCCCAGCGGTCCGCCCAGTTGCCAGCGGTGACCTCGGTCCACGACGGCACGACCAGGCAGACTTCGAGGCCGAGCCCGTCGGCGACGATCTTCGTCGCCTCGTTGTCGTAGCCCTCGACCTGCGAGATCGTCAGCTGGTTCGGCTGGCATTTCGTGTCGGCGGGCCGAGGCGCGTCGGCGAGGAGGACCGATTGGGGCGGGTACTCGTCGGTCGTGTAGGCCCGCAGCGTCCCCCGGGCGAGGATATGGGCGAGCTGGTCGGTCGCCGGGTCGCCGGCCGAGGGCGCCGCCGATGCCGCGCCCGTCGACGCCGAGGCGGCAGCCGATCCGGCGGGCGTCGCTCCGCTCGAACATGCGCCGAGCACGATCACCAGCGCCCCGACCAGGAGGGCGGGCACGGAGCGACCGGCGTTCATCGGACCCCCAGCCTTTCTCGATCCCTTCCGATCACTGGACCTGCTGCCCGAGCGACGAGATGTCGAACGCTCCGGCCGCCGTCGCGTAGTCGGTGCCGAACCACTTCATCGACAGCGCCTTGAGCGTCCCGTCGGCGTGGAGCTGCGCGATGATCTGGTCGATCTTCGCCGCGAAGGCCGTCTGTGACAGGCTCGAGCCGCGGTCGAGATAGCCGGTCTTCTGGGTGAAGTAGGCCGGCGTGTCGAGCTGCTTGAGCTTCTCACCGCTCGAGATCGCCTCCTGCCCGACGGGGGCGCTGCAGAGGAAGCCGTCGATCTCATGAGCGGCCGTGGCCTTGAGGCCTGGCGGCTCGGCGTCGTAGGTCACGACCTTCGAGGGCGTCACCGCGTAGTCGAGGGTCACACCGGGCAGGGTCAGGGTGTGCTCGAGGTACTGCTCCATCGTGCAGCCGGTGCAGGCCCCGACCTGCTTGCCGGACAGGTCGGCCGGCGTCGTGGCGGTCGAATTGGTCGGGACGAAGAACACATTCGGCGTCGAGTAGTAGGGCTGGGTGACCCACAGCCGGGTCATCCGGTCAGCGGTCAGGGCGCCGGAACCCCACGCCACATCCCAGTGGTCACCCCAGTTGCCGGCGATGATCTCGCTCCACGGAGGGACGACGAAGCACGGCTCCACCCCGAGGGCCGTCGCGACAGCCTTGCCGGTGTCGGCGTCGTAGCCCTGGACCTCGGCCGCGGTCAGCTCGCTCGGCTGGCACTTCGTGTCGGCCGGGCGCGTCGCGCCTGTGACCTGCTCGGACTGGGGCGGATAAGCCGGATCGGTCGACAGGACGAGGGTCCCGCTGGCGAGGACGGCAGCGAGCTTGTCCTTGGTCGGGTCGCCCAGAGCTGCGCTGGCGCTCGGACTCGCCACCCCGCCCGAGGCCGCAGCGCTGGATCCCGGACTGGCCGCCCCACTCGGGGTCGGCGTCGCGCCGGATGAGCAGGCGGCGAGCAGGACGGCGGTGATCGAGAGGGCGGCGAGGCGGCGCTTGGGCACAGCTGACCTCCGTGAGGGCGTCCCGCTCAGGCGACTCCTGCCCCGACGAGTGTCGAAGCGATGGCGCGGTAGCGGGCCGAGAGCGGGTGTTCCGGGAAGCGGAGCGAGAAGACCCCTTCGCTGGCGAGGCGCATCAGGTCGTCCGAGTGCGGCAGGACGTCGACGACCTCGCAACCGTAGGCCGCTGCGACCTGGATCCGGACGGCCTCCGGGATGAGATCCGGTGGCGCCTTGTTCACGAGGATCGCCACCCGCGGCACCTCGAGCTCGCGGGCCACCCGGACGGTGATCCCGGTGCCCTCGAGGTCCTGTCGATCGGGTCGCATGACGATGAGCAGGGTGTGGCTGATGACGAGCGAGAGGAGCGTCTCCTCGTTCAGGCCGGGGTGGGTGTCGATGAACAGGACGTCGAGGCCGAGCTCGGTCGACGAGATCGCGCAGCCCCTCCGTCAGTCGCTGCGCGTCGTAGCCCTCCCGGAGGATCCGGGCGATCTCGCCGGTCTGCATGCTCGACGGGATGAGGTACAGCCGGCCGGCCATCGGCGACACCCTGGGCCTCGGTGACGTCGTGGGCGACGTCACCGATCGACTTGTCGTGCCACAGGAAGTCGTTGAGCGATGCGCCGACATCGTCGCCGCGCAGCCCGAACAGGACGTGGATGCCCGGCGACTGGATGTCGGCGTCGATGACGCCGACCGCGGGCCCCGCTGGCCGCCAGCGACGCGGCGAGGTTCGCGGTCGTGTTCGACTTGCCCGTGCCGCCTCGGAACGAGTGCACGGAAACGATCGACAGCCACGACCGCCTCCCTCTCCCTCAGCCAGTCCGCCGCCCCCAGGCTGCGGCGGCACGATACACGAGCGGCGCTCCCGCTGCGACCCCACCTCGGTCAGTGCCGGAAGTGGCGGACCCCGGTCACGAGCATCGCGCCGCCGCCGCCGTCGGCGACCGAGATGATCGCGGCGTCGTTCACCGAGCCACCGGGCTGGACGTAACGCCGTGACCCCGGCAGCAAGGCAGACCTCGACGGCATCGGGGAAGGGAAGAACGCGTCGGACGCGCAGACGCTGCCCGCAGACGCCCGGCCCCCAGGAATCGCCCGGACCTTGTCGATCGCCTGCCGGGCGGCATCGACACGGCTCGTCTGGCCGGAGCCGAGGCCGATCAGCCGGCCATCACGGACGAGGACGATGGCGTTGCTCGTGACGCCCGCGGACGAGCCGCCAGGCGAGGTCGAGGTCGAGCAGCTCGCGGTCCGTCGGCGCGCGCTGGTGGCGCAGTCCACGCTCGCGTCGTCCGGGGTCGACGTCGGTCCGCCGCCCCGACGAGGATCGCCCCGCCGGCGCTCCGGATCGCAGCCGATCGGGTCGGGCGGGCCCGATCCGGGCGGGTCCGTGCGGGCTGTCGGGCCTCGATCCGTCCGAGCAGCTCGTCGACGAGGACCCGGAGGTTGGGCTTCGTCGCAAGGACCGCCAGGGCCTCCGGCGTGTATGCCGGCGCGACGACGATCTCGAGGAAGATCGAGACGAGCTGCCTCGGCGACCGCCTCGATCCACCTCCCGGGTCATGGCGACGACGCCCCCGAACGCGCTGACCGGGTCGGCCTCGAGCGCCGCTGCCCAGGCCTCGAGGAGCGTCGGCCGCTCCGCGGCGCCGCACGGGTTGGTGTGCTTGACGATGACGCACGCCGGGCCGCGCAAGGCGATCGGCCGAGGTCGCTCGGCCGCCGCCGCATCGAGGACGTTGTTGTACGACAGCGTCTTGCCCTGGAGTGGCGGCCGACGCGTCGCGAACGAGGCCGTCGCCCGGGGTCGCGCCCGGGCCGCCGATAGCGCGCCGCCGGCTGGTGGGGGTTCTCGCCGTAGCGCAGCGTCTCGACCTTCTCGAGGCCGATCGTCAGCGACCCCGGGATACGGGTCCGACGCTCCCGGCAGACCGGGCTCGGCCGGCAGCTCGACGTCCGCGGCCGCCATGTAGCGGGGCAGCTCGGCGGCGATCCGGGCGTCATAGGCAGCGGTGTGGCGGAACGCCTCGACCGCGAGCGCGCTCCGCAGCCCGAGCGGGATGCCGCCGGGTCGATCGACGGCCTCGAGGACCTCGGCGTATCGGGCAGGCGAGGTCACGACCGCGACGTTGGCGTGGTTCTTCGCCGCGGCCCGGACCATCGATGGGCCGCCGATGTCGATCTCCTCGACGACCCCGTCAAGATCGATCCCCGGACGCTCGACCGCGGCCGCGAACGGATAGAGGTTCACCACGACGAGCTCGAACGGCGCGATCCCGACCTCCTCGAGGGCCGACCGATGATCGGGCAGGCGACGGTCCGCCAGGATGCCGGCGTGGACCCGCGGATGGAGGGTCTTGACCCGGCCGTCGAGCATCTCCGGGAACCCGGTCACCGCGGCCACGTCCGTCACCGGCAGCCCGGCGTCCCGGATGTGCCCGGGCCGTCCCGCCGGTGCTCACGAGCTCGAACCCGCGGCTCACCAGGCCGCGGCCGAGCTCGGCCAGACCGGTCTTGTCGGAGACCGACAGGAGCGCGCGGCGGGGGCTCGGAGGATGCGCCGACCGGCGCGCTGCCACGATGCGGGCGGCCGCCGTCGGGGAGCAGCCGATGCTCGACCGCCTGGATCCGGCTCGTGAAGCCGTGCCTCGTCGTCGCCCGACAGCACCGGCACCGCCTCCTGGGCGAGGATCGGGCCGTCATCGAGGACGTCGGTGACGACATGGACCGTGCAGCCGGTCACGAGCACACCAGCACGGAGGGCGTCGCGGACGGCGTGCCGGCCGCGGAACGCCGGCAGCAGGCTCGGATGGATGTTGACGATCCGGCCCGCGAACGGCCCGCAGGACGCGCGGCCCGACGAGTCGCATGTAGCCGGCGAGGACGACGAGATCGGGGGCGGCGCCCGCCAGGACGTCCGCCAGGGCGGCGTCGTCGCCATCCGGGACGAGGGCGGTGTCGATCCCCTCCTCGGCGGCCCGGTCGAGCGCCGGGCAGGCGCGGTCGGCGAACACCAGGACGACGTCCGCACCGAGCTCGCCCCGCCGGGCCGCGGCGACGAGCGCCCGGAGGTTCGATCCCGCGCCTGAGACCCCGACAGCGATCCGCGCCGGCGACGCCGCCATCGCCGCCTCCGTCACCGCTGGCGCGAACACGTCGAGCGGGCCCTCGAGATAGCGGGCCCCGTCGAGCGCCTCGACGGTCACGACCTCCCCGATGAGGGCCGCCGCGACGCCGTGGTCGGCGAGGGTCGCGAGCGCCAGCCCGAGCGCGTCGGATGGCACGACCGCGATCATCCCGAGACCGCCGTTGAACGTCGCTCTGACTTCGGCCGGGTCCATCCCGGCCAGGTCGCCGAACATCCGCATGACCGACGGCATCCGCCAGCGCTCCGGATCGACCTTCGCCCCGAGTCCGGCGGGCAAGGCCCGGGCGACGTTGCCGGGCAGCCCGCCGCCGGTGATGTGAGCCAGGCCGCCGAGCTCGTGGCCGGCCGTGGCGAGCGTGTCGCGCAGGGCAAGCACCGCGCGGGCATAGACGCGGGTCGGGGTCAGGAGGACGTCGCCCAGGGTCGCGAGGACGTTCTGGGGCTCACCGACGAGCGCCTCCACGGCGGCCGCCTCGCCGAGCGTCCGTCGGAGCGGCTCCTGGTATGGGACGGCGAGATCGAGGTCGTGGCTTGCGAGGAGTGCCCGGATCAGCGAGAAGCCGTTCGAGTGGAGACCCGATGACCGGAGCCCGATGATCGCGTCGCCGGGCCGGACATCACGCCCGTCGAGCAGCCGGTCGCGCTCGACGACCCCGACGCAGAACCCGGCGAGGTCGACATCGCCGGGACCCATCAGACCCGGATGCTCGGCCGTCTCGCCGCCCGACGAGCGCGCAGCCGGCATCGCGACAGCCGGCAGCGACGCCGGCGACGAGCTCCGCGACCCGGTCGGGATCGAGCCGACCGACCGCCAGGTAATCGAGGAAGAACAGGGGCGCCGCGCCGGTGCAGACGACATCGTCCGCGCACATCGCCACGAGGTCGACGCCGAGCCCGCTGAACCGCTGGAGCGAGACCCCGATCGCCGTCTTCGTCCCGACGCCATCGGTCGAAGAGACGAGCAGCGGGTCGTCGATAGCCGGCCGGGACCGCCACGGCCGAGGCGAAACCACCAAGACCGCCCACGACCTCCGGCCGCCGGGTCGACTCGACGTCGGCCCGCATCAGCTCGACCGCGCGGTCGCCGGCGGCGACATCGACCCCGGCGTCGGTGTAGGCGCGCCGCACGAGGTCGGTCACGTCCCGCTGCCCGCGCCGACGGCCAGCACGTCCTCCTCGAGGAGGAACTTGTGGTTCGTCGCGTCGTACGGGACCGGGACCGGGTAGTTGCCGTCGAAACAGGCGAAGCAGAAGCCCTCGTACGGCAGGTCGAGGGCCGCCAGCACGCCGGCGATCGAGAGGTAGCCGAGCGAATCGGCGCCGATGAAGTCGCGGATCTGGTCGATCGAATGGCTGGCCGCGATCAGCTCGGTCTCGACCTGGGTGTCGATGCCGTAGAAGCACGGATGGAAGATCGGCGGGGCGCTGATCCGGACATGGACCTCGGCCGCGCCGGCGCGCCGCAGGAGGGCGACGATCTGCTTGGTCGTGGTGCCGCGGACGATCGAGTCGTCGACGACGATGAGCCGGCGGTCCCGGACGACCTCGCGGAGCGGGCTGAGCTTGACGTTGACGCCCCGCTGACGCATCGCCTGGGATGGCTGGATGAACGTCCGGCCGGTGTAGCGGTTGCGGACCATCCCCTCGCGGTATGGCAGCCCGGATGCCTCGGCGAAGCCGGCCGCCGCGGGCGCCCCGGTATCGGGGACCGGCATGACGAGGTCGGCGATCGCCGGTCGCTCGCCGGCCAGCTGCATGCCCATCCGCCGCCGGACCTCGTAGAGGTTGCGGCCCTCCATGTACGAGTCGGGTCGGGCGAAGTAGATGAGCTCGAAGACGCACAGCGACGGGTGGGCCTCGGCGAACCGGACCGAGCGTGGTGGCCTGCCCGTCTCGAGCACGACCATCTCACCCGGCTCGACATCCCGGATGTACTCGGCGCCGACGATGTCGAGGCCCGTCGTCTCGGACGAGAGGACCCAGCCGGTCCGGCTGTCATCGTCGGCCCCCAGACTGCCCTCGAGCCGGCATCGTCGGCCGGCAGCCGCCCGAGGACGAGAGGTCGGAAGCCGTACGGATCGCGGACGCCGATGACCCGGCGCTCGTCGAGGACGACCAGGCTGAAGGCGCCCTTGACCCGCGGCAGGACGCGGAGGAGGGCATCCACCGTGTCGGTCGCGGGCTCGTCCGCGATGAGGGCGGTCAGGAGCTCGGTGTCGGTCGATGCGGGCAGCCGGGCGCGGCCGCCCTCGAGCTGACCGAGCAGCTCGCGGGTGTTCACGAGGTTGCCGTTGTGCCCGATCGCGACGGCCCGCCGCGGCCCCAGGCGGTACGTCGGCTGGGCGTTCTCCCAGACCGTCGAGCCGGTCGTCGAGTAGCGGCAGTGGGCGATCGCGATGTTCCCGCGGAGCGACGGGATGCGCCGCTCGTCCAGGACCGAGCTGATCGAGCCCCAGGTCCTTGTACAGCATCAGCTGCTCGGAATCGCTGACGGCGATCCCGGCCGACTCCTGGCCGCGATGCTGGAGGGCGAACAGGCCGGTCGCAGCGACGCCGGCGGCCTCCTGACCGAGCGGCAGGACGGCGCCGAAGATGCCGCACATCGTCGCTCAGGCCTCCTGACCGAGGGCCCGGGTGAGACCGTGCTCCCAGGCATGGGCGAGGTCGACGACCGCGACATCGAGGGCATCGGCCACGCGGCTGCCACGCTCCTCCGATGCGCCGGTCGCCCCCTCCCCCGCGAGCTCGATGACGAGCCGCGCGCCACCGACGACGCCGAGCCGCTCCACCGGCAGGCCATGCTGGCGGGCCAGGAGCTCGAGGGCCGGGGCGTGCCGCGGCTGGCTCGTGACGACGAGCCGGCTGGGGCTCTCGCCGAACAGCTCGACCGCCGGCGACGACGGCACCCCGAGGCGGAGCCGGGCCCCGAGCCCGGACCAGATCGCGCATTCGGCCAGCGCGACCGCGAGCCCGCCACCGGACACGTCCTGCGCGGAGGCGACGAGGCCACGCTCGACCGCCTCGCGGATGAACGCCTGGAGCCGCCGCTCCCGACCGAGGTCGAGGCTTGGCGGCCGGTCGTCCGGATCGGCCCCGGCCAGGGCGGCATAGGCACTGCCGGCGAGCCCCGGCGTCGCCTCGCCGACGATCAGGATCGACATCGTCGTCCGCGCTGAAGGCCGGCCCGACGAGCGTCGCGACGTCGTCGAGCAGCCCGACGACGCCGATCTGCGGGGTCGGCGCGATCGCCCCCGAGGGCGACTCGTTGTATAGCGAGACATTGCCGCCCGTGATCGGCAGCCCGAGCGCCCGGCAGGCCTCGCCGAGACCGCGGACCGCCTCGGACAGCTGCCAGAACGCCTCCGGCCGGGTGGGATCGCCGTAGTTCAGGCAGTCGGTGACGCCGAGCGGCCGGGCTCCCGTGATGGCGACGTTCCGGGCCGCCTCGGCGACGCTCATCGCTGCCCCGAGCGCCGGGTCGACGAGACCGACGCCGGCGACCGCGTCGGTGGCGGCCACGAGCGCCTTCGTGGTGCCCTTGATCCGGAGGACCGCGGCGCCGCGCCCCGGACCCGCGACCGTGTTGGCCTGGACGTGGCTGTCGTACTGCTCGAAGACCCAGGCCCGCGACGCGAGGTTCGGCGAGCCGATCAGGGCGAGCAGGACCGCGCCGGGATCCATGCCCCGCTCCGGGAGTCGGTCGATCGGCTCGTCGGGCGCGCCTGGCGCCGGGGCCAGGCGGCGCCGGACCGGCGGGCTGGCGAGGCGCTCATGGATGATCGCGTCGGACGTCAGCGCCGCGGCAGGGATCCGGGCCAGCACCCGGCCGCCGTCGCGAACGACGATGTCCCGATCGCCGGTGACCCGACCGATCACCGCGACGGGCAGGCCCCAACGGGTGCAGACCTCGCGGACGGCCGCCTCGTGCTCGGGCGCGACGATCGCGACCATCCGCTCCTGCGACTCGGAGATCATCACCTCGAACGGCGCCATCCCGGCTTCCCGCAGCGGGATCGACCAAAGGTCGATGTCCATCCCGGTCCCCGCTCGATCCGCCGTCTCCGAGGTCCCGCAGGTGATGCCACCGGCGCCGAGGTCCTGGAGGCCCTCCACGAGCCCCCGCTCGATCAGCTCGAGCGAGGCCTCGATGAGGAGCTTCTCGGCGAACGGGTCGCCGACCTGGACGCTCGGTCGCTTGGATGGATCATCGTCCGTGAATGTCGCACTGGCGAGGACCGAGGCGCCGCCGATCCCGTCCCGGCCCGTCGTCGAGCCGAACAGGACGACGAGGTTCCCGACCCCCGGGGCCCGGGCGAGCGTCAGCAGCCGTTCCTCCAGCAGCCCGATGGCCATGACGTTGACAAGCGGGTTGCCCTGGTAGGACGGGTCGAAGACGAGCTCGCCACCGACCGTCGGGACGCCGACGCAGTTGCCGTAGCCACCGACGCCCCGGACGACTCCGTCGACCAGGTGGCGGGTCCGGGCGTCGGTCGGGTCGCCGAACCGGAGGGCATCGAGGACGGCGATCGGCCGGGCGCCCATCGTGAAGATGTCCCGCAGGATCCCGCCCACGCCGGTGGCGGCGCCCTGGTACGGCTCGACCGCGCTTGGATGATTATGCGACTCGATCTTGAAGGCGACGGCCAGGCCGTCCCCGATCGAGATGACGCCGGCGTTCTCGCCGGGGCCGCTGAGGACGCCCTCGCCGGCCGTCGGGAGTGTCCGAAGGAGCGGCCGGGTGCTCTTGTACGAGCAGTGCTCGCTCCACATGACGCTGAACATCGCGAGCTCGAGCTCGTTCGGGTCCCGGCCCGCCAGGCGCTCGCGGATCGCGACGAGCTCGTCGTCGGTCAGGCCGAGGCGGCGATGGAGCGGCTCCGGATCGGTCCCGAGGCTCGGCCGGTCGTCCACGGCGGTCACGACGCCACGAGCTCTGCGGGTCGCCCGCTGCCCGCCGCGCGCGCCGCGGCCTCGACGAAGCCGCGGATGATCGGCAGGCCGTCGTCCGAGCCGAGGATCGCCTCGCTGGCGGTCTCGGGATGGGGCATCAGGCCGGCGACGTTGCCGCGGGCGTTCAGGACACCGGCGATCGCCCGGAGCGAGCCGTTCGGGTTCGCCCGGTCGCTCGGATCGGTGGCGGCGGTGCCGTCCTCGTGGACGTACCGGAACAGGACCCGGCCATCGCGCTCGAGCGCATCGAGCGTCGCCTCGTCGGCGTAGAAGCAGCCCTCGCCGTGGGCGACCGGGACCCGCAGCGGACGCCGCTCGCCGATCGCGGCGGTGAACGGCGTGTCGAGCCGCTCGGGGGCGATCCGGACCTGACGGCTGACGAACCGGAGTCCGCGGTTCCGCAGCAGCGCTCCCGGCAGGAGGTGCGATTCGGTGAGGACCTGGAAGCCGTTGCAGATGCCGAGCACGAGGCCGCCGTCGTCGGCGAACGCGGTCACCGCCCGCATGATCGGGCTGAACCGGGCGATCACGCCGGCCCGGAGGTAATCGCCGTAGGCGAATCCGCCCGGGACGAGGACGGCGGCGACGCCATCGAGGCTGGCCTGCTCGTGCCACAGCCGGACCGGCTCGGCGCCGGCGACCTCGAGGGCGTTGACCGCGTCGATGTCCCGGTTCGAGCCGGGGAACACGAGGACGCCGACGCGGACGGTCATGCGGGGACCGCCTCGCCGGGCAGCTCGACGTCGTAGGCCTCGATGAGCGGGTTCGAGAGGAGCTCTCGGGCGAGCTGCTCGACGATCGCCCGGGCCGCCGCCTCATCAGCCGCCGCCACGGTCAGCTCGACCCGCCGCCCGACCCGGACGTCGGACACGCCGTCGATCCCGAGGTGGCCGAGGCTGCCCTCGACAGCCCGGCCCTGGGGATCGAGGATGCCCGGCTTGGGCCGGACGTTGACGGCGAAGCGGAACGATCGTCCGGGCTCGCTCATGGGGCGATGACATCCTCCTCGAGGTAGCGCTGGAACGACGCGCGGGTCAGGCGCTCATAGGCGTCGATGTAGCGGCTCCGGGTGCCGTCCACGACATCCGACGGCAGCGCCGGACCCGGGTCGGTCTTGTCCCAGGGCTGGGTCTCGAGCCAATCGCGGACGAACTGCTTGTCGAACGACGCCTGAGGGCCGCCCGGTGCGTACGTCGCCGCGTCCCAGAAGCGGGACGAGTCCGGCGTCAGGGCCTCGTCGATGAGGTGCAGATGATCCTCCAGGTGGGAGTCGAAGCTCATCCCCGGTGCTCCGGACAGCGTGCCACCGATCCGCTCCTCCGGCGGCCCCGGGTCCGACGGGTCCAGCTCCCGACCGATCAGCCCGAACTCGAACTTCGTGTCGGCGACGAGGATCCCGCTGCGCTCGGCGATCGCGGCGGCGTAGCCGTAGACGCGCAGGGCGAGGTCCCTGACCCGCTCGGCGAGGGCCTGGCTCCGGTCGCGATCGGCCCACCCGAAGGCCGGGCCGGCGAGGTGGTCGATCATCTGGTCGAAGGTGATGTTCTGATCGTGCTCGCCGACCTCGGCCTTCGTCGCCGGCGTGAAGATCGGCGTCGGCAGACGGTCAGCCTCCTGCAGGCCCGCCGGCAACGAGACACCGCAGACCGCCCCGGTCTCGCGGTACTCCTTCCAGCCCGAACCGGCGAGATAGCCGCGCACGACCGCCTCGATGGGCAGGACGACCGCCGGGCGACAGATCATCGTCCGGCCGCGCAGTGCGTCCAACGACCCCACGTCCGCGGGTCGGAGCCCGCTGTCGTAGACGGCCTTGCGGGCGGCGAGCGCGAGGACCGCCGGGTCCGTCGCGAGGACGTGGTTCGGGACGATCGCCGCGGTCTCGCGGAACCAGAACCGCGACAGGCCGGTCAGCACCCGGCCCTTGTCGGGGATCTCGGTCGGCAGGACGACGTCGAACGCGCTCAACCGGTCCGATGCCACGAGCACCAGCCGTCCGTCGCCGAGCCTGTACAGGTCGCGGACCTTGCCCGACCGGAGGAACGCGTCAGCGAGCACCGATCGCCTCCCGGGAGCCCGCGATCCGTCGGGTCTCGAGACCCGCCTCCAGCACTTCGAGCCGGGCGATGACCTCCGGCGCATGACGGAGGAAGGCCGCGTCCTCGAAGCACCCGTCGAGCGCCCCGAGCGAGAGCGTCCGCGCGACCACGGGGTCGGTCGCCAGCAGCTCCTTGAGCGGCAGGCGTTCGTCGGCCGCGCGGAGGGCCGCCCGCTGGACGATCGCGTAGGCCTCTTCGCGCGGCAGCCCACCCTGGTCGACGAGGGCGACGAGGACCCGGCTGCTGGCGTGGAGCCCGAGGCCCGCGTCGATGTTCGCCCGCATCCGCTCCGGTCGGGCGATCATGCCTTCGACGAGACCGGCCATCCGGACGAGCATGTAGTCGAGGATCGTCGTCGAATCCGGCAGCAGGACCCGCTCGGCCGAGCTGTGGCTGATGTCCCGCTCGTGCCACAGCGGCTGGTCCTCCATGGCCGCACCGGCGTAGCCGCGCAGGAGCCGCGCCAGGCCGGCGATCCGCTCGGCCAGGATCGGGTTGCGCTTGTGGGGCATCGCCGACGAGCCCTTCTGGCCGGCCTTGAACGGCTCCATCAGCTCGCCGATCTCGGTGTGCTGGAGGTTCCGGACCTCGGTCGCGAAGCGCTCGAGCGAGCCGCCGGTGATCGCGATCGCGGTCAGCAGCGCGGCGTGGCGGTCACGCTGGACGATCTGGGTGCTGACCGGGTCGGCGTGGAGCCCAAGGTCGGCGAGGACCTCCGCCTCGATGTCCGGGCCCAGGTGGCTGTACGTCCCGACCGGCCCCGAGATCTTGCCGGTGCCGATCTCGTCGACGGCCGCGGTCAGCCGGACCCGGTCGCGGTCGAGCTCGAAGGCCCAGCCGGCGAGCTTGAGGCCGAGCGTCGTCGGCTCGGCGTGGACCGAGTGCGTCCGGCCCATCATCACCGTGTCCGCCTCGGCCCGAGCGCGCCGGATCAGGACCGCGAGGAGGTGCTCGACGTCGTCGAGGATCCGGTCGCCGGCGGCCCGGAGCTGGACCGCCAGGGCCGTGTCGACGACGTCGCTGCTGGTCAGCCCGAGGTGGAGGAACCGGCCCTCCGGACCGATCGACTCGGCGACCTGGCTGACGAAGGCGATGACGTCGTGGTCGGTCGTCCGCTCGATCTCGGCGATCCGGTCGAGGTCGAGATGGGCCCGCGCGGCGATCGTCTCGTAGGCCGACGCCGGGACGACGCCGCGCTCGACCTGGGCCCGGGTGACCGCGAGCTCGACCCGGAGCATCGCCTCGAAGCGGGCCTCCTCGGACCAGATGGCGGCCATCTCCGGGAGCGTGTAACGGCGGATCATCGGGCCGCTCCGACGGCGACGGCGGGTCCGGAGGGCACATCGGCGGCGATGTCCCGTCGACGCTGCATCCCGACCCAGGAGATCGCGTCTGCGGCCTGCTCCGCGCCCTCGCGCGCCTCCGCCAGCGTCGGACCTTGCCCGACGACCGTCAGGACCCGCCCGCCGTCCGTCCCGAAGCCACCCTCGGGCCGGCGCCGGGCGATGGTCCCGGCATGGAACACCAGCCCGCCCCGGGCAGCCTCGTCGAGGCCGTCGATCGGCACGCCCCGCTTCGGCGTGCCGGGGTAGCCCGCGGCCGCCAGGACGACGCCGACGGCCGCCCAGGGGACCTCCGGCAACCGCGCCGGGGCGTCCACGGGCAGGCGGCCACGCGCCGCCGCCAGCAACCACGGACCCAGCGCGCCGGCGAGCCGTGGCAGGATCACCTGCGTCTCCGGGTCACCGAGGCGGGCGTTGCACTCGAGCAGGACGGGCCCGCGCGCCGTGAGCATCAGCCCGGCGTACAGGAACCCGCGGAACGGGCTGCCGCGCCGCGCCAGCTCGGCGACGATCGGTCGATGGATCGCCTCGACGATGCGTTCGACCGCCTCCGGCGGCAGATCCGGGAGCGGCGAGTAGGCGCCCATCCCGCCGGTGTTCGGGCCGCGGTCGCCGTCGCACAACCGCTTGTGGTCGCGCGACGCCGGCAGGGCGACGACCCCCTGCCCGTCGGACAGCCCGATGACGCTCGCCTCGAGCCCGTCCAGCCGCTCCTCGACGACGAGCGCAGGGGCATCGGCCGCCCGCCCGACGAGGAACGACGGGATCAGGTCGAGGGCCTGCTCGAGCGACTCCGTGACGATCACGCCCTTCCCGGCCGCGAGCCCGTCGGCCTTGAGGACGATGCCGCGCCCGATCCGCCGCGAGGTCCCGGGCGAACGCGCGGCGCGGCGTCCTCGTCGCCGCCGAGTGAACCCCGCGGCGCGCGCCATCGGGACGCCGGCCGCCGCTGCGACCTCGTGACAGAAGGCCTTGGAGGACTCGATCCGGGCCGCCTCGCGGGTCGGGCCGCAGACCGCGATGCCGGCGTCGAGGCAGGCGTCAGCGACACCGGCCGCGAGGGGCGCCTCGGGCCCGACGACGACGAGCTCCACCGCGTGCTGGCGGGCCGCCGCGACGATCGCGGCGCCGTCCATCGGATCGACGTCCCGGAGGGTCCGGACGCGCGGCTCGAGCGCGATCGCGTCGGAGCCCGGCGCGACGAAGGATCTCGTTCACGCCCGGCTCGGATGACAGCTTCCAGGCCAGTGCGTGCTCCCGTGCGCCGCCGCCCACGACGAGGATGATCGTCGGCTGGACGAGCGGCGGGGCCATCAGGCGGCGCCCTGCGACATCGCCGCCCCGCCCGGCGTCACCGGTCCGGCGGTCGGGGCACCGATCGGCCGGTGCCGCATCGGCCGCCAGGCCCGCTCGATCGTCTGGGTCCGCTCCGGACCGACCGACAGGAGGACGATCGGGACGCCGGCCTGCTCCTCGAGCGCGGCGACGTAGCGTCTGGCCGCATCAGGCAGGTCGGCGAGCGACCGGACCGAGTGGATCTCGTCCTGCCAGCCCGGGAACGTCTCGTAGATCGGCGTGGCCCGGGCGAGCAGCTCCGCCGAGGACGGCCAGGCGTCGACCCGCCGACCGTCGATCTCGTAGCCGACGCACAGCCGGATCTCGTCGATCCCGGCGAGGATGTCGAGCTTGTTCAGCATGATGCTGCTGACGCTGTTCACCGCGACGGCATAGCGGAGCGGCACGGCGTCGAACCAGCCGACCCGCCGCCGCCGGCCGGTCGTCGTCCCGACCTCGTTGCCCCGGCTCGCCACGAGATCGCCGAGGGGGCCGTCGAGCTCGGTCGGGAACGGCCCGGCGCCGACCCGGGTCGCATAGGCCTTCATCACGCCCATGACCTCGTCGACCTGGAGCGGCCCGATCCCGCCGCCGGTGCAGGCCCCGCCGGCGACCGGCGAGGAGCTGGTGACGAACGGATAGCTGCCATGGTCGATGTCGAGCAGCGTGCCCTGGGCGCCCTCCAGGAGGACGTGGTCGCCGCGCCGGAGGGCGTCCTGGACGAGCCACGTCGCGTCGGCGAGGTGGCCACGGAGACGTTCGCCCCAGGCCATCGCCTGCTCGACGAGCGGCTCGACCTCGAACCGGTCGAGGCCGTGGAGCACGGTCAGGAGGGCGTTCTTCTCCGGCAGCGCGCGCTCGAGCTTGGCCCGCACGACGTCGGGCTCCAGGAGGTCCTCCATCCGGATCCCCGTGCGTGCCGCTCGGTCGCTGTAGGCCGGGCCGATGCCGCGCTGGGTCGTCCCGACCTTGGCCCCGGCGAGGCGAGCCTCGTGGGCCCGATCGAGCGCCACGTGGTACGGCATGATCACGTGCGCCGCGCGGCTGATGCGGACCTTCGAGACATCGATGCCCCGGGCGGACAGCGCGTCGAGCTCGCCGATCAGGGTCGCCGGGTTGACGACGACACCGGCCCCGATGACCGACGTGATGTGGCGATACAGGACCCCCGACGGGACCAGATGGAGCTTGAAGACCTCGTCACCCAGCACGACCGTGTGGCCGGCGTTGTCGCCACCCTGGTAGCGGACGACCATCGCGACCTGCTCGGCCAGGAAGTCCGTCGTCTTGCCCTTGCCTTCGTCGCCCCACTGGAGCCCGACGATCACGGTGGCGGGCATCAGCCGCCGTCTCCGCGAACGGCCACGCTCGCGCGGCGAGCAAACGAAAAGGCCCCGGCGACCATCGTCCGGGACCTGGTTACACGCCCCCCTTGGGTCACCGCCGCGGCGGCGACGAGCGGGTCCGAGGCGACGGTCCGGCTCACGGGACGGATCCGACGACCCCCTCGAGCAACGGCTCCCTCCAAGGGTCAGCGGGCGCGGCCCGCGGGTGTTCGAGGACGGCCGGAGTATAGCAGCGGGCCCGGCGGCGATCCGAGGCTCCCGACCGACTACGGCCCGGCGACGCGGCCGACCTCCACGAGGATCGTCGCATCCTGGACGCCGACCTGGGCGAGCCGTGCCCGAAGCTCGTCGGCCTGCGCCTGCAGCGCCGGAAGCCCGTCGGCCCGCTCGACCGTCCGGGCGATCGCGGCCTCGAGGGCAGCGGAGGTCTCGGTGTCGTGTGGTCCGCGCTCGGGCTCGATGTCGTACAGCCGCAGGTCGCGGAGCGCGAGACCATCGACCAGGCGGATGATCTCCGCGCGACGATGGGTCGGTCGGTGCGGGACCCCGAGCGCGGCATCGACCTCGGCCATCCAGTCGTGGACGAGGACCTCGGTCATCTGGGGTGCCGTCTGGTCGTCCCGGTACATCTCGGCGATGACGATCCAGCCGCCGGGGCGGACGAGTCCGTCGATGATCCCGAGGACCCCGACCGGGTCCAGGAAATGGTGGAGCGAGGCGGACATCGCGACGGTGTCGAACGACCCCGCTGCCGGCGGCTGGTGAAGGATGTCCACCTCCTCGAAGCGGACGCCACGGCGCCCGAGCGTCGCGGCCTCGAAGTCGTCCCGGCGCGACCCGTCGACATCGACGCCGACGATCTCGTCGTAGTCGGCAAGGCCCTCTGCGAGGAACGCGATGAACCCACCTCGTCCCGTCGCGACGTCAAGGACCCGTCCGCCGTCGATGTGGCCGATGATGCGTCGAGCATCCGTCTCCGTGGCGCTCATCTCGGCTCCCTCCTCCCTTGGCTGCGGGCCGATGAAACGTCGCGGCCCATCTCGACGTCAAGGGGCCAGACCGGCGAACCACATCACCGGTCCCGCTCTCTCCGGTGAGGATCGATGCGTCGTCTCGGGTTCGCGCTCCTCGTCTGCCTCGTCGTGGCAGGCTGCCAGCTCATCGAGGCGGCCGGGGTCACGCCCCTCGGCTCCGACGGTGTGCCGCTCGGCTGGCACCAACGGGCCGGCGTCCCGAACCCTGGCCTCTGGTGGACCAAGTCCTGGATCAGCCCCCAGGAGCTCCCGTCCGAGTGCACGACCGATGCCACGACGGGCGTGACGGAGTGTCGACCGTGGCCGGTCATGACCCTCGACCCGGGCGGGATCGTCGTCGCCTTCCGCCAGCGCGTCGGCCCGGGAGGGTCACCTCCGACCGACGGGACGGCGATCCGATCCAATGGCCAGCCGGCCTTCGAGCTGGTCGGGGCGGACGACCCCGGATGCGCGGCCATCGGCGGGGACCAGGCGGTCCGCGTGGTCGTGAAACCCGCGGCCGGCGAGCAAGGCTGGTCCGAGATCGATGCCTGCCTCGCGGGTCCCGATCACACGGGCGGCAGGCGAGTCTTCGAGACGATCGCCGGGATCACCTCGGCCGGCTGATCACATCGCCGCGTCCGAGCGCCACGGCGACCCATGGCGGCTGGTGGGTCGAAACCACGCATCCGGCGGCGGCGTATGGACGAAGCGGGTCAGGTGGACCCGCTCCCTGCCTCGGAGTCTCCGCCATGTCTCTCCTCGTGTCCTGACCCTCGTCGCCGCGGCCGCACTGGTCGTCGCGGCCTGTACCTCCAGCGCGGCCAGCCCCACCCCGGTCGGCGGCGGTGCCTCGAGCGCCCCCGGAGTCACCATCGGTGTGGCCAGCTCGCCTGGCCTCGGGACGGTCCTGACCGGCCCGAACGGGAAGACCCTCTACACCCACGCCAGGTGACAGCTCCACAACGTCGACCTGCACCGGCGCGTGCGCCACCGCCTGGCCACCCCTCGCGACGACCGCCCAGCCGATGGCCGGGACCGGTGTCACCGGGCAGCTCGGCACCCTCACCCGCCCGGACGGCACGACCCAGGTCACCTACCAAGGCATGCCCCTCTACTACTGGCAGGGCGACGCGAAGGCCGGCGACGTGACCGGCAACGGCGTCGAGGGCTTCGCGGTCGCGACGGTCGGCGGGGCCGACCCGGCGCCCAGCGCCTCCCCGGCCGCGCCAGCGCCGACGTCGAACGGCATCTACGGGTACTGACCGGACCGACTCCATCGCGACGCCCGCGGCACACGAGGTCGATCGCCTCCATCGACACGTGTCGCGGGCGTTGATCGGCCGGTAACTGCCGGATGACCGCGAGGAGAGCTGCCTCGGGTACGGTGCGCTTGATCCCGCCGAGACGAGCCCGCCGGAGAGGAGATGGGACCGATGAACAAGGTCCTTCTGACCGGGCGGCTGACGCGTGATCCCGAGCTCCGCGTCACCGCCAACGGCAAGAGCGTCACGACGTTCAACGTCGCGACCAACGAGTACGCCGGCAACGGCAAGGAGAAGGCCGAGTACCACACCGTCGTGACGTGGGATCGGCTCGCCCAGATCTGTGGCCGCTACCTCGGGAAGGGCCAACAGGTCGCGCTCGAGGGCCGGATCCAGACCCGGACCTGGGACGACGACCAGGGTCGGCGTCACTGGAAGACCGAGATCGTCGCGACCCAGGTGGAGATGCTGTCGGGTCGGACGAAGAAGGACTACCAGGCCGAGGTCGCGGCGGACTCGCTCGAGCAGCAGGCCGACCGCCTGGGCCTCACGGGCACGGGCGACGAGGCCGAGGACGACGCGGATGACGCGGCGATCGCCGCTGCCGCCGATCCGGAGGTCGTCGAGGAGGCCGCCTGACCCACCAGCGACCCGCCGATGCGGATCGCCCCGACATCGCCCGCCTGCACAGCGATCGGTCACGCTCTCCCCTGGCGTGACCGGGTCGTCCATCGACGTCAGCCCCGGCGGACCCTCCTCCAGTCCGTCGGGGCCGGCGTCGTGTCCAGGCGCCGGGGCCGCCGGCCTGGGCGGTCAGTCGATCGGCGGGAGGTCCTCATCGATGAGCGGCGCGAGGGAGCGCGCGTACGTGGCGGTCAGGTGGTGGCTGTCCCGGTAGATGATCATCCCGTCCTGGATGACCGGGCACGGGTCGGTCGGGCAGATGACCGGGTTCAGCTTGATGACCGTCCCACCGGTCGCCTTCGCGAAGGCGTTCTCGAGCTTCAGGTAGCGCCAGCTCCAGGCGTCCTTCCGCGGGGTCTGGCAGGGCCGGACGTCCGAGCGGTGGGCGGAGATGCAGGCCGGCACGTCGTAATACGACTGCGGCGAGTCGCCGATCATCACGTACTTCCCCGGCACGCCCTTGAGCAGCGGCGCCACCATGGTGCCCTGTCGCGTGGGGTCGCCGTCGCCGGACCTGATCGGCTGGAGCGTCCGGGTGATCCCGATGATCGTCATCGCCGGCCCGATCGCCTTCAGCCGCGCGGTGACCTTCGGGAGCCACGCCTCGCACTCGCTGTACTCGCGCTTGAGGGGCCGCGAGTACTGGGGCACGTCGACGAAGCGACACGAGACCTTGGTCATGACGACGAGCTTCCAGTGGTGCTGCTTCGCGAGCAGGTCGATCGCCGGGAACCACATCGCGGCGTGCGAATCCCCGACCAGGGCGACCGTCTCCGCGCCGTTCGGATCACCGAAGACGCAGGACGGGATGCGGGTCGTCTGCTCGACCAGCAGGCAGCCGTCGGCGAGCAGCGGGTCCTTGTCGTCGCGGACCCGGCTCAGCGACGGCTTCACGCCGCGCGGCACGGGGATCGGACCACGGGGTGCCCGCTGCGTCGGCGAGGCCGACGCCCCAGGGGCCGCGGAGCCCGAGGCGATCGGCGAGGGCGAGACGTCCGGCGAGACATCCGGCGACACGTCGAACGACGGCGCCGGCTCGCCCGACGGCTCGGGATCGAACGAGAAGTCCGGGTCGAACGACGGCGGCGGGGGCTGCGTCGCGTCGGGCGACAGGCTCGGCACCGCTCCGACATCGCCCGGATCGTCGAGCTGGCGCGTCGCCGCGACGGCTGTCCCGGTCGCCAGGGCGACGGTGAGGAGGATCGATGTTCCGGCCGTCGCGAGGGTCCGGAGCGGCGGGAAGGCGAACCGCCGGCCGCGCCGGATCGGCTCCTCGATCCAGCGCCAGCTGGCATACGCCAGCACGATCGCCAGCCCCGCCAGCGCAAGCCGCTCGACGAGCGGCAGCTCCGCCCCGATGGCCAGATCCGCTGCCGGCAGGACGAGCAGGGGCCAGTGGATCAGGTACAGCGAGAACGAGATGCGACCGAGGAACCGGAGCGGCCAGCGTTCCAGGACGATGCCGACCGAGCGGGACCGGACGCCGGCCAGGATCACCGCGGCCGCCCCGAGCGTCGGCACGAGGGCCAGCCAGCCGGGATACGGGGTCGTCGGATCGATCACGAACAGGGACGCGACCACGAGCCCCAGGCCAGCCCAGCCGAGGGGCGCGGACAGCCACGCCGGCAGCCGGTCGGCACGGACGACGAGGACGGCGAGCAGCCCGCCCAGGCCCAGCTGCCAGGCCCGCGAGATGAGCGAGAAGAACGCCCAGGCCTGGGAGACATCGGTCAGCACGACCCCGGCCGTGAACGACACGCCGATGAGCACCACGAGCGTCAGGCCGACCCCCAGGCGCGGCCGCGGCCCGCGCGCCACCAGCAGCAGGAGCGCCGGCCAGATCAGGTAGAACTGCTCCTCGACCGCCAGCGACCAGTAGTGGAGGACGGGCGACGGGGCGACGTCCTGGGCGAAGTAATCGGTCGCCTGGACGGCGAACCGGATGTTGCCGACGAAGACCGCCGACGCGGCGACATCGAGCGAGACGTCGGGCAGGTCGATCGGCGGAAGCAGGAGCCACGACAGCACGAGGATGCCGACGAGCGCGACGGTCGCCGCCGGGAGGATCCGGCGGGCCCGCCGGGCATAGAAGCCGCGGAGCGAGATCCGGCCCGTGCGCTCCCGCTCGGACAGCAGCAGCCCGGTGATGAGGAAGCCCGACAGGACGAAGAAGACGTCGACACCGACGAACCCGCCGGTGATCGCCGGGACCCCGGCGTGGAACAGCAGGACCATGAGGATCGCGACACCGCGGAGGCCCTCGAGGTCGGGTCGGAACCTCTCCACGCGGGTGCCGACGGGCTGGACCACGGCCTCGTGACGCTCGACGCGAGGCTCCATCGGTCCGTCGAGGTCAGCGCGCGGTCCGTTCATCTGCCTCAGACCGGGCGCAGCTCGAAGAAGCTGACGGCCAGGATCACGTAGACGATCACCAGCAGGGCGCCTTCGAGCCAGTTCGACTCGCCATCGAGGGCGATGAGGGCGCTGATCCCGACCGCGACGGCGACGGCCGCCACCTCCAGTGGGGCGAAGACGAGGTTCATCGGCTGGCCCATGACGACCCCGATGAGCACCAGGACGGGCCCGACGAACAGGGCCACCTGGAGGCTGGAGCCGTACGTGACGGCCATCGCGAACTCCATCTTGTTCTTCCAGGCCAGCTGGACCGCGACGAGATGCTCCGCGAGGTTGCCGATCGTCGGGATGATGATCACGCCGACGAAGAACGGGCTCAGGTCGAACGACTCGATGAAGGCGTCGATCGAGTCGACCAGGATCTCGGACAGGAGCGCGAGCAGGCCGGCCGCGGCGAGGAGGACGACGATCGTGGTGGTCCGGGTCCAGGCCGGCCCGGCATGGCCCTCGGGCGCCTCGTGGCCGCCGAGGGTGTCGGCCGGGTTCGTGAACTGGAACACGAGCGAGGCGACATAGCCGCCGATCAGGAGGACCGCGACGAGGATCGACTCCTCGGTCACCGGGCCGCTCTGGCTCGGCCCGGCCGAGAGCGCGAAGATCGCCGGGATGAACAGGCCGATCGCGGCCAGGACGAGGAGCGCGGCGTTCGAGCCGGCGATCCGCTGGCTGAAGGTCTGGGTCCCGTGGCGGAGCCCGCCGACCATCACGCTGATCCCCAGGACGAGCAGCAGGTTCCCGATGATCGAGCCCGTGATCGAGGCCTTGACGACGTCGATGAGTCCGGCCTGGAGGGCGAAGAAGGCGATGATCAGCTCGGCGATGTTGCCGAACGTCGCGTTGAGGATGCCGCCGACCTGGGGTCCCGACATCGCCCCGAGCCGCTCGGTCGCCAGACCCACGACCCAGGCGAGCCCGAGGATCGCGATCGCAGAGACGATGAAGATCAGCGTCTGGTCGACGTGGAGCCCGAAGTCGAGGACGATCGCGAGGATCGAGGCCCCGAGGGTCGCGAGCAGGAACGCACTGGACGTCCGACTCAGCTGACCGAGGATGGGCAGGCCACCCCCGGCCGACTCAGCATGCATCTGCGGCATGCTACCCGGACGGTCCGACCCCGTGGCCGGTCGGGCCGATCAGTACAGCCGGCGACGAGGCAGACCGGTCTCCGCGGCGATCCTCCGGGCGGCCTCACCGCGCGACACCCCGGACGCCGCCAGGGCGTCGACCCGGGCCCGCGCCTCCGCGATCCGAGCGCCAGCGTCGGGCGCCGCCGGCGAGCCGTCGGGACCCTCGGAGGCGGCGCTCGACGACCAGCCGATGACGATCGTCATCTCGCCGCGGGCCGGGATCGTCCCGTCGGCGGCCGACGCCGCGAGCTCCCCGAGCGTCCCCCTCACGATCGATTCGTGGATCTTCGTCAGCTCGCGGCAGACCGCCGCGGGGCGCTCCGTGCCGCAGCCGGCCGCCAGGTCGCGGAGGGTCGCCGCGACCCGCCCCGGTGACTCGAACAGGACGCTGCCGCGCTCGTCTGCGGCGATCCGGGCCGATCCGCTCGCGCCGCTCCCGTCCGGAGCGCGGCAGGAACCCCTCGAACGACCAGCGCGGCCCGGCGATGCCGGACCCGGCGATCGCCGCCAGGACCGCGGACGGTCCAGGGATCGGCACGACCCGTCCACCGGCGGCGCCCCAGGCCGCGACGAGGTCCTCGCCCGGGTCGGACACGCCGGGCGTCCCGGCGTCGGTCACGAGGGCGAGGTCCGAGCCGGCCTCGAGGTGCTCGAGCAGCTCCGTCCGGCGGGTGACCGGGCTTCTGGCGTGGAACGAGGTCATCCGCGTCGCGATCGCGTGCCGCTCCAGGAGCCGCCGTGTGAGCCGGGTGTCCTCGGCGGCGATGAGCGGGACCGCCCGGAGGACCTCGAGCGCCCGGGCGCTCACGTCGGCGAGGTTGCCGATCGGCGTCGCCACGACGAACAGGGTCCCGGCCGGCTGCCGCGACCGGGCCTCGGTCACCGGCGGGCGGATCCGGGTCGCCGGCGCGGGTAGAGGTAGTCGACGCCGGCCGTGCGCGGCCCGAGCTTCGCGATCGGCGGGACCTGGCGCTTGAACTCCGAGGTCGCGACCATCCGGCCGACGCGGGCGACGACGAGGGGGTCGAAGCCGAGCTCGACGAGCTCCTCGTCGGACCGTCGCTTGTCGACCATCCAGTACAGCAGCCGGTCGAGGATCGGATAGCGAGAAGCCGCCCTCGGTCTCGTCGGTCTGGCCCGGCCAGAGGTCCGCGGACGGGGCCTTGCGGATGATCGCGTCGGGCACGCCGAGATCGACCGCCAGCTGGCGGACCTGGCTCTTGTAGAGGTCGCCGATCGGGTTGAACGCACAGGCCGCGTCGCCGAAGAGGGTCGTGTAGCCGATCAGCGACTCGGTCTTGTTGCCGGTCCCGACGACCAGCCCGCCCCATGTCACCGAGTGGTCGTACAGGACGGCCATCCGCTGGCGGGCCGCGAAGTTCCCCCGCCGGAGGGCATCGGCATCCTCGCCGGCGTGCCCCAGGGCGCCGTCGAAGTAGCCATCGACCATCGGGCTGATGTCGACGAGCCGCGAGGAGCAGCCGAGGCCCGCGACGACCGACTCGGCGTCGGCCCGTGACGCGGGCGACGAGGTCCGGTACGGCATGAGGACGCACAGCAGGCCGTCGGCGCCGATCGCCTCGGCGACGAGGAACGCCACGACGGCCGAGTCGATCCCACCGGACAGGCCGAGCACGGCGCGGTCGAAGCCGGCCTGGCGGAGCTGACCGCGGATGAACTCGCCGATGATCCGGCGGGCGACGGTCGTATCGATCGCCAGCTCGGCGGGCAGCTCGAAGGGCGGCGGGACCGGCGCCTCGGTCGTCATCGGCCGGCTGCTCCGGCGCGCGTCGGCGGCCGCATCCGCGTCGGGCGGGCTCGCGGCCGGGCGGGGTCCGCGGCGGGCGGGGCCGCGGTCTCGCGGTCGGACCGGAACCCGATCGGCCGGCTGACCCGGTCCTCGGGTGCGATGTCGAGACCCGGCTCGGCCCACGGCTCGGCGGTCGAGTCGGGTGCCAGGCCGGCGCGCTCGGCGACGATCCGCGACAGCTCCCGGACGACGAGCTCCGGCCGCTCGTCGCGGAGCAGCGGCAGGGCGATCCGCTCGCGTCGGATGTCGGCCAGCGGGACGTCGGTGACGAACAGGCCCTCGTCGTACATCGGGGCCGAGTAGAGCGCGGCCCCGGACGGGCCGATGATCTCCGAGCCGCCCCAGAACGAGATCGATTCCTCGACCCCGACGCGGTTGCAGAACACCACGACGGACGTCGTGAGCTGGGCGTACGTCCGCATGAGGATCCGCCACGAGGTCGCCGTCCCGAGGCCGACCTCGTTGGTCGCGGCGACATCGCGGCCCGGCGAGGACGAGATGTTGACGAGGATCCGGGCGCCGTCGAGGGCCAGGAGGGCGGGCACGGACAGGTGCCAGAAGTCCTCGCAGATCCCGATCCCGAGGCCGGCCCCGAGCCGCGACGGCGTCGCCCGCAGGACATCGCCCGCGGCGAAGAACCGCCGCTCGTCGAACAGCCCGTAGGTCGGCAGGAACAGCTTGCGGTGGACGTGGCGGATCTCGCCGTCCTCGATCAGGGCCGCGGCGATGAACAGCCGGTGGTCGGCCGACTCCTCGACGAACGAGACGATCGCCGAGAGCCCTTCGGTCTCGCCCGCGAGCCCGGTCAGCCGCGGATCGTCGAGCCGCATCGCGACCTCAGAGGCGAGGTCCTGGAGCTGATAGCCGGTCAGGCCGAGCTCCGGGAAGACGACCAGGTCGGCTCCCGAATCGCGCGCCTGCCCCAGCAGCTCCCGGTGGCGGACGAGGTTCTCGTCGAGCTGGCCGAGACGCGGGGCGATCTGGGCGAGCGCGATCCGGACGGGTGGCGGCGTCGTCACGCCCCGAGTCTACGTCCGTCGCGGCTCGATGCGGGCCGGCGTCAGGCGGGCGGCGAGGCCGATGGCGCGTCGTCGGCCGCGATCGCCGAGACGGGCGGCGGGGGTGCCGTCGGCGGGGCCGGGACCGCGGAGGGGATCGACGAGCCGGCCACGAAGTTGATCGGCTCCGCTGGGCGACCCGTCGCCTGGCGCTGCTCGGCCGAGTCGGCGACCTTCTCGGCGAAGTGGCAGGCGACCTCGTGACCGGACTCGAGGACACGCAGCGCCGGGTCGAGAGTCTCGCACTCCTCCGGGTCGCCGAGCCGCTCGCGGAGCCAGCAGCGGGTGTGGAACCGGCAGCCCGGACGGCGGCGCGACCGGCGAGGGGACGTCGCCGCGGAGGATGATCCGACGACGGCGCTCCTCGATCTCGGGGTCGGGGATCGGGACCGCCGAGAGCAGGGCCACTGTGTATGGGTGGAGCGGCTGGCGGTACAGCTGACGTGAGCTCGTCAGCTCGACGATCCGGCCGAGATACATCACCGCGATCCGGTCGCTGATGTGGGCGACGACCGAGAGGTCGTGGGCGACGAACAGGAAGGTCAGCCCGAGCTCGGCCTGGAGCCGCTCGAGGAGATTGATGATCTGGGCCTGGATCGAGACGTCGAGGGCGCTGATCGGCTCGTCGGCGACGATGAGGTCCGGGCTCAGCGCGAGCGCTCGGGCGACCCCGATCCGCTGGCGCTGGCCGCCCGAGAACTCGTGCGGGTAGCGGTCGGTGAACTCGGGGTTGAGGCCGACCGTGGAGAGCAGCTCGCGGGCCCGCTCGCGGCGCTCCTTGGCGGTCCCCACGCCGTGGATCTCGAGGGGCTCGGTGAGGATCCCCTCGACGTTCATCCGCGGGTTCAGGCTGGCGTACGGATCCTGGAAGATCATCTGCATCCGCTTCCGCATCTTGCGCAGCTTCGAGCCGTCGAGGCTGGCAAGGTCGATGCCGTCGAAGATCGATCCGACCGGCCGTCGGGTCGATCAGGCGGATGATCGCCCGGCCGGTCGTGCTCTTGCCGCAGCCCGATTCGCCGACGAGGCCGAGGGTCTCGCGTCGATCGAGGCTGAACGAGACCCCGTCGACCGCCTGGACGTCGCCGATATGGCGCTCGAAGATGATGCCCTCGGTGATCGGGAACCAGACCTTCAGGTCCTCGACCCGGAGAAGCGGCTCGTCGGCGCCGTCGGGCCGCCCCGAGCCGCCGGGCGATGCGGCGGGAGCGACCGACGGGGCGGCTGGCGCGGTCATCGGTGGAGGTCCTCCTCCGGTGGCAGGGGCAGGCCGCCGGCGCTCGGCGCGGGCGAGACGGGACCCATGTCGCCCTCGAGGATCGCGACCTCGTCGCCCTCGAACCCACCGGGCTCCTCGAACGGCCCGGACAGGAGCTGGTCGGGCGATGGCGCGGCCCGGAACCCGGCCCGGATCGGCCGTCCGGCGGCCGCCTCGTCGGGCGTGGGCGGGTTGTGGCAGGCGATCCGGTGCGTCGCCCCGGCACCCGTCGTCACGACCCGCTCGCCGGGCGTCAGCGACGCCAGCGACGGGTTGTCGGACCAGCAGACGTCGAGACGCCAGGCGCAGCGCGGCGCGAACGGGCAGCCGACGGGCGCCCGGCGCTGGTCGGGCGGCGTCCCCTCGATCGGGATCAGGCTCTCCGGCCGCTCCTCCGCGAGCCGCGGGATCGAGTGCAGCAGCCCGACCGTATACGGGTGCGACGGCCGGGCGAAGAGGTCCTTCGTGGTCGCGGTCTCGACGATGAACCCGGCGTACATGACGTTGATCCGCTGGGTCATCCCGGCCACCACGCCCAGGTCGTGGGTGATGAGGATGAGCGCCGCACCGCTGTCGATCGTCACCCGCTGGAGCAGCTCGAGGACCTGGGCCTGGATCGTCACGTCGAGGGCGGTCGTCGGCTCGTCGGCGATCATCAGCTTCGGCTCGAGAGCCAGGGCGATGGCGATCATCACCCGCTGCCGCATCCCGCCCGAGAACTGGTGCGGGTAGCTCTTCAGTCGCTTCTCGGCGTCGGGGATGCCGACCATCAAGAGCAGCTCGACGGCCCGGGCCCTGGCGTCCGCCTCGCTGATCTTGCGGTGGGCCCGGATCGTCTCGACCATCTGCTCCGAGACGGTCAGCACCGGGTTCAGGCTCGTCATCGGGTCCTGGAAGATCATCGCGATGTCCTTGCCCCGGATGTCACGAAGATCGCTCTCCGGGAGCGTCACGAGGTCGAGGCCGTCGAACAGGACCTTGCCGCCCTCGATCCGGCCGGCCGGCTTGGGCAGAAGGCGGATGATCGCCAGGTTCGTGACGCTCTTGCCGCAGCCGGACTCGCCGACCAGGCCGAGGGTCTCGCCGGCCCCAAGCTCGAACGTCACGCCGTTGACGGCGTAGATCGTCCCGTCCTGGGTCCGGAAGCGGACGATGAGATCCTCGACCGACAGCAGCGGTCGCCCGGCCACATCGCCCCGGGGCGGGGCGGCGGCGGTCGGCGCCGTCATCGGCGCAGCCGCGGGTCGAGCGCCTCGCGCAGGCCGTCGCCGAGAAGGTTGAAGCCGATCGCCGTGACCGAGATCGCGGCGCCGGTCCAGAAGATGATCCAGGGCGCCTCGCGATAGAAGCTCGATGCCCCGGTCAGCATCGTCCCCCACTCGGCGATCCGGGGATCGGCCGGCCCGAGGCCCAGGAAGCCGAGACCGGCGACGTCGATGATCGCCGTCGCCAACGCGAGCGTCGCCGCGACGATGACCGGCGTCAGGGAGTTCGGCAGGAGGTGCCGGAACAGTACCCGGTTCGTCGTCGCCCCGACCGAGCGGGCCGCCGTGACATAGTCGGCTTCCCGCAGCGACAGCATGCTGCCACGCAGGATCCGGGCGAAGATCGGGGCGTTCGTCATCGCGACCGCGAACATGATCTGGATCAGGCCCCGGTCAAGCATCACGACGATCGCGATGGCCAGGAGGATGCCGGGGATCGCCAGCAGGACGTCGGTGATGCGCATGATGAACGTGTCGATCCGGCCACCGAAGGCGCCCGCGATCGCGCCCATCGTGCCGCCGATCGTCAGGCCCATGATCACCGACACGACGCCGACGACGAGGCTGATCCGCGCGCCGTAGACCACCCGCGAGAAGACATCCCGCGACAGCCGGTCGGTGCCCATCAGATGCTCCAGGCTGGGCGGCTTGAAGACCTGGCCCGGATCGCGCTCGAGCGGGTCGTACGGCGCGATGACCGGCGCGAGGATCGCCACGACGACGAACACGACGATGATCGCCAGGCCGGCCATCGCCGGCTTGTTCCGGACCAGGCGACGCAGCGCGTCGCGCCACAGGCCACGGCTGGCGCGCGGCTGGACGATCGCGGGGGCGGGGACGGTCGGCGCGGTAGTCGTCGCCATCAGGAGTACCGGATCCTCGGGTTGAGGAACGCGTAGCCGATATCGACGATGAGGTTCACCGCGAGGAAGATCACGGCGAACACGAGGATCACCGACTGGACGACGAAGTAGTCGTGGTCCTGGATGGCGTTGACGACGTAGCTGCCCACGCCGGGCCAGGCGAACACCGTCTCGGTGATCACCGCTCCGGCCAGGAGGCCACCGACCTGGAGTCCGATGACCGTCGTCACCGGCAGCCAGGCGTTGCGCATGATGTGACGCCCGTTGACCCGCCCCTCGGTCAGGCCCTTCGCCCGGGCGGTCCGGACGTAGTCCTCGTTCGCGACGTCGAGGACCGAGGCGCGGGTGATCCGGCAGATGATCGCGAACGGGATCGTGCCCAGGGCGATCGCCGGCAGGATCAGGTGGCGCAGGGCGTCCGCGAGGGCCTCCGGGTTGGTCGACAGGATCGAATCGATGATGACGAACCGGGTCCGCAGCTCGAGGGCGATCCGCGGATCGAGCCGACCGCTTGCCGGGAGCCAGTGGAGCTGGGCGGCGAAGATGTACTGGAGGGTGTAGCCAAGGACGAAGATCGGGATCGAGATCCCGAGCAGCGACACGACCGTGACGAGCCCGTCCGACCAGCCCTGGACGTGCCGTGCGGCGTACCGCCCGAGGGGCACGCCGAGCCCGACGGCGAAGATCATCGCCCCGACAGTCAGCTCGATCGTGGCCGGGAACCGGAAGGCCAGCTCCTCCGCGACGGTCCGGTTGTTGATGACGCTGGTCCCGAGGTCAAGCTGGAGGATCTGGCCGAGATACTGGAAGTACTGCTCCCAGAGCGGTCGGTCCAGCCCCATCCGCTCCCTGATCTGTGCGACGAGCTCCGGGGTGGCGTGCTGGCCGAGGATCGCCCGGACCGGATCACCGGGGATCAGATGGATGACGGCGAACACCACGATCGACAGGCCGAGCAGCACGGGGATCGCGCTGAGGATCCGTCGGATGATGTACTTGAGCACGGTGAGTCCGTTCTCGTGTTCCGGGCAGTCGGTGGGATAGACCTACTCCCCCGGGCGGATCCGGGGGAGTAGGGACGATGGTCGAGGGGTGATCCGGGATCAGCTCCCGGCGAGCCAGACGCCAGCCAGCGGCTCGTTGAGGTTGCCGGCGCCGAGGAAGCCCTTGACGTTGGCGGCAGCCGCGGCCGGCGGCTTCGAGTGGACCAGGGGCACCGTCGGCATGTTCGCGGCGATGATGTCCTGGGCATTCTCCCAGGCGGCCTTCGCCGTCGCGTCGTCCGCAGCCTGGTTGCCCTTGTCGAACGCCGCGCACAGCTCGGGAGGACCGAACGCGAACTCCGGGTTCGGCTTGCCGTCCTGGCAGTGGAAGAACGCTGTCTGGAGGAAGTTGTCCGGCCCCGGCCAGTCACAGGTCCAGCCGAGCAGCCACATCGGGTACTTCCCGAGCGCCTCGTCCTGGAGGTAACCGGTCCGCCAGCCGGCGGTCTTGAACGTGACCGTGAAGCCGACCGCCTCGAGATCGCTCGCGACGGCCTCGGCGAGGCCCTTCGGGTCCGGCATGTACGGCCGGGCGACGTCCGACGGATACCAGAACTCGATCGCGAGCTGGTCACCGGACAGACCGGAGGCCGCGATCTCGTCCTTGGCCTTCTGTGGGTCGTAGGTGGGGAGGTTCAGCGGCTTGTAGTACTTCGTCGCCGGCGGCATCCAGTTGTCGGCTGGCTCGGCAAGGCCCGCGTAGAAGGTGTCGATGTAATCCTGCTTGTTGACCGCGTAGGCGATCGCCGTGCGGATGTGCTGGTTGTCGAGCGGGGCATGCGTCTGGTTCATCTGCAGCCCGCCGTAGTTGCACGACTCGCCGCGGTCGATGACCTGGTACGCCGGGTTCGACGAGAGTGACGCCACGTCGATTCGGGGCGATCGTCTGGGCGAGTTGGATGTCACCGGCCTCGAGGGCGTTGAGCTCGGCCGCCTGGTCGGCGTACGGCTTGTACGTCGACCGTGTCGAGGTGGGCCATCCCGTCCTTGTTCCAGTAGTCCGTGTTCTTCGAGATCGTGACGTGGTCGGTGGGGACCCATTCGGTGAACTTGAACGGCCCCGTGCCGACCATGCCCTGGCCGTCCTTGCCCTGCGCGTAGGGCTCTGGGACGTGATCGGGGTTGTCCGCATCGCCGGCCTTGAGGGCGGTCGGGCTCTGGATGCCGAACTGCGGCAGCGGAGCCTGGGCGATGAGGAAGTTCGACTGCGGCACGCCTGAGCTTGAACTCGACGGTGGACGCGTCGACCGCCGTGATCGACTTGAGGTTCGAGGCGTCGCCCCAGCCGAAGACCGCACCGAAGTAGTAGTTGTACGCGTCCTGGAGGGACTCTCGGGGCGTTCTTCTGGCGCATGTAGTTGTAGACGACGGCGTCAGCGTTGAAGTCGGTGCCGTCGTGGAACTTCACGCCCTGGCGGAGCTTGAAGGTGTAGGTCAGGCCGTCCGCGCTCACGGTGGGCAGGTCTGTGGCGAGGACCGGGATGATGTCGCTCAGGGTGCCCGGCTTGATGCCGAGGAGACCTTCGACGACGTTCAGCTGGATGTACGACGAGTTGCTGTCACTTGACCAGGGACGGATCGGCGAGCACCATGTCGCCGGGGATGCCGACGACCAGGCTGCCACCTTCGACCGGGGTCTCGGATGCAGCGGCCGACGGCGAGGCCGACGGTGCCGATGACGCGCCGCCGGACGACGCAGCCGCCGACGGCGAAGCGGCCGTCGATGGCGCGGGTGTCGCGGCGCCCTGGCAGGCAGCGAAGGCGATCGCGGCCACGGCCGTGAGCACCCCGATGCGGATCCGGTTCATGCCGGTGTGTCCTCCTCCTACGATGGCTCGCGGGTGCGACGCGCGCCGCCGGCAGCTGGCGTCACGACGCTCCCGTCATCGCTCCCGATCGGGCCCGCTCGCGCGCCGCGAAGGCTGGCGCAGCGTCGGGGACCGTTCGAGGTCGCATCATACCCGCCCGCGCGAGCATCCTCCGCGGACTCAGAACAGCGGCCTCCGCTCGTCGGCGTCGGTGAGGTGGCCCGGATCGTCGGCCGTGATACCGGGCGTCAGCGCCTCCTCGGGCAGCGGCGCGACGACGAGGTCATCGGGCATCACGATCTCGGGGCTGGCGATGATGCCCTCGTCAGCCGAGGCCGGCCTCTGTCCGTCGCCCGAGGCGGGGGGATCGGCGGCTCCGACGGCCACCGGTGGCGCGTATGGCGAGCGGTCGGCGTCGCCCACCCCGGCCGCGGCGGCCGCGGCTGCCGCGATCACGGCCGGCGGCTCCGGCTGGATGTGGGCCGCGACCGCCTGGGCGACGATGTCATCGGGGATCTGGTCGATGTGGTGGCAGGCCACGCGGTGGCCGTTGCCGATGTCCGTGAGGACCGGGAAGATCGTCTCGCAGTCCTCCGGGTTGCCGAGGCGCTCGCGCAGCCAGCAGCGGGTATGGAACCGGCAGCCGGGCGGCGGTGCGGCGGGTGACGGGACGTCGCCGCGCAGGACGATGCGCTTCTTGCGGATCCGCGGGTCGGGGTCGGGGACCGCCGAGAGCAGGGCGATCGTGTAGGGGTGGCGCGGCCGGGTATAGAGCTCGTCGACGCCGGAGACCTCGACGAGGTTGCCGAGGTACATGACTCCGACGCGGTCGCTGATGTACTGGACGACCGAGAGGTTGTGGGCGATGAACAGGTAGGTCAGGTCGAACTCGCGCCGGAGGTCGAGCAGCAGGTTGAGGATCTGGCTCTGGATCGAGACGTCGAGGGCCGAGACCGGCTCGTCGCAGACGACGAACTCCGGGTCCAGGGCCAGCGCCCTGGCGATGCCGATGCGCTGACGCTGACCGCCCGAGAACTCGTGGGGATAGCGACGGGTGTAGTCGCGCCGCAGGCCGACGGCCTGGAGGTAGTCCTCGACCCGCTTGTCGCGGACCTTCCGGTCGCTCCAGCCATTCTCCTTCGTGGCCTGGGCGATCGAGACCTTCGCCGATGATGTCGGAGATCGGCATCCGCGGGTTCAGCGATCCGACCGGGTCCTGGAAGATGATCTGCATCCGCCGGCGCAGCCGCTTCAGGTCGTCGCCCTTCTTGGCGAAGATGTCCTCGCCGTCGAGGGTCGCGGTGCCCCCCGTCGGCGGCTGGAGGCGGATGATCGTCTTGCCGAGCGTCGACTTGCCACAGCCGGACTCGCCGACCAGCCCGTAGACCTCGCCCTTGCGGACCTCGAAGCTGACGTCGTCGACGGCCTTCACGTCGCCCAGCTTGCGGCGCAGCACCCCGCCGAAGATCGGGTAGTACTTCTTCAGGTTCTCGACCCGGAGGAGCGGCTCCTCGTCCGCTCCGGGGGCCGACGCGAGCGGCGGCGCGACCTCCGACCGTCATGCCCGCGCGCCGGGCGGGATGCGCTGCGAGGAGCGTGGCGGGACGGGCGATCCGGCGGTCGGGGTGTAGAGCCAGCAGGCGACGTCGGCCGGGTCAGCCTCCTCGATCCGCGGGTCCTGGTCGACGCACGGCCCGAAGGCATAGGGGCAGCGCGGCGCGAAGTTGCAGCCGGCCGGCATGTTGAAAGGGTTGGGGACCGTGCCTTTGATCACGTTGAGGCGCGAGCCCTTCATGCCGCGCGACGGGATCGACGTGAGGAGGCCCTCGGTGTACGGATGCTTCGGCGAGAGCAGGACCTCATCGACCGTGCCCGTCTCGACGACCCGGCCGGCGTACATGACGACGACGTGCTGGACCGTCTCGGCGACGACGCCCAGGTCGTGGGTGATGAGCATCAGAGCGGCGCCCGTCCGATCCTGGACGTCCCGGATCAGCTCGAGGATCTGCGCCTGGATCGTCACGTCGAGGGCCGTCGTCGGCTCGTCGGCGATGAGGAGCTTCGGGTCGCACGCCAGGGCCATCGCGATCATGACCCGCTGGCGCATCCCGCCCGACAGCTCGTGGGGGTACTGCTTGGCCCGCCGTTCGGGGTTGTTGATGCCGACCTGGCGGATCGCGTCGACCGCCTTCTCCCAGGCGTCCTTCTTCGAAAGCTTGAGATGGAGCGCGACCGACTCGGCGATCTGGTCGCCGACGGTGAACACCGGGTTCAGGCTCGTCATCGGCTCCTGGAAGATCATCGCCATGTCGTTGCCGCGGATCGCCCGCATCTCGTCGTTCGACAGCGCCGAGGACGTCGCGGCCCTCGAACAGGATGCGCGACGGTGGCGCATCGCCGAGGTAGGCCTTCACGTCGTCGGGGATCTGCTCGGCGTTGGCCTCGGTCGGGATCCACGTCGGCGGGGTCTCATGGAGCCGCATGATCGAGAGCGCGGTGACGCTCTTGCCGCAGCCCGACTCGCCGACGATGCCGAGCGTCTCGCCCGGCGCGATCGAGAAGCTCACCCCGTCGACGGCCCGGACGACGCCATCCATGACCTTGAAGTAGGTCCGCAGGTCCTGGACGTCGAGCAGGGCGCCGGCAGATCCCGGCGCCGCTCGGACTGGGGCGCCGTGACGGCCGCCGTCACAGGCTCACTCCCGGGCCCGTGGGTCGAGAGCGTCGCGAAGTCCGTCGCCGATGAAGTTGATCGCGATGACCGTCAGGGCGATCGCCATCCCGGGGAAGAACGGCCACCACCAGTTGCCGTTGACCATCGTCGACTGGCTCTTGGCGAGGGCGTTGCCCCAGCTGATGTCGGAGTTCTTCAGGCCGAAGTTCAGGTACGCAGACGAAGGCCTCCAGGATGATCGCGCTCGCCACCAGGAGCGAGGCCGAGACGACGATCGGGCCCATCGCGTTGGGCAGGATATGGCGCAGGGCGATCCGGAAGTCGCCGACCCCGACGGCCTTGGCCGCCTGGACGAACTCCTGCTCGCGTAACGACAGGTACAGGGCCCGGACGAGTCTGGCGAGGCCGAGCCATGACAGGAACCCGAAGATCAGGATCATCGGCAGGATCTCGCCGGCCCCGAAGTAGCGGGCCGCGACGAGGACGATGAACAGGAACGGGATCGACAGCATCAGGTCGACGAAGCGCATCGAGACGCCGTCGACCCAGCCGCCGAAGTACCCGGCCGCCGATCCGACGAGGACGCCGATCGTCACGGCGATGACCATCGTCGAGATGCCGATCAGCATCGACAGCCGGGCGCCGTTGGCGACGAGCACCCAGACGCTCCGGCCGGCGTTGTCGGAGCCCATCGGGGGCATCTCGAGCGGGCTGAAGCACTTCGGCGACGAGCAGGCCTGGAAGGCCAGCGGATCCCACGGCCAGATGATCGGGCCGAAGATCGCCAGGAAGACCATGAAGCCGAAGATCCCGAGCCCGATCAGCGCCAGGCGGTGGCGGCGGAACCGTCGCCAGGCCAGCTGCCACTGGTTGAGCGATTCCAGCGAGACCTCGTAATCGGCCGAGCCGGGCGCCGGGGCCGCGGTCAGCCCGGGATCGGCGACGGGGATGCTGCTCATGTCAGTCGTACCTGATCCGTGGATCGACGATGCCATAGATGACATCGGCGAGCAGGTTGGCGAGGAGGATGAAGATCGTGCTGAGGAGCAGCAGGCCCATCAGGACGAAGTAGTCGCGAGCCGTGACAGAGTCGATGAACAGCCGGCCGAGCCCCGGCCAGGTGAAGATCGTCTCGGTCACGATCGCGCCCGAGACGAGGAACGGCAGCTCGAGGGCGACGTTCGTGACGACCGGCAGCATCGCGTTGCGGAAGGCGTGCTTGCCGACGACGACCCGACCCGACAGCCCCTTCGCCTTGGCGGTCCGGACGTAGTCCTGACCGAGCGACTCGAGCATCGAGGCCCGGACGAACCGCGAGTCGCCGGCGATGTTCACCGCCACGAGGGTGATGACCGGCAGGACGAGATGCCAGGCGATATCGGCCGAGGCCTGGACCGGCGCCTGACCGAAGGCGGCCCAGTACTGGGGCGTGTTGAACGGCGGCCAGTCGCGGGTCGTGATGATCCCGCCGACCGGCAACAGGTGGAGCCCGACGCCGAAGATGAAGATCAGCATCAGGCCGAGCCAGAACGTCGGCAGGGAGTAGAACAGGTACGAGAAGAACGTCATCCCCTGGTCGAACACCGAATATCTGTGGACGGCCGCATAGGTCCCGATGAGGATCGCGATGCCGACCCACAGGATCAACGCCACCGAGGTCAGGATCAGCGTCGCCGGCAGCCGCTCGGCGATGACGTCGGTCACCGGCCGGCCGGCCTTGATCGACGAACCCAGGTCACCGTGGATGATCCCGTTCGTCCCGCCGCCCATGAACGCCGGCAGGAAGTTCAGGTTGCCCTGCTCGGAGAAGAACGCCTGGGCGCCCTCGTTGTTGCAGTTCAGGACGCCGAGCCAGCCGCCGAACTCGACCAGCATGTTGCCGATCTGCTCGGTCGGCGGCATGTTCGGGCTCTGGGGCTGCAGACACCAGCGTCGCAGCCACGCCTCGCGGTCCGCTTCGGTCAGCGACTTGATGCCCGCGAGGGCCTGCTGAGGGCCGCCCGGAGCGGCGCGCATGATCAAGAAGCTGATGATCACCGCGCCGATGAAGAGGGGGATCAATCCGAGCGTTCGACGGATGATGAATTTGACCATTTCGTCCGGTCGCCTCCCACGCGAACCGCCGACCTGCCTGGGTCGGACCTCACCGTTGGCAGGGCCCGGAGCTCCCCGGCAGGAGTCGCTCCCCTATCGTGGCCGGGAGTATACGCGAGGGCGGCGGCCGGTCGAACCGGCCGCCGCCCCAGCGTCTCTCGTACCGTCTCCGGGGCGCTTAGCTCCGGAACCAGTCCTCGATGTTCCACATGTCCGAGCTGGTGCTCGGGTTCTTGAAGAAGTTGTTCACGTGGACGCTCACGCCCCGGGTGGAGGCGCGGTAGTACAGCACGATCTCAGGGACCTGGTCGATGTAGACGCCCTGGATGGCGTAGGCCGCTTCGACCTGGGCCTGCGGCTCGATGGCGTCCTTCAGCGTGTTGAGGGAGTCGTCCATCGTCTTGTCGCTCAGCCGGAGGTAGTTGTAGCCGTTGCCCTTGTTGGCGTCGGTCGGGATCTGGTCCGTCGCGTAGCTGTAGTAGTAGTCGCCGAAGATGTCGAAGGTCAGGACGTAGGCGAACTCCGACGTGTCGTAGTTGCCGTGCGCCAGGTTGCACTTCGTGTCTGCGGCGACATCGCCCCAGTTGGCGAACAGGATGTTCGTCGAGTCGACGTTGTTGAGCTCCAGATCGATGCCGATGGCCTCGAACGCCTTCTTGAGGAACTCACCCGAGGTGACCCGGGCCGGGGCCGTCGACGTGCAATGCTGGAAGGTCAGGTTCTCGCCGCCGTTCGGCATGTTGCGGATGCCGTCGTTGTCGGTGTCCTTGTAGCCGGCGGCGTCGAGCTCGGCATTGGCCGCGGCCACGTCGAAGCCCAGGCACTTGGCGTCAGGCAGCTGCCAGTAGTTGCTCGGCGTCGCGTTGACGCACAGCGGGACATCCGGGTACGGCTGGCCCGCGAACACGGTGTTCCAGAGGGCCTGCTTGTCGATCGCCTGGGCCATGGCCTGGCGGACCTTGATGTCCTTCAGAGCCGGATGACCCTTGCCATCGCCGAGCCCGGACTGGTTCATGTCAAGGTGCTCGTACTCCCAGGCGGAGTCGATGAGCGCCTTGCCGATCGACGGATCGACGGCCTTGATCGCGTCGTAGTCGCCCTGGAGCAGGTCCGTGGCGACGTCGACGTCACCGGCCAGGAAGCCGGCGATCATCCCGTCCTTGTTGTCCGGGTAGAACTTGTACGTCACACCGTCGAGGCAGGCCTTCGGTGCGCACGCCTGTGCCGGGCCGGCCCAGTTGTCGTCCCGTGCGAGCTCGATCGTGTCCGAGCTGGCGGTCACGTACTTGAACGGGCCGATCGACGGGGACTTGGCGATATCGGGGCCGATCGGGTACGACTTCGCCGCCGCGTCAGCGACGGGGATCGTCGACATGTACTTCTCTTGCATGTACGGGCCAGCGAGCAGCCCGTAGAAGCCCGCGTAGTGGGCCTTGAAGTGGACGGCGGCATGCGTCGCATCGGGGGTGTCGATCTTGTCGATCTGGTCCCAGCCGAGCGTCACGATGCCGACCTGCTTGGGGTCCATGACCCATTTCTGGGTGTACGCGATGTCCGCCGAGGTGAACGGGGTGCCGTCCGACCACTTGAGGTTCGGCAGGAGCTCGATGTTGACGGTGAAGCCATCGCCGGACGCATCCGGGACGACGGTGCCGTCGCTGAACTTCGGCATCTTGGCCGCCAGATCGGGCTTCCAGTGGCCGTCAGCCGTGACGAGCCACAGGCCGCGCATCGTGGCCGCGTAGACCTGGGTGTTGGCGAACGCGTTCGAGAAGAACGGGTTCAGCTGGTTGGCCGCCTGCCAGTCGCTGACGATCAGCTTGCCACCTGGCGTTCCCTTGGCCGGCGTATAGCTGTAGTTGAAGAGCAGGGACTCGTAGTCGACCGGCGTCGGCGCAGGGCTCGGCGACGGCGACGCGGCAGTCGAGGCCGCGGCAGACGGACTCGGTGCGCTGGACGCACCGCCGCTCGATGGCGCCGGTGTCGCCGCTCCCTGGCAGGCTCCGAACACGATCGCCGTGCTCGCGAGCAGGCCGAAGAGACCTTTCCGCATCAATGGTCCTCCCAAGTGGGTGTTTAACCCCTTGACTCCCATCGCGTCGATCCGTCCGTGGCCACGGCGCTCCCGGGGTCCCCTGGGTCAGCCTTCGGCACAGGCTGGCCCGCCGGCACGGGACGACTGGGGCTGATGGGCGCACGAAAATCTGCGGATCGATGCGCTGCGCGTACTCTGCGGGAGCCGCGGTGACGTGTCAACCGACGTCGGAGCGGCCCTCGCGTGTCGTCGCTGGCACCTCCTCTCGTCGGCGACCGATCAGGACGACCTGACGATCGGTCGCGGTTGCGTCGTCTTCGACCGGCCGATCGCGCCGAGCCCGTCGGGGCCCGGCCAGGCGCCCGACGGGGCCACGCTGACGGCCTGATCCTTCGCTTGCGGCAGTGGCACCGAGCGAGCGGCGCGCTGCTGATCCAGCACCTTCAGCTCGGCGAGATCCTCCCGCAGCCGCTGGGCGGCGAACACCGACGGCGCGAGCCCCTCCTCCTGGAGGAGCGCCTCTCTCGGCGACCACAGCGATGTCGGGGCGATGATCGTGGCGACGAGCCCGGCCCCGACGACGAGCGCGCCGAGCGACGCGCGCCAGCGCCAGACGGCTTCGCGGGGCCGGTCCACCCGCATCCGGAGACGCCCCCAGGCGTCGGGCGCGGGCTCGAGCGGCTGGATCTCGGCGTGGAGCCGGCGCAGGGCGGCGATCGCCATCGCGGTCGCCTCGAGCTCCCACATGCAGGCGTCGCAGATCTCGAGATGGGCCAGCGCGGCGTCGAGGTCCGGCGACACCGCGCGGCGGTCGACGAAGTCGACGAGTGCCTCGCGATGGAGCCCGCAGGCCACCCCGGGCGAGATCATGGGCCGACCTCGCCGGGTTCCAGGAGCAGGTCGGCCGGGTCGACATCGGCGCCGTAGGCGCCACCGAACCGTCGATCCCGTTCCAGCTCCCCACGGAGCGACCGGAGCGCATAGTGGAGGCGCGACTTGACCGTCCCGAGGCGGACGTCAAGGAGCGCCGCGGTCTCCTGGAGCGACATCCCCTGGAGGTAGTACAGGACCACGACCGCCTGGTGCTTGGGCGGCAGCGCCGCGACACCGTCCCGGACGATCCGTCGGAGCTCCTGGCGCTCGGCGCGCTCCGCCGGCTCGACGGCGTGGTCGCGGACCTCCGCGATGACCGTGTCGCCGATCGGCTCGGACCGGAGACGCCGGCGCCCGAGACGCGAGTAGCAGAGATTCAGGGCGACGCGATGGAGCCACGGCGACGGCGACACGTCGGTGTGGAGGGTCTGACGTCGCTGCCAGGCGCGGGCGAACGTGTCCTGGAGGATCTCCTCCGCCGCCTGGCTGTCTCCGGTCAGGCCGTAGGCGGTCCGATAGACGGGACCCCGATAGCGTTCGAAGAGCGCCTCGAAGGCGCCCAGATCGTCGGCCTGCATCCGCCGCACCAGCTCGGCATCGGGTACGCGCCCGTGTTCGCCCGCATCCACGTCCGGCTGGATCCTCCGATCCGCGCGAAGACTCACTCCCGGTAGAGGGATACGCCTGCGAGCCTCCGGAGGTTCAGCTCCACCGGCGTCGGCCCGCTCCGGGGTCGGTCAGTCGGGACACGGCGTCTCGGCCCCGGCCATCGGGCGCCATCGGAGGTTCGGCTGACGCGCGGCCGTCGCCTCATCGAGGCGACGGACCGGCGATGTGAGCGGGGCAGCGTGGAGGAGCTCGGGCGTCTCGCGGGCCTCCCGAGCGATCGCGATGAGAGCGTCGGCGAACGCATCGAGCGTCTCGACCGACTCGGTCTCGGTCGGCTCGATGAGCATCCCTTCCTCGACGGTCAGGGGGAAGTACACCGTCGGCGGGTGGAAGCCGTAGTCGATCAGACGCTTGGCGACATCGAGCGTCCGGATCCCTGTCGCCTTCTTCAGCGACGCCGACGAGGCGATGAACTCGTGCTTGCACGGCCGGTCGAACGGGATGTCGTAGCTGCCCTCCTCGCGGAGCCGGTGCTTGAGGTAGTTCGCGGCCAGGACGGCATCCTCGGACACGGTCTGCAGCTCTGGCCCGTGGGCCCGCAGGTAGGCGTAGGCGCGGACGAGGACGCCGGTGTTGCCGACGAAGCTCCGCATCCGGCCGATCGACGTCGGGCGCTCACCGGGCCGTTCGAGCCGGAACGTCCCGTCGCCGGTCCGGAGCACTCGCGGCCCCGGCAGATACGGCACGAGCGTCTCGCCGACACCGACCGGGCCGGCGCCCGGACCGCCGCCGCCGTGGGGCGTGCTGAACGTCTTGTGGACGTTGAAGTGCATGACGTCGAAACCCGCCTCGCCGGGCTTGAACCGACCCATGATCGCGTTGAGGTTCGCACCGTCCATGTAGGCCAGCGCACCGGCCTCATGGACGAGGGTGAGGAGCTCGCCGATGCGCGACTCGAACAGCCCGAGCGTCGATGGGTTCGTGATCATGATCGCCGCGGTCCGCGGTCCGAGCGCCGCCCGGAAGGCATCGAGATCGACCCCGCCGTCCGGCGCCGACGGGATGTCGACGGTCCGGAAGCCGGCCATCGAGGCGGTCGCGGGGTTCGTCCCGTGGGCGCTGTCAGGCACCAGGACCTGGTCGCGGTCGGTGTCGCCGCGGGCGTGGTGATAGGCCCGGATCATGAGGATGCCGGTCAGCTCGCCCTGCGCGCCCGCGGCTGGCTGGAGGGTGACCGCCGTCATGCCCGAGATCTCGGCCAGCTCGCGCTCGAGCTCCCAGAGGAGCTCCAGGGTGCCCTGGGCGATCTCGTCGGGCGCCTCCGGATGGAGGGCGGCGAACCCGCGCAGCCGGGCGGCCCACTCGTCGACCTTGGGGTTGTACTTCATCGTGCACGACCCGAGCGGATAGAAGCCCGTGTCGACCGCGTGATTGAGCTGGCTGAGGTTGACGTAGTGCCGGACGACCTCGGGCTCATTGAGCTCCGGCAGGGCCGGCGGGCTGGTCCGCCGCTGCGCGGCCGGGATCCGGTCCAGCGCGTCCTTCGGCGGATGCGGGACCTTCCCGCCACCACGACCCGGTCGCGAGAGCTCGAACAGGGTCGGCTGGGTGCGTGTCCCGGTGACGCTCATCGGGCCGCCCCGGCGGTCGCCCGACGCGCGTCTCTCGCGGTGGTCCCGCCATCGGCCTCGCTCGCGGCGGTCCCGCCGAGCTCTTCGTCCAGGACCGTCGCGAAGCGGGCGATCTCCGCCGGCGTCGTCACCTCGGTCGCGCAGACGAGCAGGCCGTCGACGAGGAGGGCGTCGTCGGGCTCGAGCTCGGCGGTCGGGATGCCGGCCAGGACGCCCCGGCCGAGCAGCCGGCGGTGGACGCCGACGGCATCCGGGACGCGGACGACGAACTCGTTGAGGTACGGGGCCCGATGGAGCCGCGGCGCGCCGGCAGCGGCGAGCGCCGCCTCGAGCTCGGACGCCCGTGCCGCCCCACCGGCGGCGACATCGCGCAACCCGTGCGGCCCGATCGTCGCGAGCCAGATCGAGGCGGCGAGCGCGAGGAGCGCCTGGTTGGTGCAGATGTTGCTCGCGGCCTTCTCGCGCCGGATGTCCTGCTCGCGGGCCCGGAGGGTCATGACGAAGGCCCGCTTGCCGTCGATGTCGGTCGTCATCCCCACGAGCCGGCCGGGGATCTGACGGACGAGCTCGTCGGTCGAGGCGAGCAATCCGAGATACGGACCGCCGTAGCCGAGCGGGATCCCGAGCGGCTGGCCCTCGCCCGCCGCGATGTCGGCTCCGTAGACACCGGGCGGCTCGAGGACGGCGAGGCTGACCGGCTCGACGACGGCGACGAACCGCGCGCCGGCCGCCTTCGCGAGGCGACCGATGTCGGCCATCGGCTCGAGCAGCCCCAGAACGTTCGGCTGGGCGGCGACGACCCCGGCGACCGGCCGGTCCGGGTCGGCGAGCATCGCCTCGAGAGCCGCCAGGTCCGTCGTCCCGGCTTCCGGTCCGTCCGTCAGGAGCGGGATCTCATCGAGCGCGAGGCCGCCCCCGGCGAAGTACGTGCGGGTGGTCTCGCGGTAGTGACGGTGGACGCCGCGACTGACGAGGACCCGCTCGCGACGGGTCGCCCGGCAGGTCATCAGGGCGGCCTCGGCGGTCGCCGCCGCACCGTCATAGTGCGAGGCGCTGACGACGTCCATCCCGAGCAGCTCGGCGATGAGGGACTCGTACTCGTAGATGCTCTGGAGCGTGCCCTGGCTGACCTCGGGCTGGTAGGGCGTGTAGGCGGTGTACCACTCGCCGCGGAGAAGCAGCTGGTCGACGGCCGGCGGGACGTGATGACGGTAGACGCCCGCCCCGAGGAAGCTCGCCAGGTCGACGTCGTTGCGCGACGCCAGGCGGGCCAGGCGATCCATCAGCTCGAGCTCGGTGTCGGGCGGGTCGAGCCGGAGCGGCGAGGCGCGCAGTGCCGCCGGCAGGTCGGCGAACAGCGCGTCGACCGAGTCGATGCCGATCGCCGCGAGCATCCGGGCGCGGTCGGCCGAGGTATGCGGGCCGTAGGCCATGGGGGTGGTCAGGCCTCCGCGGTCAGTTCCTCGTACGCGGCGGCGTCGAGGAGCTCGGCCAGCTGATCGGCATCCGCCAGGCGGACACGGACCATCCAGCCCTCACCGTACGGGTCGCCATTCACGAGCTCCGGTCGGTCGGCCAGGGCATCGTTGCGGGCCACGACCTCGCCCGTGATCGGCGCGAACAGGTCGCTGACGGCCTTGACCGACTCCACGACCCCGAAGGCCGCGAACTGCTCCAGGTCACGGCCCGGGTCAGGCAGCTCGACGAACACCACGTCGCCCAGCTGCTCGGCGGCATAGTCGGTGATCCCGACGGTCGCCGTGTCACCGTCGACGCGGACCCACTCGTGCTCCTTGGTGTACCGCAGGTCGGCAGGGATCACGGGATCGGCTCCTCCTTGCGTCCCGCGCTAGCGCGGGCGCCGGTAGAACGGCAGCGGGACCACCTCGGCGACCACGGGCTGGTCGCGGACCTCCACGGCCAGCATCGTACCCGGTTCGGCATCCCCGGGAGCGACGTAGGCCATGGCGATCGGGACCCCGAGGCTGGGCGACTGGGTGCCACTCGTCACGACCCCGGTCCGGCGGTCTCCGGCGAGGACCGGATAGCCGTGCCGGGCGATGCCGCGGCCCCGGACCACGAGCCCGACGAGGCGCTTGGCCGGTCCGGCGGCGAGGACCTTCTCGAGCGCCGCGCGGCCGACGAAGTCCATCGGCTTGTCGGTCCGGACGACCCGCGCGAGACCCGCCTCGACCGGGTTCGTCTCGCGGTCGAGCTCGTTGCCGTAGAGCGGCATCCCGGCCTCGAGCCGCAGCGTGTCGCGGGCACCCAGGCCGACCGGAGCCAGGCCCTCGCGCGATCCCGCCTCGCTCAGCGCGTCCCAGATCGGGACGCTGTCGGCGGCCTCGACGAAGACCTCGAAGCCGTCCTCGCCGGTGTAGCCGGTCCGGGCCACGAGGGCCTGCTTGCCGGCCACGCCACCTTCCGCGATGGCGTAGTAGCGGATCGCCGGAAGGTCGAGATCGGTCAGGCCGGTCAGGATCGACTGCGAGCGCGGTCCCTGGACGGCCACGAGGCCCATCGCCAGGGAGCGGTCGTCGAGCACGGCACGCGATCCGGCGAGCCGCTCGGCGAGCGCGTCGGAGACGATCCCGGCATTCGCCGCGTTGGCGACGACGAGATAGCGCTCGTCGGCCAGGCGATAGATGATCAGGTCATCGATGACGCCGCCATCGGGGGCGCAGATCATCGAGTACTGGGCCCGGCCGATGGCCAGCGACGTGGGGTCGGAGATGACGGCCCGAGCGAGCGCGACACCGGCCTCGGGTCCCTCGACGAAGAGCTCGCCCATGTGCGACAGGTCGAACAACCCGGCCCGCTCGCGGACAGCCCGATGCTCCTCGAGGATGCCCGCGTACTGGAGCGGCATGAGCCAGCCGCCGAACTCGATGAGCTTCGCGCCGAGCTCCTGGTGGCGCTCCAGGAGCGGCGTGACGTGGGCCGGGACGGTCGCCTGGTCGGTCATCCGAGGGCACCCGATGCGGGCGCAGGCGCCGACGGCTCGGCATCAGGCTGGCCGTGACCCGCGGTGGCACGGGCGACGAGTGCCTGCTCGGTCTCGAACGTCAGCATCGTCGGGGCGTCGGCGACGTCGACCCAGCGGACCGTCTCGAACTCCGCGTCATGGCGCGACAGGTCGCCGCCGGTCGGCTCCATGAGGAAGTAGTGGACGACCTTGTGGATCCGCGTCCCGGACTGGAAGAACCAGTACTCGATCGGGCCGATCGGCCGGATGATCCGGACCTCGAGCCCGGTCTCCTCCCGGACCTCGCGGAATGCCGTCTGCTCGATCGTCTCGCCCGGATCGGGCGTGCCCTTGGGCAGGGTCCAGGTTCGGCCGTCGCGCTCACGCCTGACGGATCCCGACGACGAACTGCGCCCGACCTCCTCGGTCCGGACGACGACCCCTCCGGCGGAGGTTGCGCTGGCCGTCCTCAGCCGCGCCACGGCGCCGGAGCGGCGCTCGACCGACGCTCCGCGCCCGTCCGACGGGCCCCCGCCCAGCTCATCGACACGGCCGGCCGCGGACCCCCGCTCCTGGGTCTGGCCGGGCGGGCCGCCTGGATCGAGCGCCAGTCGGCCCGGAGGTGGATGAGCGGGCCGAGGTCGGCCCGCCGCAGGACGGTCGGTCGCGACGGGGCGGCGACGAGCGTCCCGAATGTCGCGCAGGCCGAGCCGGCGCGTCCGGGACCGGTCCACAGGTCGGGGGAAGCGCGCGACGGGTCGGACCGCGTACCTCGCGGCGATGCTGCGCTGCATGGCCGACATGGTAGCGCGTCAGGGCTCGCCTGCAAGGGCGGCGACCGAGGGCGATCGCGGTCTCCGGTGCGATGGCGCCACGGCCCAGGGCCAATGTCGATCTCGCGCTCGGCGGTCGCACGGTAGAGCGGCAGGACGTCGGGCGCGTCGCCCTCGAGGGTCGACGAGATGGGCCCGCACCGTCCCGACGTCGCCGCGGGTCATCGGTCCGGTGAGCGCGGCCCGGATCCCGAGGGCCCGGGCATTCGCCAGGGTCTGCTCCGTCAGACGACCGTAGACGGCCAGCGAGCCGGCCTCGTCGAGCCCGGCGACGCGGCCGAGCTCGGCGATCGCATCGAGCAGGGCGATGAACCCGCCGGCCGCGAGGACCGCGGCGGCGTGGTACGCCGGCTTGGTGCCCGGCGCAAGCCGGACCGCCGTCGCACCGACGGCCTCGGCCATCCGCCCGAGGAGAGCCGCCAGGTCGTCGTCGCCCTCGATCGCGATCGTCGCGCCCTGGAGTGCCTCGACCGACCGCTCGACATCCGCGAACGAGACGAGCGGACGAGAACGTCCCGACCTGTGTCCCTGCCGCCATCGCCGGCTCGAGGACCTCGGCCCCGAGCGCCCCGCTCGTGTGGACCATCGCCTGGCCGCTGTACAGGCGCAGCTCCGAAGCCAGCCCCGCGAGGGCGTCATCGGGGACGGCGAGGACGATCAGCTCGACCTCGTCGACGACCGCGCCGGCCTCGGCGAACGGCTTGGCGCCGAGCCCGACGAGCTCGCGGAACCGCGCCCGGCGGGCTGGGTCGCGCGATGCGACCGCGTCGACCGGCCAACCGGCCCGGGTCAGGGCGACGCCCAGGGCGGTCCCGACCGGGCCGGCTCCGACGATCCCGACGGACGGCAGCTCGTCCGGGCCGGAGTGGTGGTGCGGGTGGCTGTGATCGGAGGCGTGGACCTCGTCGCCGTGGCGGTGCTGGCCGTCCGGGACAGGGTCGAGGTCGATCCCGGCCTCCTCGAGATCCGCCATCACCTCGTCGGGCGAGAGCCCGCGATGGCGGCGCTCCATCTCATCCCAGGCCCTCATGCGTCGTCGGCCGGGGACCGGAGGGCGCGGTACGATTCCACCCGCCGAGTGTACCGACGCACCATCGACCAGAGGATGACCGTGCCCCCGACCGACCCGTTCGACGCCCGCGCCTCCCTGGGTCCCGGCCTGCCGGACCTGTGGCGGCTCGACGTGCTAGCCGATCGGCTCGATCTCGCCACGACCCCGGTGACGGTCAAGATCCTGCTCGAGAACGTCCTGCGCCAGGCCGGCGGCGGGATCGTCCGGCCCGAGGACGTCGAGACGCTCGCCGCCTGGCGGCCGGGCGGTGCCGGCGAGGCCGAGCTGCCGTTCATGCCCGGCCGGGTGATCCTCCAGGACCTGACGGGTGTCCCGGCCGTCGTCGACCTGGCGGTCATGCGCGACGCGATGGCCGACCTGGGCGGGGACCCGGCCCGGGTCAACCCACTCGTCCCGGCCGACCTGGTGATCGATCACTCCGTCCAGGTCGACGCCTTCGGGACGCCCGGGGCGTTCGCCCTGAACGTCGAGCGGGAGTACGAGCGCAACGGCGAGCGCTACCAGCTGCTCCGCTGGGCCCAGACGGCGTTCCGCGGCTTCCGGGTCGTGCCGCCCGGCACCGGGATCGTCCACCAGGTGAACCTGGAGTTCCTGGCGACCGTCGTCGCCGACGGGCCCGACCCGGCCGGGGGCGATCGGCGGGTGGCCTACCCCGACACCCTGGTGGGCACGGATTCGCACACCACGATGATCAACGCCCTCGGCGTGCTGGGCTATGGCGTCGGCGGGATCGAGGCCGAGGTCGCGATGCTCGGCCAGCCGCTCTATCAGCCGATGCCACGGGTCGTCGGCGTCCGGCTGTCGGGCGAGCTGCCGCGCGGCTCGACGGCGACGGACCTCGTCCTCGTCATCACCGAGCGCCTCCGAGGGGTCGGCGTCGTCGGCTCGTTCGTCGAGTTCGCCGGCGACGGGCTGGCCTCGCTGAGCCTCGCCGACCGGGCGACGATCAGCAACATGAGCCCCGAGTTCGGGGCCACCGCGACGCTCTTCCCGATCGACGACGAGACTCTCGCCTACCTCCGACTGACCGGCCGGTCGGCCGACCGGGTCGATCTCGTCGAGCGCTACGCCAAGACCCAGGGGCTGTGGCGGGCGGCCAGGCCCTGGCCCGGCGTTCGACGCCCTCGTCGAGCTCGACCTCTCGACCGTCGAGCCGTCGGTGGCAGGGCCGCGCCGGCCCCAGGACCGCGTCATCCTGCCCGACGTCCCGGCGTCGTTCCGGGCGGCCTTCCCGGAGGCCGGCACGGCCGAGGTCGAGGTCGAGACCCGCGGCGCCCGGGCGACCGTCCGGAGCGGCTCTGTCGCGATCGCCGCGATCACGTCCTGTACGAACACGTCGAACCCGACCGTCATGGTCGGCGCGGGGCTGCTCGCCCGGAACGCCGTCGCCCGCGGGCTGCGCGTCGAGTCGACGGTCAAGACGTCCCTGGCTCCCGGCTCGAAGGCCGTCACCGGGTACCTCGCGCGGGCCGGCCTGATGGCCCCGCTCGAGGCGCTCGGGTTCGCCCTGGCCGGCTATGGCTGCACGACCTGCATCGGCAACAGCGGGCCGCTCGACGACGCCGTCGCAGCGGCGATCGAGGGCAACGACCTGATCGTCGCCGCGGTCCTGTCCGGCAACCGGAACTTCGAGGGTCGGATCCATCCCCTGGCCCGGGCGTCGTACCTCGCCAGCCCACCGCTCGTCGTCGCGTATGCGTTGGCCGGGCGGATCGACATCGACCTCTCGACCGAGCCTCTGGGCGTCGGGTCGGACGGGGCAGCGGTCCATCTCGCCGACATCTGGCCGTCGATGGACGAGATCCGCGCCGTCATCGGTGCAGCGATCGACCCGGAGCTGTTCCGGGCGACCTACGCGGTCGTCTTCGAGGGCGACGAGCGCTGGCGTGCCCTGCCGATCCCGACCGGCGACCGCTACGCCTGGGACCCGGCCTCGACGTACATCGCGAAGCCGTCGTTCTTCGAGGGCATGGGGCCCGAGCCGGCGCCGATCGCGGACATCGTCGGCGCGCGAGCCCTCGTCGTGGTCGGCGACTCGGTGACGACCGATCACATCAGCCCGGCCGGCTCGATCGCCCCGTGGTCGCCGGCCGGCCGCTGGCTCCAGGACCGGGGCGTCGGACCGCTCGAGTTCAACTCCTACGGCGCCCGGCGCGGTCATCACGAGGTGATGGTCCGCGGGACGTTCGGGAACATCCGGCTGCGCAATGCCCTGGTCGAGGGCCGGGAGGGGCCGTACACACTGGTCCTGCCGGACGGCGAGGAGACCTTCATCTACGATGCCGCGATGCGCTATCGGCGAGAGGGGGTCCCGCTCCTCATCATCGCCGGCCGCGAGTACGGCTCGGGGTCATCGCGCGACTGGGCGGCCAAGGGCACGACCCTGCTCGGCGTCCGTGCCGTGATCGCCGAGAGCTACGAGCGGATCCACCGCAGCAACCTGGTCGGGATGGGCGTCCTGCCGCTCCAGTTCCTGCCCGGCGAGTCGTTGGCATCGCTCGGTCTGACGGGCCGCGAGGCGTTCACGATCGAAGGTCTGTCGGATGGCCTCGAGCCGCACGCCCGCCTGATGGTCGTGGCCCGCTCGGATGGCGACGCCGCTGAGCGTCGGTTCTCGGTCGACGCCCGGCTCGACGGCCCGATCGAGGTCGAGTACTTCCGCCAGGGTGGGATCCTGCCGGCCGTGCTCCGGCGCCTCGCAGCCCAGGGCGCCCCGGCCTGAGGCCCCCGGGGCGTCGCCGGCGCTGACGCCTCAGGCGCGCCGGGCGTGGTATCGGTCGTCGTCGCCCGCGTCGAGGCGCAAGGCCTGACCGAAGGCGGCCGAGAGCGAGGCGCTGGTCAATGCCTCGCCGACGCGACCAGCGGCGACGACCGTCCCGCCCCGCAACAGGAGGGCATGGGTCGTGCCGGGCGGGATCTCCTCGACGTGGTGGGTGACGAGCACGATCGCCGCCGGTCGCGGGTCCGCCGCAAGCCCCGCGAGCGTCTCGACGAGATCCTCGCGGGCGCCGAGATCGAGCCCCGCCGCCGGCTCATCGAGGACCAGGAGGTCGGGGTCCGGCATCAGCGCCCGGGCGATCTGGACCCGCTGGCGCTCACCGGTCGAGAGGGTCCCGAAGTCGCGTCGCGCCAGGTGCCCGACCCCGAGCCGCTCGAGGAGCGCCTGGGCCCGGGCGGTATCGGCCTCGCTGAACGTGTGCCACCACGGTCCGAGCGCGGCCTCGCGCGCGGTCACGACCAGGTCGATCGGCTCGAGCCGTGGGTCCATCTGAGCGGCCAGCGCCGGGCTGGCATAGCCGACCCGACGGCGAAGGTCGCGGGCGTCGACGCGGCCGATCTCCTCGCCCAGCAGCAGGACCGCGCCGGTCGTCGGCCAGAGCATGCTTGATCCGACCGAGAGCAGCGTCGTCTTGCCCGAGCCGTTCGGGCCGAGGACGACCCAGCGCTCGCCGGGTCGGACCGTCCAGTCGAGCGGTCCGAGGATGACCGAGCGACCCCGCCGGACCGAGACGCCGGCAAGCTCGATGACCGGCGGTGGATCGAGGCGGTCCATCGGCCCGAGCATACCGGGCCGGTCGGCCCTGCCGACCCGCGCGTCACCGGTCTACGGTCCCCTTGGATCAGTGGAGGTGAACGCGATGCGCATCCTGCTCGCCGTCGATGGCAGCCCCAACGCCGACATGGCGGCGGCGGTCGTCGCCGCCACGCGCTGGCCCACCGGGACGACGCTCCGGGCCGTGTCGGTCCTGCCGCGGTCGCCGCTCGCTCCTCTCGACTGGTTCGGGCCGTCGAGCTCCACTGGCGACGAGCCGGACCCGGACGCCCACTATCGCGATGCCATCGACCGCGCCGCGTCGAACCTGCGGACCGCCGGCTGGAAGGCCGACTCGGTCCTGCTGACCGGTCGCCCGGCTTCGGCGATCGTCGAGGAGGCCGGCGACTTCCTCGCCGACCTCGTCGTCGTCGGCAGCCGCGGCCACGGACCGTGGGAGTCGCTGGTCCTCGGCTCCGTCTCGGCCGAGGTCGTCGACCACGCGCCATGCCCGGTCCTCGTGATCCGGACGCCGATCCTCGACCCGATCGTCCTCGCCCATGACGATTCGCCATCGGCGCATCGCGCGGAGGACCTGCTGGCTGGCTGGCCGATCCCGTCGGGCGCTCGCCTGACCGTCCTGACGGTCGCGGAGCAGCCGACGGCGCTCGCCCCGTTGTTCGGGACCGGCATGTCCGACGAGATGGCCCAGTGGTACGCCTACGACCACGAGGCGAGCCTGACCCGATCCCGGCGGATCGGGACCGCGGCGGCCGACCGGTTGCGCGCCATGGGCCTGAGCGTCAGCGCCGAGCTCTCCGAGGGGGAGCCCGCGGCCGCGATCGTGGCGCGGGCGACCCAGCTGGGCGCCGGCCTCATCGTCCTTGGGACCCGGGGCCACGGAGGCGTCGCACGGCTCCTGCTCGGGAGCGTCGCCCGCAACGTCCTGTTCCACGCCCCGTGCTCGATCCTCGTGGTCCGGCCTCAGCTGCAGCAGGTCGGTCCCGGCTCGGCCCGTCGCGAGACCCGGGAGCCTGCCGGCGCCCGCTGACGGCCCGCCGACCGCCCGCTTGCGTCCGCCGGCCGCAGCCGGCCACCGGCCTCAGCCGCGCGTGTCGATCGCCGCGTCCTCGGACAGGAGTGGTAGGAGGAAGCGCTCCTCCCGCTCGATGTGAGCGGCGATGAGGCCGTGGAGCTCGGCCAGGTCCGCGCGCAGGTCGAGCAGCCGCCGCTGGCTGGGCTCCTCGCGCAACCGGACGGTCTGGCCCGCCAGCCGGTCGATCCGAGCGGCGATCTGGTGATGCTCGTAGTGCATCAGCTTGGTCGCCCAGGGTGTCCCGGCGATCCGATCGAACTCGGGGTAGAGCCACGCGTCCTCCCACTCGGCATGCGGGACGAGCGTCGTCCGGAGCCAGCCGACGACATGGTCGACGGCCCGGATGACCTCCTCGCTCGCGGCATGACCGATCAGGTCGCCGACCTCGGCCAGCCGGGCGATCCCACGGGTCAGCTCGCGATGCTCCGCCTCGGCGAATCGCAGCTCGGGAGCGGTCTCGGTCGATCGTCCCGTCGTCATCGCGCACCTCCAGGTCATCCGCGAGCGACCGGCCGATCGACCCGGGCTCGGATCGACGGAGGCTCGACCGCAGTCGCAGCATCCCATCGACCCGACCCGACCCGACAGGGCCTTCCGGCCGGCTGGCCGGGGTCCGACGGCCCTGCCGACCGGCCGGCACGTCAGGCACGATGTGGCAAGGAGGTCCGATGTCGAGCCACCTTCCCATCTCCGATGCCCGACGCCCGATCGATCCGCGACACGCGGCCGAGCTGCTCGAGTCGTGGGGCTTCATCGCCCATCCGGATCTGCCCGACGCCGTCGGGGAGGCCTACCTCCTGGCGGCCATCCGGGACCGGCCGACGCTCGACCACTTCGACCCGGAGCGGCTCGAGGTCTGGGTCACCAGCGGCAGCCACGGCCGGCGGCTCGAGATCGAGCGCGGGACACCGATGCCGCTCGACCGGTCGTTCTCGTGGGGCACCGTCCGGATCCTCGACCGGTTCGGGATCTCGAACGACTACGTGACGTTCGGCGGCCATCTCGCCGCGGACGTCGTCGACGGGGTCACCGTCTGCGTCCTCACCTCTCCCGCGCCGCTCCTTCGGCGTGGCGGTCACTCGCAGGCCGCCGACCCGACGTCCGACGACCTCGCTGCCTTCTTCGGCCGGATGATGATCGCGGTCGACTACGTCGCGGGCTTCGAGGGCGTCGTCGCGTCGGCCTCGCCGGTCGCCCGGTACGCGGCGTTCGTCGCCGACTTCCTCGATCGCACCAGCCGCTCGCCCGACCTGCGGTCGACGCGGCTCGAGACCTGGACCCTCCTGCGCAGCGAGGGTGAGCGGCTCCGCCAGACCCATCCGGATGACTGGCAGGCCGGCGTCGAGCTGCTCGGCACCGCGGGTCTCGCAGAAGGCGCACCATCGCCACGATGAGACGCGTCAGCCCGACCGAGGCCGTGGCCGGGATCCGCTCCGGCGACGCCCTGTACGTCCACGGGGCGGCCGCGACCCCGTCCGTCCTGCTTGACGCCCTGGTCGACCGCGCGGCTGAGCTGACCGACGTCTCGGTCATCCACCTCCACACCGAAGGGCCGGGGCCGCACCTCGCCCCGGAGATGGCGACGCACTTCCGCCACCGGGCGCTGTTCATCGGACCCAACGCCCGGGCCGCGGTCGCCGAGGGTCGAGCGGACTACGTCCCGGTGTTCCTGTCCGATGTGCCGTCGCTGTTCGATCGCGGGCGCCTGCCGCTCGACGCGGTATTCGTGAATGCGACGCCACCCGACGCCCATGGCTTCTGCTCGCTCGGGACATCGGTCGAGGCGATGCAGTCGGCGATCCGGGCGGCTCGGACGGTCATCGTCCAGCTCAATGCGGGGATGCCCCGGACGCTCGGCGAGAGCTTCATCCACGTCGATGACATCGATCTCGCGGTCGAGGTGGACGTGCCGCCATATGAGGTCCCCTCGCCGACCCTCGATGCCGTCACGACGGCGATCGGCCGTCATGTCGCCGACCTGGTCCCTGACGGGGCGACGCTCCAGCTCGGGATCGGTGCGATCCCGACCGCGGTCGCCCTCGAGCTCCGCGACAAGAAGGACCTCGGGATCCACACCGAGATGTTCACCGACGCAGTCGTCGACCTCGTCGAGGCGGGGGTGGTGACGGGCACCCGCAAGGAGCGCAACCGGGGCAAGATCGTCGCCTCGTTCCTCATGGGCACGAAGCGCCTCTACGACTTCGTGGACGACAACCCGATGATCGAGCTCCGCGCCGCCGACTTCACGAACGACACCCACGTGATCCGCTCGTTCAGCCGGATGGTCGCGATCAACTCCGCGATCGAGGTCGACCTGACCGGCCAGGTCTGCGCGGACTCGATCGGGAGCCGTCTGTACAGCGGCGTGGGCGGGCAGATGGACTTCATCCGCGGCGCGGCCCTGGCGGGCGAGGGGCGGGCGATCATCGCCCTGCCGTCGACGGCCCGTGGTGGGACCGAGTCCCGGATCGTCCCGGCCCTCCGCGAGGGCGCCGGCGTCGTCACGACCCGGGCCCATGTCCGGACGATCGTGACCGAGTACGGCGTCGCCGAGCTGTTCGGCCACAGCATGGCCGAGCGCGCCCGGGCGCTCATCGCGATCGCCCACCCGGTCCACCGTGACAGGCTGACCGCAGCGGCTCGGGCCGCGCGGGTCCTGTAGGGTCGCGCCCGGTCCGACGAGCTTGCCGGCGATGCCTGCGGCTGGGTCGACCCGCGGACCGCCGGCTCGCGCTCAGGCCTGGCTCGCGACCTCCGTGCGTCGGCCGCGCAGGACGCTCTCATGGTGGAGCCAGGCGAGCGCGACGAGGCCCTCGACGAGTCCCGCGCTGAACAGGATCGGCTGGAGCGGGCTGAACGGCATGACGACGACCTGGACCGTGATCCAGACCATCAGCCCGATGCCCAGCGCTCCGGTCAGCCACGGCGCGCTGGCATGCCGGACGACGATGAGCGAGGCGGCGACGAGCTGGCCGACACCGTTCATCGCCAGCAGGACGATGCCGGGGAGCAGATACGACCCGAACGGGGTCGCGTCGATCCACCCCTGGGGCAGCCCGGCGGGCGTGCCCTCGGGCTGGCTGATCATCTGGATGCCGACCGGGATCGCCCCGAGCGCGACGACGACCTGGAGGGCGACGGCGATCCAGGCGTAGCGCGGGCGGTCGATGCGCCCGCGGAACCACGTGACGTCCATGACAGACCCTCCGAACAAGTCCGTGCTCAAGCCCCGACCGCCTGGGAGGACGGCCAGTGGAGCACGAGGAGCGCGACAAGGACGGCCGCATCGAGCACGAGCGCCGGACCCGCGCTCGCGCTGGCGATGCCGTCCCAGAACAGGGCGATGCCGATCAGCGAGACGACGGCTCCGCCGATCGCGAGCGTCCGCCACCAGTCCTGGGTCGCCAGCAGGCCGATGCCGCTGCCGACGAACAGGACGATCGAGACGGCCCACAGGACCGCCCCTGTGGCGTGGGCGACGCCGTCGCCGAGGCTCGATGTCAGGAGCCACGAGCCGCCCGTCTGATCGGCCCACTCGACGACCCGCAGGGCCGGCCCGAGGAACAGGACATGGCCGATGCCGTGCATGACGAGGACCGCCGCGAGGACGATCCGAAGCATCTCTGGAGACATCCGCGACCTCCTCGGCCATCCGGCGAACGACGGCGCCGCAGCCTCCGCGACGGTCGATCGCGCCGTCAGCGTCGCGCCACGACCGCCGACCCGGGGAGTGCCGGCTGAAGACCCGTGACGGGCCGTTGGTCACGTGTCTGGTCCGCGGGCCTCGACGAACGTGCCGAAAGCGTGGTCCGGACGGGCCGGATGGCCGTCGGCGGGGGTCGCCGCCCCGACTAGCGTCGACCGTGAAAGGCAGGACGATGCCGACGGACATGGACGACCGGCCGGATGTGAGCGCGGCGCTCGCCGGATCATGGATCGGCGCTGCGATCGGGCCGGAGGCGCGGGCCCGGCTCGTCCCGATCGCGCGGACCAGCCGCGTGCCCGACGGTGCGACGATCCTCACCGAGGGTGGTCCGGTGACCGCGCTCGGGATCGTCATCCAGGGCCGCGTCGCCCTGCGGCTCCGCGTCCCGGAGCGTGGCGCGATCACCGTGTCCACCGTCGAGCCCGGCGATGTGATCGGCTGGTCGGCGGTCGTGCCGCCACACCGGTCCACCTCGACCGCGGTCGCCATCGGCCCGACCGAGCTCGTCCTCATCGACGGCCCGGCGCTCCGGCGTGACCTGGCCGCCGACCATGACCTCGCGGCGGAGATCTATCCGGTGCTTCTGACGGCGGTCGCGCGGCGGCTCGTCGGGACGCGTCTCCAGCTGCTCGACCTGTTCGCCGGCGACGTCGCGCCATGGTGACCTCGCCGGGGCTCCGCCCACCCGCCTTCCTCCCGACCGAGGGGCTCGATCGACTCCTCGACGCGCTGCGCACCGACGGCAGGACGGTGATCGGACCGACCGTCGCCGATGACGCGGTCGTCTATGCCCCGATCGAGCACGCCGCAGAGCTGCCGATCGGCTGGCGGGCGACCCAGGCGCCTGGCCGGGTGCGGCTCGAGCACGGCGAGTCGGAGCGGGTGTTCGACGTCCCGATCGGGCTCACCTCGTGGAAGCGGTTCACCTTCCCGCCGCGGGTCCCGATCACGATCGGCCGCCGGACCGGGGCGACCGTGTCGTTCGACGAGCCCACGCGCGAGCCGGAGCGGCTCGCCTTCGTCGGTGTCCGAGCCTGCGAGCTCGCGGCGCTCGGGATCACCGACCGGGTCCTGGCAGATGGACCGGTCGTCGACCCGGACTACGTCGCCCGACGGGCCGCGGCGTTCATCGTGGCTGTCGAGTGCGCGACGACGACCTCGACCTGCTTCTGTACCTCGATGGGCACGGGACCGGAGGTGACCGGCGGCGCGGACCTGGTCCTGACCGAGATCGACGCCGGCTTCGTCATCCGCGCCGGGTCGGCAGCCGGCGAGGAGCTCCTCGCGACGCTCGAGCTGCCGCCCGCCTCCGACGACGAGCGCGTCCGGGCGGGCGAGGTCGTCGCCGCAACGCGGGCCGCCATGGAGCCGGTCGAGCCGATGGGCGGGGTCGCCGGCCGCCTCCTCGGCGCGCTCGACAGTCTCCTGTGGGCCGAGGTCGGGTCGCGCTGCCTCGGCTGTGCGAACTGCACCCTCGTCTGCCCGACCTGCTTCTGTACCTCGGTGACCCAGGAGTCGGATCTCGACGGGACCGAGAGCGTCGCCGAACGGACCTGGGACTCGTGCTTCACGCCGGGCTTCGCCCAGGTCGCCGGCGGCGACTTCCGGGCACGCCGCCAGGATCGCTATCGCCAGTGGCTGACCCACAAGTTCGGGACGTGGTGGTCGCAGTTCGGCTCGTCGGGCTGCGTCGGCTGTGGTCGGTGCATCGCCTGGTGCCCGGTCGGGATCGATGTCCGGGCGGAGCTGCGGGCGATCGCCCCACCGCCCGACCGACCGCCGCTCCCGGCGGCGTTCCCGGCCGCGCTGCTGGAGCCGGCGGGCCCGAGCGCACCGGCGGAGCCATCGGCTCTCGCCTTCACCTCGGCGCGGGTCGTCGCGAGGACGCGGGAGACCGCCGACACGGTGACGCTCCGGCTCGCCACAACGGACGCCGCGATCCTCGCGGGCCGACCCGGCCAGTCGGTCCTCGCAGCGCTGCCGGGCTTCGCCGCGCCACCGATCTCGATCTCGCGGTTCCACCCGGACGGCCTCGAGCTGACGGTCCGAGCCGTCGGCGCCGCGAGCGCCGCGATCACCCGCCTCGCACCCGGCGACGGCATCGGGCTGCGCGGACCGATCGGCCGTGGCTGGCCGATCGACGCGGCCTCGGGGCGCGACGTCGTGATCGTCGGCGGCGGGATCGGTCTGGCGCCGCTGCGACCGATCGTCGATGCGGTCCTGGCCGAGCGCGACCGGTTCGGCGCCGCTCGGCTGTGGTACGGCGCACGGACTCCGTCGGATCGGCTCTACGTCGACGAGGTCGCCTCGCTTGCGGGTGACGGGCGGATCGACGTCGGCGTCACGGTGGACCGAGCCGATGAGGCCTGGACGGGCCAGGTCGGCGTCGTCACCCACCTCTTCGACCGGGTCGACTGGGACGGCCGCGAAGCGGTCGCCTTCGTCTGCGGACCCGAACGGATGATGCAGGCCGTCATCGACGTCCTCGAGGACCGCGGCGTCAGCCCGGACCGGATCTGGGTGACGCTCGAGCGACACATGGAGTGCGGCGTCGGCCTGTGCGGCCACTGCCAGCTCGGGCGGTTCTTCGTCTGCCGGGACGGCCCCGTGTTCTCGGTCGCGGAGCTCGGCAGCGCGCTCCATCGCGAGGGCATGTGATGACGACCTCGGTCGAGCGTCCCGACCGCGCCGAGCGGTTCGAACGGTCGACCCCTCCCCGACGACCGCGGGTCGGCGTCGTGAAGCTCGCCTCGTGCGACGGCTGCCAGCTGACTCTCCTGGACCTCGAGGACGAGCTCCTCGGTCTCGCCGAGCGGTTCGACATCGTCGAGTTCGGCGAGGCCAGCTCACGACGATCGGCCGGGCCGTACGACATCCTCCTCGTCGAGGGCTCGGTCAGCACGCCCGAGCAGGCCGTGGAGATCCGCCGGCTGCGCGGTCAGGCCGGACTGCTCGTGACGATCGGCGCCTGCGCGACCGCCGGGGGCATCCAGGCCCTCCGGAACTTCGCCGACCACGACACGTTCCGGGCCGCGGTCTACCCGCATCCGGAAGACATCGAGTCGCTGGCGATGGCGACGCCGGTCGCCGACCACGTCCGGGTCGATCTCGAGCTGCGCGGCTGTCCGATCGCGCCGGCCCAGCTGCTTGAAGCGCTGACCGCTCTGCTGGTCGGACGCCGGCCGCAGCTGCCCGACGAGGCGGTCTGCACCGAGTGCAAGCGGCGTGGCCTGGTCTGCGTCCTGGTGGCCGAGGGCCAGCGCTGCCTCGGGCCGGTGACACGGAGCGGCTGTGGTGCGCTGTGTCCGGCCTACGGCCGCGGCTGTTACGGCTGCTTCGGCCCGGTCGGGGCGGCGAACACCGAAAGTCTCGCGACCTGGTTCCTTGCCGACGGCGCCACGCCGGCCGAGGTCGGGCGGACCTTCGCCGGGTTCACCGGCTGGGCCCCGCCCTTCCGTGACCGCGTCCTGGCGTACGGCGGGATCGAAGGCGTGGCCGCAGCCGCACCGACCGCCGCTGCCGCACCGACCGCCGCTGTCGCACCGACGTCGGCCGGGACGCCCGAGGAGGACGCCTGATGCATGGCACGACCGCGACGGACGAGCGCGCCTTCGACGTCCGCGGGCTGAGTCGTGTCGAGGGCGAAGGTTCGCTGAGGCTCCGGATCCGCGACGGCGTCGTCGAGCAGGCCCACCTGGAGATCTGGGAGGCGCCCCGCTACTTCGAGCGGCTCGTCGTCGGTCGGTCGCCCGATGAGGTCCTCGACATCGTCGCCCGGATCTGCGGGATCTGCCCGGTGGCATACCAGATGAGCGCCGTCCACGCGTTCGAAGACCTCTTCGGCGTGGCGATCGACCCGGAGGTCCGGGCGCTCCGGCGGCTCTTCTACTGCGGCGAGTGGATCGAGAGTCACGCCCTCCACGTGTATCTGCTCCACGCGCCGGACTTCCTCGGCTATCCCAGCGCGATCGAGCTCGCCGCCGACCACCGCGACCTCGTCGAGCAGGGGCTCGCCCTCAAGCGCTCCGGCAACCGGATCGTCGGGCTCCTCGGCGGCCGGCCGATCCACCCGGTGAGCCCGCGGGTCGGCGGGTTCAGCCGCGTCCCGACGCGGGCCGAGATCGCGGCTCTTGTCCCCGATCTCGAGGCGGCGGTCGAGCACGCCCGGGCGACCGTCGACGTCGTCGCCGGCCTCTCGACCCCGGGCTTCGAGCGCGATCCCCGGCTCGTCGCCCTCAGGACGAGCGACGCGTCTCCCGAGTACCCGATGAACCACGGCCGGATCGTCTCGACCGACGGCCTCGACATCGATGCCCGAGCGTGGGAGACCGCGTTCGAGGAGGATCAGGTCGGCTGGTCGAACGCGCTTCATGCCCGGACGCGGGCCGGCGAGGTCTACCTCCTGGGGCCGGCGGCGCGGGTGACCCTCGACGCCGACCGGCTCCTGCCGACGGCCCGCGCGGCGCTCGACCGGCTCGGGCCCCAGCGGATCCGTCGGGACCCGTTCTGGAGCATCGCCGCCCGGGCGGTCGAGCTCGTCCAGGCGACCGAGGAGGCGCTCGCGATCGCGACGGCCTACGCGCCGCCGGCCCGGCCGCGTGTCCCCTGGGCGCCGCGCGCCGGCATCGCCGCCTGGGCGACCGAGGCCCCCCGGGGGATGCTCTTCCATCGCTACGACGTCGGCCCGGATGGGCTCATCGCCGGGGCACGGATCGTCGCCCCGACAAGCCAGAACCAGGCGGCCATCGAGGCCGATCTGGCGACCTACGCGCCGTCGGTCCTGGAACTCGACCACGCCACGGCGACGCGGCGACTCGAGCAGCTCGTCCGGAGCTACGACCCGTGCATCTCGTGCGCGACCCACTTCCTCGATCTGCGGATCGAGCGGACCTGACATGGCGCCGCGGGTCCGTGTCATCGCCTGCGGCGCGGTCGACCGCGGGGACGATTCCGTCGCCCACCTCGCCCTCGACCATGTCCTCGAGGCCAGCTCGGCGGCCGTCCGTGGCCGCCTCGACGTCCGTCACCGCGCCGAGCTCGATATCGTCGACCTGACCGATGTCCCGGCGGGGACCACCTGTCTCGTCCTCGACGCGGCGGTCGGGATCGCGCCGGGCACGGTCTTCAGCCTGCCGCTGGCATCGCTCGTCCACCCGGACGGGACGACCGGCGGTCCCCTGCCCCACTCCTCCCACACGCTGCCGGTCGACCTGGTCCTGGCTCTCGCGACGACCCTCGGTCGGCTGCCGGCCGGAGCCTTCGTCGGCATCGGCGGGTCGTACTTCGGACTCGGCGCGGACGTGTCGGCGCCGGTCGCGGCGGCGCTGCCGGCGTTCGAGGCGCTGATCGCCGACGAGATCGCCGGTCGCCTTGAGACCGGCGTCATGGATGAACGGGCCGGTCGGCCCGTCCCGAGGGGGCCGAGCAACGCTGCACGGCCGTCCCATGCGGATGCGACAGTCGGGTCATGACGACGATCCCCGCCACCCGCCCCGTCGGACCTCTCGAGATCCCCGCGCCGCCTTGGCCGGGCATCCCGTCGATCGTCGACGGCTCCGAGGCGATCGCCCATGTCGAGACCCGGATCAGCGAGATCGCCTGCGCCTACCCGATCACGCCGTCGACGACGATGGCCGCGATCTTCCAGTCGGCCGTGGCCGATGGCCGGACGACCCTGTGGGGGATGCCGCTCCGGTTCATCGAGCCCGAGTCCGAGCACTCGTCCGCCTCGGCGGCGGAGGGCGCCGCCCTCGCTGGCGCGCGGGTCACCAACTTCACGGCCGGTCAGGGACTGATCCTGATGAAGGAGGTCCTGTACGTCATCGCCGGCAAGCGCCTGCCGATCGTCTTCCACGTCGGCGCTCGAGCCCTCACGAGCCAGGCGCTGAACATCCACGCCGGCCACGACGACGTGATGGGCGTCGCCGACACGGGCTGGGGCATCGTGTTCGCCCGGAACGCCCAGGAGGCCGCCGACCTCACGGCCATCGCCCGGCGCGTCGCCGAGGAGACCGAGACGCCGTTCCTCGTCGCCCAGGACGGCTTCCTCACGACCCACACCCTCGAGAACGTCCGGCTGCCGGAGGACGAGCTGCTGCGGTCGTTCGTCGGCGATCCGCGCGACCGGATCCGTGACCTGTTCGACCCGGCCGACGCGTTGATGACCGGCGTGGTCCAGAACCAGGACAGCTACATGAAGGGCCGGATCGGCCAGCGGGCCTACACCGATGGCGTCGCCCCGACCCTCGCCGCGACGATGGCCGAGTGGACCGCCCTGACCGGCCGACCGATCGGCACGATCGACGCCTACCGGACCGAGGGCGCCCACGAGATCCTCGTCGCGATGGGCACGATCGCCGACACCGCGATCGCCGTCGTCGACCACCTCCGCGCCGCCGGCCGTCCGGTCGGCTGCGTCGCCGTCACGGCGTTCCGGCCATTCCCGCGGGTCGAGCTCGCAGCTGCCCTCCGGGAGGCCCGGACGGTCGCCGTCGTCGAGCGGACGGACGAGCCGCTGGCGGCGGATGGGCCGTTGACCCGTGAGGTCAAGGCGGCCCTCTACGACGCAGCCGCGGAGGGCGTCCTGGTGCCGCGGGTCCTGAACGTCGCCGCCGGTCTCGGCTCGCGGGACGTCGCGGCGGGCGACCTGAAGGCCGTCTACGACTGGGCCTCCAGCCACGCCGAGCGCGATCAGCGGTTCGCCGTCGTCGGCATCCGCCACCCGCTGGCGCTCGAGCGCGCCAGCCTCGACGTCAGCCCGCCCGGCGCGTACTCGGTCCGCGGCCACTCGATCGGCGGGCTCGGCTCGGTCACGACGAACAAGCTGCTCGCGGCACTCGTCGGTGAGGTGTTCGGGCTCACCGTCCAGGCCTATCCGCGCTACGGCTCGGAGAAGAAGGGCCTCCCGACGACGTACTTCCTGACCGCTGCCCGCGGGCCGATCCGAAGCCACGCCGAGCTCGACCGGGTCGACCTCGTGCCGCTCCACGACGTCAGCGCCTTCGGCCTGGGTGATCCGCTCGCGGGCCTCGTCGACGGCGGCGCCGTCGTCATCCAGAGCCGACTCACGGATGCCGAGGCGATCTGGTCCTCGATCCCGGCCGGCGCACGCGCTGAGATCCTTGCCCGCCACATCCGGGTCACCGCGATCGATGCGGTCGGTCTGGCCCGCCAGCACGCCCCACGAGCCGATCTCGAGGTCCGGATGCAGGGGGTGGCGCTGGTCGGGGCGTTCCTGCGGGTCGCGCCGTTCGCCGCCGAGAGCGGGCTCGATCGCGACCGGCTGATGGACGAGGTGCGGACGCGCCTCGGCCGGTTCTTCGGCAAGCGCGGCGGCGCCGTCGTCGACGCGAACCTGGCGGTCATCGAGGCGGCCTATGACGACCTGATCGATGTGACCGCTGCGATCACCAGGAAGGAAGGCCCCAGATGACCCGCCCGAGCGGAGCGCTGACCGTCGGCGACGTCATGGCGCTCGATCCGATCGTCGTCCAGGCCGACGCGCCGCTCGCCGACGCGATCGCCCTCCTCGAGCACCACCACGTCCACGGCCTGCCGGTCGTCGACCGCGCCGGGTCGCTCGTCGGCGTCCTGTCGCAGACCGACCTGCTGCGGGCCCGCTCGACGGAGTTCCTGTGGTCCCACTGGCCCGGCCTCGCCGTCCGCCACCTGATGACCAGCCCCGCCCTGACCGTCTCGCGCGGCTCGCTCCTCTCGGATGCGGCCCGCCGGATGGAGCGCCACCACGTCCATCGCCTCGTCGTCGTCGCTGACGCCGATCCCCATCTGCCGATCGGGATCCTCTCGACGACCGACCTGATCCGGGCCCTCGCGGACGAGACGGCTCCGGCGACGCCCGCAGCGACTCCCGGAGCGCCCGATGCGCACGTCTGAGGCAGCCATGCTCGTCAAGCCGGCCGGCGACCTGAAGGAGACTCACGAGGCCACCCTCGCGAGCCTCGACCGTCCGGTCTTCGACATCGATGCCTACGTCCAGGACTTCGGGGCGTCGATCGTCCCGGCCTACCGGCGCGGCACCGCCGACGCCGAGTGGCCCGCCGACGTCGGCATCGCCCGCTCGATCATCCCGCCCGGCACGGCCGCCGTCCGCGACTTCTCGCACCTCGCGCCCCGGATCCCGGCGTTCGACGCCGCCGCATGCGTCGGCTGCATGGCCTGCGTCACGGCCTGCCCGGACACGGCCATCCTGGCCGTCGCCCTGCCCGAGTCGGACGTCGAGGCGCGGATCGCGTCGGCCACGGCCGGCCAGGAGGCGGGCCCGGCGCTGGCGTCGGATCTGCGGGCCCACTTCGCCCGGACGAAGAAGTACGCCGAGGTGCCCGTCCGACAGGGTCATGAGCCGGCCGGCTTCGGGATCTTCGTCGACCCGCTCCACTGCAAGGGCTGCGGCGAGTGCGTCGAGGTCTGTCATGGCCTCGGGTTCGACGCGCTGGCGATGGTCGACAAGGTCGACGACGAGCCGTCCAGCGGCATCTCGACGCTGGATCGGTCCAGTCGCGACTTCGCGTTCTTCCGCTCCCTGCCCGTCACGCCGGAGGCATATCGGAACGAGCGAGCGCTGGCCGACCTGATGCTCGGCCCGGACGCCCTCGGCTACGTCGGCGGCGCCGGCTCGTGCGCCGGCTGCGGCGAGGCGACGGCGATCCGGATGCTCGTCGCGGCGACGCGTCAGGTCCACGGCCCGGAGTCGATGGGGATCGTCGCGGCCACCGGCTGCAACACCGTCTACGGCAGCACCTACCCGTTCAACCCGTACCGCGTGCCCTGGACGAACTCGCTGTTCGAGAACGCCCCGGCGGTCGCCCTCGGGATCCGTGGTCGCTGGGACCAGGCCGGCCACAGTGATCGGCGGCTGTGGGTCCTCGGCGGCGACGGGGCGATGTACGACATCGGCTTCCAGGCCCTCTCCCGGATGGTCGCGTCCGGGTCGGACATCAAGGTCCTCGTCCTCGACACCCAGGTCTACTCGAACACCGGCGGCCAGGCCTCCACGGCGTCCTTCGGCGGCCAGGTCACGAAGCTGTCCGCGTTCGGCAAGGAGCTCCACGGTCGCCCGGAGCCGCGCAAGGAGCTCGGTCGGATCCTCGTCGCCCATGGCGACGTGTACGTCGCCCAGACCACGGCCGCCCATATCAACCACTTCTACCGGGCGGTCATGGACGCGAACGCGTACCCCGGACCGGCGGTGATCGTCGTCTACACCCCGTGTCAGCCGGAGCACGGCATCGCCGACGACGCCTCGAACCGGCAGTCACGCCTGGCCGTCGACTCGCGGGCCTTCCCGCTCTTCACCTACGACCCCCGGCGGGGCCCGACGATCGCCGAGCGGCTATCGCTGACCGGCAACCCGGCGGGCAAGGAGGACTGGTCGAGCCTGCCCGACGGGACGCCCGTGGACTTCCTGTCGTTCGCCCGCAGCGAGGGCCGGTTCGGGCCCCACTTCTCCGCCGACGGGACGCCGTCGCCCGAGATCCTCGCCACCCAGGCGGACCGCCTGGCCGGCTGGCGCTGGCTGCGCGAGCTTGCCGGGACGTTGGTGGCTTGAGGGCGCCGCCGATGTGCATCGGGCTCCCGGCTCGGGTCATCGCGGTCGACGGTCCGGTCGTCACGGTCCAGGACCGCGGCGCCCCGTACCCCGCGCTCGACGTCGAGGTCGGCGACCTGGCGGTCGGTGACCATGTCCTGGTCCTGTCGGGGATGGTGGTCCGGCGGCTCACCGTCGAAGCAGCGGAGGACATCGCGGCCCTGCTCGGCGGTTCCACGACCGGCGCTGACGTCGACGCCCCAGCACGATCGGGAGGCCACCGATGATCTCGACGTCCGCCCTGACGGCCCACCTCCCGCGCCACCGCGTGAGCCTGGCGATCCCCGACACCCGCGGCTGGGGCATGGCCCTGGCCTTCGCGACCGCCCTGATCAGCGGCGTCGCCGTGTTCCTTAACGCCTCCGCCGTCAAGACGGTCGCCGATCCGGCCGTCTTCACGACCCTGAAGAACGGCGTCGCCGCGGTCGTGCTGCTCGGGGCGATGCTCGCGACCGTCCGGCCGGAGCGCGTCGCCGCGATCGACCGGCGGACCGGGCTCTGGGTCGTCGTCGTCGGAGCGATCGGCGGGAGCGTCCCGTTCGTCCTGTTCTTCACCGGCCTCGCCGCCGCGACCGCGCCGTCGGCGGCGTTCATCCACAAGACGATGTTCCTCTGGGTCGCCCTGCTCGCCGTCCCCTTCCTCGGTGAGCGGCTCGGCTGGGCCCAGGTCGCCGCCCTGGCTCTCCTCCTCGTCGGGCAGGGCCTGATCCTCCCGCCGACCGGGATGGGCTGGGGCGGCGGCGAGACGCTCATCGCCGCAGCGACGCTCCTGTGGGCCGTCGAGGTCGTCCTGGCCAAGCACCTCCTGGTCTCGGTACCGCCGCTCGTCATGGGGACCGCCCGGATGGGCTTCGGCCTGGTGATCCTGGTCGGGTACCTGATCGCGAGCGGGCGGACCGGTGCGATCGGCGCGATCGGGCCCGCCGGATGGGGCTGGATCCTCGTCACCGGCCTGCTCCTGGCAGGCTATGTCGCGACCTGGTTCGGGGCGCTCCAGCGTGCGCCCGCGACCCTCGTGACGGCGATCCTCGTGGTCGGGGCCGGCGTCACCGGTGGCCTGGGCGTGCTCGCGAACGGGACCGTGCCGGCCATGGGACCAGCCCTCGGATACGTCCTCATCGGTCTCGCGGTCGCGGGGGCGGTCGCCGCGTCGTCCCGCCGTCGGCGGGTCCCCATCGCCGTGTCATGACGCTGGCGACCGCTCCCACGATGCTCCCCGGGGCCCGCCCGACGAGCGGGCCCGTGCTCTTCGCTCGCTACGCCTACGGTCCGAACCGGCTGGGACTGTGCGGGCCGGATGCCGCGGCGGAGCTGCTCGGCGAGACGACGACCCCCGGCCCGGCCCAGGACGGAGCCCTCCGCCATCTCGCCCGCGGGTTCGAGGGGGCCTGGCCGTACCTCCAGCTGATCGCCCGCGAGGCCGGCCTGGCCGATCCGCTCGACCCGCGGGTCGTCGAGGGCTACTGGCTCGGTGGCGGGCTCCTGGACCGGGTCGCCCCGGCCGCACTCGCCCGCGACATCGACGACCGGTTCCGCACCCGCCTGCGCTACGACGAGCGGCGCTGGCTGACGGCGGCGACCCTGGCCGGGTCCCGTCCGAGCCATGCCTACCACGTCCTGGAGGTCTATCCGCGGCTCGGGCTGCTCCGGGGTGGCGAGCGCGACGGCGTCCTCGAGACGATCGACGCCTGTCGGATCCGGTGGGGCCGGGTGGTCGAGCGCGACGACGAGCACCTGGTGGTGCGGGCCGTCCCGCTCGAGCTGATCGACGGGCATCTCGCCCTCGGCGCGCCGCGGCTCGAGCGCATCCGGGCCTGGCGCGACGGTCTCGGAGCGGTCGACGGGGTGGTGGCCGGCGACGTTGTGACGATCCACTGGGACTGGGCCTGCGAACGGCTCTCTGCGTCCCGACTCAAGGGGCTCATCGACCGAACGACCGCGGAGCTCGCCTTCGCCGAGCGCGCCTTCGGCTGAGGCGCCCGGAGCGACGGCCGGATCCCGTCCGACCGGCCCGACTGAAAGGAGGCGATCGATGGTGGTCTACGACATCATCCAGCTCGTCGACGCGCGCGGTCTGGCGTGTCCCCTGCCTACGGCCCGGGTCGCCACGGCGATGCTCGGGCTGCACCAGGGTGAGGTCCTCGAGCTCGAGGCGACCGACCCGGGCGCGACCCGCGACGTCGCCGCCTGGACCCACAGGACCGGCCACGAGCTGCTCGAGACGACGACGGACGGTCGGGTCTACCGCTTCGTCCTGCGTCACAAGTGAGGCAGCCCGGCCGACGGCGGCTGGACCCGGGCGCGGGCGGCTCCCCCCTAGGCTGTTCGCCCTAGGCCGCCGCGGCGCCCGGGATGTCGAGGGAGATGACGAGAGAGGCGAGATCGTCCGGCTCCGACGCGAGGTGCGACCGGCAGCCGAGACCCTCGAGCAGATGGACGATGCCGGTGTTCTCCGCGAGCATCGTCGCGGTCAGGTGGGCGATCCCCTCGTGACGGGCCCAGGCGATGCCCGCCTCCATGAGCCGCCGGCCAACATGGCGATGCTGCCAGGCGTCGGCGACGGCGATCGCGACCTCGGCCCGGCCCGCCCCGTCCGGCTCGAGACACAGGTGACCGACGACCGGTCGACCCGGCGTCGCGGCATCGACCGCGACGAAGCCCTCCCGATGGTGATGGTCCGGCGTACAGAACCGCCGCGACGCGGCATCGCTGACGGCGGCGCCGAGGGTCAGGAACCGCAGCCGGCGGCTGTCGGGGGACAGGCCGTCGTAGAAGCGCTCGAGCGCGGCCACGTCCGCGGGTCGGATCCGTCGGATCTCGACCGCCATGGCGTCTGACACGGTCACTGCGCGTTCCATGGTCCGACCGTACGTCGCCTTGGACCTCGGCGGGAGGACCGGATGGCCCGGTCAGGCCGGGTCGTTCCGCCCGTCACGCCACAGCCCGGACCGGCGGGCCGGTGGATGGCTCGCCGGTCGGATCGGCGGCTCAGGGTCGTGGAGCCCTCAGCGGGCGATGACCACGGTCGCCTTGGCGTGGGTCGCGACGTGCTCCGACACGCTGCCCTGCAGGAAGCGTCCGACCGAGTCGAGGTCGCGGGTCCCGAGCACGATCGTGTCGAAGCCTTCGGTCGCGGCCGTCCGCTCGATGAGCGTCGCCGGATCGCCGGCCGGCTCGATGAGCCGCGGCTCGAAGCCCTCGGCGCGGAGTGCCGTCTGGGCCTCCGCAAGGACGGCGTCGTGGAGGTCGCGGTCGTCCCAGGGATCGACCGGGGAGCGGCCGAGCCGATACGGCACGACGCTCACGACCCCAAGCTCGGCGCCGGTCGCCTTGGCCAGAGTGAGGGCGGTCCGAAGGGCCGTCTTGGCCGGATCCGTCCCGTCGTAGGCCAGCAGGATCTTCTTCATCGTCGTCTCCTTCTGCACCTGCGGGTGCCGGGACGGGCGACGGGTCGGTGTCCGCTGGCTCCCCGTGGTCGGGGTCGCGGACGTGCGGGCCGATGCCCGGATCCCACGTCTCCAGCATCACGGACCAGGGCACCTGACGGGAGGGCCGAACCGATCGTTCGGCGGGGCCGGACCGCCCGGTCCGGCCGCCGGGCGCCCGCGCCGCAGCGTCGGGGTCGACCGCCTGGAGGAGGTGGTGGGCGATACTGGGTTCGAACCAGTGACCTCACGGATGTGAACCGTGCGCTCTGACCGGCTGAGCTAATCGCCCCGGGGCGCCGCGACATCGTTCGGGCGCCCGGGCATGATACCGCCGCCGCTCGGCGACGACGATCAGTCGGGCTCGCGAAGCCCCGGGAACCGCGCGTCCAGGACGGACCGATCCACGCCGGCGACCTCGATGACCTTCGCCCGGCCGGTGGTCCCGCGAACGATCGTCACGGCACCGGCCGGGACGCCGAGCTCTCGGGCGACAAGACGCCGAAGGGCCTCGTTCGCGGCTCCATCGACGGGTGGCGCTGCGACCCGGACCCGGAGCAGTCCGCGACTCGACGCCGTCGATCCGATCGGCGCCGCCCCGGGGCGTGAGACGGACGCGGAAGCCGGACGCGGCTCAGACCGTCACGGCTCGCAGGATCACCCCGAGGATCGAGCATCAGGATGAACGGCGAGAAGTCGAGCATCGGGCTCTGCGGGAGCAGCCGCCGGATCGGCGCGAGGAACGGCTCGGTCGCCTGGATGAGGAACGACGAGAGCTGGTTCGAGCCGCGCGGGTCGACCCACGAGACGATGACGCGTCCGAGGACGAGGAACCACAGGGCGGTCACCAGGAACTGGATGAAGACCCCGACGAAGGCGTTCACGATCGGTGAGTCTAGCAGCGCCCCGAGCGCGGTCCGACGTCAGACGGCGTGGCCATGGATCGGGCCGTCGCCGTGAGCGTGGGGTCGCTCGCCGAAGAGCGCCCGACCGATCCGGACGATCGTCGCGCCCTCCTCGACGGCGACCGGATAGTCGTCCGTCATCCCCATCGACAGCGCCGGCCCGAGCCCGGCCCCGGATGGCCCGCCGCGGAGCTGTTCGGACAGCCGCCGGAGGGCGACGAAGGTCGGTCGCGCAGCCTCCGGGTCGCCGACGAGCCGGCCGATCGTCATGAGCCCGGCGACCTCGATGCCCTGGAGACCTGCGAGCGCCTCGAGCGCCGGCTCGACCTCGGCGCCCCGGAAGCCGGCCTTCGCGGAGTCACCGTCGACGTTGACCTCCAGGAGGATCGGCAGCGGTCGGCCCGGCCGCAGCTCGCTGGCGATCCGCGCGAGCCGGCTGGCCAGATCGACCGAGTCGACCGCCTCGACGACGTCGAAGAGCTCGACGGCGCGACGGGCCTTGTTCGACTGGAGCGGCCCGACGAGGTGCCAGCTGGCGCCCGCCAGCTCGGGGATCTTCGACGCCGCCTCCTGGACGCGGTTCTCGCCGAGCGTCGTGAGGCCCGCGGAGATCGCCGCCCGGACCCGCTCGACGGTCACCGTCTTGCTGACCGCGACAAGGGTCACCGCGTCGGCCCGGCGGTCCGAGCCGGGTGCAGGCCTCCGCGATCCGCGCGAGGACCCGCTCGCGCGCCACAGCGAACGCGGAAACCTCCGAAGGCACCACGGTCAGCGGGCTGTCATCGCCGGCCATCGCCGGCCGCCGCTACTTGCGGCGGAGGAAGCTCGGGATCTCGAGATCCTCGGAGTCGTAGGTCGGCGCGCGCCGGACGGATGGCGTCTCGCCGACGGTCCGGACGCCGACGGTCGCGGTGACCGGGCCGTCGTTCGAGCGGGCCGCGCTGGGCTCCTCGGACACGGCCGACCGCTGGCGCTCGAGCTCCTCGAGGAAGTCGCGCTCGCGGGTGACCCGGATCCCGGTCATGCCATCGACCGTGCTCGTCTCCTCGCGGCGGCTCGTCGTCGGGCGGTGGCGACCGTCGAAGCCGGTGGCGATGACGGTGACCATGACCTCGTCGCCCAGCCGCTCGTTGAAGCTCGTGCCGAAGATGATGTTCGCTTCCGGGTCGGCCGCCGCCTTGATCTCCTCGGCCGCCTCCTGGATCTCGAACAGGCTGAGGTTCGACGACCCGGTGATGTTCCAGAGGATGCCCTGGGCGCCGGTGATGTCGAGCTCCAGGAGTGGGCTGGCGATGGCCTGCCGAGCCGCCTCGACGGCCCGGTTCTCGCCGCTGCCGTGGCCGATGCCCATGAGCGCCGAGCCGGCGTCCTTCATGATCGCCCGGACGTCGGCGAAGTCCTGGTTGATCAGGCCCGGCATCGTGATGATGTCGCTGATGCCCTGGACACCCTGGCGCAGGACGTCGTCGACGACCTTGAAGGCGTCGATGACGGTGGTGTTCTTCTGGACGACGTCGCGGAGCTTGTCGTTCGGGATCGTGATGAGCGCGTCGACCTTGGCCTTGAGCTCCTCGGCGGACTTCTCGGCGACGAGTCGGCGACGGGCGCCCTCGAAGCCGAACGGCTTGGTCACGACACCGATGGTGAGGGCCCCGAGCTCCTTCGCCACCTCGGCCACGACCGGAGCCGCGCCGGATCCGGTGCCGCCACCAAGACCCGCGGTGATGAAGACCATGTCCGACTCGCGGAGGGCCTCGGCGATCTTCTCGCTGTCCTCCTCGGCCGCGCGCTGACCGACCGACGCGTCGCCGCCGGCACCGAGGCCGCGGGTGATCTTGTCGCCGATCCGGATCTTGTGCGGTGCGTCGGACTGGAGAAGCGCCTGCGCGTCGGTGTTGCAGGCGATGAACTCGACACCCATCATCTCGGCCCGGATCATCCGGTTCACGGCATTGCTGCCACCACCGCCGACACCGATGACGCGGATGAGAGCGAAGTTCTCGGAATCCGAACGCAGCGGCATCGCCTGTCCTCCGGGTGATCGGTCGCGTGTCGTCGAGTGGATGTGCGCGGGCGGTCGAACGAAGGGCCCGCCGACGGCCGCGGACATGCGGCCTCGCCGGGGCTCCCCCTCTGGGTCGCGAGAGTATACGCCCGAGGAGAAGCCCGCTGGCTCGGGGCCTGACCCCCTCGCCTCACGCCCCCATGCGGAAGCGTCGCGCCTCCGGTGCGCGGGGGCACCGTCCGGGGCGTCGTCCAGCCCGCGGGGCGGTCGGTGGCCGGGGCCGACCCGCCCCGATGTCGGCGACCCCGCGTCGGCGGCGGCCCGAGGGTCATTCCCGCCGCGCGACCGACCGACGCCCGGAGACCCCCAGGTTTCCACGATCACCGAACAGGAGCGACCGGATCGGCGGTGTCCATGCTCTGATCGGCATGTCGATGGGGCCCAGGCACCCGCCTCTCGCTTCGAGCGAGCATGCCTCGACCGTGCGAACGTCGGCAGAGTCGGCGGCGCGGCGACCGAATTCCTCTGGAGGCCACGATCCGGGCCCGATCTGTTCACTGATCGTGGGATGTCGTACGCCTCGCCACGTCCGCTGCCTGCTCCTGACGGCGCCCGCCGCCGGGCGGCCGCAGCCGGACCGGGCCACCCCCGATGCGCGCTACGCCGGGATGAAGGTCAGCCGGATCGTCCGCTCCGGGTTGTCCGCGTTGGGATCGACCAGGGCGATCGACTGCCACGTCCCGAGGGCCATCCGACCGCCGATGACCGGCACGACGAGCGACGGCGACAGGAAGGCCGGCATGACGTGGTCGGCACCGTGGCCGCGCGAGCCATGGCGATGGACCCACCGTTCATCGCGCGGCAGCAGATCATCGACCGCCGTCATCAGGTCGTGCTCGGTGCCGGCGCCGAGCTCGACGATCGCCAGGCCGGCGGTCGCGTGGGCCGCGAAGACCGACAGCAGGCCGTCCTCGCCCGGCGCGACCTCAGCCAGGTATCGCTCGCAGGTGGCGGTCAGGTCGGTCAGGCCGCGTCTCGAGCCGGTCGCGACGCGGACCTCGCGAGTCCTCATGGTCGAACGGGCACCCTCAACGGGGTTCCGCCGAACGCCCTCCGAGGTCCGAGGCGGAGCTCTGCGACGCCATCGGCCCGAGGATGGCGACGCTCCTGCGAGCCATCCGCCTAAGGAAAGATCGACCGCAGGGCGTCGCGGATCCGGCCGATGCCGCCGCCGGCGGGGACCGTCTCGTAGCGCAGACCCTCCGAGCCGCCGAGGCCCGCCGCGCCCCACGCCAGCAGGCCGATCGCGGTCGAATAGCTCGGCGAGAGCAGCGTATCGACGAGACCGCCGATGCCCGTCGGCGACGCGACCCGGACCGGCATCTGGAGGACCTCGCGCCCGAGCTCCGCGACACCGCCGAGCTGGGCCGCACCGCCGGTCAGGATGATGCCCGCCGGGAGCATCCCGGGGCCGCCGGTCCGCATCTCGGCCCGCAGGAACTCGAACGTCTCGCGCATCCGGGCCTCGATGATGTCGCAGACCTCGCGCCGGCTGATGGAGCGGCCGGCGTCCTCGCCGAGGACGCTGACCTCGATCATCTCCTCGTCGCCGACCACCCGGAGGTCGCAGGTGCCGTGGGCGACCTTCAGCTCCTCGGCCACCTGGAGGCTCGTCTTGAGCCCGATCGCGACGTCGTTCGTCACGTTGTTGCCGCCGATCGGCAGGACCGCCGTGTGGAACGGCGAGCCGTCGGCGAACAGGGCGAGGTCGATCGTCGCGGCACCGATGTCGGCGACCGCGACCCCGAGCTCCTTCTCCGTCTCGGTCAGGACGGCCTCGGACGACGCCAGCGCACTGGCGACGAGCTCGTCGATCTTCACACCGGCCTGCTGGACGCACTTGCCGAGGTTCTGGACGGCGGTCGCCGAGGCGGTGACGATGTGGGTCTCGACCTCGAGCCGCAGGGCGCTCATCCCGAGCGGGTCCTTGACACCCTCCTGGCCGTCGACGATGAAGCCCCGCCGCTCGACGTGGAGGACCTCCCGGTTGGACGGGATCGAGACGGCCCGGGCGACCTCGATGGCCCGGTTGATGTCCTCGCGGGTGACCTCGCGGTGGTGGGCCGTGACGGCCACCTGGCCGGTCGAGTTCTGACTCTCGACGTGGACTGCCGCCGACCGACACGAAGGCCCGGTCGATCTTCCAGCCCGACAGGCGCTCGGCCCGTTCGACGGCGTCGGCTGATCGAGCGGACCGTCTGCTCGATGTTCGCGACCTGGCCCTTCTTCAGGCCGACCGACGGGACGGTGCCGTGGCCCATGATCGTGAGCTTGCCGTCGCGGCTGACCTCACCGATGAGCGCGCAGACCTTGGATGTCCCGACGTCGATGCCGACCAGGACCGCTTCTCTCTCCACCGTCTCCTCTGCCCCTCGTCGTGTCTGGTTGGATGATGCGTCGGCGCGCTAGATGAAGTGCCGCCGGATGAGCGCGACGTTGTTGAAGATCCGTAGCCCGAACGTGATCAGCGCGACCAGGTACAGGTCAAGGCTCAGGCGATCGCCGATGAACGTCAGGATGACGGCCACGATCGTGTTCGTGACGAAGCCGCTGATGAAGATCCGGTTGTCATAGACCCCGTCGAGCTCCGCCCGGACCGCGCCGAGGACGGAATCGAGCGCGGCGAGGATCGCCACGGCCGTGTACCGGCTGAACTCGAAGCCGACGTTGACGTTGAGGACGAGCCCGGCAAGGACCCCGACCAGGAGGCCGAGCAGGGGAAGCAGCACGTAGCGTCGTCCTCGGTCCGGTGACTGGCCGACAGGATAGCCGACCCGCCGGAGGCTCGGCTCATGGCGTGGCCGAGCCGCTCGGTGCCGCCGAGGGCCGGACCGACGGCGACGGCGCCGGGACGTACGTGCCGTCCGTCGCGGTCGCGAGGGTCACCCGGCCGATGCCCGCCTCGCCGGTCGCGAGGAGGCTCCGGAGCAGACGGACCTGCGCCGGGATCAGGTCGGGCGACCGAAGGGTCGGGGTGTAGTAGCCGAAGACCGCGGTCCAGGCGGCCCGGCCGCCGGTCCCGATGACGAGGAAGCCGTCCTTGTCGTTCGCCCGGATGGTCAGCCGCGTCGCGCTGCTGCCCAGGTCGGCCGGCGTGAGCGATCCGAGCCGTCGGGCGGCGTCGAGGTCGACGGAGGTCAGGTGGTCGCCGACGGCGATGCCCCGACCGGTCTGGCGGCGGTCATCGACCATGGCGACCGTGGTCCCCGCGCCGACCGCGGCGGCGTCGGGACCGATGACCGATCCGTCGGCTCCGACGACGGGCAGCGGCGTCCGAGATGGCACCTCGGCGATCACCTGGCCGTCGACGTCGACGAGGAACCGGCGCTGGCCGACGGCCCAGGCGAGGATCGGTCGACGCTCCGTGACCCGGACGACGAGCGTGCCCGGCAGACCGGCCTCGACCGACGCGGACGCGATGGTCGGGAGGCGCTCGAGCGCGGCGGCGAGCTTCGCCGTGTCGAGGGTCACGAGGTTCGTCCCGTCGGCCACCCGGAGGGTCGAGGTGACCGCCGCGTCCGTCGTCAGGGCGGTGCCCTCGATCTTGAGGGTGTCGAGACCGAACACCGGCGACGTCGCGAGTCCCCAGACGGCGACACCCGCGACGAGCATCGCCAGACCGGCGGCGGCCCGGGTCGCGGTCAGGCCGGCGGAGCGGCGCTTGACCGTCGTCGCGCGGCGGCGGACATGACCGATGGGGCGGGCCGATGGCTGACCGATCATCGCGGCAGGTCCTCCGGGTGCAGGGTCCGATCGACGCGGCCGGCGCAACGCTCGAGGGCGAGCGCGACGACCCGGCGGCAGACAGCGGTGAAGTCGAGCCCCGCCGTGGACGGCAGGGACGGGAAGAGGCTGATCGGGGTGAAGCCCGGGATCGTGTTGATCTCGCTGACGTAGGGCTGGTCGCCGACGAGCAGGAAGTCGACCCGGGCGAACCCCTCCGTCCCGATCGCCCGATAGGCATCCCGGGCGAGCTTGAGGACCACGGCCCGGAGGGGCGGCTCGAGCTCGGCTCGCAGCGAGGTCTCCGACAGACCGACGGTGTACTTCGCCTCGTAGTCGTAGAACTCGTGGCCCGACAGGACCTCGCCCGGGCCATACAGCTCGATCGCCGCTGGGTCGTTACCGAGGACGCTGACCTCGAGCTCGCGGGCACCAGCGAGATAGCGCTCGGCGAGGGCCAGGGTGTCGTAGGCAAGCGCGGTGTCGATCGCCGGGCCACGCTCGTCGGGGCCGTGGGCGAGGGTCATCCCGACCGAGGATCCGAGCCGGGCCGGCTTGATCATCAGTCGCGGATCGCCCGTGCCGGCGGCGAACGCCTCGAGCTCGCCCAGGACCGTCGCCCGGTCGGCCGCCCAGCGATCGGCCCGGATCTCGCGCCAGTCGGCGACCGGCAGGCCCAGTCCACGGATCAGGCGCTTGAAGAGGACCTTGTCCATCCCCAGCGCCGACGCCGCGACACCGGCCCCGGTATAGCACAGCCCGGCGGCCTCGAGCAGCGCCTGGACCGTGCCGTCCTCGCCGAACGGACCGTGGAGGGCGATGAAGACGAGCGGCCGCGGGTCGCGAGCGGCGAGGCGGTCGAGGGCCGCGCCCGCGGTCCACGGGCCGGCGGCCCCGAGGCCGGCCGGATCGTCGTAGGCCGGGGCAGGTCGACCGTCCCGGCGATGGCTCACGGGCAGCGACCACCAGCGCCCGGCGAGATCGATGACGATCTCCTCGACCGTCGCGCCGTCGGCTTCGAGGGCATCGGCGATCGCCGCGCCCGAGACGATCGAGACGTCGTGCTCGGCCGACGGACCACCCGACAGGACGACGATCGGCGGATCGGTGGCTGCGGGTCCGCGGCCGGGCTCGCCGGTCACGCCGGTCACGCCGGTCACGCCGGTCACGCCGGGTCCTCATCGGTCGGCCAGGGCCAGCCGGCCCAATCGCCGACGAACTCGATCTCGGGGACGAGCTCGACACCCGAAGCGTCGGCGACGACCGCGCGGACGTGGTCGACGAGTCGCCGGACATCCGCGGCCCGGCCCTTCTGGTCGTTGACGATGAAGTTGGCGTGCTTTTCGGAGACGGCTGCCCCGCCGATCCGCATGCCCTTCAGCCCGGCCGCCTCGATGAGCCGGCCGGCCGAGTCAGCGTCGGGATTGCGGAAGACGCTGCCCGCGGACGGCAGGCCGAGGGGCTGGTGCTCGCGCCGCCAGCGACGGATGTCATCAAGCCGGCTCCGGATCGTCTGCGGGTCCTCCGGGGAGAGCCGGAACGACGCCCCGAGGACGATCTCCGGCGGGTCCGGCGGCGTCGTCCCGGCGGCGTCGGGCGGCACCTTGAACCGGCTCGCCCGGTAGCCGAGCCCGAGCTCATCGGTGCCGAGCCGGAGCTCCCGGCCCTCGACGTCGAGGACGGTCGCCTCGTCGATCACCGCGGCGATGTCGGAGTCGTGGGCGCCGGCGTTGGCCCAGACCGCGCCGCCGACCGTGCCCGGGACGGCCAGCCCGAACTCCAGCCCCGCCAGGCCGGCGTCCGCGGCGAGCGTCGCGGCGCGGGCCATCGCGACGCCCGCTTCGGCGACCAGCCGGCCGTCGCTGACCCGGGCGCCCTCGGCCCGGACATGGACGACCAGACCGCGGACGCCCCGGTCCGAGATCGACGATGTCGCTGCCGCGGCCGAGGAGCGTCAGCGGGACGCCCCGCGACCGGGCGAACCGGACGAGCCCGCGGAACTCGAAGGCGTTGTGAGCGACGGCGTAGAGGTCCGCCGGCCCACCGACCCGCATCGTCGTCGAGCGAGCCAGGACGAAGTCCCGGGCGGTCTTGACCCCCAGCCGGCGCTGGATGTCCGTGCCGATCGCGACCGCGTCGAAGGGCTCGGCCACGATCACGCCCCGACCCCGGTCGCGATGCGGTCGATCGTCGCTCCGTCGGGCAGCGGCCGCCGCTCCGCCAGGGCCAGGACGAGTGTCGCGACGGCATCCGCCGCACCCGGTCGGCCGAGGCTCCGGGCCGCCGCGCTCATCCGTGCGTGGGTCACCGGATCCTCGAGGATCGTCGAGGCATCGATGAGCGCCGCCGCGTCGAAGGCCTCGTCCGGGACGAGGCGTGCGGCGCCAGCCTCGACGAGGACCCGGGCGTTGGCCGCCTGGTGCGCCCCGGCGTGGGGGTACGGGACGACGACGATCGGCAAGCCCATCGCCGTGACCTCGGCCAGGGTCGACGACCCGGCCCGACCGACGACCAGATCGGCGACCGCGAGCGCCGCGAGCATGTCCTCGCGGAGGAACGGGAATGGGTGATACCGCTCGCGCAGCTCGGGCAACAGCGCCTCCCGGTCGGTCAGCGCGGCCGCGTAGCCATCGTCGCCGGTGACCTGGATGACGTGGACCCGGTTGACCAGCCGGGGCAGCGCCTCGGAGACCGCGGCGTTGAACCGCCGGACGCCCTGCGACCCGCCGAACACGAGCAGGGTGCGGTGTCCAGTCGGGATGCCGAGGCGGCGGTGGGCCGCTTCGCGGTCGATGACCCGGGTGTCGCGGATCGGCGTCCCGGTGACGAAGCACGGCCGGCCCCGCCCGATGGCCCCGCAGGTCGCCGCGAACGACACGGCCACGGCATCGGCGAAGCCCGCGGTGAGGCGGGCGCTCCGACCGGGGATCGACGTTGCCCTCCCAGAGCAGTGCCGGGATCCGGAGTGGCCGCCGCGGCCATGAGTGTCGGGATCGCGACGTAGCCGCCGGTCGCGAGGATCGCCGTCGGCCGGAGACGGGCGAGGATGGCCGTCGCCTGGGGGACCGAGACCCCGAGACGGAGCGGGTCGAGGACGACGTGGGCGTCGCGACGGACCGTTCGAAGCGAGCGGAGCGCGAGCAGCGTGAGCGGGTAGCCCGCGTCACGGACGATCGACGCCTCGAGGCCGCGATGCCCACCGAGCCAGACGATCTCAGGGCCGTCCGGCCGGTCGGCCAGTGACCGGGCCACGGCGAGCCCCGGGTAGATGTGACCACCCGTGCCCCCGCCCGCGATCAGCAGGCGCATCCTTCCACGCTCCTTCGACGGTCTCGCGACTGACGGACAGGAGGATCCCGACCGCGGCGAAGCTGATGATGAGCGACGACCCGCCGGCGCTGATGAACGGCAGGGTGATGCCGGTCACCGGGAAGAGGGCGACGACGACGCCGATGTTGATGAACGCCTGGATGCAGAACCAGGCCGTGATCCCGGCGGCCAGCAGGGCGCCGAACGTGTCCGGGCGCCCGCAGCGCGACCCGTGTCCCCTGGTAGGCCAGGACGAGGAACATCAGGATCACGAGCCCGGCCCCGACGAACCCGAACTCCTCGCCGATGATCGCGAAGATGAAGTCGTTCCAGGCGTTCGGGAGGTACAGCCCGCCGGCCGAGCGGCTCTCGCCCAGGCCCGCCCCCAGGACGCCGCCGAGCCCGAGCGCGAGGAGGCCCTGGATCGTGTGGAAGCCCGCACCGAGCGGGTCGCCCCAGGGGTCGAGCCAGGCCCGGATCCGCTCGAGCTGATAGCCCCGTAGGCCGACGGCGACGACCGCCAGCCCGGCCAGCCCGGCCAGCGCGAGGAGATGGAGGATGCTCGCCCCGGCGACGAAGAACATCGTCACCGCGGTCGCCGCGACGACGATCGTCGTGCCGAGGTCCGGCTCGCGGAAGATCAGGATGATGACCGGGGCGGCGATGACGAGGAACGGCATGGTGCCCTTCCAGAACGAGCCGACCCGGGTGCCCCGGCCGGCCAGCCAATGGGCCAGATAGATGACCAGGGCGAGCTTCGCGATCTCGGCCGGGTGGATCGCCGGCAGCGGCCCGATCTGGAGCCAGCGGGCCGAGTCCGCCGACGACGCGTGGCTGGATGGGGCCCATCGGTGGCAGGAGGACGAGGATGAGCAGCCCGATCGCGATCGCGAACAGCGGCATCGACACGAGCCGCAGGTAGCGGTAATCGACCCGGCTCATCACGACCATCGCCCCGACGCCCAGGACGGCCCAGACGATCTGGGGACCGACGAAGGCGAACGTGTCGCCCTCCTGGAGATAGCCCTTGATCCCGGACGAGGAATAGACCATCAGGATGCCGATCGCGGCGAGGCCGACGACGGCGACCAGGATCGAGTACTCGGGCGCGTGATGGTCCCGCCGCAGCTTGGCCGTCCGGCGGGCGACGGGCCGGCTGGTCCCGGCCTGCGGCCGGGCCGCATCGGTCGGGGCGGCGGGTCCGAGCGTCCGGACCGTGCCGGCGACGCGTCCGATCATCGCGTTCCTCCTCGATCCGTCGTCCGAGCCGCCAGGTCGTCGACCGCGGCGATGAACGCCCGTCCGCGGGCGGCGTAGTCGACGAACATGTCGAAGCTCGCCGCGGCGGGGCTCAGCAGCACCGTCGCGGTCGTCTCACTGCCGGCCTGGCCGACCCCGACGCCCGCCGCCCCGGCCTCGCCGGCCGCGGTCCGCGCCTCGCGGGCCAGGACATCAGCCCGCTCGACGGCCTCCTCGAGGGTCACAGCGCGCTCCGTCCGGGCGAGCCCGGCGGCCCGGAAGTCCGCCTCCAGGCGCGGACCGCTCTCGCCGATGAGGACGGCGGCCACCGCCCGCTCGGCGACGACCGGCGCGAGCGCCGACAGGTCGACGCCCTTGTCCCGGCCGCCGGCGATGAGGACGATCGGTCCGTCGAACGCGCGGAGGGCGGCGATGACGGCGTCAGGCTGGGTGCCCTGCGAGTCGTTGACGAACCGGACGCCGTCGATCGTCGCGATCGTCTGGAGCCGGTGCTCGACGCCGTGGAAGCCGGCGACGGCTCCGGCGATCGCCTGGCGCGGGACACCCGAACGAGGACCCCGACGGCGATCGCCGCCAGGGCATTCGAGACGTTGTGCTGCCCGGGGATCGCGAGGGTCTCGACCGCCACGATGCGGCCATCCACCGCCGGCATCGACGCCACGCCGAGCGCCGACAGGGGCGCGACGGCCGCGGCGACGATCCAGCCGTCGACGATCCCGAGCCCGCCGGGCGTCGGACGGCCACGCGTGTAGCGGACCTCTCGAGCCGGGCTCGCCCCGGCGTAGCCCGCCACGACCGGGTCGTCGGCGTTGAGGATCGACCGCCCCGTCGCGGTCGACCAGCTCGGCCAGACGGCGCTTCACCCGTCGATACGCCTCGAGCGAGCCGTGCCGGTCGAGATGGTCGGAGGTGACGTTCGTGTAGACCGCGACGGTCGTGCCGCGCGACAGGCTCGGGAGCTGGAGCTCGGAGAGCTCGATGACGACCCGGTGGTCGGGGGTCACGTCCCACAGCCGGTCGATCAGGGGCGTCCCGATGTTCCCGCCGAGGACCGCTGGGTGGGCCGGGTCGGCCGCGAGGATGGCGTGGCTCAGCGAGGCCGTGGTCGTCTTGCCCTTCGTCCCGGTCACCCCGATCGTCGGGGCCAGGCAGAGGCGAAGCGCCAGATCCGGCTCGGACAGCAGTGCCGGCGCGGACGCCTCGCCGGCTGCCCGGCGGGCCACGAGGTCCTGGAGGGCCGCTCGCAGGCGCGGCTCGGTCGTCGGGAAGTCCGGCGTGATCGACGGCGAGGTCGTGACGAGCGCGGCGTCTCGCCACGTCGCGACGGGGTCGACGTCGGGTCCGAGCGCGAGCGTCACCGGCCGCGACCCGAGGGCCTCGATCGCCGGACCGAGCTCGGCCGCCGGGCGACCGTCGTAGACGGTCACCTCCGCCCCGGCATCGCCGAGGAACCGGGCCAGGGCGACCCCGGTCCGGGCGAGCCCGAGGACGGTGACCGGCCGACCGGCCAGCAGGCCGTCGCGGATCGCCGCGAGCGAGAGGGCGTCGGGATCGATCGGGCGGCGCGTCGTCGGTGGCGTCATCGAAGGGCTCACGGCAACCGGTCGATCGAGGCGAGGAACAGGGTGACCCCGAGCAGGCCCGCCAGGACCGCGACGATCCAGAACCGGAGGGTGATCTTCTCCTCGTCCCAGCCGCCCAGCTCGAAGTGGTGGTGGAGCGGGCTCATCCGGAACAGCCGCCGACCGCCGGTCGCCTTGAAGAACGCGACCTGGATGATGACCGACAGGGTCTCGAGGACGAAGATCAGGCCGATCAGCGGCAGGACGAGGATCTGGCCCGTGATCAGGGCGACGACCGCGAGGGTCGCCCCGAACGACAGCGCCCCGGCGTCACCCATGATCACCTGGGCCGGGTGGACGTTGAACCACAGGAAGCCGAGCAGGCCGCCGATCAGGAGGGCGCACAGGAACGCGATGTTCGGCTGGTTCCCGGCCCCGCCGCCCGGGAGGGGCACGACGTTGAGCAGGGCGATGATGAGGAACGAGACGAAGCTGAAGATCGAGCGTCCCGCCGGCCAGCCCGTCCAGGCCGTCGGTGATGTTCACCGCATTGCTGCTCGCGACGATCGCGAACGCGGCGAAGGCGACCCACAGGATCGGATCGATGATCACCGGTCCGACGAACGGGACGTTGAAGCCCGAGATGCCGTAGGTCTGCTGGATCTGCCAGGCGAAGAAGACCGCGAAGACGACCTGCCACAGGAGCTTCTGGCGGACGCTGATGCCCTCGCCCGTGCGGGAGTTGAGCCAGTCGTCGACCGCGCCGAGGACCCCGACGATCGCGAGCGCCGCGAGCGGCGGGACCGCGCCGCCCTGTGGCAGGCCGCGAAGGGCGAGGTAGACGCCGATGACCGTGAGGATGACCAGGAGGCCGCCCATCGTCGGGGTGCCTTCCTTCACATAGTGGGTCTCCGGCCCCTCGCGTCGGATCTTCTTCGCGAACCCGGTGTAGCGCAGCAGCCGGATGTACGGCGGCATGAGGATCACGACGAGGGCGAAGGCGAGCAGGACGCCCTGGATGAGATCGACCGTCACCGGGTCAGCGCCCGAGCCCGCTGACGAGGGCGTCGACGAGGACGCTCGAGGCCGACGCCGCGCGAAGCCTTGACGAGGACCGCATCGCCGGGGCGGAGCCGCGCCAGGAGCTGGTCGGCGGCGTCGTCGGGGTCGCGGGCCAGGATCGATCCGGGCGGTGTCGAGACCCGCGCTGCCGGCGCCCTCGGCGATCGGCGCGGCGCCCTGGCCGACGACGACGAGCAGGTCGGCGACCCGCGCCGCGGCCTCTCCGACGGCACGATGACCCGGCATCCGACGCCTCACCCATCTCGAGCATCTCGCCGAGCACGGCGACCTTCCGGCCCGGCAGGCCCGCGAGGGCCTCGAGCGCCGCGAGGACCGACCCGGGCGAGGCGTTGTAGGCATCGTCGACGATCGCGATGTCGGCGACCCGGATCGATGCGCCACGGTGGGGGGCGCCCCAGCCGCCGGCGAGCCCGTGGGCGATCGTCGTCGAGGTCGAGCCCGGCGGCCCGACCCACGGCCGCACCGGCAAGGGCGTTGTGGACCGCCAGCCGGCCCAGCCCCGGGACCGTCGCCTGGCGTCGCTCCGTACCGCTCCGGAGGACGAACCGCATCCCCTCGAAGCCCGCCGTCGTCGACCGACGCCGCGCTCACGTCGGCGTCCTCGGCAAAGCCGTAGGTGAGGACCCGCGCCGGCGTCCGATCGCGCCATCCGGCGGACCCGCTCGTCGTCGGCGTTGAGGACCGCGGTGCCGTCGGCCGGGAGCGCCTCGACGAGCTCGGCCTTGGCGTCCTCGATCGCATCGAGGCTGCCGATCCGCGAGAGGTGGACGCCCTGGACCGCGGTCACGACGCCGATCGACGGCCGGGCGATCCGGGCCAGGTCGGCGATCTCCCCGCCGACGTACATCCCCATCTCGAGGACCGCCGCCTCGTGCTCCGGCCCGAGGTCGAGGATCGTCAGCGGCAGACCGATCTCGTTGTTCCGGTTGCCCTCGCTGCGGAGGGTCCGGTAGCGGCCGGCCAGGACGGCCGCGACCGCCTCCTTGGTCGAGGTCTTGGCGATCGACCCGGTCACCCCCACGACGAGCGGCGAGAACCGGCTCCGCCAGGCCGCCGCGAGCGCACCGAGCGCCGCCGAGGCCGTCGCCGACGCGGATGACGCTCACCTGGCCGAGCGCCGCCGGGTCGGCTGGCGGACGGGTCACGAGCAGCGCGGCCGCGCCCGCCTCGACCGCGGCGCCGAGATACAGGTGGCCGTCCGTCCGCTCACCGGGCAGGGCGACGAACAGCCCGCCCGGCCGGACGAGCCGCGAGTCGACCGCGGCCCCCCGGATCGGTCGGTCGGCCCGGGCGAGGAGCGTGCCACCGGTGATCCGGACGACCTCCTCGGGCGAAAAGGACGGTCCGCCAGGTTCGGTCGTCGGGCGTGGTCTCGTCGGGCGTCCGCACGACGCCGGTCACGGGGTCGACGCCGACGGGGCCGGCGATCGCGTCACCCGTCAGGCCGTCGTCCTTGCCCTCGACGTACACCGGCGGCGGCGGGTCGGGCAGGTCCAGCAGCGTCATCGCATTCGTCGCGATCCGCCGGAACAGCTCGAACGACATGACCGGCAGCTCGATCTGGCCCTTCCGGGCGATCGACGGATGGGCCTCCTCGATCCGGACCGCGATGACCAGCTCCAGGCTCGCTGCGGCCGATGTAGCCGACGAACGAGTAGTTGAACTTGTTCCACCTTCCAGGCGCCACGACCGCCGTTGAGGGTCGGCGTCCCAGATCTGGGCCGTCCCGGTCTTGCCACCGACGAGATAGCCCGGGACGAGGGTCCGGTCGCGGTAGAACGTGACGTCGTGACGACGTGGCTGCATGAGTCCGATCAGGTCGTTCGACAGCTTCGGGCTGACCAGGCCGTCACGCTCGGTCCGGGCGGCGAGCTCGCCCGGTCACCGACTGTGCCGCGACGACGTGCGGCTGGACGAGCCGGCCACCGTTCATCATCGCTGCGTAGGCCGTCGCGAGCTGCATCGGGGTCACTGCCACGCCCTGGCCGAACGAGCCGTTGGCAAGATCGATCTGGCGCCACGGCGTCGTCGCCGGGTCTCGCACAAGCCCGCCGACCTCACCCGCGAGGTCGATACCGGTCGGCTTGCCGAAGCCGAACTGCTGCCACGTCTCGTGGAGGTCACCTGGAGGACGCGGCGAGCGTAGCCGCCGAGGCCTGAGGGCGACCCGGGCGGCGCCGACATTGCGGGAGAACGCGACGATGTCCTGGAACGTCATCCAGCCGCGGTCGTGACCGTCGGCGTCGCTGACCTTCGTCCGCCCGCCGTCGAGCTTGAGCGTCCCCGAGTCATCGATCAGGGTCTTCAGGCCGACCCGGTCGCGCCCCAGCGCGGCGACCGCGGTGAGCATCTTGAAGACCGAGCCCGGCTCGTAGACCTTGCTGATCGTTCGGGTCGAGGAACAGCGCCGGGATCGTCCTGGGCGACGGTCCGGTAGTCGTTGGCGTCGTAGCCCGGCGCGCTCGCCTCGGCCAGGACCTCGCCGGTATACGGATCCATCACCACCGCGGAGACGGACTCCGCCGCATCGGCGAGGTAGGTCGCCAGGAGCTCCTGCTCGAGCGCCAGCTGGAGCCCGGCGTCGACGGTCAGCCGGACATCGGAGCCCGGGACGCCCGGGTCGACGATCGATTGGGTCCCGGGGATCGGCTGGTTGTTCGTGTCGCGCTGGGAGACGATGATCTTCGGCTTGCCGGACAGGACGTCCTGGTAGTACTGCTCCACGCCGTACTGACCGATGCCCTCACGGTTCACGAACCCGAGCAGGTGCGAGGCCAGCGTCGTCGTCGGATCGCCGCCTGTCTGGGGGTACTCCCGGAGCGGCTCGGCGTCGAGCGTCAGCTGCTCGAGCTGGCCCTCGGCAAGGGCCCGGCGGACCAGGTCGGCGGTGTTCTCGTCGATGTCCCGGGCCAGGACGACGTACGGCTTGTCGGCGGTGATCCGGGCCATCAGGGTCGTCGTGGCCTCGGAGTCGAGACCCAGGATCCGGGCGAGCAGCGAGCCGACCTCCGACCGGCGGGTCGGAGTCCATCTGGTCGGGCGCCGCGGCGATCATGAACCGGTCGACGGTCGTGGCCAGGAGGACGGTGCCGGAGCGGTCGTAGATCGAGCCCCGCCGTGCAGGCAGCGTCTGGCGGAGGGATGTCTGGGCCTTCGCCTTGGCAGACAGGACCTCCCCGTCGAGGAGCTGCCACTGGCCCAGGCGGACCATCAGGCTGCCGGCCGCCACACACAGGGCGACCAGCAGGACGATGAGGCGGGCCCGCGAATTGGTCCGGCCGAGCATCAGTCCGTCAACGGCCTAGCGGGGCTCGAGGACGATCGGTCGGGCGAGCTGCCCGAGGCCGAGGTCGAGGGCCTGCTTCCGGATCGCGGGCTCGTTCCCGAGCCGGTTGATGTTCGAGCGCAGGTCCAGGAGCTGCGACTGGAGACGGTCGTGCTGGATCTCCAGCCGGTCGATCTCGTATCCGGTCGCCGAGACGCGCATCGTCTGGGCGAGCGAGAAGAAGGCGAGCAGGAAGGCGACGACGATGCCGCCCAGGACGATGCCGACGTGGTTGGACCGACGACCGGCCCGGACCGCTCCGGCGGCGCGGATGTTCCGGCGTCGCAAGGACGTCGGCTCGGCCACCGGTGTCGCGACCGCCGCCGACGCGACGGCCGTCCGGGGCCGCAGTCCGGCGCGGGTGGTGAGCGACGGACGTGCGCCGTGATAGACCGCCATCAGTCCGCCGACGCGAAGCCGAGACGGCGCGTCCCCTGGCGGGTCTCGATGCCCAGGGCGTCGATCCGGCCGGTCAGGCCGAACGTGTCGACCCGGACGTCCTCGATCTCGATGGTCCTGGCGCCGGAGCGTCCGCTCCTTGATCTCGTGCTGGCGTCGGCCGTACGACTTGCGACGGCTCGACTGGTGTCGCTTGCTCATCCGTGCCTCCTCCTGGCATCGATGGGCTCGTCTGCCCGGCGGGCCATCCGTCGGGTCTGTTGGTCGCTCGGTCAGGCGGCGAGCCGCTCGGCGGCGCGCAGTCGGGCACTCCGGGCCCGCGGGTTGCGGCTGATCTCGTCCGGGCTCGGGACGAGGCTGGGGCGGGTGACCAGGCGCAGCCGGGGCTGTCGCCCGCAGATGCACACCGGAGCCTCGGGCGGGCAGGTGCAGCCACGCCGCTCGGCGGCGATGAAGCGCTTGACGATCCGGTCTTCGAGCGAGTGGTACGAGAGCACCACGAGCCGGCCGCCCGGTCGGAGCAGCTCGACGGCGGCTGCCAGGCCCTCCTGGAGCGCCTCGAGCTCGTCGTTCACGGCGATCCGGAGCGCCTGGAAGATGCGGGTCGCGGGATGGACCCGCCGCCGGCCGCGAGGTGGCGTCGGAGCGGCGACCTCGACGACCTCGGCCAGCCGTTCGGCGGTGTCGACCGGGGCGGTCCCACGGGCGGCGACGATCGCCCGGGCGATCCGCGGCGCGAACGGCTCCTCGCCGTAGCGCCGGAACAGTGCGGTGAGCTCGCGCTCGTCGAGCGTCGCCAGGAGCTCCGCCGCCGGGACACCGCGGGACGGGTCGAACCGCATGTCGAGCGGCCCGCCGGCCCGGATGCCGAAGCCGCGGTCCGTGTCGGCCAGCTGGAAGCTCGAGAGCCCCAGATCGAACAGACATCCGTCGACGGCACCGAAGCCCGCCGGGGGTGCGACGTCGCCGACCTCCCGGAAGTTCGCTTGCCGCAGGACGAGCCGGTCGCCGAAACGAGCCAGGCGGGCCCGGACCCGGGCGATCGCGGCTGGATCGGCGTCGAGCCCGAGGACCCGGCCGTCCGGATTGGCGGCCTCCAGGATCCGCTCGGTGTGCCCACCGCCGCCGAGGGTGGCGTCGATCTGAAGGCTGCCAGGGGCTGGAGCGAGCATCTCGATGACCTCCTCCACCAGCACCGGCAGGTGCCCTTCCTTCATCTCTCCTCCACCGACGTCGGACGGATCCCGAGCGGACCCTGGAAGCGCATGTGGTGGGACCCCTAGATCCCGAGGTCCTGGAGTCGGAGCGCGAGGGCGGTCGGATCGCTCAGCTCGCGGCTGACGTTCTGCCAGCCGGCCGGCGCCCAGATCTCCGCGTGATCGCGCGTCCCGACGATGACCGCCTCGCCTTCGAGGCCGGCGTAGTCACGGAGGTACGTCGGGAGGAGCACGCGACCCTGTCGGTCGAGCTCCGCTTCGATCGCACCCCCGAACAGGAACCGCCCGAACGCTCGGGCTCCGGGGTCGGTGACCGGGAGGCCTGCGACCCTGGCCGTCAGGGCGTCCCAGTCGGCTCGCGGGAAGATCGCCAGGCAGCCATCGATCCAGCGCGAGACGAACGCGCCGTCGGCGAGCTGGGCGCGGAATCGAGCCGGGACGGCAACGCGTCCCTTCTCGTCCACCGTGTGCCGGTACTCGCCGGTGAACACCTGTCGGGCAGTCCCCTTGGCGTGGCCCTGCGCCCCGTCTCGGCGCAGGTTCGTGGTCGGGCTCCCCACTGGAAACCACTTTGCCCCACTTCCGCGCATGCTAGCCGCGCGGATGCCCCACGTCAACGCGGATCGCGCACACCCGAGCCGGTCCGCGGTGGCGCTTCGGCAGTCGCACGGTGCACGCCGATCCGGCATCGACGGGTCGGCATCGCAGCACGCCGTCGTCGTGCCTATCGACGGGTGCGGCGATGCACGGAGGACTGTCCGAGCGTGCGCGGTCCGTCAACGGGGCGCGGTCCTGCGAGCCACTCTCCACGCGCAGATCGACCGGCGGAGCGCAGACTGTCCACCGTGGGGTGCCGTCCGCGGAGGCGGCCAGCGCTGCGCGTCGGATCCGCTCCGCGCCGCCGCGGTCAGTGCATCCGACGGCACGCTGTGCTGATCCAACGACCCGCGGCCGCGGCTCGCCGCGGCGACGCCTCAGCGGGTACGGCGGCGGGAGACGGAGCTCCAGGCCGGCGTGGAGCCCGCTCGTCCGGGCCCACGGGTTGAGCCGGTAGACGTCGGCCAGCTGGACGCCGAAGTAGTTCGCGATGCTGAACAGGTTGTCGCCGGCCCGGATCGTGTAGACGTAGCAGTCGGCGCGGTCCGGGCACGGGGCCAGGAGGGCGTACCGGTCGCTCGAGGGGTGTGGGGTCACGGCGGCCGACGGGCTGGGGGCTGAGGGACGGGCTGGGGACGGGCGAGGGCGGCGCGGGTGAGGGCGGGGCGGGTGAGGGCGAAGGCGCCGGCGATGCGACCGGCGAGGGCGAGACGCCGACGGACGACCCGGGCGACGGCGAAGCTGCCGGCGACGATGCGTGGCTCGACCCGGGGGAGGAGCCACCGGACGGCCCGGGGCTCGGGCTTCCTCCGGCCGCGAGGCTTGCCGAGGGCGACGGCACGACGGCCGCGACCGGCACATCGATCCCGCCGTTCGCGACGATGTAGGCGGCGGCGATGAAGACCGAGGCCGCGAGGATCGCCCAGGCGGCGATCGTCGGCCGCGGCAGTGTCCGGGGCGGCGGCGGGTCGAACGGCTGGATCGGGACGACCAGCGTCGCGCGCAGGTAGCGCGGGCAGTCCGCGTAGGCGCTGCGCGAGACAGACGATCGACTGCTGGCGCTCGGACAGCGGGGTCTCGTCATCGACCGCGCCACAGCGATTCCCGACACCGAGCGAGATGGTCGGAAGACCCGTGGCGTCGATCAGATACGGACACGTCGGGGGCGGCCGGAGCTCGGCCACAGTCGGCTCGCCATCGGACCCGGCTGACCCACCGGGGTCCGCCGGTGGCCCGGCCGCGGACGTGCCCGCAGTCACGTCCGCGGCAGCCTCCGCCTCGGCTCGGGACGCGTCGGCGTCGCTCAGGGAGCCCCCCGCAGGCGGGTCGGTCGGCGCGTTCACCGGTCGCTGGATCCTCCTCGCAGGCCTGACGTGCCGCGCGGGATGGTAGTACCTTTCGGACGTTGCCGTGGCGCGCGACGGGGTGCTAGCCTGCGGCGCTCGAGCCGGCTGACGGCTCGGGACAAGCTCCGGACACGGAACGAGGCGCCCCAGAGGATGGCCCTGCCGCTGCAGAACGCACAGCCAGACGCGAACGTCTACTCGCTGTCGGCGCCACGCATCCGACGCTGCACGTTCCGTCGTCTGACGCAGATCCAGGGCTCCACCGACCGGGTCTACGAGGTCGGCTGTCTGTACCCCGACCGCCGTCGAGCGATCCCGCTCGGGGACCTTGAGACGGCCACCCCGATCTGCAACTCGTGCATCGCCGCGCACATCTTCAGGCCCGACGAAGACTGACGGCCCGAAGGCCGACGATCGCCAGCGAGGCGATCTGTAAGCCGGGTTCTGTCCCACGGTCGAGACCGCAGGGGCGATCATCCATCTGAGGCCGCCGGTCGCCCGACGGCTCATGCAGCCGACCCGAGGGCTCGGGCAGCGCACCCTGCATCCCGGCGAACCGGGACCACGCCCTCCTATTTGGCCTTGCTCCGGGTGGAGTTTGCCCGTTTCACTCCGACGCCGACCCGAGGGTCGACGGCGGCATCGTCACTGTGGCACTGGTCCTCGCCTCGCGGCGGACGGGCGTTACCCGCCACCCTGCGCTGCGGAGCCCGGACTTTCCTCAGATGCCGCTCAGGTCGCCCCGGACGGCATCCGCGATCACCCGATCGCCTCGCTGGCGGGGCCGATCGTAGCGTGTCAGGCTCGATGGCAGGGCCGCACCGTCCGGACGACCGCGATGGCGGCGAGCCTGGCCCGTGTCAGGGCGTGCCGGGCACGAACACCAGCCGGCCCCCGCCGGGGCTCGAGATGGTCAGCCGACCGTCCAGGATGGCGAGCGAGTCCGCCGCGCCCAGGATCCGCATGAAGGCCGCCTCCTGGTCGCCGACCGGCCCGAGACAGCCCATCGCGGTCATCTGCATCTCGCCGACCGCGAACCGACCGGCCTCGAAGGTGAACGGCGCCCCGAACGAGTTGCAGCCCGTCGTCCCGCTGAAGCTGCCGTTGCTGAATCGGATCTGCGGGTCGGTCCCGGCGACCGGTGCTGACCCGGCGATCTCGATCGCCCGCCAGGACGTCCCGTCCAGCACCGCGGTCGCCGCGTTCGGCATGATCCCGCAGCCGGCCGACGATCGTCGCCATGGCGGCGAGGGCGAAGACCAGGGCGAGCCGGCGTCGGGGCGTCACGACCGACTGACGGTCAGCCCGGTGGGCCGGTTCCGGTCCGCGCCCTCTGCCGATCACGCCAGCGGCCGCCCGACCAGGACCGCGGCGACGACCGTGACGACCCAGGCGATCGTCGCGACCGCGATCGCGATCGGCAGCTCCACCCGGACGATCGGCCAGCGGCCGCCGGGCGCAGGCTCGCGGGCGGCGGCCTCGGCGAGAGGCTCGCGCCATGAGCCCGTCGTCACGAGCGCCTGGCGGGCCCGCTCGAGGGTCAGCTGCCAGCTCGCGAGGCGACGGTCGGCAGATTCGCCGATCCGCCCCAGGGCCGCGCGGGTCGGTGCGAGGTCGCCGTCATCACCCGCCTCCGAGGAAGCGATCGCGGCCAGGCGCGCCGCCTCGAACACGCGTCATCGGGTCATCGGTCGGGATCCGGGCGATCTCCGCCCGGGCGGCCTCGAGGTCACCGAGGACGAGCAGACAGTCCGCCCGACACTCGGCGACCTCGGGTCGGTCGGGCGCGCGGCGGAGCCAGGCCCGCGTCCCGCGTCGGGTCCGGATCCGGCGGCCCTCGCCGGTCAGGTGACGCCAGCGAGCCCATTCGGCGCGCGACGCCCGCATCCACCAACGCGCGATCGCGGCGTCCTCGGTCGAGAGCAGGCCGGCGGCGAGAGCCGTCCCCACGAGCGCGGTGACGACCGCGGCGATGAACACCGCGAGCGCGAACGGAAGGTCGATGAACATCGCCGCGACGGCCGTGCCGACGAGCGTCAGGACCATCACCAGGACGACCGACCAGCGCCGCGGACGCGGCCCGAGGAGGACGAGCTGGCCGAGCTCCGAGCGGGACCGGAGCCGCCCGCGAAGGTCCGGCCGGCCGGTCATCGGGGCGCGGCCACGATCATCCGGTCATGGCCGTCGCAGGACGGTCATGGCCGTTGCACGACGACCGTCGGACCCCCCGCCGCGACCCGGTCGATGGCCTCGTTCGCGAGGGCATCGGCGGCCGAGTTCTGGGCCCGGCGGACGTGCGCGGCCGACCACCGGTCGAGCCCCCGAAGCCGTCGCTGGGCCTCGATCACCATCGGGATGAGCTTGTGGTCCTTGACCCGCCAGCGGCCGTTGATCTGCTCGACGATGAGCATCGAATCGAGCAGCAGGTCGACCTCGCGGGCCCCCAGCTCCTCGGCCAGGGCGAGCGCCCGCAGCAGCCCGGTGTATTCGGCCACGTTGTTCGTCGCCACCCCGAGGAACTCCGACACGGTCGCCAGCGGCGGCGCCAGCGGATCCCGGGCGTCGGCCCGCGAGGCGTCGATGAGCACGGCCCCGGCGGAGGCCGGCCCGGGGTTGCCGCGGGCGGCGCCGTCGGTCCGAACGATGAGCCGCAACGGTCCGGCCGCGGCCATCGACGGCTGGCTCAGGTCGACGCCCCGTCCGTCGGACCCGCCTGCGGCTCGGGCACCGATCCGTCCGGCTGGCCAGGAGCGGCGGCAGGCGGCTCCGGCGATCGCGGCAGGACCGGCAGCTCGACACGCTCCCCGGTCCGCGGATCACGGCCCCGGACCTTGCGCCAGGCCCACTGGAGCGGGTCGTAGTACGCGTCGGCGACCCGCTCCTTGAGCGGGATGATCGCGTTGTCGGTGATCTTGATGTGCTCCGGGCAGACCTCGGTGCAGCACTTGGTGATGTTGCAGTAGCCGATCCCGCCCGATTCCTTGAGGTACTCGCGCCGGTCGGCCTGGTCGATCGGGTGCATCTCGAGGCCGGCCGTCCGGACGAGGTAGCGCGGGCCCATGAACGGTCGCTCGGTCTCGTGGTTCCGGAGGACGTGGCAGACGTCCTGGCACAGGAAGCACTCGATGCACTTGCGGTATTCCTGGACCCGTTCGATGTCCTCCTGCTGCCAGCGCCACTCGGACTGCGGCACGTCCTCCGGCGGCGAGAACGGGGTGATCGTCCGGTTCACCTCGTAGTTCCAGGACACGTCCGTCACGAGGTCGCGGATGAGCGGGAACGACCGCATCGGCTCGACGGTGATGGTCTCGTCGAGGTCGAAGTCGGACAGCCGGGTCTTGCACATCAGGCTCGGGCGGCCATTGACCTCGGCGCTGCACGAGCCGCACTTGGCGGCCTTGCAGTTCCAGCGGACCGCGAGGTCCGGCGCGGCGTGTCCCTGGATCCAGTGGATGGCGTCGAGGACGACCATGCCCTCCTCGACCGGGACGTCGAAGTCCTCGTAGCGGGGCGTGTCGCCGGGGCTGCCGCGGTAGACCTTGAGGTGGGCGTCCGTCATCTCGCCTCCATCAATGTGCCGCGCCGAGGAGGCCGCGGAGCTCGTCCGAGATCGCCGGGAGCGGGGTCGTCGCGATCGACATCGAGCCGTCCGGGGCGCGCGAGACGACGCTGTTCAGGAGCCCCCACCGGGTGTCGTCGGCGTCGGGGAAGTCGAGCCGGCTGTGGGCGCCCCGGCTCTCGGTCCGCTGGAGCGCCGAGCGGGTGATCGCCTCGGAGATCGTCAGCAGGTTGCGCCAGCTCGAAGACGAGGTTCCAGCCGGGGTTGAACGCACGACCGCCGGAGACGCAGCTGGCCTCGAGGCGGGTCCGCAGCTCGGCCAGCCGGTCGAGCGCCGCGCCGGAGGTCGGCGTCGATCGCGGAAGATCCCGACCAGCGCCTGCATCGTGGCCTGGAGGTCTCGCTGGATCGCGTACGGGTCCTCGCCGTCGCGCCGCTCGAGCGGCGCATCGAGCGCCCGGACCGCGCCGGAGACCTGGACCGGATCCTGGTACGGGTCGCTCGGTCAGCGCGGCCGCGAAGGCTGCCGCAGCCGCCCCGGTCCGGGCCCCGAACACCAGAAGGTCCGAGAGGGAGTTGCCGCCAAGGCGGTTCGCACCGTGCATCCCGGCCGCGACCTCGCCGGCCGCGAACAGGCCCCGTCGGGTCGTCTCGCCGGTCTCGGCGTCGACCCGGATGCCGCCCATCACGTAGTGGGTCGTCGGGCCGACCTCCATCGGGCCGGCGGTGATGTCGACGTCGGCCAGCTCCTTGAACTGCTCATACATCGAGGGCAGCTTGCGGCGGACGTGGTCGGCCGGCAGATAGCTGATGTCGAGCAGGACACCGCCGTGGGGCGAGCCTCGGCCCTCTTTCACTTCCGTGTAGATCGCCCGCGCGACGTTGTCCCGGGTCGACAGCTCGGGCGGCCGCCGCGCGTCCGTCGTCCGGCTCTCCGACTGGGCGTTGACCCATTTGGCCGCCTCTTCGTCGGTCGCCGCGTACTCCGCGCGACGCTCCTCGGGAAGGTATCTCCACATGAACCGCTCGCCGTCCTTGTTCCGGAGGATGCCGCCCTCGCCCCGGACCGCCTCGGTCACGAGCAGGCCACGGACACCCGGCGGCCAGACCATCCCGGTCGGGTGGAACTGGACGAACTCCATGTCGATCAGCTCGGCGCCGGCCTCGTAGGCGAGCGCCTGACCGTCGCCGCTGTACTCCCACGAGTTCGAGGTGACCTCGTAGGCCTTGCCGATGCCGCCGGTCGCGAGGACGACCGCCCGGGCCGGGAAGACGACCGGCCGACCGGTCGATCCGCGAGTAGCCGACCGCGCCGGTGACGCGGCTGCCGCCGGTCGTGAGGCGGGTGATCGTCGTCTCCATATAGACCCGGATGCCGAGCCCGACGGCCCGATCCTGGAGGGTCCGGATCATCTCGAGGCCGGTCCGGTCGCCGACGTGGGCCAGCCGGGGATTGGTGTGGCCGCCGAACGGGCGCTGGAGGATCCGGCCGTCGCGGGTCCGGTCGAAGACCGCGCCCCACAGCTCGAGCTCGCGGACCCGGTCGGGTGCCTCCTGGGCGTGGAGCTGGACCATCCGGGGGTTGTTCAGGTACTTGCCGCCGACCATCGTGTCGCGGAAGTGGATCTGCCACGAGTCGTTCTCGGCGACATGGGCGAGCGCCGCGGCGACGCCGCCCTCGGCCATCACCGTGTGGGCCTTGCCGAGCAGCGACTTGCAGACGAGGCCGACGTCCGCGCCGGCGGCCCGGGCCTCGATCGCCGCCCGGAGTCCGGCGCCGCCGGCGCCGATCACGAGGACGTCGTGCGGGTGCCGCTCGAGATCCGTCACGCCCGCCATCGACCCGCCTAGAAGTGGATCGCGGGATCGGTGATGACCCCGACGGCAAGCAGGCGGACGTAGATGTCGGCGAACGTCACGGTCATGCAGGCTGATCCAGGCCCAGGCCATGTGGCACCGGTTGAGCGACGTCAGGCGCTGCCAGAGGGTGTAGCGGACCTGTGTCCGGCGCGAGCAGGAGAAGCAGTCGACCTTGCCGCCGACGATGTGGCGGATCGAGTGGCAGGACAGCGAGTAGCCGGTCAGGAACAGGGCGTTGGCGAACAGCACGATGACCCCGAGCCCGATCCGCCACTGGCCCTCGAACCGCAGTGACGCCGCCGCATCGACCCACAGGAAGAACAGCGGGAAGAAGGCGAGATACAGGAAGTAGCGGTGGACGTTCTGGAGGATGAACGGCAGCGCCGTCTCCATCCGGAATCGCCGATGGACCGTCGGCTCGCCGACCGCGCAGGCCGGCGGATCGGCGAAGTAGAAGCGGTAGTAGGCCTTGCGGTAGTAGTAGCAGGTGGCCCGGAAGCCGAGCGGGATCCACAGGATCAGCAGCCCCGGGCTGATCCAGCTCGGCAGCCAGGAGGGGGCGATGAGCGGCGAGAACAGCGGCGAGAGGTAGCCGTCGGCCTCGTACGGCGTCCCGAACAGCGGGGTCAGCAGGATCCCACTGATGAACAGGTACGTCGCGCAGATCGTGAAGACCGTGCCCTGGACAGCCGGGGCCATCCACCAGGAGTCGAGTCGGCTCGTCGCCCCGAAGCCCTGGCGTGCGGTCCCGCGAGGCTTGAGAGCTGGGCGGTCGCCGGTCGCGGGTCGGAGGGCCGGCTCGGCCGGCGCAGGCAGCGACGTCATCGGCCGGTCAGCCGGTCGTGGCCGGCGACGCGGTCGACGGACTCGACGCGACTCCGGCGAGGCGGTCGCAGATCGCAGTCGCCATCTCGCTCGTCCCGGCGCTGCCGCCGAGGTCCTGGGTCACGTGCCGGCCATCGGCAAGGACATCGCGCAGGGCGCGCTCGACGCGCTCCGCGGCAGCCGTCTCGCCGAGGTGGCGGAGCATGAGGACACCCGACAGGATCATCGCCGTCGGGTCGGCCCGGTCCTGGCCGGCGTACTTCGGCGCCGACCCATGGACCGGCTCGAAGACCGCGGCGTGCGTCCCGATGTTGGCCCCGGGGGCGACGCCGAGCCCGCCGACGAGGCCCGCGGCGAGGTCGCTGACGATATCGCCGTAGAGGTTCGGGAGGACGAGGACGTCATACAGCTCCGGCTTCTGGACGAGCTGCATGCACATGTTGTCGACGATGCGGTCCTCGAACTCGACCCGGCCCTCGTAGCCCGCCGCGACGGTCCGACAGGCCTCCAGGAACAGGCCGTCGGAGAGCTTCATGATGTTCGCCTTGTGGACCGCCGTGACCTTCCGGCGGCGGTTGGCGATGGCGTACTCGAAGGCGTACCGGGCGATCCGCTCGGAGGCGGCCCGGGTGATGATCTTGATGCTCTCGGCGGCATCACGGCCCACCATGTGCTCGATGCCGGCGTACAGGTCCTCGGTATTCTCCCGGACGATGACGAGGTCGACATCCTCGTAGCGGGTGACGACACCGGGCAGGGAGCGCGCCGGCCGGACATTCGCATACAGGTCGAGGGCCTGGCGGAGGCCGACGTTGACGCTTCGGAAGCCCTCCCCCACCGGCGTCGTGATCGGGCCCTTGAGGCCCACGCCATTGCGGCGGATCGAGTCGAGGACACGCTCGGGGAGCGGCGTGCCCTCGCGCTCCAGGACCGCCTCCCCGGCGTCCTGGATCTCCCATTCGAAGTCGACCCCGGAGGCATCCAGCACGCGGCGGGTCGCCTCCGCCAGCTCCGGCCCGATGCCGTCGCCGGGGATCGAACGTCACGCGATAGGGCATGGACTCGATTGTAGCCGTGCACATGACCCATCAGCGGCGGGCCATGATGGCCGGATGGACGAGCGCATCCGGATCGTCGCGGATGGCTACGACGCGATGGCCGAGCGATACGCGACGTGGCGGGACAGGATCGACGACCCGACCCGGGACGCCTGGCTCGGGCGTCTCGACGAGGCCCTGCCGGAGGGCGCCGACGTCCTCGAGCTCGGCTGCGGCGATGGGCTCCCGACCGGCGTCCGGATCGCAGCCGGCCACCGGTACACCGGGATCGACGTCTCGGCCGCGCAGATCGATCGGGCTCGGATCAACCTGCCTGGGGCGACGCTGATCGCGGCCGACATGACGAGTGTGGACCTGCCAGCAGGCTCGTTCGACGCGGCGATCGCGCTGTACTCGATCAATCACGTGCCGCGCGAGCTCGCACGGCGACCTCTTCTGCCGGGTGGCGTCGTGGCTGCGGCCGGGTGGACGTCTCGTCGCGGCCGTGGGCGCGGACGACGATGATGGCTGGCGGGGCCGCTGGCACGACGTCCCGATGTTCTTTGCCGGCTGGTCGCCGTCCACGACCCTCGATCTGCTGGCCCAGGCGGGTCTCATCGTCGATGAGGAGGCGACGATCGACCTGGAGGAACCGGAGGGCCCGGTCCGGTTCCTGTGGGTCCTGGCCCACCGGGGCTGACCGCCCCGCGGTACGATCGGGCCCCGATCCGTCGTCCGCCGGAGAATGTCCGCGTGAAGATCCAGGAAGCCGACGCGAAGCAGCTGCTGGCCGCTCAGGGGCTGCCCGTGCCGCCATGGGAGGTCGCCCGGACGGCGGCCGAGGCGCGGGCCGCGGCCGAACGATCGTTCGCGACCGGGGCATCGAAGGTCGTCATCAAGGCCCAGGTCCTGGTGGGCGGTCGCGGCAAGGCCGGTGGGGTCCAGCTCGCCGCTGACCCCGATGCCGCCGAGCGCATCGCCGCCGCGATCCTGTCGATGTCGATCAAGGGCATCCCCGTCCGGAAGGTCCTGGTGGCGGCCGCGGCGGACATCGTGAAGGAGTACTACCTCGCCGCCCTGATCGACCGGGCGGCGAAGCGGATCCTGCTGATGGGCTCGGCCGAGGGCGGCGTCGAGATCGAGCAGGTGGCCGGACTCGCAGCCCGAGGCGATCATCCGCCGCCACGCCCACCCGTATCTCGGGCTGGCCGCCCACCAGGCGCGGGCGATGGCCTTCGACCTCGGGCTCGGCGCGCAGGTGAAGGCGTTCGCGGCCGTCGCGGCGGGCCTGGTCCGGACGATGCAGGCGAACGACGCCGACCTCGTCGAGGTGAACCCGCTTGCGATCATCCGCGAGACGGGCGCCGACGGGTCGCCGGTCGAACGGCTGGTCTGTCTCGACGCGAAGATCACCCTCGACGACTCAGCCCTGCCGCGTCATCCCGAGCTGGAGCGGCTGCGTGACCTCGACGAGGAGGACCCCACCGACCTCGCCGCCCGGTCCGAGGGGATCGCGTTCATCAAGCTCGACGGGACGATCGGCTGCATGGTCAACGGCGCCGGCCTGGCGATGACGACGATGGACCTCGTCAAGCGCGCCGGTGGCGAGCCGGCGAACTTCCTCGACATCGGCGGCGGGGCGCGGGCCGACAAGGTCGCGGCCGCGATGCGGCTCATCCTCGACGATCCCAAGGTCACGGCGATCCTCGTGAACATCTTCGGCGGCATCACCCGTGGGGACGAGGTCGCGCGGGGCCTCATCGAGGCCCGCTCCCAGCAGGCCCGAGACGTCCCGATGATCGTCCGGATCGTCGGCACGAACGCCGTCGAGGCCGCCGAGCTCCTCGAGGCGGCCCGATTCGTGACCGCGACATCGCTCGACGAGGCGGCTGCCAAGGCCGTCGCAGCGGCCGGGAGTGCGTCGTGAGCATCCTCATCGACCGCGCCTCGCGGATCGTCGTCTCCGGCATCACCGGTCGCGAGGGCGAGTTCCACGCCCGTCAGATGGTCGAGTACGGGACCCAGGTCGTCGCCGGGGTGACACCCGGCAAGGGCGGTCAGCGCGCCGTCGACGGCCGGGTCCCCGTCTTCGACACGATCGAGCGGGCAATCGCGGCGACCGGCGCGGACGTCTCGTGCATCTTCGTCCCGGCGGGCGGCGCCCCGGACGCGATCCTCGAGGCCGCCGACGCGGGGATCGGCACGATCTTCTGTATCACCGAGGGCATCCCGGCGCTGGACATGATCCCGGTCGCGGCGGCCGTCGCCGACGCCGGCGCGCGGCTCATCGGGCCGAACTGCCCGGGCGCGACGTCACCCGGTCGAGCCAAGGTCGGGATCATCCCGGGCTCGATCCATCTCGAGGGCGGGGTCGGGGTCGTGAGCCGCTCGGGCACCCTGACGTACGAGGCGGTCCAGGCGATGACGGACGCCGGCGTGGGCCAGTCGACCTGCGTCGGGATCGGCGGCGACCCGATCATCGGCTCGACGTTCCTCGACATCCTGCAGCTGTTCGCCGCGGACCCCGAGACCGACGGGCTGGTCCTGATCGGCGAGATCGGCGGGGCCGCCGAGGAGGAGGCGGCAGCGTGGGCCGCAGAGCACCTGCCGGACCTGCCGAAGGCGGCCTTCATCGCCGGCCGGTCGGCTCCCGAGGGCCGCCGGATGGGCCATGCCGGGGCGATCGTCTCGGGTGGGCGCGGCACCGCCGCGTCGAAGGTCGAGGCGCTCGAGGCGGCCGGGTTCCGGGTGGCCGGCTCTCCGACCGAGCTCCCCGGGCTGCTCCGCGACGCCGGCTACCGTGGCTGACGGAGAGACAGGCGACGCCGTCGCTGCCGACCCGACGACCGCCGCCGCGATCCGCGACAACAACGCCCTGTGGGACGAGTGGACCGCGGTCCACGCGACCTCGACGTTCTACGACCTCGATGGCTTCCGCGCGGGCGGTGTCCGGATCCGCGCCGACGAGCAGGCCGAGCTCGGGTCCGTGGCCGGCCTCGACCTGCTCCACCTGCAGTGCCACTTCGGGATCGACACCCTGTCGTTCGCGAGGCTCGGCGCCCGAGTCACCGGGGCCGACTTCAGCGCCGCGGCGATCGACCTTGCCCGGTCCCTGGCCGACGAGCTCGGCTTCCCCGAGGCTCGGTTCGTGCGGTCGGATCTGTACGCCCTGCCCGACGTCCTCGACGGCCGGTTCGACCTCGTCTACACCTCGCGCGGCGTGCTCGGCTGGCTGCCCGACATCCGCGCCTGGGCCCGCGTCGCCGCGCACTTCGTCCGACCCGGCGGACGCTTCTACGTCCGGGAGATCCACCCCGTCGTCCAGGCGTTCGAGAACGAGGGCGTCGGCCCGGGCGAGCTGCGACTGGCGTATCCGTACTGGGAGCACCGTCAGCCGCTGTCGTTCCCGGTCGTCGGCTCGTATGCCGATCCGACGGCCGACGTCGCCGCGACCGTCGAGCACGGCTGGGATCACGGCCTCGGCGAGATCGTCACCGCCCTGGTGGACGCGGGCTTGCGGATCGATGCGCTGCGCGAGTACCCGTTCCTGGACTGGCAGCTCGACTTCCTGGTCGAGGGTCCGGACGATCGCTGGGTCCTGCCGCCCGGGACGGCCGGCGAGATGCCCCTGTCGTTCTCGATCATGGCGACGAAGCCGCCCGCCTGACCACGACGGTCAGTCGGGCTGGCAGACCGGCTCGATCGCGCCGCGCCCCGGGTTGCAGATGACCTCGACGGCATGCCGGCTGCCGTCGGCCAGCGAGAGCAGGACGACGCCGAGCGAGAACCTGGTGTCGATCGCGAGCGCCGGCGCGACGTCACCCGCCGGCTCGGACCGGGCGAAGAGCTCGGCCCGGACGACCTCGGCATGACCCGGGCTGGCCCGGTCGAGCCGGTCGCGGGCGACGGCGACGAGGAGCGTGCAACGCGTCGCGCTGAGACCGAGCTCGGTACAGCTCCGGCTCGGCCCGATCGGGATGCCGTCGATCTCGTGGCCGGTCGCGCTGCCCGGCAGGAGCGAGCAGCCCGCCGCGACGACCGCGACGAGCGCGGCGATCGCGACGCCGGCCGCGCGACGCCTCACCGACCGAAGACGCGCCTCACGTCGGGCCGCATGAGATAGACGACCAGGATGATCGGGAGGATCGAGACGACGATCGCATGGGCCCAGCCGACGTTCGCCGAGAGCGCGTTGAGGACGCTGTTCGCGATCGCCAGGACCCCGACCGCGATCGCCGCCAGCCATGCCCAGGGGCGCATCGAGAACAGCCCCGCAGCGACCGCGAAGCAGGCGACCCCGATCGCGAAGAAGAGCACCGAGCTGACCGCCGCCGGAAGCGCCGGGGTCGGACCCGGGCTCAGCAACGTCGCCGTGGCGCCGATGAGGCCGATGATCCCGAAGACGAACGGGAGGATCCCGGCGATGGCGGCCAGCGACGCGACGACCGTCACGCCCGTCGGGCGACCCTCGGTGAACATCCCTCATCGACCTCCAGTCCTTCGCGCCGCCGGCGAGCGCCAGGCCACGCGCCGGTCATCGTAGCGCCCACCCAGACCGCCCGAACGAGCCCGGGGCCGATCAGGCCGGCGCCGAGTATCCGAGTGACCGCCACGCCGGGCCGCCCGGCGCCTCGATCAGCTCGACGAGGACGCCTTGGCAGGAGCGCGGATGGAGGAACCCGACCGGTCCCTCAGCGCCGCGCCGCGGCGCGGTGTCGATCAGCTCGATGCCGTCGATCCCGAGGTGAAGCAGCGCCTCGGCGAGGTTCGGGACCTCGAAGCAGATGTGGTGGAAGCCTTCGCCCTTGGTCGCCAGGAACCGGGCGACGCCGGTCGTGTCGTCCGTCGGGTGGACGAGCTCGATCTTCACCTCACCGACCGGCAGGAACGCGATCTCGACCCGATCCGAGGGGATCGGCATGACGGTCTCGAGGGTCAGGCCGAGCGTGTCGCGCCACAGCCCGAGCGCGGCATCCATGTCGGCGACGACGACCGCGACGTGATGGATCTTGCCGACCGCCCGGATCGTCTCGGGCAGGCGTCGAGTCGGACCGACCATCGGCTGGACCTCCCTCCTTAGACCGTGATGAGCTCGCGATGCTCGCCCCAGCCGGCCCGGAGCCGATCGGAGATCTCACCGACGGTCGCGTACGCCTTGACCGCCTCGATGATCGGGGGCAGGACGTTCTCGTCACCCCGAGCTGCATCGGCGAGCCAGCCGAGGGCTCGCTCCCAGGCCACCGGGTCACGTTCCGCGCGGACCCGCCGGAGACCCTCGACCTGGCGTCGCTCGCCCTCCGGATCGATGCCCTGCAGCTCGGGCGGCGCCGCGTCCTCGTCGCGGAACCGGTTGACCCCGACGACGATCCGGTCGCCGGACTCGATCTCCTGTTGGGTCCGGTAGGCGGCCTCCTGGATCTGGCGCTGCTGGAAGCCCGCCTCGATCGCGGCGAGCGTGCCACCGAGCGCATCGATCTCCTCGAGATAGGCGCTCGCAGCGGCCTCCAGCTCGTTCGTCAGGGACTCGACGAAGTACGACCCGGCCAGCGGGTCGGGCGTCTCGGTCACCCCGGACTCGTAGGCCAGGATCTGCTGGGTCCGGAGGGCCAGCCGGGCGCTCGCTTCCGTCGGCAGGGCAAGGGCTTCGTCGCGGGCGTTCGTGTGGAGGCTCTGAGCGCCCCCCAGGACCGCCGACAGGGCCTGGACGGTCGTCCGGACGACGTTGTTGTCGACCGACCGGGCGGTGAGCGACGAGCCGGCGGTCTGGACATGGAACCGGCAGAGCAGTGAGCGCGGGTTCGTCGCGCCGAACCGGTCGCGCATGATCCGGGCCCACATCCGGCGTGCCGCCCGGAACTTGGCGACCTCCTCGAAGAGCTCGCTCCAGGCGGCGAAGAAGAAGCTCAGCCGGCCGGCGAAGTCGTCGACATCGAGGCCCCGGCCGACCGCCGCCTCGACATACGCGATCGCGTCGGCGAGGGTGAAGGCGAGCTCCTGGGCCGCGGTCGCGCCGGCTTCCCGCATGTGATAGCCGCTGATGCTGATCGTGTTCCAGCGCGGCACCTCGCGGGCGCAGAACTCGAAGACGTCGGTCACGAGCCGCATCGATGGCCGGGGCGGATAGATGTACGTGCCCCGGGCGATGTACTCCTTGAGGATGTCGTTCTGGGTCGTGCCGCTGATCCGGTCCCGCGCCACTCCCTGGCGCTCGGCGGCGGCCACATACAGCGCCAGGAGGATCGGCGCCGTCGCGTTGATCGTCATCGACGTGCTGACCTCGCCGAGCGGCAGGCCGTCGAGGAGGACCTCCATGTCCGCCAGGCTGGCGATCGGGACGCCGACCCGACCGACCTCGCCCTCGGCCTCGGGCGCGTCGGAGTCGTAGCCCATCTGGGTCGGCAGGTCGAAGGCGACCGACAGCCCGGTCTGGCCTTGCTCGAGGAGGTAGCGGAAGCGGTGGTTCGTCTCTGCGGCGGTCGCGAACCCGGCGTACTGGCGCATCGTCCAGAGACGGCCGCGATACATCGTCGGTTGGACACCCCTGGTGAAGGGGTATTCCCCGGGACGCCCGAGGTCGCGGTCCTCGTCAAGCCCGGCGATGTCCGCGGGCGTATAGAGGTCGGCGATCTCGATGTCCGACGTGGTGGTGAACCGAGCGCGACGTTCCGGGGACGATGCGACCGCCTTGGCCCGGGACGTGGCGCGCCAGCGCTCGCGGCCGGGATCGGATGTCTCGGGTGCCATCGGTCGGGGGTCGCCTCCTCGCGCCAGCCTACTCGATGACGAGCAGCCGATCGCCGAGCTCGACGGTCGCGCCGACAGCGACGCCGATCCGGCCGACCCGCCCGTCGCGCGGTGCCCGGATCTCGTTCTGCATCTTCATCGCCTCGACGACCAGGACGGCCTGGCCGCGCTCGACCTCGGTCCCCTCCTCCACCAGGACCCCGACGACTCGTCCCGGGATGATCGCCCGGACCTCGACCGGGCCGTCGGCACGGGAGGTCGTGTCGCCACGGGTCGCCCGTTCCCGGAGCGTCGCCCGGGCGTCATCCTCGACGACGAGCTCGAACCGCCAGCCGTCGACGACGACCTCGACTGCCGCCTGGCCTCGCTCGGCCGGCGCGAGGGGCAGGACCAGGGGCGCCGGGGTTCGGCGAGAGGTCGTCGGGTCGATGCCGTGGGCCGGCGGCTCGGTGCCGTGGGCGAGCGGCTCGGTGCCGTGGGCCGGCGGCTCGAGCGTCACGGTCTCGCTGCCATCGTCGACGCGCGGTCCGACCCGGAGCGCCGATCGAGCCCGGGGCGTGCCGCTCACCTCGGCCACCGGTCGGTGCCGTCGGTCCGGGCGGCGCGGCGCCACGGGTCCTCAGCGAGGCGCCACGGGTCCGTGCCCGGCCCGGGCCCGTCGATCCGCCCGGGGACGTCGCTGGTCGTGGTCGAGCCCGCGGGTGCCGCGTCGCCGGCCCCGGAGATCCCCCTCCACACGGCTTCGGCAGCCGCCCGCCGCGCGTAGCCCAGGGCGGCCGTTCGATCCTCGTCGACCCGCGGATCCCACTCGGCAGCGACGTACCCGGTCGACAGCCGAGCCTCGGCGAAGGCCTGGCTCCGGGCAACCGATCGGTGGAACGGGAGCGTCGTCTGGACACCCGCGACCTCGAGCTCATCGAGCGCGCGACGGAGGCGAGCGATCGCCGCCGGTCGGTCGGCGGCATGGACCATGACCTTGGCCATCAGGTTGTCGTACTCGGGACGGACGGCATCCCCATCCCGCAGACCGGTGTCGACCCTGACGCCCGGGCCACTCGGCAGGACCCAGGCCCGGAGTCGCCCGGGTGTCGGGGCGAACGCTCGAGCCGGATCCTCCGCCGATAGCCGGACCTCGATGGCGTGCCCGATCGGGGTCGCCGCACGGGCGGCCGCCGCCCGGACCGCGTCCGAGAGGGGCTCGCCGGCCGCGATCGCCAGCTGCTCCGCGACCAGATCGAGGCCGGTCACGAGCTCGGTCACGCCGTGCTCGACCTGGAGGCGGGTATTCACCTCGAGGAACCAGGCCCCGCCGTCGTCGTCGACGAGGAACTCGGCGGTCGCAGCGTTGCGGAGCCCGACGGTCGAGGCGACGCGGACGGCCAGCTCATGAAGGTGGCGTCGTTGATCGACCGACAGGCCTGGCGCCGGCGCCTCCTCGACGAGCTTCTGGTGGCGCCGCTGGATCGAGCAGTCCCGCTCGCCGAGGGCGACGACCTCGCCGTTGGCATCGCCGAGCAGCTGGACCTCGACATGACGCGCCGGCTCGATGACCCGCTCGAGGTAGACCGAACCGTCCCCGAACGCCGACGCCGCCTCAGCCGAACCGGCGGCGAGCGCCGCCGGCAGATCGTCGGGACCCTCGACGCGCCGCATCCCGCGGCCCCCTCCCCCGGCGGCGGCCTTCACCATGATCGGGAAGCCGATCGTCCATCGCGATCGCGATCGCCGCCTCGGCCTGATCCGGACGGTCGACGGGGATCGGGTCGAGGGTCCCGGGGACATGCGGCACACCGACCGAAGCCGCGGCTCGACGGGCGTGGAGCTTGTCGCCGAGGGCCTCGATCGTGGCCGACGACGGCCCGACGAAGACGATGCCGGCGTCCTCGCATGCCCGGGCGAAGCCGGCTCGCTCGGCCAGGAATCCGTAGCCCGGGTGGATCGCCTCGGCGTCCGTCTGCGCGAGCGGCCTCGAGGATCCGATCGATCCGGAGATAGCTCTCCAGCGGCGCAGGCGGACCGATCCTCACGGCCCGGTCGGCGACGGCGACGTGCAGGGCATCGACGTCGGCGTCGCTGTAGACGGCGACGGTCTCGATCCCGAGCTCGCGACAGGCCCGGATGATCCGGACCGCGATCTCCCCGCGGTTCGCGATGAGGACGCGGCCGAAGCGGGTCCGGGCGTGACGGCGCCTGTCTTTGCGCAAGGACGGTCGCGCCATCACCGTCGGTGCGATCCGCGGATGCGGTCATCGCGCCCCGATCACAGCGGGATGTTCCCGTGCTTCTTCCGCGGGTTGGTGTCGCGCTTTCCGGCGAACAGCTCGAGGCCGCGGATCAGTCGAGCCCTCGTCTCCGATGGAAGGATCACGTCATCGATGTATCCGCGTCCGGCAGCGATGTAGGGGTTCGAGAACTCCGACTCGTACGCGGCCACCCGCGCGCGTCGCTCGGCATCCGGATCCGCGGCCGCGGCGATCGCGTCGCGGAACAGGATGTTCACCGCGCCCTCGGCACCCATCACCGCGATCTCGGCGGTCGGCCAGGCGAGGTTCAGGTCGCCCCGGATGTGCTTGCTGCTCATGACGTCATACGCACCGCCGTAGGCCTTGCGGGTGATGACCGTCAGCTTCGGGACCGTCGCCTCGCAGTAGGCGTACAACAGCTTCGCGCCGTGCTTGATGATCCCGCCGTGCTCCTGGTTGACGCCGGGCAGGAATCCCGGCACATCGACGAAGGTGACGATCGGCACGTTGAACGCATCGCACGTGCGGACGAATCGCGCGGCCTTCACGGATGCATCGATATCGAGCGCACCCGCGAGGATCGCTGGTTGCTGGGCCACGATCCCGACGCTTCGCCCACCGAGCCGCCCGTACCCGATCAGGATGTTCATCGCCCAGCCCGGCTGGATCTCGAGGAACGCGCCGTCATCCACGATGTGGCGAAGGACGTCGTGCATGTCGTAGGGCCGCGCCGGGTCGTCCGGGACGACGGTGTCGAGCTCGGCGTCGGCACGGTCGACCGGATCGTTCACCGGACGCGACGGGGGATCGGCAAGGTTGTTCGACGGCAGGAACCCGAGAAGATCGCGGACGACATCCAGCGCGCCGGCTTCGTCCGGCGCGGCAAGATGGGCCACCCCGGATCGCGTCGTGTGGGTCGATCGCGCCACCCAGGTACTCGGCGTCGACCTCTTCGTGGGTGACGGTCCGGACGACGTTGGGGCCGGTGACGAACATGTAGCTCGTGCCCTCGGTCATGACGGTGAAGTCCGTCATCGCCGGCGAGTAGACGGCTCCCCCGGCGCACGGACCGAGGATCACGGACAGCTGCGGCACGACCCCAGATGCCAGGACGTTGCGGAGGAAGATGTCGGCGTAGCCACCAAGTGACACGACGCCCTCCTGGATCCGGGCGCCACCGGAGTCGTTGAGACCGATGATCGGGGCGCCGATCTTCATCGCCAGATCCATGACCTTGCAGATCTTCGCCGCGTACGCCTCCGACAGGGATCCGCCGAAGACGGTGAAGTCCTGGCTGAAGACGACGACGGTCCGACCGTCGATCGTCCCGTGACCGGTGATGACACCGTCACCGAGGACGCGTTCTCCCCCGTCGGTGCTCGCCGCTCTGTTGACGACGAACGCATCCAGCTCCTGGAACGATCCAGGATCGAGGAGCAGCTCCAGGCGCTCGCGCGCGGTCAGCTTGCCCATCGCGTGCTGGCGCTCGATCCGGGCGACCCCGCCGCCCAGCAGCGACTCTGCCCGCATCTGGTGCAATCGGGCGGTCCTGTCTTCGTTCGAAGGGGTCACACGTCGGCCTCCGCTGCCCCGGTGTCTTTGCGCAACGACGATCGTGCGCCCGTGATGATAGCCATCGACCTATCCACAAGAACGGTGCACAACTGCCCCGGAGTGTGGATAACCTCATGACCCGATCGGGGCCGCCCTGGAGTACGATGACCGCCCCCAGACCGCCGCGACCCCGCTGTCGGCGGTCCTTCCTCGCCCGCCACGACCCACAAGAGGTGACGGATCCGTGACGACCGTGATCGCGATCGCGAACCAGAAGGGTGGCGTCGGCAAGACGACGACCGCGATCAACCTCGCCGGCGCGCTGGCGGAGGAAGGCAATCGCGTCCTCTGCATCGACATGGATCCACAGGCGAACATGACCGCCGGTCTGGGGATCAACCTGAACACCGTCGAGCGCTCGATGGCCGACGTCCTGTCCGATGGTCGCGCGCAGATGGCCGATGTGATCATCCCGACCGAGACGACGGGCATCGACGTCGCGCCGGCGCACATCGATCTCGCGTCGACCGAGGGCGAGCTGTTCACGATGCTCGGACGTGAGTCGGTCCTGCGCGATGCCCTCGACCCGAAGGTCGAGCGGAAGTACGACTACATCCTCATCGACTGTCCCCCGAACCTCGGCCTGCTGACGGTCAATGGTCTCGTCGCGGCCGATGGTGTGATCATCCCGGTCCAGACGCAGTACTACGCGATGAAGGGCCTGAACAATCTCGTCAAGGTCATCAACACGATCCGCCTGAAGCTCAACCGCAAGCTCCGGATCCTTGGCTTGCTGCCGACGTTCTTCGACGGCCGGACCAATCTCGCCCGGGACATGCTCGACGAGCTGAAGGTCGTCGGCGACCATCACGTCTTCAACACGATCGTCCGCACCACGGTGAAGCTCGGCGAGGCACCACTCGTCGGACGGCCGATCACCGCATACGCGGGCAGCTCCGAAGCCGCTCGCGCGTATCGCGAGCTTGCACGGGAGGTGATCGATCTTGGCTAGGACTGATTTCCGCGCCGCCGCCGCGCGACGGCTGTCGGAGGACAGCGAACTCTCCCCGTCCATCGTCAGCCTCCTCGATCCGGACGCGACGGGTCGGAGCCAGGGTGTCCGTGTCATCCCGCTCGAGCGGATCGAGCCGAATCCCGAACAGCCGCGGATGGACTTCGACCAGACCGCGCTCGATGAGCTCGCTGCGTCGATCCGCGAACATGGCGTCCTCCAACCGATCCTCGTCCGACCGATCGGCCCGGCGCGCTACCAGCTCGTCGCCGGCGAGCGACGCTGGCGGGCGTCGAAGGCCGCGGGTCTCGCCACGATCCCCGCGCTGATCGAGGAGATCGACGACGAGACGGCCCTCGAGATCTCGATCATCGAGAACCTCCAGCGTGAGGATCTGTCTCCGCTCGATGAAGCCGTGATGTACGACCGGATGGTCCGCGAACACGGCTACTCGATCCGCCGTCTCGCCCAGAAGCTCGGCAAGGACAAGGGCTACCTGGAGAACCGGCTTCGCCTCGCCGACGCCCCGGATGAGATCAAGCAGCTGGTGTCCGTGCGCAAAGACACGCTGTCGCATGCCTATGAGCTGTTGAAGGTCCAGGACCCCCGACGCCGGCGCCGCCTGGCCGAGCAGGTCGCCCGGGGCGAGCTCTCGCTGGTCAAGCTCCGGGAGCGGGTCGAGGGCCGGCCGCGCGTTCGCGAGACGGAGGAACCGACCGAGACCTACGTCGAGGTCGTCGTCGTCGCCGAGGAGGCGCCGGATGACGGCTGGCTCGGGAACGCCACGGACCGCGGTCCGTTGACCGACGACTCCCTCGTCAATGCCAAGCAGTCGCTCGCTGACGCGATCGAGGGTCTCGTCGACGTCCTCCGGGACCCCGGTGCCCTGGAGGCCATCGACGCCATCGACCGGGTGAACCTCGCCAAGTACCTGACGATCGCGAAGCTTCGGCTGGAGAACGCGATCGCCGTCGTCCGGAGCGGCGACCCGGACCGCTGACCACGAGCCGGCTGGTCCGGCGCCCTGACGGGAAACGAAAAGACGCCGGCGCCTGAGGCGCCGGCGTCGTGCTGTCGGGGGCGGACCCGACGCTAACCCTTCGGCTTCGACCCGTGGTCGAGGTTCGTGGCGTGGTCTGGCTTCGTCGGGTGCGGCGCCTTGCCGGCCTTCGGCATCCGTCCACCGTTCGCGACCGCCTCGGCGGGGGCCGGGTCGCCCGGCTGGACATCGCCGTGGGCGACCGCCGAGACGTATGCGCCGTGGTTCGCCCAGCCATCCGGCGTGGTTCCCTGGGCCGCCTCGGACACGACGGCGCCGTGGGTATCGGTCGGGGCGTCGGCGTCCGGGGCGTCGGCGTCCGGGGCGTCGGCGACCGGAATGTCCTCGGATTGATCCGCCTGGTCGCCGGTGCCGTCGCCCGCGTCCGGCCCGTCCTGCTCGTCGGCTCCGGCGGAGGCGTCATGGCCGAGGGGAACGGCCTTGCCCGAGGCATCCGAGGCCCGCTGAAGACCGGGACCGGCCTGCTGCGGCATCTGGCGGGCCGCCAGGGCGATGCCCGCCGACAGCGCCAGGACCGCGAGGGCGATGAAAAGACTCTTGAGGCGACGCATCGGTCGGAGACCTCGCTGGGGGCGTGTGGTTCGCTCCTGAGAACGACCGAAGGGCGCCGGTGTTAGGCCGTACGAAGGTCCTACGAGGTCCCCTGCGCGTTCGGATCAGGCCAGCGACCCGAGCCAGCCGACGGCCAGGACACCGACGCCGATCGCCTGGGCCTGCCAGCCCCGCTCTCGCCGACCCGAGATCGCGTCCCGCGATAGACCGAGCCCGAGCGAGATCAGACCGAGCCCGAGCGCCACGCCCGCGAACCACGGCCCGAGCCGCCCCCAGATCACGAGCGACGCGATCGCGAGGACACCGACGACCCCGAGGAGCGCGACCGCGAGGCCCCAGGCCGGTCCCGGGCCCAGCTCGGTCGGGGCGGTCCGGACCCCCGCCGACCGGTCGCCATCGACGTCGACGAGGGCGTTGGACAGCGCCAGCCCGAGCCCGGCCAGCGACGCCGCAGGCAGCAGGACCACGGCCTCGGGTGGCAGACCGGAGCCGGTCCCGACCCAGGCGTAGACCGGCAGAAGCGGGATGCCGATGGCGAACCCGAGAGGAGCCCACGGGGTGCCCTTGAGGACGGCGTCATACAGGACCCCGATCGCGGCACCGATCGACGCGATGAGGACCGTCGCCAGTCCGGACGGCACCGACAGGAGGAGCCCGATCGCGAACCCCGCGCCAGCCACGATCGTGGCGGTCCCCCGCCCGACAGCTCCGGCCGCGATCGGCTTCGTGGGCCGCTCGATGTCGCGGTCCGCGTCGAGCACGTCGTTCAGGGCGCCGATGCCGCACTGGATCCCCGTCATCGCCAACCCGAGCCGCAGAGCCATCGGGACCGCGCCACCGGCCAGCAGGGCGATCGCGAGCGTCGCGAGCCCGTCGAGGATCGACGGGAATGGGTGGACCAGCCGGATCCGGAGCGCCCCGCGGCGCAGGAGCTCAGACGTAGACGAAGTCGTGGAAGTTCTCGACCAGGTAGTCGACGATCCGGTCGCGGGCGTCGGCCGTCCGGACCCGCAGCCCTGGGATGAGGGCCCACAGGGCGATCGTCGGGACGAGCGTCCGGCCCTGGGCATCGGTCCCGATCGAGGCCTTCGGACCACCGCCGGAAACGAACACTTGTTCGAATTGCGCGGGCGTCAAGCGGGTCGCGGTCCGAAAGTCATCGACGACGCTGACGATGCCGCGCCGGATCACCATGTCGCGCAGCAGCTCCTGAGCCCACGCATCGAGCTGGGGGTCGGGCTGGTCGGCCAGCCGGGAGCGATATTCGGCTGGGTCGGCGGACAGTCCGGTCGCGCCCACAGAGGCCTCCGAGGTGGGATCACGGGTCGTCGGCCAGTATGCCAGAGGGGCCTCGCCGCACGTCGGGCGGGGAGCACGGGCCGCTCGGGCCGACGACCGGTCGATCGCGCGGGATCGGCCCCACCGCGCCAGGCGTCCGCTCCGGCCGAGCGCCCTCGGGCCAATCGTCGAAGCGCTCGCTGAGCCAGCGACCGAACGGACCCGGGATCGTCCGCTCCTGGGCATCGCGCGTCAGCTCGAACAGCGCACACCATGCCCTGGCGGTCGCCGCCTCGACCGCCTCGCTCGTCGGTCGGCCGCTGAACCGGAGCGGCTCGCCGACCCGGAGTCGGACCGTCCGCCCGAACCCGAGCCAGCTGGTGCCCTCGATGCCGATCGGGACGAGCGGGACGCCTGCTCGCAGGGCGAACCAGACGGCCCCGGGCTCGAGCGGCAGCAGCTCCCCTTCCCTGGCGTGGATCCGGCCCTCGGCGAAGATCGCGAGGCGCCGACCGGCGTCGAAGACCGCGTCGACCTTCCGGGCCGTCGCGAGCAGGTCCGACTTCTCCGGCCGGAACGGGACCGCGGTCCCGGACCACGTCATCAGGCGGTTCCTCGCTCCGATCGACATGTCCTCCTCCTTCGGGCCGAAGAACTGGAGCCGCGGACGGGCCGGCAGGGCAGCGATCACGACGAGCGGATCGACCCACGAGAGATGGTTGAGGCACAGCAGCGACGGGCCCGGCGGCAGCCGCTCGAGACCCTCGACCCGGAGCCGGACATAGGAGCGGACGGCGACCGCGACCCCGATCCGGACGATCCAGTAGCGGACCGTGAGGCGCCAGGCCGCGACCGCGCCCCCGGGTGTCACCCGGAGCGTGTCGTCCGTGCGCGGGCCGAGCCCGACGGCGGCGCCGCCGCGGCGCTCGACGGCTGCTTCGTCGCGCTCACGGTCGCGTGCTTCGCGGCGCTCTTCGACGCGGCCGGCTTCCCGCCACCGGGCGTGGCGGTCGTCGGCATCGCGGTCGTGGGCTTCGCACGCTTCGCACGGCGCCGTCGTCCTGGCTGCCGCCTTCGCGGTCGACGTCCTCGTCGCCCCGACCGCCTGCGGCGACGGGCGACATCGAGCGACGGGATCGGTCGGCCGTCGATCGCGGCGAGCAGGCCCTGGAAGAATTGGGCGGCGCGCTCGGCCTCGTCGCCCGCCGTCCGGATCACGAGGTTCTCGACCTGGCCAGCGACGACGAGCCGGCTGCCGACGCCGGTCTCGACCGTCACCTCGCCGAGCTGGACCCGCGACCAGCGGGTGAGCTTCGCGGAGGCCCGCGGACCCTCGCCCGAGACATTCACCCGGACGGAGCAGGTCACGAGCCCGGCCGCAGTGATCGCCAGCACCTGGTATCGGATCGAGGGGTCGTCGCCCCAGACGACCCAGACATGCGGATCGTCTTCGGCGCCGATGGCGCTCAGGACCGGCGCGACGACGGCCAGGACCTTCTGGGTCAGCGCATCCCTCGTAGGCGCGGACGATCGCCAGTCGCTCAGACGCATGGACGGCTTCCCCGTGCGGATCCCTCGGCGGGTCGAGGCTAGCACGACCTGCCGGCGCAAGGTAGACCGGCCCGTCAGAACGGGACATCCGTCCATGGTCATGTGACCGCGAATCGGCGATGCTCTCGCTATGCGAGTCGACCGACGGTTCCTCGGCTGGGGCGTCTTCTTCATCCTGCTCGGAGGCATCCCGCTCGCAGTGGCCCAGGGCTGGATCCCCGATGACCTGCCGTGGTGGCAGCTCTGGCCGATCGTCCTGATCGGCATCGGCGTCACCCTGGTCCTCCGTCACACCCCGGCGCGCCCGATCGGCACGATCATCGTCGCGGGGACGGTCGGCGCGATCCTGGGTGGCACCCTCGCGAGCGGCGTCGTCGGCGCGCCCGTGATCGGGCTCGGCTGCGCCGGCGCCTCTGGCAGCGCGTTCACCACGCAGCAGGGCCAGCTCGCAGGATCGACGGCCGATGTCACCCTTGAGCTGGGTTGCGGCGACCTGTCCGTCCACGGTGGCAGCGGGACCGGCTGGACCATCGACGGGACATCCGACGGCGGCCGAGTCCCACGTGTGGACGCCTCGACCGACCGGCTGACGGTCCGGGACGAGCAGCAGGTCGCGTTCTTCGGCGCCCGATCGACCTGGGACGTCACCCTGCCCGATCAGCCCTCGATCGGCCTGTCCACGACGGTCAGCGCCGGATCGTCGACGCTCGACCTGAGCGGTCTGACGATCGACGGCCTGTCGGTCACGATGAATGCCGGCAGCACGACGATCTCCGCCGTCGAGACGGCCCAGCTGCGCAGCCTGTCGATGACGGTGAACGCCGGCAAGGCGACGATCTCGTTGCCGTCGCGGTCGATGACCGGGTCGCTGACGGCGAATGCCGGATCGATCACGATGTGCGTCGATCTGTCGTCGGTCGGGTTGCGGATCTCGACGAACTCGAACCTGACCGCCGGCAACGACTTCGACGAGGCCGGGCTGACCGAAGTGAGCTCGGACGTCTGGGAGTCGCCAGGCTATGCCACGGCGGCCGAGCGGATCGAGCTGTCGGCGAGCGCGAACGCCGGAAGCCTGAGCCTTCAGACGGAGGGAGCCTGCGGTGGATGATCGTCTGTACCGATCGCGGACGGACCGGATGCTCGCCGGCGTCTGCGGCGGCCTCGCCGACCGGCTCGCGATCGATCCGTCCCTCGTCCGGATCGGCTGGGTCGTCCTGGCCGTGCTGACCGGCGGGCTGTTCATCCTTCTGTACATCGTCATGGCGATCGTCGTGCCGGAGGAGCCCGCGGAGGGTTGGAGCCCTGCTCCGCCATCGCCCGGGCCCGGCGCCGTCCCCGGCTGGAACCCACCGGCCGCTGCCGCCCCGGCCGCGACCGGCGCGGTCACCACGGCTCCGTCCGAGGGATCCACCACCGACCCCGGCACAGGCGATCCGACGGCCGCTCCGCCTCCACCGGTCGCCGCCGCGGCGCCCGGAGCGTGGCAGCAACCCGCCGCCGGCGCGCAGTCGCGAGCCGAGCGGCGTGCCGCGAGACGTGCCGAGCGCGAGCGCCGTGGCGGGGGCGCCGCCCTGGTGATCGGCCTGGGGCTCATCCTCATCGGCGGCTGGCTGTTCCTCCGGCCGTACATCCCCGACTTCGGGTTCGAGGCGTTCTGGCCCCTGGTCGTGGTCCTCGTGGGCGTCGCCCTCGTCGTCGCGGCATTCCGTCGCGGCGACCAGACCCGGCCCTGACGAGCGGAGCGACGCCGTCCGGGTTGCACCGGACATCGGGACTTCCGGGTGGTCTCGCGGTCGGGAGGCTCCCGTAGCATGGCGGCGACATGTCGCCGGCTGCCACGACGATCCACCTGGGCACGCTGAATCCCGTCACGATCCTCGCCGCGGCCGGGATCGCGGCGGGCCTGTGGCTGCTCCTGCGCGGGTTGCGGGACCACGTGACCGGGACGCGGATCGCCGACACGGCGACCTCGACGATCTCGGCGATCGCCCTCGGCGAGGTCCGGGTGTCCGGGACCATCGAGCCCGCCGAGCTCCTCCTCGTCTCGCCGCTCCAGTCGCGGACCTGCGTGTTCTACCGCTCCCGGGTCGACGTCGAGGATCGCGAGTGGGGCCATGACTTCGCCGAAGAGCGCGCGGTCGGGTTCCGGGTCCGGGATCCCAGCGGCACGCTCCGGGTCTTCCCGCGTGGTGCCCGGTTCGACGTCCCCGAGCAGCTCCATGACTCGTCCGGCACCTTCGGCGAGCCACCGCCAGGTCTCCGACCCCGATCCGGACCGGCGTTCGGGCCGGCGAACCCGAGCCACGCGGAGCTCGTCGACCAGCTCCTGACGGTCCATCCACCGTCGACCGGGCCGCTGGACGGCGACATCGCGATCCTCGGCGGCGGAGCGGGGACACGCAAGCGGACCTACCGCGAGGCTCGCCTCGAGCCCGGGATGACGGTGACGATCCTTGGCCGCGTCCTGCCGTTCGGTCAGCTGACGGACCCGGCCGAGGCCGACCTCGACGAGGTCGTGGGCGGGCCGATGGTCGGCTCGAACGATCCCGAGGTCGCCGGTGACATCGCCGAGGCGCGGGCCGCCGGCCTCCTTGCCGACTCCCCGGACGAAGCCTGGGGCAATGCCGCGATCCCGGGGTTCGGGATCGGTCGTCCGACGCGTGCCCCGGAGCTCGACCCGGCGGCGCGGCCGCTGGCGATCGCTCCACCGGACGAGCGCGAACGGTTCGCCCGGACCTTCGACCTGGCGCCCGACAGCCTCGTCCTCGCGGCCTCCGACGAGATCCCGCTCGTCATCGCCGCCGGCGCCCCGGGGGAGGCCGTGGCGCGTCGCGAGGACCGGTTCGTCGTCGGGCTGCTCGGCGGGATGCTGGCGATCGCCGCGGCCCTCGTCCTCGCGGCCTCGCTGTCGGGGTTCTTCGGCCCATGAGCCCGTTCGGCGCAGCCGCCCTCTTCGCGGTCCTGCTCGTCCTGGTCATCGCCGCCTTCTTCGGGCTGGCGACATACAACGCCGTCATCGCGCTCCGCAACCGGATCGACAAGGCCTGGTCGAACGTCGAGGTCGTCCTGCGCCAGCGCTACGACATGATCCCGAACCTCGTCGCGGCGGTCCGCGACGTCATGGCCTTCGAGCGCGACGTCCTTGAGCGGGTGACCGAACTGCGAGCGCGCTACGAGCCGGGCGACCCGATCCCCGCCCAGGCCGCGACGTCCGAGGCGACGACCGGTGCGGTCCGCCAGCTCATCGCGACCGTCGAGCACTACCCGGAGCTGCGCTCGCAGGCGAACGTCCTGGACCTCCAGGCCCGGATCGAGCGGATCGAAGAGATGATCGCCGACCGGCGGGAGCTCTACAACGACCAGGTCTACCGCTACAACACCCGGATCAACCAGGTGCCGGCAGTGCTCCTCGCGCCGATCTTCGGCTGGCGGCCCCGCGAGTTCTTCGACGCCGGACCCGAGGCCGAGGCGCGGCCGTCGGTCGAGCTGTCGACCGATCGCTGAACCGCGTCGGCGCCCCTCGGCAGGCACCGGGCGCGCTCACGGTCAGGCGGCGACGTACGGGACGTAGGCCGGCCACCACGTCGCCGCGTCGACGGCGGCGGCGACATCCGGTCCCAGACGCTCGGTCGCGACGCCCTCGCTGACGGCCGTCTCGGCGACGGCGATCGCGATCGCCCGTGACACGGGCCGGAGCGCGCCGACAGGCGGATAGAACGCCCCGGTCGCGATCCGCTCCGCGTCGACCTGCCCGGAGAGCGTCCGGGCCGCGGCGAGGAACATCCCGTCGGTCACCGATCGGGCTCCTGCCACGAGGGCGCCCATCCCGACGCCCGGAAAGATGAAGACGTTGTTCGCCTGGCCGATGACCCGGCGGTCGCCGGCCCCGAGGTCGACCGCTGGGAACGGCGAGCCCGTGGCGACGAGGGCCCGCCCGGCGGTCCAGCGCAGGACGTCGGACGGCGTCGCCTCGGCATTCGCCGTGGGGTTCGAGAGCGGCAGGACGATCGGCCGGATCTCTGACGGGAGCGCGTCGGCCATCGCCGCGAGGACCGCCTCATCGAACGTCCCGGGTCGGGCCGTCGTGCCGATCAGGATCGTCGGCCGGAGCGCCCGGACCGTCGCGAGGAGGTCCGGCGGACGCTGGCCGAGCGACTCCGGTCCGAACCCGTCGCTGGCGAGCGTCGCCGCAGGACGCGCGAACGACCGCTTGTCGGGCTCAAGGTCGGTCCGACCGTCGTGGACCAGCCCATGCGAGTCGACGAGGCTGATGGCCGCTCGGACCGCGTCTTCCGAGGCCCCGGTCTCGCGCAGGGCCGCCCCGATGAGCCGGGCGATGCCAAGACCCGCCGCGCCCGCTCCGGCAAGGACGATCCGCTCGCCGGCCAGCGGCCGATCGAGATGTCGCAGCGCGGCGAGCAGGCCGCCGAGGACGACCGCGGCGGTCCCTTCGATGTCGTCGTTGAACGACGGGACGCGATCGCGGTAGCGATCGAGGAGTCGCAGGGCCGTGTGCTGCTTGAAGTCCTCCCATTGGATCAGACAGCCCGGCCAGGCGTCCGTCACCCCCTCGACGAACGCCTCGACGAGGGCGTCGTAGGCCGCACCACGCAGCCGCGGCGCCCGATGGCCGAGGTACAGGGGGTCCGCGAGGAGGGCCTCGTTGTCCGTCCCGACGTCGAGCGACACCGGCAGCGTGACGGCCGGGTGGATCCCGCAGGCCGCCGTGTACAGGGCCAGCTTGCCGATCGGGATCGCCATGCCCCCGGCGCCCTGGTCGCCGAGCCCGAGGATCCGCTCGTTGTCGGTCACGACGATGAGCCGCACCTCAGGATATGGCGAATGGGCGAGGATCTCGGGGATCCGGTCGATGTCGTCGGGGGTGATCCACAGACCCCGGGTCCGCCGGACGATGTGGCTGAACTCCTGGCAGGCACGCCCGACGGTCGGCGTGTAGACGATCGGCAGGAACTCCTCGGCGTGTTCGGCCAGGAGGCGATAGAACAGGGTCGCGTTGCGGTCCTGGAGCGCGGCGAGGCCGATGTACCGCTCGAGGTCGTCCGACTTCCGACGAAGGTGCTCGAGCTCGAGCTCCAGCTGCTCCTCGATCGTCAGGACGCGGTCCGGCAGGAGCCCCCCGAGCCCGAAGTCGGCCCGCTCGCCGGCGCTGAAGGCCAGGTCCTTCGTGAACAGCCGCGCACCGAGCAGGCCGGCACCGCGGAGCGCCAGCCGGGCCGGGCGGCCGGCGACGATGTCGTCGTACGGGGGTGGGTATGGGTGCACGGGCGTTGACTCCGGGCTGTGTCCGCGGGCCCGCTGAGCCTAGCAGCGGGCCGGCACGGCCGCGGAATGCAAAGGGCCGGCACGCCCGCGGAGTGCGGCGGTCTGACGCGCCCGATCGTCGCCAGGCCCCGGATCAGCCGCCGGTGACGGTGAGGGTGCCCTTCATCCCGAGCTGGTCGTGGCCGTTCAGCTTGCAGACGTACGTGTAATCGCCGGGCGCGAGCGTGACGGTCAGGTCCTGGGTGATGCCCGGCAGCAGGCCCTCGACCTCGTCGACGACGGTGTCGCCCTTGAAGATCTCGAACTCGTGCTCCTGTGTGCCGTTGTTCGTGACGGCGAAGGTGATCGCGCCGGCTGGCTCGGTGAGCGTCGAGGGGTCGAACCCGTACTCCTTCGCGGAGACCGCCACCGTCCCCGCCGCACCGGAGGCGCCTGCCGGCGTCGCCGGGCTCGCCGTGGCCGAGGGGGCGGGCGACGAGCCCGACGAGCAGCCGGCCAGGACGACCATGAGGATCGCGACGGACAGGGCCGTCGCCGCCGGCACGACTGCCTTGGGCCGCGTCCGGCCGCCCCACACGAACGCGGTGAGGACCGGGATGAGGTAGCCGAGGTAGGCCAGGACCTCGAGCGGGGTCGGCGTCGAGCGGTATCCGAACAGGCCGGCGAGGACCGCCCCGAGCGGGCTCGTCGTCGGCAGCCAGGCCGACAGGTCGAAGACCGTACCGGTGTTGTTGATCACGCCGGCCTCGCCGAGGGCATGGACGGCGAATGCGCACAGCCCTGCCGCGACGAAGACCAGGATGAAGCCGGTGACGTTGAAGAACCGGCGCAGGTCGACCCGGATGCCGAACCGGAAGATCGCGATCCCGAGGGCGACGGCGGCGATGATGCCGCCCAGGACGCCGACGAACGTCGGCAGCGTGGCCCCCTCCGAAGACAGGATCGCGAGCAGCAGGAGGACCATCTCGAGGCTCTCGCGGATGACGGCGAAGAAGACGAGCCCGATGAGGGCGAGCGTCGACCCCGTCCCGAGGGCCGTCTCGACGCCCTGCTCGATGGAGCCCTTCAGCGCCCTCCCCTGGCGACGCATCCAGAACAGCATCCAGGTGAGGACCGCGACCGCGACGATCGCCGCGACCGCCTCGATGCCCTCCTGGATGCTGATCGGCAGCCGCCCGATCGTGACGATCGACGAGGATCCCGGCGATCAGCGACAGCCCGAGCGCGCCGACGACGCCGGCCATCGCCGTCGGCAGCGCATCGCGCCGACCGATCCGGACGAGGTAGGCGCAGACGATCCCGACGATGAGCGCGGCTTCGAGGCCCTCGCGCAGGCCGATCATGAAGGCGGGGAGCATCGGTCCTCCGGGTCCTCGGGTTTCCAGGCATCAGGGTCGCCTGAGGCCGTTTCACAAGGGCGCTTGAGCGACGCGAGCATAGCGACCTGACCGTTGCACCGTCAACCGATGCCATCGGCTCGTCGCGCGGCGCGTCCGCGACCTACCATCCAAGGCGATGGGACTCGAACGGCTGCCCCGGCGCCAGCAGGCGGCGATCGCGATCGCCGGCACGACGCTCGCCCTCCTGGCCGCGACGCTCCTGGTCGCGTTCCTCGAGGGTCCGGGCGAGGTGCCCACCGCATCGGCCGTCTACCTGCTGGCGGTCTTCGTCAGTGCGACCGCCTTCGGCACGTACGCCGGCGTCGCATCGGCCGTCGTGTCGTTCGTGCTGTACGACTTCCTGTTCGTCCAGCCGCTCTACACCCTGACCGTCAGCGACCGCGGCGAGTGGCTGAACCTCCTGCTGCTCCTCGTCAGCGGCATCCTCGTCGGGCGGCTCGCTGCGGCGCAACGCGACCGCGCCCGGGCGGCGATCGAGCGCGAGCAGGAGGCCCTCGCCCTCTTCTCGGTCAGCCGGGCACTGGCGATCCGGCCATCGACGATCGATGTCCTGCCGGACATCGCGGCGATCATGCGGAGCGAGGCCGGCATGGAGCGGGTCTGGGTCGCCCTGCGCTCTGGCGGAGCGGACCGCGTGGTCGCGGACACCGCGGTGGGCGCCACCTCGATCCCGCCCAAGCCGACGGCCTCACATGCCCGCCTCCGGCGGATGCCGGGGGACACACCGGCGGAGTGGGTCGTCGTCCATCAGCCGGACCCGTCCGTGGCCCCCGGCCGCCGACGGCCATCGGAGTCGCTGGCCTACAAGGTCGCGATCGAAGCCGCCGGTCGGGACTTCGGAGCGATCTGGGGTCTCCGGCCACGTGCCATCGGCCATCCCGGGCGGACGGAGACCCGGCTCCTCGCCGCAGCGGCAGACCAGATGGGCCAGGCCCTCGAACAGGACCGCCTGGCCGAGGAGAGCCGGGATGCCGAGATCACCCGGCAAAGCGACCGGCTCAAGAGCGCGCTCCTCGAATTGGTCTCGCATGATCTGCGGACGCCGCTGGCCTCGATCCGGGCCACTGCCGGCACGCTGATGGATCCGACGCTCGACATCGGAGCCGACGAACGGATCGAAAGCGCCGCCGTCATCGACGCCGAGGCGGAGCACCTGAACCGGCTGGTCACGAACCTCCTCGACCTGAGCCGGATCGAGGCGGGATCCTCCGCGCCGATCTCGACGCCTACGACCTCGAGGACCTCGTCGGATCGACGGTCCGGCGGGTCGGGCGGCGGCTCGGTGGCCGCGATGTCCGGCTCGATCTGGACGGCGTCCCGCCCGTGGAGGCGGATCCAGTGTTCCTCGACGCGATCGTCACGAACCTCGTCGAGAACGCCGGCAAGTACGCCGACCCGGCCAGCCTGATCTGCGATCTCGGCACGCCTCATGGACCGCGACGGCCCGGTCAGACTGACGGTCGAGGACACCGGGCCTGGTGTTCCCGAGGCATCGCTCGGGCGGCTGTTCGAGAAGTTCTATCGGGTGCCCGGGGCGAGCGCCGGCTCGCGCTCCGGGACCGGGGTGGGGCTGGCGGTCGTCCGTGGCCTCACGGAGGCGATGGGTGGACAGGTGACGGCCCGGCGGAGCGACCTCGGCGGGCTGGCGGTCGATGTCGACCTTCGGCCCGCGCCGCCGCAGCCGGCCGGATCGCGTGACGCGGCGCCGGCGACGGCGACCCAGGGGCCAGGATGACGACCCGTGAGCAAGGCAGCCCCACAGCGGCGGCCTCGTCGGCCGACCGGCCGACGGTCCTCATCGTCGAGGACGACGGGCCGACCCGGGAGTCGCTGGCCCGCGATCTCGACGCCCGCGGCTACCGGGTCGAGACCGCCGCCGACGGTCGCGCGGCGCTCGAGCGCTGGGCCAACCGGCGGCCCGACCTCGTCCTGCTCGACCTCGGGTTGCCCGACATGGACGGTCGTCGCATCGTCCGGGCCATCCGCCGGGATGCGAGCACTCCGATCGTCATCCTGTCCGCTCGCGACGAGGAGTCGGTCAAGATCGACGCGCTCGAGCTGGGCGCGGATGACTACGTGACCAAGCCGTTCGCTCTCGGTGAGCTGCACGCCCGGGTGCGGGCCGTCCTGCGGCGATCGGCAGGCCCGGCCGGCGGTGCGGACGGCGTCATCCACCATGGACCACTGGCCCTCGATCCGGTCCGGCATGTCGTCGCGGTCGACGGACGCCGGCTCGACCTGACGCCTCGCGAGTTCGAGATCCTGCGGGTCATGCTCGAGCATCGCGGCCGCCTGGTCACCCGGGGTCGCCTGCTCCGAGCCGTCTGGGGCGAGGCCTACCAGGGCGAGGATCACTACATCCACGTCTACGTCAGCCAGCTCCGCCGGAAGCTCGCCGCGGCCGATCCGACGGGGTCGCTGCGGGACCTGATCATCACCGAGATCGGGGTCGGCTACCGCGTCGCCGAGCCGTCGCTCCAGACCGGCTGACCGCGACCGGACCAGCCGCCACCGGCGGCTCGCGGGCGACCGCCTGGATGTCCTTGAGGCTCTCTTGAGGGTCTGCCGACCCTCGAGGGCGGCCGGCCTCTTGGACCCCCGGACGACGATCGGGACATGGCACGAGATCCATCCGGGCGAGGTCCTGACTCCGACCCCGCCGCGCTGATCGAGCGCGACCACGAGGCGATCGTCAGCGCGATCGACCTGGTCGCCCGCGGCAGTGCGCCGCGGGTGACGCTGGCGAACCTCCGGTTCGGCGAGGCGCTGCGCGAGCGCCTGGCGCCCCGCGCGGCAGCCGTCGGCGTGCGGCTTCGGCCGATCTGGCCGGCCGACGCCGACTCGCCGATCGACCTCGTCGTGGAGCGCGACGTCGATGACTGAGTCGGTCCTGTTCGTCGAGGACGACGAGACGTTCCGGACGACCGTCGCCCGGCACCTCCGACGCCACGGCTACGCCGTCGTCGAGTCGCCGTCGGTGGAGGACACCAGGCGCCGGTTCGACGAGGGCCTCCGACCCGCGATCGTGCTGCTCGACCTGAACCTCCCTGGCGACACCGGCTGGGCCCTGCTCCGCGACGACCGTCTGGTCGCCGCCGGATCGACCGCCCGTCCTGGTGGCCTCGGCGACGACCGTCAGCCCGGCCCGGCTCCGCGAGTACGCGGTCGCCGGCTATCTGCCCAAGCCCTTCCCGCTCGAGACCCTGCTCGCGACGGTCGAGCGGCTCATCCACCCTGAGGAGGCGTCCGACTCGGATGACTGACCTGCAGATCGTCCTGATCGCGATCGGCTGCGTGATCTTCTTCGCGGCCTATGTCGTGCTGTGCGACCGGGTGCGGTCGTGAACCCGGTCGAGATCCTGACCGGGATCGCCACGATCTTCGTCTTCGTCTACCTCGTGTGGGCCCTCCTTCGGCCGGAGGACCTGTGAGATGAACCCGAACGACTACATCACCCTCGCGGTGTTCGCCGCGGCGATCCTCCTGATCACGCCGGTCCTCGGCGCGTACATCGCGAAGGTCATGGAGGGCGAGCGGACGCTCCTGAGCCCGATCCTGCGGCCCGTCGAGCGTGGCGTCTACCGCGTCTGCGGCATCGACGAGACCACTGAGCAGGACTGGAAGGGATACGCGATCTCGGTCCTCCTGATGGCCTTCGTCGCCATCGTCGTCGGCTACGTCGTCCTCCGGCTCCAGGATGTCCTGCCGCTGAACCCATCGGCAGCGACCCCGCAGTCGCCAGAGCTCGCGTTCAACACGTCCGTCAGCTTCGAGACGAACACGAACTGGCAGAACTACTCCGGTGAGACGGGCGCCTCATACCTGAGCCAGATGGCGATCCTGGCCGTCCGGAACTTCACGTCCGCCGCGACCGGGATGGCGATCGCCATCGCCCTGATCCGCGGCCTGGTCCGGCGGACGTCCTCCACGATCGGCAACTACTGGGTCGACCTGACCCGCGGGATCCTGTACATCCTGCTGCCGATCTCGGTCGTCTTCGCCATCGTCCTGCTCTGGCAGGGCGTGCCGCAGACGTTCGACGGCCCGGCCTCGGTCACGACCCTCCAGGGCACGACCCAGACGCTGGCTCGTGGGCCGATCGCGAGCCAGGAGATCATCAAGGAGCTCGGCAACAACGGCGGCGGGTTCATGAATGCGAACTCGGCCCACCCGTTCGAGAACCCGACCCCGCTGACGAACTTCATCGAGATGGTCGCGATGTTCGCGATCCCATTCGCCCTGACCTTCACGTTCGGGCGGTACGCGGGGAACCAGCGCCAGGGCTGGACGATCTTCGGGGCGATGGCCACCGTCTTCGTCGTCGGCGCCGTCATCGCGATCTCGCGCGAGTCCACCGGCAATCCCCTGTTCCCGGCCGGGATCGACCAGGCCCTGGGCAACATGGAAGGCAAGGAGACGAAGTTCGGCGCGGGCCTCGGAGCTCTATGGGCGGCGATCACGACGAGCACGAGCACCGGCGCGATCAACGCCTGGCATGACAGCTTCTCCCCGATCGGCGGACTCGTCCCGCTGTTCAACATCGAGCTCGGCGAGATCACCCCCGGCGGCATCGGAGCCGGGCTGTACGGGATGCTCGTCATCGGCGCGATCCTGTCGGTCTTCATCGCCGGGTTGATGGTCGGCCGGACCCCGGAGTACCTCGGCAAGAAGGTCGAGGCGTTCGAGATGAAGATGGCGATGCTCGTCGTGCTGATCCTCGGCGCGAGCATCCTCGGCTTCACCGCCCTCGCCTCGATCACCCCGGAGGGCCTGGCCGGGCCCCTCAACCCAGGACCGCACGGCTTCTCCGAGATCCTGTACGCGTTCAGCAGCCAGACCGGCAACAACGGCTCGGCCTTCGCCGGTCTGAGCGGCAACACCCCCTTCTACAACGTCACCGGGGCTCTCGCGATGCTCCTCGGCCGCTACGGGATGATCATCCCGATCCTCGCCCTGGCCGGCTCGATGGCCGCCAAACGGAGGGTCGCGCCGTCGCTCGGGACGTTCCCGACGACGGGACCGCTGTTCAGCGTGCTGCTGATCGGCGTGATCATCATCGTCGGCGCGCTGACGTTCTTCCCCGCCCTCGCGCTCGGCCCGATCGTCGAGCAGCTCATCCAGAACGCCGGTCAGGTGGTGTCCTGATGAGCGGACTGGAGCGCTCCCTCATGTCGATCGATCTCGGCCGCGGCACGCGTCGCTTCCAGCGCTTCGTGACCCTGGGTGGCAGCAAGCCGTCCGGACAGGCGCCGACGCCGAAGGGCATCCTCGATCCGGATCTCCTCCGCTCGGCCCTGCCCGAAGCCATCCGCAAGCTCGACCCGCGTCGCCTCATCCGCAACCCGGTCATGTTCGTCGTCGAGATCACGGCCGTGATCGTGACCTTGACGGCCATCTCCGACGTGCTCGGGACGGCTCCCGCGCCGGGCGCGACCGGCCTTGGCTTCACCGTCCAGATCGCGATCTGGCTGTGGTTCACGGTCCTGTTCGCGACGTACGCCGAGGCCGTCGCGGAGGCCCGTGGCAAGGCCCAGGCGGCGACGCTCCGGCGGACCCGCTCGGAGTCGATCGCCCATCGACGCCGGGAGGACGGCAGCCTCGAGGACGTCGGCTCGTCCGAGCTCCGGCGCGGCGACATCATCGTCGTCGACGAGAACGAGACGATCCCCGGTGACGGCGATGTGATCGAGGGCGCGGGCTTCGTCAACGAGGCCGCGATCACCGGCGAATCGGCGCCGGTCCTGAAGGAGCCCGGGACCGACATCCGGAGCTCCGTGACCGGCGGGACGACCCTGGTCAGCGACCAGCTCGTCGTCCGGATCACGGCCGATCCGGGATCGACGTTCCTCGACCGGATGATCGCCCTGGTCGAAGGCGCGAAGCGCCAGCGGACCCCGAACGAGATCGCCCTGGCGATCCTCCTCGCGGGCCTCACCGTCGTCTTCCTCATGGCGACGGTGACGCTGCGGCCGTTCGGGCTGTACGCCGGCACGACCGTCGGCACCGTGGCCCTCGTCGCGCTGCTGGTCTGCCTCATCCCGACCACGATCGGCGGCCTGCTGTCCGCGATCGGCATCGCCGGGATGGACCGGGTGGCTCGGTTCAACGTCCTGGCGATGAGCGGGCGGGCGGTCGAGGCATCCGGCGACGTCGATGTCATCCTGCTCGACAAGACGGGCACGATCACGTACGGCAACCGGCTCGCCTCGATGATCACCCCGGCCCCCGGCGTGTCCGAGGAGGATGCCCTGCGGATCGCCCTCGTCTCGTCGATCCGCGATGAGACGCCCGAGGGTCGCTCGATCGTGGACCTGGCCCGCCGGCGACTCGCGGAGCTTGAGGCGCCGGCCGGCGTCGGCGACGAGGTGGCCTTCTCGGCCCTCGATGCGACGATCGCCGAGGAGATCCCGTTCAGCGCCGAGACCCGGACCAGCGGCGTCCGGACGACGGCCGGGACGCAGATCTACAAGGGCGCGGTCGACGCGATCGCGGCCGACCTCGACGGTGCCATGCCGCTCGAGATCCTGGCCGAGACGGACAGCATCTCCGACCGCGGCGCCACGCCGCTCGCGATGCGCGAGGACGGTCGGGTGGTCGGCCTCATCGAGCTGAAGGACACCGTCAAGGAGGGCCTGGTCGAGCGGTTCGCGGAGTTCCGCAAGATGGGCATCCGGACGGTGATGATCACCGGCGACAACCCCCGGACCGCGGCGACGATCGCCCGCGAGGCCGGCGTCGACGACTACATCGCCCAGGCGACGCCCGAGGCGAAGATCGCGTTCATCCGCAAGGAGCAGGCCGACGGCCACCTCGTGGCGATGACCGGCGACGGCACGAACGACGCCCCGGCGTTGGCCCAGTCCGATGTCGGGCTGGCGATGAACAGCGGGACGTCCGCTGCCAAGGAGGCGGCCAACATGGTCGACCTCGACTCCGACCCGACCAAGCTTCTCGAGGTGATCGCGATCGGCAAGCAGTTGCTGATCACCCGCGGCTCGATCACGACGTTCTCGATCGCCAACGACGTCGCGAAGTACTTCGCCATCGTGCCGGCGATGTTCGTGACGGTCTACCCCGAGCTGAACCAGCTGAACATCATGGGCCTGGCGACCCCCCAGAGCGCGATCCTCTCGGCGGTCATCTTCAACGCCCTGGTCATCATCGCCCTCATCCCACTTGCCCTCCGCGGCGTCGCGTTCCGGGCGGCGCCGGCGAGCGAGCTCCTCCAGCGGAACCTCCTGATCTACGGCCTCGGCGGGATCATCGCGCCGTTCGTCGGGATCAAGCTCATCGACATCGTCGTCTCGACGATCGGCCTGGCATAGAAGGGACATCACGATGACCGGCGTCCTCCGCCACCAGGTCTGGCCCGCGGTCAGCCTGCTCCTCGCCCTCACCCTCATCACGGGCTTCCTCTACCCGGTCGTCGTCTTCGTTGTCGGCCAGGTCGCGTTCCCGTCCCAGGCCAGCGGCTCGTTGATCGTGGTCGACGGCAAGAACGTCGGCTCGACGCTCATCGGACAGTCCTTCAGCGACCCGAGATACTTCTGGGGCCGGCTGTCGGCCGCGGGCACCGACGGGTATGACGGGATGTCATCCGCCGGGTCGAATCTCGGGCCGACGAACGCCGACCTGATCGACCGGGTGACACAGGACCTGGACGCGATGCGTGCCGCCAACGGCGACGCGCCCGTCCCGGTCGATCTGCTGACGACGTCCGCCTCGGGTCTCGATCCGGAGGTCAGCCCGGCCGGGGCCGACTACCAGGTCGCCCGGGTCGCGGCGGCACGCGGGATGTCGGAGGCCGACGTTCGGGCTGCCGTCGCCCGCCACACGTCGGGTCCGCTCCTCGGCTTCCTGGGGCCGTCCCGGGTCAATATCCTCCTGGTGAACCTCGACCTCGACGGGGCGCTTGGATGATCGACCAGGAGCGCGACGCGCTCGACGTCCGCCCGACCGCGGAGGAGATGCTCGCCCGCATCGGCGGCGAGGGCGCGACCGGACGCGGCCGCCTGCGGGTCTATCTCGGGATGGCGCCGGGGGTCGGCAAGACGTTCCGGATGCTCGAGGAGGCCCATCGGCGGGTCGACCGCGGGACGGACCTCGTCGTCGGCTTCGTCGAGACCCACGGTCGACCGCGGACGGCCGAGCTCCTCGATGGGCTCGAGATCGTGCCTCGCCGGCGGACCGAGCATCGGGGCATCGTCGTCGAGGAGATGGACACCGACGCCGTCCTGGCGCGTCGGCCGACCGTCGCTCTCATCGACGAGCTGGCCCACACGAACATGCCGGGCTCCCAGCGGCAGCGCCGCTGGGAGGACGTCGAGGTCATCCGCGATGCCGGCATCCACGTCATCAGCACCTGCAACGTCCAGCACCTCGAATCGGTCTCGGATGCGGTCGCGACGATCACCGGCGCCCCGGTGAACGAGCGGATCCCCGACGCTGTCCTGGCGACCGCCGACGAGATCGAGCTCGTCGACATGAGCCCCCACGCGCTCCGGCAGCGGATGCGCCACGGCAACGTCTATCCCCCTGAGCGGGCCCAGGTCGCCCTCGACCGGTTCTTCACCGAGGCGAACCTGACCGCCCTCCGCGAGATCGCCCTCCGGCTCGTCGCCCGATCGGTCGACGAGGATCTCGATGAGATCGGGACCGGCGGGCGCGGCATCGGCCGGTCGGTCACTGAGCGGGTGGCCGTGACCCTCGATGGCTCGACGGCCAGCCGGACCGCCCTGCGGAGTGGGGCGACGCTCGCGAGCGCGCTGTATGCGCCGCTCGTCGCGATCGTCGTGATGCCGCCCGAGTCCAAGCGGACGTTCGACCACGAGCGCGATCTCCGGGAGAACATCGACTACGCCGAGGACCTTGGCGCGGAGGTCCTCATCAGCGAGGCTGGCACGGATCCGACCGCCGCGCTCATCGACCTCCTCCGGCGCCGCCGGGTGACGCACATCCTCGTGCCGTATCGCGCGGTCAAGGGCATCGGCGGCTTCCGGCGCGAGTCGCTCGCCGACATCCTGCTGCGCGAGGTGCCGTCGCTCGAAGTCCACCTCGTGGCCGAGCGCGATCGCTGACCGGCGTCAGCCCTCCCGGAGCGTCCTGCCGACCCGAACGACCGCCTCGATGACCTGGTCGATGTCGGCGTCGGTCAGTGGCGTCGAGATCGAGCCCATCCCGCGCGGCGCGATGTGGACGCCCTCGACGAGGAGGCCGAGGAACAGGTCGGCCGGCGCGATCCCGTCGAGGCGGATCTGGAACAGCGACCCGACCTGGTCGACCCGGCCCGCGATCCCGGCTGCCGCCAGGGCCACCCGGAGGTCGCGGGCCAGCCGATCGCCGGCCACACCGAGGCGGGCGAAGACGTCCGGGGTGAGCTGCTCGAGGGTCGCCAGACCGGCAGCCGCCGCCACCGGGTTGCCGTTGAAGGTCCCGCCATGGGCCATCGCGCCGGGCCGCCGAGCGTCGAAGCGGGACATCACGTCCGCCCGGCCGCCGAACGCCGCCAGCGCGTAGCCGCCGCCGATGATCTTGCCCAGGGCCGTCAGGTCGGGCGTCACGCCGACCACGCCCTGGGCACCGGATGGCCCGAGCCGGAACGAGATGACCTCGTCGAAGATCAGGAGCATCCCGTGACGCTCCGTGTAGGCGCGCAGGGCGGCCAAGAAGGCCGGATGGGCGGCCCGGATCCCGCCTGCGCCCTGGACGGGCTCGATGAGCACGGCCGCGACGTCGGGCTCGTGGCCTGCCAGCGCGGCCTCGACCGCGTCGGCATCGCCCCACGGCAGGGTGACGGTCAGGTCCGCGATCGGCGCCGGGATGCCGGGGCCGCCGACCACGCCATCGTGGGTCCCGTGATACGACGCCTCGAACCGGACGACCACGGGGCGACCGGTGAACGCCCGGGCGGCCCGGATCGCGAACATCGTCGCCTCGGTCCCGGAGTTCGTGAACCGCAGCAGCTCGACCGACGGGAGCCTGCGGCGGATCTCCTCGGCCAGGGCGATCTCGGTCTCGGTCGGGGCGGCGAACGCCGAGCCGCGCCGGACCTGGGCCTCCACCGCGGCGACGACCGGCGGTGGGGCGTGGCCGAGGATCAGCGAGGTGTAGTTCATCAGCAGATCGGTGTATCGGTTCCCGTCGACGTCCCAGGTCGAGACCCCTTCACCACGGACGACATACGGCGGGTACGGCTCGGAGAAGACCGTCGTGCGGGTCGATCCGCCGGCGATCGAGGCCGTGGCTCGCTCGAACAGCGCGCGCGAGCGGGGCGTCCGGGCGAGGTACGCATCGATGATCGGGCGGTTCCCGCCGGGGCTCTTCGCCTCGGGCTGGACGAGCTGCGTCATGCTTGCAGGATAGGCCCTCGCCGCGACGATCCAAGGGCCTGGGACTCGGGCACTCGACCCCGCCTCGGACCACGCCGGTATCCCCCGGGCGCCGCCTCCCCGGTGAGTTCTTGCGCCACATGCAAGATCTACGATGGACGTTGCACCGGGTGCACGAAGGTGCACGATCGGACGTTCGGAGCGCCCGACCGTTGCACCGGATGCACGACATCGACGAGAGCGGCCGATCCGTTGCATCCCATGCACGATCCAGACCGATCCAGGCGAATCAGGGCTTCGTGGACGTTCGGTTCGTGCACCACATGCAACAAGCGATCGGCGGCCTGCCCGACGCGGCCTCAGGCGCTCGACGCCGCCACCACCGACGCCGCGGCCGGGGCCTCAGCCCCCGCAGCCAGCTCGGCCGCCGAGCCCGGCAGCCGCCGGGTGAACCACAGGCCGAGCAACGCGAAGATCGCCACGGCGCCCATGGCCACCCGCAGGCCGTCGAGCTGGGCCGCAGCGTAGTCGGCGGTGATGGCAGCCGCCTGGTCGGCCGGGAGCCCGGCAACGGTGAGGGCGGCTTCGACGTCGGCGACCGGCACCACGGCCAGCCCCTCGGTCTTCGCCCGGTCGGCCAGGGTCGCGCTGACGTCGGCAGGGACGGCCGGATCATCGACGATCCGATCGATGAAGCCGTTCGTCAGGGAGACGATGAGGACCGCTCCGATGAAGGCGGTCCCGAGCGACGCCCCGAGGTTCTGGGCGGTGCCCTGGAGTCCACCCGCCTCATTCGTCTGATCCGCACCGACCGACGACATGATGACGTTGCCCAGCTGCGAGGCGATGAGCCCGGCTCCGGCACCGAACACGGCGAGCCCGACGGCGAAGCCGAGGCTGTTGAGCTCGACGTCGATCGTGGCGAGGACGATCGCGGCCCCGATCGCCAGCCCGACCAGACCGGCCTGGGCGACCCGCCGGGGCGAGCGTCTCGCGGCCACCCGCGGCCCTGCCAGGGCGAACACGAGCATCGCCACCGACATCGGGATCAGTCGCTTGCCGGTCTCGAAGGCATCGAACCCGAGGACGATCTGGAGGTACAGGGGCAGGATGAAGAACGTCCCGTAGATCACGAGCTGCTGCATCGCCAGGGTCGTGAGCCCCGCACGCAGCGGGATGATCTTCAGCATCGCGAGGTCGAGCAACGAGTCGCGCCCCAGGCGCTCCTGGCGCTCCTCCCAGGTCTGGAAGGCCCACAGGATGCCGAGTCCGCCGAGGATGATGAACGGCACCACCGAGAGCCCGAGCGGCGTGATCGGCTGACCGTTGAGCTCGGGCGCACCGCGGGGCAGCAGGAAGCCCCACTGGCTGCTCTGCAGGATCGCGAACACGATCAGGGCGAGGCCGCTCGCCGAGAGGACGGCCCCGACGACGTCGAGGCGAGGTGGTCGGTCCAGCCGAGGGCTCTTCTTCATCCGGTTCCGGAACACGAGGATGCCGATGACGATGACCACCTCGCCGGCGAACACGAGCCGCCAGGTGAACGTCGTCGTGACCCAGCCGCCGATGAGCGGCCCGGCAGCGACCGCCGCCGCCGCCACGCCGCCGATGATCCCGTAGGCCAGCGCCCGATCCTTGCCCTCGTAGTTGGCCGCGATGAGGGCCGCGATCGCCGGGATGACCAGGACCGCGCCGAGACCCTCGACGAGCGACCAGCCGAACAGCAGGACCGTGAGGTTCGGGCTCAGGGCCGTCGTCAGCGAGCCGAGGCCATAGACGGCCAGGCCGATGGCGAATGCCCGGTCTCGGCCCCAGATGTCCCCGAGCTTGGCCCCCACGAGCATGAACGCGGCCATGACGAGGGTGTACATCGTGATGGCCAGCTGGACGCCTTCGACGGTGGTGTCGAGGTCGGCGACGATCTGGCTGATCGAGACGTTCATGACGCTGCTGTCGAGCACCATGACGAACTGCGCTGACGCGAGGATGATGATCGCCGCCCACTTGCCCATCGGCGCTGACCGTATCAGCCCGGGTGATCCTCGGGGGGACGATCCGCCGCGGCTCGAGATCGGCGACCCACGTCCGCAGCCGCGGCAGGTGCTCGCCGTAATGCTCGGAGGCGGCCTTGTGGACCCACCAGCGGGCCTCGTCATCGGGCATCCCGAGCGAGGCGAGCGAGCCGAGGAGCATGGACCGCGCGGCATTCGCCTGGACCCAGACGGCATCCCAGGGGACGTCGCGGGTCGCCTCCAGCAGCGAGGCGTTGATCGCGTCGATGTCGACGTCGTGGCCGGTGTACGTCCCGCCGATCATCCGCTCGATCTGGGTCTGGGCCTCCGCGAGCCATGAGCCGACGTGGGCGACGAGGTCGCGGACGGACCAATCCGGATCGCGGAAGTAGCCGGGCAGCATCCGCTCCTCGAGGTCGATCCGGCGGACCAGGGCGGTCAGCTCGTACCACCCGACCCGCTCGGCGTCGAGCTCGGTGTCCAGCTCCGTCTCGGTCCTCGGCATGTCCGGAGTCCATACCAGCCGTTCGACGAACGCCATCGTCCGGACCGGGTGAAACCGCGGATAGGCCAGGCGGACGGGTGACAGTGGGCCGGGGGGCCCTGTCCTCGAAGCGCTCCGCCGAGCGAGGATGATCCCGATCGGAGGTCCGCCATGCATGCCGTCGTCGTCTACGAGTCCCTGTGGGGCAACACCGCCGCCGTCGCGCGCGCCATCGCCGAGGGCATCGGCCCGGACGCACGTGCCGTGCCGACCGACGAAGCGACGCCGGAGCTCGTCGCGGCGGCCGACCTCATCGTGGCTGGCGCGCCGGTCATGGCCTTCCGCCTCCCGACCGACGGGATGCGCCAGGGCGCTGCCCAGAACGAGAAGAACCGGTCGAACCCGCCGGATGTCGACCATCCCTCGATGCGCCACTGGCTCGAGACGCTGCCGCACGGCCAGGCGCCCTTCGCAGCCTTCGAGACGCGCCTCCATTGGTCCCCCGGCGGCGCGACCGGGGCGATCGAGAAGGGCCTCGGGCAGGCCGGCTATCGCCGCATCGAGAAGGGTGGACGATTCATCGTCGAAGGCACCCAGGGACCGCTGCGGGACGGCGAGCTGGAGCGCGCCCGCGCCTGGGGAGCGGAGCTGGCCCGCGCCGCGGCGTCCTGATGCTCGACCGGGCCTTGGGGACCGGTCATCCCGTCGCCGTCGGCGTGGTGAAGACGGTCCACAGCATCGCGTTCGTCGGCGAGCTCGCGGCGATCCTGTGGCTCGTCGCCTCCGGCGCGACAGGCCGGCGTGACCGGACCGTCGCGCTCGCGGGGATCGCCGTCGCGGCCGAGGCGTCGGTGTTCGTCGTGAATGGCGGCGTCTGCCCGATGACACCGCTCGCGGAGCGCCTCGGCGCCGGCCAAGGGTCGGTCTCCGACATCTGGCTGCCGTCGCCGATCGCGCGGACGATCCCGATCTGGTCGACGAGCCTCATCGTCCTGGCGGTGGCCCTGCACGCCCGCAGACTGGTCGGGCGGTCGGGAGGTGTGTCGTGTCGAACGTGATGTCGGCCGTCCGGTTCGAGACGGATCTCGACTACCCCGAAGAGATCCGCGCGAGGGCCGACCGGGTCCGCTGGGTGATCGTGCCGGCTCGTCGCTACCTGTCCATCGAGGGCCGTGACCGGCCGGGTAGCGACGGCTTCCGGGACGCGATCGGGACCCTGTACCCCGTCGCCTACACCCTCCACTTCGACCTGAAGAAGCGCGGCGTCACGGCACCGGTGGGCGCCCTTGAGGGTCTCTACTGGACCGAGCCCGGCGAGCCCCTCGAGGCCTCCCGGTTCAGCGCCGACCCAAGCGGGTCAGCGCCATGGGAGTGGCGCCTCCAGCTCCCGGTCCCGGCGGCCGCCGGCGGAGCGGAGATCGACGCCGCGATCGAGGACGTCCGCCGGACCAAGCCCGCGCCGCTCATGGATCGCCTCCGCGCCGACGTCTTGGAGGAGGGCGCGGTCGGGCAGATCCTGCACATCGGGCCGTATGACACGGAGGCCGGGACGATCGCGCGGCTCCATGGAGCCATCGTCGAGGCGGGCCTGGCGCTCCGGGGCGTCCACCACGAGATCTACATCGGCGATCCGAACCGCAGCCGGCCGGAACGCCTCAGGACCCTCCTTCGACAGCCCGTCCAGACCTGACCCCCGCGCCATCGGGACGGGCAGCCGCCCGTCCCGGCGTCCGGACGCCGCTGCGCTACTCTTCACGGCGATGTTCCGGATGGCCGTCGGCCACAGCGACGACATCGACCCGGCTGTCGCGCTCTCCCAGGTCTTCGCGGGGTGCGACGCGGGCCTGGCCGGGGCACGCCCCCGCGCCGGGCTGCTGTTCGCGACGTTCGATGCCGACCACCAGGCGCTCGTCGCGGCGGTCCGCGAGCATTACCCCGACATCGAGCTGTGCGGCTCGTCCGCGGCGGGCGAGATGTCGTCTGTCGGGGGGTTCCAGGAGGACTCGATCGCCCTGGCGCTGTTCGCCACCGACGACGTCGATGTCGTCGCCGGTCTCGGCACCGGGGTCCTGGTCGATCCGCGGGCGGCCGCGATCCAGGCGGTCGCGGATGCCCGGGCGAGATCCGCCCAGGAGCCGCGGCTGTGCCTGGCTCTGACGGCCTCGACCGGTGACGATCCCGGCGCGATCCTCGCCTACCTCCGCGAGGCCCTCGGACCCGACGTCGCCGTGCTCGGAGGCGGCGCCGCGAATCCGCGACCGTCGAGTGCGATCTGAGCCGAGCTACACGTTCGTCGACGACACCGTCGCCGTGGACGGGATCGCGATCCTGCTGTTCTGCGGCCCGCTCGCGTACTCGTTCGGGGTCGACACGGGCTGGCGACCCGTCGGACCGCAGGGCACCGTCACCCGCTCGACCTCGACGGAGATCAGCGAGATCGACGGCCGCCCTGCGATCGAGTTCTACCAGCACTACCTCGGAGCAGGTGAAGCCGCCGCCGCCAATCCGCTCGCGGTCAGCCAGGAGGGCTCGAGCGGCTTCTACCTCCGAGCGCCCGTCGGCTTCGACGAGGACCGCGGCTCGGTCCTCGTGTTCGGCGATGTGCCCGAGGGCGCCCATGTCCAGCTGAGCATCGCCGGGCTGGACGACCTCCTGGGTGGGACGAAGGCGGCGATCGGCCGGGCTCTCGAGGCCTACCCCTCGACCGCGCCGCCGCCATCGGCAGGCCTCCTGTTCTCGTGCGTGATCCGAAAGGTGCTCCTGGGGACCCGGACGGGGCGCGAGGTCGAGATGGTCCGCGACATCCTGGGCCCCGACGTGCCGATCGCCGGGCTGTACTGCTACGGCGAGATCGCCCCGACCGGCGTGGACGAGGTCAGCCGCTTCCACAACGAGACGATGGTCGCGGTGCTGCTCGGGTCCGCGTAGCGATCCGTGGCGGACGCCCCGATCGAGCCGGACCATCCACCCGAGCCGGACCCGCGGATCGTCGAGCTCGAGCGGGACAACGCCGTCCTCGCCCGCCGGCTGAAGCGCCTCGAGGCGAACGTCCGCGAGATGGAGTCGATGCAGGACTCGAGCGCGCGGCTCCTGACCCAGCTGACACGCGAGCTCGAGGAAGCCCGGGCGTCGACCGAGCGGCTGCTGCTGACCGTCTTGCCCCGCCGGATCGTCACCCGCCTCGAGTCCGGCGAGACCCTGATCGCCGATCGCCACGATGCCGTCACCGTCCTGTTCAGTGATCTCGTGGGGTTCACGACGCTCTCCGCGGACCTGCCGGTCGACGTCCTCGTCCAGGAGCTGACCGCGCTGTTCGCGCGCTTCGACGACATCTGCCTCGCGACCGGCGTCGAGAAGATCAAGACGATCGGCGACGCCTACATGGCGGTCGGCGGGCTGCCCGACACGCGGCCGGACCACGCCGACGCGATCGCCGAGACCGCCGTCGCGATGATCGAGGCCGTCGAGACGTTCGATGCCGGTCGGGGCATGTGGCGGATCCGCCTCGGGATCCACACCGGACCGTGCGTCGCCGGGGTCATCGGCGCATCGAAGTCGACCTACGACGTCTGGGGCGACACGGTCAACGTCGCGAACCGGCTCCAGACGACCGGGTCGCCCGGCCGGATCCAGCTCTCGGAGGAGACCGCACGCGGCGCTCGGCGACCGCTGGGTCCTGGAGGATCGCGGCGAGGTCGAGGTGAAGGGCAAGGGGCTGATGCGGACCTGCTTCCTCCTCGGTCCGCGACCCGACTGACCGGTCGGTCCGGTCAGCCGCGGCGAGACTCACGACCTTCTCATCACCGCCTCCGACGATCGGGCTGCCGTCGGCGAACCCCCCGGTCGACGGCAGACGATCGTCGACCATGGGGACGACGTGAAGGAGAACCAACGTTGGAATGGCATGACCTGCCGGCGGCTCCCCCGCCGCCATCTCCGACCGGGACCGAGCCCCCGCCCGGTCCGGCCTCGATGACCGGCCCGGAGCCCGCTCCGGGAGCCCCGGTCCCACCGACTCCGAAGCGGTCCTGGCGCGTGAGCCGGACGATCGCGACGGCCGCGCTCTCGGCGCTGCTGCTGACGGGCGGGGTCGCTGCGGTCGTCTACGCGGCGAGCCCCGAACCGTCGGCCAGCCCGAGCGCCAGCCAGCCGGCGACGGGCGGGGGGTCGAGCGGCGGAACGACGCAGCCGACCCACCCGAAGGGCGACTGCCCGAACATGGGCGGCAGCTCGAGCGGCTCGAGCGCGAGCCCGTCGGCGACCCCGTCGACCTAGCGCCCCTGGCCCGGCGGTCCGTCGGACGGACCGCCGGGCCGGATCAGACCGCCGGCTCGGCGATTGACTATGACACTCGTCATACCGTAGATTTCCGCACGGGATATGACGTTCGTCATATCCGGTTGGAGGACCTCCATATGCCGATGATCGATGTCTACGCGCCGGCGGGGCTGTTCGCCGATCGGCGGTCGCTCGCCCGAGACCTCGCCTCCGCGGTGATGCGCTGGGAGGCGGTCCCGGATCTGGCGCTGTTCCGGACCAACACGGCGGCCTTCGTCCACGACATGCCGGCCGACGCGATCTCCGACGTCGACGGTTCCGGCGACCACGTCCGAGTGCAGATCCTCACGCCCGTCGGCGTCCTCGACCGGGCGAAGCAGCTCGGCGTCGTGAAGGAGCTGACCGAGATCGTCGCGACCGCGAGCGGCGACCCGTCGCTGGCCGAACGGACCTGGGTCCTGATCGTCGAATTGCCCGACGGCGGCTGGGGCATCGCCGGGTTCGCGAACACCGGTGCGGACATCGCGGCCTCGGCGCGGCGTGCCCTCAGCGGCGGCTAGCCCCGATCCGGCGAGGTGGTCGAGCGCCGGCGGCTCGTCGACGATGCGCGCCGGGATCGCCGCCCGGTCGTCATGAGCCGGCGGACATCGGCGAGCAGGCGATCCGCGACCAGGTCGAAGGGCTCCAGGCTGCGCTCCGCACGACTGACCGCGACGGCGCCCTCGCTGCCGGCGATGAGGGTCGCGGCCATCGCCTCGGCGTCAGCCGGCGTCAGCCCGCCTGCCGAAAGAAGCTCGGCCAGTCGCTTCCGCCAGGTCCGGAAGATGCCGGCCGCGTGATCGCGCAGCTCCGGTGGATCTGCTGCGACGGTCACCGCCAGGACGGCGCAGCCGGCCTCGAGATCGGACCGGACGAGGACCTCGCGCCAGATGTGAAGGAACCAGGCCGCCACTTCGTCGGCCGGTGCTCCGGCCTTCTGGTCGAGCAGGTCGATCGCCACCGCCCCGGCGGCATCGAGCGCGGCCTCGACGAGCTCGGTCTTGCCCTGGGGGAAGTGGTGGTAGATCGATCCGCGTGGTGCGCCCGACCGCTCGATGACCTCGGCGAACGAGGTCGCCTGGAGGCCCTGCCGGGCCAGCAGCTCGACCGCGCTGCGGATCATCCGGGCGCGCGCATCGCTCGTCACCGCCGCTCCATCCTCATGCCCTCGCTCCGCCTCTTCGCCGGCCGGTCGAAGGCCGGAGTATGCCGAGCATCATAGTCGAGCGATCCTCACGCACGGGCGCGGCATCACGGTCGCGCGTGACGGCTGACGGTCGGCTGGACCAAGGGACAGCTGGCTCCGGCGGTAGGATTCGAACCTACGACCAAGCGGTTAACAGCCGCCCGCTCTACCACTGAGCTACGCCGGAGCGAGGCCGATCACCCGTCGACCGGGGACCGGGAAGCCGGCGAAGGATATCAGAGCCTCACGCCTCGGCCGCCTCGTCGCCGGGGAGTCCGCGCCCTTTCGCCGACCTGGGCCAGCCGTCTCAGCGACGACCGGAGCCTCGACCGCGGCCACGTCGTCGGTCCTGCCGATGCGCCCCCCGGTAGGGTCGGCGTCGTCGGGCCACGATCACCCGGGCCGCGACGACCGCGACGACCAGACCGACGACCACGACCGCCGCGACGAACGCGATCGTCGACGGAGCCGATCGGTGATCCGGTCTCCGAGCGGAGGCACCGATGCGGTGCCGGTCGGCTGCGCGCTCGGCCCGATCGACCCTGAGGACCCAGTCGAGGACCCAGGCGCCGTCGCCGAGGGCGTCGTCGAGGCTGACGGATACGGACTCGTGCCCGGAGCGATGACGGCGAAGTCGCCGAACGACGTCACCGTCGCGAGATACGAGTCGGATCCCGCCGGCGGTGGCGAGGTGTCGAGCATCGTCCAGGTGTCGCCCTCCTGACGGGCGATCGTGCCATTGGTGAGTGTCGGATCGGCGGATCGCAGGACGACGCTGACCCGTGCCTCGGCCGGCGCCGTGAGCACGCGACCCTGCTGGTCGGTCACCGAGATCCGGTAGACGTTGCCGTCGATGTAGCCGTCCGAAGGCTGGACCGCGGCCGGGACGGGCTGGATCGAGACCTTGACCGACGTCGCTCCGGTCGGCAGGGTCAGGGAGCCGGGCGTGGCGAACACCTGGGCCTGCGGTGAGAGCTCCGGTGTCGCGACGGCGATGAGCCCGCTCTGTCCCCCATCGACCACCACATCCGCCGTCACACCCTGGGCACCTCCCGGATGGTCGGGCGGCGGCGTCAACCACTGATAGGGCGTGATCGGGACGATGCCGTCGTACAGGGGCGGCGTCGCACCCGGTGCCGCGAGCTGGGCGACGACGACGAGGAGGAGCCCGGCACCGAGCGACGCGAGACCCAGCCGGCGGGTCGTCACAGTCGGTACGTCACGAGGTCCGCGATCGCGTGTGCCACCGCAGGCGCCGCGATCCCGCCGGACAGGATGCGAAGACCGCCGAGGACAAGACCGACGCCCAGATCGAGCGGGACGACGTGCCAGCCGTACAGCGGGACGTGCATGACGGCGAAGACGAGGCTCGTCAGGACGATGGCACTGGCCACGCCTCCGGCCTCGAACAGGGAGTCGAACAGCGCGCCGCGCAGGATCGCCTCCTCCGCCGTCGCCACCAGGATCGTCACGACCGCCCACGGGACGAGCGGGACAGGAGTCGGCGCCATGGGCAGGCCGCTGACGGGGTGCGCGACCGTCGCGACCACGACGAGGACGAGGCCACCCGCGATCCCGCGGACGATCGCGCCCGGGCGAGGGCTCGCCGGCCGCAGGCCGGTCGCGAGGGCGACGGCGAGGAGGGCCGTCCCGAACAGGGCGCCGATCGTGACCGGGTCGGCGATCGACCCCATCGTCACCGCCCAGCGGCCCCAGACCGCGAGGCCGAGGCCCGCCGCGATCGCCACCGACCGGAGAGACCGCGGCGGTGCCGCGACGAGCGCGGTCATCGCGGCAGCGGCACGGACGTGATCGGGCCGGTCGCGTAGGTCGGGGGCCAGACGTACTCGTAGTGACGGACGGCCTGCCACTGCCAGATCACCGCCGACGCGCGCGTGTTCTGGCCGAGGATGGCGGGGTCCCCGGAGAACCGCAGGCCGGCGCCGTTCGGGAGGGACCCGACCGGCAGATCGACGGCCCGGGCAGCCGCGGCGACGGCCGCCGCGTCGATGTGGCCGCCGGCGACGTCGGGAAGGACGTGCTGGAACAGCGCCCATCCGGCGGTGAAGCCGGCGAGCGCCTCTTCGGTCGCCTCGGCGCCGGGCGCCTCGGCCGGACCGCTGATCGACGCAGCGGACGCGTCGCCGTCCGAGGAGCCGCTGCTTTCGTCCCCGTACCGGCCGGTCGTGCCGTCCGAGCCGTACCCACCTTCCGCGGTCCCCGCGCCGAGGCTCGAGCCCGGGGCCGTCGATGCCGCCTGCCACGCCGTCTCGAACCGGTCGTACACGGCGCGTGCCGCGGGCGTCAGAGCCTCGGGACGGAACCCGTCGGTCGGGCGGTCGGAGGCGAAGATGCCGATCGCATCGGCCCCGAGCTCGCCGGCGAAGTCCGGGTCGCACTCGGCCATCGTCGAGCCGATGAGCGCCCCGACGTGAAGGTCCGCGGCCAGCATCGCCCGCCGGAATGCGATCCCATCGGGGATGTGCGATGCGAGGATCACGACATCCGGCCGTGCGGCAGCGAGCTCCGTCATGACCGGCGCGAAGTCGGGCGCCTGCGGCAGATAGGTGGCGCGTGCGACGACCGGCACCCCCGCGTCGTCCAGGGTGCGGGCGGCCGCGTCCGCGACGGAGGTCGCGTAGTCGTCCTGGGCCGAGACGATCGCGACACGCAGGGTCTTAGCGGTCCGGCCGAGCGGGCTGGCCAGCTGGCTCGCGGCGAACGTCGCGGACCCGGACCCGAGGTCGGATCCGCTCGCGCCGACACGGAACACGAGCGGCAGACCTCGACCGGTGAGCCGATCAGCGACCGCCCCCGACTCCCAGTACACGAGCCCTGCGGCGTCCGCGGCCTGGGAGGCCGCGATCGACAGGTCGGACGAATACGACCCGATGACGATGCTGACGCCCGCGTCGGCGAACGAGCGCATGACGGCCGGCGCGTCCTGGCTCGTCTCGAGGTCGCGGACGTCGAGCGCCAGCGGCCGGCCATCGACGCCTCCGTCCGCGTTCGCGAGGTCGACCGCGATCCGGACACCCTCGAGCTCGTCCGCCGCGAGCAGCCCGGCGGTGCCCTGGAGCGGAAAGACGGCGCCGATGCGGATCGGCGACGCTGTCGCCGGCCCGGAAGCGGCCGAGGACGCGGACGGGGCCGCGCCGGCTGAAGCCGGCCCGGAAGCGGTCGAGGCCGGCCCGGGGGTCGTCGCGCAGCCGGCGACGAGGATGAGGGCCGCGGCAAGACCGGGCCATCGACCGAGCCGCCCGGGAGGGCGGAGCCAGGTCCCGCTCATCGGACCGTGAAGAAGACCTCGGGCGACCAGACCCGAGGACTGAACGGCGCGTGGTCCGCGGCCACGAACTCCGCCTTGAGGACGTAGGTGCCGGGATGGACGGGCAGGTCCTGCTCGAGCTGGTAGTTCATCGAGGTCAGGACATTGTCGACATAGAGGTGGACGTGGCCTTGATCGGGCCGGATGTCGGTCGTCGTCGCGGACACGATCGTCGCCCCCGTCAGGGTCATGGCGACGTGGACGCTCGAGCCGGAGACGACGGCCCCCGACGCCGGCTCGGTGATCGTCAGGACCGCCGGCGATGAGGGTCGACCGGAGGCTGCCGGCGACGCATCGGCGCCGGCCGACGGCGCGACCGACCCCGACGGCGCCACCGATCCAGGCGGCCCCGATGCGGTCGAGCCGGTCCCGCAGCCGGCGATGACGATGACCGCGGCCGCGAGGAGGGCGGCTGGACGACGGAGGATCGAGGACATCGCGGATCTCCTGGTGAGGGTAGCGGACGTGGCTCAGGACCCCGGGCTGATCTGCAGCTGGGCTCGCAGGGGTTCTCCGGCCGGCGAGGTCGCGGTGATCACGAAGGTGTGCGAGGCGGCATCGACGTCAAGCGTTCCCACGACGTGGCCCGGCTCGAGCGTCCGGACCGTGAGGTTCCGGGCCGGGCTGCCAGCGCTGACGACGGTGACGCCGATCCCGGTCGCCGGGAGCTCGGTGCCGGCGGCATCGAAGAACGTCACGTGGACGTCGTTCTGGCCGGGCTGATCCGGATCCAGGTAGACCTGGACGGTCTCGCCCGCCGGCAGGTGGACCGTGTAGATCGTCGGGCTCCCGGCGCTGCGGCTGACATCGACCGGCAGGACCTGGGACAGGATCGGGATCGTGAGCGGGACCTCGACCGAGTCCGAGCCGCGGGCGACGACCGCCGTGACCGACCACACGCCGTCGATCGAGAGGTTGGCACCGGTCGCGCTGAAGACGCCGTCGCCGATGGACGGGAGGTCGAGGCGTGAGCCACCGACATCGGGGCGCTCGGGCAGCGCGAACCGGAGGGTCACGCCGTCCGCGGCGATGGGCTGGCCGGTGTCGAAGTCGGTGACGGTCGCCCGGAACGTGTTCACGCCGGTGAGGCCAGGCGCCACCTCGAGGCGGAGGCGGACGGTCGTGGCGAAGTCGGCGCCATCGAGGACGAGCGGCGGGGGCGTGGGGCTCGGGGACGGGCTCGGACCACCCGCCGAGGCGGCGGCCGGCGGGGCCACGTTGACGAGGGTCGCCGCGAGCAGTACGACCGTCGCGGCCACGAGGACCTCGACGCTCCCCACGCGTCGAAGCCCGGTGAGGCTCCGACGCGCGGCCGGGACGTTCCGGAAGCGATTGATCGCTCCGAGCCCGGCGATGACCCCCAGGAGGGCCGTCTTGGCGAGGACGAGGCGACCGAAGTCGGTCGAGACGAGGGCGTCGAGCGTCCCGATCTCACTGATGGCCCGGAGGAGCCCGGTGATCGCGACGACCGCGATGCCGATCGTCGCCAGGCGGGAGAACCGGGCCGCCGTGATCGCCGAGGCCTCGTCGGCGGGCCTCCGCCGGATCACGAGCAGGAGACAGGCCAGCCCGCCGATCCACAGACCGACGGCCAGGATGTGGAGCGTCTGGACGATGACGTCGAGCCCCGGGGTCGAGCCGGCCGCGGCATGGCTCCCCAGGACGTCGGCGAGCATCGCGCCGGCGGCGGCGAAGGCGATGATGGCGAGCGCGGCGCGCGAGGGACGTTCCGACCGGACCGCCACGAGCGTCGCGATCCCGGCCACGACGAGCGGGACGGTCCGCTCGACGATCTCCGGCCAGAACGAGGTGCCAAGGACCTCGCCCGGGCCGACGCCGGCCTCGACGAGCCCCACGACGATGACGGCGACCGTCCCGAACGCGGCCACGAGCCACGAGATCAAGAGCAGCGGCCGCAGGATCGTGGGTCGGACCTCGCCGATCGACGCGGCGAAGACGGCGGCGCCGAGTGATCCGATGAGCCCGAGATACAGGAGCCAGCGGGCGATGATCGCCGCCGGCGACGGCCCGGCCGAGACCGTCGACGCGCCGCTCGCCGCCGACGGCGCCACCCCGACCCCGAACGAGAACGATCCGGTCGCGCGATGGCCGTCGACGGCGGACACCGTCCGCCATGACACGGTGTAGACGCCCGCCGGAAGTGGCGTCACGGCGACCTGGAGGGTCAGCGGGTCGGTGCTCGATGCGCTCGCCGGCCCGGCGGCGACCGACGCCCCGTGGGCATCGAGGACGTCGATCGAGGAGAGGGCCGGATCGGGGCGCTCGCCGAACGTGATCGTGATCGTTTTCGGTGCCGTCTGAAGGACCTGCCCGGGGCTCGGCGACGAGCTCTGAGGGAGGGCGTGCGCCGCGGCCGACCCGGCCAGGACCAGCGCGCCGACCAGCGCCGCAAGCAGCGCCAGACCGGCGACACCGATGCCTGGTCGGGGCCGGACGCGGAGCATCGTCAGGCGGTCCGGGGCCTGCGGACGACGAGGATCAGCGCGATCCCGCCCAGGATCACGCCCAGCCCGCCGACAAGGATGCCGACCAGCAGTGCCGTCGACGCGGAGTCCTTCGCCTGGGTCGCCGCGTCCTGGGCCGCCGAGATGGCGTCCGTGACGACCGGGGACAGGCTTGCTGCCGGGGCGGACGTCGCCGCCGGCGACGGGCTGGCGGACAGACGGGCGTTGATCCGGTCGATGCTCGCCGTCAGCTCGGTGAGCGACGGCAGGGTGTTCGGGAACTGGATCCCGGTCGACTCGACGACCGGGTCGAACGTCGAATCACTCGATGTCGCCGTCTCATCGACCGCCTGGGCGTGGATCTTGCCGGTCAGGTGGAAGGTGTAGTCGCCCGGAGCCGTCGGGATGATCGGCGCCTCGTAGTCGCCCGGCGTCCCGAGGCCGGTGTCCTCGTCGTACGTCGGGGACAGTGCCAGCGGCGACGACTGCTGACCGCCGACGCTGACGACGACGCTGAGGTCGCCATCCCCGATGTCGGCGACGGGCTTGCCGTCCGCATCGGTGACGAAGACCTGGACGGCGTTGAACTCCCCGACGTACGTCGGTTCGTGCGCCCAGCCGAGGGCGATGGTGTACGGCCCGACGGTCGTCACGACATGGGCCTGAACGGGACCGAGTGTGAGCAGGATCAGCGCGGACGCTACCGCCCCGGCGAACCCGAGACGGCGCAGCACCACGAACGACATGGGTCGATCTCCCAGTGCAGGGATCCGGAGCATCGAAGCGGGCACGCGGCCAGCCCCCGACCGGCGCCCGGATGGCGCGTCAGTCCGAGGTGAGGCTCGACCGTGCCCTAGGCCGGGATCGCGCTCGGCGGGGCTCGTCCGGGGAACTGGTGGACGACGATCGAGGCGTGCCGACGCTCGACGACGTCGAGGCGGCGCCGCGCCATGCGGATCGTCCGTGGCCACGACGCGCGGGCGACGGCGATCCGAGCGATGAGCGCGTCGCGGTGCCACCGGAACAGGGCTACGACCAGCGCGAACGCCAGGGCCGTGGCGAGGATGACCAGCCACGCATCCGGGTACTGCGGCGACGACAGGACGGACAGGCCCGGCAGCGCCTGGCCGATCGCCTGGTGTTCGAGGTTCTCCTGGATGACGAACAGGACGCCGGTGGTCAGGGCGAGTCGGACCCACAGCGACACGAGCCCTCGAACGAAGCGCGCTGGACCCGGGACGAGCGGTCCGCCGGTCACCTCGAACGAGCGCGCGACGAGGCCGAGCTGATGGAGACGCCAGACCGCGAGCCCCGCCAGGCAGGCGGCCCAGGCGACGGCGACGAGGACCGCGGAGCTCCAGCCGTCGCCATGACCGGTCCGCGCCAGCGCCGCCGCGGCCTGGGGCCCGTAGCCCGCGACGAATACGAGGTCGTGGGCGATGACGAGCGTGACGATCGCGAGGCTCGCGAACGAGACCCAGCGCGTCAGTGTCCGCATCCGCGGACTATACGAGGCTGCCCGGGACCTGTCCGGGACGGGGCCGGTGCCCGTTCGGTGATGGTCCGAACGGGATCGTCGCTAGGATCGACGCGACATGTCGATCGCCGGCCCACTCATCTCCGTCGACGCGCTCAAGGCGATGGCTGCCGACCCCGGGCTCGTCGTCGCCGACGTCCGGTGGTACCTCGGTGAGCCCGGTCGCGGGCGAGCCGGCTACGACGCCGGACATATCCCCGGGGCGGTCTTCGTCGACGTCGACGCGACCCTGACCGGGCCGACCGGGCCGGGTCGCCACCCGCTCCCCTCGCCCGAGGCGTTCGTCGAGGCGATCGCCGCCCTCGGCATCGGCCGCTCCTCGTCGGTCGTCGCGTATGACGATGTGGGCGGCTGGGTCGCGGCCAGGCTGTGGTGGATGCTCGACGTGATGGGCCACGAGCGCGTCGCGGTCCTCGACGGCGGCTATCCGGCCTGGCTGGCGTCCGGCTTCCCCACCACCACCGACGAGCCCGTCCCGCGCCGCGCCAGCGACCCCCTCCCGGCGCCGTCCACCTGGCCACGGGTCGTCGATCGCGAGGCGGTCCGGGACGCCCTCGGCGAGGCCGTCCTCCTCGATGCCCGGAGCGGACCGCGCTACCGCGGAGAGATCGAGCCGATCGACCCGATCGCAGGTCACATCCCGACCGCGATCAGCGCCCCGACCGACGGCAATCTCGGTCCCGATGGCCGGTTCCTCCCGCCGGCCGCGCTGCGCGAGCGGTTCACCCGGTTCGGTGCGAGCGCCGACGGGACGCTCGAGGTCATCGCCTCGTGCGGCAGCGGGATCTCCGCCTGTCAGAACGCGCTCGCCCTCCGTGTCGCCGGGCTGCCGGACCCGCTCCTGTACGAAGGCTCGTACTCGGACTGGAGCCGATCGGGCGAGCCGGTCGCGGTCGGACCGGAGCCCGGGGATCCGCCGGCCTGACGATCGGGTGGCCGGTCAGTTCGCCAGCTTGGCGGCCGACGACCGTCGGACCAGAGAGGCCCGGGCCTCCGCGGCAGCGGCTGCCTCGGCTCGCTCGGCCGAATAGGCCGAGAGTCCGGCGGGGGCGAACCGGTTCCCCGGCTCCGGCAGGCGGCTCAGCAGGTCCTCGTCGGTCATCGGGCGATCGAAGAAGTAGCCCTGACCGTACGCACAGCCGAACCTTCGCATCCGCTCCGCCTGCTCCGCCGTCTCGATGCCCTCCGCGACCGTCGAGATCCCGAGCGACCCGCTCATGGCGACGATCGCACCCGCGAGCGCCGATGACTTGGACGACTCGTCGGCATCCTGGACGAACTCGCTCGCGATCTTCAGGACGTCGATCGGGAACTGGCGAAGGTGGCTCAACGAGAAGTACCCGGTCCCGAAGTCGTCGATGACGATCCGGACGCCCATCGCCCGTAGCTCATCGAGCGTGGCGATCGTCGCCGGCGTCGCCTTCAGGAGCGCCGTCTCGGTGATCTCGAGGACGAGATGCTCGGGCAGGAGACCGGTCTCCTGGAGGACTTCGCGCACGCCGTCCTCGAAGCCTTCCTGGACCTCGCGCGCCGAGACGTTGACCGAGACGAAGAGTCCCTCGGGCGCCCGACCAGCACGCACCCAGCGGCCGGCCTGGCGGCAGGCGCCCTCCAGGACCCACCGCCCGATCGGCACGATCGAGCCCGTCTCTTCGGCGATCTCGATGAACCGATCAGGCATCACCAGCCCCCGCTCCGGGTGCTGCCACCGGACCAGCGCCTCGACGCCGGCGAGCGTGCCGGTCTCGAGATCGACGATGGGCTGGTAGACGAGCCGGAGCTGCTCGAGCTCGACGGCTCGCTGGAGCTCGGCCGAGAGCTCGTGGCGTTCGCGGATCGCCTCGTGCATCCCCGGGTCGAAGATCGCGAAGCCGGCCTTGCCGTTCGCCTTGGCCATGTACATCGCGACGTCGGCGTTGCGGACGAGGTCCGCGGCGCCGGCGGCACCCTCGCGAGCGCTGGCGATGCCGACGCTCGAGGTCACGACGATCTGGCGGTCGCCGATGAGGTACGGGGCCCGGAGCTCCCGCACGAGCCGAGCCGCCATGGCCCGGGATCGTGCGAGATCGGGAGTGTCATCGGTGAGGACCGCGAACTCGTCGCCGCCGAGCCGGGCGACCAGGTCGCCCTCGCGGACCAGTCCGGTGATCCGCTCTGTCACGGCGACGAGGAGTGCATCGCCGGCGGCGTGCCCGAGCGAGTCGTTGACGACCTTGAAGTCATCGAGGTCGAGGAACAGGACCGCCGTCACCAGGTCGGTCCGCTTGGCGGCCTGCCCGTCGGCGAGGATCCGCTCGAGGGCCAGCTGGAACATCCGCCGGTTCGCGGCCCCGGTCAGCGAATCCCGCTCGGCGAGATCCTGGACGTGGCGCAGCAGGACGGCGTTGCGCAGGTTGAGGGCCGCGATCGAGGACAGCTGGGCGAGCATCGCCGCGACCCGTCGCTCGACGCCGCCGCGGCGGCGGGCGGTGTGCTCGACGACGATGGCACCGGCAGGCTTGCCGTCGACGTGCATCGGCGCGACGAGCAGGTCGGCGGCGGCCGGGAAGATCGCCGACAGGAGCGGGTCGCGTTCCGGATCGAGCCGCTTGACCGGCAGGATCTCTCGCCGATCCCACGATCGCCTGACGATCCAGTCGGGTTCGCTCGTGGTGGTCGGGACATCCTGGGCGCCGAGCGCGGCGAGGACGACGACGCGGTCCTCCGATGCCCCGAGGACGGCGCCGCGGGTGAACCCGAACTGGGCCACGAGCCCGTCGAGGACGATCTGGGCCTGGCGGATCGGGTCGCCCACGTCATCGAGTCGCGCCCCGACGTCGACGAGCGTCTGCAGGTCCTCGCGCCGCTGGCGGAGCTCCCGCTCGTTGATGGCCGAGAACACCGACGTCGCGAGCGCGAACAGCCAGAACGCCGTGACATTGAGCACGGGCAGCTTGTCGAGCTCGGGAGCCACGCCGGCGACGACCTCGACCGGGGGGACGAGGCTCGCCGCCTGCGCGTAGAGGATGACGAAGAAGAGCAGCGAGTCCCAGAGGGCCATCTTGAGCCCGGTGCGGTACGACGCGAGGAGCGAGACCGCGACGAGCTGGAGATAGACGAGGAAGCGGATCGGGCTCTGGGTGCCGCCGGTCGCGTACATCGCGAACGCCAGGTAGACCCCATCGAGCAGCAGCATGGTGGTGACGACCCAGTAGCTGCCGCGACCGGCACGCCGCCGTGTCAACTCGGCGGCGAAGGCGACGCCAAGGTACGTGGCGGTCCCGGCCAGGAGCGTCCCGAGACCGATGCCGAGGCCCTCTGGTCGGACGACCGACCAGGTCGATGATGACCACGGCGATCGCGATCCGGAGGAGCAGGAGGTGCCCGAGCCGGTCGCCGAGCGCGACGAAGTCGGCTCGCGATGCCTGGCCCTTGGTGGTGCGGACGACGACGCTTGCGCGAGCCGCGGCCGCCGAGACGGTCGTGGCCGTCATAGGACGTCCTCCTCTTCGAAGGCGAGTGGCGTTTGCTCCGCCTCGTCGGCGCCGGTCGCGAGCTTCGGATCGCGCCGATCGAGGCGGGACTGGACGATGAGGAAGAGGAGCACGGCAAGGGTGAGGACCAGGGGGAAGCCGAAGGTCGTCGCGACCGCCACGGCGGCCTGCGGCTTGACGACCGTCCTGACACCGTCGAACACGGTCGAGACCTGACCGGCCGCCGCGTCGACGATCGTCTTCACGATCGCCCGCGGGAACGCGACGATCGCCGGGGCATCGTCATCGGGCGCCGCGCCGCCAGCTGCCGTGTCGGAGCCCTGGCCAGTCGGGCTCGGCTGGCCCTCGGTCGCTGGGCCGTTCTGGCCCGGATCGCCGCGGCGTCGGCCCGGGGCCGGGTCCACCGATCGGCGGCGGGAGGACGGCAGGATCCGCGGAGGCACTCGGGGAGGGGCTCGGAGCGGCCGACGGCGTCGCGGTCGGAGGGGGCGTCGGAGTCGGGCCAGGGGTCGTCGTCGGCTCCGGAGACGGGGAGGCCGGCGAGGCCGAAGGGCTCTGGGACGGGGTCGGGGACGCGCTCGGCGACGGCGACGAGCTCGGGGCAGGCGATGGGTTCAGGCTCGGGCTCGGCGACGGCGACGAGCTCGGAGCAGGCGATGGGTTCAGGCTCGGGCTGGGGCTGGGGCTCGGGTTGGGTGAAGGCGACGGGCTCGGCGACGGCGACGGGCTCGGGCTCGGGCGCGGGCTCGGCGATGGCGAAGGGCTCGGGCTCGGCGACGGCGACGGGCTCGGGCTCGGGCTCGGCGACGGCGTCGGGCTCGGGCTGGCGACGGGCTCGGCGACGGCGACGGGCTCGGGCTGGGTGACGGCGACGGGCTCGGCGATGGCGACGGGCTCGGGCTCGGCGACGGCGACGGGCTCGGGCTCGGCGACGGCGAGGGGCTCGGGCTGGGCGAAGGCGACGGGCTCGGCGACGGCGACGGGCTCGGGCTGGGGCTGGGGCTCGGGCTGGGCGAAGGCGACGGGCTCGGCGACGGCGACGGGCTCGGGCTGGGTTGCGGGTCGACCGTCCGCTCGATGGTGTCCACGAGGTTGTTGAGCTCGGGTGCATCGACGTCCGGACCGCAGCCCGACCAGTCCCCCGAGGTCTCGCACGATTCCGCCTGCGCCGTCTCCGAGGCCCCCGTGAAGCCGAAGATCGTGTCGGTCCCGGCCTCGGAGGCCGTGTACTGGACGGAGCACGTGCCATCGCTCCCGGTATCGCACGACATGTCGTATGCGACTCCGGTATGGGGATCGTTCACGCTGCCCGGCAGGAAGTAGAAGCCGATCGTCATGTCCGTCGCCGTATAGGTGTTCGAGGCTCCGTCGTAGACCGTGGCCGAGATGAGAAAAGTCGTGCCGACGGTCCCGGTCTGGCGCTCGGTCTGGACATCGAGAGCGACAGGCGAGGGCGCGGGAGCCGAGGAGCTGGTCGTGACCTGGACGACATCGATCTCGTTGTCGCGCTCCGGGTCTCCCGGAGCCTCGGTCAGGCAGCCCCCCTTGTTGCCGGCGGAGATCGCGCAGACCTCGTCGGTCCCTTCGATCGTCGGCACGAAGGAGAACGAGCAGTGACCGAGGCTGCCGGTGTCGCAGGACCCGTCCGGACTCGCGCCCGCGCTATGCGGATCGTTCGGACCACTCACCCAGTAGAACCGGATGTTCGTCGACGTCCCAGTGTCAAGCGCGGCGCCGTCGTACATGCTCGCGGTCAGCGTGACCGTCGATCCCGGCAGGACGGTCTGGGACTCGGGCTGGAGATCGATCGACAACGACGCCGCGAGGGCGGCCTGGACCGGCCAGATGGCGGATGCCCCGGCGACGAGGAAGACGAACACGCCGACCAGCCCGGCGACCGCTGCCTGTCGGCAACGATCCCGGGCGCGCGCGGACATGCTGCGCCCCGTGGCCATCGGACCCCCGATCCCGGCGACTGCTCGGGTGCTGTGTCGTTGCCCCGCGAGTACGCGAGCGGATGAGAACCCCACCTGTCTACGCTCGCGGGGCGCTCGCGGAACCCCGCCCGTGGTCCCACACCGACCTATGTGCGCCGGCGCACCGGCGCGGAATGACGTTCATCGCATCAGAGGGTCCTGCCCGAGGCGCATGACCATCGGGGCAGGTGCGACCGATCCGGAACGGCCGGGACCGCGACGCACCGCCGCAGACCACCCAGGCTCGCGGTGACCGACCGGCGCGGCGCGGCGCGCGCCCTCGGCGACCAATCGGTGACGAGCCGATGACGGGCCGCCCACCGCCCGACCCCGGATCGGGTGCGCCGGAGCACCAGGCGGTCGATCCGTGGTCGACCGAGTGATGAGCGGCGGTCGATCGGCAGATGAGCCGCGGAGAAGCGGCTCCTGCCAGGATGCCTCCGTGGCTAGCCGGGAGCGCGTCGTCAATCGGGCCGAAAGCCGTGCGACCGAGACGATCCGGGCCCTCGGCGCGAGAGGCACGGGATGCCCGCACCGATCGGGATCTCAGCCTTCGCCGGGTCTCGGCAGCGGTCGGACTATCGGCCGCCGAGATCAGCCGGATCGAGCGCGGCCTCGTCCCCGGCGTCGCGCTGCGGGACCTCGCGCGGATCCTGGCCGCCGTCGGCCTGGATCTGTCCGCGAGGGCGTACCCGGGTGGGCCGCCGATCCGCGATGCCGGACAGATCGCGCTTGCTTGCGGCGTTCGCCTCGCTCCTTCATCCGACGCTGCGGTGGCGGACCGAGGTGCCGATCCCGATCTCCGGCGACCAGCGAGCGTGGGACGGAGTCGTCGGCGGAGACGGCTGGTCGTTCGGCGCCGAGGCCGAGACGTCTCCACGAGATGCCCAGGCTGTGATCCGGCGGGTCCAGCTCAAGGTGCGCGACAGTAGCTTCGATGGTGCCGTGCTGGTGCTGCCCGATTCGCGCCGGACGAGGCTCTTCCTGCGGGAGGCTGGCGACCACCTCCGGGCGGCGTTTCCGATACCTGGCCCGCGAGTGCTCGAGCTGCTCGGGGTCGGAGTCGCTCCTCCCGGAAGTTCGGTCGTGGTGATCAGGCGCGGTCCATCTCTGAGCGATGGCGTTGCATCAGGTGTACGAAACTGACGGTCGTTCGCGGCCTCGCGCCCGCATCGGGCCCCGTTGTCACGTCGGATGCAATGTTCTGACATGGAGCGTCGGCAACGTGCACCCGGTGCAACAGCGATGCGGGCAGAAGCCTCGTTCGGACGCTTTGATGCACCCCGTGCAACGCCCCACCGGTTTCTTACATCCGATGCAACGAACCGGCGGCAGGACCCTACCCAGAGGTCGATCGGGCGGTGTCCAGCACGGCGGACCAGCACGGCGGACCAGCACGCCGGACCGCGCGGGCGAGCCCAGGCCGGGCGCGCGGCCGGCGTCCGTCAGGCCCGGGGCGCCAGCCGGATCGCGACCCCGTAGACCTCGTCCGACTCGATGTCGCGCCGCGGGACGACGGTCAGGCGAGTCAGTTCGCCTCCAGACGTGACCCAGCAGCCGACCGGACGCCCTTCGGCGTAGGCGATGCCGATCGACCTCGAAGGCCCGGGCCGGGAGATCGAGGAGCGCCTCGGCCGCGGGCAGCCCGACGGCGCCGCACCGAACATCGCCCGGAACGGCGGGTTGGCGTGGACGATGCGCAGGCCGGAGCCGTAGAGCAGCGCGACCGGTCGCTGGACCGGCCGGCTGACGACGGGCTCGTCCGACGCGCCGACCGACGCGCCGCCGACGCGACGGCGCCGACCGACTCGTCCGACGCGCCGACCGGCCGCCGGTCGTATCGGCGGTCCGGTCGGTGATCCGGACGGGAGGGCGGATGGACCGGGGATCCGGCCATGGCGATCTACTCGAGGTAGTCCTTGAGCTTCCGCGACCGGCTCGGGTGGCGGAGCTTGCGGAGCGCCTTCGCCTCGATCTGGCGGATCCGCTCGCGGGTGACGTTGAACTCCTTGCCGACCTCCTCGAGGGTCCGGGCACGCCCGTCCTCGAGGCCGAACCGGAGCTGCAGCACCCGCCGCTCGCGGCCGGTCAGCGAGTCGAGGACCGCCTCGACCTGCTCCTTGAGGAGCTGATGCGAGGCCGCCTCGGCCGGCGCAAGCGCGCCGCGATCCTCGATGAAGTCGCCGAGGTGGGAGTCCTCCTCCTCGCCGATCGGCGTCTCGAGCGAGACCGGCTCCTGGCGAGACCTTGATGATCTCGCGGACCTTCTCGGGCGTGACGACGACCTCCTGGCCCTTCGACATCGCCTCGGCGATCTCCTCGACCGTCGGCTCCCGGCCGAGCTCCTGGAGGAGCTGGCGGCGGACGCGGATGAGGCGGTTGATCGTCTCGACCATGTGGACCGGGATCCGGATCGTCCGGGCCTGGTCGGCGATCGCCCGGGTGATGGCCTGCCGGATCCACCAGGTCGCGTAGGTCGAGAACTTGAAGCCCTTCTCGTAGTCGAACTTCTCGACCGCCCGGATGAGGCCGATGTTGCCTTCCTGGATCAGGTCGAGGAACGACATCCCGCGACCGATGTACTTCTTCGCGATCGAGACGACCAGCCGCAGGTTGGCCGAGGTCAGCTGCTCGCGGGCCTCTCGACCGATGCGGACGATCTCGCCCTTTCGATGGGCAGCTTCGTCGTCGTCGGGACGGCCGGGTCCCAGCCCATCTTCCGGAGCAGGTCGACGTCGTTGTCGGCCTCGATCCAGCGCTGCATCGCCGGATACGCGACCTCGTCGCGCGACCACTCCCAGATGGCCCGCAGGCCGATGTTGTCGCGCGAGTCGAGGTCCCCGTTGTGGACCGAAAGTAGCCCCAGTCGAGGAGCGTCTGGAACGACTCGGCGTCGAGCTTCTCGTTGTAGATGTGGATGAGCTTCTTGGCCTTCCTTCAGGAGCTCCTTCGTCCCGTCGCTCTGGGCGTCCTTGGCCGCCCGGATGAGGTGGAAGTCGGGCGATCGTGACGAGGAGGTCCTTGGCACCCTTCGCCGACGAGCCCGTCCCGGACCATCTTGTGCGCCTCCTCCCCGAACGGGAGGCGGTGCTGGGGCTTCTGGGTCCGGGTCTTGCGCTCGGTGTCGTGGAGCGTCCACTCGTGGAGGCTGACCATCGCCTTCCACGGCTCCTCGGCCATCTGCTCGCCGAGCTCGATGGCCTTGGCCAGGACGACCTCTTCCTCGGCGGTCAGCAGGGCGACCTTGCCGATCTCCTTGAGGTACATCCGGACCGGGATCGTCGATCCCGATCATGTCGGCGCTGAGGGCGTCGAGCTCCTCCTGGGTCGGCTCCTCGAGCTCCGCGGCATCGAGCTTGGCCGGCTCCTCGACGGCGGCGAGCGAGCCGCCGTCGGTCTCGACGACGGCCTCCGCGTCGGCCGCGACGGCGCCTCGTCGGCGCATCCCCCTCGGCCTCGTCCTGGTCCAGGTCCGGACCGGCCTCGTCGTCATCGTCGGCATCGGCGACGGCGACCCGGGACGGGCGCAGGCCGGCGAGCTTCGCCTCTTCGAGGTCGGCCTTGGCACGGCGCGGCCGGCTGAGCACGGCCTCCACGAGCTGCTTGTCGAGCGGATCGGTCATCGATGGTTCCTCCAGTCGCGGCTGAGGCCGGCATGCCGGGTCTCGGCGTGCATGGATCGAGGTCGCGTCGGTCGGCGTTCATCGGTGGTCGGGGGTGATGCATGTCGGTTACGCGTTTCGGTCGGGATGGATGCCGCATGAGCGGCCGATGCGGTCATCGGGTCGCTCCGGCTGTCGGCCGCGCGAGCAGGCGGACCTGCTCGCGCCGACGGTCGAGCGACCGCCGCTGCTCGTCGATCTGGCGAGCCTGGGCGAGGAGCGTCGAGGCGACTCTCGGGATCGCCGACAGCTCGGCCTCCGCCTGGGCGGCCTGGTTGTAGGACGCAGCGCTCCTCGAGGACATCGCGCCTCGAGGGCGACGATGAGGGCCTCGAGCTCGTAGGTCTGGCGGTCGGTCGTCAGCGTGCGCCGGGTCGGGGCCACGATCGAGCAGCACCGCGCGCGCGAGGGCACCGGTCTCCTCGTCGACCGAGGCGAGCAGCGCCTCGAGGTCGAACCGACCGTGGACTCCCGCGTCGGACGGCGCACGCTGCTCGACGATCGCCCGGAACAGCTGCCGCGCGAGGGTCGAAGGCAGGAGGTCGGGACCGAGCTCGTCGACGGCGCGAAGCTGGAGGTCGGGCACGCGCAGGAGCAGCCGGAGCAGCTCGGCCTCGCGCGGACTGACCGCTCGCTTGACCTCGGCCGGCGAGAGCTCGTCGGCGGCCGCGCGGACCGCCTCGAGGGTCAGCCGGACCCCGCCATGGTCGGCTCGGGTCCACTCGAGCCGCCGGCATAGCCAGGTCCGACGGCGACGGGTCGGCGCATCGCCTCGCGCAGGATCTCGACGTCGGTCGCCGAGCGGCGGGCGAGATGGAGCAGCGCCGCGTCGCGGACCATCGGATCGGCGACCCGACGAAGGACCGGCAGGACGGCCTCGGCCAGCCGCTGACGGCCCTCGGCGCGTCCGGATGTCGGCCTTCTCGGCGTTGGAGTCGATGAGGTAGTCGAGGATCTTGACCGGCTGCTCGGTCGCCGCGCGCCAGGTCTCCGGCTCGTCGCGGATGACCTCGTCGGGGTCCTTGCCCTCCGGCAGCCGGACGACGCCGACATCGGTCAGGCCGATGCCGCGGCCGCCCTCGCCCGACCTCGCCGATGAGGGCGTTGAGCTCGGTGACGCCGAAGGTGCCGGCGGACTGGCCGGCCGCATCGACGTCGTAGGCGAGGGCGATCCGCTTGGCGTGCTTGGCGAGGATCGCGACCTGGCCAGGCGTGAGCGCCGTCCCGAGCGAGGCGACGACGTTGTCGAAGCCGCGCCTGGTGGGCCATCAGGGCGTCGGTGTAGCCCTCGACGAGGATCGGCCTGACCGGACTTGCGGATCGACGACTTGGCCTTGATCGATGAGATACAGCGTCCGGCTCTTGTCGAACAGCGGCGTCGCCGGCGAGTTCAGGTACTTCGGCCCCGGGTCACGACCGTCGGCCCGCGCCTCGCCCTCGGACCCGAGGATCCGGCCTCCGAGGCCGACGGCGCCGCCGGTGGCATCGCGGATCGGGAAGATGATCGCGGGCCCGGAAGCGGTCGTAGACCCCGCCGCGGGATCCCTGGCGAGCGGCTGGCGAGGCCCGCCTCGACGAGCTCCTCGCCGCGGATCTGGCGTCGCGCGGCGAGCGTCTTGGCGGCCTGGTCCCAGCCCGTCGGCGCCCAGCCGAGCTGGAAGCGCTCGATGGTCGCGTCGGTGAAGCCCGCGACCGCGAAGGTAGTCGAGCGCCGGCTTGGCCGGCTTCGAAGCCGTCAGGACGGTGTGGTAGAAGACGATCGCCGTCTCCATGACCTCGCGCAGACGGGCTCGTCCGGGCATCCTCCGGCGGGTCCGCTCGTCGAGCTCGACGCCGGCCTTGCCGGCCAGCTACGCGGAGTGCCTCGGGGAAGGACAGGCCGTCACGCTCCATGACGAAGTTGAAGACATCGCCGCCCTTGCCGCAACCGAAGCAGTGGTACGTCTCCCGCGCCGGGGTGACGACGAACGACGGCGTCTTTTCGCCGTGGAAGGGACAGAGCCCCTTGTATGTGGTTCCGGCCTTCTTGAGCGGGACCGTCTCAGCGACGACGTCCACGATGCTCAGGCGGCTCTTGACTTCGGCAGCAGCGCCGACCGCCAAGCGGACCTCCGGTGCGCGCGTCGGGTGGATCGGGGTCGAGTGGTCGCCTCGGATGAGGCGCCCATCCGGCCGTGACCCGCCGGACATGACTAGGGGCCTGTCAAGACTTGACAGGCCGCATCGACACGAAATCTAACCCACCGAGGCCGTTCTTGTCAACCCCTTGTCAATACCCCCAGGGGGTATCTCTTGGTTCAGAGATCCGTCGTGGACGTGCTCGATGCGTCGTCTTCGACCGCGGGCTGGATCGAGAGAACACGGTAGACCAGACTTGCCGCCACCGCCCCGACCACCGGGGCAGCGAGATAGATCCACAGACCGCTGAGATCCCCCGAGACGAGCGCCGGTCCGATCGAGCGGGCCGGGTTCATCGAGGCGCCGCTGATCGGGCCGCCGACGAGGGCGCCGAGACCCACCGCCCCGCCGATCGCGATCGCCGCGGCATCGCGGACAGCCCGGGCATCGGTGGCCACCGCGGTGATGACAAGCATCAGCATGAACGTCAGGACGACCTCCCAAGCGAAAGCCTGTAGGTCGGAGCCGCTCGGCTGGGTCACCCCGAGATCGGCGGACGGCCCGAGCGTCACCCGCAAGGCGAGCGCCGCGACCGTCGCCCCGAGGACCTGTGTGACGGCATACGTCCCGACCAGACGCCAGGGCGCGTGGCCTCCGACCGCGAACCCGATCGAGACGGCCGGGTTGAAATGCGCTCCAGAGATGTGCCCGAAGGCGAAGATCATCACGCCGATCACGAGGCCGAAGGCGAGCGCGACAGCGGTCGGACTCAGGCCGTTCGCGATCGCGCCGCAACCGAAGAAGACCAGCGCGAACGTTCCGAGGAACTCGGCGGCGAGGGCACTCAACCCGCGGTGACGGGACGGCGCGGCCGGCCGGCGGCCCGCAAGGCGACCTCGACGAACGGGCGGAGCCGCGCGGAGACCTCGGTCTCCGTCCGGCGGAACGCCGCGACCTTCTCAGCGTCGGGACCGTCGATCTCTGACGGATCGTCGAGGCCCCAGTGGAGGGTGTTCTCGGAGCCAGGGAAGACGGGGCATGTCTCGCGGGCGCGGTCGCAGACGGTGATGACGTAGTCGAAGCGCTGATCGAGGAACTCGGTGATCGACTTGCTCCGATGCCCGGTCCAGTCGATGCCCAGCTCAGCCAGCACCCGGATGGCGAGCGGGTTCACTCCCGTCACTTCGGTGCCGGCCGACTGGACCTCGAAGGCGTCACCGCCGTAGCGCTGGAGGAGTGCCTCCGCGATCTGGCTTCGGGCGGAGTTATGGGTGCAGACGAACAGCACCCGGATCGGTGCAGTCGACATCTCATGCTCCTTGCGGGACGCACGACCGGCCGCCGCGATCGTCATCTCGAGGTCGAGCAGCTCGCTCTCCAGGCGGTCGAGGTCGGCACGTTGCCGCGCGATCGCCCGCCGTTGCTCGGTCAGCTGGGGCGTGAGATCGAGGTCGACGGCTCCATGCTCGATGCAGATCCGGGCCAGGCGACCGGCCTCCTCCGGAGCGAGGCCCAGGCGGCGCAGCGACACGACGAGGCGAAGCCGGGCCAGGTCGACCTCGTCATAGTCGCGGTAGCCGTTGGACTTCCTGGCAGGCGCAGGCAGGATGCCTTCCTGCTCGTACCATCTGACGGCGGACGCGGCCACGCCAGCCCTGGTGGCGACTTCAGCGATCCTCACAGCTCACATGCTAGACCTTCGAGTCACTGGAAGGTCAATGGCGTTGTCGCGACCGCGTCGCGCCTGGCCTGTTCGCGTCAGGTCGCGGCGGACTGTCGACGAGCCACGCGTCGGCGGCCTTCTGGATCGGATCCCAGGGAGAGCCGAGTGGGGGCGTATAGCTGAGGTCGAGATCGAGCAGGTCCTGAACGGCCAGTCCCTCGTGCAAGGCCGTCACGAGGACGTCGAGCCGTTTCGCGACCTCCGCCTGCCAATGACCGACGATCTGCGCTCCGAGCAGCTTGCCGCTCGAGATGTCACCGATGATCCGGATCTGCAAGTCGTGTGCGCCCGGGTAGTACGGCTTGTGATCGGGGACGATCGTCTGAACTTCCGTGGGAGAGAGACCGGCCGCCTCGGCCTCGCGTGCCGAGAGACCGGTCCGACCAGCCGCCAGGTCGAAGACCTTGACGACCTGGGTCCCCATCGACCCGCGGAACATCGCCTCGCGACCGGCAGCATTCTGCCCGGCGACGCGGCCCTGTTTGTGGGCAGTGGTCCCAAGCGGCACGTACGTCGGGCGCTGGAGCGTCGCATGCCACGTCTCGACGCAGTCGCCGGCCGCGAACACCGCTGGTGCGCTGGTCTGCATCCCCCGGGTCACCTGGATCGCTCCGCCTGGGCCGAGGCTCAGACCGGCCGAGTGCGCCAGCTCCGCATCGGGACGCACGCCGGCGCCGATGACGACGAGTTCGCCGGAGACCGTTCGACTCGGCGCGATCCGTGCCTCGAGCCGCCGTCCGACACGCGCGATGCCATCGACAGTCGCTCCGGTGATCACCGTGACACCGTTTCGTTCAAGCTCGGCTCTCAGAACGTCTCCGAGAGATCGGTCGATCGCCGGGAGCACCGAGGGCGAGCGACCGACGAGGGTCACGTGGATCCCACGGTGCGTCAGGGCGTCGGCCATCTCGACCCCGATGTAGCCGGTTCCGATCACGATCGCGTCCCTCGGCCCGTCCCGATCGAGCCGGTCACGAAGGCCGATCCCGTCGCTCATCGTGTGCAGCAGGTGAACATCCGGGTCGTCCAGACCGCCGACGGTCGGTCGCACGGGGATCGCGCCGGTCGCGATGACCAGCCGATCGTAGGAGATGACCGTAGTGGCATCGGGGCCCGCCACCTCGATGCGCCGGCGGTCCACGTCGAGCGCCTGAGCACGGTGTTCCAGAAGGATCTCGATCCCTTGTGCGGCGACATCCTCCTGGGTGCGGTGCGCCAGCGCTCGCCAGTCCGGGACCTCGCCACTGACCAGGAAAGGGAGACCGCAGATGCTGTAGTTCAGGTAGCCGTCTGCCACCAGGACGGTCACTTCGAGCGACGGATCAGCCCGCTTCGCCGCGAGGGCGGCCTCTGTCCCGGCATCGCTTCCACCGATCACGACGAGCCGGCTCATCGGGCCGAGGTCTGCGGAGGCTGCAGGTCAAGCCAAAGCGTCGGGAAGCAGCTCCCCGAGCAGACGGCGAACGCGGCTCTCGATGTCGTCCCGGATGGGCCTGACCTCCTCGACCGGCTTGCCAGCCGGGTCGTCGAGTTCCCAATCCAGGTAGCGCTTTCCGGGATAGACAGGGCAGGCGTCACCGCAGCCCATCGTCACGATGACATCTGCTGCGCGCACGATCTCATCCGCCCACGGCTGTGGAAGCTCGCGACTGATGTCGATGCCTTTCTCGGCCATCGCCGCAACCGCCGCGACGTTCAGACTCGCTGCCGGTTCCGATCCGCCCGAGTAGACGTCGACGCGATCACCAGCCAGGTGTCGCATCCAGCCAGCAGCCATCTGGGACCGGCCCGCGTTGTGGACGCAAAGAAATAGAACGCTCGGGTTCAGGTCCGTCCGCTCCGATTCCAGCCGCACGAGGGCGCGCAGCCTGTCGTTCGTCAATCGCTCGGCGATGATCGGCGCCCACGTCTTGATGCGGGCATCCTTGATGATGTCGAGCGACTCGAGAAAGAACCGCTCGATCGTCTCGACGTTCAGCTGTCCATTCCATCGACGCTGGAGAGCCGCGGCCGATTGACGGATACGAACCTGCTCGTCGATCGGCAGATCGCCCATCGCCGTCGACCTGGCGGCTGGCCGCGAGAAGTCAGTGGTCATCGAGGACGACTCCTGTCCTGGCATGAAGCTCGGCATCCGTGAGCTTCGCCCAGCCTAGACCCTGAAGTCACTTGAAGGTCAAGGGTCAGGGACGGGAGAACGACTCCGAGGCGCGTGCCTCCAGGACGGGCAGACGACGGGACGGCGGCTGCCGGATCCCCGCCGGACCCATGTCGCCTGCCAGCTCACGGAACCGGGCGACCGCCTCCGGGCGGAGTCGGTACCAGATCCACGTCCCGCGCCTGTCCCCGGCGATCCAACCGGCGTCGCGGAGGACCTTCAGGTGGTGCGAGACGGTCGGCTGGCTCACGTCGCAGCAGGCGGTGAAGTCGCAGGCGCAGACCTCGGGGCTGTCGCTCAGCTGGCGGAGGATCGCGAGACGGGTCGGGTCTGCAGCCGCCTGGAGGAGGAGGACATCGGGATCGGTCTGTCGCTTCACGTGGGTCACTATATTGACAAGTGTCTATCTTGACAAGTATCAATACAGCAGACAGCAGAACGGATCAGCCCAGGGAGTCCCCGCGATGACCACCGAGACCGTCCACGAGACCACAGGATCCATCCACGAGACCGTCCGCGAGCACTACGCCGCAGCGGCGGTCCGAGCCACACAGGGCGAGTCCTGTTGCAGCGATCCGGAGACGATCGGCGCCAGCCTCTACTCGGCCCTCGAGCGCGATGAGCTGCCGGATGCCGCCGTCCTGGCGTCGCTCGGCTGCGGCAACCCGACGGCGGTCGCCGACCTCCGCGAAGGCGAGCGGGTCCTCGACCTGGGGTCCGGCGGTGGGATCGACGTCCTGCTCTCGGCGAAGCGGGTCGGGCCGACCGGTCGCGCGTTCGGCGTCGACATGACCGACGAGATGCTGGCGTTGGCACAGCGGAACGCGGCCGAGGCTGGCACGACGAATGTCGAGTTCCTCAAGGGGCAGATCGAGGCACTCCCCCTCCCCGCCGACTCGATCGACGTCGTCATCAGCAACTGCGTCGTGAACCTCGCCGCGGACAAGTCCGCCGTCTTCCGGGAGATCGCCCGCGTCCTGCGGCCGGGCGGCCGGATCGGGATCACCGACATCGTCGCGGACGACGCGCTGTCGGCCGAGCAGCGAGCCGAGCGCGGCTCGTATGCCGGCTGCATCGCCGGCGCTCTGTCGGTGTCCGAGTTCCGAGCCGGACTGGAGGCCGTGGGTCTGACGGACGTCTCGATCACCCCGACCCACACCGTCACCGATGGGATGGTCAGCGCGATCGTCCAGGCGACGAAGCCGGCCGATGCTCCACGGCTCATCGATCTCTCTGCGCCTCGGTCCCTGCCGGTGGCCGAGGCCGGCTGCTGCGGCGGGGGCGGCTGTTGCTGATGGACATCGCGCGGTCGACCGACGCCGACTGGCCAGACATCCGCGATCTGCTGGTGACGGCGGAGCTGCCGATCGATGGAGCCAGGAGCGCTTTCGAGACGGGCGTCGTCGCCCGGGATGGCGGGCGTCTTGTCGGCTGCGCGGCCATCGAGCCGTACGGGCCCGTCGCGCTCCTCCGGTCCGTCGCGGTCGCGGAAGCTGAGCGCGGGCGTTGCATCGGCGAGCATCTCGTCCGCGCGGCGGAGTCGCTCGCGTCCGACCGTGGCGCGACCGGCGTCGTCCTCCTGACCGAAACGGCCGCGCCGTGGTTCTCTCGCCTCGGCTACATCGCGGTCCCACGAGCGTCGGTCGCGGTCGAGGTCCAGGGATCCGTCGAGTTCGAGACCACCTGCTCGGAGGCCGCTGTGGCGATGCGCCGGCACCTCGCACCGACCGCCTGACCGGCCGCGGTCTGACAGGCGCCGACACACCCGAGATGCCCGCCTCGCCGATCTCCTCCCGGGACCGCATCGCCCTGACGCTTGCCGCGACCTGTTGGGGCCTCGGGACGGTCGTCAGCAAGGCCGCCCTCGGTGAGTTCCCGCCGCTGACGCTGTTCGCGATCCAGCTGGCCACGAGTCTCGTGGTGCTGGCGCTCCTGTTGTGGCGCCAGGGAACGCCACTGCGCCAGCGCGGTCGACCGACACTGACCCGCCTGGGCTTGCTCAATCCCGGCACCGCCTACGCGCTTGGCCTCATCGGTCTGCTCTCGATCAGCGCCAGCCTCTCGGTCCTCCTGTGGGCCCTCGAGCCGCTGATGATCCTGGGTCTGGCGACGGTCGTGCTCGGCGAGCGCATCGGGCCGCGACTGATCGGACTCTCGGGCATCGCGCTCGTCGGCGTCGCGATCGTGGTCCTGGCCCCGGGCACCGCCTCCGGGCAGCTCGTCGGCGTGGCCCTGACGACGCTCGGCGTGGCATGCTGCGCGGCCTACACCGTCGTGACGCGGAAGCTGCTTCCCGGCGCGATCGAGACCGGAGCGGTGGTCTTCGGCCAGCAGGCCTGGGCCCTTGGGCTCGCCATCCCTCTCGTCGTTACTGCCGCGGTGTTGGGCGGGCCAGCCCTCCCGGCATCGGTGACGGCCCTCGGGATCGCCAGCGCGGTCGGTTCGGGCGTCCTGTACTACGCCGCCGCCTACTGGCTCTACCTTGGGGCCCTGCGGCGCGTCCCGGCGTCGATCGCATCGTCGTGGTTCTACCTCATCCCGATCGTCGGGATCGCCGCCAGCGCGGTCCTCTTGGGAGAGCGGCTCGAGCCGATCCAGTGGCTCGGCGTGGTCCTCGTCATCGGCTCGGTCATCGGCATCACCCGGATCCCCGACAGTCCCGCCACGGCAGCAGCCACTTCCTGATCGGGGCCCGTTCTACCTGGCCGGTGTTCGGCCAGCGATCTCCTGTTCGATGATCGTCGCGACGGGGATGGCGTCCGCGGCGGCCGCGACCGTGTCGAAGTCAGGTCCCAGGCGGTCCCGAGCGAGCGACAGTGCTTCGGCGATCACCCTGGCGTCAGCACGCCCGGTCACGAGGCCCGCCTCCGACCGGATGCGGCGAGCGGCACTCGCCAGGCGGAGCGCCCGGCTGTCGTCGCCGCGCTTCACGACGATCCGCATCATCGTGTCGATACATCCGGCAAGGTCCCGGACGATCCCACTGCTCCAGGTGAGCCCGAGGGCGAACCGGGCGAGATCCTCCGCCTCGTCGAGGCGACCCTGCGCGGCCAGCACACCGGCCAGGTTCGACTTCGCCCAGGACAGCGTGTCGGGCTTGCCGTACTCCTCGAACACGCTGACCGCCTCGCGGGCCTGTGCTTCCGCATCATCGACCTGACCACTCAGGGATAGCGTGAAGGCCAGGTTGCCACGCGCCAGTCCGACACCGTACTGGTCCCCCTCCTCGAGGCACGTCGTCAGCAGAGTCCGGAAGAGCCGCGTCGCCTCCTCGAGATCGTCTTTGTCGAGGGCCACCACGCCCAGGTCAGCCAGGCACGCCTTGACGGTCTGGGTGTCGCCTGCCTCGCGCGCCAACGCCTCCGCCTCGGCGAGCACCCTGCGACCCTCTTCCATCTGGCCTTGATCAAGCCGCATCGCACCGAGCCGCCGCAGCGCGTCGGCGCGGTCAGCATCGGCGCCGAGCACCTGCCAGACGGCGATGCTTCGCTGGATCAGCTCGATCCCGCCTGGAAGATCTCCGAGCTCGGACTCGACCGCGCTCGCGTTGCGCAGCAGGCGTCCGGTCCAGACCGACGGCGAGCCCGCCCGTGCCACAGCCCGGAGGAGCCATGGCCGACCCTCCGTCAGAAGGTTGCCAGCCATCCAGTGGCTCGACGCGGCGGAGACCAGCTCGACGGATGCCTCATCGTCTTGATGGCTGTCGAGCCATCGGATGGCCGCGAGCACGTTCTCGCGTTCGGTCGGATAGGTGACGTCGCCGATCGCGTCCTGCCATCGGATCGGCTGGCCATCGCGGGTGAGGATCGAGGTCGCCCAGCGAGCCAGGGCCGCGTGCCTGCGATCGCTGTCAGCGCGCGCCTCCAGTCGTTCGAGACCGAATGCCCGGACCGTGTCGAGCATCCGGAAGCGCGCCTCGGCGCCGATGTCGAAGGCCCGCACGAGGAGCGCCTTGTCGAGCAGGGCGCCGATCGCGTCGATGACGTCGACGTCGAGGTCGTCGAGGACCGCCTCGGCGGCGGCGAGGGTGAACCCATCCGCGAACACCGCGAGCCCTTCGAAGGCGCGGGCCTCACGGTCCGGTAGGAGGTCGTAGCTCCAGGTGAGCGCGGCCCGGAGCGATCGTTGCCGTTCCGGTAGGTCGCGGTTCCGGCTCGCGAGGAGGTCGAGTCGCCGATCCAGCCGGTCCAGGATCTGGTCGGGCGAGAGGACCCGCACGAGCGCCGCGGCGAGCTCGATCGCGAGCGGAAGCCCATCCAGACGCTCGGTGATCCGGGCGATCGTCGTCCGGGTCGCGGCGTCGGGCTCGAAGGACGGCAGCGCTTCGCGGGCCCGGGCGATGAACAGCCGGACGCCTGGCGGTGGCTCGTCGACGTCGGCCGACCCGCCATCGCTCGAGCCGCCCGTCGCCAGCGGGGCAAGCGGATACTCGCGCTCGTCGCGGACGCGGAGTGCTTCGCGACTCGTCGCGATGATCCGGACATCCGGCGACGAGAGAAGGCGGGTGACGCTCGGCGCCGCCTCGGCGACCTGCTCGAAGTTGTCGAGCACAAGCAGCAATCGTCGCGAGCGCAAGTGGTCGGCGAGCGTGTCGGCGACCGAGGCGGGCGGTCGCTCGGCCACTCCGAGGGTCGCCGCGATGGCAGCCGGAACGAGCTCCGGATCGCGGACCGGGGCGAGGTCGACGAACCAGACGCCATCGTCCTGTTCGTCGAGCAGGCGCCGCGCGACCTCGAGGCTGAGACGTGTCTTGCCGGTCCCAGCGGGTCCCGTCACCGTCACCAGGCGCCGCTCGCGAAGCAGGCTCTCGAGGGAGGCGACTTCCGACTCGCGTCCGATCAGTGAGCTGAGCTGCTCGGGCAGGTTCGTCGGTCGATGGACCGTCGAGCGGAGCGGCGGGAAGGCCGGCGTCGACGACGTGACGAGCTCGAAGACGCGCTCGGGCTCGTCGAGGTCCTTGAGCGGCTGCGTGCCACGATCGACGAGCTCGCCGCCGGCGGGCAGCGAGCTGACCACGAGGCTTGCGGCCACGGACGAGAGGAGCGTCTGGCCGCCCCAGGCGAGCGCCTGGATCCGGGAGCAGCGGAACAGCGGCGGCCCGAAGTAGTGGAGGCCACGCGACTCGACCTGTCCGGTGTGGATCGCGATCCGGACCCGGAGGGGCTCCGCGTCGGCCCAGTCGTGCCCTGCGAGCGTCTCATGGACGACGAGTGCCGTCGCCGTGGCGTCGGTCGCCCGCTCGAAGGCGGCGTAGACCGCATCACCGACGGTCTCGAAGATCGCGCCACGGTTCGCGGCGACGGCTTCGTCGAAGACGATGTGGTGATATGCGAGGGCGCGATCGGCTTCGGCGGGATCGCGCTCGAGGCGCCGGGTGCTGCCCTCGACGTCGCTGAAGAGGAACGTGACCGTTCCCGTCGGCAGCGTGGTCACGGCGAGACGGTCACGGCGGCGGGGCCTTCGGATCGGTCACCCCGCGGTCGTCTCATCGCGAGAGGGCGATCCCGAGGGCGATCCCGAGGGCGATGAGCCAGATCGACCAGGCGATGTACGCGATCGGGACGATCATCCCGGCGAGCGACCAGCCCGCACGTTCGTTCGGGCCGACGAACTCGAGGGTCCCGATGAGGATCGCGAGGCCGATCGGTACGCCGAGCCAGCCGAGCCACGCCGGCAGCACCGAGGTCGTGGCGATCGAGGCGGCGACGACCAGGGTCCAGAGGCCCGTGAACAGGTAGCCGAGGTGCTCCCCCACCCCGACGCCGAGCAGACGATGGAGAGTGACGAACGTCGTCTCGATGGCGCGCCGATCCGCGGCGGTCTCCTCAGCTGACGCGCTGGCCGCATCGAGCGCGACGTATCGGCGAGCGAGCTCCGGTACGGCGAACGGCCAGCGGACGAGCCCGAGACCTTGGACGAGGGCCGCGACCGAACCCAGGACGATCGCGAGCGCCGTCAGGGCAGGATCGGCCGCCAGGACGACAGCGAGCAGGGCGACGAGCGGCAGCATCGCCAGGGCGCTGAGAAGGAGCGCCTCCCAACGCAGGATCAGCCCGGCGCCGCCAGCATGGAACCGCCGGAGGATCTCGTCCGGTCCGCGCCGGAGGATGTCCGGGTAGTCGAACGCTCGACCCAGGGCGAGGAACGCGACGTTGAACGCGATCGGGACGAGGATGAGGAGGGCGGCGGTCGCAGGCTCGAGCATCGCCCGAGTCTACGGTCGCCGCATCGGCGGCGGCGGGCCGTCAGTCGTTGTCGAGGATCTTGTCGGCCTTGCGGTCGATCTTCCTCTCCTCGGCTTTGGTGAGGTTGCCCTTCTTCACCTGCTGCGACGCCCGGGCCTTCGCGTTGCGCGCGTGGGAGGCGTCCGGCATCGGGTACTTCCGCTCCTCTGGCAGACCGTACTGCGACGCCTTCAACGAGTCGCGCTTCTTCTCGGACATGGTGGCCATAGATGTGACCTCCTTTCTCTTCCGAGCCTGACGCGAGCGGGCTTCCGCTCGAGCGGTCGCGACAGCATGTGCGCGTGTCGCGGGCGTGACAGCCCCATCGCATCCGAGGCGATCCTGCAACGGAGCGACCTACCACATCAGCGGCATTTCCCGAAGGACACTCCCGCGTGCGATCCGCCTGGCGACACGCCATGGGCCGCCTGCCTCGTGACGCTCATGGCTCGTCGTCGCGCGATAGCGGACGGTCGCGGCCGTGTCGCGATGCGGAACCGATGTCCCGCGGCCTGCGTCATGGCCAGCGAACCTCGGCGCCTGCCGATGTCCAGTCGTGTCCGGAGCCCTCGATGTCCGCACGTACCGCGCCCGCCGCCCTGGCCGTCTCGATCGCCATCGTCATCATCGGCTGCAGCGCATCGCCCGCGCCCGCTTCGCAGCCTCCCGCGGGATCGCCCGCCAGGTCGCCGGGCGGCGGCACCTCCGGCGGGTCTGGATCACCGCCGCCGTCGTCGTCAGGACCGTCGCCATCACCCGCCACCGCCTCGCTGTTGCTCAAGGTGACCTCCGAAGGCGGGTTCATCAACCCGGTGGCCACGCTGAACGCCCTGCCGCTCGTCGAGGTCTACGACGACGGCCGGATCCTGACCCCGGCGCCGGTCCCGGCGATCGCTCCGGGGCCCCTCCTGCCGACCGAGATCCTGCGCAACGTCGGCCCCGCTGGTGCGGCGAGCATCGTGGCAGCCATCCGCGCCGCCGGACTCGACCAGACTGCCACGACCGGCCCGGGCATCCCCGGCGACAGTGGCAGCGACGTGTTCGTCGTCACACTGGGTGGACAGACGACCGAGACCCGGGTCTCCGGCAGCGGGTCGGGAGTCGGGGGTCCCGGCATCGGAGGTAGTCCCGCCCCTGGCGAGGCGGCAGCCCTCGACCTCCTGGGCCGACTGGTCGACCCGAGCGAGACGTGGGGCGCTTCTGCCGCAGCGGGATCGTCGTACCAGCCTGAAGGCTATCGCGTCTACGCCGCACCCGGCGCCCCGACGACCGATCCATCGATCGCCCGGGAGCCGGTCCCGTGGCCGCTCGCGGCGGGTCTTTCATCCTTCGGGACACCGGCCGTCCCTGACCGCGGCGTCGCCGGGCTACGCCAGGGAGTGGTCCTGGGAGCCGACGCGGGGACCCTCGGGCCGGTCCTCGAGCGGGCGACCGAGGCGACGGGCTTCACCTCGGACGGGATGACCTGGACCCTGTACGTCCGGCCCCTGCTACCCGACGAGCTGGGCGGCTGATCGACCGGCGCCGGCGCAGAATGCCCGCGTGCGCAAGCCAGACCTTCGGGCGACGGTCCCGGCTCAGGCCCTCATCCCGCTGCGACTGTTCCTCGGCGCCACCTTCGTCATCGCAGGCTTCGACAAGCTCCTCGATCCGCGGTTCTTCGACCCGGCGAGCCCGGGCTCGATCCAGGCCCAGATGCTGGCGTTCTCGCATGAATTGCCGATCGGCGCTCTCGTCTCCTTCGGCATGCCGTTCGCGGTGCCGATCGGCCTGGCGATCGCCTTCGCCGAGATCGCGGCCGGCCTCGGAGTCCTGACGGGTCTCGCCTTCAAGCCGGCCGCCATGCTCGGCGCGGCACTCTCGCTCCTGTTCTTCCTGACCGCGTCGTGGGCCACCCGGCCCTTCTACTACGGCGCCGACCTGCCATTCGCGGCAGGCTGGATCACGCTTGCCCTGGCTGGGCACGGCGACGTCCTCATCGCGCGCCGTCTGGTCGACTGGGCCGCGGGTGAGCCGCCCGAGCCACGACGTGGCAGACGCGCACGTCCCCACGATGCCACGTCGCCCGAGCGGAGGGCCTTCCTCCAGTCCGGCGCCCTCGCCGTGCTGGCCCTCGTCGCAGCCTCCCTGGCGGTCCCGTTGCGCGCCGCCGGCATCGTTCTGCCAGGTCTTGGCGGGGTGCCAGGCCGGTCGCCGGACGGTACGGGGTCGGGGGACACGCTGGGATCGGGCGGACCACCGGTCGCGTCTCCAGCGTCGTCGGCGGCGCCCGGCGGCATCCGGATCGCATCGGTGAACGCGGTCGCCAGGACCGGAGCGACGTCGTTCACGGTGCCGTTTTCGGCGCCCGCTCCGTTTCCGGCCGGGGATCCAGGCGTCATCGTCAGGTTGGCCGACGGTTCCTACGTGGCTTTTGACGCCGTGTGCACCCACGCAGGCTGCACCGTGGAGTGGGATCAGACGGACCGACTCCTCGTCTGCCCGTGCCACGGCGCGGCGTTCGATCCTGCCGACGACGCAGCCGTCATCCAGGGCCCGACCGACATCCCGCTCACGTCGATCCCGATCGTGATCGATCCCGCGACCGGCGCGATCTACCTCAGCGCATGACCCTGCTCCTGGCGCTCCGGGTCGACCGGAGAGGCGAGGTCGCCATTACCCTTGGCTGGTCGACCGAGCGCCACCGCCCACCAAGGAGTCGACCGTGATCGACCTCACCGGACGCGTCATCCTGCTGACCGGGGCGGCCGGCGGCATCGGCCGTGCGACGGCCCGGACGATGGCCGCGCAGGGAGCGTCCGTGCTCCTCCATGACATCGATGAGGCAGCGCTGCGGTCGCTCGAGGCCGACCTCGACGGGCGGGGGCACGCCCTGGTGGCAGACCTGGCCGACCCCCTGGCTGCCGACCGCCTGTGGCACGAAGCCGAAGCCGTCCACGGTCGGATCGACGTGCTCGTGAACAACGCCGGGATCACGCCGATCGCCGACGCCACGGGACCGCTGGACGCCTGGCTCGACGTCTGGGACCTGTCGCTGCGGGTGAACCTCATCGCGCCCGCGGTGCTGTGTCGGGCGGCGATCGCCGCGTTCTCTGCACGACCCAGCGGCGGCATCATCATCAACATGGCGAGTCGGGCGGCGTTCCGCGGCGAGGACCCTGACTACTGGCACTACGCGGCCGCCAAGGCCGGGGTCGTCGCGATGACCCGGACGATCGCGCGCCAGTACGGTCGTGCCGGTGTCACCGCGTTCGCGATCGCGCCGGGGTATGTCGACACGTCGTTCAACCAGCGGTTCAAGGATGAGTTCGGCGTCGAGGTCGCGGCCCGCGACACGGGGCTCGGGGAGGTCGCGATGCCCCAGGACGTCGCGAACGTCGTGATCTTCCTCGCGTCGGGGCTGGCCAGGCACGCGACCGGCACGACGATCGATGTCAACGGGGCAAGCTACGTCCGCTGATCCGGCACGATCGAGGGCCTGACGGGACGTATCCTCCGCGGGATGGAGGCACAGGCAGCGACCGCCGACGGGCCGGCCATCCTCGACGTGCGCGGGCTGTCGAAGTCGTTCCGCGGTCTCCAGGCCCTGAGCGAATACGAGCTCCGCCTCGACGCCATGACGATCCACGGCGTCATCGGACCCAACGGCGCAGGCAAGACCACGCTGTTCCATCTCCTATCGGGCTTCCTGCGGCCGTCGACGGGCACGATCGCGTTCGCCGGTCAGGACATCACCGACGCCCCGCCGTACAAGGTCGCACGGCTCGGGATGGCCCGGACGTTCCAGAACATCCGCCTGTTCGGTGACCTGTCGGTCCTCGACAACGTCAAGGTCGCGGCCCAGCAGCGAGCCGGTCGGTCACTGCTCGGGACGCTGCTCTCGGGGCCCTCGTTCCGGGATCGAGAGGGGGCGCTGGACGAGCGAGCCACCGAGCTGCTTGCGCTGTTCGGCCTGACCGGGCAGCGCGACCGCCCGGCGCGCGACCTGCCGTATGGCGACCAGCGCCGGCTCGAGATCGCCCGAGCGGTCGCGATCCAGCCGCGCCTCCTGCTGCTCGACGAGCCCAATGCCGGGATGAACCCGGCCGAGACCCAGGACCTCCTGCGCCTCATCCGGCGGCTCCGTGACGAGCTAGCGATCACGATCGTCCTCGTCGCCCACGACATCCCGCTCGTCATGAACCTGTGCGATCGGATCCAGGTCCTCAACTACGGTCGCATCATCGCCGACGGCTCGCCCGCCGACGTCCGAGCCAACCCGGACGTCATCTCGGCCTATCTCGGCCAGGCTCGCGGTGCTTGAGCTCGACGACCTCCACGTCCGCTACGGCAACATCCGGGCCCTCCAGGGCGTGACGCTGCGGGTGGAGACCGGCGAGCTCGTGGCGATCATCGGCTCGAACGGCGCCGGCAAGAGCACGACCCTGCGGACGATCTCGGGGCTGATGCGGCCGTGGCAGGGAGCGATCCGGTTCGAGGGTGCGGACATCTCGCGGGCCCGGACCGATGCCATCGTCGCCCTCGGCATCTCCCATTGCCCGGAAGGTCGCCGGATCTTCGGCCGTCTCACGGTGGCCGAGAACCTCCGACTCGGCGCCGTCTCACGCTCCGACCGAGCCGCCACGGCGGAGGACCTGGCGATGGTCTTCGAGCTCTTCCCGCGGCTGAAGGAGCGCGAGAGCCAGGCCGGCGGGACGTTGTCGGGCGGCGAGCAGCAGATGCTGGCGATCGGCCGTGCGCTCATGAGTCGCCCCCGGCTCATCCTGCTCGACGAGCCATCGCTGGGCCTGGCGCCGCTGATGGTCGAACGGATCTTCGAGACGATCTCCGAGCTCAAGAGGACGGGCCGGACGATCCTCCTCGTCGAGCAGAACGTCCATCACGCCCTCGACATCGCCGACCGCGCCTATGTCATGGAGACAGGCCGGGTGACCCTGGAGGGCACTGCCGCGGAGCTCCGCCAGAACCCCAAGGTCGAGCAGGCGTACCTCGGTGTCGGAGCCGTTTCGGCATGACCGAGTACGCCGTCCAGCAGGTCGTCAACGCACTCTCGGCCGGCAGCCTGTACGCCCTGATGGCGGTCGGGCTGGCGATGGTCTTCGGGATCCTTCGCCTCATCAACTTCGCCCATGGCGACGTGATGATGATCGCCGCGTACATCGCGGTCTTCTGTCTCGGAGCCGGGATCGGGCTCGAGATCGCCCTGGTCCTGATGGTCATCGGTACCGTCGCGGTCGGTCTGATCATGGAGCGGGTCGCCTATCGGCCGCTCCGCGGCGCGCCGGACGTCGCGATGCTCCTGAGCTCGTTCGCCGTGGGACAGATCCTCCAGAACGGGACCCTTCTCACGACGCGCCTCGCGGGCCAGCCGACGCTCATCGCGTTCCCGAGCCCCGAGGTCCTGAGCGGTGTCGTCGCCATCGGGGCGTTCACGGTGCCGAAGGTGAACATCGTGAGCTTCGCCGCTGGCATCGTCCTCCTGGGCCTCCTCACGGTGTTCGTCACCCGGACAACGCTCGGCCTCTCGATGCGTGCCGCAGCCGAGGACCTGCCGGCGGCCCGGCTGATGGGCATCAAGGTCGACCGGGTCGTCGCGACAGCGTTCGCCATCGGCGCCGGGCTCGCCGCGGTCGCCGGGCTTCCTGTACGCGGTCCAGGCCGGCCAGGTCAACCCGTACATGGGCTTCACGCCGGTGCTCAAGGCGTTCATCGCCGCGGTCATCGGTGGGTTCGGAAGCATCGCCGGGGCGGTCGTCGGCGGCTACGTGCTCGGGTTCCTCGAGGTCTTCGTGACGGCCCTCGCCGGGATCGGCGATCTGCTGCCACCGGGCTCGGTGCCCCCGGAGGTCCGTGAGTTCCTCCAGACGTGGCTGCCCAGCAGTCTGGCGAGCTACCGCGATGCGATCGTCTTCGTCATCCTCATCCTCGTGCTCCTCGTCCGGCCCCAGGGGATCCTCGGGACCCGGGATCGAGACGACCTGTGATCACCACCCGCCACCGCGCGGCCGGACCGCTGACTGTCATCGTCCTGGCGTCGATCGCGCTCGCGGTCCTCGACTCCAGCGGTCAGGCGTTCTGGCAGGGCCTCGTCATCAACCTGGGGATCTTCATCATCCTCACGGTGAGCCTCAACCTCACGAGCGGGTTCACCGGGGTCTTCTCGCTGGCCCAGATCGGGTTCATGGCCCTCGGCGCCTACTGCGCGGCCATCCTGACCCTGCCACTCCCGGAGAAGGCCTCCTACCTGCCGGACCTGCCGGCCTGGCTGGCCTGGGTCCACCTCGACCAGACGATCGGCGCGTTCCCGATCGGGTTCCTCGTCGCCACGCTCATCGCCGGCGTCTTCGTGAGCGTCATCGCCTGGCTCGTGGGCATCGTCCTGATGCGGCTGTCCGGTCACTTCGTGGCCGTCGCGACCCTCGGCTTCCTCGTCATCGTCCGGGTCATCCTCTTCAACGCCGACGCGTTCACCCGCGGCTCGAGGACGTTCTCGAACGTCACGCCCTACACGGACCTGTGGTGGACGGCCGGCTGGACGCTCGTCGTCGTCTATGTCGTCTGGCGGATCAAGCGCTCGTCATACGGGCGCGACATGTTCGCCCAGCGCGAGGATCGCGTGGCCGCACAGGCGATCGGCATCCGGATCATGGACCCGCGCCTGCTCGCCTTCGTCATCGGGGCGTTCTTCTCGGCCGTGGCTGGCTCGCTGTACGCCCACTTCATCACGTCCTTCTCGCCGACCGTCTTCTGGTTCGACCTCACGTTCCGGGTCGTGACGATGCTCGTCATCGGCGGGATGGGCTCGGTCAGCGGCTCGGTCATCGGAGCGATGCTCATCGTCGCCCTGGCCGAGGCGCTCCGGCGGGTCGAGGACGTGACCCTCTGGTACGGCTTGAGCCAGATCATCCTCGCCGTCATCTTCATCATCGTCATCACCGTCCGCCGGGACGGCCTGCTGGGCCAGCGCGAAGTGCCCCTCGACCGCCTCTATGACCGGACCTTCTGGCGACGGCGAGCCGGACCGTCACGCCCGCCTGCGACGGGGTCCGATCAGAGTCCGTAGACCCGCTCCGTATTGCGCCACAGGATGCGCTCGGCCCAGTCGAGCGCCGTCGCTTCGTCGAGCACCCCCTCGGCGATGTGCTCGTCGAGCACCTGCCCGAGGGCCCGTCGACCGATCCGGGCGGCGATCCAGTACAGCTCTGGTACCAGCGAGGCATCAGTGCTGAAGAGCAGCTTGCTGGCGGGCGCCAGCCCCAGCAGCTCGCGGACGATCTCGGTCGCCTCGCCGGCAGCGAAGAGCGGTGCCTCGCCCATGTCGGCATAGACGTTCGGGAACATCGCCGCCAGATACGCGAGCGAGCGGATGTACGGGTAGCCGGTGTGGAGGAGCACGATCGGCGCCGCCCGGAAGCGATCCGAGAAGAGGAGCCGGAGGGCCGCGGGATCGACCTTCGTGAGGTCGAGGTCGGGGTCGCCGAGGCCAGTATGGAACTGGATCGGGACGCCCTGGCGGGCCGCCTCCTCGACGGCGATGACGATGAGGTGGTCGAGCAGCGGCTTGGACTCGATCCGCAGGCGTCCGTCCCGCTTGGCGACCGCATGGACGTCGGCGAAAGCCGCCGCGGCCGTGTCGCGGTCGACCGCCTCGAGCTGGAGCCCACTGCGATAGGCGATGACCGACTTCATCCCGACGATGCCGCGACGGCGGAGGTCGTCGATCGAGGCCCGGTAGGCGTCGAGGAATCCGTCGAAGCCGGCCGCCTCGACGATGAGCCGCTCGATGAGCGGCTCGAGGCGGACGATCTCCTCGACCCGGCAGCCGGTCATCGCCCGAAGCTCGTCGAGCGAGAGGGTGACATCGGCGCCATAGCCGGTGTCGATGAGCAGGGTCTTGAACGCCGCCTGTTCGGCGACGTCGCGGGCGATGCGAGCCAACCCACGCTCCTCTCGGACCGCATGGATCGCCTCGGGTGTGGCCTCGCAGTCGAACAGCTCGGCGAGGTCGCGGAGGGCGTGCCGATAGAGGAGCGAGGTCGGGACGTCGTCGCGAGCGATGACCGGATCGGTCGATTCGGTCAGGTGATGGCGGAACTCGTCATCACCGACCGGCTGCCGTCGGAGCAACGAGTGGCAGTGGACGTCGACGATGGGGACGGCAGCGAGGTCGAGGCGCATGAGGGTCAGCCGGCTCAGCCCTGCGGAGGCGCGTCGCGGCTAGTAGCGGAAGAAGTGCTGCTCGAGCTCGAACGCATCGTCATGCTCGGCGTACGCCGCCGCCTCGGCTCGACGGACCTTGAGGTACTCGGTCCCGAGGGGCGCTCCCATCGCGGTCATGAGGACCTCGTCCCGCTCGAGCTCGTCGAGCGCCTCGGCAGCGGTGAGGGGGAACCGGGCGATGCCGCGTCGCTCGCGCTCGGCATCGCTGAGGTTGCCCGGATCCTGGTCGACCGGCTGGCCGGGGTCGAGGTGGCGGGCGATGCCGTCCATCGCGGCGGCCATGATGCCGCCGAGTGAGATGTACGGGTTGGCGCTCGCGTCGCTCGACTTGAGCTCGAGGTTCGTCGACGCAGCGGGGTCATCCCAGTAGCGCGTCGGGACGCGGACGGCGGCCTCCCGGTTCTCGATGCCCCACGCGGCATAGGCCGAGCTCCAGTAGTGCGGCTGGAGCCGTCGGAACGAGTTGACGCTCGGCGTCGTCATCGCGAGCAGGCCGGGAAGATGGGCCAGCACGCCGCCGATGGCGTGGCGAGCCAGCGGGCTCAGGCCGTCGGGCGACGAGTCGTCCGCCAGGCGGTTCGTCGAATGGTCCGCGTCCCAGATGCTCCAGTGACAGTGGGCGCCGCTGCCGGCCTGGTCGGCGAACGGCTTCGGCGCGAGCGACGCGATGAGGCCATGGCGGGCCGCGACACCGCGGACCGTCTGGCGATAGGCCAGCTGCTGGTCGGCCGCGCGGAGCGCGTCGGCGTGCCGGATCGAGAGCTCCTGCTGGCCCCAGCCGAGCTCGGGATGCGACAGCTCGACGGTGAGACCCTGCTCGGTGAGCGCGGCGATGATGTCCTGGATGACATCCTCGGTCGAGTCCATCCCGATGGCGCTGAAGCACAGGCTGTGGTCGACCGGCGTAAAGCCCGAGTCCGTCCGCATCGCGAGATAGAACTCGTTCTCGAAGGCGGCGTCGAACGCCAGGTGGGCGCTGGCCGCCATGGCCACCATCCGCTGGAGGAACCAGCGCGGGTCGAGCGCCCAGGGTGTGTGGTCGAGCTCGATCATGTTGGCGAACATGTGGGCGCTGCGCGGCGCATACGGCAGGATCGCGAATGTGTCGGGATCGGGGATGAGGCGGATCTCGCCGACGGGGCCGTACGTCCCGTCGGGGGCGAGGGTGTCGAGGCTGGTGAACGACTGCATGCCCTTGACGAGGCCGATACCCGCTTCCATCCGGCGGGCCAGCGATCCGACGTGGGTGGCCTTGCCACGGATGACGCCACCGTTGTCGCAGTAGAGGAACCGGACCAGCTGGACGCCACGCTCCTGGGCCAGGGCGACGATCTCGTCAGGTGTCATCTGGAAGCCTCGGTGGATGACGGAGGGAGACGAGGCCGCCGGTCCAGGGCCCGAGCCCGGGACCGGCGGTCGGGAGCCGGCAGGATCTAGGGCGCGGGGACCTTGTCCGGGACGTACGAGCCCGCCAGGGTCAGCGCGCCGCTCTCGATGTCGATGACGGTCACGCCCTTCTGGGGGACGTGGCTGTCGGGCGAGAACGTGATCGCGCCGGTGATGCCCTGGAAGTCCTTCGTCGCCTCGATCGCGGTCTTCACCGCGGCTGAGTCGGTGCCGCCTGCCCGCTTCACGGCGTCGGCGAGCAGATAGATGGTGTCGTAGCCGAGGGCCGCGAAGGCGTTCTCGGGATCGTTGCCGTACTCGGCCTTGTAGGCCGTCATGAACTTCTTGATGCCGTCGGTGCCGGCCGTCGCGTCCATCAGGGCGTGGGTCGTGAAGAACACCTTGCTCGTCGTCGGTCCCGAGACCTTGACGAGGTCGGGCGTGTCGTAGCCGTCACCGCCGACGATCGGCCCGGTGATGCCCGCGTCACGGAACTGCTTGACGATCGGCCCGATGTTGTACGGCATCGCCGCGACGTAGTAGAAGTCGGGCTGGGGGCTGAGGGCCTTGATCTTCGTGATCTGGGCCGAGAAGTCGGTCGCCTTGTCGTCGTACGACTCCTCGACGGCGATCGTGCCGCCGAGCTCGGTGAAGCGGCTCTTGAAGTACCCGCCGAGGAGCGTCGTGTACTCGACGCCCTTGTCCCACAGCAGGTACGCGTTGTGGCCGAAGTTCTTGTACGAGTACTCGGCCCCGACGGCGGCCTGGACGTTATCGCCGAAGCAGGCGAGGAACATCATGTCGCCGACCTGGCTCGGGATCTTGGGCGAGGTCGCACCCACGGTGATGAACGGGATCTTGGCCGCCTGGAAGGTCGGGCCGGCTGCGAGGACGCTGTCGGTGTCGGTGTAGCCGATGAAGAGCGGGACCTTGTCCTGCTCGACGAACTGCTTGGCCGTCTGGGCCGTCACGTCCATCTTGTACTGGCTGTCGTGGACGATGAAGTCGATCTGGCTGCCGTTGATCCCGCCGGCCGCGTTGATCTCCTTGACCGCGAGCTTCGCGCCGTTGGCCGCCGGCAGGTCGAGCGCCGACTCGTCGCCCGTGAGGGCGAACCCGCCGCCGATCTTGATCGTCCCGCCGCTGCCCGCGCTCGCGGCGCCGGATGGCGCCGGGGTCGAGCCGCTCGAACAGGCGGCGAGGACGAGGACCAACGCCCCGAGCGCCAGGCCTCGGACAGTTCGAAGATCGTTCATCTGGGACTCCTCCACCCCTGCCGGAGATGCACCCCGGCGAACCGAGCGAGCCTACCGCACGACCGGGCCGGGGTGAAGCCCTTCGGCGCGCAGGCCGGCCCGGCGATCCCGATCGGCCACGTATCGGGGTGTCCCGGCGTGGCTCCGCCGGGATCAGCTCTTGTCGAGGACCCGATCCGCCTTGCGGTCGATCTTCGCCTTCTCGGCCTTCGTGAGGTTGCCCTCGTGGAGCTGCTGGGAGGCACGCGCCTTGGCGTTCCGGGCGTGGGCCTTGTCCGGCATCGGGTACTTCCGCTCCTCGGGCAGACCGTAGGTCGACGACGTGAGGGAGTCGCGCTGCTTCTCGGACAGGGTGGCCATCCGACACCTCCTTGCATGACGAGGTCCGAGCCAGGCTCGGCGGACCGTCTCGAGGCTCGCGCACCATCCGCCGAGCCCGACACGGCATCAGGCCGCCAGAGATCGCGGCTGCATGACAAGGCACCGAGCGGGCTACCCTGCCTCGAGGAGACCCCGCGATCCAGGAGGAGCCGGCGCCGATGCATCGACCAGCGAACGACCTGTTCCGCCGAAACCCGGCCAACCCGATCCTGACCGCGGCGGCACTGCCCTACGCCGCCAACACGGTCTTCAACCCTGCCGCGGCCCGCCTCGACGGCCAGACGGTCCTGGTCATGCGGGTGGAGGATCTGCGCGGCCTGTCGCACCTTCATGTCGCCCGAAGCACGGACGGCGAGGAGGACTGGACGGTCGACCCGGAGCCGTGGCTGAGGCCCGATCCGGGCCATCACGAGGAGATCTGGGGCGTCGAGGACCCCCGGGCGACGTGGCTGCCCGAACGCGGCGAATGGGTCGTCGCTTACACGGCCTACAGCCAGCGGGGGCCGATGGTCTCGCTGGCGGTCACGACCGACTTCCGCTCGGTGACACGGCTCGGACCGGCCATGCCGCCCGAGGACAAGGACGCGGCCCTGTTCCCGCGCCGATTCGACGGTCGGTGGCTGATGATCCATCGCCCGACGCCGTTGCGCGGTGGCGCCCACATCTGGCTGTCGTATTCGCCGGACCTGCGTCACTGGGGCGACCACGCGCTGCTGCTCGAGGCCCGCGACGGGGCCTGGTGGGACGCCGGCAAGATCGGCCTCGGGCCGCAACCCCTCGAGACCGACGAGGGCTGGCTGCTCCTCTATCACGGGGTCCATCTGACCGCCGCCGGCCCGATCTACCGTGTCGGCCTGGCGCTCCTCGATCTCGACGACCCTCGTCGGGTGATGCATCGCAGCGAGGAGTGGGTCTTCGGGCCGGAGACCGACTACGAGCGGAGTGGCGACGTGTCGGACGTCGTGTTCCCGTGTGGCTGGGTGGTGGGTCCCGATCCGGACGAGCTGCACATGTATTACGGCGCCGGCGACAGCGTCATCGCGATGGCGACGGCAAGGCTGTCGGACGTCATGGACTACATCCGGACCTGTCCCACCGGCTGACCGTCACGGATCTGTGATGCCCAGGGCCTCGAGGGCATGACGGACGGGCCACCCGAGGGACGACCATCGGGTCGTCAGCCAGATCGTGGAGGTCCGTCATCGACCGGCTCAGCCGACCATTCGCGCCCCGCTCCCGTCCCGCGGAGCTCGCCATCATCACCACCTATCCGCCCCGGCGATGCGGCATCGCGACGTTCAGCCGTGACCTGATCGGCGCGGTCACCGAGGATCGCTCCGTCCGCACCCGGGTCATCGCCCTCGACGACGAAGAGCGCGACTTCCCGACCGAGGTGGCCGCCCGGATCAGGCCGTCGGTCAGGGAGGACCACGGTCGGGCGGCCGCACGCATCGCCGCGAGCGACATCGAGCTCGATCTCGATCCAGCACGAGTTCGGGATCTACGGCGGTCCGGATGGAGCCTGGGTGCTCGACCTGGCCGACCGAACGACCGTGCCGCTCGTCACGACCTTCCACACGGTCCTGATGTCGCCCAGCGCCTCGCAGCGCGAGGTCATGACTCGCCTGATCCGACGGTCATCCCGGAGCGTCGTGATGTCGCAGGGCGCCGCCGATCGTCTGGTCGCGATCTACGATGCCGACCCGTCGACGGTCGTGGTGATCCCGCACGGGGTGCCGGATCTGCCGCCGGCGGACCCCCGGCTCGCCCGGCGGCGGCTCGGGCTGGACCCGGACCGGCCGATCGTCCTGAGCTTCGGTCTCCTCGGACCCGGCAAGGGCTACGAGCTGGCGATCGACGCGATGGCCCGCGTCCGGACCCACGTCCCCGACGCCCGCTACGTGGTCCTCGGCAGCACCCATCCGGAGCAGCTCCGGGTCGCCGGCGAGACCTATCGCCATGGCCTCCAGACACGAGCCGCGGCCCTCGACCTTCGCGAGGCAGTCGACTTCGTCGACGAGTACCTCGATCCGGAACACCTCGCGATGTGGCTCCAGGCCGCCGAGGTCTACATCACCCCGTATCCCGGCGCGGAGCAGATCGTCTCCGGCACCCTGGCGTACGCCGTGGGTGCCGGACTTGCGATCGTCTCGACGCCGTATGCCTATGCCCGCGAGGTCCTGGCCGGGGGACGGGGCACGCTCGTCCCGTTCGGCGACCCGGATGGGATGGCAGCCGGGATCACCCGCTATCTCGTCGATGGCTCGGCCCGCGCCGCCGCCGGCGGGCGGGCGTATGCCTACGGACGGGCGATGACCTGGACCGCGGTCGGCGCGCGGTACCGGCGGCTGTTCGCCGGTCTGGTCGTGGCACGGCCGTCCGCGATCGGCGGCCAACGGGTCGCTGGGCGGATCGTCGGCCGGCGGGGCGAGCTCGTCGGCATCGATGCCCGCTGAGACCGGGAGCGCTCGAGCCGTCCGCATCCCGCCGCCCGTCCGCCGCCACCTCCGGACCCTCGCCGGGCCGTACGGCCTGACCCAGTTCTCACGCGGCAGCCAGCCGGTCGAAGCGACCGGGACCTGCACCGACGACGTGGCGCGGGCCGCCCTCGTCGACCTCGCCCATGCGCGGGTCTCGAGTGAATCGGGGATCGACGAGAGCCTGACCCGGAACCTGGCCTTCCTCGCCACGGCCTTCGAGCGGCCGACCGGCCGGTTCCGGAACCTTCTGCGCGCCGACCATCGGTGGGATCCGTCGCACGAGTCGGACGACGCGACCGGGCGGGCGATCCAGGCGCTCGGTGCGATCGCCGCGCATGCTCGGTCGCTCACGACCCGCGAGCGCGCGGCCGCGCTCCTCGGTGGCAGCCTGCGGGCAGGCCGCACGATGACCGCGATCCGCCCGCAGGCCTACGTCCTCCTCGGCTGCGTCGAGGCTCTCGCGGCCGAGGTGGGCGGCCGCCCGGCGAGGTCAGAGATCGTCCAGACGTTCGACGCGATGCTCACTTCGCTTCTCGATGCCTGTCCCGACGGGGATGCGGTCTGGCCGTGGCCCGAGGACGTCGTGACATACGACAACGGCGTGATCCCACAGGCGCTCGTGGAGGCTGGCGGATCCTCGGGGACCCGGCGATCGTCGAGCGGGGCACGAAGCTGCTGCTGTGGCTGGCCACCGCGGAGACGGCGACTGCGGGTCACGCGACCCTCATCGGGAATCGCGGCTGGTGGCCGCGAGATGGCGAACGGGCCCGGTTCGACCAGCAGCCGATCGAAGCCGGCTCGATCGTCCTCGCGGCAACGAGTGCGGCGAGAGTCACCGGCGATCCCCCGATCCGGTCAGATCGCGGAACGGTTCTATCGCTGGTTCCTGGGCGACAACGATCTCGGCATCGAGGTGGCGGTCCCGGATCGCGGCGCCTGTCGGGATGGCCTGGAGGCCGGCGGCCTCAACCGCAACGAGGGTGCCGAGTCGACGATCGTCTGGCTGCTCGCGACGGAGGCGATGCGCTCATCGTCCCGCCAGGACGACACGAAGGCCGAGCCCGGAGAAGAGGGCTCGGCCTTCGGATGATTCCCCCGGCGGTTGCGCCGGCAGGGGCAGGATACGCCGACCGAAGGACGACATCGCGCTGCGCGGTGCGTCGACGCACCATCGTTCCCCGCGCGGGCTCAGACCTCCGAGCGGATGCCCAGTGGGTCGGCCAGGCGTTCGGGAGCCGCAGCCGTGTGGCGGGGGAGGGCCGCGCGGGCGTCGGCGAGCCACGGCTCGTAGATGACGGCACGACAGCGAGCGATGACCTCCTCGGCGAAGTCGAGCCACGCGGCGGCATCAGGGTCGTCGGGCAGCAGCCATGCCGCAAGGATGCGCGCTCGAGCGCCGTCGAAGTCGATGTCGCGGAAGAAGTCGAAGGAGCGACGGAAGCCGGATGACGCGTCGCCCGAGTCACCGCGCAGGGCGGCGAGCGCGGCGTGGGCCCAGGCTCGATACGCCTCGTCGACGCGCCCGCTCCGGGGTGCCTCGTCCATCGCCCCGGCGGCGGCGGCCAGACGGTCGGGGTCGCGGAGTCGGGCGGCGGTGAATGCTGCTTCCGAATAGGAGAAGTAGGCGTTCTGGACTCCTACCCGGCCGGCCGTCTCGAAGGCCGCGTAGGCCGATTCGAGATCCCCTCGGGCCCGCGCGGAAACCCCCTGGAGCTCATGGTCGGTGGGGACGATCTCCGGATCGGAGTAGGCGCTGACGATCGACCGCCACTCTGCGATGAGCTCCTCGATCGGCTCCCCCGATCGCCCATGAAGAAATACCGGATCGACCGGAGCCTCGCCTCGTCGGCTCCGGTCGCGTCGGCAAGCACCTCGTCGAGGATCGCGAGCCCGGCGTCCCAGTCACGCCCGAGGGCGTATTCATTGATGGCGATCATCCCGGCGAGCCAATCGGCATTCGCCCGACTCCCGAGCCGGCGTCCGAGCTCGTACCCCGATCTCGCGATCGCCTGCGCTCCCTCCTGATCGTTCGCCCCGAGCGCCGAGGCAAGATTGTTCCGAGCCCGGACCTCGAGCTCCACGTCGCCGACCTCCTCGGCGATCGGGACGGCCGCGCTGATGAGCGCCGCGCCTTCGCGCCTCGGTCCAAGGTTCGACATGAGCCGAGCCCTTGTTGACGAACGCCTCGCGCGACGACGCCTACGAGGCCACACCGCTCGGCGACGACTCGAGCGCCCTGTCGGCCGCAGCGATGGCGTCGTCCACGCGTCCCACGCGCATGTAGGCCCGCGACGAGGCTCGCCTCGATGCCCGCCCGCATCGTCGCCTGCTCCTCGTCATGCCGGGCGCGGGCGCGCTCGAGCTCGTCGATCGCCTCGGTCGAGGCGGCCGGCGTCGACGAGGACGAGCCCGAGGGTCGCCGTCGCTCGGCCGGCGCCGTCGATCGCCGGGCTCGCCGTGTACGCGTCGATCGCCTGCCGCTCGCGGCTCCGCGGCCGGCGTCCTGAGGTCCCGGTGAAGTTCGATGCGCCAGGCCCTTCGCGAGGAGGAGATCCGCGCGGGTCGCAGGCGTCGGTCGTGACCGCGATCGCCTGGTCGAGGAACCCGGCCGCCTGGGCGTAGGCACCGAGGCTCGCCGCACGATCGGCGGCGGCTCGCAGGGCGATCCGCGCCTGGGCCGCAAGGGCATCCGCCTCCGGACCGGCATCGGAGGCCGCCTGGGCAGCGAGGTAGTGGCTCGCCAGGATGCCGGCCAGCTCCGGGTCGCCGATCGGCTTCATAGACCCGCGCGACGGCGAGGTGCCGGGCCCGCCGATCGCGTCGCGACAGGGTCGCGTAGGCGACCTCGCGGATGAGCGACTGGACGAAGCGGTACTGGCCGCGCTCCGGCGAGCGCGGGTCGGCCTCGAGCTCGAAGAACTCGCGTCGGACGAGGTCCCGCAGACGGAGTCTCGATCTTCGACCTCGGCCTCCGGCCGACCGCGACCGCGGCGAGGATCGACGGCGACGAACGTCTGGCCGAGGACCGCGGCGTCCTGGACGAAGCGCCCGGTCGCCCGGATCGAGGGCATCGAGACGCGACGCGACGAGCGAGCGGAGCGTCTCCGGGACCGCGAGCGCGCCGAGGTCGCCGGTGACCCGGACGGTCCCGTCGGACCGCTCGAGCCGACCGTCGGCGAGGAGCGAGCGGACCATCTCGACCGCGTACAGCGGGATGCCGTCGGCGCGGGCGAGGACCGCGGCGACGACCGGCTCCGGCAGGCCCGGCACCAGACCGCCGAGCAGCTCCCGCATCGCAGGCTCCTCGAGCGGCTCGACGGCCATGCCGGTGACGTTTCGGACACCGGTGCCCCAATCGGGCCGGCGGTCGAAGAGCTCCGGCCGGGCGAGGCTGATGACGAGGATCGGCGAGGCCTTGGCCCAGCCGAGCAGGTGGTCGATGAAGTCGAGGAGACCCGAATCGGCCCAGTGCAGGTCTTCGAACAGCATGACCGTCGTCGCCGCGCTCGGCGATCCGCTCGAACAGGATCCGCCATGCCGCGAACAGGACGTCCCGGCCGCCCGTCGGGGGTGGCTCGAGGCCGAGCAGAGTCAGCAGCGCGGGCTCGACCCAGCGACGGTCCGCATCGTCGGGCACGGTCTCGACGACCATCGCTGGAGACCCGTGCCCGGGTCGTCTCCTCGTCGTCCGCCTCGGACAGCCCGGCCCGCTGGCGGACCATCTCGCCGAGTGCCCAGAACGTCACCCCGTCGCCGTAGGACGGCGATCGGCCGTGATGCCAGTAGATCGTCTCGACGACGCCGTCGATGTACTTCTCGAGCTCCCAGGCGAGGCGGCTCTTGCCGATGCCGGCCGGGCCGGTCATCGACACGAGCCGCGCCCGATGGTCGCGGCCGGTCGCGTGGAGGAGGTCCTTGAGCATCCGGAGCTCGTTCGTCGCGGCCGACGAACGGCGCCTCGATCGTGCTCGGCCCGCCGCTAGCCCACCGCGCTCGGCGATGACCCGCAGGGCGTGCCACGCCGGGACCGGCGAGGTCTTGCCCTTGAGCGTCTGCTCGCCGGCCGGCTCGAAGGCGATGGCCGCCTCGGCCGAGCGCATCGTCGCCTCGCCGACCAGGACGGTGCCGGGCGGTGCGGCCGACTGGAGGCGCGCCGCCGTGTTCACGAGATCGCCCGCGACCATCCCCTCGTTCGTCGCGCCGAGCGTCACCGCCGCCTCGCCGGTCAGGAGGCCGACCCGGGCCTGGATCCCGGGCCCGAGGCCGCCGACCGCAGACGCGACCTCGAGGCCGGCCCGGACGGCACGTTCGGCGTCATCCTCGTGCGCGACCGGCGTGCCCCAGACGGCCATGACCGCGTCGCCGATGAACTTCTCCACGACCCCGCCGTGGCGTTCGATGATCGCCGCGGGTCGTGTCGAAGTACGCCGAGAGCATCTCCCGCACGGCCTCGGGATCGCGGTCCTCGGCGTACGGGGTGAACCCGACGAGGTCGGCGAACAGGATCGTGACGACCCGCCGCTCCGCGCCCCGGTCGGTGCCGGTCCCGGGTCGGTAGGCCGGCGGTCGACCGTCCCCGGCCGGCGTCGCCGTCGCCGCGCCGGCCTGGAGTGCCGTGCCGCAGGTCCCGCAGAACCGCGCCCCGACCCGGTTCTGCGACCCGCAGACCGGGCAGGCGGACGAGAACGGCGAGCCGCAGTTGTCGCAGAACCGCGCCGCTTCGGCGTTCGCGGAACCACAGACCTGGCAGATCACCCGATCCCTCCCCTCGTGCCACGAGGCTGGCACACGCTTGACCCGTCGGAGCGTACCGCAGCGCCCGCCCCGACGAGTGTCAGCCGGCGAGGATCGCCAGCTCGGTCGGGGTCCGGAAGCGCGGCGAGATGCGGATGCCGGCGAACCACGTCGTCAGCTCCGCGGCGCGTGCCTCGATCGCCGCGCTGGCCGCGCGCCCGACGTCCTCGAACAGCTCGAACCCCACCTCACCGGACGGCCGCTGGCCCCAGCCACCGACGATGCGTCCATCGACCCAGACCGTCGGACCGGCGTTGCCGTTCCGGTCGAACAGCCTCCGGCCGTAGGTCCCCGAGATACCAGTCGCGCGCGGTCCAGCCCATCGTCGTCGCGTCGAGGGCAGGCAGCAGCGCGACCCACGGATCCCGGAGCCGTCACCGGATCCACATCCGCTGCCAGGACGAGGGCCCGGGCGCCACCGTCGACCGCCACCTCGGCGACCTCGATGCCTGCGAGCGCTCGGCGGATCTCGCCGAGCGTGAGCCCGGTCCACCAGCGCAGGTCGTCGAGCGTGCCGGGGCCGAACGAGGCCAGCCAGTCGGTGACGAGCCTGACCACGGCCGGACCCGTCTCGAGCGCCGACAGACCACCCGGGATCCAGCGCTCGGCGACCGCCCAGCGGTACTGGCTGCTGACCCACGAGCCGCGCGGCCGACCCCGCACAACGCGGCCGTCCATCGAGAGGAGCATCAGGACCCGGGTCGCGACGCTCATCTCGCCGGCCCACGTCCGGCCCTCGCCGAACGTCATCCGCAGGTCGAGCTCGGGCACATCGGACGACAGCTCGGTCGCGACCGCCTCGCCTCGTGCCGCCAGGGCCTCGAGCGTGCGCGCCTCGACGACCTCGAGCCAGCGCTCGGGGTCCGGGCCACCGATCCCGGCGGCGGTGAGATAGCCGATGAGTCGTCGTCGCTCCTTCGCTCCGATCGCCCGCCCGCAGGCTGCCTGGATGACCGGCCCGTAGGGCGACGGGACCGTGAACATCGTCCGGCGCATCCCGAGCATCCGGATGAGTGAGCGGTCCTCGTACAGGGCCGTCTCGAGGTCGCGCGATCGCCATGCCCTGCACGCGCGCCCAGGCCTGGAGGTGGACCGACGCGGGGTCGGTCGCGTGATAGCCGATGAGCGCACCCGCGGCCGCGACGACGGACGGCGCGCCACGGGCCAGACAGTGTCGTCGCCCGAGCCGCGCTCGCCGCTCGGCGTCGTTGATCGCCCGGATCGACCGGGGCAGCCGATCCGTCGCGGAAGGTCGAGATGAGAGCGGTGTAGCCCGGCAGACCTCGCTCGTAGCCGATGGCCCAGAAGCCGGCACCAGCGAGGCCCCGCTCGTTCGCCAGCTCGAGCTTCGGGGTCAGCGTCTCGGGTGTGTCGTAGTAGATCGCCCGCCAGACACCCGGCTCGTCGGTCGGCGTGGCCAGGAACGACACGACCTCGACCGGGTCGGTCTGGGGGACGAGGGTCGGGTCGGTGAGCGTCGGCAGGTTCTGGCGGGGGATGAACACGTCGCCAGTGCCGACGTCGTCGGCGCCGATCTCCGGGCCGCTGACCGGCCACGAGACGCCATACAGGGGCAGGCCCAGGATCGTCCGTTGGACCGGAACCCCGGCGTCGTAGTACAGCTCGAGGGTCCACGGCAGGTCGCGGATGCTGCCGTCGATCCGGCCCATCGGCGCCGACGCCCCGGGCGCCGAGCCGGTCCAGTGGTAGTCGTAGGCCATGACGAAGATCCGGTCGGCACCGGCGTCGGCCGCGGCCCGGGCCATCGTGGCCCCACCGTTACCAGCCGTCGTCGCGACCGAGACCTGGGCGCTCGGAAGGGCCGCGCGGAGGGCCGTCCGGAGCTCTCCGACGAACGTCCCGTAGTCCGTGGCGAGGAGCGGGTCGATGCTCTCGACATCGACGTTGATGCCGTCCACGCCGATCCGCCTGGCGAGCGTCACGAGGTTGCCGATCGTCGTGGCCTGGAGGTCGGGGTCGGCGAAGAAGGTCGAGTTCCTGCCCACGCCGAAGCTCGTGTAGACAAGCTCGACCCGCGTGCCGCGTTGGTGGGCCTGGCGGATGAGCTGCTGGCCGATCGACCCCGTGATCCGGCGATAGCCGGTCTGCTTCGTATCGATCGAGCCATCGCCGCGGTTGGTGACGGAGAACAGGCCAAGGGTCGTGAGCGGGGTCCGGGCGACGTGCGCGGCGATCGAGTCGTCCATCTCCCAGTACGGGACGAAGCCGTAGACCTCGTGACCCGGGATCGGCACGGGCGTCGGGCGCGGCGTGGTGACGCTCGGATCGGCCGCCAGACCGGGTGTCGGGTCGGGTCGACCCGCGCCTCCGGTCGTGCCTACCCCTCCGCCTCCGGCCAGCAGCCACACCCCGGCCACGAGCAGCGGCGCCGCGACGAGCAGCGCGAGGACGATGGGGATGACCGGGCGGCGCGACACCGCCGGACCCTACCACCGAGTCGCCGCGAACCCCTCCCACCGGCTGGCGACCGCCGCGGACCACGCCCCATGGCGCGTCAGTCCATCGGCGCGACGATCACCCAGTGGTCGTACCAGTAGCCGTCGAACCACGGTCGTGCGTCCAGCTCCTTGTACCGGGTGAAGAGCGGAGCGTCGTCGAAGACCGTCGGCGAGACCACGTCGTGATGGACCCCGTAGGGGTCGCTGTAGGCGATCGCGGTGATGGTGAAGTCCGAGGTCTTGCTCGGATCGGCGGTCGCGTTGAAGCCGGTCATCACGATCCCGTGGGTCCCGGCGGCGGCGAGGATACCGACCGGCTTGCCGAGCTTGGCCATCTGGGTGGCCGCGAATTGCAGGGCCTCGCCAGGGCTGTCGAACGCCAGGTGTCCGAAATTCGTCGGGTCATCCGCGTAACGCGACATCTCCGTCAGAGCGATCGCCCAACCCCGCGCATCGGACCCGCGCCCCGTTCCGCCGCTCAGGGCGTCATTCGCCTGCTCGTAGCGCAGGATGGCCAGTTCGCCCGTCCGACTCTCGACCCAGACCTTCCGCGTCCCGGTCCGGCTGTAGGCACCCGAATCGGTGACCGGGATGCCCACCCGACGGAACGCCAGCATCTCGAGCATCATCGCCACCGATGCGGCGGTGCAGGTCCGATCGTCGACCTGGGCGGCGTAGAAGTCGGTCCGATAGAGGTCGACCGAGTAGGACGACGCGCCGAGTGCCGGAGCCGCGACCGTGATAAGGCACAGCACGCCGGTCAGGGCCGCGACGACCACGCGGCCTGCGCGCCGATGGGCTGGCGAGACGGGCAGATGACCGTCGGGCAGTTCGGACATCCCCGTGAGCCTAGCCCGTGTGACCTTGCATCCGCGACACATCCTTCGGTCGAATTCGGCGTGGCCCTTTCGGGTCGGACGGGTCCACCCTTCGAGTGTGACCCCATCGTCCCGGTGACGGCGCGCCGTTCAGGCGGGTTGTCCGGCAGGGGGACGTCTGGGACCCTTATGTCATGTCTCGGATCTCCCGCCGCGCTCCCGATCGCCCTGGTCCTGCTCGCCACGCTCGTCCCGACGACGACCGCGGTGGCTCCACCGCCCGGCGTCACCCTCGAGCGACTGTCCGGCGCAGATCGCTATGCGACCGCCGTCGCGGTGACGAAGAAGATCGCCCCAGCGGGCCACGTCCCGGTCGTGTATCTCGCCTCGGGCGAGGTGTTCGCCGATGCGCTCGCTGCGGGACCGGTCGCGACCGCAAAGGGTGGCGTCGTCCTCCTGACCGCCGGGCTGTCGCTCCCCGCGGTCGTCAAGGCGGAGCTCACCCGGCTGGCGCCCGGGCGGGTCGTCGTGGTCGGCGGGCCGACCGTCGTCGGACCCTCGGTCCTCGCCGCGGCCGGCACGGCCGCAGGCGCGCCCACGAGCCGGATCTTCGGCGCTGACCGGGCGGCGACGGCGGCGGCCCTGTCCCGCGACGCCTTCCCCGACGGCGCCGCCGTCGCCTTCGTCGTGTCCGGTTCGACGTTCCCCGATGCGCTCAGTGCGGGTCCAGCGGCCGCCCATCTCGGTGGCCCGGTCCTGCTCGCGACCGCCGCGTCGTTGCCTGCCGCCACGGCGACCGAGCTCCGTCGCTTGAAGCCGAAGACCGTCGTGATCGTCGGTGGCACCGGCGTCGTCGGCACCTCGGTCGGGACGGCGATCACGGCCCTCGGCCCTGCCGTGACCCGCGTCGCTGGCCGCGACCGCTACGCGACCGCGAAGGCCGTGGCAGAGACGTACTTCGCCGACAGCGCGACCGCGCTGGTCGCGACCGGTGAAGACTTCCCGGACGCCCTCGTGGGCGCGCCGCTCGCGGCCAAGCTCGACGCTCCGATCCTCCTCGACTCGTCGTTCGAGGTCACGGCCGCGACCCGTGACGCGGTCATCGCCGCGCGACCCTCGCGGCTCATCGCGCTCGGCGGAACATCGGTGGTCCCCCAGACCCACATGCGGGAGCTGGAGGTCTGGTCGGAGGGCCTTGTCCAGGTCCAGCCGCCGACCCCGGATTACCCGGGCTTCGACAGCCTTTACCACGACTACTCGGAGATGGTGACCCGGATCCTCGTCGCCCAGGCGATGTACCCCGACATCGTCGAGGCCTTCTCGATCGGCAAGAGCTACCAGGGTCGGACGCTCTGGGCGGCGAAGATCTCCGACCACGTCCACACCGACGAGGCCGAGCCCGAGGTCCTGGTCGACTCACTCCATCACTCGCGGGAGCACCTGACGGTCGAGCAGGCGCTCGACCTGTTGAAGCTCCTGACCGACCAGTACGCGACGAACCCGCAGGTCCACCGACTCGTCGACTCACGCGAGATCTACATCGTGTTCGCGCTCAACCCCGACGGCTGGGCCTACGACCTGGGTGGCTCGCCGTACCGTGGCTGGCGGAAGAACCGCCAGCCGACGCCCGGCTCGAGCGCGATCGGGACGGACCCGAACCGCAACTACGGCTACCACTGGGGCTGCTGCGGTGGGTCGTCCAGCAACCCGGCCGCATGGAACTATCGCGGCCCCGCAGCCTGGAGTGCGCCCGAGACCCGCGCCCTGCGCGACTTCGTCCTGAGCCGCCGGATCAATGGCGTCCAGCAGATCCGGACCCACGTGACGCTCCACACCAACGGCGAGCTGATCCTCTGGCCGTATGGCTACACCCGGACCGACATCCCGTACGACATGAAGCCCGACGATCACGCCGTCTTCGTGAAGATGGCCAAGGCGATGGCCGCGAAGAACGGCTACACGGCGAAGCAGTCGAGCTCCCTGTATGTCACCGACGGCGATCAGATCGACTGGATGTACGGCACCCAACGGATCTTCTCGTTCACCTTCGAGCTCTACCCGACCGAGACGCAGGCCAAGCCCAACGACTTCGAGCCGCCGGACGAGACGATCGCGAAGCAGACCGCGCGAAACCGGTCTGCCCTCCTCTATCTCATCGACGCGGCCGACTGCCCCTGGAAGGTCATCGGCAAGTCGGCGCAGTACTGCTCGGCGACACCGTAGGGTTCGCTGCCGCGACGCGACGGCGCGACAGCGCCAGAGCCGACTATCGTTCGTCCATGGTCACGCCCCAGATCTGGCGCACGCTCGTCCTCGTGTACCGAGCGACCGACGCGCGCTGGCGGGGCCCGGCGTCATGGCGGACACGGCGCATCCGCCGGACGATGTCCTCCCACGAGATCGAGGCGACCTGGGACGTCCTTGCCCGGGTGCCGGCCGCGGTCGCGTCGTGGAGCGACGGCAACGCGGCGCTCGAGCCGTTCGAGGTCGTCGCGGTCGACCGGCCGCTGGCGACCCTGTCGGACAGCGGCGGAGGCCGGATCTGGGCGTCGCCACGGGACTGCCGCCCGGAGATCGACGCGTTCGCGCCGCGCGGCAGCCATGACGCGATCCTCGATCGTCTGGCCGACGCCCGGGAGCCTCGACCTGTGCGGCTGGGGCTGCTCGATCGGACCGGGTGACGAGGCGAACGGCGCCGGCTTCAGCTCGATCATCTCGGACGGCTGGCTCTCGTACGCGGTCCCAGCCGCATCCCGAAGAGGGCTTCGTCCACGAGTGGCTCCACCAGGTGGAGGCGACGTATCGGAGCCTCGGGTTCGGCGAAAACGTCTACCCGCCGCTCCACGACGCGGAGATCCTCACGTCCTGGCGACCCGTCGACGAGCCGCCTCACGGCGACACCTATCGGGTCGAGCATGACCGCAACGGCCACACCTGGCAGCCCTGGTATCACGACTATCTGACGGGTCGGATCCGGCGACCGGACGGCTCAGGCCCGTTCGGACTGACGACAGAGGTCTGGGCAGCGCGAGGGCGGTGACCCGACGGTGTCGGAAGGCACCACCCGACGATGGTCCTCTCGCACGACCGTGACCGGATGTGCATGATGGCGCCGGTCGTCACCGATGCGGAGTGGCGCCGATCCGGGAGACTCGTCGATGCGTCGTCCGTCCGTCGTGGCCAGCCTCGCGACCGTCGCTGCCCTGCTCGCACTGATCGCCCTGACGTCGTCCGCGGCCGCGGCAGGTCCGGCGCGGGCGCATCAGGACCGGGTGCTCGCCTACTGGACGCCCGCGCGACTGGCGCATGCCGTCTCGCGCGACTTCGTCCGCGACGATCGCGGCCGGTTCTCCCCCGATAAGGGCAAGCCCGGGGGTGACAAGGGCAAGCCCGGTGGCGGTGGTGGCAGCGGGACGGTGACCGGCGCATCGTGGACCGGCAAGGGCGCGATCCTGACCGGCTCCGGCAAGGTCGCCTTCACGATGGGCGGGACGGACTACATCTGTACCGGCTCGGTCGTGAACGACACCCGGAGCAGCGTCTCGATCGTCCTGACGGCCGCCCACTGCGTGTACGACGAGTCCGCCGGCGGTCAGGCGTCCGGCTGGGCCACGAACTTCATCTTCATCCCGTCGTTCGACACCAGCCCGACCTATACCTGCGCGAACACGACGTACGGCTGCTGGGTCGCCACCTCGCTCGCCGTCCATACCCTGTGGGCGAATGCCGGCGGCTTCAACGAGCAGGCCACCGCTAACGACTGGGGCTTCGCGGTCATGCCTGCCGGCGGCAAGCAGAACAAGCAGCTCGACGCGGTCGCCGGATCGTTCCCGATCCAGTACAGCGGCGTCAGCGCCGGCGCCACGCTGACCTCGTTCGGCTATCCGGCGGCTGGCAAGTACCACGGCAGCGACCTGGTGTACTGCCAGGGTCCGATCTTCGCCGATACCCAGAACGCCAGCCTCACCTGGGGCCTCTCGTGCGACATGACCGGTGGCTCGTCGGGCGGACCCTGGCTGTCCGGCGACCCGAAGACGAACGCCGCGATCCTTCGCTCGGTGAACTCGTACAGCTACACGAACGACAAGTCCAAGGAGTACGGACCGAAGTTCAACAGCCGGACCCAGAGCACGTTCGACCTGGCGAACAGTCTCGCCAGCGGCATGAACCAGTTCGCGACCGGCGGCTGAGCCCTCACCGACACCTCCCGACCGCGGCTGACGGGCGGCTGCCCGTCGGTCGCGCTGGCCTCAGGAGGCCTCGGCGAACCGCTCGACCCAGCCGATGACGCCGCCCCGTCCGACGAGCCGAACGGGGACATCGGCGGCGTCGAGGATCGATGCCGCGACCGCGGCCCGGGCCCCGGTCGCGCAGACGACCCACCATTCGCGGTCGCGGGCGAGGTCGTCGACCCGAAGCGGCAGGTCGGCCAGCCACACGTTCGTCGCCCCGGGCAGAAGCCCGTCCTCGCCCCACTCAGCGGGCGCCCGGACGTCCAGGACCAACGGCCGTTCGGTGGGGTCGCGCCCGGCGCTCGCATCGAGCAGGTCGCGCATCCGGGCCAACGGATATCGACGGATCGGGCGGCCGCTCGCCTGCCACGCCGGGACGCCGCCGAGGAGACGCCCGACGACCCGCCGCTGGCCGCCGGTCCGGGCGAGCAGCGCTGCCGCCTCGGTCGTCGCCGCGGCGCTGGCGCTCGCGGGCTCGGGACCGACGAGGACGATCGTGCTGTCCTGAGGCAGGACCCAGGCACCGAACTGCGGCAGTCCCTCGCCGGACTCGAGGTTGATCGACCCCGGCAGGTGCCCCGCCGCGAACTCCTCGCGCTGTCGGACGTCCACGACGATCGCGCCGTCGGCGATGAGCCGTTCGACGGCGGCGCCCGGGAGTGCCGCGACCGTCACGCGGTCTTGCGCAGCCAGAAGACGAGCGCGCCATCCTCCTCGCCGGCCCCGAGGAACTCGTTCTCGGTGTCGTCGGCCCACGCCGGCACGTCGGCCCGCGCGCCCTTGTCGGTCGCGATGAGCTTGACGATCGCGCCGTCCTGGGACGCCTGCACGGCCCGATTCAGGAGGACGATCGGGATCGGGCAGAGCGTCCCGCGGGCATCGACGACGACGTCAGCGGTCAGCCCCGCCGTGGGCGTGATCTCGGTCGCCATGATCAGACGAACAGCGTGATGTGGCTCTTGCGCGCGTCCGAGAGGAACGCCGCGGCACCACCGAACTCGACCCCGTCGATGAACTGGGTCTCGTCGAAGCCGAAGACCTCCATCGTCATCTGGCAGGCGATGAGACGGACCCCGCTCTCGCGGGCGATGTCGAGCAGCTCGCCGATGCTGGCGACGCCCTTGCCCTTGAACTTGCTCTTCATCATCGACGTCGCCATCGGCGTCATCCCGGGCAGCCCGGTGACGATCTGGGGCATCGTCACGGGCATCGGCATCGCCGGATTGCCGGTCGTCCCGACCTGGAGCCGCTTCTCGAAGTCCTTGTGGATGATGTTGAGGCCGTAGAACGTGAAGAAGACGGCGGCCTCCATCCCGGCCGCCGCGGCGGCCGTCGAGAGGATCAGCGGCGGGTAGGCCCAGTCGAGGGTGCCCTTGCTCGCGATGATCGTCGCCCGGCGCTTCGCCGGGTCGGCCTTGAAGGCCCGCTCGATCTCTTCGCGGACGATCCGGCGGACGTCGTCCTCCGACACGCCTGCCAGCTGGGGCGCCTCATCCTCCGGCGCGAATGCGAGTGCCACGGGCCATCCTCCGGTGACGATCACGATCAGGCCGGACCGCCCCGATGCGCACCGGCCGACAAAGCATACCGGGCTAGTCGGGATTTGCGAACCCTGTTGCGTCGTCAACCGATCTGCCGGTCTACCCGCGGGCCCTGTCCCTGCGTGTTTCCGCGATCAGCGAACAAGATCGGCACATCCGGGGCCCTCGGCAGGCGCCTCGGCGCCCACACGGGTCCGCGCGGGCCGCCACGACTACCATTGCGTTCATGATCGAACGCTTCGTCGAGGTCCCGGGATCCCGCCTCTACGCCCTCGACGAGGGGCCGAAGGACGGGACGCCGATCGTCCTGCTCCACGCCGCCATCGCGGACCTGCGCGCCTGGGACAGCCTGGTCCCGTTCCTCGCCGACGTCGGACGCAGGGTCATCCGCTATGACCTTCGCGGGTTCGGCCGGTCGGTCACCGAGGCCGTCGAGTTCTCCAATCGGGCCGATGCGATCGCGGTCCTGGACGCCTTCGATGTCGAGCGTGTGTTCCTCGTCGGGAACTCCCGCGGCGGGCAGATCGCCTTCGATACGGCGATCGAGTATCCCGATCGTGTGTCGGGTGTCGTCGGCGTGGCCGCCGGCCTTGGCGGCTTCCAGGGCCAGCCGACACCCGAGGAAGAGGCGCTGTTCGAGGAGGGCGACCGACTCGAGTCCAGCGAGCCCCTCGACGCCGATGCGATCGCCGACTTCGACGTCCGCCTGTGGGTCGACGGGCTCGGTCAGCCGCCCACGCGGGTGCCATCGGCGATCCGCGAGGCCGTGCGGGAGATGGACCGGCCCCAGTTCCTGCCCGACCACGTCGACGGGCGGCCGATCGTGCTCCAGCCGCCGGCGAACGACCGGATCGACGACCTCCGCTGCCCGGTGCTCGCGATCGCCGGGGCGCTCGACGTCGCCGGCGTCTCGCAGGCGGCCCTCCATCTCCAGGATTCCGCACCCAACGCCCGCGCGATCATCCTGGCCGACGTCGCCCACATGATCGGGATGGAACAGCCGGAGTCCCTCGCCCGCCTGATCCTCGACTTCGTCCGCGGCGTCGAGGACGCCTAGCGCTCCTCGCCGTGCGGCGGGGCCACCTCGTGGTGACGGTGGCAGCGGGCCTCGTACGTCTCGATCGCATGGGCGTCCATGCCTCCGATGACGACGAGGGGATCGTCGATCGCCGCCGGCCGGCCGTTCACCAGTCGCTGCGTCCGGGTCGCGGTCTCGCCGCAGATGACGCAGATCGCGGTCAGCGACGAGACCTCGTCGGCGCGGGCCATGAGGTCCGGCATCGGTCCGAACGGCCGACCCGCGAAGTCAAGGTTGAGCCCGGTGACGATCACATGCCGCCCGCTGCGCCGGAGGGCCTCGACGACATCGACGATCTCGGGCACGAAGAATTCGGCCTCGTCGATCCCGACGAGGTCGGCGTCGGTCTCGCGGGCGATCGACAGGATCACCCAGGGATCGTTGACCGGCACGGGACGGCTCGGGTAACGCGCCTTGCTCCGGCTCTCGGCGAACTCCGGTGGCGTCCGGGTGTCGATGTCGGGCCGCACGAGCATGACCCGCCGCCGGGCGATCTCGGCGCGCCGAAGGAGCCGCATCAGGGCGTCGGTCTTGCCCGATGACATGCAACCGGCGATGACATGGAGCCACGGGTCGGCGCGGTAGAACACGGTCCCCCGCAGGGTAGCGGCTCGAGCCGTGGGTCACTGCACGACCAAGGCGACGGTCAGTCGGAGAGGTCGGCCGCGAGCGGGAGGGAGTCGATCGGCGCATCGAACGTGAGGACCAGCCCGTGGACGGCGGCCTCCTCCTCGGTCATCGTCGGGACGGCTCGTAAGGCGAGACCACTCGCATCGGGCGGGATCTCGAGCCGGGCGGTGGTCGGGCCGGCGTCGAAGAACACGACCGACACCGCGTGATCGTCGCCCGCGACCCGGTGGAGATGGAACGGCGACGTCTCCGGCAAGGTCGGAGTGAGCGCCTGGACCTCGGCGGTCGTCGCCGGACGCGCCGAGACCAGTCGACCGGAGCGGTCTTCGATCGTCACCCGCGTCGAGCTGACCCAGGGCAGGCCTCCAGGCGCATCGACCTGCACGATGTCCGGAGCGAAGACCGTGCCGATCGGGAGATCGGATGGATCCGGCGATCCGCCCCAGATGACCAGACGATCGCCCGCCCAGGTCGACGTCGCGCCGTCCCTCGGCCATGCGCCGTCCTGGCTCAGCGTCCGCCATCGACCTCCGACCGGGTCGTAGGACTGGTCGCCGACGATCGCCTCGACACCGGTCCAGACCGGCGTCGACGGGCTGATGTTGTCCACCCCGTTCGGACCGGTGACCTTCTCCCAGCCAGAGCCGTCGAGGTGGAGGGCGTACAGCCCCGCATCGGAGAAACCCTGCCCGAAGGCCGGGTCGACGCCCTCCCCGAGGCCCGGCACCAGGACGGTCGCGCCGGTCGAGACCGCGCCGATCCCGGGAGGCAGATCGTTGAATGACGGCGGCCCTTGCCCCTGCCACGAGCCATCCTGCGTGAGCAACCACGCCGTCGGCTGAGTCGCGTCCGAGTCCGTGAGCAGGACGACGCCGATCGGTGTCGAGACGGCCGTGATGGCCCTGCCCATCGGGACCGTCACGCTCGGCAGCGACGACCAGCGGTCGTACGCCGGGTCGTACGCTGCGACGCCGAGCTCGACGTCGGCATCGCCCGACGTCAGCCCGTCGATGACCACCCAGACGCTGCCCGTCCAGGCCGCGGCCGTCACGCCGCGCCCCGGGAGCCCGCTCCGTGGCAGCGTCCGCCACGTATCGGTGGCGGGGTCGTACGCCGCGCCGTCGTCGAAGCGAGGCCCGCTGGTGGCGTCGATCCCAGGCCCGCTCCCGCCCTCGGTCCGGTCCGGAAGCGCGTTTCCGCCCCAGACGAGCATCTCGTGTCCGGTCCATGTCGCGACCTGTCCGGTGCGCGGCTGGATCGGCGGAGGTCGCATGAGCCGCCAGGAGTCGGACGACGGGTCGTAGGCCGCGCCGACGTCGTCCGTGCCTGAGTCGCCGCCCCAGACCAGCACCTCGTCACCGGTCCAGACGGCCGTGTGGCCGACGCGAGTGCCGATGACCCCTTCGGTGATCGGCCGCCAGGTCCCGGGGACGGTCGTCACGCCCGCGCCGAACGGGGTCGAGTGGGGCCGGGTCGCCTGCGGCGACGGAGACGGCTGGGGTGGGGCCTGCGACGGTCGGACCGCCGTCGACGGAGCGACGGTCGTCCGGATCAGCCGCTCGACGGAGCTGCCCCACAGACCGACGGCGACGATCGCCACTGCGGCGATCACGATCGCGATGACACCGAGCCGCGATCCGCGGCGCCCGCCGGTTCCGCCCACCCGCCGCGGCGCCACGACGAGCTCGCGCTCGGGCGTCGAGCGTTCGATCGACTCGACGGTCGGGCCGCCCTCCCCGGGCCGTGAGCTGGTCACGTGGGCCGGACGCGACCGGTCGACGCTGGCCGGCCCCGTCGGATCTCGCCGGTCGCCGCCTCGAGGTTCGCGCGCAGCAGCAGGATCACCCACATCCGGTACGGTCGCCACGGGACGGCGATCCGGACGAGCTCCTCCTGATCCGGCTCGTGATCGAGGTCGTAGGCGAGGGCCACCGCGCGCGGGACCCGTGGCTCGGTCGTCGGCATCTCGTCGGGGACCCCGACGCCGCGGAGCAGGATGTGCTCGGCTCCGAACGGCCCGATCCCGGACAGCGCCTGGAGCGCCTCCACGGCGGCGTCGCGCCCCATCGCCCGAAGGCGTCCGGCGTCGAGGATCGTGTCGGATCGGGCAGCCTCGCGGCCGAGCGCCCGCAACCGCTCGACCTTGACCGCGTTCAGACCCCGGATCGTCTCGAGTCCCGGGTCGGTCGCGAGCCGCTCCGGCGCGGGGAACGCCGCGAGATCCTCGCCATGGATCTCCACGTGCTCACCGAGTCGATCCGCGATGGTGGCCTTGATCGCGGCCGCCTGGACGATCCGGATCCGCTGACCGATCAGCGCCCAGGCCGCCGCCTCGTACGGCGAGAGGAACCCGACCGGCCGGAGCAGCCCGTAGCGTTCCTGGAGGACTCCGACGACGGGGTCGCGCCGGCCGACCTCCGGCCAGCCCTCGCCGTCGATGTCGAGCGACAGGATCCGGGCCGTCTGATCGGCGGCGGCGACCTGCTCGGCGGTCCCCTGCCCCACCCCGATGACCTCGAGCACGACCGGCGAGTCGTCGCCCTCCGGCTGCCAGGCGCAGACGCCGACGGTCGTCGCGGTCCCATCGAGGACGAAGGCGAGGTGGAGATGTCCGTCGAGCTCCGACGGCCGATGAGCGGCCGGCGCAAAGCCCTCGAGGAAGCGCGTCGACGCGGCCAGCGAGAACGGCCCGATCGGCTGCAGCCGGAGTGGCGCGGGAGCCCCCATCCGCGGAGTCTAATCGCCTCGCGCGGCGACCCCGCGGCGTCGGGCGTCGACGCGGTGACGCCCCGGCGCCCGACGCTCGATGTCCGCGCGTGGCACAGTCCGTTCGTGACCATCGCGTCGCCGATCGAGCGGTTCCGGACCCATCTCCCGAGCGAGGCGGACCACCTCTCTCGTGTCGTCTCGACGGATACCGGCGAGGCCGAGGCGGACGTCCGACCGGCCGTCGAGCACGTGATCGCGCTGTTCCGCGCCGATGCCGGCTGGGACGACCTGAGTCACCAGCTCGAGGCGGTCGCCGACGCGGCCTGTCGCGCGGGCGTTCCGAGGCTCCGTCTGCTGGACCGGTATCTGACCACGGGCTGGGTCATCTGGGACGTCGCCGCGGATCTCGAATGGATGGATCGGGAGGCGCTGCGCGACCTGGGCGGGCTGCTGCTGCGCGGGTCCGACCTCTGTGCCGCGGCGATCGGGAACGCCTATGTCGCGGTCGATCGAGAGCTCGCGGCACGGGACGCCGAGGCGCGGCGATCGTTCCTCGAGGAGCTTCTCGGCGCGCCACCGACGGATCCCGCCGAGGCCGGCCGATTGCGGCGTCTCGCGGCCCGCTACGGCGTCGACCCTGATGTCCACTTCAAGCTCATCGCGATCTCGCCGCCCGATCGGCATCTCGAGGACACCGCCCCGAATCTCGCCGCCGAGCTGACCCGCGCACTCGCGTCGCCGTCCCGCGACCCGGACGCCCGACCCTCTGTCCGTCTGCCGCTCGCGATCCCGTGGCGGACCCGGGTCGTCGTCATCGCCCGCGGCTCGTGGCCGGGCATCCCGAAGCTCCGCGAGACGCTGTCGCGGGTCGTCGGCGAGTCGTGGATCGCGATCTCGAGCCCGACGATCAGCGGTGTCGCCAACGCCCCGGAAGGGCTGGCACAGCTCGTCGCCGCGCTCCGGACCGCCGAGCGGATCGGCCACACCGGCTGGGTCAACTCACCCGACGACCTGGCGATCGAGGAGCTGTTGCTCGTCGACGAGGGTCTGATGCGCCGGACCATCGACCACGAGCTCGGCCCGATCCTGGCCGAGCCGCGGATGGGCGAGGAGCTGGTCGAGACCCTGCGGGTCTACTTCGACTCGGGCGAGAACATGCGCGAGACCGCACGACGGCTTCATCTCGCGAACCGGACCGTGGCCTACCGACTCGAGCGCATCGAGCACCTCCTGGGCGGCCCGCTCGACGGCCCGACCCGCCAGCGACTCTCGATCGCCCTGCTGGCCTACCGGATCCTGCACACCACCGCCACTCCGTCGCCGACCTGATCGTCTCCGCCGCCCTGGGCGGCGGCCTGGCCCATCCCGCGTCGTCCGGCAGTGCGGCCTCGGCGAGGGCCCGACTTCCACGACCTCGGCGGGCCGCATCCATGAGTCCTCCACACGGCTGTCCGAGTCTCGAGTCATGCGAGACCACGACATCGAAAGGAGACTCTCGTGAACATGCGGCCGATCCTCGGCTTCATCCTTGCGCTCATCCTCGTGGTGGGCGCCGCAGCGATCGGCGTCTCGATCTACAACGCCGGTATCGCCCAGGGCGTCGCCCAGGCTGCCGCCCAGGCGGGATCCGGGACCGGTCCCACCGTCGTCGTTCCGGCCTACGGCTACGGCTGGGGATGGGGCTGGGGGTTCGGAGGCCTGTTCTTCGGGTTCTTCGGCTTCCTGTTCCTGCTCTTCCTCTTCTTCGGCCTCCTCCGACTCGCGTTCGGCGGCGGTCGACGATGGGCTGGCGGCGGCTGGGGCGGGCCACGCGGCGGCCGCTGGAACGGCCCCGGTCATGACCACGGTCCCGACTCGTTCCGGGGTTCCCCGTGGGAGGCCCGGGCCCGCCAGATCCACGACGAGTGGCATGGCGGGAGCGCGGCTGGCTCGGGCAGCGCGGCGGGCTCGGGCAGCGCGGCTGGCTCGGGCAGCGCGGGCTCGCCGGGCTCCGGCCCGGGCGGCGCGACCGGTTCGGCCGGTTCGAGCGGCCCCGGCGGCGCTTGAGGATCTGCCGTCCGTGGCCGGCCGGCCCGCCGGCCCCATCGCGGTCGGCGAGAACCCCCTGACAACGATGCCCATCGGCGCATCGATCCTCGATAGGAGCCCGGGTCGGGTCCGCCGACATGCACTGATGGGCATCAGGCCAGGCGGTGGATCCGCCCAGCCCAGACGGGAAGGCCAGGTGGTGGATCCGCCCGGCCCAGCCGGGAAGGCCTGCCGTGGGCGCCGCGCACCCTAGGATGACCCGATGAAGAGCGTCCTCGTCGTCGACGACGAGCCGAAGATCGCCGAGCTCGCGCGTGACTATCTCGAGCACGCGGGCTTCGCGGTCAGCACGGCTCGCGATGGACGGGCCGCCCTCGACGCCGTTCGACGGGGACGACCCGACCTCGTCGTGCTCGACCTCGGTCTGCCGGAGCGGGACGGTCTCGACGTGACGCGGGCGATCCGCCAGGACCGCGACCCGGGGCTCGCGGCGACGCCGATCGTCATGCTGACGGCGCGCGACGACGAGCTCGACAAGCTGCTCGGGCTGGAGCTCGGTGCCGACGACTACATCACCAAGCCCTTCAGCCCGCGCGAGCTGGTCGCCCGGGTCCGGGCGGTCCTGCGACGGACCGAGCGCCAGGCCGAAGCCGGCGACATCGTCCGGGCTGCGGACCTGAGCCTCGACACGAGCCGGATGCGGGTCGATGTCGGCGGCAGGGTCGTCGATCTGACGCCGACCGAGTTCACCCTTCTAGCCGCACTGGCTCGCCAGCCGGGCCGGATCTTCACCCGCTCGCAGCTCCTCGACGCCGTCCATGGCGTGGCCTTCGAGTCGTACGAGCGGGCCATCGACAGCCACATCAAGAACGTCCGCCGGAAGATCGAGCCCGACCCGCGCAGGCCGCGCTACGTCCTGACCGTCCACGGCGTCGGCTACCGGTTCGCCGACGACCGCGACGACGGTGCTGGATGACGGACGGCTGGCTCCGGTGAAGGACGGTCGGCTCCGGTGAAGGACGGGCGGTACGGGCCGCCTCCCCGGCAGCGTCCGCCGTGGTGGCCGGAGAACGAGCCCTGGCCGCCGCGACGCTGGGGCCCGGGGCGCCACGGGCCGGGGAGCTTCGCCGGGTTCGGCTGCCTCGTCCTCGTCCTGTTCTTCGTCCTGAGCTACCTCGTCGTCCTGATGATCGAGGCGGCGAACTTCGCTGCCGGGACGATCGGGGTCTTGCTGTTCCTCGCGATCTTCTTCGGCGCTGCAGCGATCGCGATCCCCCGGATGATGCGACGGACCGGCGGCGTCCTCGACGAGCTGCGCCGGGCGACGGGGCGGGTCGAGGACGGCGACTACTCGGTCCGCGTCGATGTCCCGACCCGGGCGCCTCGTCCCGTCCGTGACCTCGTTCGAGGCTTCGACACGATGGTCGAGCGGCTCGAGGCCGACGAGCGCCAGCGTCGCTCGCTCCTCGCCGACGTGAGCCACGAGCTGCGGACGCCGCTGGCGATCCTGCGGGGCAATGTCGAGGCGATCCTCGATGGGGTCCATCCCGCCGACGAGGAGCACCTCGGTGCGCTGCTCGAGGAGACGAAGGTCATCGAGCGGCTCATCGAGGACCTCCGGACGGTGGCCCTGAGCGAGGCCGGGACCCTGGCCCTCCATCGCGAGCCCGTCGACGTCGGGATCATCGCCGCGGATGTCGCGACGACGTTCCGCGGCACGGCGAGCGCCGCCTCGGTCGAGATCGCCCTCGACGTGCCCGACGACGTGCCCCTCCTCGACGCCGACCCGGTCCGGCTCCGCGAGATCCTGGGGAACCTCGTGGACAACGCGATCCGCCACACGCCTCCCGGCGGCACCGTGACGATCGGGGTTGTCGCAGATCCGCGGAGCCAGGTCATCGTCCTCTCCGTCGCCGACACTGGCTCGGGCATCGCTCCGGAGCTCCTGCCGCGGGTGTTCGACCGCTTCGCCAAAGGCACGTCGTCACGCGGCTCCGGCCTCGGGCTGGCGATCGCGAAGGCCCTCACCGAGGCCCACGGCGGGACGATCGCCGTCGCGAGCGAGCCGGGCCACGGGACGACGATGACGGTCCGGCTGCCGCTGCGACCCGGAGGGTAGCCCGGGGCGGCGTGAGGTCGGCTGTCGGTTCTGCCGCGACATGGCAATCCGACGCGGTGCGTTGTGCGTCCTTCGACGATAGGAGTGGAGCCCGCCGAGATCGAGGATGTCGTCGTACCCGGTGGCTAGGCAGGGCCGCCGGGTCACTTCTTTTCCGGGCGGTGCGCGTCGCGCTCCCGGGCGCTCATCTCGAGCATGCTCGCCCCGCGGATGTCCGCGCTCACGCCGGGACGATCCCGCGCTCCCGCGAGCGACTGCCGCAAGAGCGCACCCGACCGGCCGGCGACTCTGCCGCGTCGCACCATCGAGTCCGAGACCGGCCGAGCACACCATGGGGCATGGCCGGTGGCGACGTCGGGGCAGGACCCCCGAACTGACCCGATCCAGGGGTGGGTCGCCGCCGGTCATCTTCGTTTCTGCAGAACATCCACCGGTGGGATGTTCGATCCGGCCGCATCGACGCCGCGATCCTAGATCATCCCGCCGCACGCTCACCGTGGCAGGTTCTTGGCCCCGCAGGTGGCCCGATCCCTCCGCCTCGCGTCTCGATCCCACCCGAGCATTCCGAGGGCGAGAGTTCTGCATTCGCGGCGGCAAGTCTTCTTGTAGCGGGGCGACACCCGGCGCGCCCACGCGCAGGCCCCGAACGCGGGGCCCCAGGACTTCTCATGGCGACTTTGCGCGAGACCGCGGAGGGCGGGGGAACCCATCCGCCGCGGCCGGCGTCTCGCCGCCATCCCCCGCGCTGGGGACTCAGCGGGGAGCGACGGAACGGGAGGCCGAGCGATGCGGCACCTTCGGCGGACGATGCTTCGACGGTTGATCGGCGCCCTGGGGGGCGCGACCCTGGTGGTCCTGGCGGTCGCCGGACCCACCCTTGCATGCGGCGGTCTGATCGGCCCGAACGGAGCGGTCCAGCTCCTTCGGACGACGACGCTCGCGGGCTACCACGACGGCGTCGAGCACTATGTGACGAGCTTCGAGTTCGCCGGCGGCACCGGCGAGTTCGGCTCGATCATCCCCCTCCCCGGCGTCCCGACCGACGTCGTGAAGGGCGGCGACTGGACCCTACAGAGACTGATCCGGGAGACGGATCCGCCGCGCGAGGCGTTCTTCGCGCTCGGTGCCTCGGCCGCCGCCGCGCCGGACGCGGCCCAGGTCCTGCTCGAGACGAAGATCGACGCACTCGAGATCACGGTCCTCAAGGGTGGCGGCGACGAGGTCGGCCTGTGGGCCCGTGACCACGGCTTCCGACTGCCGCCCGACGCGCCCGAGATGCTGTCCTACTACGCCTCGCGCTCGCCGATCTTCCTGGCGGCGCGGTTCGACGCCGATGCGGCGAAGGCCCGCGGTCAGCAGGTCGGAGACGGGACGCCGATCCACGTGATCATCCCGACGCAGAACCCGTGGGTCCCGCTGCGGATCCTCGCCCTCGGCAAGACGGCTTCGGAGCAGGTCCAGGCCGACGTCTACCTCCTCACCGACAACGTGCCGACCCTCCTCCCGGGCACGACCGGCGGCGTCCGGGTCACCCACAGCGAAGCGGCCAGCGACCAGCTCCTCACGGATCTGCGGACCGACCGCGACATGAGCTGGGTCCCGACGGCCGGCTGGCTGACGAAGGTCTCGATCGACGGCCCGGCGGGCGACATCTCGGGCGACCTCGCGATCGACGCGAGCGGCCAGGGCGTGCCGTCGCGACTGTGGGCCGGGCTGGAACCCGCCGGGCTGATCCTCGGGATGCGCCCGACCGACCTCGCAGCGATGCTCCTCCTCGTCGTGATCGTCATCGCCGGAGCGACGATGCTCGGCCGGATGGCCACGCCACGCGCAGCGAACCCGGCCTGATGTTCGATCGACGGCGGCTCGGGCTGGCCGTCGCGGCGGCCGTGGCGGGCGCGACCCTCGTGGTCGCGGTCGTCTCGGCCGCCAGCACCGGCCCGATCGTCATCACGATCAAGGACTCGCACTACAACCCCTCGGCGATCACCGTCCCGCTCGGGCGACCCGTGACGATCGTCATCCGGAACGAGGATCCGATCGACCACGAGTGGATCATCGGCGACGCCGCCGTCCACGAGCGGCACCGCCTCGGGACCGAGCCCTGGCACGCCTCCCGCCCGACCGAAGTCTCCATCCCGGCCCTCGAGACGCGCGAGACGACGATCACCTTCACGACCGAGGGGCAGCTCCAGTACATCTGCCACCTGCCGGGCCACGAGGCCTATGGCATGGTCGGGGTCGCGACGATCGTCCGCTGACGCTCGTGCCGCGCGGCGCTCGCGGCGCTAGCGCCGCGAGCCGCGGCCGCGGGTGCCGCGTGCGCGGCGGGCGAGAGCACCTCGCCGGCTGATGCCCATCGACGCATCTCTCGGCCCGGCGAACTGCGGCAGGATCACCGCGGCGCCCCAGCCGCCCGGCCGATCGGCGTGATGCGCTGATGGGCATCGCTTTGAAGGAGCTTCTCCCGGCGGAGCCCGGCGGAGCCCGGCGAAGCCCGGCGGAGCCCGGCGAAGCCCGGCGGAGCCCGGCGGAGCCAGTGGTCTACGGCACCCGCCAGATCGCGGGGCCGTCGAACGTCCCGAGGTGGGTCGTCGCGCCGGTCGCCGGATCGTATCGGACGCGGCCGGCGTAGCCCGACGATCCGGATGTCATGACGACGGCCCCGTCGGTCGTCCACGCGATGGCCTCCGCGACGGGATCATCGAGGCGGAGCGGTCGTATCGAGCCGGTGACGAGGTCGATGACGTAGTCGGTCGGCATCGCCCCGACGTCGTCGGGCTCGGGTCCGTTTCGGACGATGAACCTCCGCCCATCGGGCGAGAACGGCTGGTCCATCTCGATCGCGGGCACGCTCCCGTCGCCGGGGTTCAATGATGGCCATGAGCCGATGCGCGTCGTGGCGCCGGTCCCGGGATCGATCGCGTCGACGACGACCGCCGAGACGTCGTCGAGGTGGGCATACGACAGCAGGAGGATCCGCCCGTCGGCCGGTGGCCCCGACGGCCAGGCGATCGCAGCCGGATCGTCGAGGCCGCCTGGTACGAGGAACGACCGCCGCTCCCCGGTCAGCGGGTCGACGACGACGATCGCGTTCGAGCCGGTGGTCGTGGAGTAGACGCACAGGAAGGCGATCCGCGAGCCATCGGGGTCCCGCATCACGGACGTCGGCTGCTCTTCGGTGCCGCACGGAGCCTCGCCGAGCGACCGATCCCCGGTCGCGTCGCGGATCCGCAGCTCCGTCACCGTCCCGTCGCCGCTCTGGTCGGCAAGCGTATAGACGATCGTCCGGCCATCGCTCGACGCATCGTGGATCCGGGCGTAGCGAGAGGGCCCACCGGACGTCAGCCGCTCGGCGGCCCCGTCGCTCGTCGAGATCCGCCACAGCCCTTGGCAATCGGCTCGCGGCGTCGCGGGCACCACGACCGACACCGACACGACGACCGCGTCCCCGTCGGCGGTGATCGACTCGGGCGCGACGGCGACCTCCATGCCATCGGGGACGTGGACATCGGCGAACGCACGGAACGTCGATCCGTCGCGACCGCCGACCCAGAGTCGCGGCGTGTCCCCATCCGGACCCGTCACCGACGAGGCGATGACGACGCCGTCAGGCGCGCCCTCGTAGCGCCATGCCGCCGGCGGTTCCGCGGGCTCGGTCGGAGCGGTCACGGACATCGCTCCACAGGCGTCGATCGCCGCGGCCGGATCGCTCGGCGTTGGCGTCGGGGTCGATGCCGGCGCTCGAGCGAGCACCACAGGCTGCCAGGCGGGGATGGCCCCGACGGCCGTCGTGAGGCTTCGGGCTTCGCCGGTCGTGGCGTCGACGATCCAGACGTTCGGGTTCGGGATCGAGTCGATCACGAGCTTCGTCCCATCGGGCGACCACGCCTGACCGGCCGGCGCGCCGACGCAACAGCCGTGCCGCTCCCACAGGAGGCGTCGCTGGCCACTGGCGAGATCGAGCAGCCACGACTGGAAGGTGAACGGATCTCCGCTCCCGCCTCCGGCCCCACTCCCGCTCGACGGGATCTCGGGATCGGTCTCGAGCGCGAGCTTCAAGCCGTCGGGCGACCAGGCTACCGAGAGGATCCCGGGGTCGTCGAGGACCGACGTCGGCGCTGCGGAGCCGTCGGTCGGCGCGATGTAGATGCCGGCCGTGACGAAGGCGACCTGGCTGCCATCGGGAGAGAAGGACGGGGACCGAGGCACGATCCCGCCACCGGTCCGCCGCAGGACGGTGCGAGCCCCGGTCGCGACATCGGCGACGACAAGATCGCCTTGCTCGACGAATGCCAGACGTGATCCATCCGACGACAGGTCGAACGAGCCAAACATCGGGTCGCAGCCCGAGCACGGCACGACCGCCCGCGTCGCCTCGGTCGCGGTATCGACGACGAGGATCTGCCGGCCCGACGCGACCGCGTAGCTCGAGCCGTCCGCCGACCAGGTCGGCACGCTCGCTCCGCAGAGCCGGCAGCCTGCTGCGGTCGTCCCATCGACCGGGTCGTAGGCGACGCCGGCGATGAGGATCGGGCCATTTCCGATGATCGGCCTCGGCGGCTGACTCAGCACGTAGGCCGCGATGGCCAGGATCGCGAGCGCGGCTGCGACGCCGAGCCATGCGAACAGCCGCGCGTCGACGCCGAGGAGCGTCCGAGGGGCCGCACCCACGCGGCCTCGCACCCGGGCGGTCATCTCGCCAAGGGACGGCGCCCCGGCGAGCTCGGTCGAGTGCCAGGCGAGGAAAGCGCTGACCTCGGCATCGAACCGCTCGTCGGACATCGTGCTGAGGCGAGGCGTCGGGCCGCTCACTGCTCGTCCTCCCGAAGGTCGCGGCGCAATCGTTCGCGGGCCAGTCGAAGTCGCGAGCGGACCGTCTCGACGGGCGCCCCGACGAGCTCCGCAGTCTCCGCGACCGGATAACCGAGATGGAGATGGAGCGCGACGACCGCGCGCTGCTCGGGTGACAGCCGCTCGAAGGCATCGCGGAGCGCGAGCCAGCCGGGGTTCGGTCCCGCGCCAGGGTCGCGCGGCTCGAGCCAGGCGACCGCGCCATCGGTCGAGCGGATCCGGGCGAGCCAGGAGCGACGAGACCTCGAGACCCGGACCGCTTCGCGGGCCACGATCCGGTCGAGCCACGCCCGCCCGGCCGCGTCGTCCCGGAGCGTCGCGCGCCGCCGCCAGGCCTGCTCGAGCCCGACCTGGACCGCGTCCGCTGCATCGGCCGCATCGCGACAGATCAGCCGGGCCAGGCGGAGCAGGCGGTCGTAGTGCGTCTCGACGAGCTCGGCCAGCGCGGCATCGGAGAGCGCAGCCGTCTGTGCCGCCGGCATTGCGTCGGTGTCGGCCCTGGCCCCTACCACGCCGCCCACGCCCGGATCGACCTCTGGGTCGGGGACGGCGCGGCGGCGTCGACCGATCATCGCCACGGGATGATGCCCTGCTCGCGCATCGCGCGAGCAGCGCCCTCCGTGGGATCTCCCCCCGTCGACCCGCCGACCGTCCGTTCTCGATCCATCACCGTCCTAGAGGACCGGTGCTGCCGAAACGGGTCAACCGGATCCGACGGCATGCGTCGATGGGCATCACTCGCGCCGGTCCTCCTTCGGCCGCGCGCCGCGCCGGCTTCGGCCGCGCCGGCTTCGACCCGCCGGCTTCGGCCGCGCGCCGCGCAGGACCGCCGTGGTGCCGCCACGCACCCGTTTCCCGACTACGCACCCTTCCCGATGCACCGTTCGGCGGTCCGCGATGCTAGGTTCACGACCCCAAGGGCCTTGGAGGGCCGGGGGCACGCGACCGCGTCGACCGGAGGGATCGTCGCGGGGCTTGGGGGCGTGCCTCTCCGCGAGGGGTCTGACGTGGCGAATGGCATCGAGCGGCTGTTGAAGCGCTCGGACGTCGACGATGCAGAGGTCGAGCTCGCACGCGTGCGGTCGCTCCAGCGGCTGGCGCGGATCTCCGACCCCTCGGCCGGATGGCCGGACGAGCTCGAGACCGACGAGGTGGGGGCGGACGGATCGGTCGAGGACAAGGATCCGGTCGAAGGCTCGGCCGACGGCATCGATGTGATCGCTTGGACGACAGTGGATGACGAGGAGGCGGCGAGGGTGATCGACGCGCACGACGACATGAACAACGGCGTCACGGAGGCGGCCCAGTCCGACTCGACCGAGTCGACCGAACTCGGGATGGCGCGTCAGCGGGTCTTCGTCATCGGTTCGTACGGCACCCAGCCTGCCTCCAACGGGCGCGCCCCCGACGAGGTCTCCATCGTCCCCGCGACGACAGGCGCCCTCGAGGAGCCGGCCCAGGTCGCGCTGTTCCCCGCCGGATCGACCGACACGGTCCCGGTCGACGACGCAGGCCCGGTCGACGACGCGGACATGAACGACGAGGCGTTCGCGACCCCGCCGAGCGACTCGGCCGAGGCGGTCAGCGAGGCGGCAGCGGTGGTCGGGGAGGCGGCAACGGTGGTCGAGGTCTACTGCCCGTACTGCGCCACCGTCCAGGATCCGGCGCCGACCGCCACGAAGCGTTGCGCGCGTTGCCACAACCGGATCATCGTCGAGCATGTCGGCGCCCGGACGGTCTACCTCACCGAAGCCTCGTTGCCGTTCTTCGAGGCGGAGCAGGCACGGCTCGCCGAGGTCGCGGCCCAGGCGGTCGTGCGCGACTACTGGCTGGAGCTCGCAGCCAGTCACGGGGCGACCGCCGACAAGGTCAAGCGGATCACCCGCGACGAGGCATCCGAGGCGAAGGTGGCGGCCGCACGGGCGCTGTACATCGCCGCCGTCGACGAAGCATTCGAGAGCGCTGTGCGTCGCAGCGATTGGCAGGACGCAGCGCGGCTGCGACTCGACCAGTCGGCCGTGCTGTTCAAGCTGGCGAGGGACGCCGCACGACCGTCGGACGTGGACGAGGCGGTCGTCGCAGACCCGAGCTGACGGGGCCATCAGGCGCTCGGCGGCACACTGGTGGCGTGACCGCCGATCTCTCCCGGTTCGTCGAGGCACAGCGCGGCGTCTACGACGCCGTTCTCGCCGAGCTCCGCGGCGGGCGCAAGGTGAGCCATTGGATGTGGTTCGTCTTCCCGCAGATCGCCGGGCTCGGACAGAGCTCGACGTCACGGTTCTACGCGCTCGCGGACCTCTCGGAGGCCGTCGCGTATCTCGCCGATCCCGTGCTCGGGCCGCGGCTGCGCGAGTGCTCCGGGCTCGTGCTCGCCGTCGAAGGTCGATCGGCCGAGGCGATCCTGGGCTCGATCGACGGGATGAAGCTGCGGTCGTCGATGACGCTGTTCGCCCGCGCGGCACCGGCCGAGCCGGTCTTCCGTGACGTGCTCGCGCATCTGTTCGACGGTCGCGAGGACCCCCGGACGCTCGCGCTGCTCGGGGAGTCGTCCAGGAGCTGAGGGGGACGACCCTCGCCGAGACCGCTACGAACAGGCCTGGAGCACCACCGTGCCGTTGGCGATCGCGATCGCGGCCAGCCCGGCGGTATCGAGGTGGCCGTTCTGGATCGAGTCGACCAGGGCATCGCGCCACGTCTCGCCGTCCGAGCCGGGCGAGAACTGATACGCCAGGAGCGCGCCGACGATCAGCGTCCGCTGCGCCGGGGTGAGCGTGTCGAGCTTCGTCAGGTTGTCGAGCAGCAGCTTCTTGACCGCCGCGGGCATGCACCCAGCTCCGGATGCGGCGGCACTCGGGTTCGTCGCCGCGCTCGGCGTCGGACTGGCGGCGACCGACGACGGCGCGCTCGCGGCCGGGCTCGCCGATGCTGGGGCAGACGGCTGGGCGGAGGCAGCTCCCGAAGCGGCGGTCGACGGCGAGGAGGCAGGGCTTGCGCTGCCGCCACACGCGGTGACCAACACGGCCGCGGCGAACAGCGCGACGATCGCTCGAGTCATCGATCCTCCTCGCGGGTCATGGGCCGGCAGTATGAGGCGTCGCCCGCCACAGGAGCGGCGCCGGAGATGACCCAAGCCCGGCATACTCCCCGCATGGTGTCCGAGCGCGATCTCGTCTGGAAGTCGTCGTTCTCCGCGCCGAGCGATCGGCGCGACCTGCCGAACATGACGATCGAGTTCGTCCAGCTCGGCGAGCTGACCCTCGCTCGGGCGACCGCCCAGCCAGGCTGGCACTGGTCCAAGGACATCAAGCCGGTGGTCGGGACCGACCAGTGCATGGTCCACCACCGCGGGCTGATCATCTCGGGCGGTCTGGGGATCGAGTACCCGAACGGGCAGCGGGTCGACTACCTGGTCGGCGACGTCTACGACATCACGCCCGGGCACGATGGCTGGACGATCGGCGACGAGCCGGTCGTCATGGTCGACATGAGCAATCAGATGTCCGAGTTCGGCCAGCCGTCCTCGGGCGAACGGGTCCTCACGACGCTCGTCTTCACCGATATCGTCGGCTCGACCGAGATCGCCGGGAAGATGGGCGACCGCGCCTGGAAGGTCCTCCTCGGCCAGCACGACTACGTCCTGCGGAACGAGATCGAGCGGTATCGGGGCCGGATCGTGACGACGACCGGTGACGGGCTCCTCGCCCGGTTCGACGGGGCGGCCCGGGCCTTGGAGGCCGGGGTCGCGATCTGCGAGGCCGCCGAGAAGCTCGGGCTGCGGGTCCGGGTCGGGGTGCACACCGGCGAGGTCGAGCTCGTGACGTCGGATCCGTCCTCGGATCTGCGAGGCATCGCCGTCCACGAGGCGGCCCGGATCATGGCCCTCGCCGGCCCGTCCGAGGTCCTCACCTCGGAGCTCACGCGTCAGCTGGCGATCGGCTCGACGCTCCGGTTCGAGGATCGCGGCGAAGTGGAGCTGCGCGGCGTGTCGGGCAGTCGACGGCTCTTCGCGGTCGCGCGCTAGCGCTCCAGGCGGCGTTCGTCGGCCGAGCTGCGGTGTCGAGGCATCACTCCCGAGCTGCGGTGTCAAGGGATGACCCCCGATGCTGATGCCCATCAGTGCATCGCCCGCATGGGCCTTCGGAGATCGCGCCGGTGAGCGCCGAATGATCCCTTGGGTGCGGTCGGCCGTGGCCGCGACATCGCGCTCGCGCCATCGCGATATGCGCTGATGGGCATCGCCGCCAACGGTCCCCGCGCGGCCCGCCCACGCGGCCCGCCCACGCGGCGCACCCAAGCGGCGCACCCACACCGCCCGCCCGCGCTGGCGCGCGCCCGCGTGGCCCGCCCACGCGGCACCGACACGGTCCGCCCGCGCGGGCCGCCGATCAGCTGTCGCGGATGTGGTAGACCCGCCCGTTGAGGTCGACCACGTAGAGCTCGCCCTTCTCGTCCTCGCCGAACGAGCTGATCTGCAATGACGTATCGAGCTCGCGGATCGGGGTCACGAGCTTCGTCGATGCCGCATCGATCGCCCAGATCTCGCCGGTGCAGTAATCGGCGAAGAAGTACACGCCCATCATGTCGGGGTAGACCTTGCCGCGATAGACGAAGCCGCCCGTGACGGCGCAGCGACTCGTCCCGGCGTGGGCGTACTCGACGATCGGTAACGTGGAGCCCGGCAGCGAGCAGCCCGACGACGGCGAGTAGCAGTGGCGGCCCTCGTAGACCTTCCAGCCGTAGTTCGCGCCCCGTCCCGCGCCGGTCGACACCTTGGCCGAGCGGTCGATCTCCTCGTATCGCTCCTGGCCGACGTCGCCGATCCAGAGCGTGCCGGTACAGGCGGTCGAACGACCATCGCCAGGGGTTGCGCAGTCCCCACGCCCAGATCTGGTCGAGGCCGGCCTTGCCGACGTACGGGTTCGTCGGTGGGCTCTTGTACGGCTTGGCGGACGAGTTGCCGTTGATGTCGATGCGAAGCATCTTGCCGAGCAGGGTGTTCAGGTTCTGGGCCCGGTTGCCGGGATCGCCGCCGGACCCGCCGTCGCCGAAGCCGATGTACAGGTAGCCGTCGGGACCGAAGGCGATGTTGCCGCCGTTGTGGTTGTCGTATGGCTGGTCGACCTTGAGGACGAGGAAGCCCGTCTGGACGACGTCGGGGTTCGTCGCCGATGGCGTGGTACTCGTTGATCCGGCTGTCGCCGTTCACGTCGGTGTAGCTGACGAAGAGGCGCCGGTTGTGCTCGTAGTCGGGGTGGAACGCGAGACCGAGGACGCCCTGCTCGCTGCCCTTCGAGACCGCCGCGCTCAGGTCGAGGAACGGCTTCGCGAGCAGCACCCCGTTCTTCATGATCCGGATCTTCCCGGTCTTCTCCACGATGAACAGGCGGTTCGTGCCGTCGCCCGCGTTGGTCACGAGGACCGGTTGCGACAGACCCGATGCCACGAGCGCCAGGCTCAGGTTGACCTTCGAGGGGCTGTAGGCCGTGGCGGGTCGAGAGGCCGGCACCGAGAGTCCGGCGATGGCCGCCAGACCGACGGCCAGGAGCGCGACGAGGCGTCTCTTCATCGCCCGATGGTCGGCCATCGGGCGAGGCGGGTCAACCGCTCGGAGGTACCCCGAGGCGCCCGGCGTTCGTCCCGGACGACCTCGCCGCCCTTCACGACGACGCTCGGCCGCTCGAAGATCGAGACGTCGGCGAGCGGGTCGCCATCGACCGCGACGAGGTCGGCGAACCGACCCGGTGCGAGGCTGCCGACTCGGTCACGCCAGCCCATGAGCTCGGCGGCCCAGATCGTGGCGCGCGCGGATCGTCGAGAGCGGCGACAGGCCGAAGCGGACCGTAGTAGGAGAGCTGCCGCGCCACGTCGGCGTGCGGATAGACGCCGCTGTCGGTCCCGTACGCGATGCGGACCCCGGCCGCGAGCGCCTTGCGGAACCCGTCGCGCTGGGCGTCGGTCGTCAGCTCGTTCTTGCGGAGGGTCTCCTCCGGCCAGCCCATCGCCCGGCCCGCGACCGCGATGTGGTCGCCGTCGTAGATGTCGGCCACGAGATAGGTGCCGTGCTCGAGCATCGCCTCGATGCCCGACGTCATCGAGCAGCGAGCCGTGCTCGATGCTCCGAACGCCGGCGCGCGCCGCGGTGATGATCCCGGCCGTGCCGTGGGCGTGGGCGGCGACATGGGTCCCGAACTCGGCCGCCGTCTCGACCGCCGTCCGGATCTGACCTTCCGTCAGCTCACGCGCCCCCGGGTCGGTGCCGCGGGTCAGGACGGCACCGGTCGCGATGACCTTGATGAAGTCGGCGCCACCGGTCAGGAGTCGATGGACGGCGAGCCTGACGTCGGTCTCGTCGCGGACCTCACCGATCCGCAGATCCTCGGGCAGCTCGATCCCGGGCCCGAGCCCGGTCACCGCGCCGCCGCCACCGACCGTCGTCACGTACCCGCCGGCGCACTGCATCCGCGGCCCCGGGGTCCAGCCGCGCTCGATCGCGTCGCGCAACGCGCAGTCGACGAACGCCCGATAGGTCCCGACGTCGCGGACGGTGGTGAAGCCGCCGCGGAGGGTCGTGTGGGCATTCCGGACGCCCGTCATCGCCTCCTCGGCGGCACTCGTGGTCGAGGCGGCGATCCCCGCGACCTCGAGCTCGCCGACCAGGTGCGAATGGCAATCGATGAGGCCCGGCACGGCGGTCAGACCGCCGAGGTCGATCGTGGGCACGCGATCCGTCGATGCCGGCCCCACGGCGGCGACCCGGTCGCCCTCGAGGACAAGGTCGCGGCCGTCGAGCATCTCGCCCGACTCGACATCGAGCAGTCGCCCGACGCGGATGACGGTGGGCGCGGTGGGCGCGGTCACCGCGCGAGTCTAGTGGCGCGACTGCGCCTGGTGGGCGGCTGGCCGCGCCTGGTGGGCTGCTGGCCGCGCCTGGTGGGCGGCTGCTGGCCGCGCCTGGCCCATTCGCCGCCGCTCGCCGCCGCCGAGCTGGACGAGCGAAGCCAGGCGAACGGCGGGGAGCGGCGACCACTGTTGACTGCGATGCCGCATCACAGCATCAGCCCTGGCCGCGATGCCCATCAGCGCATGTGGTCAGACCCGCGGCACTAGAACCAGGAGCGGAGACGGCCGCGTCCGACAGCGTCGTCGGCACCGAGTCTCAGGCCACCGAGTGCGGCTGCGATCCGGTACAGGGTGAAGATCGACACGGCTCTCTGGCCGTGCTCCAGTCGCGAGATCGTCGACTGCGACACGCCGACCACGCGCGCGAGGTGTCGCTGGGTCGCGGCGACATCATGTCGGCCCGCCGCGACCTGCTTGCCGATCGACTCGAGGATGGCGGCCTCTGCACTCGTTGACCGGCGTGCCTCTGACATCGGGTCATCAGACACGATGGCGCTCATCCCCGGCTGATCACGCGATGCACTCGCAGTCGACCGTGAAGTGGCGTGAGTGACGCCGGGCGCAGTGAGGGTCCCGGCGAGCCGACGACATGCGTTGATGGGCATCGGTGATGGGGGTGTTCCCCGGAGTCGGGAACGGGAGGCCAGGCTTTGCGATGACCGCTCCCTCTTCGTCGAGGGCGCGCTCAAGCGCAGGCGGCACTCACGCGCAGGCGGCACTCAGGCGCCGACGGCGGTCAGCGACTCGTCCAAGGTCGACACGATCAGCCGGGCCTGCGCGGCGGTGACGCACAGCGGCGGCCGAACCTTGAGGACGTTCGAGAAGCGGCCGGTCGTGCCGACGAGGACGCCGCGCTCGCGCATGCCGTTCTGGACCTTGCGACGCCAGGATGCCGTCGGGCGAGAGATCCTCGCGAGCGAGGTCGACGCCGATCATCAGCCCGCGCCCGCGGACCTCGGCGATCGCCGGATGGCGCGCTCGCGAGCGAACGGAGCTCCGCGACGAGGGTCCCGCCCACCGCGGCGGCGTTCTCCCGGAGGCCCTCATCCGCGAGGACGTCGAGCACCGCCAGCGCCGCGGCACAGGCGACCGGGTTGCCGCCGAACGTCGAGAAGAACTCGGTCGTCTCGGCGAACCGGTCGACGATGTCGGACCGCGTGATGACCGCCGCCACCGGATGGCCGTTGCCCATCGGCTTGCCGAGGGTCACGACATCGGGCACGAGCCCCGAGGCCGAGAAGCTCCACGGGCCGTCGCCGGTCCGGCCGTAGCCGCCCTGGACCTCGTCGGCGACCCACACGGCGCCGGCATCCTGGGCCGTCTCGGCCAGCCCGCGCGAGATACGCCCCGCCCGGCGCGAAGATGCCGTCGCTCGTGAAGGCCGCGTCGAGGTAGACCGCGGCGGGCGGCAGACCGGCGCGGATCAACCGCTCGATCGCGCTCTCGAGGCTGCGCGCTGTCGACGGCTCGACCGCGCAGCGACGTCCGGCGGCTCGAAGGTCTCGACCCACTCCGGACGCTCGACATGCGCCCAGGTCTCGGGCGACAGGCCCGAGATCGCGGTGCTGACCCCGTGGTAGGCGTAGTCCGTGACGATCCCGCCGGAGCCGCCGGTCACCGTCGTCGCGAGCCGCCAGGCGAGGTCGTTCGCCTCGGTCCCGGAGTTCACGAACATCACCGTGTCGAGGCCGGCCGGGACCGTCGCGATGAGCCGCTCGGAGAGCTCGACGACCGACTCGTGGAGATAGCGGGTGTTGGTGTTGAGGATCGCGGCCTGGCGGGCGATCGCCTCGACGACCCGCGGATGCGAATGCCCGACGACCGGCACGTTGTTGTACGCGTCGAGGTAGGCGCGGCCGTCGGCGTCGAACAGCCAGACGCCCTCGCCACGGACGATGTGGAGCGGCCGCTCGTACGTCAGCGGGGACAGGGCCGAGCCCATCACCCGCCGTCGGCGCGCGAGCAGCTGGTCGCTCGGGACCGTGGCGCGCGACCGGCCACCCATCGCGGCGACCTCGAGACGCCGGTTCGCCGCGTCGAGCCCGACCGACTCGAGCCGCGCGAGGATGTCCCACGCGCCAGCGTCCCAGCCTCGGATGTACGCGTTGTCGGGGTAGCGGCGGGTCCGCCAGGCCGAGATGAGGACCGTCTGGACCAGGCGCGCCGGCGAGGAGGTCGGCCTGGATCGCGGCTTCCTCGGGCTCGAGCCGGGTGACCCGGACGTAGCCGGCGATGACCCGCTCGGCCGCCTCGAACGTGTCGTCGCGACCCTCGAGCAGCGTCTGGAGCGCGGCCGGCAGGTCGAAGACGAGCGCGGTGTGGGCCATGTCGCCGAAGTCGATGATCGCGGTCACGCGGCCGCGAGTCGTCGAGGAGCGTGTTGTCGATCGTCAGGTCGTTGTGGATGACCTGGGCGCGAAGGCTCTCGAGTCCCGGGCGGATCCGGTCGTCCCAGCGGGCGAGGACCCGGTCGACGGTCGCGCGACCGATGGCGGTCGTCGATCAGCTCCACGTTCGCGACGAGGTCGTCGAGGTGCCGGAGGTCCCAGGCGATCGGTCGGCCCGCCGACGGGTGGAAGAAGCCCCGCAGGGCGCGGCCGAGGCGGGCGAGCGATCTCCCCGAACCCCTCGAGCGCCTCCGGCGTCAGCCCTCGGGATCGCCGTGGCGGCCGGGGAGGAGCGGGATGAGGCGGGCGAGATGCTCCGTGCCGCGGTCGTCGCGGACCGTCGTCACGTGGCTCCCGTCGAGGGTCGGTCGGGTGACGGCGACGGGCAGGCTCGGGTCGACCCGCGAGACGTGGAGGACCGCCTGGACCTCCATGTCGACGACCGAGGGTTCCTCGATCGCGTTCGAGATCTTCAGGACCCACGACGTGCCGTCAGACGCGTCGATCCGGATGTTCTGGTCGCGCTCCGACACGAGGAGGCTCGGCGTCCCGTCGATGCCCCACCGTTCCGCGACGAACGCCCTCCCCTGCTCCGGGCTGAAGCGGGGCGGCTCCGCCTCCATGACCCCCGCGAGCCCGGGCGCCGGCGTCGGGAGCGTGTCGTCCGGGGTCGTCGTCATCGCGGCCCCGATGCTACCGGACTGGCCCGCCAGGGCGGCGGTCCGAGGCCGGCCCTTCGCGCCTTGGCGCTCTTCGCTCTCAGCGATCCACCATCGCAGGCAGACACCTGTGTTGCCGATGCCCATCAACGCATGGCACGCGGAGGTTGGGATCCCGACCGGGTCGTCGTGACGTCGTTCGACGGGCGACGGACCGGGCGATCGCGAGGGATCCCGCCTGACATCGACCGGAGGCGCGGCTACGCTGCACCGATGGGGACCCTCTGGACGCCTCGCCCCACGGGATGGCTTCTCGCGCTCGTCGTGGCGATCGAGGTCGGCGCGTGCACGGTGGCAGCGTCTCCCTCGATCCATGGCGCCTCCGTCCCAGAGCGCTCGAGCGATCCAACGGGCCCCGCGGCGACGAGCAAGTTCCAGAAGAACCAGGACGGCTTGAGCCTGGCGGCGACCCTCTCGACGGACGTTGTCGAACCCGGTGGCAACGTCGACGTCCGCCTGGTCGTGACGAATTACCGCTCGACACCCGCCACCCTGGAGTGGGGCTGCGAGTACCCGTCGCTCGATGTCGCGGTGCCGCTCCCGGACATCCCGTCGGGCGCCGAATGGCCTGGGGTCGAGGGCGCCTTCAAGACATACGAGCTGACCAAGGGGTACGTCCCCGATGGGCAGACCGTCTCCGATCCGGTCACGACGCACGCGGAGACTCCCCTTTGCATCGACCCGTCGGCCCAAGAGATCGTCGCCCCGGGCGGCGACGTCGCAGTGACCCTGACGTGGCCGGCCGAGATCGTGAGTGGAGTCCCGGCGATGGATGGACGCGTTGCGTTCCGCATCCTCGTCGCGTATGACAAGGTCCTCCATCACCCGGTCCAGCCGAGCCCGACCACTGGCCCACGCCCGGGCGCCGGAGTGACCGTGACGGAGTCATTCCTGTGGATCGACGGTCACCTGGAGATCGCCGGTGCTGGCCCTCCACTCCTGAGCGCGGGTCAGGCGATCGACGTGCTCCTGGCGAACGTGGGATTCCGCCAGTGGCTCGGGGAGCGCCCGGAGTCGACCTGGGGCGGCGACCTCTTTCTCCAGGCCGGTCTCGGCGAAGGGATCGTCCCCAAGCGACCCAGCTGGACGATCGAGCTGTTCTGGGTGCCTCGCGAATGGGTGATCGCCTATGTCGACCCATTCGATGGCGAGCTCCTCGGAGTCAACTATTGCCGGGCCCCCTGTGACCACTGACCGGCCATCGGTCGGAGACGACGGTATGTCGCCTCGGAGCCACGGGCACTACGAAGGATCACCGCGAGCCGGCGGGCGTCATCGACCAGGGGCATGCGGGCTCGGCTGACGGGCCGGCTTGTGGGCCACCTGGCGGGCATGTCCACCCAGCGGGCCTACCTTCGAACGAACGGCTGTGGGCCGGCCCGATCCAGCCGTCCTCCGACCGTTGGTCCGCTCGCTGGACCGATGATCGCCGGAGGAGCTCCGGTCCGAGAGCGGCCGGCGAGCGTCGCCCGCTCGATCGACGGTAGGTCCACCCAGCGGCCACCGATGGAGAACGACCGCCGGGCCGGCGCGCCCGACCAGCGGACCAGCGCGCCCAGATGCTCCCGGCCCGGTCCGACCGGCTCGCGCCGGCCGGGGCGCCGCGAGCTACTGCGGGTGGCTGATCACCGTCGCGAGATCGGTCGTCGTGCTCGCCTCGGTGTAGACGTCCTGGGTCGCGCTCGTGAACTTCGGACCGTACATCCGGTTGCTGAACGAGTAGCGGTACGAGTTCAGTGACGCCGAGCGTGCCGCTGCCGGTCGCCTCGTTGAAGCCCGAGAACCACGGCCCGCCCGATGCGCCGCCGGTCATGTTGCAGACCATCCCCCAGGTCTGGTTCGCGTTGAAGAAGTCGGCCGCGATCTTCCCGGCGCAGTAGATCAGGTCCGTGCCGTTGTACGGCGCCCCGGCCGGATATCCGAACGCGTACATCTGGGCGTTCGCACTGACGCCGCTGAACGCGATCGGGAACGAGCCGACCGTCGCGTCGAGCTGGGTATTGCCCTTGCCACCGGCGCCGACCACCCCGAATGCGTAGTCGTAACGGGTCGCCGTCGTGTTGTAGCTGCCGGCGTTGATGAAGCTCTGGTGGGCGACGAGCTCGGTCGCGGTCCAGCAACCCCATTTCGTGGTCGAGCAGTCCCAGTACGACCCGCCGGCGTCGAACTCCGGGATGAACATCCAGTTGCGTCGCCCACCTGGTCGCGAAGTCGTAGACGCAGTGCCCGGCGGTGAGAACGAGCGATGTGTTCGTGTCGATGTCGTTCACCACCGAGCCGGAGCAGATGTAGTTGCCCGTGCCGAACGAGAAGAAGACCACGCCAGACGCCTTGAGGACGAGGCCGCCCTTGTTCCACGACGCGCCGGTCACCGAGACCGTCGGCGCCGCCGGCGCCTTTGCCTGGGGCACCGCGAGCTTCTGCGCGCTGAGGCCGGATCCGGCGAGGACCATGTCGCGCGGCTTCGCTGCCTTCATCCGCTCAGGAGTCCAGAAGGCGACGACCCGATCGTGGGCCGCCTTGGCGGCAGCGGCCGATGAGACGGCCGGGTCCACGTCCGACCACGGGGCTTGCCAGAGCGATCAGCAGCAGGACGACGACCGCCGCCTCCAACGCCCGGATCGTCCGCATCGCCGGCATCGAGCACCCTCCTCGGGTCGAGCTTCGAGCGCCCCGCGCGGCGCTGTGCGACCCGCTTGTGGGATGAGACTCCACGGCGGAGACGCGGTCAAGAGGTCTGGACGCGTGGTGCGCCGATGCACCGGGGTTGTTCTCCGACAGGGGCCGCGGTGGCCCTCACCGAGCGTACGACGACGTACTCCGATCTCGCACGATGCGAACCCCTGTGCCGTGCGCCGCGGCCGAAAGCGAGCGAAGAGATCGGAAGACGGCGCCCCGACGTATCAGTGGCCGTGGATCGCGGATGGACATACCGAGGGCCCGAGCCGGTCGCGCCCGCCGTCATCGAGTTCCGCGATCGCCTTGTCGCGGCCGGGGACCTCGGCTGCGAGGTCGTGACGTGCCGCCCGACCGCGACGCCCATCCATCTCACCGTCCCGACCCGGACCGGCTGGGCGCTGGTGCTCGCGACGTGCCCGACCCATGCTCCCGTCGCCGGCGCGATGGTCGGCCAGCTGGCCGCGGGGATCGCCCAAGGCATCGACGACCGGGACTGGACGGCGATCGCCGCGACCCCGGACCGCAGGTCCGTCGCTGGGACTGGGACGCCACCCGGCTATTGGCGCTGGCTGACGGACATCCACGACCGGGTTCGCGAAGCCGCGGATATGACGTGCGACCACCAGGACTGTCGGCTACCGACGCGGGTCGTGACGATCGTCATCCACCCGGGACGCGGGACCTGGATCACCGCCTCCTGCCCGATGCACGCGATCTGGGCCGGCGAGTGGGCACGGAGGTTGGCACTCGGGGTGTCGTAGCGCTGCCGCGCCCGAGGGCTGGCGCGGCGGGCGCATGATGTCGGTCGGCGGCTCGACTGGTCGAGGGAGGGCTCGAGGCGAGCCCGAGGGAGGGACCGATGCGAGCGACGACCCTGCCCACGGGGACCGTCACGCTCCTGTTCACCGATGTCGAGGGGTCGACGAAGCTGCTCGATGCCCTTGGCGCCACGGCCTACGCGGCCGCGCTCGGCGAGCATCGGCGGGCGCTCCGAACGGCCGTCGAAGGAGCCGGCGGGGTCGAGGTCGATACTCAGGGCGACGCGTTCTTCTTCGCCTTCGACGATGCCACCGCCTGCCTGACCGCGGCCGACGATGCCCAGCGGGCCCTCGACGGCGGCCCGGTCCGGGTCCGGATGGGCATCCACACCGGTCGCCCGATCCAGGCCGAGGGCGGCTACGTCGGCATCGATGTCCACCGGGCGGCCCGTATCGCCGCCGCGGCGCATGGCGGACAGGTCCTCATCTCGGCCGAGACGCTGGCACTCGCCGACCCGGCCATCCCGACGATGGACCTCGGCGAGCATCGCCTCAAGGACCTCGCAGACCCGGTCCGCATCCACCAGCTTGGCGCGGGCACGTTCCCGCCCCTGGCGACCCTCTCGGCGTCGAACGTCCCGGTGCCCCCGACGCCGTTCCTCGGTCGCGACGCGGAGGTGGAAAGCCTCGCCGGGCTCATCGCAGATCCGACGACCCGCCTCGTGACCCTCCTCGGACCGGGCGGCGTCGGCAAGACGCGCCTCGCGATCGAGGCCGCGGCGCACGCAGGCCCCGACTTCCCCGACGGCACGTGGTGGGTGGCGCTCGCCCCATTGACCGAGGCGCAGCAGGTGCCACCCGCCCTCGCTGCCATCCTCGGGGTGCGCGAGACGGAGGGCGTCGACCTCGAGGCGGCCGTCGCCAGGCGGCTCGAGGGTCGCCGCGCCCTCGTCCTGCTCGACAACGCCGAGCATCTGCTCCCCGGCCTTGCTGATGTCGCCGCGAGACTTCTCAAGACGTCGGACCGGCTGACCGTCCTCGTCACGAGCCGAGAGCGTCTGAGGCTCTCCGCGGAGCGGCTCGTCATGGTCGACCCGCTCGTCCCGACCGACGCCGCCACCCTGTTCCGCGATCGCGCCGCCGCACTCGGCACGCCGGTCGACGCCGACGCGACTCGACGACACCGTCGACGACGTCTGCGCCCACCTCGATCACCTGCCACTCGCGCTCGAACTGGCAGCCGCGCGCCTGCGGACGTTCTCGCTCGACCAGCTGCTCGACCGGCTGTCCGGCCGGCTCGACGTCCTCAAGGGCAGCCGGGACCTCGAGCCGCGCCAGCAGACGCTCCGGGCGACGATCGAGTGGAGCCACGACCTCCTCACCCCCGACGAGCAGGTCCTGTTCCGGCGCCTGTCGGTGTTCGTCGACGGCCCGACGCTCGAAGCCGCCGAGGCCGTCTGCGAGGCCGACGTCGATGTCCTCGAGGGCCTCGTCGACAAGAGCCTCGTCCAGCCGCGGCGCGATGGGACGATGCGGCGGTTCGGGATGCTCGAGTCGATCGCCGACTTCGCCGCAGAGCGGCTGACGGCCTCGGGCGAGGAGGCCGACGTCCGCGCCCGACACGCCCGCTACTTCCACGACCTCGCCTCGCGGATGGACGCGCTCATCCGGGCCGGCGAGCCGGAGGAGGGTCCGGTCTCGGTGCTCGAGGCCGACATCGACGACATCCGGGCGGCCGTCGAGACGGGGCTCGTGACCGGCGACACCACGCTCGTCCGCGATGTCACGGCGGCCCTGCGGATGTACTGGGTCGGGCGCGGGCGATATGCCGAGGGTCGGGCATGGCTCGAGCGGGCCCTCGCACTCGATGACATCGAGGACGACACCCGCCGGAGGCTGCTCTCGGCGCTCGCGACGATCGCATACGCCCAGGGCGATCACCGCGCGGCGGTCACGGCGTCCGATGCCGCGGCCAGCCTCGCGCTCAAGCTCGGCGGCGCGACCGAGGCGTTCGCCTCGCTCAAGGAGCAGGCCTCGGCGGCGCTGATGAACGAGGACTACGAGGCGAGCGAGGCGCTCTACCGGCGGGCCTTCGAGGTCGCGGTCGCCGCAGACAATGGCGTCGGGATGTCGTCGTGCCGCCTCAACCTCGCGTACATCGCGACCAAGACGGGCCGGTTCGCCGAGGCCGAGGCGCTGCTCGCCGAGAACCTCAGCTTCGTACGCGGGCGCGGCCAGGCGCGCTGCGAGGCGACGACCCTCGCGAGCATCGCCGAGACGATGTTCTACGAGGACCGCCTGGGCGAGTGCGCGCCGACCGCCCTGCTGGGTGCCCGGCGAGCGCTCCAGATCGGCGACCAGCCGCTCGCCGTCTACAGCGTCGACCTGCTGGCGGTCGGAACGGCCGCAGGCGGTGATGCTCGGGCGGCCGCGACGCTCCTTGGCGCGACCGAGGCGGCGCGCGAGGCGATGGGCGTCGACCCCGACGATGACGAGGCCGCGATCCGCGCCCGTTCCGTCGAGCTGATGGGCGACCGCGGCGTGGACCGGGTGGCGTGGGAGGCGGGGCGAGCGGCTGGCCTCGCTGACGCGCTCGACGTCGCGTCGGCGGTCGAGCTCGGTGCCTCGAACGAAGCGTGGGGCCTTGCGCGCCGCGCGTAGGGCGGGTCTGACGAGGGTGTGTCACCGTCCTGGCAAGTAAACCTGCTGGCTCGGTCACGGCTGTCATGAGCGAAGGGGACAGCGTCGTGCCACGACACGACTTCCCCGTCCAGCCAGGAGGGACGCTCATGAGAACCTCGCGGGCCTTCGCGTTGATCGGCACGACGGTGCTGCTCGTCGGCTTGGTCGGGGCCGGAGCGGCTGACGCACATGGCCGCTCCGGATCGGGCCCATCAGGTCAGATCGTCTTCCAGTCCCCGCTCCCGCAGACCGGCCGTTGGCAGATCTACATCGAACACGCGGACGGTTCGCATCTCAAGCGGCTCGTGACCTCCGGCGACGACGACGTGACTCCGTCGATCTCTCCTGACGGGAGACGAGTCGTCTTCACCCGGATCGGCGCCGACGGATCCGGTCACATCTTCCTCGTCAACATCGACGGCAGCGGTCTGCACGAGATCGATGTCGGCGGCTGCACGACGCCCTGCGTCGACGAGGAGGTCGAGGGAGATCCATGGTCGCCCGACGGCCGCTGGCTCGCCTTCGAGCGGGCGCTCATCGACGGGGCCGGCAACGTCGCCAACGTCGGCCTCTGGATCATGACCAGCGACGGCGCGGGCGCACATCAGATCACCCAGCAGAACGTCCGGAACATCGCCCAGGACGTGCGCCCGACCTGGTCTCCGGATGGCACGTGGCTGGCGTTCTCGCGCGCCGACCTGACGATGGAGCCCGTCGAGCCGATGGCCATCTTCATGGTCCGGATGGATGGGTCAGACGCTCGGCAGGTCACGCCGTGGGACCTCAACGCCAACGATCCGGCCTGGTCACCCGACGGTGATCTCATCGCCTTCCAGTCGCCGGCGGAACCCACCCAGGGCGTCGAACAGAGCATCTACACGATCCACCCTGATGGGACGGGCGTCTCCCGACTCACATCGGGTTTCAAGCCGACCTCGGATGGGCGCCAGGGGTCCAACCACCCATCCTGGTCGCCCGACGGTAGCCAGCTCGTGTTCTGCCACTTTCCCTCGACCAGGGGGCACGCAGATCTGTTCCAGATGAACCGCGATGGCAGCGCCCTGCATCTCGTCCGCCACACCGCCCTGATCGAGAACGGCTCCGATTGGGGGCCGTCACCACAGCCCTGACGCGCGGTACGGCCGCCAGGTAAACCTTTCGTGACTCCCCGGGCCTGTACGTGATCGGACCTTGCTCCCTCACGAGACAGGAGCTGACATTGGGTGTTCCGACACGCGGAACGCGACCGCCACGCACCGACCGTCTGTGTTGCCGAGCGGGTCACAATCGAGGCCGTTTCCGCCCATCGATCGGAAGGGGACGGCCTCGCGGGTGACCGAGGTCGAGCTGGACTACAGCGCGTTCTTCCGCGACGAGTTCGCACCGGTGCTGCGCACCATCGCGCTCATGCTGCGCGACCAGTCACGTGCCGAGGAGATCACCCAGGACGCGTTCATCCAGCTGCTCCACAGCTGGCCGAAGATCTCACGCTACGAGCGACCTCAGGCGTGGGTGCGACGGGTGGCCGTCCGCCTCGCGATGCGATCGATCCGGCGGGAGCGGCTGTGGGCGCTCGTCCGCATCGACCTCGCCCCGTCGGCACCTCCGCCGCCCTCGAGGTTCGACGTCCCTGGCGCGGTCCGGCACCTGCCCGGTTCGCAGCGGGCCGCCATCGTCCTGCACTACTACGAGGATCGGCCGGTCGCCGAAGTCGCGACGATCCTCGGTTGCTCCGAGTCCACAACCCGGGTCCACCTCCATCGCGGTCGCAAGCGACTGCGCGAGCTCCTTGGCGAGGACGACGATGACGCTTTGACCGACGCTTGCGCGATGAGCTCCAGCGCGCCGCTGCCGAGATCGAACCCGATGTCGAGCGACATCTCGGAGCGGTGGAGGCTCGGGCCAGCCGGCGCGGCGGCATCGGCGGGGCCGTGGTGCTCCTTCGCGGCGGCGATCCTCGATCGCCGCGGTGCATCCTCCGATTCCCGGCGATCAACCGAACACCGGTCCGGGGATTCCGAGCGCCTGACGCGTCCGTCCCGGCGGCCCTCGGCCTCGACCCCAGCCTCATATCCCGAGATCGCCGGGACATACCTGGCCACGCTGGACGCCGCCGATCCGGCCGTCAAGCGCGACGAGCTCGCCGGCGCGTGGACGATGCGGCTCGAGTCGAGCGGCGCGATCGATCCTGTCGCCACCACCGACGTTCACACCAGGGGCGAACGGCCTGTCCGGGATCGCGTTCTCGCTGTCCGGTGATCGCTTCCGGACGGACCTCTTCTACAGCGACTACTGCGGCTCCGTCGGGACCTATGTCTGGAGTCTCGCCGGTGGTCACTTGAGCTTCACGTCCGTCGACGACGCCTGTTCCATCCGCCGGACGTTGCTCACGAGCATGCCTTGGGTGCCCACCCAGTGATGAACCGATCGGAGGGTCGACTGATGAGCTCACATCATCCGAACAAGCGACGTGCGACGGCCGCCGTCCTCCTCGCCCTGGTCCTCGGTGGCTGCGCGGCCTCATCGACGCTCGCGCATCCCCGGCCGCATCGAGTCCAGCCGCCGCGCCTCCCCATCGCCACCGGCCTCCGCCAGTCCTGCGCCCTCGACCTCGACGGCGTCGGCGACGCCGAGCGCGCCTGCCATCGACCGCGCCAAGCCCGGCTGCTTCCTCCGCGCCGATCCCCGATGGCCAGTACGTGAGCGGGGTGATCACACGAGCGCTGGCGGCGTCGATGCTGAAGGACCCGAAGGTCGCCAGCGACCCAGAGATCAAGCGGTTCCTGGCCGGATTCGGCGACACGGCGCGCTTTACGGTCCGCTTCGCGAGCGGGCGATGGACCCACTATGTCGAGCAGGACGGCAAGAACCTGGGCGTCGGCGAGGAAGGCACGTACGCGTTCCCCGACGATCACACGATCGTGCTCCAGGCCACGCATCAGCCCGAGATCGCGACATTCGGCTTCTCGCTGAAGGGCGAGACACTGACATGGAAGACGCTCAAGGATTCCCTTGGAGATGTCGCTGTCGCGATCGATCGGGTCTTGTTCGACTCCACGCCCTGGACCCGGATGCCGTGACGTGACGAGCCTTCGGCGGCTCGTGGCGATCGGCGTGGCGAGCGGCCTCGCCATCGGGGCCTGCGCGTCCCAGCCGCCGTCGCCGTCCGGAGCCCTCCCGAGCGGTGGCGCGCCGTCGGCCACGAGTGCGGGCGTCGTCGCGGCGTTCCGGCCGAGCTTCTCGCCGACGCCGTGCCCCGATGACGTGATGAGCGAGGTCGTCCTCGAGGTGTCGTGCGGCAACTTGTCCGTCCTCGAGGATCGCTCCAGACCCGACGGCCGGACGATCGACGTGTTCGTCATCCGGATCGAGCCGCCGGGTGGCACGACGACCCCGGACCCGGTCATCTCGCTCGGCGCCCTCAGCACCCAGGACGGCTACGGGCAGATGGCGAACGTCGGGCAACGGACCCACCGCGTCGCGTTCCTCATCGACCCGCGCGGCATCGGGCATTCGACGCCTGCGCTCGATTGTCCCGAGGTCGCGGCGGCCGGTCCCTCGCTTGCGGGCCTTCGACTCCGCGACCCGGCCCGGCGGACGTTGCTCCTCGATTCGGTTCGCGCCTGCCACGACCGTGTCGTCGGGCAGGGGATCGACCCGGCCGCCTACGACCTGACCGCCACCGCTGCCGACATCGAGGACCTTCGGATCGCCCTGGGATTCGAGCACTGGAACCTCATCGCCCTCGGGAGCGGGTCACGGATCGCCTTCGAGGTCGCGCATCGGTTCCCGGACGGGCTCCGGTCACTGGTCATCGACTCGCCGAGCCTTCCCAGCCCGGACTTCCTGACGATCGGACCGGCCGCCCTCGATCTCGCGATCTCGCGAGTCGCCGCCGGCTGCGCGGCGCAGCCGTCCTGCGCCCACGACTCACCCGACCTCGAAGCGGCCATCCGAGACGCGGTGACCCGCCTCGACGCCTCCCCGGTCACGGTCGAGGTCACCGGCACGGTGACGGCGATCCAGCTCGGTCACCCCACCACCGTCGTCGTCGACGGCGCCGCCCTGCTGCGATGGCTCCGGGCTGACATCGGGGGTGCGGGCGGATCGCGCGCGGCCCAGGTGCCCCAGACGGTGAACCGCGTGCTCGCCGGGACGCTCGACGTCGCCGGAGGTGCAGTCACCAGCCTTGAGACCAACGTCGGGGACTGTCTCGGCCTGCTTGCCGTGTGCGAACGGCCGAACTTCGGCGCGTTGTACTCGATCGTGTGCCGGGATCTGGCAGGGCGGATCGATGGGCCGCGCCTCGAGTCGTCGGTCGACGGCCGGCAGGCTTATGCCGACCTGTTCGCCCCGAGCCCCCTGTTGGCCCCATGCGATGCCTGGTCGGTCCCGCCCGCGGAACCTGGCCCCGATGGACCGATCACCGGCGGCGTGCCGACGCTCATCATGCGCGGATCGCTCGACCCCTTCAGCGCGCCGTTGGCGGACGTGGCGACTGCGGTCGGCACGCTCGACAACGTGTTCGAGGTCGAGGTTCCCAACCAGTCGTACAACGTCCTCGGGTTCACCGAGTGCCCACGCGCCGATCCGGAACGCGTGGATCGATGCCCCGACCCTCCCGCCGGCCGACTCGAGCTGCTTGGCGACCATCCCGCAGATCGATCTTGCTCCCTGATCGGCTGCTCAGTGCGGGGCGTCCTCGACGACGATCAGCGTCGGCGTCGTGGCCTCGAGGATCGTGACGGACCCGACCACGATCGCCGCCCCATCGGCCGTCCTGGTCATCCCGAGGCCACCGATCGTGGCGTAGTCGGGCGGGATCGTCGCATCCGGTGTGGGAGCGAAGGAGTCGTAGGAGATCACCCCCCACGTCGACCCGTCGTGGGTCGCCATGAGGATGAGCGTGTTCCTGGCTGGCGCGGCCGCCACGATCCCGCCGTCGACCGCGACGGCGGCCCGCACGATCGCCTCGCCGGGAAGCGGCCCCGCCGCCGTCCCCGTCCAGGTCCCGCCGTCCGACGAACGAGCGACCATCGGCATGCACGGCGGGCCGTCCTTGCACAGCTGACCGAACGCCGTGAAGCCGTCCGAGCCGGCGACCACGAGGCTCAGATCGCCCTCGACGTCAGGTCCGGTCGCCTTCGCCCAGGTCGCCCCGCCATCGGCTGATCGCCAGACCGTCGGACGGCACCCACCACCGCTGGCGTCACAGGACGCGCCGACGGCCACGACCACGTCGCCTGCAGCGACCACGTCGATCGGGCCCTGCGCGCCGGGCTGCTCCGACCTGTCGAGAAGACCGCCGACATCGAAGAGCGCGCTGTCCGCGATCCTCGTCCACGAGCGCCCATCGGCCGAGGTCCAGATCGCGCCGCGAGGGCCACCAGCCTCGTCGACAGCGCCGACGACCACCCAGCCGTCGCCGCTGGCCGTGACCGCCCTGATCCGCGCCTGGGCGAAGGCGCTTCCAGGGTCGATCTGTCGCCACGCCTTCCCGTCCGGCGACATCCACGTCGCGACGTGAGCCTGCTGGTCGCCGGCGTAGCCGATCGCGAGGAAGCCGGCGGGGCCTCCCGCGACGTCCACCATGCCCGGACCCGGCCCGCTCGTCGCCACCAGCCTGCCCACGGACAGCTCCGTGTCGTCGACGACCTTCGTCCAGGTCCGGCCGTCGTCCGACCAACGGACCTGGGCCCAGCAGCCCCCGGACCCGTCGCTCCCGGCCGTACAGCCGGGTCCGCCGACAGCGACGAGGCGACCACCCGACTCGGCGATGGCGATGGCGTCGGTGTCGAGTGATGTCGCGGCATCCGCAAGCTTGGAGACCGTCCACGTACCGACCCCGTCGGTCGAGGTCGGCGACCCCGAGGCGGCGGCTGAAGCGCCGGGAGACGGGGCTGCCGATGGAGGCACGTCGACGAGTGACGGCCGCTGGGAGTCGCGAAGGATGGAGGCGCCGATCGCGATGGCGAGGGCAGCCAGGATCGATAGCACGAGGACGGCAGCCAGGAGCACGAGGCGGCCGAGTGGCGGGCGGACGTGCCGGGCGAGCGCCTGGTCGAGGATCCGCTCGGCCCGCACCGGGTCGAGATGGATCTGTTGCATCGCAGCGATCGCCGATGCGTCGCCCTGGAGGGCGGCGACCCTCGCACGGCACTCGGGGCATCCGGCAAGGTGGTCGTCGAGGCGTCGCTGCTCGCTCTCGGACTGCCCGAAGTCGATGGCGACCGCCGCAGCCTGGAGATACCGCTCGTGCGTCGTCATCGCCGACCGTCCTGGTTCTCGAGCTCGGCTCGGACGCGGACCCGCGCCCGGCACATCAGCGTCCGGGTGGCGGACTGGCTCTTGCCGATGGCCACGGCGATCTCGATGCCCGTGAACCCCTGGCCGGCCAGGAGGAGCGCCGCGCGGGCATCGGCCGGCAGCAGGGCGAGCGCCGCGGCAAGGTCGGACGCGGACTCCTGTCGGACCGAGCGCGACTCGGGTGATTCGGCGGTCCTGGAGCCGGGATCCGGCTGCGCCAGGAGCCACCGCAGGGCCGTCGAGCGGCGGCGCCCGCGGCTGATGGCCAGGTTCGCTGCGACCCGGTAGAGCCACGGCCGAACGAGTGCCGGCATCCGACCGGCTCGCGCCTCGCGGGTCAACCGAAGGAACGTGTCCTGGAGCAGATCCTCGGCGACGACCTGATCGCGGCACGATCCGACGAGGAAGCCGAAGAGCTCGTCATGGTGGGCGTCCCAGGCATCGATGACGGCCCGATCGGTGTCGATCGGGACGGTCGCCACAGCCTCGGTCTGATCCGGGCCCATCATGAGAGGTCGATCATCGCGGTCTTGGAACGCGCGACCGACCCGGATGTTTCAGGCCTTCTCAGCATCGCCGCGACACCGTGGCTCCGGCACGGCGCCCGGCACGGCCCTCGGCACGGCCCTCGGCACGGCCCCCGGCCGTTGCACAACTCCCACCCGGGGAGTGTTCGGCCGAGTTCCGCGCGTCGCCATGTCTGACTGACGCAGCGCATGCGGTCGTTTCATCCCGGCGCACGCTCACCGCGGCACGTTCTCCGCCTCTTCGCTAGCCGACAAGACCACGGAACGTGTCCGAAGACTCTGCCCGTGGATGTTCTGCAAGATCGCGTCGAGGCGGGGCTGCCATACCGCTCGACCTGCCCTGTCGGACCTCGACCAGGGATCCGTACCGGCGATCCAGGTCATCGGCGACGGTCCCCACCGGTTCGACGGCGACCACGACGGGATCGGCTGCGAGTCGGGCTGATGCCGCACGGCGATCAGCGGGTAGGGAGCCAGGCGGCCGTCGAGCATCACGTCGATCGACGGACGATCGCGAGGATGTCCGCGCCGTAGGCGCCGAGTCGTTTCGGCCCGATCCCCGGGACGCGTTCGAGGGCCGCGTCGGAGGTCGGTCGGAGCTCCGCGAGGCGACGAAGCAGCGCATCCTCGGCGATGACATAGGCCGGCACCGCGTCGGCTTTCGCCTTCTCCGACCGCCACGCTCGGAGGGCGTCGAAGAGGGGCTGATCGGCCGGGTCGAGCGTCGACGGGGCCTCGGTCGGGGAGGCAGCCCGCGGATCGCGACGGGCGCGCGGGGCCTTGACTGCCCGCACCCGGACCGCCCATCGCGCGCCGCTCCCGCGGGAGTCCCTCCAGGTCCGTGAAGAAGCGCGACGCGACCCGTCCGCCGAGCGTGCCTCCCGGGCCCGCGCGTCGAGCCGCACAGCTGACCCACAGATGTGTCCGCGCTCGGGTGACGCCGACGTACGCCAGCCGTCGTTCCTCGGCGATCTCGTCCGGCTTGCCCATCGCGCTGCGATACGGCAGCAGACCCTCCTCCCATCCGGGCAGGTAGACGGCGTCCCACTCGAGCCCCTTGGCACGATGGATCGTGCTGAGGGTCACGCCGGTGCCCATCGGTGACTCCTCGTCCGCCTGGCGCCGGGCGATCTCGGCCAGCAGCGCATCGATCGACCCACCGTCATCGGCGTCACCCAGGCCATCCGCGATCGCCAGGAGCGCCTCGAGCGCGGCCTGTCGCTCGCGGGCCGCGTCGGTCGCCGGCGTCGCGCCACGGTCGAAGCCGATGGACTCCTTCCATGCGTTGGCGACGCGATCCGACAGGTCGGCGCTGACGACCGCTCGCATCGGAGCGTCGAGCCTGTGCAGGACGCCGATCGCGCGTCGGACGTCGGCGCTGCGGAAGAACCGTCCGCCCCGGACCGTGAACGGCAGCCCGGCCTGCCGGAGGATCTCCTCCCAGTCCGCGACCTGGGCGTTGAGGCGGACGAGGATGGCCGTCTCCGACAGCGACACGCCGGCCTCCTGGAGCCGGCGGATGTCAGCGGCGATGGCCGCTCCCTCGGCGTCGCCGTCGTCGAACCGGCGGATCGTCGCGCTGCCGCCGGCAGGGCGGACGGCGATGAGTCGGCGTGGTCGGCCGACGGCCGCGAGCAGCCGGTTCGCTCGCTCGATGACCTCCGGCGTCGACCGGAAGTTCTCGCGGAGGTCGATGACCTTCGCCCCGCGATGTCGCTCCCGGAAGGTCAGCAGGAACGACGGCGTCGCACCGGAGAACGAGTAGATCGACTGGTCCGGGTCGCCGACGACGCAGAGATCCCGTCGCTCGCCGAGCCAGGCCGTGAGCAGCGCCTCCTGGAGCGGGTTCGTGTCCTGGTACTCGTCGACGCTGAACCAGGCGTACCGCCGATGGACGTCGGCGGAGGCTTCCTCGTCGGTCTCGAGGATCCGCAGCGTCTCCTCGAGCATGTCCTCGAAGTCGATGACGCCGTCGCGGCGCTTCGCCGCCTCGTAGGCCTCCCACAGCCGAACGAGCTCCTGCGGATCGGCCGGCAGCTCGCGGCCCTGATTCGACGCCTCGATCGCGAACCGGTCGGGGGAGATGCGCCGCACCTTGGCCCACTCGATCGTGTCGGCGACGTCCTTCGCCGCGAGGAAGCGCGTCGCGCCCGGCCGCCGGGCGACGATCCGGCTCACGAGCCCGATCTTCGAGCCGAGGATGCCGGGCATCTCGCCCCGTCCGAGTCGCGGCCAGAAGTAGCGAAGCTGGAGGAGCGCGGCTGCATGGAACGTCCGGGCCGTCACGTCCGGCAGCCGCAGGACCGCGATGCGGTGGGCCATCTCGCCCGCCGCGCGCTCGGTGAACGTGAGGATGAGGACCCGCCTCGGGTCGACCGCACCGGTCGCGACGGCATACGCGGCCCGGCGACTGATCACCCGCGTCTTGCCGGAGCCGGCGCCGGCGATGATGGCGACCGGGCCGTCGAGCGTGGTGGCAGCGGCACGCTGCGATGGCGTGAGGTCGTCGAGCAGTCTCTCCGGGTCGCGACGGACGTCGAGCATCGGCTTCATCCGATGTCAGGGCTGACCGAAGATCGCGTGACCGCCGATCCGGCGCCAGCGGATGATCGGCTCGCCGCCCTCGACGAGCCAGTCGAACGTCGCTCGACCGTCTGGGCCGGAATAGCTCCACGTCATCTCGAGGATGCCGTGGGCTCCCTCCACATCACGGACTCGCAGGGCACGCGGCCAGGGGCTCGCCGGATCGGCGATCCGACGTTGGCAGGCGGGGTGGAACCGCTCGCGGACGACCTCGCGGAAGCGTCGACGTTCGTCTTCGGACAGGCGTCGCCAGTCGCCCTCGAAGGCTGGCGTGGTGCGATATCTCACCCAGGACGCATGCCAGGACGCTTGGTCCGCTTCACCGCCCGCGAGTCACCGAGTGGCTCGTCGCCGAGCGAGGCGTCCAGGTGTGCGAGCAGCTCGTCCGGGTCTGCGAACGTCGTGGTCCGGCCAGCAGCGACATGCTCATCGACCTCGCGCTCCATCGACTGCCAGCGATCGGTCCAGAACCAGCGCTGATCGGCCCGGATCGGTAGCGCTGCGGTGAGCTCCACGACGCCGTCCTCGCGCTCCGTCAGGACCACCTGGGCGCCGGGCTCGTCGAGATGCAGGCGCCGTCGGAGGTCGGGTCGGCAGGGCGATCGTCCCGCGACCCTGGACGCTGACGTAGTGGTTTCGCGTGGTCCACCGTCGGCCGGTAGCTGCTTTGCGCTTTCACAGCATCGCAGCATACACGTCGACGCGAGGACGACAAGGGTCGCGTCTGAGTTCGACAGCCTTACCCGGCCGATCGACTCGGACCCGGAGCCCGACGCGCGGCCAGCGGCGTCGGTCGTAGGACGCGGACGGCCGAGAGTCGGCGGCGGTCGCGACCACGAGCGCATCGGGCAGCGCAGCCTCGGACCATGGCGAGCCCGGAGTCTGCCGCTGACGGGCGATCGCCCGGGTCGCGGGCTCGACCGTGATGGGCGTCGCGTCGAGGAAGGCGTCGACCGTGTCGGCAGCCGCCGGGCTGGCGCGGAACGGCGCGACGAGGACCTCCGCGTATGCCGACGCGGGGAGCACGAGTCGGTCGCCCGCGTCTCGCGCGGCAGCGACGGCTGTCCGAGCGCGTTCATGGTGGGCATCGCTCGCATCGAGGATCGCGATGACGACCCCGGCGTCGAGGACGGTCAGCGCCACTCGCGCCGCAGGTTCGTCGACATGCCGCGGCCGGCAGGCCCCGTCAGCGCGCCGGGGAACCGCTCGAGCGATCTCCTGCTCGAGGAGCGATCCGGCCCGGGCCATCGACGTCCGCGCCGAAGTCGGTCGCCGACGTGCAAGCCAGCCTCGGCGAGCGCGGCGACGGGGAGCGTCACCTGGTTCTTCGCACTGATCGTCGTCCGCCCTCGCCGTCGGGAGCGCGTGTCCTCGACCATCAGGGCATCGAGTCAGGCTCGAGCCTGCGGACGATCGATCGGGCCCGGATCCGGCTCGGCCTGCCCGACCGAGACCTGGCACGCTACCGGGCCGACGTCCTCGAGGCGATCCGGGCATTCAGCCTCATCGCGGTCAATTCGATCGTCCTGGACCGAGCGTCCGAGCCGTTCCCGACGGCACTCGGCTCGCTGGATGCGATCCACCTCGCAAGCGCGTTGCTGGCTCGAGACCAGATCGACGGTCTGGTCTTCGCGACGCACGACGATGAGCTCGGAACGGCCGCCCGAGCGACCGGCTTCGAGGTTCATGGCCTGAAGCGCGGGGTCTGAGTGACGATCGACGGACGACCCGACACGATCGACGCGACCCAGCGTCTCGACGAGCTCCTCGCCCTCATGCTCGGGCCGGACGCGCGGTTCCGGGTGGGCCAGCGCGAGGCTGTCGAGACGCTGGTGCGAGACCGCGGCCGCGTCCTCGTCGTCCAGCGGACGGGCTGGGGCAAGAGCCTCGTCTACCTCATGGCCACGCGCCTGCTGAGCGACCAAGGCGCCGGCCCGACCCTCCTCATCAGCCCCCTCCTTTCGCTCGTCCGCAACCAGGTCGCGATGGCGGAGCGGCTCGGCATCCGCTCGGCGACGATCAACTCGACGAACAGGGACGACTGGACCGACATCGAGGCGGAGATCGAGAACGACGAGCTCGACCTCCTCCTCGTCGCACCGGAGCGGTTCGCGAACGAGGACTTCACGACCCGGGTCATGCCGTCGATCAAGACGGCGATCGGGATGCTCGTCGTCGACGAGGCCCACTGCATCTCCGACTGGGGCCACGACTTCCGGCCCGACTACCGGCGGATCAAGCGGATCCTCGACGTCACGCCGGAGCGGACGCCGGTCCTCGCGACGACGGCGACCGCCAACTCCCGGGTCATCGACGACGTCGCGAGCCAGCTCGGCGAGCACGTCACCGTCCTCCGCGGCCCGCTCGGCCGCGACTCGATCTCGCTCCGCGTCCTGACCCTCGAGGACCCGGCCGAGCGGATGGCCTGGCTGGCGCGGTGGCTGCCGCGCATCCCCGGCTCGGGCATCGTCTACTGCCTGACGATCGCCGACACCGAGCGGGTGGCCCGCTGGCTCCGCCACAACGGCATCGCCGCCGAGGCCTACCACGCGGGACTGCCGCCCGAGGAGCGGCCGGTCCTCGAGCAGCGGCTGCTCGACAACGAGGTCAAGTGCCTCGTCGCGACGGTCGCCCTCGGGATGGGCTTCGACAAGCCCGACCTCGGGTTCGTCGTCCACTACCAGCGGCCGGGCTCGGTCGTCGCCTACTACCAGCAGGTGGGCAGGGCCGGGCGGGCGGTCGACCGGGCCCTCGGGCTGCTCATGACCGGGCGCGAGGACGACGAGATCGCGGCCTACTTCATCGAGTCGGCGTTCCCGCCGCAGGTCCACAGCGAGGCGGTCATCGAGGCCCTCGAGACCGGCGGGCCGCTGTCGGTGCCGAAGCTCGAGCGGCGGCTCAACCTCCGGCGCGGCCAGATCGACCAGGCCCTCAAGCTGCTCGAGATCGACGGCGCCGTGCGACGCGACAGCGGCCAGTGGTCCCGGACGGCCGAGCCGTGGCGCTACGAGGCCGAGCGGATCGAGGCGATCACGGCGCTCCGCCGGACCGAGCTCGAGGAGATGCGGACGTACACGCTCCACGAGGGCTGCCTCATGGCGTTCCTCACCGCGGCGCTCGACGACCCGAGCGGCGGCGTGTGCGGGCGGTGCGAGGTCGAGGGCGGCCCTCCCCTGCCCCGCGAGCTCGAGGCCGAGCTGGTGGAGAAGGCCATCGCCTTCCTGCGGCGCGATGCCCGACCGCTCGAGCCGCGACTGCGCTGGGCGGCCGGTGGGTCCGCGGGGCTGTCCGGCGCGATCGACCTGCCGAACGAGCCCGGGTTCGCGCTGTCGGTCTATCGCGACGCCGGCTGGGGCCGGATGGTCGCCGAGGGCCGGATCGGGCGGAAGCGGTTCGACGATGCGCTGGTGCGGGCGGCGGCGGGCCTGGTCCGGGACTCGTGGCGGCCGGATCCGGCGCCGACGTGGGTCACCGTCGTCCCGTCGTCGCGGGGGGAGCTGCTGCGGGATCTCGGGGAGCGGGTGGCGCGCGGCGCTCGGGCTGCCGTTCGCGGAGGTCCTGGCGCTGGATCCCGAGGCCCGATCCCAGCAGTCGATGGCGAACTCGACGCATCAGCTGGCGAACGTCGCGGCGAACCTGAGCCTGGCGGGCGCCGTGCCCGAGGGCCCGGTCGCTGCTCCTCGACGACCTCGTCGACTCGCGCTGGACGCTCACCTACGCGGGCTGGCTGCTGCGGACGCGGGAGCGCCAGCGGTCTACCCGCTGGCGCTGGCGGAGGCAGGGTTCCGGGAGGGATAAGGCCGACCGGCTAGCTGATGTCGAGCACAACCCGGACGGCGCACGACACAGAGAACGCGGTGTCGCCCGCTCCAGCGTCGAGTTCGCCCCGCTCGGACGACCGCCTCAGAGGGATCAGACCGGAATCGGGACTCGCATCCGACTCGGGGGTCGGTCGTTCTCGTGATCGGTCGGCGGAGCTCCGCCCCAGATGATCACGTCCGGGTCGAGGTCGATGTCGCCCGGCCAGACCAGTGTGCCGAACCGGACCCCCACACGCCTGAACGTGGCGTCATCGTCGATCGTCGCGAGAACGCCACCCATGCGAACGATGTCCTCGATGCCGTGCCAGTTCCGTGATGTTCTCGATCCCTTCGCGGGGAAAAGATCGTGATCGGAAGATCTTCAGCCGTTGATGCCATCGCGGCCCTGCTGATCGGGCCGACGAAAGCGACGATGGATCCGTCGCTGTTGGCGTGGAGCCCGTGTTCGAACTGCCATGTCTCGGATCCGTCAGATAGGCGGCATGCTGTCGTGCTCGCCTCATCAGTCGTCTTTCTCCTTTCATCGAGTGGTACAAAACAGGCCAGGTCGTCTGCGGCGAGGTGCTCGCCGACGAAGCGCTGCAGGTGATCGACGCAGCGGCGCACGGCTGCGGGCCGGATTTGGTGCGGGAGAAGTGATCCCTGATGTGACGGGGGACTTAGTCTGTCCACCTGGGGTTGTCTGCGACACGGTTCGTTGGACCTCCCCA
>CAVSMY010000011.1:0-245028 GCA_963729175.1 uncultured Chloroflexia bacterium | reverse complement strand
GCGCCTGACGCCTGTCCGGACGGTCGCGATTGATGGCGGCCCTCCGGAGAGTCGCCCGTGCCGTCATACGGTTCGACGGAGAAGAGAGCACATGGCTACTGCGCAGACTTTTATTGGTCGCAAGCGCGTTCGCAAGTTTTTCGGAAAAATCCAGGAAGTCGCAGAGATGCCGAACCTCATCGAGGTTCAGAAGGCGTCCTACGATCAATTCCTCCAGATGAGGAGCCGCAGGCGGGCGGCCCGACGAGGGCCTGCAGGCCGTGTTCAAGTCGGTATTTCCGATCAAGGATTTCTCCGACCCGTCGCATGCTGGAATTCGTCGGCTACGAATTCGAAGCGCCGAAGTACGACGTCGAGGAATGCCGGCAGCGCGGCATGACCTTCGCCGCGCCGCTGAAGGTGAAGCTGCGCCTGATCGTGTTCGATATCGATGAAGAGACCGGCGCCAAATCGGTCAAGGACATCAAGGAACAGGACGTCTATCTGGGCGACATCCCGCTGATGACGAACAATGGCACGTTCATCGTCAACGGCACCGAGCGCGTCATCGTCTCGCAGATGCACCGCTCGCCAGGCGTGTTCTTCGATCACGACAAGGGCAAGACGCATGCCTCGGGCAAGCTGCTGTTCGCCGCGCGCATCATTCCGTATCGCGGCTCGTGGCTCGATTTCGAGTTCGACGCCAAGGACATCGTCTACGCGCGTATCGACCGGCGCCGGAAGATTCCGGTGACGTCGCTGCTCTATGCGCTCGGCATGGACGGCGAGCAGATTCTCGACACCTTCTACAAGCAGGTCGCCTACAAGCGCACCAAGGACGGCTGGCGCGTGCCGTTCGATGCCAACCGCATGCGCGGCTACAAGGCGATCAACGATCTTGTCGACGCCGACAGCGGCAAGGTCGTGGTCGAGGCCGGCAAGAAGATCACCGTGCGCCAGGCCCGCCAGCTTGCGGAGAAGGGCCTCAAGGCTCTGCGCGTGACCGACGAGGAGCTGGTCGGTCATTACATCGGCGAGGATCTCGTCAACCCGAAGACCGGCGAAATCTATGCCGAAGCGGGCGACGAGATCACCGAGAAGAACCTCAAGCTGATCAACGACGGGCTACAAGGAGCTGCCGCTCCTCGACATCGACCACGTCAATGTCGGCGCCTACATCCGCAACACGCTTGCGGTCGACAAGAACATGACGCGTGAAGACGCGCTGTTCGACATCTATCGCGTGATGCGTCCGGGCGAGCCGCCGACGGTCGACACCGCGCGAGGCGATGTTCAACTCGCTGTTCTTCGATTCGCGAGCGCTATGACCTCTCCGCGGTCGGCCGCGTGAAGATGAACATGCGCCTCGAGCTCGATGCGCCCGACACCATGCGCGTGCTGCGCAAGGAAGACATCCTCGCGGTGATGAGGACCCTGGTCGACCTGCGCGACGGCAAGGGCGAGATCGACGACATCGACAATCTCGGCAACCGCCGGGTGCGCTCGGTCGGCGAGCTGATGGAGAACCAGTATCGCGTCGGCCTGCTGCGTATGGAGCGCGCGATCAAGGAGCGCATGTCGTCGGTCGATATCGACACCGTCATGCCGCAGGACCTGATCAACGCGAAGCCGGCGGCGGCCGCGGTGCGCGAGTTCTTCGGCTCCTCGCAGCTCTCGCAGTTCATGGACCAGACCAATCCGCTCTCGGAGATCACGCACAAGCGCCGTCTCTCGGCGCTCGGCCCGGGCGGTCTCACCCGCGAGCGCGCGGGCTTCGAGGTGCGCGACGTGCACCCGACGCATTACGGCCGCATCTGCCCGATCGAGACGCCGGAAGGCCCGAATATCGGCCTGATCAATTCGCTCGCGACCTATCGCGCGGGTGAACAAATACGGCTTCATCGAAACGCCGTACCGCAAGGTGAAGGACGGCAGCGTCACCGACGAGGTCATCTATCTCTCGGCGATGGAGGAGGCCGCTACACGGTCGCGCAGGCCAACGCGCCGATCGACAACCACGGGCGCTTCACCGAAGACCTATCGTGTGCCGGCATGCCGGCGACGTCGTGTTCGTCGCGCCGACAAGGTCGACTACATGGACGTGTCGCCGAAGCAGCTTGTTTCGGTCGCGGCCGCGCTCATCCCGTTCCTCGAGAACGATGACGCCAACCGCGCGCTGATGGGCTCGAACATGCAGCGTCAGGCGGTGCCGCTGATACGCGCCGAGGCGCCGTTCGTCGGCACCGGCATGGAAGGCATGTCGCGCGTGACTTCGGGCGCCGCGATCGCGCGCGCCGCACCGGCGTCGTCGAGCAGGTCGACGCGACCCGTATCGTCGTGCGCGCCACCGAAGATCGCGATCCCGACCAAGCCGGGCGTCGACATTTACCGCCTGCTGAAATTCCAGCGATCGAACCAGAACACGTGCATCAACCAGCGTCCGATCGTGAAGGTGGGCGATCTCGTCGAGAAAGGCGACATCATCGCGGACGGCCCCTCGACCGAACTCGGCGAACTCGCGCTCGGCCGCAACGTGCTCGTCGCGTTCATGCCGTGGAACGGCTACAACTTCGAGGAACTTCGATCCTGATCTCCGAACGCATCGTGAAGGACGACGTGTTCACCTCGATCCACATCGAGGAATTCGAAGTGATGGCCCGCGACACCAAGCTCGGGCCGGAAGAAATCACCCGCGACATCCCGAACGTCGCGGAAGAGGCGCTCAAGAACCTCGACGAAGCGGGCATCGTCTACGTCGGCGCGGAAGTGCGGCCGGCGACATCCTGTGCGGCAAGATCACGCCCAAGGGCGAATGCCCGATGACGCCGGAAGAGAAGCTCCTGCGCGCCATCTTCGGCGAGAAGGCGAGCGACGTGCGCGACACCTCGCTCCGCGTGCCGCCGGGCGGAAGGGCACGGTCGTTGAAGTGCGCGTGTTCAACCGTCACGGCGTCGACAAGGACCAGCGTGCGCTGCGATCGAGCGCGAGGAGATCGAACGCCTCGCCAAGGACCGTGACGACGAGCAGGCGATTCTCGACCGTAACGTCTATGGGCGTCTCGCCGAACTTCTCGAGCGTAAGGTCGGTATTCGCCGGTCCGAAGGGCTTCAAGAAGGACACGCATCTGTCGAAGGGGGTGCTCGAGGAGTATCCGCGTTCGCAGTGGTGGCAGTTCGCCGTCTCCAACGACAAGGTGATGGCGGAGATCGAGGCGATCCGGAAGCAATACGACGAGAGCAAGAAGGGCCTCGAGCAGCGCTTCCTCGACAAGGTCGAGAAGCTGCAGCGGGGCGACGAACTCCCGCCGGGCGTGATGAAGATGGTCAAGGTCTTCGTCGCGGTGAAGCGCAAGATCCAGCCCGGCGACAAGATGGCCGGCCGCCACGGCAACAAGGGCGTGGTGTCGAAGATCGTGCCGATCGAGGATATGCCGTTCCTCGAGGACGGCACCCACGCCGACATCGTGCTCAACCCGCTCGGCGTGCCGAGCCGGATGAACGTCGGCCAGATCCTCGAGACGCATCTCGGGTGGGCTTGTGCCGGCCTTGGTCTGAAGATCGGCCAGGCGGTCGATGCCTATCATTCCAAGCATGACACCAAGCCGCTGAAGGAGATGCTCAGGAAGGTCTACGGCGAGGACGAGACCATCAAGTCGCTCTGGCTGACCGCCGGTCTCGATCAGGCTGGGATGGGCCCCGGGTCCTCGACCGACGCGCCGACGAGGCCGGACGCGATGAGCGAGGAGATCCCGGCGACCGTCACGGCGATGTGACCGAGCACGAGCACGCCGACGAGCACGAGCGCCGCGCCGGCGACAAGCAGGGCGAGCGACGTGAGCGCGGTCCGAGCCGGGCTGAGCGTGTTCATCGCGCGGCCTCCGGCGTGACGCGGATCGCCCGGACGAGGGCGATGAGCAGCGCGACCGAGGAGACGGCGAGGGCGAGGAGGATGACGACGGAGAGCCAGGCGATCATTACGCGGACCTCGCAGTGGCGAAGGCGCCGATCAGCGCCGCGACGATGAGCGACACGACCCCGAGTCCGACAAGCTCGATCGAGCCGGCGGCGAAAAGGCCGAGGGCGACGAGCAACATCCCGACGAATGTGAGTGCGGCGACCGGTACGGCGGCCATGATCAAGCTCCTGCAGGTGCGTCGGCCCGGAAGCCGACATGGGCCCGGCGGGCCGCGATCGAGATGAGGAACGCGGCGGTCGTTGACATGCCCCGATGCTGGCGGTCCCTTGCCTCAGGGACAACGGACGTCCGTCGCCCGGACGCATCGGACAGATGACGCAGATGGCGCCCATTTCCGATGGCTGGCAGGCTCGTCGGCCTCCGCCCCGCGGCGCCTAGAATCGGTGCGATCCCGATCGACAACCAAGGAGCGCTGACCGACATGCCCCGATCCAAGGTCACCGTCATCGGCGCCGGCAACGTCGGCGCGACCACCGCGCAGCGGATCGCCGAGGCCGGCCTGGCCGACGTCGTCCTCGTCGACATCGTCGAGGGGCTGCCGCAGGGCAAGGCGCTCGACCTGGCCGAGGCGGCACCGACGATCGCCCACGACGCCCGCGTGACCGGCACGAACGACTACGCCGACACGGCCGGGTCCGACATCATCGTCGTCACCTCGGGCCTGGCCCGCCAGCCGGGCATGAGCCGTGACGACCTCATGGCGAAGAACGCCGGGATCGTCGAGGCCGTGGTCCGGGCCTCGGTGGCCCACAGCCCGGATGCGATCCTCATCGTCGTCACGAACCCCCTCGACGCGATGTGCCATGTCGCCCAGCGCGCGTCGGGGTTCCCGCGCGAGCGGGTGCTCGGGATGGCCGGCGTCCTCGACTCCGCCCGGTTCCGGACGTTCATCGCCCAGGAGCTGGGCGTCTCGGTCGAGGACACCCATGCCTTCGTCCTGGGCGGCCACGGGGACACCATGGTGCCGCTGCCGCGCTACTCGACGGTCGCCGGCATCCCGATCACCGAGCTCCTCCCGCCCGAGCGCGTCCAGGCGCTGTGCGAGCGGACGGCGAACGGCGGCGCCGAGGTCGTCGCGCTGTTGAAGACCGGCTCGGCGTTCTACGCGCCGGCGGCGTCGGTCTTCGAGATGGTCGAGTCGATCCTCCTTGATCGCCGCCGGGTCCTGCCGTGCGCGGTCCTGCTCCAGGGCGAGTTCGGGATCGACGGGCTCTTCGTCGGCGTACCCGTCGTCCTTGGCTCGGGTGGCGTGGTCCGGGTCATGGAGATCGAGCTGACCGCCGACGAGCGGGCGGCCTTCGAGCACTCCGCCGCCGCGGTCCGCGAGCTCGTCGACGCGCTCCCGACCTGATCCTCCCCGGGACACGCCGGACAGGCGGTGCGCCGGGGCACCACCCACGCTCGCCCGGCCGATGCGGCGCGTTTGACCCGCGCGAGCGCGCGCGCGTACCGTGGCAGGGCTCGCTCGCGGCCGATGCGGAGGATGCCGTGGCGGGGTTCCTGCCCCACGCCGCCTTCCGTGCAGCCGTACGCCCCGATCATCGGAGGCTCGCACCACTGGAGGAGAGATCACCCGTGCCAAGACGGATCGTGGCACTCGTCGGGGGCATCCTCGTCGTCGTGGCATCGATGGCCACGCCGGTCGCAGCCGCGGACCCGCAGAGGTTCACCGCCAGCCCACTCACCCCGGTCGAGAAGATCGACGCTCCGAAGTCGCGCTCCGGCGCGATCGCCCAGAGCGACCCGGCGCTCCTGGCTCGGACCGATAGCGCGCCGGTCAAGATCCTCGTGAAGCTCGACGTCGACGCGACGGCGACATACGACGGCCGGATCGACGGGCTCGCCGCGACCAGCCCGACGATCACCGGCAAGCACCTCGCCCAGAACGGCAAGGCCGTGTCGGCCTACGAACGGTACCTCCACTCGGTGACGGACAAGGCCTCGGCCGCGATCCGGTCGGCGGTGCCTCAGGCAGCGATCGAGGAGGCTCTGACCACCGCCTATGGCGGCGTCGCGGTCACGGTCCCCGCGAACCGGGCGAAGGATCTGCTCAAGGTCCCGGGCGTCGTCGCCGTCCAGTCCGACAAGCTGGAGCAGCTCGACCGCGCGCCCTCCGGCGGCGGACAGGGCGGCACCACGACCGGCGGCTCGTCGGTCGACTTCATCGGTGCGCCCCAGGCCTGGCGCTCGCTCGGCGGATCGAAGACCGCGGGCCAGGGTGTCGTCGTCGGCATCCTCGACACCGGCGTCTGGCCGGAGCATCCGATGCTCCAGGATCCGGGCATCCCGAATCCCGGCGGGACGTATGACTGCCAGTTCGGCGACGGGACCGATCCCGCGCTCGGACCCGCGTTCACCTGCAACGACAAGCTCGTGGGCGCCTATGCCTTCCTCGACACGTATCTCTCCGTGTTCCCGGCCCTGCCGGGCGAGTTCTGCGACAACGACACCGCGACATGCTCCGCCCGCGACGCGGACGGCCATGGCACCCATACCACGACGACCGCGGCCGGTTCGCCCGTCGCGAGCGCCAAGATCATGGGCATCGAGCGCGGCCCCGTGAGCGGCATCGCACCCGGCGCCAGCGTCGTCGCCTTCCGCGTCTGCCTTGAGCAGGGCTGCTTCCAGTCGGACTCGATCGAGGCGGTCGAGAAGGCGATCGATCTCGGCATCGACGTCATCAACTTCTCGATCGGCGGCGGCACGAATGCCTACTCCGACGCGGTCGAGCTGGCATTCCTCGATGCCTACGCGGCGGGGATCTCGGTGAATGCGTCGGCCGGCAACGCCGGTCCCGGCGCGGCGACCGCCGAGCATGCCGGTCCGTGGGTCACCACGGTCGGCGCGTCCACGTACGACCACATGTACCTGACCAAGCTGAAGCTCAGCGCGGCCGGCGGAGCGACGTTCACCGCGACCGGCTCGTCGATCGTCCCGGGCATCAGCGCGGCGACACCGGTGATCCTGGCGACCGATGCCGGGACCGATGCGATCTGTACCGGCCCGTTCACGCCCGGGAGCGTGACCGGCAAGATCGTCGTCTGCTCTCGCGGTCTGCCCGCCGGCCGCAACACCGCCGCGTACAACGTGATGAATGCCGGCGGTGTCGGGATGATCCTCTACAACCCGACCCTCCAGAGCCTGTTCACCGACAACTTCTGGGTCCCGACGGTCATGCTCGAGGGCCCTCAGCCGGCCAGTGACCTCCTGGCGTTCCTCGGCTCGCACACCGGGATCACGGCGACCTGGGACACCGGGACGCAGACGCCGGTCCGGGGCGACGTCATGACGGCATTCTCGTCGCGGGGCCCCCTCGGCTCCTTCGTCAAGCCGGACGTGACCGCACCGGGCATCCAGATCCTGGCCGGCACGACGCCCGAGCCGAACCCGGCGGCGATCCCGACCGGCCCCGCCGGTGAGCTGTACATGGCGATCGCCGGGACGTCGATGTCCTCGCCGCACTCGACGGGTGTCTCGGCTCTCGTCAAGGCGGCCCATCCGGACTGGACCCCGGGCCAGATCAAGTCGGCGCTCATGACCTCGTCTGCCCAGGACGTCCTCAAGGAGACGGGCGCTCCATCCGATCCCTGGGATCGGGGCGCCGGGGCGATCCGCGCCGACCGAGCGATCGCGCCGACCGTGACGTTCGACGTCCCCGCCTCGGCGTACTACGCCTCGGCCGACGACCTCCTCGGCCGGGTCGACCTGAACCTCGCAAGCATCAACGCCGACCCGATGCCGGGCACGATCACGACGACCCGGACCTTGACCAACGTCAGCGGCCGGACCCAGTGGTTCCACGTCGGGACGACTGCCCCGCGCGGTGCCTCGATCGCCGTCTCCCCCAGCCGGTTCACCCTGGCGGCGGGGCAGAGCCAGACGATCCGGGTCACCATCAGCGCGCCGAAGATCGCCGATGGCTGGTACTTCGGCGAGATCGACATCCGGGCACTCCGCGGCAACGCCCGGGACGCCTCGTTGCCCGTCGCGTTCCACAAGACCCAGGGCACCGTGACCCTGAGCCACACCTGCGAGTCGACCCAGCTGAGCCGCGGTGAGACGACCGACTGCCTCGTCACCGCGACGAACCTCGCGCCGGTCGAGGCAGCCGTCTCGCTCCGGGCGTCCGCGCGGTCCCGGCTGGCGATCTCGGACGTCTCCGCACCGGCCACCCCGACGCAGACCGGCTGGTCGTGGACCGGGACACTGAAGGCGGCGGTCGCCCCGACCGTCGAATTCGATCACCGACGCCGGGGGCGCCAGCCCGGGCGGTGGCTATCTGCCGCTCAGCCTGTTCGGGATCGACCCCGGGACCTTCGGGGACGAGACGATCGCGAACTACAACGTCCCGGCGTTCCAGTTCGGGACCGAGACGTACGGGCGGATCGGCGTCGACTCGAATGGCTACGTCGTCATCGGCGGTGGCACCGCCGACGACAACGAGTGCTGCTCGCCCCAGACGTTCCCCGATCCGGCCCGCCCGAACAACGTCCTGGCGCCGTTCTGGACCGACCAGGACCCGTCGAAGGGTGGCGGGATCCGGGTCGGCGAGCTGACCGACGGCGTGACGAACTGGATCGTCATCGATTGGGAAGCGGTCCCGGTCTTCAGCGACACCCCGGCGACCGCCGAGGTGAACAGCTTCCAGATCTGGATCCAGGAGGGCGACACCGAGGGGGTCTGGTACTCCTACGGCGACATGGAGGGCTCGCCCTGGCCGACCAGCGCCGGGGCCGAGAACCGTGACGGGTCGTCGGGGGTGAACCTCGACCTCGCCACGGCCCTGCCGGCGTCGCAGTTCGGGGACTTCGTCATCGCGACGTCGCCGCCGAAGCCCGGCGGCACGGTCTCCGTGACGTACTCCGCATCGAGCTCCAGAAAGGGTTCCTACCCGATCACGGTCTCGATGGACACGCCGCTGGTCCGCGGCACGACCCAATCGGTCGTGACGATCAAGGTCCGCTAGCCGGGATCCCCGATCCCGCGACAAGGCCCCCGGCGATCGCCGGGGGCCTCGTCATGTCCGAGCGATGTGGTGGCCGTCGGGATTCAGAGACAGATCCTCATCCGATCGCCACCGATGCGGTAGTCGATGACGCGCGACCCGGCGACGACCACGACCTGGGCGCCGTCGACGAGCACCTGGGGATAGACCATCCCCGGTTCAGGACAGCCGAGCCCGCCGTCGGGCCAGGTCACGAGCTTCGCCTCCCGGATCGTGATCTCCTCGGGTGGCACGCTCGTCCGGGCGCTGGCATCAGCGAGGACCGGCAGGATCACCGACGCGGGCACCTGCCCGGCGCCGCTCGGGAGCGGGAAGTCGGACGGCAGCGGAGATGGGCTGGGCATCGCTGATCCCTTCGTCGGCGCCGGCACGGCGGGGCTCGACCTGCTGCCACCGGCGCTCGGAGCGGCCGACGCGCTCGGGGCGGTCGATGCGTCCAGCGAGGCCGATGGACCGCCGGACGCTCCCGGAGACGCACCGGCAGCCGTGCAGCCGGCCAGTGCCAGGACGGCGACGGCGGTGAGGAGGCCGTCGATGGCGCGGCCGTGGATGGTCGTCATGCGGGACATCATGCCCCCTTGACGTCGGCGAGCCCGCCATGGTGCCGGCCCGGCTCGATCCGCGTGGGTGCCGCGGCTACACTCGCGTGGCCGTGTCGTTCGCCGTCATCGCGTTCGAGTTCGACCCTTACCTGCGTCTCGATCGCCTGGCCGTCTCGTGGGAGACGCTGGGCCTGGCGGTGACGGTCCTGCTCGCGCTCGTCGCGAGCGCCATGCTCGCGCGGCGCCGCGGCCTCCGCCTCGACGACCTGCTGTACATCGGCCTCGGGATCGTCCCGGGGGCGATCATCGGCGGGCGGATCGGCTACGTCCTCCTCCACGCCGACTACTACAGCGCGAACCCGGGTGCGATCTTCGATGCCGGTCAGGGCAGTCTCCAGCTGAGCCTCGCCGTCGTCGGCGGGACGTTGACCGGCATGTACGTGGCCCGGCTGATCGAAGCCCCGGCCGGCCGCTGGCTCCATGTCGCAGCGATCCCGCTCCTGCTCGCGATCGAGGGCGGCAAGCTCACGATGGCCTGGGGCGGGCGGGGCCAGGGCCTCCCGAGCCTCGATGGCTGGGCGACCGCATATCTCGGTCCCGGGCCGTGGGGGTCGCTCGCGCCGGCCCTGCCGTCGATCCCCTCGCAGATCCTCGAGGGCCTCGGGACCGGGCTGATCGGCATCCTCCTCGTCGTCCTGCTGTTCGCAGGCGCGTTCGCCCGCGGCGATGGCCGGCTATTCCTCGTCGGTGCCGCAGGGTGGCTCGTCGTCCGCTTCGTCGTCGCCGGGACGTGGCGCGATCCGGAGGTCCTCGGGCCGCTGCGGGCCGACCAGATCATGTCGCTGGTCCTGCTCATCGGCGTCGCCGTCGGGTGGCGGCTGTGGCCGTCCGCCTCGACGCCGGAGGTATCCTCAGGGTCTCCTGATCCGCGCCCACACGAGGTCCCTTCCACATGACCCAGATCGCCGAGCCACCGTCCGCATCGTCCGGAGGGCCCGCCGCGCTCGACCGCGTCCATCACTGGATCGCCGGCCAGAGCGTGGTCGGGACCTCGGGCCGATCCGGGCCGGTCTACGATCCGGCGACCGGGACCCTCGCCCGCGAGGTCGACTTCGCTTCGGTCGAGGAGGTCGGCGCGGCGGTCGCGGCCGCCAGGGCGGCCTTCCCGGGCTGGCGGGCCACATCGCTGTCGAAGCGGACGGACATCCTCTTCCGGATCCGGAACCTCGTCGAGGCGCACCGCAAGGAGCTCGCGGCCCACCTGACCGCCGAGCACGGCAAGGTCCCCTCGGATGCCCTGGGCGAGATCGCCCGCGGTCTGGAGAACCTCGAGTTCGCGTGCGGCATCCCGAACCTCCTCAAGGGCGGCTTCAGCGAGCAGGTCTCGACCGGCGTCGACGTCTACCAGATCCGCCAGCCGCTCGGGGTCGTCGCCGGGATCACCCCGTTCAACTTCCCGGCCATGGTCCCGATGTGGATGTTCGCGAACGCGATCGCCTGCGGGAACACGTTCATCCTCAAGCCGTCGGAGAAGGATCCCTCGGCCTCGGTCTTCATCGCCCAGCTGCTCGCCGAGGCCGGCGTCCCGGCCGGCGTGTTCAACGTCATCCATGGCGACAAGGTCGCCGTCGACGCGATCCTCGAGCACCCCGACATCGCCGCGGTGAGCTTCGTCGGCAGCACCCCGATCGCCCGCTACATCTACGAGACGGGGACCCGCAACGGCAAGCGGGTCCAGGCCCTGGGCGGGGCGAAGAACCACATGATCGTCCTGCCCGACGCCGACGTGGACATGGCCGCAGACGCGGCGGTCTCGGCCGGCTATGGGTCCGCCGGCGAGCGCTGCATGGCGATCGCGACCGTGGTCGCGGTCGGCGACGTCGCCGACCCGCTCGTCGCGGCGATCAACGCCCGGCTGGCGAAGGTCAAGGTCGGGCCGGGCTCGGATCCCGAGTCGGAGATGGGTCCGCTCGTGACTCGCCAGCACCGCGACAAGGTGGCGTCGTATCTCGACTCCGCGCCGGCCCAGGGAGCGACCGTCGTCGCCGACGGCCGCCAGCATCCTCTGTACGACGAGAGCGATGGCGGCTTCTTCCTCGGCGTCTCGCTCATCGACGACGTGACGCCGGCGATGGACGCCTACAAGGACGAGATCTTCGGTCCGGTCCTGACGGTCATGCGAGTGAAGACGTACGAGGACGCGGTCCGGCTCGTCAACGACAACCCGTACGGCAACGGGACGGCGATCTTCACCCGCGACGGTGGCGCGGCACGGCAGTTCCAGTTCGAGGTCCAGGCCGGGATGGTCGGCATCAACGTCCCGATCCCCGTCCCGGTCGCGTACTACAGCTTCGGTGGCTGGAAGGCCTCGCTCTTCGGCGACGTCCACATGTACGGGCCCGAGGGGATCCAGTTCTACACCCGGGCGAAGATCGTGACGTCGCGCTGGCCCGACCCAGGTACCTCGAAGGTCGACCTCGGCTTCCCCCGGACTCGCTGACTCGATGACGACGACCGAGCGCACCGGCCGACCGACCAGGCCGGCCGGAGAGCCCGTCTGGCAGCCCCGCCCGACTCTTGGCGGTCGGGACTACGCCAGCCCGGCGGTCTGGGACGAGGAGCGCGAGCGGATCTTCTGGGGCGGCTGGATCTGTCTCGGCCGCGACGAGGAGGTTCCGGCGCCGGGCGACTATCTCGTCCGCGACGTCGTGGGCGAGTCGGTCGTCGTCACCCGCAACCGGGCCGGCGAGCTGCGGGCGTTCTACAACGTCTGCGCCCACCGGGGGACGAAGCTCCTCGACGACCAGCCGGCTTGCGGCCACGTCTCGAAGGTCTTCAAGTGCCCCTATCACGCCTGGTCCTACGACCTGGACGGCACCCTTGTCGGGACGCCGAACGTCGAAGAGGACGAGGTCTTCGAGCGCTCCGACTACCCGCTCCACCGGGTCGCTATGGGGTCGTCCGGCGGGTTCATCTTCGTCCATCTCGACCCGGGCGCTCGACCGCTCGAGGAGCACCTGCGCGACTGCCCCGAGACGATCACCGACTTCGATCGCTACCGGCTGGCCGAGCTGCGGGTCGGCCGGCGGATCACCTATGAGGTCGAGGCGAACTGGAAGATCGTCGTCGAGAACTACAACGAGTGCCTCCACTGCCCGACGATCCACCCGGAGCTCGTGTCGGTCGTGCCGCTCTACCGGTTCGGCGAGGTCCACGACGGCGAGACCCGTGACGGCGGCAGCTTCATGATCGCCGGGGCGACGAGCTTCACGGTCACCGGGTCGTCCGACCTGCCGCGGTTCCCCGATCTGCTCGACGACGACTATCGGATGTACTACGGGGTCTTCCAGTTCCCGAACCTCATGGTCAACCTCCACCCAGACGCGGTCATGACATACCTGCTCCTGCCGCGCGGCCCGGCCCACACGACGGTCATCTCGGAGTTCCTCTTCCGGCCCGAGGCGATCGCCGACCCGGGCTTCCGGCCCGACCCGGTCGTCGAGTTCTGGGACCTCGTCAGTCGCCAGGATTGGGAGGTCTGTGAGCGGGCCCAGATCGGCGTCTCGTCCCGTGCCTTCCGGGCCGGCGTGTATCCGCGTCAGGACCGGTTCCTGTTCGCCTTCAACGAGCAGTACCGCACGGTGATGGGCCGACCGACGCTCGGCTGACCTCCGGTCAGACGCCCAGCGTCTCGAGGAAGCCCGCCCACGATTCGATCGTGATCTGGGCGACGAGGATCCCGCCGAGCGCCGCCCCGGGCAGCGTCACGACCGTCACGAGGGCCGCCTCGCGCCCGGCTGCGTTCATCCGACGCTCGATCGGGGGCTCGAGGACGCCGAGCACCAGACCGAGGACCGCAGCGACACCGGCGAACAGGACGGCGGCGAGCAGCTGGGCGGAACCAGCCTCGTCGACGACGCCACCGATCAGGGCGGGCAGGAAGATGAGCCCGAACACGGCGAGCATCGAGACTGGCCCGAGCACGACGGCCGGGCCAGGCAGGCGTGTTCGGAGCAGGGCGAACAGCGCGCCGAGCGGCAGCCCGATCGTCATCCCGGCGAACAGCACGACCGACGTTCCCGGGAGCGTGAGCTCGACCGGCTGACCGATCCCGACCGCGAAGATCCGCATCGCGACCCGGGCGACCAGCGCCGCGACGGCTCCCGCCGCTGCCCCGGCGATCGCACCGGCTGCCAGCGTGCGTGCCGTCGACCCGCTCGTTCGTCCGTTTTCCATGGCCCGAGTCTCGCCGGAACGCGTCACGACTGTGTTACGGATCGGGCCGTCTCAGGCGAGGCTCGCCCCGACCGCGTCGCGGCGGCGCGGTGTTGCGTCGGGTGCACGTAGCCGACCACCGACCCGCGCGTTGTCGGCGCTTCGGTCCTGCTTCTTGCACGTGGCGCACGGACCGTGCGAGCGGGCTGGTTCCTTGCACACCACGCAACGCCCGTGACCTCGAGGAGCCTTGATGGTCGCGTCCGTGCATCCGGTGCAACTCCGCGGTGATCCGTTGCACGCACTGCAACGGCGCCGACCGGAGCCCCGGGCCGTCAGGCGAGGCTGGCCCGGATGACGCCGGCGACCTCGTCGTCGGTCAGCTCGATCGGATTGGTCCGCATCGAGGAGCCGCGCGAGCCGGCCACCAGGCGCGCCACGTCCGCCTCGCCGACGCCCCACGCGGATAGCCCCGGGACGCCGAGGGCCGACCGCCAGGTCCGAAGCTCGACGACGAGGGCGATCCGGGCCTCGTGGTCGCTCGCCGACGGCAGGTCGGTCAGCAGTCGACCGACCTCGGCCAGCTTCGGCAGGGCAGGGGAGTCCGGTCGCCGCCGTTCGAGGGCCCGGACGTTCGCCTCGATCCCGGCCGCCAGGACCGCTCCGCAGGCCGCGCCATGGGGGATGGGGAAGAAGCCGCCGAGCGGCGACGCCAGGCCATGGACCACCCCGAGCCCCGCGTTGGCGAGGCAGATCCCGGAGGCGAGGGCGGCCCACGCCATCCCTTCGCGCGCCGCTGGCGCGGCCGGGCCGCCCGGGTCCGCGTGCCAGGCGAGCAGGCTCCTGCTGGCCCGCTCGAGCCCGGATCGGGCCAGGGCGTCGGTGAACGGGCTGGCGCGCTGCGAGATGAACGCCTCGAGCAGCTGGGTCACGGCGTCGAGGCCGTTCTGGGCGATCAGCGTGGGCGGACTGCCGGCCAGCAGATCGGGGTCGACGATCGCGTCCGCGGCGACGAGCCGCTCGTCTCGGAAGGATCGCTTGTAGCCGTCCGGCCCGACCTCGGAGATCACCGCGTTGCGGGCCGCCTCGCTGCCCGTGCCGGCCGTCGTCGGGACTGCCACGAACGGGACCGCCGGCCCGGGATACGGGATCTGCGGCCCGACGCCCTCGAGGTGGTCGCGGATCGAGGTCCCCGTGCGGAGCAGCCCGGCGATCGCCTTGGCGGTGTCGAGGACGCTGCCGCCGCCGATCCCGACGACGACCTCGATGTCGCGGCGCCGCAGGCGCGCCACCGCCGCATCGACGGCGTCCGGAGACGGCTCTCCGATCGCGGTCTCGGTCTCGATCTCCACGCCGCGTGCGTCGAGCTCGGCATGGAGCCACGACCAGCGGCCCGACTCCCGGAACGACCGCCCTCCGATCACAAGGGCGGCACGCCGGCCATGCCGGGCGACCGTGTCGGGCAGTCCGCTGAAGGTGCCCGCTCCGAACGAGATCCGCGGCAGGCGCCCGACAGCGAACGGCTCGGGCCCGGGCGGCGTCGGGTCAGGAGTCGAGCTCGCCGACATCGGGGTACAGCCCGTCATACCGGACGCCGACCCGCGGCTCGACCATCCAGTCGACGACGGTGTCCCGCCACTCGGCGTAATGGGGCGTGTCGCGGTGGGCCGCCGCGGCGGCCTGGTCGACATACGACTCGACGAACACGAAGCGCGTCGGGTCGTCGGCCGAGCGGAGGATGTCGAAGCGGACGTTGCCGGGCTCCCGGGTGGAGGCTTCGTGGTTCGCCCGGGTCGCGTCGATGAACGCCTCGAGATGCTCGGGTCGGACGTGGACGTGGACCAGCGTGACGTACAGCGGCATCGGGACCTCCGCCGTCGATGCTACCCCGAGCAGCGGCCCTGACATGCCGCTGTGATGCCGCGGCCTTCCGTCGCCGCGCGGTCGTCGTCGGGCGCCGTCTACGGTGCCACCGGGCGCGGTGAGAGCGCCGAGGAGGTCCCGAGATGGCGACGACGAGACAGCCCACCCCACGAGCCGGCAATGGCCGGCATGCCGCCGACAACGGCCGGCATGCCGCCGACCCGCGACTCGACCTGAGCGGGCCCGAGATCCAGGAGTACGGCACCGTCCGGCACCTGCCGATCGGGCTCGCCGATCGTGACCGCTTGCGGAGCTGTCGGCTGCTGGATGAGATCCTGGCCGACTCGATGATCCTGTACGCGATGTACAAGAAGCACCACTGGCTCGTCGCCGGCCCGACGTTCTTCCAGCTCCATCTGCTGTTCGACAAGCACGCGGGCGAGCAGCTCGAGCTGATCGACCTCCTGGCGGAGCGGGTCCAGACGCTCGGCGGGGTCGCTGTCGGCGACCCGCGTCATGCCGCCGAGCTGACGTCGATCGAACGGCCCCCGGACGGCGCCGAGTCGGTCGCGGTCATGATCGACCGACTGATCGAGGCCCATCGGGTCGTCCTGACGCGCGTCCGATCGGCGATCGAGGCGACCGAGAAGTCGGGTGACTGGGGCTCGAACGACATCCTCATGAGCGACGTCCTGCGCCGCAACGAGCTCCAGGTCTGGTTCCTGTCGCAACACGTCGTCGACCTGCCGCTCGTCGCGGGCTGAGCCCGGCAGACCCGGGGCCGATCCACCCGCCCGATCGCGGCCGCTCAGCCGGGCACGGGTCGATGGACCTCGTCGGTCACGCGATCCGGGCGAAGTCTGCCGTGCCGCGCTTGACGAACCGGCCGTGGCCGGCCGGCCCGACCCATGCGCCATCACGCACGACGACCGTGCCGCGGCTCATCACGACATCGGAGCCGCCCTGGACCTCGCGGCCCTCGTAGCACGAGTAGTCGACGTCCATGTGGTGGGTCGCGGCGCTGATCGTGTGCCGGCGGGCCGGGTCGTAGATGACCAGATCGGCGTCGGAGCCGACGGCGATCGTGCCCTTGCGCGGGTACATCCCGAAGAGCTTCGCCGGCGCGGTCGCGATCACCTCGACCCAGCGCTCCCGGGTGAAGCGGCCGCCCACGACCCCTCCATCGTGGAGCAGGTCGACCCGATCCTCGACGCCCGGGAGACCGTTCGGGATCTTCCGGAAGTCGCCCCGTCCCAGATCCTTCTGGCCGTGGAAGTCGAACGGGCAGTGGTCGGTCGAGACGACCTGGAGGTCGTCCTTGCGGAGGCCGGTCCAGAGATCCTCCTGATGATCGGCCGACCGGAGCGGCGGGGAGCACACGAACTTCGCACCCTCGAACCCGCCACCAAGGTCGTCGAGCGACAGGAAGAGGTACTGCGGGCACGTCTCGGCGAAGGCCATGGCGCCCCGGTCGCGGGCCGCCTGGACCGCCTCGAGGGCGTCCCGAGCCGAGAGATGGACGATGTAGACCGGCACACCAGCGGCCTCGGCCAGCCGGATGACCCGGTTCGTCGCCTCGCCCTCGAGGATCGGGTAGCGGGCCAGGCCATGGCCGATCGGGTCGGTCGTGCCGGAGGCGACCATGTCGGCGGCGATGACGTCGATCGCGAGGCCGTTCTCGGCGTGCATCATGATCAGCCCGCCGTTGCCGGCCGTCCGCTGCATCGCCCGGAAGATCGCCCCATCGTCGCTGTAGAAGACGCCGGGATAGGCCGTGAACAGCTTGAAGTCGGGGACGCCTTCGCTGACGAGCTGGTCCATCTCGGCCAGGGAATCGTCGGTCACGTCGCTCATGATCATGTGGAAGCCGTAGTCGACGACCGCCTTGCCCTCGGCCTTGGCGTGCCAGGCGTCGAGGCCCTCGCGGAGGCTCTTGCCCTTCGACTGGACCGCGAAGTCGACGATGCACGTCGTGCCGCCGAACGCCGCGGCGCGCGTGCCCGTCTCGAAGGTGTCCTTCGCGAAGGTGCCGCCGAACGGCAGCTCCATGTGGGTGTGGACGTCGATCGCGCCGGGGATCACATACCTGCCGGATGCGTCGACGGTGTCGTCGGCGGCCACGCTCCCGGAGAGCGCCCGGCCGATCGCCGCGATCTGCTCACCGTCGATCAGGACGTCGGCCGCGATCGAGCCGTCCGCCGTGACGACCGTGCCGTTCGTGATGAGCGTGCGCATCCGACTCCTCCGGCGTGCATCGAGCCTCGTCGGCCGATGGTAGCGGGCGGAGCGGGGGCGAGGATGGCGGCCCGGTGAGCAGGCGCCCTGGCGCGTCGGTGGCTCGGACGGGCTCGGGCGCCCGAGGGGTAGACGGAGTCTTCCCTCGTCAGCCCCCGAAGATCCCGACGAACGGGCCGATCTCGCGCAGCCACGCCGCGGTCGAGAGGCCGCAGGCGACGATCGAGAGGGCGAGCGCGACGCCCCCGACCATCTGCTGACGGATGCGGCTGCGCTTCACTGCCGACCCATCGAGATCCCAGAACGGATCGTGTGCGCCGGCAGTCGGCTGCAGGCCGGTCGTGGGGCGTAGACGGTGGATGAGGGACACAGAGACCTCCTGGCAGGTCGGCATCTGAGGGATGACCCCCATCCTCGGGCCTGACCGGGTCCCGCTGTCTACCCGGACGGTTCGGCTACGCACCGCAGCCGACCACACCGGACCGCACCCAGGACGTGCGACAGCCGGTGCGCGGACGCACCGGCTGTCGGAAGGGTCGCGACGACGGGTCAGGCCATCGTCACGGCGGAGGAGGAGGGAGGCTCGGTGGAGGGAGGCTCTGTGGAGGGTCGATGATCAGGCCGCGGCGCCGGCAGAGGCGACGAGGCTCGCGGCCGCGCTGATCGGGATCGCGAAGCCGATGCCCTCACTGCTGGAGGCGACCGCGGTGTTGAGGCCGACGACCTGTCCCGACAGGTCGACGAGCGGCCCGCCGCTGTTGCCGGGGTTGATCGCGGCATCCGTCTGGAGGAGGCCGGTCAGGTGCTCTGCCGAGCCGGTCGACGGATCGGAGACATCGATCGTCCGGTCCGTGGCGGAGATGATCCCGCGCGTCACGGTCTCGGTGAATTCACCGAGCGGGCTGCCGATCGCGATCGCCGTCTGGCCCACCGCGACCGAGTCACTCGAGGCGAGCGTCGCGGGCGTGAGGGACAGCCCGGTCGGATCGATCCGGACGACGGCGAGGTCGGTCGTGTCGCTGATCTTCACGACCGTGGCCGGATGATCCGTGCCATCCGAGAGCGTGACCGTGAGGCTCGTGGCGCCCTCGACGACATGGCGGTTGGTCAGGATGTCGCCCTTCGCGTCGACGATGACGCCCGAGCCGACGCCGGTCTCGGTCTGGCTGCCGCCGAACCGGCGCGTCGCCTGGACCTGCGAGGTGATCGTGACGACGGACGGGGCGACCTTCTGGACCACGGCCTCGGTCGCGGCGTCGATGTCCTGGGCGTTCGAGAGGGTGTAGGCCGTCTGGCTGGCGGTCGAGCTCGAGGTCGGGACGACCGCCGGCCGGTCGAGCAGGCCCGCGCCCGACAGCGCGAGGACGGTGCCGCCCGACGAGGCGACGCCGGCGATCAGCCCGATGGCGAGCAGGGGAGCGACGACCGAGCGTCGGCGCGACGACCCGACCGCGCCCGTCGCGCCCGCCGCGCTGGCTGCGCTGGCTGCGACGGCCGGGGACGGCTGGGCGGACGCCGGGTCATCGAGGGGATGGGCCTGACGGGTGACGACCGGCGGGTCGACCGACCAGGTCACCCGAGGTGCTGGCTCGACCGCGCCCGGATCGGGCGTGGCCGGGTCGACGGGCCGCCATGGGTCCCCCGGGTAGCTGGGTGGCGAAGGAGGCAGGTCGCGATGGGAGGGGTTCATCAGGGTGGCTCCTGGCTGCGTGAGCGGCAGGTCGGGTGGTCTGTTCTTGACTCCGTTCTAGACCCGCCACCTGAGAGCGTCCTGAGACCCTCCTGCCGTCCGCGCCGTCGGCCCCTCTCAGCGGACTCTCATGGATCCGTGGTCGAATGAGTCGCGAACCTGTCCAAGGCGACCGACCCCAGGAGCTGACCACGATGTCCCAGACCCCGTCTTCGTCAGGCTCGACAGCGCCGACCGGCGGCCTGTCCCGCCGGACCGTCGGCCTGCTCATCGGGCTCGTTGCCGTCGCCGTCCTCGCGATCGGCGGGTTCGTCGCCTGGAACATGTTCTTCGGCGGGGATGCGCCACCGCCTGCCTCCATCGACCAGGCCGCGGGCGCCGTCACCGGATCGCCCAGCCCGGCCGCATCAGCTGCGGCATCGAGCGACCCGAGCGCCTCGGCGAGCCCGGCTGCCAGCGCCGGCGCGAGCGGTGGGTCAGGCTCCGGCGACATCAGCGGCACGTGGACGCTCGACACCTCGGTCGGTGACGCGAGCGCCGGGACCGCGGCGTATGTCGGCTTCCGGGTCGAGGAGCAGCTCAACGGCATCGGTGCCTCGACGGCGGTCGGCACGACGCCCGGGGTCAGCGGGACGCTCACGATCGATGGCACCACCCTCACCTCAGTCACGATCAAGGCCGACCTCAGCCAGATCACGACCGACCGTCCGATGCGCGACCGGCGCGTCCAGGATGCCCTCGACACGGGCGAGTTCCCGGATGCGACGTTCACCCTGACCGCGCCCGTCGACCTCGGCGCTACCGCCGCGACCGGCGAGACGATCAACGTCACCGCGACCGGCGATCTCACGATCCATGGCGTCACCAAGTCCGTTCAGGTGCCACTCCAGGCGAAGCTCGTCGATGGCGTGATCGTCGTCGTCGGCTCGCTGCCCGCGACGTTCACCGACTGGGGCATCACGATGCCGACCGCGCCGATCGTCCTGTCGGTCTCCGACTCCGGCACGATCGAGATGCAGCTCTTCTTCGCGAAGAGCTGATCACGGGCCCGTCGGGCGGGCCGGGCAGGGGCCTGGGCGGGCGGCGGCGGTGCGGGCGCGGGCTCTGGGGGGCGGCGGTGGTGCGGCGCAGGCCCGGTGCGCCGACGCCGTCGGTTTTCGTCATCCGTCCACCTGGTGGTCCTTCGTCGGTCCATCCCTGCCAGATGCGCCCCGAGCGACGCAGCTGACGGATCCGGGCGTTTCGGATCGCCCGGGCGGAGCGTGAGCCGGGAGATCACTCGCGCATCAGGGACCGGCCGCCGTGACGTGTGAGCGCCTGAGTGTCATCTGACAAGAGACGATGCCCCGGTGGGCATCAGCGAGCCGACGCACGACGGCAGAAGCCGGTTCACTCAACGCTTTGATGCCGTGATGGGCATCAGCTGGGCGGGGCCACACCAGACGGCGCGCTGCTCGCCGGCGCCGCTCGCTGGGACGGCTGCCGTCGGCCGACTGCAGGGACGCTTGCGCTCGCACGGACGATATGAGGGATGACGATCCCGACCCGATCGCGGTCAGCGGTCAGCGCGATGATGTTCACGGACGTCGAGGGCTCGACCCGGATCGCCCGGCGACTCGGTGATGGCTGGCCGGCGGTGCTCGATCGGCACCGCGCGATCGCCCGGACGACGTTCGAGGAGCGCGGCGGGCGGGTCGCGGGTCTCGAAGGTGATTCGTTCTTCGTCCTGTTCGACGACCCGGTCGATGCCGTCGCCGCCGCCCATGCGGTCCAGGTGGCGCTCGACCACGCCAGCTGGCCGGCCGACGGCCGGATCAGGATCCGCATCGGCCTGCATGCCGGGGCGGTGGCCCATCGCGATGATGACGACATCGTCGGGCCCGAGGTCCATCGCGCCGCGCGGATCGCGGCGGCTGCGCACGGTGGCCAGGTCATCGTCTCGGAGGCGATCCGGGAGCTCGTCGCCGATCGACTGCCGGACAGCCTCGGGCTCCGGGCGCTGGGTCGGTTCCGACTCAAGGACTTCGATGAGCCGCAGGCGATCTACCAGCTCACCGGCCCAGACCTGGATCGGGATTTCCCGCCGATCCGGCTGACCGCGCTCGACCCGACCAACCTGCCGGCCCAGGCGACGACCTTCATCGGCCGCGAGGTCGATCTTCGGGACGTCATCGACCTGACCCGGCAGGCACGCCTCGTCACGCTCGTCGGGCCGGGCGGCATCGGCAAGACCAGGCTCCTGGTCGAGGTCGGCGCCGCGCTGCTCGAGCGCGCCCCCGACGGCGTCTGGCTCGTCGAGCTCGGGACGCTGTCGGATCCGTCATTCGTGCCCGGCGCGGTGGCCCGCGCCGTCCGTCTGCCGGACGACCCGGGGCGGTCGATCGTCGACACCGTCACGGACTTCCTGCGAGAGAAGTCGATCGTGCTCCTCGTCGACAACTGTGAGCACCTGGTGGATGCCGTCGCGCCGTTCCTCGACCGCCTGCTCGGTGTCTGTCCCGGACTGGGCGTCGTGGCGACGAGCCGCGAGGCGCTCGACCTCGCCGGCGAGGTCGTGTTCGAGGTCCCGGCCCTGGCGGTCGGCGCCGAGCCCAGAACGCGACCAGACGGGTCCCGGGCCGAGCATCCCGGTGCTGCGGTCCAGCTCTTCCTCGACCGCGCACATGCCGCACGCTCGTCGTTCGTCGCCTCCGATCACGACCTGGAGGTCATCGCCGAGATCTGCCGTCGGCTCGACGGCATCCCGTTGGCGATCGAGCTCGCGGCATCACGGGTCGCGATGATGTCGGTCGACGAGATCGCAGCCGGACTCGGCGAGCGGTTCCGATTGCTCGTCGCCGGGCGTCGGACCGCACTGCCGCGGCAACAGACCCTGCAGGCCCTGTTCGACTGGAGCTGGGATCTGCTGTCCGAGGCGGATCGTCGTCTGCTCGCCCGCTTGTCGGTCTTCGCCGGCGGATGGACCGCCGCGGCCGCGGCCTACGTGACCGATCCCGACGCCATCGCACCCGAGGAGTGGGTCGTCGCGGATCCTGGTCGGTCGACGATCGAGGTCCTCGACGGCCTCGCCCGGCTCGTCCACCGCTCCCTCGTCGTCGCCGAGATCGGGTCGCCCACGAGGTATCGCCTCCTGGAGACGGTCCGTGACTATGCCGCCCGGCGAGCCGCGGAGGACGGCGAGACGGACATGCTCCGGGAGCGACACCTGCGGTTCTACCTGGCGCTGGCCACGTCGATCGAGCCCGGCTTGCGGGGCCCGGAGATGGTCAGCCTGCTGCGCCGGCTCGACCCGGAGATCGACAACCTGCGCGTGGCGCTCGATACCGCGTTCGCGACAGACCCTGAGCGGACCCTCCTTCTGTCATTCGCGATGTCGTCGTATTGGCGCTCGCGCGCCTCGTGGTCCGAGCACCTCGTCCGGCTGGCGGCCGCCGCCTCGCTGGCCATGGATCGGACATCCTCGGGCCCGTCACCGGCCGACGGGAACGCACTCCTGGAGGTCCGGATCCTGGCAGCGGCTGCCCGAGCGCATGCCGTCTACGGCGATCTCGCGGCGGCTCGGCTGTGGTCCGACCGCGGGCTCGAGCTCATCGAAGGCTCCGGCGACATCTTCGCGACGACCGACATCGTCGCCGCACGCGGCATCGTGGCCGTCTTCGGGGGCGAAGCGGATGACCAGCGTGGCCTCATCGCGGAGATCGGTCGGTTGGCCGTCGAGAGCGGCGACCTGTGGGTCGTCGCCGTGAATCTCGGCGGGGCGGCCCTCGCTGACATGATCGCCGGCGATGTCACCGAGGCCCAGGCGAAGCTGGAGGCCGCGACCGACGCCGCAGCGGCCACCGGCAACCCGTACGCCATCGCCTTCGTCGCCCTGAGCCGCGGCCGGGTCGCCGGGTTCATGGGTCGGACGGAGGAGGCCCGGCGCTCGTTCGGCGAGGCGATCGATGCCTTCACCGAGATGGGCGACGAACGGTTCGCCCTCGTCGCCGAGAGCGACCTCGCCCACGCCCTTCGACAGTGCGGTGCACTCGATGAAGCCGAGGTGATGTACCGACGAGACGCTCCGTCAATGGGTCCGGCTCGGGAATCGCGGGGCCATCGCGAACCAGCTCGAGTCGTTCGGCTTCCTCGCCCTCGAGCGCCGCGACCCGACGCGGGCGGCCCACCTGTTGGCCGCCGCCGCGAAGATCCGCGAGCAGGTCGGCGCCGCGATGCTGCCGCCCGAGAAGGTCCAGTACGGGGTCGCGCTCGAGCGGCTCCGGACGGAGCTCGCGACGATCGATCTCGATCAAGCGTGGGCGGACGGCCGTCGGCTGTCGGTCGATGAGGCGATCCGGCTGGCGCAGGGCGATGAGGCAGCACCGCTCGCCGGATGACCCCGGGGTGACGCGTGCATCAGCTGAGCTGGGCCCCGCCAGACGTCGGATCCCCGGAGAAGCTGGATGCCCTGATGGGCATCAGATGCGCGGGGCCACACCGGACGGCGCGCCGCCGGACGCCCTTACGCGAGCGGGATCGATGCCTCGAAAGCGCCCCGCCGGCGTCCCGGTTCGAGGCCGCGATCCGGCCGTGGTGCTGCTCGACGATCCAGCCGGCGATGGCGAGGCCGAGGCCGGCGCCGCCGTCCGGTGCGCCCGGGGCCCGGTAGAACCGGTCGAAGATCCGCGGCAGGTCCTCCGGCCGGATGCCCGGCCCGTCGTCCTCGACGACGGAGGACAGCGTTCGGGCCCATCGGACCGGACGCCGACCGTCACGGCGCCGCCGGTCGGGCTGTGGCGGATCGCGTTGTCGACGAGGATCGTCGACGAGCTGGCGCAGGCGAGCGGCATCGCCGGGACGGTGGCCGGCGCCGGGTCGACGCGATCAGGGACACGCCGCGCGATGACGCCAGGGTCGAGAGCGACGACGACGCATCGGCGGCGACGTCGCCGAGGTCGACCGGCAGCCGCTCCAGGGTCACGGCGCCGGAATCGGAGCGGGCCAGCAGAAGCAGGTCCTCGACGAGCGTCGTCAGCTGGTCGGTCTCGGCCGAGATGTCGTCGAGCGCGCCCTCGACCGACGCCGACCGGCTGGTCGCCGTGCCGGCGGAGGTAGTCGACCGAGCCGCGGATGACGGTCAGCGGCGTCCGCAGCTCGTGCGACGCATCGGCGGCGAACTCGCGCTGACGCCGGAGGGCGGTCCGCTGCGAGTCGAGCGACTCGCGGATCGGGACGAGCGCCCGGCGGGCGTATAGCGCGCCGAAGCCGATCGCCGCAACGACGACGATGGCCCCGCCGACGAGGAGGACGAGCAGCAGGACGTCGAGGGTCCGGGCCTCGGCCGTCCGATCGCCGACGACCTGGACGACGAGCGTGCCGATCTGGCTCGTCGACCGTCTGGCTCGAGGATCGCGGACGGGCGTGATGTCGCCCTCGTCCGCGTCGACGATCTCGCCGAGACGGACGTCGTAGCCGCTCGCCCGGGCCGCCGCCGACGCCGTCCTTGTCCGGCAGGCCCGGCGGCAGGCGGACCTCTGCGCCGATGAGCTGATCGTTCGGCCCGACGATGAGGGCCAGCGTCCCGGAGTTGCGGCCGCCGAAGATCGGCCCGACCGGCGGACCTCGGCCCCGGCGGCCGGCCGACCGGGCACCTTCGACACGTGCCCGGATGTCGTCGGCCGCGCGCGCCTCGAGCTGGGCCGTGCTCGTGGCGGCCAGCGAGCCGACGACCGCGGCATAGAGCGCGATCCCGAGCAGGACGAGGAGGAGCAGCGTCGTGCCGCCGCTCCACGCGACGAGGCGCCAGCGGGTCCGGCGGACGAACGCGTCGTCGGCGGCACGGGCGGTCGCCTCGCTCGCGTCGACGGTCTGGCCGGCGACCCGTCAGCCATCGCGGAGTCGATAGCCGACGCCGCGGACGGTCTCGATCCGGTCCGCGGCATCGCCGAGCTTGTCGCGCAGGTAGTGGACGTAGGCATCGACGGCGTTGGGCGTGATGGCGACGCCGTACGGCCAGGCCTGGTCGAGGAGCTGGTCGCGGGTCAGGGCCTGGCCCTTGTGGCGGAGGAAGCACTCGAGGAGCGAGAACTCGCGTGGGCTCAGCTCGACCGTCGCGATCCCCGACCGACACGAGCCGGGTCAGTCTCGTCGAGCGCGATCGGGCCGGCCTTGAGGCGCGGCTCGCTGCGACGCGGTGCCGGCTCGATCCGGCGACCCAGCGCCCGCAGGCGGGCCGACAGCTCCTCGAACGCGAACGGCTTGACGAGGTAGTCGTCCGCGCCGGCGTCGAGCCCGGTCGACCCGGTCCCCGACGGTGTCGCGGGCGGTCAGCATGAGGATCGGCGATGTCGGCACCGGTCCGGCGGATGCCGCGGGCGACCTCGAGGCCCGAGATGTCGGGCAGCCCGATGTCGAGGACGACGACCTCGATGCCCGTGCGCCTCGGTCGCCATCTCGAGGCCGGTCGCGCCGTCGTCGCGACCTCCACGACGTGGCGATCCTCCTCGAGCAGGCGCTTGAGGAGCCGGGCGAGGCGCGGGTCGTCCTCGACGACGAGCACGTGCATGTGACGAAGACTCTACCGTCCACCTGAGAGTCTCCTGAGAAGACGGTCGGATCCTGACGATCTCACGAGGGCCCGAGACCGCCCGGGAGATCCGCCCGCGCTCAGCCGGCCGTGACGCCCGCAGCACCGGCACGATGCTCCGCCCGTAGGCCTCGAGCTGGTCCTCCTCGTCGCCGTTCATCAGATAGATGTTGAACTGGTCGACGCCGGCGGCGGCGAGCTCGTGCAGCTTGTCGATGTGCTCCTCCACCTCGCCCAGGACGCAGAACCGGTCGGTCACCTCATCGCCGACGAACGCGGCGTTGGTCGAGCCGACCTCGGCGTGGTGGTGATAGTCGTAGCCCTCCCGGTCGCGGATGTAGCCGGTCAGCGCACTCGGCAGCTGGTCGCGCGGGTACTTGTTGACGAGGTCGACGACGTGGTTCGAGACGAGTGCCGGAAACCACCGTGTCCGCTCGGCCGCCGCCGCGCGGGACCGACGTGCGCCGGTGCCGCCGCCTGGACCCTGACCGAGCCGGCTCGCCGGCCGGCCGCGACCGCCGCCTCGCGCACATGGCCGACCAACCAGCGCGACGAGGTCCGGGTCGGCGAGCTGGAGGATGACGCCGTCGGCGACCCGGCCGGTCATCGCCAGGGCCATCGGGCCGTAGCCGGCGACCCAGACCGGGAGGGTCCAGCGGCCGACCCACGGGAACGACAGCTCGGTCCCCTCGTAGTCGACCGTCCGGCCCTCGACGAGGTCCTTGATGACCCGGATCGCCTCCTCGGTGTGGGCCATCGTGATCGGCGGCTTGCCGAGGACCCGGCGGGCCGAGTCGCCCCGCCCGATGCCGAGGTCCATCCGGCCGTCGCTGATCTCGTCGAGCGTCGCCAGCGCGGACGCGGTGACCGAGGGCTCGCGGGTACCGGGGTTCGTCACGCACGTCCCGAGGCGCAGTGAGGTCGTGACCCCGGCCATCAGGGTCAGCAGGGGGTACGGCTCCCGCCACAGCACGTGGCTGTCGAAGAGCCAGCCGTGGCTGAACCCGGCCGCCTCCGCGCGCCGGGTCAGGTCGAGGGTCCGCTCGATCGTGTGGTCGGGCTTGAGGGTGAAGCCGAACTGCATCGTCTGTCGTCGCTGGCCTTGCGCGAGTCAGCCGGCCTACGGCCGGACCCAGGTGCGCTCGCCGTACGGTGCGTCGGGTCGCGCGGTCGCGGTAGAACTGCCACGTCTGGCGGACCTGGGTGATCGACGTCCAGGTCCATGTCGCGGACGATCAGCTCCTCGTCGTAGGGGCTGCCGACGGCGCCGATGAACTGGCCCCGCGGGTCGCAGAAGTAGCTCTGTCCGTAGAAGTCGTCGTCGCCGATGTCGGACTCGATCCCGACCCGGTTGATCGTCCCGACGAAGTAGCCGTTCGCGACGGCATGGCTGACCTGCTCGATCCGCCACAGGTACTCGGACAGGCCGCGTGACGTCGCCGGGGGATGAACACCATCTCCGCGCCGTTGAGCCCGAGCGCCCGGGCGCCCTCGGGGAAGTGGCGGTCGTAGCAGATGTAGACCCCGACCTTGCCGACAGCCGTCTCGAAGACCGGGTAGCCGAGGTTCCCGGGCCGGAAGTAGAACTTCTCCCAGAAGCCCTTGACGTGCGGGATGTGGGTCTTGCGGTACTTGCCCAGATACGACCCGTCGGCGTCGATCACCGCCGCGGTGTTGTAGTAGATGCCCGAGGCGTCGGAGTCTTCCTCGTACATCGGCACGATGAGGACCATCCCGGTCTGCTTCGCGAGGTCCTGCATCCGCTTCGTCGTCGGGCCGTCGGGGATGTGCTCGGTGTAGGCGTAGTACTGGGCGTCCTGGACCTGGCAGAAGTAGGGCCCGTAGAAGAGCTCCTGGAAGAGCATCACCTGGGCGCCCTGCTTCGCCGCCGTCGTGGGCCGACTGCCTCGTGCTTGGCGATCATCGACTCCTTGTCGCCGGTCCATGTCGCCTGCAGCAGCGCGCCTCGCACGTTCCGTGGCATCGGGGCTCTCACCTCACTCGAGCGCGTCGGGACGGAGAAGGGGAGAGGGTACACCTCGCGACAGCCCGCTCGAGGCCCACCGGTTGGCCGGACGGCGCGCCCGAGACGGTGCCGGCAGCGCGGATGCATGACAGTCCGTGTCATGTTCGTGGTGGACGATGCGGAACGATCCCCCGCATCCGATCGGAGCCCTGCAGATGATCCGGACGTTCTCGGTCACCTTCGACTGCCACGACCCAGCCCGCGTGGCCGCATTCTGGGCCGCCGCGCTCGGCTACCGGGTCGAGGAGGGCCCGGCGGTCGATGCGCAGGGCACGGCGCCGTGGGCCTCGATCGCCGATCCGGACGGCAGCCGACCGCCGGTCTTCTACCAGCGCGTCCCCGAGGCCAAGGTCGCGAAGAACCGGGTCCACCTTGATGTCGAGGTCGGTGGCGAGGGTCCGCTCGAGGATCGCCGGCGCCGGATCGAGGTGGAGCGCGACCGGCTCGTCGCGCTGGGGCGACGGATCGGCGCGGCGCCCATGACGAGCCGCCGTCGTTCTGGATCCGGATGAACGACCCCGAGGACAACGAGTTCTGCCTCGTCTGAGGCATCGCATCCTCGGCCGCCGCCATCGGTCAGGCCTCGTACGATGGCGTCCCAGCGCCACGGAGGCCCGATGACAGAACCATTCGTCGTCCGGACGGCACAGCACGCAGACGCCGATGCCCCGGTCGGTTCGCGTTGAGCGGCCCGTGACGGAGCCCGCGGCGCCGATCGTCATCGTCAACCCGGCGGCGGCCCGTCTCCGATCATCCGAGGAGCGCGCCCGGATCGTCGACGAGGTCGTCCGCGGCGTCGTCGCCCGGACCGGCGTCCGGCCGACGGTCCTCAGCGGTGGCATCGATCGCGTCGGCGACCGTCTCGACGAGACCACCCCGTCGTTCGTCGTCGCCGTCGGCGGCGACGGCACGGTCCGGACCGTCGCCGCGGCCCTGGTGGGCCGGCCTGTCCCGCTCGCGATCGTCCCGGGCGGGACGGGCAACGTCCTGGCCGGTGCGCTCCGGGTCCGCGGGATCGGCCGGAGCCTCGACGCGATCCGCCACGGCGGGACCCGCAGCATCGACGTCGGCCTGGTCTCCTGGGGATCCCCTGGCGACCCGGCGCGGGCGGGCGAGGGGATCTTCCTGGTCGCCTGCGGGATCGGGGCCGACGCCCGGATCATGGAAGCCGCCGAGCACGAGTGGAAGCGTCGGATGCGGTTCGGTGCGTATGTCGGAGCCGCCCTCCGCGAGCTGACGCGGCTGACGGTCGCGGATCTGGACGTCGTCGCCGATGGCGACCGGAGCAGCCGGCCCGGCTACACGGCGATGGTCGCGAACTGCGGCGACATCATCCCCGGCCGGGTCGGCCCGCGACAGCGGATCGATCCCCACGACGGGATGCTCGACCTGATCGTCCTGGGCGGCTCCGATCCGATCGCCGGCGCCCGAGGCGCGGTGGAGGTGCTCGTCCGCAAGGGCCCCCTCGACGGCGCCGCCGTCCGGCGCCTCGTCCGGACGGTCCGGATCGAGGCGACGCCGCCCCAACCGATCCAGGTGGACGGGGATGTGCTGCCGCCGGGCTGGCTCGAGGTGGAGGTCCGCCCCGCCTCACTCCAGGTCGTGGTGCCGGCTCCCTGAGGGGCATTCGACGGGCCACACCGTCTGCTAGCCTCGGGGGTATGGATACCGAAGCCCCGTCGGGCGTGCCGAGGATCGGGATCCTCGTCGTCGTCCTCCTCACCGCCTGGCGGGCCGGGGTGATCGTCGTCCAGTGGCTCGTCGAGGCCGGCGTCCTCGATCTGGACCAGGTCAAGGACCTGCTGCCCGTGCCCGTCTATCCCCTCGACACCGCGGTCGGAGTGATCTCCCAGGGGGGCCTGATCGTCCTGTTCGCGGTGAGTCTCCTCACGATCTGGGGTCTCCTGACCCGCCGAACGTGGGGCTGGACCCTCGCGATCGTCACCTCCGGGACGGTCCTGGCCCTGAACCTCGGCTGGTGGTTCGCCGGTGACCCGCGCTACCTCTCGATGCTCCTGAACTCGGTCGCGGTGTTCTACCTCAACCAGCGTGACCTGCGGGCCGCCTTCAAGGTCGGTGGATGAGCGGATCGGACGGCGCGGCCGACCTCGAGCTCCTCCGGCGTCACGAGCCGATCCTCCGGTTCACCGAGGGCGAGCTGTTCTTCCCGATGGCGGCGGAGTCATACGTGGAGAAGTGCGACCTGCTCGAGGGCCCGAACCTCCGCGCCGCGCGGGTCGCGATCCCGGCCGGCGAGCTCGACCTGGAGAAGCTCGCCTCGGTCGCCGATCCGGCCCCCGGCGAGGCCCAGTTCCTCCGCTTCACCCCCAAGCCGATGGGCTCGATCGAGCTGGCCCGCTGGCGGAACCGGTCCGGCCGGCCGGTCTTCAAGGCGCCCGGCCGTCTCGCCCGGGTCGGCCTCCTCGCCCGGCTCGTCGACGCCGGCCTGGTGCTGTCGCTCCTGCTCCGCGGCCGGGTCCCGGGCGGCACCGCGGCGGCCGCATCGGTCCGCTACGAGGAGATCCGGACCCGCGACCCGCGGGTCGTCTACCACGGCCGGGTCGTGCGGGAGGGCGGCTGGGTCGTCCTCCACTACATGTTTCTGTACGCGATGAACGACTGGCGTTCGACCTTCGAGGGAGCGAACGACCACGAGGCCGATCTCGAGCAGTGCTTCGTCGTCTGCGAGGAGCGGGCCGATGGGTCCGTGGTCCCGGCGTGGTTCTGCGCGGCCGCCCACGACGAGAAGGGCGACGACCTGCGCCGCCGTTGGGACGACCCGCGTCTCCGGCTCGTCGATGGCCACCCGATCGTCTTCCCGGGGGCCGGCTCGCATGCGACGTATCTCGAGCAGGGCGAGTACATCATGCGGCTGCCGTTCCCCGGCGAGCGGAACCTCCGCGGGCCCCTCGAGCTGGCCCGCCGCGTCTGGCGCGACACCCTCGAGCAGCCCGACCCGGGCGACCTCGCCGAGACGTCCGTCGGGCCGTCAGCGTCCCGTTCGTCGACTACGCCCGTGGCGACGGGACGGTCGTCGGGCCGGGCGGGCTCGAGTGGACGCCGATCGTCATCGGCGACGAGGACGGCTGGGTCGACCGATATCGCGGCCTGTGGGGCCTCGACACGGGCGACCGGTTCGCCGGTGAGCGTGCCCCCGCCGGGCCGAAGTACACCCGGACCGGCGCGGTCCGCCAGTCGTGGCACGACCCGCTGGGCTTCGCCGGGCTCGAGAAGGTCGCCCCGCCGAGTCGCGGCGGCGGAGGCGCTCGAGACGCGCATCGCCGAGCTCAGGGCGGAGCGCGACGAGGTCCGCGACGAAGGCCGGCGTGCTTGAGACCCAGCTCCCGCTCATCGACCAGGAGATCGCCGCGATCAGGACGAGCGCCGGCGTCGACGCCTACCGGACCGCGCGGACGACCGACCTCCGCGCCGGCGAGGTCGAGCTGGCCGGCCTCCGGACCCGCATCGTCGAGCTTGGCGCGGTCATCGGGGCCTCGGATGAGCGGGTCGCTCGACTGCGAGCCGGGGAGCTCGACGATCCGCGCATCCACCTCCACCACGCATCCGAGCCGGAGAAGCCGGTCGACACTCGACGCCGGGCCCTGGCCGAGACGTGGGCCGCGCTCAGCGTCGGGCTCCTCGTCGTCGCCCTCGCGGTCATCCTGTGGTTCCGGATCCTCAACCCGCTCGTCGCCGTGTTCGCGATCGTCGGCGGGTACCTCGTCATCGAGTCGTTCTTCCGGCGCGACGTCCGGGTCCTCATCCTCCGGATCGCCCTGGCCCTGGCCATCGTGAGCATGGCGATCATCGTCGTCGCCTATCTCCGCGAGGTCCTGCTGGTCGTGCTGCTCGGCCTCGGCGTCCTGCTCATCGTCGACAACGTCGGGGAGGTCCGTCGGCGCGGCAGTTGATGCGGCACGGAGCTGATGCCGCGCGGCAGCTGATGCGGCCCACGGCTCGGGGGCCCGGCGGGATGTGCTGTAATCGGCGGACGCGCCGCCCGCCCGCAGCACACCCGGCGGCCGCCCGAGGTGATCGATGGCCAGCCCGACCACATCCGCGATGACGAGCGCCGAGATCGTCGCGCTCAACCGCGCCCACACCTTGTTCTCGTGGTCGATCCAGAGCGCCGCTCGACCCGATCGCGATCGACCACGCCGAGGGCGTCTACCTCTACACGCCCGAGGGCCAGCGGATCCTCGACTTCAACAGCCAGCTGATGTCGGTCAACATCGGCCATGGCGACCGACGGGTCATCGACGCGATCACCGAGCAGGCGACTGAAGCTCCAGTTCGTCCAGCCGGCCTTCGCGACCGAGATCCGGGGCCGCCTGGGTGCCAAGCTGGCCGAGATCCTGCCGGGCGACATCGACAAGGTGTTCTTCACCCTCGGCGGCGCCGAGGCGATCGAGAACGCCATCAAGCTCGCCCGACACGTCACCGGCCGCTACAAGGTCCTGGCCCGCTACCGGGCCTATCACGGCGCGACGATGGGGGCGATGACCCTGACCGGCGACCCGCGCCGCTGGGCCAACGAGCCCGGTCTCGTCGGCGTCGTCCGCTACGCCGACACGCACCGCTGGGGCGAGGAGGAGCCGCGGCCGGTCGAGGAGAGCCTCCAGGGCCTCGAGGACGTGATCCGCTACGAGGGCCCGCACACGATCGCGGCCGTCTTCCTCGAGACGATCGTCGGCACGAACGGCATCCTCATCCCGCCCGACGGCTACCTCGCCGGCGTCCGCGAGATCTGCGACCGCCACGGCATCCTGATGGTCTGCGACGAGGTCATGGCCGGCTTCGGCCGGACCGGGCGCTGGTTCGCCGTGGACCACTGGGACGTCGTGCCCGACCTCATGACGATGGCCAAGGGCCTGACGAGCTCGTATCTGCCGCTCGGCGCTGTCGCGATGCGCCATGGCATCGCCGAGGTCTTCGAGAACGAAGATGTTCTTCGGCGGCCTGACCTACTCGAGCCATCCCGTGAGCCTGGCGGCGTCGCTGGCGACGCTGTCGGTCTACGAGGAGGACGACCTGATCGGCAATGCCGCCCGGCTCGGGCCGGTCATGCAGGGCCACCACGAACGGCTGGCCGAGCGCCACCCATCCGTCGGGGCGCACCGGAACCTCGGCCTGTTCGGGGTCATCGAGCTCGTCCGGAGCCGCGATCCGTGGACGCCGATGACGCCGTTCAACGGGACGAGCGACGAGATGAAGGCGGTCGGCAAGTACCTCCGCGAGCACGGCGTCTACACGATGATCGCCAACAACGCGATCCACACGAACCCGCCGCTGTGCATCACCGAGGATCAGCTCGCCGAGGGCTTCGAGGTCCTCGACGCCGCGCTCGCGCTCGCCGACGAGGCGGTCGCGGGACTAGTGCCGGCCCGCCGCGCCGCCTCGCGGGAGCCGACCGGTGACGGCCGCGAGCGGGTCGCTGCCCCGGGCGTCCCGGCGTGCCGTGGCCGCGATCGGGAGGCCGCGCTGGTCACTCCCGAAGGCGCCGGATCTTCGGCCTTCTCGTCGTCGCTCGTCGGCCTCGTCGTCGTCTGGGAAGCCGTGAAGTGGCTCGGCGGCGACCCGTGGCGGATCCACGCGACCGTCGCCGGGATCGCGATCGACTACGAGCACTTCCCGCTGCTGAAGTGGCGGATCGCCGATGACCTTTCGCTGCCCCATGTCTGGGACATCGCGACGAGCGTTCATCGATCCCGCCCAGCGGGCCGGCCCGCCGCTCGCGGCGGTGCTGTTCGGGCAGGCGCTCTTCACCCTGGCCGAGGCGGTCGGCCGGGTTCGTCCTGGGCGGCCTGCTCGGTCTCGGGCTCGGCATCCTGTTCGTCCACTCACGACTCGCCGAGCGAGCGCTGGTCCCGTATGTCGTCGCCTCCCAGACCGTCCCGATCCTCGCCATCGCGCCGCTCGTGGTCGTCGCCCTGCGGGCCGACTGGCTGTCGGTGATGGCCGTCGCGACCTACCTGACGTTCTTCCCGGTGACGATCGCCGCCCTGCGGGGGCTGCGGGCGATGGACCCGCGGGCCCTCGAGCTGTTCCGCTCGTACGCGGCCAGCCGGCGTCAGGCGCTCTGGCAGCTCCGGCTGCCCGACGTCCGTGCCGTACCTGTTCTCGGGGTTCCGGGTCGCAGCCGCCGCCTCGGTCATCGGCGCGATCATCGGCGAGCAGACGGCCGGCGTCGCGTCGGGTCTCGGCAGCGCGATCATCACCTACAACCAGTACTACATCTCGGCCCCGGCTCGGCTGTGGGCGACGATCATCACCTGCACGATCCTCGGGCTGTTCTTCGTCGGGGTCATCAACATCGCCGAACGGCTCCTCCTGCGGGGACGCTATCGACCGGTGGAGGGTCTTGATCTGAGCGCCGTGTCATCCGCCTCGCCCGAGGCTGCGCCGGTCGTGGAGGCCGCCGGGGTCGGCAAGGTCTTCGGGGCGGCCGCATCGGCCGTCACCGCGCTCGAAGGCATCGACCTGACCATCAGCCGGGGCGAGTTCGTGTCGCTCATCGGCCCGTCGGGCTGCGGCAAATCCACGCTGCTCGCGGATCATCGGCGACCTGACCGACGCCACGAGCGGGACCCTCCGGATCAACGGCAAGGCACCGCAACGTGCCCGCCTCGACCGCGATTACGGGATGGTCTTCCAGGCCCCGGTCCTCATGGACTGGCGGACGATCGCGAAGAACATCGAGCTGCCGCTCGAGATCATGGGCTTCGCGCCCGAAGAGCGGAGCCGCCGATCGGCCGAGCTGCTCCGGCTCGTCGAGCTCGAGGGCTTTGCGGACCGCCATCCGTGGCAGCTCTCGGGCGGGATGCAGCAGCGGGTCGCCATCGCCCGGGCGCTGTCGTTCGACCCGAAGCTCTTGCTGATGGACGAGCCGTTCGGTGCGCTCGACGAGATGACTCGCGAGCGGATGAACGCCGAGCTCCTCAACATCTGGCGCCGGACCGGGACCACGATCATCTTCGTGACCCACTGCATCCCTGAGGCCGTCTTCCTCTCGACCCGGGTCGTCGTCATGTCCGCCCGACCCGGCCGGGTCTCGCAGGTCGTCGACATCGACCTGCCGGCCGATCGGTCGGTCGAGACCCGGGAGTCGGAGCGCTACTTCGAGCTCGTGACCCGCGTCCGTGAGGCACTCCGACAGCACGAGGGCGTCGGTCCCGACGAGCCGATCGAGGCGGATCGCATCCGCGCCGAAGGACTGGCGTGAGCCGCGCCGCGGCCCGGGATTGGCTGCCGGCGGTCGTGTTCTTCTTCGGCATCCTCGTCGTCTGGGAGGTCTCGCTTCTCCTCCTCGGCGTCCAGTCGTTCCTGCTGCCCCGGCCCAGCGTCATCGCCGCCAGCCTGCTCGAGCAGTGGCCGACGCTCCTGAAAGGCATCCTCTTCACCGGCGCGGAGGCGGTCATCGGGCTGCTCGTCGGGCTGACGATCGGGACCGTCTGTGGGCTCGCGGTCGCGCGCTGGGAGACGGCCCGGGAGATGCTCCTGCCCATCGCCGTGGGGGCGAGCGCGATCCCGATCATCGCCTTCGCCCCGATCACGATCAACTGGTTCGGGCCGGAGAGCCAACTGCCGCGGATCACGATCGTCGCGGTGATGGTGACGTTTCCCGTCATGGTGAACACCGTCCGGGGATTGACGAACATCGAGCCAGGCGCGTTCGAGCTGCTGTCGTCCTACGCCGCCCGGGAGAGCCAGACGCTGACGAAGCTCCGGATCCCGAACGCCCTGCCGTACTGGTTCACGGCCCTCCGGATCTCGACGACCCTGGCGGTCATCGGCGCGGTCGTCGGGGAGTTCTTCGGCGGACCGCTCTATGCCCTCGGGATCTTCATCACCCTCGAGACCGGCCACCAGCGCTATCCCTCGGCGTGGGGGGCGATCCTGCTGGCGTGCGGTCTCGGCATCGGGCTGTATCTCATCGCGGTCGCTCTGGAGCGTCTCGTCATCCCGTGGTATTCGGCGCGCGAAACCGCGCGGTGATGGAGGCGGTCGTGACCTACCATCGTGCACTCGCGAGGTGACTGGTCGGCGAGCCATCGGCAGGCCGACGCTGTCTGGAGGAGGAGGAGCGATCAGATGACGATGACTCGGAGGGTGCTCGGGCTTACCGCCACACTCGCGCTGGCACTGGCGGCGTGCTCGTCGGGTGCGACGCCCGCGCCGAGTGGCGCCGGCTCCGCCGGAGCGTTGACCCCGGTGAAGTTCCACCTCAAGTGGGTCGCCCAGACCCAGTTCGCCGGCTACTACGCCGCGGTGGACCAGGGCTACTACAAGGATCTCGGGCTCGACGTGACCCTGGTGCTCGGCGGGCCGAACATCAACGAGGTCGCGAACGTCGCCAGCGGCCAGGCGGACATCGGCACCACCTGGATGCCGAGCATGCTCCAGTCCCGCGAAGGTGGGACGGACCTCGTCTCGATCGCTCAGATCTTCCAGCGGTCCGGGACCCGGATGGCGTCGTTCAAGGCAGCCGGGATCACATCCCCGGCTGACATGAAGGGCAAGAAGATCGGGTCGTGGCTGGGCGGCAACGAGCCGGAGCTCTTCGCGGCCCTGACAAAGGCCGGGATGGACCCGACCACAGAGAACATCATCAAGCAGAACTTCGACATGTCGGGTCTGCTGAAGGGCGATCTCGATACGGCCCAGGCGATGATCTACAACGAGTTCGCCCAGATCCTCGAAGCGAAGAACCCGGCGACCGGCGAGCTGTACAAGCCCGAAGATCTCGACATCGTCGACTTCAACGACCCATCGGTCGGGACGGCGATGCTCCAGGATCAGATCTTCGCCAGCGACAAGTGGCTCAAGACGGGCAACAACGCGGACGTCGCGACGAAGTTCCTCGAGGGTTCGTACAAGGGCTGGATCTACTGCCGCGACAACGCCCAGAAGTGCGTCGACCTGGTGCTCTCGAAGGGCTCCCAGCTCGGTGCCAGCCACCAGGCCTGGGAGATGAACGAGATCAACGGCCTGATCTGGCCGAGTCCGAACGGGATCGGCACGTTCGATCAGGCAGCCTGGGACAACACGATCACGATCGCCACGACGTACAAGGTCCTCAAGGCCGCCCCGACCGATGGCGCGCATCGGGAGGACCTCGCCGCCGCGGCGCTCGCCGCGCTCGGCTCCAGCGTCGACACGAAGGGCACGAGCTTCCAGAAGGGCACAGTCACGCTGAACGCCGGCGGGAACTGAGCCTCTCCCCAGAGAGCCCCGACGAGGCCGGCCAGCGATGGCCGGCCTCGTCGTATCGTTGACGCGGTCCGTCGGCGCTCGTGGCCGGGCGCCGCACCCTCGCAGCGTCCGACCTCAGCCTGGAGCAGCCCACCGATGACCCTCGACCTCGCCGCGATCCGCGCCCGCTTCCCGTCGCTCGGCATCGAGGTCGGCGGTCGACCCGTCGCCTACTTCGACGGCCCGGGTGGCACGCAGGTCCCCCAGGACGTCATCGACGCGACGGTCGCCTACTACACCGAGGCGAACGCGAACCACGAGGGCGCGTTCATCACCAGCCGAGCGCAGCGATGCCCGGGTCGAGGCGGCCCACGCGGCCGTCGCCGACCTCTACGGCGCCGACGCCGAAGAGGTGAAGTTCGGCCAGAACATGACCTCGTTGACGCTCCACGTCAGCCGCTCGATCGGGGCGACCATGGGTGCCGGCGACGAGATCGTCACGACGACCCTCGACCACGAGGCGAACATCGGCCCCTGGAAGCTCATCGCCCAGGATCGCGACCTCGTCATCCGGACGGTCGACATCAACGAGGACGGGACGCTCGACCTCGACGACCTCGACGCGAAGCTGTCGTCGCGGACGAAGCTCGTCTGCGTCGGCTACGCCTCGAATGCGCTGGGGACGATCAACCCGGTGGCCGAGATCGTCCGCCGAGCCCACGCCGCCGGCGCCTGGACGTACATCGACGCCGTCGCCTACGCGCCCCACGGACGGATCGACGTCCGAGCCCTCGACACCGACTTCCTTGTCAGCTCGGCCTACAAGTGGTACGGCCCGCATCTGGGGGCCCTGTATGGCAAGCGCGCGGTCCTCGAGGCCGTGCCGTCATACAAGATCCGCCCGGCGACGGACCGGTTCGAGACCGGGACGCAGAGCTTCGAGGGCATCGTCGGGACTGCCGCCGCTGTCGAGTACATGGCGGGGCTCGCAGACGGTCCCGACGCTCCCGCCGACGTCGATCGGCGCACGAGGCTCGGCCGCAGCCTCGACGCGATCCGGGTCCATGAGCTCGACCTGCATGGCCGGCTCATGCGCGGCCTCCAGGCCATCCCGGGCGTCCGGATCTGGGGCGTCACCGACCCGACCCGGTTCGAGGCCGAGAAGGCACCGACGATCTCGATCACCCTTGACGCCTGCTCGCCGCGCGAGGCATCCGAGGTCCTCGGACGCCAGGGCATCTTCACCTGGGACGGCGACTTCTATGCCCAGTCGCTCATCGAGCGGCTCGGCCAGGCCGAGACCGGCGGGATCCTCCGGCTCGGGATCGTCCACTACAACACCGCTGACGAGATCGACCGGGTCCTCGAGGCGATCGAGGCGATCGCGGTCGGATCGCCGGTCGCCACGGCCGGCTGACCCGAGGTTCGGATCCGGCACGACCGGTCCTTGAGCCAGAGGCGGAGCATGCGAGCAGCGATCTTCAACGGGCCGCGCGACATCCGGGTGTTCGACTTCGAGACCGACCTCGACCGCATCGTCGAGGGCTACAAGGAGATGGACGAGCGGCGGGCGATCAAGTCGCTCGTGCGCGTGGGGGTCAGCCGATGAGCAGCTGGACCGCGGACGAGCTCGACCGGATCGGTCGGGCCGACGAACTACGGCTCGCCTCTCGACGGACGGATGGCAGCCTGACGAAGCCCGTGACGATGTGGGTCGTCCGCGACGCCGACGAGCTCTATGTCCGCTCGGCTCACGGGCACGACAACCCGTGGTTCCAGCGAGCGCTCCGCGCCGGCCAGGGTCGCGTCGCGGCGGGCGGTGTCGAGAGGGACGTCACGTTCGAGGTGCCGGATGGCGACATCGCCGAGTCAGTGACCTCGGCCTACCACGCGAAGTACGACCGCTATGGGCCGCGGACCGTCGGCACGGTCGTGTCCGCCGCGGCCGTCGTCTCGACCCTGCGGCTCGTCCCCCGCTGACCCGACGGTGCCGCTGCCCCGGTCGCTCGGTCGCCTCAATGCACGGGTCACGAACCGGCTCCTCTGGCCGGTCGTGCGGCATCTGCCCGGCTTCGGCGAGCTCGAGCATGTCGGACGCCGCTCCGGGCGAACGTACGCGACCCCGCTCCTCGCGTTCCGCCATGGCGATCGCCTGACGTTCGCGATCACCTACGGCCGGTCGAGCGACTGGGTCCTCAACGTCATCGCGACGGGCGGTGGAACGTTCCGGGGATCGCGCGATACGTGGGTGCTGAGCGAGCCGCGCCTGTACCGGGACCCGGCACGCCGCGCGGTTCCCTGGTTCGTCCGCCCGCCCCTGCGAATGCTCGGGGTCGCCGACTTCCTCGAGTCCCGGGCGGTCCGAGCGGACGCGACCGGCCCGAAGCCCCGATGACTGAGCCACCGGCTCGAGGCGTCGATCGAGCCCGTACCGGTGTCTCCGTCGTCCTAGTCTGGGAGTCGTGACCCATCGCGACGCCGAGACAGCTCCATCGCTCTGGCGACACGCCGACTTCCTGAAGCTGTGGACGGGCCAGACCGTGTCCGAGCTCGGAACGGTCGTGACCCGCACGGCTGTCCCGCTCGTCGCACTGCTCGTCCTCGGGGCGGGTCCGACGGATATGGCGCTCCTGGTGGTCGCCGGCAGTCTCGCCGTCCTCCTCGTCGGTCTCTTCGCGGGAGCCTGGGTGGACCGTCTTCGGCGCAGGCCGATCCTGATCGGCGCGGACGCGGTCAGGTCGCTGCTCCTGGCCTCGATCCCGATCGCGTACGCCGCCGGCGCACTGCGGATGGAGCAGCTCTACCTCGTGACGTTCCTCGAGGGCTGCCTCGGCGCGCTGTTCGATGCGGCCTATCCCGCCTATGTCCCGTCGTTGATCGGCGTCGATCGGGTCGTCGATGGCAACAGCAAGCTCGCGACCAGCTCGTCGCTCGCCGAGATCGGCGGCCCCGGTCTCGCCGGCGCCCTGGTCCAGCTGGTGAGCGCCCCCTTCGCGATCCTGGTCGATGCGGTGTCGTTCGCCGTGTCGGCCGTGTCGCTGCTCCTCATCCGGACACCGGAGCCACCTCGCCCGGCGAGAACGACCACGACGGCGATCCGCCTGGAGATCGTCGAAGGCCTCCGGCTCGTCCGGCACCACCGGGTGCTCTTTCCGATCGTCATGCGATCGGTGGTCGCTCACGTCGCTGGGTCGTTCTACGGCGTCCTGTACACGATCTATCTCATCGACGATCTGCACCTGTCGCCGTTCCTGCTCGGCGTCGTCGTCTCAGCGGGCGGCGTCGGAGCGCTGGTCGGCTCACTGTTCGCGTCGCGGGTCATCCGCATCATGGGGCTCGGGCCGGCCCTCATCTGGACGGCGGTCGGTGCATCGGCGCTCGGCATCCTGACGCCGCTAGCCCAGGGACCGCTGCTGCTCGCGACGCTCATGGTGCTCATCCCGCAATTGTTCGGCGATGGCCTGCAGACGATCGAGGGGGTCGCCGAGCTGTCCGTGATCCAGGGCCTCAGCCCCGATCACGTGCTGGGCCGTGTCAACGCCACGCTCGAGGTGTTCTCGCACGGGATCGCCTATCCGATCGGTGCGCTGGTGGCTGCTGCCGTCGCGGGCGTGATCGGCGTCCGCGGCGGGATCGCGCTGGGCTGGTTCGGGATGGCCGTGTCGATCCTGTTCCTCGTGTTCTCGCCGCTGCCACGGATCCGGACGATCGCGGACGGACGAGCGATCCAGGACTGAACCGAGCCCGCGCCCAGATCAGCTCTCGCGGGCCCCTGGACGGCTCGCCCGCATCACGGATCGGCCCGCCAGTCGAACGACGTCTCGACCCGGGGGAGGCCCAGGAGGGCCTGCGCCTGCGCACTCCGGCGGATGCTGCCGAGGCCGAAGGTCACGGCTCGCAGCGAGGTCGACGTTCGAAGCGGCTCCAGATCGCCGAGCGTCAGCTGGGGCATGTCGATGAGGACAAGCTCAGCGAGAGCCGGAGCCGTCGTCAGCGGTGTGAGGTCGCGAAGGCCCTTCATCGTCTCGAGGTGGACCCGCCGGAGCATCGTCGCCTTTCCTAGGTCGGGTAGCCGGTCTACGCGTCGCAGGGCCTGGAGGAACAGCGACCGGAGGGACGCGATCTCGCCGACCACGGACAGATCGTCGAGGCCCTTGATCAGCCACAGCTCCAGGTAGCGGAGCTCGCCGATCCGTGGCAGCAGGCGCAGGTCGCGCGTCCCGCCCAGCTTGAGGTCGAATGACCGGAGCCGGCGGAGCGGCAGGAGGAGCGACAGGTCGGGCAGGCTGATCGAGCGGAGCGTGAGGTCCTCCAGCCGGGTCAGCCGGGAGAGGACCTCGATGTGCTTCATCTGGCCCTCGAGGTACAGCGTCCGGAGGCCACTGAAGCGCTCGATCGAGGCCAGGTCGAGCCGAGCCTTCGTCGCCCCGATCCCGAGTTCCTCGACGTCGTCCGACAAGTGCCGGAGTCCGTCGAGGGAGGTGATCCGGTCGTACAGCGCGTCGACGCTGAGGCTCCGCAGCGACGGGAAGAAGCGCAGGAACTCGAGGTCCCGGATCGAGCCGTCGTATCCCCCGTAGGCGCGGAGGGACATCTCTGGGTACTGCCGGAACCACTCGGCCATGGCCCGGAAGTCGTCGTCGGTCAGGAGACGGTCGAACTGGACCTGCCCCCGACCGGTCGGTGACGGTCGCAGCATCTCGGCCGTCAACGGCGACGAGACATGGCGCCGCTCCGAGGTGGGCGGCGGATCACCGGCGATGAACCGCTGCTCTGCCCGGAGTCGCGGGAAGGGGATCCCCCAGTACGTGTTCGGGTCGTCGGGCCGCTCGATGCCGTCGAGCTCGAGCGGTCGCTCGCCGATGATCGCCCCACCGCCCTCGGAGATCGCCTCGATGCGGGCGATGCCGACCGCGAACGGCCGGGCTTCGGCGATCGTCTCGGGTGTCGGCGGCGCCGTCCCGACCCAATCGAGGAGGCCGGCGACGAACCACATCCGCGAGGGTCGCCCGGATCGCCGCAGACCGAGCACCCGACCGCACGCGAACCGGCCATCGGACAGCGCGATCGGCCAGAACTGGCCGGCCTTCAGCTGGGTGGTGGTCCGGGGGACGAACGGATACGACGGACTCGGGGGCATCGCGCGACGCGGCGATCAGCCGTGGCCGGTCCCGAACTGGCGGTCGCCGGCGTCGCCGAGGCCGGGCAGGATATAGCCCCGGTCGTTCAGCTCGCGATCGAGTGCCGCAGCGTGGATGTGGACGTCGGGATGCGCCGCCGTCACCGCCGCGATGCCCTCCGGCGCAGCGATGAGGTTGATGAGCTTGATCCGGACCGGCGTCACCGCGCCCCAGCGCTTGAGGACGTCGATGGCCGCGGTCGCCGAGCCGCCGGTCGCGAGCATCGGGTCGAGGATGAGGCACAGGTCGACGGTCGCCGAGTCGGGCAGCTTGTTGTAGTACTCGACCGGTCGGAGCGTCCGCTCGTCCCGGAACAGCCCGAGGTGCCAGACCTGGGCGGTCGGCATGAGCTCGAGCATCGCGTCGACCATCCCGAGCCCGGCCCGGAGGATCGGGATGAGGCCGATCCGCTCGCCCAGCTCCTCGCCCTCGATCGTCTCGAGCGGGGTTCGGACCGTCAGCGGGTGGACGCGGGCGTCGGCGAGGGCCTCGTAGCCCAGCAGCCACGACAGCTCCCGGACGACCTCCCGGAACTTCTTCGGTTCCGTCGCGACGTCCCGCAGGATGCCGAGCTTGTGCTTGACCGCGGGATGGGTCGAGACGTGGACGGTCGACGGCAGGGTCGCGACGTCGGTCACGGGAGTCCTCCGGGCGATGAGCGCGGCCACGGTGTGCCGGCAGGACGGGGGGCGACGGGGTCGTGGTCGATGCTAGCACCGGCTCGCCGCACCGCGGTGGTGCCCCTGAGCGGTGCGCGGAGGCACCGCGACCCTTGACCCGCCGGATCGCTCCGCCTAGCGTCGGAGGCCGCGGCTGGACCGCGACGACGGCCGGACGGGTGCCCACGGACGGTCGTCTCGCGGTCCGACCGCTGCTTGGACCGGCCCCTGACCGGCCGCCGCCGCGCTATCCTCGGAAGACCGTCGGCGCGCGTGCCGGCCCATGCGGAGATGCGCTCGTCCGTGCCCGCGAAACGAGCTCCCGATCGCCTCGTCGCCTCGTCGAACGGGGTGGCTCATGCCACGCGGCGGCCCGGCACGCGGGCTGCCCCTCAGGCGGCGCCGGTCCTCGTCCGTGTCGTCCGGAACGGGATCGAAGAGAGCGTCCACCGCGGCCATATCGTCGAGACGGACGCGAACGGCCATCTCATCCGCCTCCTCGGCGACCCCGACCGGCTGGTGACGCTCCGAAGCACCGTGAAGCCGTTCGGGCTCCTCTCGCTGATCCTCGCCGGCGGCATCGAGGCATTCGATCTCCAGGCGCCGGAGATCGCGATCATGGCGAGCTCGCACTCGGGCGAGGACCTCCACGTCCGCACGCTCCAGGCGATGTATCGACGGGTCAACGTGAGCCAGGCGGTCCTCGCCTGCGGCGCGGAGGGGATGCCGCTCGACGCCCTGACGGCCGCGCGACTGGCACGTGACGGCGAGAAGGCCGGGCCGATCCGGCACATGTGCTCGGGCCAACACTCGGTCTTCCTGCTGCTCAGCAGGCTGAACGACTGGGACCCCGACGGCTACTGGCTCGACGACCATCCCGCCCAGGTCGTGTACCGGGAAGCGGTCGCGCGAGCCTTCGGCACCGAGCCGACCGGTCTCCGTCTGGCGATCGATGGCTGCGGCATCTCGACGTACGCCTTCCCGCTGCGGGATGTCGCCCGGGCCTACGCGATGCTCGCCGAGCCGGCATCCGTGGCCGCGACCGACCCTCGCCACGCGCTCGCGAGCGCGCTCACGATCATCCGCGACGCGATGCTCGGCCACCCCGAGATGGTCGCCGGGTCGCGCGACCGGCTCGATACCTCGCTCATGAAGGCCGTCCCCGGACGGGTCGTGAGCAAGGGCGGGATGGAGGCCCTCCGGGGCGTGGCGATCCTCCGTGGGCCCAGGAACGGCAACGGCCTGGCCGGGCCGTCCGGGCTGGCCCTCAAGATCGAGGATGGCGACGGCTACGAGCGCGGGACGTGGGCGGCGTCCATCGAGGCGGTCCGCCAGGCGGGCATCCTCGACCGCGCGCCGCTCCGCCAGCTCGGCCGCTATCACCGACCGACGGAGGTGGACCCGCATGGCCGGCTGGCCGCCGAATCGATCGTCGACTTCGAGCTGGTCCCGGTCGGCGAGCTCATCGGGTAGCGTTCACCGCAGCGGCGAGCGATCGCTCGCCCGGACGCCGACCGCGGTCGGCGCGGTGATGGGACACAGGTGACCACGGATCCGTATCAGACGCTCGGGCTGGAGCCGGGTGCCTCGCTCGACGACGTGAAGCGGGCCTATCGGCGCCTCGCCAAGCGGTATCACCCCGACACCGCGGGCGACGCCGCGACCGAGCGATTCCTCGCGATCCAGGTTGCCTACGAGACGATCGTCTTCCCGACCCGCCCTCCCGGTCGTCGCGCGACGAGCCGCCCGACGGCGCGACCGTGGGAGGCGGACCCGGGCCGCGCCCGGGCGACGCGCGATGCATACCGGTATCGAGCCGGTCGCGCCGGCACGCGGACCGACGGATCCTCGACCGGAGACGCAGGTCCCGGTCCGAAGCGCGATCGAGCCGGCGGCAGTGCGCCCGGCACCGGAGCGTGGTGGAAGGCCGGATCCACGTCGGCCGGATCCACGTCGGCCGGATCGCACGTCGGCCGGATCCACGACAGCTGGACCCCCAGCCGGATCCGCCGGCAAGGGCGGGTCTACGGGAGGCACGGCAGGGGCGCAGCGACCGGGTCCGGACGGTCCGCGGACCAAGCAGCGGCCGAGCGGGCGGCGGACCGAGCGGCCGGGCGGCGATGCCGCAGGTCCGGCTGCGCCGCCTGGCGGGAGCGGTGAGCCGGGTGCGCGCTCGAGTCGCGGCGCGCGGGCCGGCCGACGCTCCGGGACGCGACGCAAGGCGACCCTCACCTCGACGTCGTATGACGAGGCCGCCCACGATCCCTTCGAGCCGGGCTGGCAGGGCAGCAGCTGGTATGGGACGTCGAGCGGCACGTACTGGACCATCAACCCGAAGGAGTACGCCGACCCGCGCAAGCACGGGCCCGAGTACCAGGCGCGGGCCCGCCGCGCGACGGCGACGCCATCGGGTCCCGGGCCCGGCTCCGCCGGTTCGACGGCCGCATCGGGGATCGACGCCGAGGTCGAGGTCGAGGCCGAGCCCGCGGCGCCGCGGCCGCGCCCCGCTCCCAGCCCACCGCCTCCCGGGACGGACCCATGGGCCCAGGGCTGGACCGCGTCGACGTCCACTGGTCCGTCCGACGCCCGGCGGGATCCGGGAACAGCACAGCGTGGTCCGGCGGCCACCGCCCCGCCCCCGGGCGACGTCCGTCCCGGCGCCGCCAGCCGTCCGACGGGGGACCGACCGAGCGCAGACCATCACCGGGCCAGCGGAGGTGGCGGCGGCGGCCCCGCCCTGACGGCCGGGCTCGTCGCCGGTGGCCTGGCCCTGATCCCGACGACCATCGGTCTGCTGAGCATGGGCCCGACCGCGGACGGCGGTCTCGCCGGTCTCGGACTCCTGTTCCCGATCGCCGTCGGCGGGCTCACCTCGCTCGCCGTGCTGCTCGTCGGGAGGGCGCGCGTCGGCTGAGCTCGGGCTCCCGAGAGCGCCACCGCGCCCGGGTCAACCCGTCGACCCCCCGCATCGGCTGACCCGCGGGTACCATCGGGAGGTGCCCCGCCATCACGACGCGAGCGAGATCTCCAGCGCTGCCCAGGAGTATCTGCTGACCCTCCGGGTCATGGCCGGTGACCGCGATTCGCGCGTCACGGCCGCTCAGGTCGGCCGGCGTCTCGGCGTCTCGACCCAGGCGTCGAGCGAGATGTTCAAGCGGCTCATCGCCGACGGGCTCGTCGCCCAGGCCGATGCGCGTGACCTCCACCTGACCAAGGCCGGGCGTGCCGCGGCGGACGGCATCTTCCGGCGACATGCGTTGCTCGAGTGGCTGCTCACGTCGCTCGTCGGTCTCGGCTGGGCTGAGTCGGACGAGGAGGCCGGCAGGCTCCAGGGCGCGATCTCGCCACGTGTCGAGGCCCGCCTCGACGAGCTGCTCGGCCATCCCGAGACATGCCCGCACGGCAACCCGATCGACGCGGAGACGGCTCGGCGGCGTCCGGCGGGCGTGCCGCTGAGCGAGGTCGAGGCCGGCCAGCACGCGACCGTCTACCGGATCACGGAGGAGGCGGAGGAGGACGCCGGGTTGCTGTCGTACCTCGAGGCCCGGGCGCTCACGCCGGGCGCCTCGATCACGATCCTCGCCCGCTCCGAGTCGCTCGACTCGCTGACGCTCGACGGGCCGCGCGGCCGGGCGACGCTGGGCCTTCGACCGGCCGGCCTGATCCGGGTCATCCTCGGCGAGGCGGATCCGGCCCTGTTCCATCACGTGCCGTCGGCCGACCGGGCAGGCGCATGAGCCACCCGGCCCCGATCCGCGTCCGGATCGCCCCGTCGCCGACGGGCCCGCTCCACATCGGCACGGCGCGGACGGCGCTGTACAACTACCTCTTCGCCCGGCGCGTCGGCGGGACGTTCATCCTCCGGCTCGAGGACACCGACGTCGCCCGCTCATCGATCGCCTACGAGAAGGACATCCTCGACGGGCTCCACTGGCTCGGGCTGACCTGGACCGAGGGGCCGGATGTCGCCGGCGGCGCGGACATCGGCCCGTATGCGCCGTATCGCCAGATGCAGCGGCTTCCTCGGTATCGCGAGGCGGCCGACCGGCTGCTCGCAGAGGACCGGGCCTACACCTGCTACTGCTCGCCTGAGCAGCTCGAGGCCGACAAGAAGGCCCAGGAGGCCGCCCACGAGGCTCCGCACTACGTCGGCCGCTGTGCTCACCTGAGTCCCGAGGAGCGTGCGACACGGGAGGCCCAGGGACATCGCGGGCCGCTGCGGTTCCGGGTCGGCGAAGGCGTCGTCGGGTTCGACGATCTGATCCGCGGGCGCGTCGAGATCGACGTCGCGAACCTCGGCGGCGACTTCATCATCGTCCGCAGCGACGGGACCCCGCTCTACAACTTCGCTGTCGTCGTCGATGACGTCGGCGATCGGATCAGCCACGTCATCCGCGGCGAGGACCACATCTCGAACACGCCCAAGCAGATCCTCCTCAGCCGGGCGCTCGACCAACCGGTCCCGGCCTTCGCCCACCTGCCGCTCATCCTCAACCCGGACCGCACGAAGATGAGCAAGCGGATGACCCAGACCGCCGTCGGCGACTACATCGAGGAGGGCTTCATCCGGGAGGGGCTCGACAACTTCCTCGCCCTTCTCGGCTGGTCGCCGGGGACCGAGGAGGAGATCCTCTCGCTCGATGACATCGCGGCGCGGTTCGAACTCGAGAAGGTCCACAAGGGCGGCGCCGTCTTCGACCGGGAGCGCCTCGAGTGGCTGAACGGCCAATGGATCCGCCGACTCCCACCCGAGGACCTGGTCGACCGGCTGCGGCCATTCATCCAGAACGAGCGCGAGGCCGGCCGGATCGACCGGATGCCCTCCGACGAGGAGCTGACCGCCCTGCTGCCGGTCGTCCAGGAGCGGCTCCCGACCCTCGGCGCGATCGGCGACCTTGTCGGGTTCCTGTGGCGCGACGCGGTGTCGCCCGACCCGGCGCTCCTCGTCCCGAAGCGCTGGGATGTCGCGACGACGATCGCCGGCCTGCAGGCTGCGCGCGAGGCGATCGCGGCGGTCGGCGAGGTCGCCTTCGAGGCCGACGAGCTCGAGCCGCCGCTCCGGGGGCTCGCGGAAGCGCACGGCTGGAAGGCCGGTGACCTGTTCACCGCGATCCGCGTCGCGGTCACCGGCCAGACGTCCGCCCCGCCGCTGTTCGACACGCTGGTCGCGCTCGGCCGCGACCGTGTCCTCGCCCGCCTCGACGACGCCATCGGCCTCCTGGAGGTGCCGGCATGACCCACGACGACGTCCAGGTCTGGCTCGACCGCTACGTCGCCGCCTGGAAGTCCTTCGACCCGGCCGAGATCGGCGACCTGTTCAGCGAGGACGCGGAGTATCGCTACCACCCCTGGGACGAGCCGCTCCGCGGGCGCGACGCGATCGTCGCCGACTGGGTCGAACCCGGCGGCGATGCGACGACCCGCGACGCGCCCGGAACGTACGACGCGGAGTACCGCCCGTTCGCGATCGAGGGCGATCGCGCGGTCGCGGTCGGTCATTCGGACTACTTCGCCGGGCCTGGCGGGTCCGCTCGAGCGCCGGTATCACAACAGCTACCTGCTCGAGTTCGATGCCGACGGGCGCTGCAGCTCATTCACCGAATGGTTCATCCTCGAGCACGGTCGGTGAAGCCGGCCGTGCCTGTTGACTGCTCTCTAACGAGTCGTTAACAGTGGGCGGCGATGCTGTCGCGAGTGGCCCGAACGATCCTTGTCGTGGACGATGAGCCGACCCTGCGCGAGACGCTCGCCGAGGCGCTCGAGGCGGACGGCTATCGCGTCGTCACGGCGGCCGACGGCCGCGAGGGGCTGACCCGCTTCCGCGCCGAGCGGCCGGACCTGATCCTGCTCGACCTGATGCTGCCCGAGATGTCCGGCATCGAGGTCTGTCGGATCATCCGGCGCGAGTCGGGCGTGCCGATCGTCATGCTGACCGCGAAGGACTCCGAGCTCGACAAGGTCGTCGGGCTCGAGCTCGGCGCCGACGACTACGTGACCAAGCCCTTCAGCCTGCGCGAGCTGACCGCTCGGGTCCGGGCGATGTTCCGGCGGACGGAGCAGCAGTCGGTCGAGGCGCCTCCGGCGATCGTCGACCTGGGCTCGGTCCAGGTCGATCTGGCCGGCCATCGGCTCCTTCGCGACGGCCAGGCCCTGCCGGTCAAGCCGAAGGCCTTCGAGCTGCTCGCCTTCCTCGTCCGACACCCCGGCCAGGTCTTCACCCGCGACCAGCTGCTCGAGCACGTCTGGGGCTACGACTATGCCGGCGAGACCCGGACCGTCGACGTCCACATCCACTGGCTCCGGAGCCAGATCGAGGAGGATCCGTCGGAACCGGCGTTCCTCCACACGGTGCGCGGCGTCGGCTACGTGTTCCGGCGGCCGCCGCCGGACGTCGCCGCGGCCGGCATCGAAGCCGGGGCGCGGACTCGGTGGAGGCGGCGGCCGAGGCATGAGTGGGGTCCGAAGGCTGAAGAATGGCGGCTGAACGTTGACTCGGCGAGGTCGGCTGTTCACCGACCGCTGACCGGGCGTTGACCTGTGGCCCCGAGCGTTCGACGCGTGATCGCCGGCCCGTCGCCCTCGACAGACGACCCGCGCCGACGCCTTGCGCGGTCGGCCCTGTCGCTGCTCGTGATCCAGGGAGCCGCGCCCCGACCATCCGCCTGGGACCGCCCGGTCTTCTGCCGGGAGGTCGAGCTGATCCGGCGCCATCTCGCGCCGCTCCGCTCGCGCGCCGCGCTCGCGGCGTCCTTCGGTCGCGAGGGGTTCCACGTCTCGGTGCCGGACGACCGGGAGGCCCTGGCACGGTCACCCGCTGCGGTCGCGTACGCGATCCGTTGGCTCGAGCTCAGCGACGGAGCGGCCCGCCCGATGTGGCCGGAGCCGCTGGCGGCCGAGCTGCAGCTCGTCCAACACTGATGAGCCCGTCGCGACCGGCCAGCCGACGACGCGTGCGGGAGGCCCGCGATCGGGCGATCCGCGGACGACATCATCCGGTCGGTCGGCACCTCGGTCCGGCGCTCCCGACAGCGGTCGAGACGATCGCGCGGGCTACCACCCGACCGGCGACGTCGCTGCCCGACGTCCTCGATCTCGAGGACCCCGAGCTCGTCATCCCGGCCATCGGCGAGGGCTGGCTCGCCGCCTGAGTCGCGCAGTGCCGACGACGGAAGCTTCCGGGCCCGACGGGCGAAGTGTGCGACCGATATCCTGTGTCCCCCATGCGCCTGTCACAGCTGTTCTTCACGACGCTCCGCGACGACCCGGCAGAGACCGACATGGTGTCGCACAAGCTCCTCGTCCGGGCCGGCTATGTCCGCCAGCTCGCCTCGGGCATCTACTCGCTCCTGCCGCTCGGGAAGAAGGTCAGCGACCGGGTCGAGCAGGTCATCCGCGAGGAGATCGACCGCATCGGTGGCCAGGAGATGGAGATGCCGGTCGTCCACCCGGCCGAGATCTGGAAGGACAGCGGCCGCTACTTCAAGATCGGCCCCGAGCTCGTCCGATTCCACGACCGGGCGGAGCGCGACATGGTCATCGCGATGACCCACGAGGAGGTCGTGGCGCTGCTGCTGCGAGACATCGTGCAGAGCTATCGCCAGCTGCCGATGATCGTCTACCACTTCCAGACGAAGTTCCGTGATGAGCCGCGGGCCCGCGGCGGGCTCATCCGGGTCCGCGAGTTCGTGATGAAGGACTCGTACTCCTGTGACCGCGACGCTGCCGGTCTCGACGTCAGCTACGAGAAGCACCGCGTCGCCTACGAACGGATCTTCGAGCGCCTCGGCCTCGACGCGATCATGGTCCGGTCCGACGTCGGGATCATGGGCGGCTCGGGGGCCCATGAGTTCATGGTCCTGAACGACTTCGGCGAGGACACCCTGGTCCTGTGCGACAACGGCGACTTCGCCGACAACCAGCAGATCGCGGTGGTCGGGAAGCCCGATCCGGAGCCCGAGCAGCTCCTCCCGATGGAGGACGTCGAGACACCCGGCGCGACGACCATCGAGGCCCTCGCGAACTTCCTCGCCATCCCGAAGTCCAAGACCGCCAAGGCGGCGTTCTTCATGACCGGCGATGGGCGGTTCGTCGTCGCCGTCGTCCGGGGCGACTACGACGTCGAGGAGACGAAGCTCGCCAACGCCGTCACGGCGATCGGCGGCCTCCGGCCGGCCCACATCGAGGAGATCACCGCCCGGGGCATGGAGGCCGGCTACGGCTCTCCGATCGGTGCCCGCGACGCGGTCATCGTCGTCGACGACCTCGTGATGCGCGCCCCGAACCTGGTCGCCGGGGCGAACCGGCCGGGCTGGCACGTCCGCAACGTCAACGTCCCACGCGACTACGCGCCCGACATCGTGGCCGACATCACGAGCGCCCGCGACGGCGACCCGTGCCCGCGCTGCGGCTCGCCGCTGCATCTCTCGAAGGGCATCGAGGTCGGCAACATCTTCAAGCTCGGGACCGACTTCTCGGAATCGCTCGGGGCCTATTACCTGGGCGACGACGGCGAGCGTCACCCGGTCGTCATGGGCTCGTATGGCATCGGCCTGGGGCGGAACGTCGCCTGCATCGTCGAGGCGCACCACGACGACAAGGGCATCGTCTGGCCGGCCGAGGTGGCTCCCTATCCGGCCCACCTGGTCGCGATCGGGTCGGACAAGGATCCGCGAGTGACCGAGGTCGCCGAGCGGCTCCACGAGGCCGCGGCCGCCGCCGGTCGCGAGATCCTGTACGACGACCGGCCCGAGTCGCCCGGGGTGAAGTTCACCGACGCGGAGCTGCTGGGCATGCCGACGATCCTGACGGTCAGCCCCCGCTCGCTGGCTGCGGGCGGGATCGAGGTGACCGACCGGGCGACCGGCGAGCGGCGGGTCGAGCCCATCGATGCGGTCGAGGCCCGCCTGACCGGGGCCGTCCCCGCCTGACCGGGGCCCGGCTCGGCCGGCCCCGCCCTACCAGGGCCGGGCGCTGGCGTCCGGCAGGGTGCTCTCGGAGGCGGGCGGCTCTGGCTCCTCGGCGATGTCGCCGGCTTCGACCTCGGCCGCCAGCTCGGCGACATCGGTCGCGCCCGTGAGCGACAGGACCGGGTCGCCCTCGCTCGCTGCCGCGAGCTCGGTCGAGCTGAAGACACCGTGGGCGGCGAGATGGGGATCATCGACCCGCCCGATCGCGAAGTTCACGCCCGGCGGGATCGTCGCGGTGATCGAGATCTCGCTGATCCGGTAGGGCGAGCCCTTCTCCTTCAAGGCCCGGTTCGCCAGCTCCTGGATCGCCGTCGCTTTGATGATCACCTCGGCCAGCGTTCCCGGGTCGATCCGGTCGATGACGGTCTTCATCCCGCGTCGGGCGAGGTGCATCCCGCTCGTCATCTGGCCTTTGAGGCGGTCCTGAGTGTCCTTGTCCTGCGCTTTCTCGGCGACCTGCTCGGCCGCTGTCTTGGCCTGGTCGGCCATCGATTGAGCGGCGTCCTTGGCCTTCTGCAGGAAGCTCATCCCCGGCCCTCCTCATGGTCCCGGAAGGGCGACCGGCACCGGCTGCGAATCTGTCGGCCGATCGGGCGTCCGTCAAGCCACCATCGGCATCTGCGACACGGCGGCGGCGTGACCGGTCGTATGCGATGCTCCGGACATGGACGTCCCGGTCCTCCTCGCGATCGCCCTGGCGCTGCTCGGCGCCGCTGTCGGCTTCGCGATCGCCCGGCGTCGGGCTGCCGCCGAGCCCGTCCCGGAGCGGATCGCCGGGCAGGAACGTGAGCAGCAGTCCGCCGACCGGCCGCTCGACGAGGACGGCCTGGCGCTGGCCGCCGCGATCCAGTCCGGCGTCCTGCACGTGGACCCGTCCGGTCGGATCGACTGGTCGAACGCCGCCGCGGCCACGCTCCTCGGCAGACCGTCCGGCGGCCTTGTCGGACGGAGCGTCATGGAGGCCTTCCTCGACCGTCGGATCGAGACCCTGGTCGCCAGCGCCCGTCCATCGGCCTCGACGACGACCGAGCTGCCGAGCCGCGACAGCGACGGACGGGTCCTCGTCGTCCGGGCTCGCCGATCGCCGACCCGCGGCGTCTGGCTCGTCCTGGAGGACGTGACCGAGCTGCGCCGGCTCCAGCAGATCCGGGCCGAGTTCATCGACAACCTGAGCCACGAGCTCCGGACGCCGCTGACGACGATCAGCCTCCTGGCGGAGACCCTGTCTCGCGACGCCGAGGCCGCCGGCGACGCGATCCCGACGCGGATGCGCGAACGGATCGGCAAGGTCGAGGAAGAGACCGGGCACCTTGTCCAGATGGTCACCGAGCTGCTCGACCTGTCCCGGATCGAGTCCGGCCCGCCGCTCGCCCTTAATGACCTGGTCGACCTGGGGCGACTCGCCGCCGCGTCCGCCGAGCGGCTGCGGCTGTTCGCCGAGCGGCAGGGCGTCCACCTCATCGTCGATGTGCCCGACGGACTCCCGCCGGTCCGCGGCGACGAGGAACGCCTGGGACAGGTCTTCGTCAACCTCCTCCACAACGCGGTGAAGTTCAGCCCCGACGGTGGAGACGTGATCGTCCGGGGGCGCTCCGAGACCGAGACCGGCGAGGTCGAGGTCGAGATCGAGGACCACGGGGTCGGCATCCCGCGGAGTGCCCAGCCGCGGGTCTTCGAGCGCTTCTACAAGGTCGATCGGGCCCGCGTCCGTGGCGGCGGGACGGGCCTCGGGCTGTCGATCGCCCGGCACATCGTGGAGGCCCACGGTGGCCGGATCGAGCTCGAGTCGGAGGACGGCCGCGGCTCGACGTTCGCGGTGATCCTGCCGGTCGCGACGGACGCAGCGGGCCATCCTGCCGACGCCGGCGGGAGCGTCGGCGATGCCGTCGCAGCGGGCGAGGTCCGATGACCGCGGTCCGCGTCGCGACGTTGAACATCCGCCACTTCGCGGACCGCTGGGCCGAGCGGCTGCCCTTGATCCTGGCCGACATGGCCAGCGTGCGGCCGGACCTTTTGGGGCTCCAGGAGGTCGTCTTCCCGATGGAGCAGGACCGGATCATCGCGGCGGGCGGTGGCCGGCGGTACCGGATCGAGCGTGGCTGGGCGGGTCGCCCGGAATACGGCAACAGCCTCCTGGTCTCCGAGGACCTGCCAGCCGACGATCCCGAGCGCCTGGAGCTCGGGGCCCAGCGTTCGGCCTTCCGTGCCCGGGTCGCCGTCTCCGGGTCCGACACGATCCTGTTCAGCGTCACCCACCTCCACCACGTGCCCGCCGACGAGGGCTTCCGGGACGAACAGGCGGCCGCCCTCGTCGCCTGGCTCGACGCCGCGCCGAGCGCGACGGCCCAGGTCGTCGTCGGCGACTTCAACGCCGAGCCCGACGAGCCGACCTATGCCCGGATGTCCACGGCTGGCTTCCGCTCGGCGTCGCTCGTCGCGAACGGAGACGAGCCGGCCGTCACCTGGCCGTCGGGCCTCCAGGCGCCCGGGATCGATACCGACGGCGAGCCCGGCTGCCTCGACTACATCTGGGTCCGCGGTGCGGTGGAGGTCGCCTCGGCGCGGCTGGCCTTCGATCGGCCGGCCGTGGGCGATCCGACCCTCTATCCATCCGACCACCTGGGTCTGGTCGCGGACCTGCGGATCGGATGACCGCCGTCGTCCCGGCGCCGACCGGCGCGCTGGCGCGCGCGGAAGGACCGCTGCTGCTCGCCCATCGGGGCGACCACCGGCAGGCGACCGAGAACAGCCTCGCCGCCTTCCACGCCGCGCTCGCCGTCCCGGGCTGCGGCGGCCTCGAGTTCGACGTCCGGGCATCGGCCGACGGTGTCGCGGTCGTCATCCACGACGACACCCTCCGTCGGGTCCAGCGCCGGCCGGACAGCGTCCACACGATGTGGACCGCCGACCTCGAGGCGCTCGGGGTCCCGACGCTCGCGGCGGTCCTCGAGGCGGCCCCGCCGCCGGCGTTCCTCGATATCGAGCTGAAGGAGCCGGTGGCGGCCGAGGCGGTCGCCGACATCCGGGCCGCCCGCAGCGATCCACCGCCGGGGGTGGTCGTCTCGTCGTTCGATCCCCGCGTCCTTCGCGACGTCCGCGAGCTGGCGCCGGGCTGGCCGCTGTGGCTCAACGCCGCCGACCTCGGTCGTCGGACCATCGCGACGGCGGTCGACCTCGGCTGTGTCGGGATCTCCGCGCAGTGGCGTGCGGTGTCGGAGTCGTCGATCGCGCGGGCCCGGGCGGCCGGGCTCGAGATCGCCGCCTGGACGGTGACGCGCCGGCCGACGGCGGCGCGGCTCGCGGCCCTCGGGGTCGTCGCCCTGTGCGTCGAGGGTCACGCGCTCGATCCGCGCCGAGGCTGACTTCCGGCGGCCCAGGCATCGGGCGGTCGTCGCCTTGCTAGGATCGATCCGGTGAGCCGTCTGCCCATCCCGGCGGTGTTTCGCGACCTCGTCGCCGAGCCCGGCGCGGCGCGCGTGCTGCTCGTGGCTGCGGTCGCGCTCGGCGCCGCGGGCCTGGAGCCCCGGGTCTACTCCCCGGGGTTCCCCTCCGTCCAGGCGGCCGTCCGGGCGCGACCGGAGACGGAGACCCTCATCCTGGTCGTCACGCTCATCAGCGCCGGGCTCCTGTTCGTCGGCGGGGTCCTTGGCGACGCCGATGGGCGGCGGAGGATCCTTCTCGGCGCCCTGGCCGTCCTGTTCGCGACGAGCCTCGTCGGTCTCGTCGTCACCTCGGGCCCGCTGTTCCTCCTGACTCGGCTGGCGGGCGCCGCGGCGGCAAGCGCCGTCCTGCCCTTCGCCTTCGCCCTCGTGGCGATGACCTACAGCGGCATCGGCCGGGCGACGGCCATCGGCGTGGTCTACGCGGTCTACGGCGGCGCCACGGCCGCGTCGCCCGTCCTGCTCACGATCCTGGGCCCGGCCGGCCCGACGTGGCCGGCGTTCGCCGCGTCCGCCGCGGCCTCCTTGATCGCCCTCTGGTTCGCCCGGGGCCGCGCTCCCGACCTGCCTGCCGTCGGTCGCTCGCAGCGCTCGTACGTCGTCTGGACGGCCGCCTGGGCGTTCGCGATCGTCGTCCTGACCGCGAGCGTCGTCGGCATCGGCAGTGGCTCCGGCGACGGTCTGCGGGTGGTCCTCATCGTCGGCGCCCTGGCGGTGCTCCTGGCGTCGGTCGTCTGGGACCGGCGACGCCGCGGCGCCGCAGATCCGGACCACCTCGCGATCGAACGGCGACCCGTGACCGTCGCCATCGTCGTGGGCGTCGTGGTCGGGTTCGCCGAGGCGGCACCGCTGTTCCAGCTGCCCCTGTTCCTCGACGTCGTCCTTCGGTACGGCACCCTCGTGGCGACCCTCGCGACCGCGCCATTCATCCTCGCGCTCATCGTCGCCGGGCCGGTGGCGGGGGTGCTCATCTCCCGGTTCGGGCCGCGGACCCTGATCGCAGCGGGGGTCGGTGCGGTCGGCGTGGGCAACCTGCTGGCCGCGCTCGCGCTCGGACCGCGAGTCCCGTATCCGACGCTCGTCCTGCCGTTCGTCCTCATCGGGGCAGGGTTCGTCGTCGCCACGACCGTCCGGACGGCGATCATCTTCGCGAGCGTGTCGCGCGGCCTGCCGGCGACCGCCGCGGCGCTCAACGAGGGATCGGTGCTGGTGGGCAGCAGGATCGGCCTCGTCGTCGTCACCGTCGTCACGACGCGTCTGGCGCTCGATGCCTATGCCGGGACGCTCGGCGGGCTCGATCCTGCCGCACGGGATGCGGCAGTAGCGGCGTTCCGCGACGTCCTCACGGCCATCGGGACACCCGAGCTCGGTCAGATCGCGCCGACGCTGGACCCTGCGGACGTGGCGCGCTATGCCACGGCCTTCACCATGGCGCTTCGGGTGAGCCTGGCGTTCACCGGTCTGGTGGCGCTCGTGGTCGCCCCGCTCACGTGGTTGGCCCTCGGGCGGCGCGACCCCTTGACGACGGTCTGGGACCACCGTGACGAACGGGCGGAGCTCGCGCCCACGCCGACCCGGTAGGCCGAGCGCCGGACCGTAGACTTGGGTGCGATGGAGCGCGCGGATCTCGTCGTCGTCGGGGCGGGCACGGTCGGCGGCTGGGCCTCGGTGTTCGCCGCCCAGGACGGCGTCGGCCGTGTCGTCGTGCTCGAGCAGGCGACCGTCGGCTCGGGCGCCTCGAGCCGCGCCGCGGGGATCGTCCGGGCCCAGGGCGGGACGCCGGCGACGGTCGCACTCGGCGCCTGGTCGATCGACTTCTACCGGTCCCAGGCGACCCGCGACGGGACGGACTCCGGGTTCCGCGAGCTCGGCTATCTGATCCTGGCGATCACCGACGATGACGAGCGCGAGGGCCGGACGCGCGTCGCGATGCAGCAGGCCGAGGGTCTCGACGTCCGCTGGGTCGACGCCGACGAGGCGGTCCGGCTGAACCCGACCCTCTCGCCCGTCGGCCATCGCGGCGGCAGCTACCGCGCCGGCGACGGCCACATCGACCCGCCCCGGAATGTCCGGGCGTACTCGCTGGCGATGGCCCACGCCGGCGTGACCCTGCGGGAACGGACGGCGTTCGCCGGACTGCGGACCGAGCCGGCGGGTGGGGGAGGGCAGCGGGTCGTCGGGGTGGAGACGACCGACGGCCCGATCGCCACGGAGCGAGTCATCCTGACCGGCGGCCCGACGCTTCGCGGCGTCGGACGGCTGGTGGGTCTGCGGATCCCCGCCGGAGCGGCTCGGCACACCGTGGTCGTGACCGAGCCGCACGAGGCGTTCGAGGTGGACCGCCTGCCGATGGTGTTCGACATCGGGCGGGGTCTCTACTGGCGGCTGGAGGAGGGTGGCCTGCTATGGGGCTGGAGCAACCCCCATGAGACGCCCGGCGAGGCCCGCTCGATCGACTTCGCCGACCTCGAGCGCACCCGGGCGCGTCTGGCGAGCCTCGTCCCCACGACCGCCGGACTCGGCATCCGGAAGGTCTGGGCGGCGACGATCGACTACACCCCCGACCATCTGCCGATCCTCGGTCCGGCGATCACGCCGGATCGAGGCCGCATCGAGGGCGTCTGGGTCGCCTCTCCCGGCGGGCACGGGATGATGTGGGGACCGGCGGTCGCTCGCGTCGCGGCGGATCTCGCGCTCCACGGCCGAAGCGACGTCGTCGACGTGGTGGCGGCCGACCTGGGGCTCGATCGCTTCGACGCCGAGGGCCGCAGCCGTCACGCGGCCGACCCGATCGCGCTGCCGTTCCCGGTCGCTGCCGACTAGGGAGCGGCCTGGCGCCGAGGTCGGGCGCCGACCCGACGAGCCGGTGCCGACGTCAGTCGGGCTTGCCCGGGTCGAGCAGGTCGGGCGGCAAGAGCCAGCGCAGGTGGCCGCTCGCTGATCCGGGCGGCCCTTCGAGGTCGATCCGGGCCATCGCGCCCTTCTTCAGGGTCACCTCCGCCCCGGTCAGCCAGGTCGCGATCCAGCTGAAGTCGGGGTCGTGGCCGACCAGGACCGGACGGCGCGGGTCTCCGGCGGCGCTGAGGATCTCAACGAGGTCGGTCGCGTCGAGCCCTTCGGCGAGTCGCTCGTCGACGATGACCGGGACGACCAGCTCGGCCGCCACGAGCTCGGCCGTCTCGGCCGCCCGGACCTTCGGCGAGGTGATCAGTGCGTCGGTCCGGAAGCCTCCGGCAGCGAGGAATCGGCCGAGTCGCTCGGCCTGCTTGCGTCCCTTGCCCGAAAGCGGTCGCTCGGCATCGGGCCGCGACCATGCCTCGGGATCACCCGCGTCGGCATGGCGGAGGAGGTGGAGCGCGGTCCGGTCGGCCATGGTCGCCAGACTAGCGCGTCAGCCGCCGCGGCGACGTCACCGGCGGCCGGACCCGGTCGCGGCCCTGCCGGACCCGGTCACGGCCCGGCCCATCCGCGGACACTCGACGGCCCGCACGCCGTGGCAGGCGTCCGGGCCGTGAGTCGTGGAGGACCGGCGTTCAGGCGCGGGCGCGATACACGAACGTCACTGCCAACAGCAGCGCGATGCTGGCGATGAGGCCGAGGATCGACGCTCCGAGCATGTCCACGTCAGGACCCCCCAGGATCGTGGCCGCCGGAACGCTCCATGCCCGGATGCTCGCGCCCCGATGTTTCCGGGGCGTGAACGCCCTGTGACCGACGGCCGCCCGGACCGATCTCCGGACGAGGGCTTCAGGGGTTCAGGTCCTCGACGTCGCCGGTGGCGAGGAACACGATGTCCTCGGCGATGTTCGTCGCGCGATCCCCGATCCGTTCGAGGTAGTGGCTGGCGATGACGATGTGGAATGCCCGCTCGACGTTGTCGGGGTGCTGCCGCGACAGCTCGATGCAGGCGTCGAACGTCGCGTGATTCAGCCGGTCGATCTCGTCGTCCGTCACGGCCAGCTCGCGAGCCATGATCGCATCCGCGTCGACCAAGGCTCGCAGGATGCCGTGGAGAAGCGTCGCGCCGCGCTCCGCCATCTCCGGCAGGTTGACGTAGCCCTTGAGGGGCGGCTCCGGAGCGAGCTTCGTGACCTGCTTCGCGACCGAGCTCGCGTGGTCGCCGATCCGCTCGAGCTCGTAGCTCACGTGGTCGAGCGTGAGCAGGTAGCGCAGGTCCCGCGCGACCGGCTGCTGGGTCGCGATCGTCACGGCGATCAGACGGGTGACGCTGCGCTGCAGCTCGTTGATGACCGGGTCGTTGCGGATCACTTCGACGGCGGCTTCGGAATCGTGCTCGACGAGGGCGCGCGCTGCGGCCCGGATCGCGTCCTCGACCAGCGACCCCATCCGGAGGATCGCGTCCTTGATCAGCTGCTCCTCCTGGTCGAGCGCGGTCCGGACGTGCATCTGAAGGGGGTGCTCTGCGCGCGCCGAGAGCTCGCTCAGGATCTCCTCGACCTGGACCTTGACGGGGTCGGCCGAGTCGTAGGCGTTGTCGGTCATGTCCAGACCTCTCAGCCGAACCGACCGGAGACGTAGTCCTCGGTCACCTGGTTCTTGGGGTTGGTGAAGATCTCGACCGTGTCGCCGATCTCGACGAGGTAGCCGGCGCCGTCGTCGCCCATGTTGAGGAATGCCGTCTGATCGCTCACGCGCGACGCCTGCTGCATGTTGTGGGTGACGATCACGATCGTGTAGGTCGTGCGGAGCTCGAGGATCAGCTCTTCGATCCGGAGGGTCGAGATCGGGTCGAGGGCTGACGCCGGCTCGTCCATGAGTAGGACGCTCGGTCCGACCGCGAGGGCGCGGGCGATGCACAGGCGCTGCTGCTGTCCGCCGGACAGCGACACACCGCTCTGGTCAAGCTTGTCCTTCACCTCGTCCCACAGCGCTGCCTGACGGAGGCATCGTTCGACGACCTCGTCAAGCTCCGACTTGCGGTGACGGCCGGTCAGCTTGAGTCCGGCGACCACATTCCCCCAGATCGACATCGTCGGGAAGGGGTTGGGTCGCTGAAAGACCATCCCGATGACCCGCCGGAGCTGGACGGCATCCACGGACGGCGCATACAGGTCCGTGCCGTCGAGAAACAGATGGCCCTCGATCCGGGCACCGGGGTTCAGCTCGTGCATCCGGTTGAGCGATCTGATGAATGTGCTCTTGCCGCTGCCGGACGGACCGATGATCGCCGTGACCGCGTGAGGCTTGATCTCCATCGAGACGTCACGGACGGCCCGGAACGTGCCGTAGTAGGCGGACAGATCCTGGACCGAGATCCGCCCACTGGCGGCCTCGTCCTCCGGCGTCGCCACCGGGCGGGCGATCGGCACGGGCACCGCCGGATGACCGTCCCGCCGGTCCGCCGCTGGACTGTCATCGACGGGCAGGGGACCGATGTCATCGGCGATCGGGTCGGGCGCGGCCGGCGGGGGATCGGGCCGCTCGACGGACATCATCTGGGCCCTCCTACCTGATGCGCTCGGACCGGGTGCGGAAGCGCACCAGGATGTTGATGGACAGGACGAAGATCAGCAGCAGCAGCGACGCGCCCCACGCCTGGGCGTTGAGCACCGGGTACGGCTGCCGCGCGTTGGTGTAGATGAAGAGTGGCAGGGCATCCATCGGTTTGGAGAAGTCGCCGATGTTGACGAGCCGACTGCCCAGCGCGGTGAACAGGAGCGGCGCCGTCTCGCCGGCAGCTCGGGCCACCGCCAGCATGACGCCGGTGAGGATCCCGGGCAGTCCGGTCCGGACCATGATCGAGCCCACCGTCCGCCACATCGGCACACCGAGTGCCAGTGAGGCCTCGCGAAGCGTCCCGGGAACGAGCTTCAGGATCTCCTCGGTCGACCGAAGGATCACCGGGATCATGATGAACGCCAGGGCGACGCTGCCAGCGAAGGCGTTGTACTGCTTGAACGGCAGCACGAGGATCGTGAAGACGAAGATGCCCACGAGGATGGACGGCACACCGACGAAGACGTCGGCAGCGAAGCGGATCGTCCGGGCGGACCGGCGGTCACTGAACTCGTGGACGAAGACACCCCCCAGGATCCCGATCGGGATGGCCATGAGGGACGCGAGTCCGACCATCTGGATGCTGCCGAGGATCGCGTTGAGCGCTCCGCCGTTGACGCCCGATGCGGTCGGCGGCCTGATGACCAGGTCGAGCGAGAGCGCCTGGAGGCCGTTGATCACGACGTAGGCGATGATCGCAGCCAGGGGCACGACGCAGGCGACCGCAGCGATCATGCAGAGCGCCCGCATCGTCCGATCGACGATCATGCGACGGCGGTCGGCGCTGGTGCGCTCGAGCAGCTGAGCGGTGACCCGAGGGGTCGCGGCGGCGGTCATGTCACTCGGCCTTCACGGCACCGGCGACGCTCCAGACAAGGCCACGCGCCGCGATGTTGAGCAGGATCGTGATGACCAGCAGGATGAGGCCCAGGGCGATGAGGCTCGAGGTCTGGAGGCCGACGCTCGCCTCATTGAACGTCGTCGCGATCTTCGACGCGATGGTCTGCGACTGATCGAAGATCGAGTCGGGTAGCTTCGGACTGTTGCCGATGACCAGCGTCACCGCCATCGTCTCGCCGAGGGCCCGGCCGAGGCCCAGGATGATCGCACCGACGATGCCGGATCGGGCGAACGGCAGGACGGCCTTCCACGTCGTCTCCCAGCGCGTGGCGCCAAGGCCGAGCATCGCCTCGCGTTGGTTGTCGGGGACCGATCGGATGACCTCGCGCGAGATCGTCACGATCGTCGGCAGGATCATGATCGACAGGATGACGCCGGCCGCGAATAGCCCGACGCCGAGCGGCGGACCCTGGAAGATCGGGATCCAGCCGAAGTTCGAGACGACCCAGCTCTCGACCGTGCCCTTGAGGAACGGCGTCAGGACGAACACGCCCCAGAGGCCGATGACGACGCTCGGGATCGCGGCGATCAGCTCGATGAGGAAGGTCAGCGGGGTGGCGATCCGCGGCGGGGCGAGCTCGGCCAGGTAGATGGCAGTGAGGATCGCGATCGGCGCCGCGATGATCAGGGCGATGAGCGACGACAGGATCGTGCCGACGATGTACGGCAGCGCGCCGTAGATGCTCTTGACCGGGTCCCAGACGGTCCCGGTGACGAAGTCCCACACCCCGAACTCCTGGAATGCCGGGATCGAGCTCAGGGTCAGCATGATCGCGAGTCCGATGAGGATCGCGACCATCGCCCATGCGGCGAGCCTGGACGTGCCGCGGAACAGCCGGTCCGGCCACCGGGAGCCCGTCGAGGGAAGCTTCAGTGGCGGGGCTTCGATGTCCTGGGCCATGCTCGCCGTGCCTCCGGTCCGGTCGGATGTGGTGGGAGCTGAGGATAAACAGGCCGGCCGCGCTTCGAGCCGCGCGCGACCGGCCTGTCAACGAGCAGGACGGACCTACATCGGCCAGATCGGCGCGCCGTTGGCCGTGATGGTGTGAAGCAGGTCGAGCGACTTGGTCTGGACCTCGGACGGGAGCGGGGCGTAGCCCAGGGTCTCCTCGCCCTTCTGGCCATCGGTCAGGCACCAGACCATGTACGAGAGGAGCGCCTGGCCCTTCGTCGCGTCCTTCTGGTCCTGATAGACGAGCAGGAATGTGTACGAGGCGATCGGGTAGGTGTCCGCGCCCGCGCCATTGATGATCGGGGCCTGGCGGAAGTCGTCGGGGAAGTCCGCCACCGCGGCCTCGGCGGCCGCCGTGACACCGGCCGTCGAGCCGGAGACCCAGTTGCCGTCGGCGTTCTTCACCTTGGCTGAGGTGAGGTTCGCGGTCGTGGCGTAGTTGAGCTCGACATAGCCGACCGCCCCTTCGGTCTGCTTCACGCAGCCGGCCACGCCGTCATTGCCCTGACCACCGATGCCGACCGGCCAGTTCACTTCCTTGCCCTTGCCGACCTGGGTGTGCCAGTCGGGGCTGACCGTGTCGAGGAAGGTCGTGAACGCGTTCGTCGTGCCCGACCCATCCGATCGATGGCAGACCGTCACGGCGGTGTCCGGCAGCGTCACGCCCGGGTTGTTGGCGGCGATGGCTGCATCGTTCCACTTGGTGATCGTCCCGAGGAACAGACCCGCGATGTTCGCATCGTCGAGCTGGAGGTCCGAGATGCCGGGCAGGTTGTAGATCATGACGACGGCGCCGAGTGCCATCGGCACGTGGAGGACCTTCGTCCCGGCCGGCAGGGCGGCGACCTCCGTATCCTGCATCGGCGCGTCAGAGGCGCCGAAGTCGACGGTCTGCTCGGTGATGGCCTTGATCCCGCCGCCGGAGCCGATCGCCTGATAGTCGATCTTGATGTTCGGATAGGCCGCGCCATACGACTCGATCCAGGCGTTGTACAAGGGGGCCGGGAAGGTCGCTCCCGAACCCTGCAGGGTCACGTCGCCGGTCGGCGGTGGCGGGGTGGTCGGCAGGGCCGCGGCGCTGGGGCTGGCAGCGGCACTGGAGCTGGCCGCAGCGCTCGGGCTGGCGGCGGCGCTGGGGCTGGATGCGGCGCTCGGACTCGCTGCCGCGCTCGGGGCGGGAGTGGCCCCGCTGGAGCAGGCGGACAGCGCGAACGCCGCACCAAGACCCAGGGCGGCCAGGCGCTTCGTCATCATCGTCACGTCGTCGTTTCCTCCATCCGCGCCGTCCGTCCGGCCCTTCTCCAGCCTGGACGCGAGCGCACTCTTGCCGTTCCGTGGCGCCTCCGAGGCTGGGCGCGCCGGTTCAACGTCTGATGCCTCGTTCGGTTAACGCTCCGTTAACGGGACCCCTGGCTCAGGGGTCGAGCCGATAGCCGGTCCCGCGGACCGTCACGAGCCGCTCGGGCCGTTCCGGGTCCGCCTCGACCTTCGAGCGCAGCCAGCGGATGTGGACATCGACGGTCCGGGGATCGGCCTCGTGGCCCGGACCCCAGACCCGGTCGAGGAGCTGCCGACGACTGAAGACGCGGCCCGGATGGGTCGCCAGCAAGGCGAGCAGCCGATACTCCTTCGGGCGGAGGTGGATCGCCTGGCTGCCCCGGCGGAGGGCCTGCCCGCTCAGGTCGAGCTCGAGGTCGAGGCCCAGGGGGATCGACGCGCCAGGTCGCGCCGCGAGGTGACGCGACCCGGGGCGGAGCAGGAGCCGCGTCCTGCCGAGGAGCTCGGACACCGCGATCGTGTCCGGCAGCGCCTCGTCGAACCCCAGGCTGAGCGCCTCGAGCCGTTCGTCGCTGGCGTCCGGCGCATCGACCAGGACCGCCCGCATCGACGACCGCCTCCGTCGCTCGGTCGCGACGAGGTCGAGCTCGGCAGGGCCGGCCGGTGGCGACCCGACGAGCACGACCCGCGGGCGCAGCGTGTCGAGGAGCTCCGCCAGCTCCGACGGATCGGCCGTCCTGCGGGCGGTCGCTCCGGCAAGGACGCAGGCTCCGACGATCGGTCCGTCGGTCGCGAGGGCGAGCCACGGGCCAGCGAGGCCGTCGTGCCGGGCAGCCGGGTCCGCGATGGGCATGGACTCAAGGCTCCGGCCCGGCGGTCAACGGGTCATGGGCTCCACGTTAACGATGGGTTAGCGGCCCGATCCGGCTCCGGGACGCGCCGGCCAGCCCGCGTCGAGCGCCCCTACCATGGGGACCGATGCCCGTCACGCAGCCGCTCCTCATCGCCGCCGAGGGACCGGACGGGGTCGGCAAGACGACGACGATCGAGCGCCTCGCGCGATGGCTCGAGCGGAGCGGTCGGCGGGTCAGCGTCGTCGCCCGCGAACCGAGTCCCTCGGTCCGCGCCGCGACCGCATCGGCCCGCGGCCGGACGCGCCTGACGCCGCGGGTGGCGGCCCTCCTCGAGGCATCCGACGACGTGGCCGCGGCCGATCGACGGATCCGGCCTCGCCTCGCCGACGGCCGGATCGTGCTCGCCGACCGTTACGCCTGGACCGCCGTCGCGCGGCACGCTGCCCGGGGGCTCGACCCGACCTGGCTCGGGACGCTCCATGCGCCGCTGCCGCGGCCCGATCTGGTGCTCCTGTTCCGCGAGCGCTCGGCCGTCGTCGTGGAGCGGGCTCTTGCCTCCCGGCCCAGGACGGAGGAGCTCGCGGTGGTGGGTGATGCCTACCGGGCGTTCGTCGAGCGGCTCCTCGCCGCCTACGACGGACTTGCCGCGACCGCGGAGGATGCTGATGCGACGCCGTGGCCGGTCACCGTCCTGCGGCTCGATGCCCGCCTTCCGCGAGAGGACCTGGAGCGCCGCGTCCGTGGCGCGATCCGGCCGATCCTGTGAGCCTCATCGTGCTCGAGGGCATCGACCGGTCCGGGCGCTCGACCCACGCCGCCCTCCTCGAGGAGCACCTCCGGGGCGTCGGCCGAGCCGTCGTCCGCTCGTCGCTCGGGACGTCGGAGATCGCCGGGCCACGGATCCGCCGGGCCCGCAACGAGCGCAGCCATGACGCCGCCGCGCTCGCCCTCCTGTACGCGGCCGACCTCGCGGAGCGACTCGAGCTGACGATCGGCCCGGCCCTTCAGGCCGGGCTCGTGGTGCTCGTCGACCGCTACACCGCGACACCGCAGGTCCGGGCGGCCGTCCGCGGCGTGGACCCGGCCTGGCTCGCCGCCGTCTTCGCCTTCGCGCCTCCGCCGGACCTCGTCGTCTGGCTCGATGTGTCGGTCGAGACCTCGCTCGGCCGGCGCGACCGCGAGCCGCATCCCTACGAGGCCGGGCTCGATCTGGGTCTCGCGTCCGACCTGCATGAGAGCTACCGGCTCTACCAGTCGCGCCTCGGGGCCCTGTTCACCGAGCTCGCGGCCCGCGACGGCTTCGTCCGGATCGATGCCGACGGTCCGCCCGTCCTGGTCGAGCCACGGATCGAGGCGGCCGTCGACCGGCACCTGGCCGGGGCGCTGGCGGGGGTCGGCTGATGGGTCGTCGGACCGCGGACCGGATCCGGAACGCGGGCCGGATCCGGATCGCCCATCTGTCGGATCTCCACTACGACGGCTCCCCGGAGCTCGCCGCCGCCCTCGACCAGCTGATCGAGCGGGTCGCGTCGTCGGCACCCGACCTGGCGGTCGTGACGGGCGATCTGACCGCGGACGGCCGCCCGGACGAGCTCGATGCGGTCCACCGGGCGCTCCGACGGCTCGCGGTGCCACGCCTGGTGATCCCCGGCAACCGCGACCTCGTGCCCTCGGTCGGGGCCCCCGGCGAAGCCCGCGCGCTGCCGGTCGATGCAGACCTCGACGACTTCCTCGCCCTCGAGCCGGTCCTGAGCCTGGGTCTGGAGTCGCCGGCGGACGCCGATGCGGCGGCGACCGGGTCTCCGGCGGATGCTGACTCCGCGTCACCGCTCGATCGGTGGACCGCCCGGTTCGGCGACCCGACCCCGGTCATCGCGACCGACCGCCTCCACGTCGTCGGTGTCGACTCGAACCCCCGCCTGCGGTCGTCGACGCTCGAGAAAGCGGCCAAGGCGATGCGGCGGGCCGACCGCGGCGCCCTGCGCGTCTTCGCCCTCCATCACGGTCTCTTGCCGGTCCCCGGCCGGAAGCTCCGCGACGGCGACCTGAGTCATCGTGCCGGAGACGTCCTCGCCCTGCTCCTCGATCTCGAGGTCGACCTCGCCCTCCATGGACACGTCCATCGGGCTCATGCCTGGCGGATCGCGACCGGCGAGCGGGCGCTGGTCGTGGCCAGCGCCGGCGCGCTCGTCAACGACGGCCGCCGTGACGCGAGCTTCCTCGAGATCGACGTCGAAGGTGGCACACTGGTCGTCCGCCGCCGGTCTGTCGCGACGGGACGACCGGCGACCCTGTTCGAAGGCGGCCTTGGGCGGCGCGACGCCGCCCGCTGACGAGGAGCGGATCATGGCCAAGGCCACCAAGACGGCACGAGAACGAGCCCACGAGATCGCGGGCACGGACGAGGCGATGCGCGACGCGGAGCGGGCCGCCCGCCGCCGGCTCAGGACGCTCGACGCGGAGCTCGACGACGTCTTCCGACTGGCCCGCAAGCGGCGCCGCCAGCTCGAGGACGCGGAGAGAGCCGGCAGGGGACGTGGCAAGCGCCGTCGGCAGCTCGAGGCCGCCGTCGACGAGCTCCAGGGCGTGGCCGCTCGCATCCGCGAGTTCGCCCGATCGGTCGAGGAACCGACCGCCGATGCGGCGCGGGCCCTGCTCGATCGCGCCGAGGCCGAGCTGAACGATCTCGCCGAGGCGGGCATCGATGTCGCGCGCGACGCATCTGGCGCCACGGCCGGCGCGGGACGCGGTGTCGCCGCGGTGACGGCCGAGGTCGCCGGTGCGACGGTCCAGGCCGCGCGCGGCGTGCGCGGGGCCACGGCCAAGGCGGCGACCCGCGCGGTCCGCGGCACGGCGACGGTCACGACCCGTGCGACGCGCGCCACGGCCGAGGCGGCGACACGAGTGGCGAAGGGCACGGCTGCGGCCGCCGGTCGGGTGACCCGGGTCGGCGCCGCGCGACCGGCATCGAAGGCGGCATCGAAGCGGACGCCGCGGTCGGTATCGAAGCCAGCGAGCCGGAGCGGTCCGGCCCGACCCACCACGACCCGGACGAGCGCAGCGGGCACGAGTCGATCGAACGGCAAGTCGAGGACCAGCCCCGCGACCGGAGCTACCGCCGATGCGATGGCCGAGGTCGCCTCGACGACGGTCGACCTGCCGCTGCCGGATCCGATGGCCGTGTCGGTCACGCCCGAGACCGCGATCCCGGTCGAGTCGGATGCCGCGCTCCCCATCGAGTCCGAGACTGCGCCGGAGGCCACGACGGTGCCGGAGGTCGGCGAACCCGTGATGGAGACGGCGCCGGTCGATGCCGCCGAAGCGAAGGCCGAGATGCCGGTCGAGCGGGCCGTCGAGGCGGTGACCGAGGCGCCGGCCGCCGGACCGCCTGCGGCCGCGCGACGGGCCCGTAGCCCGCGTCGCGGCGACCTCGATGGGTCGGCGGGTCCGGCCGGGCGAGTCGGCCCGGCCGCCTGCTGCGGCTCCGGCGCCCGCTGCCCCCCCACCTGCAGAGGTCGGTCCGCCGCCCGCCGCGGGTCCACCGCCCGCCCCGGCGGGTGAGCCCGGACCCGTGCCGGCTTCGGAGCCGGAACCCGTGTCGGCCGGGCTGGCCGACGATCACCGGAGGTCCCTTCGACCCGATCGCCCCGACGACGGCGCCGGAGGAGGCTAGCGGGCGACGGTCGCGGCGCGGGTCGCGCTCGTCGACCACAACCTCGACCCCGACATCGACCGCCACGTCGACCCGGACGTCGACGGCCACGACCGCGCGCCGATCGACCACCCCAGCGGCCGGGAGGACCGGCACGACCCGCGCTCGGGCCGCCACCTCGGCCACGGCCGCTCGGAGGCGTACCGCCGCGGACCGCCAGCCGACCGTCGTGGGGGCGGTCGACTGCGGGGCGAACTCGGTCCATCTGCTCGTCGCGGTCGTCACCCCGCATCGGATCGAGCCGCTCATCGACGAGTCGGTGTTCCTCGGTCTGGGTGCGGCGGCCGACGGTGGCCTGCTCGGCGAGCAGACCCGCGGCGCCCTTGTCGCCACGCTCGTCGGCTACGGCGCGACCGCCCGCCGGCTCGGCGCTCGGTCGATCACATTCGTCGGGACGGAGCCGCTCCGTCGCGTCGCCGACGCAGCTCGGGCGATCCGGGCCGTCGAAGCCGCGAGCGGCCTGCCGCTCCACGTCGTGAGCCACGAGGAGGAGGCATATCTCACGCTCGTCGGCGTGACCGCTGGGCGTCCGGTCTCGACCGAGCTGGCGGTCCTCGACGTCGGCGGCGGGAGCAGTGAGATCGTGTTCGTCGGCCCCGCGCATCCCGCGAACGCCGTCGGGATCGAGGCCGGCAGCGCGCGCCTCGCCGATCGCTGGGTCGAGCACGACCCGCCGGTGCCCGCCGAGATCGAGGCGATGCGCGCTGCCGCCCGTCGGCTCGTCGGCCGGACCCGCCGAGCGTCACCGACCGAGCTCGTCGCGGTCGGCGGGACCGCTTCGAACCTCTTGCGGGTCCTGCCCGCCGCGGCCCTCGACCGGACCCTGGACCGCCGCCGGCTCGACGAGGCTCTGTCCGTCCTGCTGACCGAGCCGGCCTCGGTCGCAGCCGAGCGCCACGCGGTCAACCCGATCCGAGCGCGGATCCTGCCGGCGGGTGCGGTCATCCTGGATGCGGTCCTCGAGCACTACGGGCTCGATCAGCTGACGGTCTCCGAAGCCGGCATCCGCGAGGGCCTGGTCATGGTCACGGAGCATGCCGGCCGGGCCTGGCGCGACCGGCTCGAAGCGCTCGCCCACGGCTGGATCCCGTAGCCGCTGTCGAGCCGGCGCCGACCGCGCGGGGCCGGCGCCGACCGCGCGGAGCCCGTGCGGCCCGCGCGCGGCGGGCCTAGAGGCCGGCGATCGTCCGGGCGAGCGCGCGCCGATAGGCAAGGCCCGCGACACGGCGCCAGGTCGGGCCGACGGTCCGGCGGAGGCGCGCCAGCTCGCGCTCGCGGTCGATCAGGTAGCGGCCGATCGCCGCGGTCTCATGGTCCGAGAGGTCGCCGGCGTGCTCGACGAGGAATGACCGGGCGAGGTTCGCTGCGACATCGGCGTCGTGCAGGTAGCCCAGGTGGTCCTGCAGCGCGACGACGCGCTCGATCAGGACGGCCGACTCGACGCCGAGCGGCTCGCGGACGAACTCGATCGTGTAACGGAGCCATTTGGCCGCGATCCGGAGCTCGTGGAGGGTCTCGACGTCGGCCCACCGCAGGACCGGCTCGTAACCCCGGACCTGCTCGTACGCGGTCCAGATCCGCGACGGCATCCGGTCCCGGACCCGATGAGGCGCCGTCGGGGCGACCGGCAGGACCGCCAGGCCGTCGGTGCTGACGAACTCGCGGTACTCCTCGGAGAAGCGGCCATAGGCGGGCGTGTCGAGCGTCCGGAGCAGGAGCACCTGGGCCTCTTCGCGACGTCGGCGCCACGCCGCGACGAGCGGCTCAAGGCCGTCGCGCTCCTGGGCCGACTGGGTCTTCGCGTAGGCCCCGATCCCGTCGAGCAGGACGTCGAGGTCGCGGACCGCGCCGAGCCGGCGCGCGACGTCTCGAAGATCGCGCCGATATCGCCTGGTCCGGCCGGGCCGGTAGGCGTCGCCGAAGACCCGCCACGCGGCCCGCATCCGACGGGTCGCGACGCGCATCGAGTGGAGGTCCTCGATGTCCTCGCCGGTCCGCGTGCCCGGCTCTCGGGCGAGCATCCGGGCGAGGTGGAAGCGGAGGATCTTCCGACCGGCCTCGGCGAGCGTGTCGTCGGCCCGCACGCCGGGCGTCTTCCCGACGACGAGGATCGGGAGTGCCTCCGCTGACTCAGGTGCGGCGGCGTCGGGCGCCTCCGATGCACCGACCGGAGCCTCGGCCGCCTTCGCACTCGCGGCCCGTCTGGCCGCGCCGGCACCCGTCCGCGCCGGCCGCGGCGATCCGGCCGGATCCTCGGACGTCGTCCCCGGGGTCGACCCGGACTCGGCGTCAGGGTCCCCAGCGAGAGGCGCGCTGCCGTTCGTGGTCGGCGAGGTCGGCGGGCGATCCGTCGCCGCGCCGTTCGTCTCGCCGGTGGTCGTGGGGTCCGCTGGCCCGCCGGTGGCGGGTGCGGACGTCGCCATCGGCTCGGCCGGCTTCTGGGACTCCTCGGCGACGACCGGGGCCGCGGTCGACTCGGGCGGCTTCGCCCGGCTCCGCGCTCGCGAGGGCCGTCCGGCCGGGTCGCCGGGTCCGGCGGACGTGCGACCGATGACGATGCCCGCGGCATCGAGCGCCAATTCGTATTTGGAGCGCTCGGCGGCGTCGAGGCCGGGGCTGTCCGCCAGCCGCTCCGCCAGCCCGTCAAGGACGGCCGGGTCGCCCGCGACCAGCTCGACCTCGAGCTCGCGGAACGAGTCGATGATCCGGCCCCGATCCACGACATCCACCGAATCGAGGCTCAGCTCGACCTCGGTCCCGTCGCGGGCGTAGCGTCGCTTCCGGCGGAGCTGCCGGAGGGCCACGAGCTGGACGAGGGGCGCGTCGCCGGCGAGCTCGAGGATCATCGATCGGGCGGCCGAGCCCGGCCAGTCATGCGGACGGGTCGCCCGATCCGCAGGCCCTTCGAGCTCGACCCGTCGATGCAGCGCGCCGCCGCCGTCGCGGGCGAGCGACTTGATCGAGACGATCGTCGCGCCGCCCGCCTGGCGGAGCCGGACCGCGAACCCCGCCCGGGCGAGGGCGCCGTCGGCCGTGTCGACGTAGTGGTCCTCGTGCTGGCTGGTGCGGGCCGGGCCGGTCGCGATCAGATCGCCGAGCCGGTGATCGGCGACCAACCGCTCCGCGGCCTCCGAGTCGGTCACGCGGTACTTCAGCTCGATCTCGGTCGTGCGTGCGGTGGTCACCGGTGCAGCACTCCTATCCCGTCAGGCACGCGGGTCCATCGACCCGGCGCCGGCACCAGGTCGATGCGGGATAAGCGAGGCGTCGCCGAGCCAGAGCGCGCGTTCCTTGAGGACCTCGAACGTGCCGATCGTGCCTTCCCGGCCCTCGATCACCTCGGTCCGGCGCCACGTCGCGTCGGACCGGAGCTGCCAGCTGTGGCGGTCGTCGGCGAGCATCACCTCGATGATCTCGGCGATCCGCGCCCGGGCCACGCTGTCCTCGACGGGCACGACCGCCTCGACCCGTCGGTCGAGGTTGCGCTCCATCAGGTCGGCCGACCCGATGTACCACTCCTCGAGCCCGCCGTTCCCGAACCGCCAGATCCGGGAGTGCTCGAGGTACTCCCCGACGATGGAGCGGACCCGGATCCGATCGGACACGCCTTCGACACCCGGCAGCAGAGCGCACGTCGCCCGGACGATCAGGTCGATCTCGACCCCGGCCTGGCTGGCCCGGTAGAGGGCCTCGATGCAGGCCGGGTCGACGATCGCGTTGCACTTGATCACGATCCGGGCCGGCTGTCCGGATTCGGCGAATTGCGATCTCGCGATCGACCAGGTCGAGGAACCGCGTCCGGAGCGTGTGCGGCGCCACGAGCAGCCGCCGGAACGTCCGCTGGCGCGACAGGCCGGTCAGGACGTTGAACAGGTCGGTGACGTCGGCGCCCAGCTCGTCGCGGCACGAGAGCAGCCCGATGTCGACATACAGGCGCGCCGTCCGGGGGTTGTAGTTGCCGGTCCCGATGTGGACGTAGCGCCGCAGGAACGAGCCCTCGCGGCGGACGACCAGCGCCGTCTTGCTGTGGGTCTTGAGGCCGACCAGGCCGTAGACGACGTGGGCCCCCGCACGCTCGAGCTTGCGGGCCCAGACGATGTTCGCCTCCTCGTCGAAGCGGGCCTTGATCTCGACGAGGACGACGACCTGCTTGCCGCGCTCGGCTGCCCGGATCAGCGACTGGACGATCGGCGAGTCGCCCGACGTCCGGTAGAGGGTCATCTTGATCGACAGGACCTCGGGGTCGTCCGCCGCCTGGGCGATGAACCGCTCGGTCGTCGAGGCGAAGCTCTCATAGGGGTGGTGGACCAGGACGTCGCCGGCCCGGATGGCCGCGAAGATGTCCGCCGCCTCGTCATCGTCGGGCGGCTGGAGGCGGGCCGGCGTGACCGGCGTCCAGGGCGCGTCCTTGAGGTCCGGCCGGTCGATCGCGACGATCTGCCAGAGCGAGGTCAGGTCGACCATCCCGGCGACCTCGAAGCAGTCCTCCTCGGCCAGGCCGATGCCCTTGATCAGGAGGGCCCGGGTCGTCGCCGGCATCGACCGTTCGACCTCGAGCCGGACGGCCTCGCCGAAGCGGCGCCGGCGGAGCTCCTCCTCGATGGCCGACATCAGGTCGTCGGCCTCGTCCTCCTCGATCGCGAGGTCGGCGTTGCGGGTCACCCGGAACAGATGGGTCTCGAGGATCTCCATCCCGCTGAACAGCAGGTCGAGGTTCGCCTCGATCACCTGGTCGATGAGGACGAACTGGCCGTGATCCAGCTCGAGCAGCCGAGGCAGGATCGGCGGGACCTTCACCCGGGCGAACCGTCGCTCGCCGGTGTCGGGGTCTCGCAGCCCGACGGCGATCGACAGGCTGAGCGTGCTGATATACGGGAACGGATGGCCGGGATCGACGGCCAGCGGCGTGAGGACCGGGAAGATCTCGTCGAGGAACCGCTCGCGCAACCGGGTGTGGTGATCGGGGACCTCGTCGTAGTCGAGGATCGCGATGCCCTCGGCGTGGAGCGCGGCCTTGACGTCGGTCCAGATGACCGAGTGCTCGGCGACGAGCTCCAGGACGCGGGCACGCGACGCGGCCAGCTGCTCGGGGGCCGTCCGGCCGTCGGCGGAGACGGACGTCGAGCCGGTCTGGACCTGCTGGCGCAGGCCGGCGATCCGGACCTGGAAGAACTCGTCGAGGTTCGACGCGAAGATCGCCAGGAACTTCGCCCGCTCGAGGAGCGGGTTCCGCTCGTCGCGGGCCTCATGGAGGACGCGGGCGTTGAACTCCAACCACGACAGCTCGCGGTTCAGGTACGGGAATGCGGCTGCCCGGACACGTCGAGCCCGCGTGACGCGGCCGCTTGCGGCGCGCCCGGTGTCGGCGGGCTTGAGGGCGGTCACCCGGGCTGGCTCCTGGCTGTCGACGCGCGATCGCGATGCAGCGTTCGGCCGGGCATCGTAGCACGAGGAGGGGCTGGAGCCGGTGCGCCGACGCCCCAGCTGAGCGTGATCATGCGGTGCTCGGTGCGGCCGCGCGCCGGGCGACGCACTCGCTGCAGGAGCACCGGTCGCGCAGCAGGCTGAAGGCATAGAACCCGGTGTGGTGGCCGTCGCCCCAGGTCGGCTGGACGGCGTACTGGCCGATCAGGCCGATGTCGGTCAGACGCGTCTGAGCCGGGGTCAGGGTCGGCCCGCTGTCGAGCCAGCCCGGCATGCCCATCTCACCCCGACAGAACGCACAGGGGCACAGCCACCGGAGCGTCGGCGCGTCGAACAGGGTCTCGTGCCCGTCGGCCCAGGCGATGAACAGGGTACCGGCCTCACGGTCGGCGTGGATGCGGAGCGGGCGGGTCCGGTCGGCGGGGTCGATCACGCTCCAATCGTACGGTGGGTCGGGCCGCTGCGGTCTGGTGGCGCGCCGGCTGCGGACCACCCGGACCGACGGGGCAGGGGAGCCCCACCGGTGGTCCCGTGGTCGGGATGCCTGATCCCGGTTAGGCTGCGCCGGATGTCCAGCGGCCTGCACGTCGATCACGTCACGAAGCGCTTCGGCTCCGTCCTCGCCCTCGACGCCCTCGCGTTCGAGGTCGCCCCGGGATCGGTCTTCGGATTCCTCGGCGCGAACGGCGCCGGCAAGACGACCACGATGCGGATCGCCCTCGGGGTCGTCCGGGCAGACGAGGGCCTGATCCGCTGGCGAGGCGAGCCGACGGCCGACCTGCCGCGCTCGACATTCGGCTACCTGCCGGAGGAGCGCGGCCTCTACCACCGGATGACCGTCCTCGACCAGCTCGTGTACTTCGGGCGCCTGTACGGGCTGCCGCGAGATCGGGCCGCGCGCGAGGCGCGCTCGTGGCTCGCGCGGTTCCATGCCGCGGACCTCGCCGAGCGTCCGGCCGAGCAGCTGAGCAAGGGAAACCAGCAGAAGGTCCAGTTCATCGCGGCGATCCTCCACGACCCCGACGTGCTGCTCATGGACGAGCCGTTCACCGGCCTCGATCCGGTCAACACCTCGCTCCTGCGGGAGGCGTTCCTCGAGCTGCGGGACCGCGGCAAGACGCTCGTCTTCTCGACCCACCAGATGGAGACGGTCGAGACCCTCTGCGAGGCGGTCGCCATCGTGGACCGCGGCCGGCTTGTCGTCGCGGGCTCGCTCCGCGAGGTGAAGCGCTCGACCGGCGGTCGCGCCGTCCGCCTCGGGACCGAGGTCGGCGATGCCGACCGCCTGGCTCGCCGACATCCCCGGCGTCCGGGTCGTCCGGCCGGGCGCCGACGAGGTCGAGCTCGCTCTCGACCCGGGCATCGAGCCGGACACGGTCCTCACCGCCGCGATCGAGCGCGGCATCCCGATCCGGAAGTTCGAGATCGTCGAGCCATCGCTCGAGCAGGTCTTCATCGAGCGTGTCGGCCGGCCGGTCGACGACGATGCGACGCTCGATCCCGCCGGCACCGACCCGGACGAGCGTCCGCGGGGCCGGCCGGCCAGCGCCACCGAGGTCCACGGACCGGGACGGGTCTCGTGAGCCGCCGCGACCCGGTCATGCCGAACGCGGGCATCGTCGCCGCTCGGGAGTTCCGCGAGCGGGTCCGCAGCCGACTGTTCCTCGCCTCGACGGTCGTCCTCGCCTTCATCGCCGCGGCCGTCGCCCTCGGGCCGCTCGCGTTGCGGGTCCTCGATCGGGGCCAGACGGTCGCGATCGTCGTCGTCGCACCCGACGACACCGTCCGCTCTCGCACCGTCGCGTCCCTCGAAGGCGTCCTGAACCTGCCGCCCGCGGGCGTCGACCCCGGCGCCTTCAAGCCGCGCTACCGCATCACCGCGGCGACCGACGCCGACACCGCAGTCGCCGACGTCGAGGAGGGGGCGGCCGCCGGGGCTCTCGTCGTGTCCCGGGACGCGGACGGGCGGCTCCGGTTCGCGTACCACACGCAGGGCACGGGCGCGTCGAGCGAGACCCAGCTCGTCGGCTTCGGGACGCTCGCCGCGGCGATCCTCGACTGGCAGCAGCACCTGCCCGGCGACGCGACGAACATCTTCCGTCCGCCCACCTTCGACGTCGTCCCGACGAACGCCCCGACCGAGGGCGGCCAGGCGATCGACCCATCGGCGGTCGCCAGTCGATCGTTCCTCGGGATCGCCTTCGTCGTCCTGATCTTCCTGACCCTGATCATCTATGGCATGTGGGTCGCGACCGGGGTCGCCACCGAGAAGAGCAGTCGGGTCATGGAGCTGATGGTCAGCGCCGCATCACCGGTCCAGCTCCTGATCGGCAAGGTCGTCGGGCTCGGTGCCGCCGGGTTGGCCCAATACGCGGTGATCCTGGCGCCGGCCGTCGTGATCCTGCTCGTGCAGGACCGGCTCGCGATCTGGGCCCTCGGGCCCACGAGCCTGGCCTCGGAGCCGCTGGCCGGCCTGTCGCTGCCACTGCTCGGGGCGTTCCTGACGTTCTTCCTGCTCGGCTTCGGGCTGTACGCCCTGATCTACGCCGCCGCCGGCTCGCTCGTGAGCCGGCCCGAGGACCTCCAGATGGCGGCGCTGCCGCTCAGCCTCATCTCGATGGCCGGCTACCTCGTCGCGATCGCCGCCCTCGGCGGCGCGACCGGCCCCGTGATCCGCCTGGCCTCGCTCGTGCCGTTCTGGAGCCCGTTCGTCATGCTCGCCCGGCTCATGGTCGGCCAGGTCCCGCCGTGGGAGCTCGCGCTGTCGCTCGGGCTGCTGGTGGCCGGCATCGTCGCGGCCCTGTGGATCGCGATCCGGGTCTACAGCGCGGGTGTCCTCCTGTACGGCCAGCGCCCCGGCATGCGCGGCGTTCATCGCCGCGGCCCGGACCCCGCGCTAGCCCCCGTCAGCCCTCCTCGAGGTCGAGCGGCAGCGTCCGGAAGACCGCCAGGACCGGTGCCGGCCCGACCGGCCGATCGGTCTCAGAGCCGCTGGCCCAGGGGCCCGTCTGGGGCTCGGGTCGCGGGCCGGATGCGGGTGCCCCGGGAGCGTCCCCTCCGGCCGTCGCGGTCCCGGCTACCGGCGGCCGTCCCGCGGCGATCGATCGCCACAGCCGACTCCGGATCCCCGGCAGGTACGGGCTGTCGCGTCGCCGGGCCATGACGCCGCCCAGGCCCTGGGCCCCGACGGCCGTGTGAAGCGCCCGACCCTCGCCGAGGATCGCCGGCACCGCCACGACCTCCGGTCCCGGCCGCAGGACGCGCCGGAGGGCCTCGCGTCGCCGGGACAACGGGCGTCCGAGGAGCGGTGCGCCATCGAGGTCGAGCAGGTCGAAGACGAGGTAGGCGACGTCGCCCCCGGCGGCCCCGCCGAGCCGCGCCTCGAGCGACGGGCCATCGGGCCGGCCCGAGGCGTCGACGACGACGAGCTCGCCGTCGAGGACCGCGGAGCGCGCCTCGACCCGGAGCGCGAGCCCGGCCAGCTCCGGCAGCCGGACCGCGAGCTCGCGGCCGCCGGCGTCGACCAGCCGGAGGCTCGGCAGCCCGTCGGCGGTCCGCCAGGCGCCGTCGTCGCCCTGCTCGACCGCCGGCTCGATGAACGCCAGCGCCCGCCGGCCACCCCAGGTCGGCTCGAAGAGGTGCTCGTCAGAGTCGAACGGGTGCTCGGCCGGACGGGGCAGCATCGGCCGCAGCCGGCTGGGCGGATGGGGCAGCGCGGCATCCAGCTCGAGCGTCAGCTGGTCGGTCATCGGGCCACGCGGTGCGGTAGGCGCATCGCGCCGATGGTAGCCGCTACACTCGCCGGCGACCCTGTCCTGACCCCGTCGGCGCTGCCGGGCGCCGCGCCTGTTGCCTGCCGGAGGGCCGCATGCCCCGACCCGTCGAGCCAGACGATCTGTACCGCTTCCAGGTCCCGATCGACCCGCAGCTCTCGCCCGACGGCCGATGGGTCGCGTTCACCGTCCAGACGCCCGCCCCCAAGCGCGACGAGTACCGTCATGCGATCTGGCTCGTGCCGGCCGACGGCTCCGCTCCGGCCCGCCGGGTGACGCTCGGCGCGAAGCACGATCGCCACGCCCGGTTCTCGCCCGATGGTCGCGTCCTGGCCTTCCTCTCGGATCGCCGGCTGACCGTCGAGGACCCGCCGGAGGGCGTGGATCCAGAGCATCGCGAGGACGGGACCCAGATCCACCTCCTGCCGCCCGGCGGCGGCGAGGCGGTCCGGCTCACCGACCTGCCGCGCGGCGTCGACGGGTTCGCCTGGTCGCCCGATGGCGGTCGACTCGCGGTCCTCAGCAGCTCGCGCGGCGCGACCCGGGCGGAGGACGCCCGGGCCCGGCGCCGCGCGCGGCGCGACCCCGGCTCACCCCCGCCATCCGACTACCGCTACCTCGACCGGCTGACCTACCTGTTCAACGGTCGCGGCTTCATCGACGACCGGGATGCCCACATCTGGATCGTCGATGCGACGACCGGCGAGGCCCGTCGGCTGACCTCCGGGCCGCTCGGCGAGTCGTCGCCTGTCTGGTCGCCCGACGGGCGGCGAGTCGCGTACGTCGCCCGGCGCGATCGCGAACCCGGACTGTCTTCGACCGCTCGTCGATCGTCGTCGCCGACGTCGAGACCGGCCGCGAGACCCGTATCAGCAGCCCGCCCGGAAGCTTCCTCTGCCCGGCCTGGACCGTCGACGGCACGACGGTCCTGGCCCTCGGGAGTCGCCTCGAGGCGCAGGCCGGCTCCCGCGCCGACATCTGGGCCTTCGCGGCCGACGGGTCCGACGCCGGACGGGGTCGCGGCCGCAACCTCACCGCCCGCCACGACCGGATGTTCGCCTCGACGATGAACAGCGACATCGTGCCGGGCGAGGGACCGTCCCTCGAGCCGACCCCGAGCGGCCACGTCCTGGCGCATCGCCCCGATCGACGGCTCCGACGAGATCTGGCGCGTCGCCCTCGACGACGGATCGATCGAGCGGCTGACCGAGGGTCGCCACTACGTCTCGGCCTTCCACGCCGTCCCGGGGCCGCGGGGCTCGATGCGGGTCGCGGCACTCCGATCCAGCCCGACGACGACGTCCGACGTCCATGTCCTCGACGTCCCCGCGGGACGAGTCCGGAAGCCGATCGCGCTCGAGCGCCGGACTGCCCTGAACGACGAGGTCCTCGCCGAGCTGACCCTCGTCGAGCCCGTCGAACGGTGGGTCGAGAGCGACGGCTGGCGGATCCAGGGCTGGTACCTGGCGCCGCCGGCGTCCGGCGGCCGCCGAGGCGGGGCCGGCCCCGCTCGTCACCGAGATCCACGGCGGACCGCATACCCACTACGGCTTCGCGCCGATGCTCGAGTGGCAGATGCTCGCCGGTGCCGGCATGGGCGTGTTCGCGAGCAACCCGCGCGGCTCGGACGGCTACACCGAGGCCTTCAACGCGGCGAACCACCGCGACTGGGGCGACGGCCCGACGCGCGACGTCCTGGCGGGTGTCGATGCCCTCATCGCCGACGGCCTGGCGGACCCGGAGCGGCTGGGGCTGACCGGCGGCTCATACGGCGGCTACCTGACGAACTGGATCATCGCCCGCGACCATCGCTTCCGGGCCGCCCTGACCGCCCGGAGCGTCAGTGACATGACGATGCTGATGCTGACCGGCGACATCGCGACCGGCGACTGGGCCCGCCTCGAGTTCGGCTCGGCGCCCTGGGAGGACGACGCGTTCTACCGCGAGATCTCGCCGATCACCCGGGCCGCCGAGATCCGGACGCCGCTCCTGATCCAGCACAGCGAGAACGACATCCGGACGACGGTCGGCCAGGCCGAGGCGCTGTTCACGGTCCTGCGCTCGCTCCGCCGTCCCGTCCGGTTCATGCGCGTCCCCGGCGAGACGCACGAGCTGACCCGGTCGGGCACACCGTTCCGACGGCGCGAGAACCTCATCCAGGTGCGCGACTGGTTCACCTGGTTCCTCGTCCGCGGAGAGCGCCGACTGCCGCCGAAGCCCCGGGAGCGCGCCGGAGCCTGAGCGCCAGAGGGCGACGGCAGTCCGAGTCGCTCTCTTCGACCGGGCGGAGCCGGAGCGCGATGAGCGCCAGGGTCGCCGCGCCGATCAGGCCGAGCGCGAGGAGGCTGACGAGCATCGCCTCGCTCAGGGCCGGCGTCGGGGCCGCCGTGTCGGTCGGGGGCGGCGAGGTCGTGCCGCCGGTGCCGCCCGAGCCGCCCGAGCTCGCCGCCGGGCTCGAGCTCGCCGCCGGGCTGGAGCTTGCCGCGGGGCTCGGGCTCGCCGCGGGGCTGGGGCTCGCCGCCGCTGCCTCGACCACGACCGTCGCGGTCATGTCAGGGTGGATCTTGCAGTGGTAGGCGAAGGTGCCGGCCGTCGAGAACGTGACCGACGCGGTCGTCCCGCCGCCGATGCCGTTCGTGTCGAAGCTGCCGTCGTTCGCGGTGGCCGTGTGGCTCGCGCCGTCCTTGTTCGTCCAGGTCACGGTGTCGCCGACCGTCACGGTGACGGTCCCGGGGTCGAAGGCGAAGCCCTGGATCGTCACGGTCTGGTCGGCGGCGAAGGCCGGCGCCGCCCATAGGGCGGCCGCCGCGGTCGCCAGGACGAGGGTCAACCATCGGGCAAGGGTGCGTCGCGACATCCCGTTCCTCCACGTCGTCCCGGGCGGCAGTGCCCGGACCACCTGTCCTTCGATACGCTCCGGTCGGGTCGGTCGGATGCGATCGACCCAGGTGTATCCTCGCCCTCCCATGACCACCGTCGCGCGTCCCGACAGCCCGGCCCGGGAGCGGGCCGACGAGCTGGTCCGCGCCTGGGACGCCGGTCCCGGCTCCCTCGCCGCGCTCGTCGGCCGCGTCGGCGGCGTCGACCAGGTCGGTGTCGAGCTCCGTGTCGAGTCCCTGAGGAAGCGGTCGATCAAGCGGGCCTCGAAGGTCTGGGCCCTCGACCTCGCGATCCGGATGATGGACCTGACGACGCTCGAGGGAAAGGACACGCCAGGCAAGATCCGGGCTGTCTGCGCCAAGGCGATCCATCCGTCGCCGGGCGATCGCGACGATCCCATCGGTCGCGGCGGTGTGTATCTATCCGGCCCTCGTGGCTGAGGCCCGCGAGGCTCTCGGCGGCAGTGGCGTCCACGTGGCCTCGGTCGCGACCGGCTTCCCATCGGGGCAGACGTTCCTCGACCTGAAGATCGCCGAGACCCGCGCGGCCGTCGACGCGGGCGCCGACGAGGTCGACATGGTGATCGATCGCGGGGCGTTCCTGTCGGGCGACTACCGGACCGTGTTCGACGAGATCGTCGCGGTCAAGGATGCCTGCGGCGAGGCCCACCTCAAGGTCATCCTCGAGACCGGCGAGCTCGGCACGTATGACGCCGTCCGGCGGGCGAGCGTCCTGGCGATGGCCGCCGGTGCGGACTTCATCAAGACCTCGACGGGCAAGGTGACCCCCGCCGCGACGATGCCGGTGACCCTCGTCATGCTCGAGGCGATCCGGGACTTCGAGCGGGCGACCGGGCGGGCGATCGGGATGAAGCCGGCGGGCGGCATCCGGACGGCGAAGGAGGCGATCGGCTACCTCGTCATCCTGTACGAGACCCTCGGCCCGCGCTGGATGACCCCCGACCGGTTCCGGTTCGGGGCGAGCTCGCTGCTCAACGACGTCCTGATGCAGCTCGACAAGGAGCGGACCGGGGCCTACGCCGACCCGGACGACTTCACCCTGGACTGACCGGTGAGCAGGCCGATCGGCCGAGTCCTGGCGAGCCGCCGACCCCGGGCCGAGCGGCGCGACCGACGGGCGGCGATCGTCGGTGGCAGCCTCGCCGCGCTGATGCTGGGCGGCTGCCAGACCGCGCAGCCGGGCGCGCTGACGATCTGGAACCGGATCCCCGACACGCTCCTGATCGACGCCGGCACCGCGGCCCTGATCCAGGTCCCGCCGTGCACGGAGATGGTCGTCGTCCCGTTCCCCTACGACCGATATCGGCTGACGACCGTGGATGGCCGGCTGCTCGGCTGGCCGACAGTCGACCACGACGGCGTCGTCGTCACCGTCTCGGGCATCTTCCCGCCGGGCCGGTTCACCGAGCTGCCGTCATGCGGAGCGGCGGTCCCGGCCTGAGGCTGCCGTCGCCGGCCCGCCATGTCGCCCGGCCCGGCCCACCTTGACATTCACGTCAACGTCAAGGTTGTGATAGACTCGGGACGTGCCTTCCGTCCCTGCCGGTGACGGACGATGACCGCCCGGCCGCAGGGTCTGCCCGATGGCCTGCGGGCCTTCCGCCACCGGAACTTCCGCCTCTTCTTCGCGGGTCAGGGTCTGTCGCTCGTCGGCACGTGGATGCAGGCCGTCGCCCAGTCGTGGCTCGTCCTGACGCTGACCGGCAACCCCTTCGATCTCGGCCTCATCGCGGTCGCCCAGTTCACCCCGGTCCTCGTGCTCGGGCTGTTCGGGGGTCTCGTCGCCGACGCCCTGCCGAAGAAGCCGACGCTGCTGTGGGCCCAGATCGGGATGATGGCCCTCGCCTTCATCCTGTTCGGCCTGACCGCCACCGGCCGCATCGAGGTCTGGATGGTCTTCGTCCTGGCACTCCTGCTCGGGACGCTCAACGCGATCGAGATGCCGGTCCGCCAGTCGTTCGCGATCGAGCTCGTCGGCCGCTCAGACGTCGCGAACGCGGTGGCCCTCAGCGCCGCCATGTTCAACGCGGCCCGGATCGTCGGCCCGGCCGTCGCGGGCGTCGTCATCGCGGCCTTCGGCGTCGAGCTCGCCTTCCTGCTCAACGGTCTCAGCTTCATCGCCGTCATCGCCGCGCTCGTCGCGATGCGCGACTCCGAGCTTCGACCCTCTCCGATCCTGGAGCGCCCGCACACGGCCCGCGAGGTGGCCGACTCCCTTGCCGAGGGCCTGGCCTATGTCCGCCGGACCCCGATCGTGCTCCTGGCGGTGACCGTCGTCGGGCTCGTCGCGACCGCGTCCATGAACTTCAACGTCCTCGTCCCGGCCTTCGCCAAGGACGTCCTTGACACCGGGCCCGAGGGCTATGGGTTCCTGATGGCCTCGACGGGCGTCGGATCCCTGATCGCCGCGGTCTGGCTGGCCTTCGGACGGCCTCGGCCGATCGTCATCGTGGCAGGTGCGCTGCTCATCGGGGCGTGCGTGTTCGCCCTTGGCTTCACGACGTCGTACCCGGTCGCCCTGGTCCTGCTGTTCTTCGCCGGCGCCGGCGGCATCGCGATGGCGGTCAGCTCGAACATGACGATCCAGCTCGCGGCTCCGGAAGGCCTGCGCGGCCGGGTGATCAGCGTCCACACCACCGTCTTCGCCGGCTCGAGCCCGATCGGTGGGCTCATCGCCGGCTCGATCGCCTCGGCGGCCGGCGTCGCGGTGGCGTTCATCGTCGGCGGCGCCGCAGCGCTCGTCGTCGGCGTCGGCGCGGCCCTCTGGCTGCGGGCCCGCGTGCCCGGCGGTCTCGGGGCCACCGTCAGCCGCCCGATGCCGATGCCGTCCCCGACGGCACCCGTGGTCGCGTCGGTCCGGTCCGCTCAGGCCTCGACGCTGCCGAACACCAGCGCGGCGTTCAGGCCGCCGAACCCGAACGAGGTCGAAAGCACCCGCCCGTAGGACCCGGGCCGGCCGTCGCGGAGCAGCCCGGGCAGCCGCGCGGCGATGGCCGGATCGACGTCCCGCAGGTTCGCTGAGGCCGGCGCCCAGCCGTCGCGGATCGCGAGCGCGCAGATGACCGCCTCGATCGCCCCGGACGCACCGAGCGGGTGGCCGTAGCAGGGCCTTCGTGCCGCTGACCGGCACGTCGCGGACCCGGGGCCCGAGGGCCCGCTCGAGTGCCTGGGCCTCGGCCGCGTCGCCGATCGGGGTCGATGATGCGTGGGCGTTCACGTACTCGATGTCGCCGGCGGCGACGTCGGCATCCTCGAGGGCCAGGGTGGCGGCGCGGCCGGCCTCCAGCCCGTCGGGCCGCGGCTGGACCATGTGGTGGGCATCCGAGGTGGCGGCATAGCCGAGCAGACGGGCGTACGGCACCGCGCCCCGCCGACGGGCGACGTCGGCGGCCTCGAGGACGACCATCGCCGCGCCCTCACCCATGACGAAGCCATCGCGTCCGGCATCGAACGGCCGGCAGGCGATCGCGGGGCTGTCGTTGGCGCCCGCGGACAGTGCCCGGATGATGTCGAACGCCCCGAACGCGAGCGGGCTCAACGGCACCTCGACGCCGCCGGCGACCGCCGCGTCGATCCGGCCGGTCCGGATGTCCTCGAGCGCCGATCCGAGCGCGACCGCGCCGGAGGCGCAGGAGTTCGCGGTCGACATGATCGGTCCGCGGACGTCGAGGTCGATCCCGAGGTTCGCTGGCGCCGCCCCACCGAAGACCGCCAGGGCGAGGGTCGGGGCGACCGCCTTGATGCCCTTCTCGAGATAGCGCTCGTGCTGGATCTCGGCGAAGGCGATCCCGCCCAGGGCGCTGCCGACGCTGATCCCGATCCTCTCGGGCGTCGCGCCGCCGCCCTGGCCGGGCGTGAGACCCGCGTCGGCCATCGCCATCCGACCGGCCGCCAGGCCGAACTGGCTGAACCGGTCGAGCCGCCGCGCCGCCTGGACGTCCATGTGGTCGAGCGGGTCGAAGTCGTCGATCTGGGCCGCGACCTGGGAGCGGAAGGGCGAGGGGTCGAAGCGGTCGATCCGCTTGACCGGCGAGCGACCGCTCCGGACGCCCTGCCAGAACGCGTCCCGGCCGGTGCCGATCGCGGTCACGATCCCGATCCCGGTGATCCAGGCGTCGCGTCGGCCGACTGCTCTCATACCGGAGGATCCGCCAGCACGGGGTCGGCGGACTCCTCGCCCGCGGCAGGCAGGCCCGCGGCGGCTGGTGTCCCCACGGCCTCGGCGAGCGCCTTGAAGGTCGCGAGTGTCCGACCAGCGATCGGGCGGGTGAAGAGCCGGTCGACGATGACCGCCCACGGCCCGACCCGGGGCCGGAAGTCGTGCTCGATCGTGATCCGACAGCCCTCCGGGATCGGCTCGATCCGCCACGTGACCGCCATGCCCGAGGTCGCGCCGCCCTGATGGACGAACCGCAGCCGGCATGTCCCGGGCTCGGACCAGCAGCGCGCCCGCCAGGCGACGGGGATCGCCAGCCCGAGCGCATCGAGCGGCCAGGGGGCGGGTCGACGGGCGACGAACCCGACGATGGACTCACCGCCCGCCTCGCGTCGGATCGCCCGTGATCGGAGCGTAGTGGGGCAGCAGCCGCTCCCAGCGGGTGACATCGTGGGCCAGCGCGAAGACGACCGCCGGGGCTGCGGCGACGTCGATCCCGATCGATGACCTCACGTCGCGTCGCCCGGGAACGCCAGGGGCAGGGCGTCCCGCTCGACGAGCCAGACGAGCGGCATCGTCGCGATCTCCTCGCGGCTGAACCAGCCGCACGCGTCGGTCGTCCCATCCACCTCGTCGCGCAGGCTGCCGCCGACGATCCGGACCCGATAGAGGATCCCGACGAAGTGCATCGGCGCGCCGTCGAAGGCGACGCTCCGGTCGATCGTCATGACGCTCGTCCCGAGCAACGCCTCGACCCGGCACAGGAGTCCCGTCTCCTCCTCGACCTCGCGCCGAACGGCATCATCCGGTGTCTCGCCATACAGCAGGCCGCCGCCTGGAAGCGTCCACTTGCCATCGTCGGGGGTGGCCTCGCGGATCCGGGCCAGGAGCATCCGGTCGTCGTCGACGCAGATGCCGTAGGCGCCGACGTACGTGACGAAGTCGCGGGTCGGCATCGTCAGGGCGCCAGGAGGCGGAACAGGAACCGCGGATCGAGCGCGCGACTGGCGGGCGCAAGGTCGCCGATGACGAGGCCGAGGAGCTCCCGCTCCGCCGGCCGACGGACCAGTCGCTCGGCCGCGAAGTCGAACGCCTGCGGTCGGCCGAGGAACCCCTGGACGATCAGGCTGACGACGTCCTTCGCGAGGAATCGGGCGCGCATCGACCGATCGTAGCGGTCGAGGGCGGTCGGGTCGCCATCGAGCGCGGCGAGGACCGCCGCGGCGCCGAGGGCGGCGGACACGAACGCCCGGTGGAGCCCCTCGCCGGTGAACGGGTCGAGGAACCCGGCCGCGTCGCCGATCAGGAGCCAGTCGCGGCCGCTCCGCCGGGCGACGCGCGTCCCGAGCGGGACGGCGCCCTCGATCGTGTCGATCGCCTCGGCGGCGCGCCAGCGCCGGTCTTCCCCGGGGAGCGGCGGGATCGCGGCGATGACCGCTCGCACCGTCTCCCCGGCGCCGCGTCGCCGGAGCCGGTCGTGCCAGGCGGCCCCGGCCAGGACGATCCCGATGTTGAGCCGACCGCCGGGAACCGGCGCGATGCCGCAGTAGGCGCCGTCAAGGACCGCCATCCGCGCCTCCCGGCTGGCACCGGGGTCGGGTTCCTGGACGTGATAGGTGAGCCCGACCCGGTCGGCAAGGAACGGCCGGCGCACCACGCCGGCCCGCGTCGCGACGACCGAGTGATGGCCGTCCGCGCCGACGACGATGCGCGGCTCGAGGCGGGCGGTGCCATCCATTGATCGGATCCCGATCTTCGGCCGCCGGCCTCCGAGCGTCACGTCCTCCACGGTGACACCGGTCCGGACGTCGACACCGGCCGCGCGGGCCAGATCGAGCAGCGCGGGGTCGAGCCGACCGCGATCGAACCCGACCGGCGGCGCTCCGCCCGCCGCCGCCCGGCCCCGGGCCGCTCCGCCCGCCGTGGCCCCGTAGGTCAGCCGGACGGTCGCGCCGCCCGGTGCCGTGACGAGCATCGCCTCGAGCGGGCGCGCCACCGCGTCGAGTGTCGTCTCCGGCAGACCGGCTCGGCGGAGGCGGCGGACCGCGACCGGCGACGCGAAGACGCCGCAGGCCCGCCAGCGGGTCGTCGGCGAGCGCTCCAGGAGCACGGTCGAGCGACCGGCCCGGGCGATCGCGGCCGCCGCGAGGGCGCCCGCCGGTCCACCGCCCACGACGACGACATCGGGCCTCTCGGCATCGATCGTCATGTCGCCCGGACCGCGACGACGGCGTAGCGATGCCGGAGGACGTCCATCCGCGATCCGATCGGCCGGAGCCCAGCCGCTGTCGCGAGCTCGAACACCTCGGCCGGTCGGTAGGCCCGTCGGACCGACAGCGGTCCGTCGTGACGGGTGTAGGCGGCTCGCGTGAGCGTCGCCGTGAGCAGCCGAGCACCGGCGTACGCGAGCGCGGTCCGGTCGAGGTCGTTCACGATGACGCCACGACGAGCGACCCGCCCGAGCTCGCGCAGGAACGCCACCGCCGCGTCCCCGTCGAGGTGGTGGAGCGTCATCGAGGCGTGGGCGATGTCGACCGCGTCGTCCTCGAACGGCAGCGACAGGCCGTCGTGGACCTCGTACCGGAGAGCCGGTTCATGGGCCAGCCCAGGGTCGATCGCCAGAGCGGCGGCGCGGACCCGCTCGCTGCGATCCACGGCCGTCACCCGGATCGGCTGCCCGCGACGGGCGGCGGCGCGGATCAGGGCGATCGGGATGTCGGCCGCACCGGCTCCGACATCGAGCAGGGCGAGCCCTCGCCGGTCGTCGACCAGGCAGCCGAGCGCCCACGAGCTCAGAGCGACACCGCCCAGCCAGCGGTTGATCCAACGCAGGTCGCGCAGGTTCGCCTCGAGAGCGACGGGGTCGTCGAGGGGCCCGTCGAGTCGCTCGACGGCTCCGGAGAGTCGGTCCACGGTCGTCCGCTGCGGCGTGGCCCCTCCGGGATGAGATCGCTCGGTCGGAGGTGGTCCGCGGCCAAGCCTAGACGAGCCGGCGGGGTACGATCGAGGGAACCAGCCCTCGGCCGAGGTCGTCAGCGCCGCATGAGCCCGCGCATGACCGTCCGCCAGCCCGCGCTCGTCGCAGCCGGCACGATCGTGGTCGTCGCGCTCCTCGCGGTCGGCTGCGTGCCCGGCGCGACGGGCTCGGGCGGTCCCAGCCCGACGACCTCGCCCGGTCCATCCACCTCGCCTCCGGCCTCCGCGTCGCCGCCCCCGTCGGCCTCCACCTTGTCCCAGCCGGCCCTGAAGGCCGCCCTCCTGGTGGAGTTCGGCGGTCTCGTCTACTGCGACCCCGACGAGTATCCGGTCGGTGTCGCCGACGTGGCCTCCCGCGCGCAGGAGCGGCTCCCGGAGATCCGGGCGGACCGCGCGACCTGGTCGGCGATCACGACGTACCTCGGTCTTGACCCGACTCTCGCGCCGACCGCCGGCCGCCACGCTCGCGATCTACACGGTCTGGAAACAGCTCCGGGCGCTGGAGCTGACACCGGCCGACGGCGGTTTCGGCTTCGACGAGATCTTCCAGAAGACCGACGCCGCCGACCGACCGATCGAGCGGGTGAGCGGGACGATCGCATCGGACGGGACGATCACGGTCGCGTCGCGGAGTCCGTCGGGTCCGCCACCCTGCCCCATCTGCCTCGCCCGAGGCACGGCGATCGCGACGCCGAATGGGGCGATCGCGGTCGAGGCACTCACGGTCGGCGACGTGATCTGGACCCTGGACGGCCACGACCGGCGGGTCCCTGGCGTCGTCCTCGCCGTCGCCAGCACACCCGTGCCGCCCGACCATCGGGTCGTCGATCTGGTGCTGTCGGACGGACGCACGGTGACCGCATCGCCGGGCCATCCGCTGCCCGACGGCCGGCCGTCTCGGCGACCTTCGGCCCGGCGATCGTGTCGACGGCGCCGTCGTCGCCCAGGCGGACCTCGTCCCGTATGCCGGGGGCGGACGTACGACCTTCGCGTCTCCGGTCCGACCGGCGTCTACCTCGCGGGCGACGGGATCCCATTGGCGAGCACCCTGACATCCTGTCGGCACGGTCCGTCCGCCGGCCGTACCCGGGGGCCGGGTGCATAATCGGGGCGATGGCGACCGACACCGACGCACGAGCACTGACGAGGATGCCCAGCGACGGGAACGGCGCACTCGCGCTCGAGCGTCGCGGCGTCGAGCTGGGGACTCGGGGACGGCCAGGCGATCCCGTGGGAGTACGCCCCAGCGCCCGAGGCCCGCGACATCGTCCGACTCAAGGACCGCTACGGGCTTGTTCATCGGCGGTCGCGAAGTCGAGGCGACCGGCGGAGGGACGTTCACGAGCGTCGATCCCGCCACCGAGCAGCCGCTCGCGGCGGTCGCGAAAGGCACGCCTGCCGACATCGATCGGGCGATCCGCAGCGCCCGCCGGGCCCATCGGAAGTGGGCTCGCCTGGCCGGCAAGGAGCGAGCCAAGTACCTGTTCCGGATCGCCCGCATCCTGCAGGAGCGGTCGCGCGAGTTCGCGGTCCTCGAATCGATGGACTCGGGCAAGCCGATCAAGGAGAGCCGCGACGTCGACATCCCGCTCGTCGCGGCCCACTTCTGGTACTACGCCGGCTGGGCCGACAAGCTCGACTACGCCTTCCCCGGCCGCGATCGCCCGGCCGCTCGGGGTCGCCGGCCAGATCATCCCCTGGAACTTCCCGCTGCTCATGCTCGCCTGGAAGATCGCCCCTGCCCTCGCCGCGGGCAACACCGTCATCCTCAAGCCCGCTTCGACGACGCCCCTGACCGCCCTCCTGTTCGCCGACGTCTGCCGTCAGGCGGAGCTGCCGGCCGGCGTCGTGAACATCGTCACCGGGCCGGGCGAGATCGGCGGTCACCTGGCCCGACATCGCGGCGTCGACAAGGTCGCCTTCACCGGCTCGACGGAGGTGGGTCGGACGATCGCGAAGGCCGTCGCCGGCTCCGACAAGGCCCTGACCCTCGAGCTCGGCGGGAAGGCCGCGAACATCGTGTTCGAGGACGCCGCCCTCGACCAGGCCGTCGAGGGCATCGTGAACGGGATCTACTTCAACCAGGGCGAGGTCTGCTGCGCCGGCTCGCGGCTGCTCGTCCAGGAGAGCGTCGCGCCGATCGTCATCGACAAGCTCAAGGATCGCCTCTCGACCCTCCGCGTCGGCGACCCGCTCGACAAGAACACCGATGTCGGGGCGATCAACTCGAAGGCCCAGCTCGAGCGGATCACCGAGCTCGTGGCGGCCGGGGTCGACGAGGGCGCAGAGCTGTACCAGCCGGCCTGCGACCTGCCCGAGCGTGGCTACTTCTTCCGCCCGACGCTCTTCACCAACGTCGCCCAGAGTCACCGCATCGCCCGCGAGGAGATCTTCGGGCCGGTCCTCTCGGTCCTGACCTTCCGGACGCCGGACGAGGCCGTCGAGAAGGCGAACAACACGGCGTACGGCCTCTCCGCCGGTGTGTGGACGGAGAAGGGCAGCCGGATCCTCGACATGGCCCGCAAGCTGCGTGCCGGCGTCGTCTGGGCGAACACGTTCAACAAGTTCGACCCGACGAGCCCGTTCGGCGGCTACAAGGAATCCGGCTACGGCCGCGAGGGCGGGCTGCATGGCCTCCTCGCCTATGTGCGGCTGGAGGACCGATGACGGCCGGTTTCCTGGTCGAGCCCGGCGCGGGCGGATCCGTGTGGTCGATCGGTGGTCGCTTCACCCGCAAGACCGGCGGGGACGACACCGCCGACCGGCTCTCGATCCTCGAGGCGGTCGTGACGAGGACCTCCGAGCCCCGGCGGCACATCCATCACCACGAGGACGAGGCCTTCTACGTCCTCGACGGCCAGCTGACGTTCCATGTGGGCGAGGCGGTGATGACTGCCGCGACCGGGTCGCTCGCCTTCGCGCCGATGGGGATCCCCCACACCTTCACGGTCGACATCGGAGCCGTCGCGCATCCTCGTCATCACGTCGCCGGCGGGCTTCGAACGGTTCGTGTTCGAGGTCGGGGTGCCCGCCACGAGCGACGTGCCTGCCGGCGGGTCTGTCGATGACGCCACCGGCGGTCGTCGGAGCCGTCGCCGAGCGCTACGGCCTCGAGTTCGTCGGGCCGCGCCCCCGCGAGGAAGGCCGCTGACGATGGCCAGCCGACGCCCGCCCGCCCCGAGCCGTTCGCGTGCCCGGGCGCCGCAGCCGCGCCCGACGCCCCGGGTCGAGGTCCGCAAGACGTACAAGCTCTACATCGGCGGCCAGTTCCCGCGGACCGAGAGCGGCCGCTCGTACGTCGTGAAGGCGGCCGACGGTGAGCTCCTCGCGAACGCCTGCCGGGCCTCGCGGAAGGACCTTCGCGACGCGGTCCGTGCCGCCCGCGGCGCGTTCGACGGCTGGTCCGGGCGGACGGCGATGAACCGGGGCCAGGTCCTCTACCGCGTCGCCGAGCTGATGGAGGGGCGCCGCGACCAGTTCGTCGACGAGGTCCGACGGGCGGAGGGCGTCCCGGTCGGCTCGGGCCGCCTCGATCGTCGATCGGTCCATCGACCGCTGGGTCTGGTACGCCGGCTGGGCCGACAAGATCGCCCAGATCCTCGGCTCGACGAACCCGGTCGGCGCCTCGTATTTCGACTTCACCATCCCCGAGCCGACCGGGCGTCGTCGGCGTCGTCGCGCCAGAGTCGTCGTCGCTCCTCGGGCTCGTGAGCCGGCTCGCCCCGGTCCTCGTCTCGGGCAACACGGCCGTCGTCCTCGCATCCGAGGCGTCGGCCCCTGCCGGCCGTGACCCTTACCGAGGTCCTCGCCACGTCCGACGTCCCGGGCGGTGTCGTCAACCTCCTGACCGGCCAGCGGAAGGAGCTCGTGCCGGTCCTGGCGGCCCACGGCGATGTTGATGCGGTCGACCTGTGGGGTTGCCCGGACGCGCTGCGGACTCGACGCCGAGCTGACCGCGGCCGACACGATCAAGCGCCTGTCGAAGCGGCCTCGGCGGGTCCGCGAGTCGGGTCCTTCGACTGGCTCGACGATCGCGCCGTCGGAGCGCCCGGAGTGGATCGCGGCGTTCCTCGAGTTCAAGACCGTGTGGCATCCGATCGGCGTCTGACATGGCACTCGGCAGTCGTCGCGTCCGGCGCCGACCGGCCCGACCCCGTTCCCGCCCCGCCCGCCCGGATCAGCCGGCGGATCTTCGTCGACGCCGAGCCCGCGGCCGTGTGGGCGGTCCTCCACGATCCCCGCTGGGCGGCGACGATCACCCCCGAGCTGCGGCTCGGTCCTGCGCTCGGCGGCGTGGCCGGCTGCCGGTGAGCGGCGCGCCGGGCGGCTGCGGCTTCGGATGCTCCGGGAGGACGCGACGGTCGAGAGCCTCGAGGCCCGTCCGAACGCCCGGTTCCGGTACTGCCTCCAGGCCGGCGCGATCCACGCCGAGTGGACGCTGGACGCTGGCGCCGCGCTCCGGCGGTTCCGTCGTGACCACGAGGCGAGCGGGACCGTCGGCGATCGCCTCGCCGGATTGCTCGCCGGTCCCGGCGGCGACGCCTTGGCCCGCGTGACGGAGACCCACCTGCGCGGGCTCAGCGCGGCACTTCGGGCCACGCGCCGCTGACCTCCGGGCGACCGCCATCCCGCGGGCGCTCCCGCCAGGAAGCCCTGTCGCACGAAGGGACGGCCATGACAGCGATCATCCAGACCGAGCGACTGACGAAGTCGTATGGCGACCACCGCGGCATCATCGAGGTCGACCTCGAGGTCGGCGAGGGCGAGATCTTCGGCTTCCTCGGCCCGAACGGGGCCGGCAAGACGACGACGATCCGGACCGTCCTCGACCTGATTCGACCGACCAGCGGCCGGGCCCTCGTCTTCGGGCTCGACAGCGTCGCGCACTCGGTCGAGATCCATCGCCGGTCCGGCTATCTGCCGGGCGAGTTCGGCCTGTATGACCGGCTGACCGGCGCCCAGACGATCGAGTACTTCGCGAACCTCCGGGGCGGCGTCGACGAGGCCTACCAGGCGCGGCTCATCGAGCGCTTCGATCTCGATCCGAGCCGACGGTTCCGGGAGTACTCGAAGGGCAACAAGCAGAAGGTCGGGCTGATCGTCGCGCTCCAGCATCGACCCGAGCTGCTGATCCTCGACGAGCCGACCTCCGGGCTCGACCCGCTCGTCCAGCAGAACTTCTTCGAGTTCCTGCGCGAGTCTCGCAACGAGGGTCGGACGACGTTCCTCTCGAGCCACATCATCGACGAGGTCGAACGCTCGTGCGACCGGGTCGGGATCATCCGAGACGGCCGGCTGACCCGGGTCGACACGGTCGATGCGCTCCGCGATCTGTCGCACCACGAGGTCGAGCTGCGGTTCGCGGGGCCGGTCCCGCTCGACGCGTTCTCCGGACTCGACGGGGTGAGCCACCTCGTCCCCGAGGACCACATCCTGCGGATGCGCGTGGCCGGGCCGATCGGGCCGGTCGTCCGGGCCGCCGCGCAGTACGACCTGCTCGACTTCACCAGCCGGGAGCCAAGCCTCGAGGAGACCTTCCTCGCCGAGTACGGCCGGGAGGCGGTCGATGTCCGCGACCGCTGACGGGGCTCTCGTCGGGTCGACGATCCGGCGGCCGTCGCTGCGGTCGCGCGTCTACGGCCTCGGCAGCGTCTTCGGCAAGACCCTCCGCGACAGCCGTTGGGCGATCATCGGCTTCTTCGTCATCGTCGCCCTGATCGAGGTCTCCACCGTGGCGGCCTATGTCGGCGAGTTCGACACGCTCGAGGAGCGCCTGGCCCTGGCGGCCCAGATGGCCGCCCTGCCGCCGATCTTCGCCGGGCTGCTCGGCCCCGCCGACCAAGATCGAGTCGCTGTCCGGCTTCCTGTCCTGGCGGAGCCTCGGCTTCATGCCGGTGATCATCGGCGTCTGGTCGATCGTCGCCCTGTCAGGGACGATCGCCGGCGAGGCCGGCCGGGGGAGCCTCGAGCTGCTCGCCTCGACGCCGCGACGACGATCGACGATCGCCGCCCAGAAGGCCGGCGCACACGCGATCGGGATGGCGATCGCCCTCTCGCTCGGGGCGGTCGCGACATGGGCGATGACCACCGCCCTTGGCTCGCTCGAAGGCGATGCCACCACGCTCGCCGCAGCGTTCGGGATGTTCCTGTGGATCTACCTCATCAGCCTCACGGCAGGGGCGGCGGCGTTCGCGGCGGGAGCGTTCCTGACCCGATCCGCGGCCGCTGGCATCGGCGCCGCGGTCCTCTTCGGCAGCTTCCTGATCAACGCCTACGCCGACCTCGTGCCCGGCTTCGACGTCCTTCAGCGGCTCTCGATGTTCGACTGGACCGAGGGATTCCGACCGATGGACGACTCATGGGACTGGGCGCCGCTCCTGCTCGTCGCGGCCCTGTGCGTCGCCCTGATCGTCAGCGGCGTGGTCGCCTTCGGGCGGCGCGATATCGGGTCCACGATCCGGTTCCGCGAGGGCGGCCGCGACATCCTGCCGCGTGGTCTCGGCGGACCGACCGCGCGATCGGCCGCCGACCGCCTGCCGCTGGCCCTGGCAGCCGGGGCGGGCCTCGCCCTCTTCGGCTTCTTCATCGCCATCTCGGCCACCTCGATCCTCGACCTGCTCGAGAAGACGCCGCAGATCAAGGAGCTACTCGAGCGGTTCCTGCCGGGAGTCGACATCGCCACGGCCGGAGGGGTCCTCGAGCTGTATTTCGTGGGCTTCGGGACGCTCCTGCTCGGGCTGATCGCGGCCACGCTCGTCTGGGGCTGGTCGACCGACGAGGGCGAGAAGCGGCTCGACCTCGTGCTCACGACGCCGACGACGAGAGGCGGCTGGGGCATCAGGTCCGGCATCGGCACACTGCTTGGCGTGGCCGTCGTGGCCATCGTCCTCGCGTTCGGCGTCGGTATCGGGGCGCTCGCGATCGGCGACGATGCGACCCAGCCGATCCTCGGCAGCCTCGTCCTGGGCCTGTTCACCGCGGCATTCGTCGGGATCGGCCTCGCGATCGGCGGGTCGGGGCGACCTGGGATCGCCGGACCGATCGTCGGCGCGCTGTCATTCGCGACGTTCCTGCTCGAGCTGCTCGGCGGCATCCTGAAGTTCCCGGACTGGATCATGTCGCTCTCGCTGATCCATCACCTCGGCCATCCGATGACCGGCATCTACGACGCCCCGGGGCTCGTCCTGATGGCGGCCCTCGCCGGGGGCGGGTTGATCGTCGGCGCCTGGGGCATGGGACGGCGCGACATCGGCCGCTGAGGGCGGACGGGCCTCCTGACCAGGGGTCTGCGTCCGGGGGATCCCGACCGCCGCGCCGGACCGGGCCCGACTGCCGCTCTCCGGCGCGGGCCGGTCGATAGACTTCCGGCTGCGTGGATGCGTTCGTCGTCGCTCTTGTCCTCACGGCGGCGGTGTTCCACGTCGTCTGGAACGTCCTGCTCAAGACGTCCGGCGATCCGATGCGGACCGCGGCGGTCGGTCTCCTCGCCGCGGCGGTCGTCGTCATCCCGCTCGCCCTCGTCGTCTGGCTCCTGTCCGATCGCCCGTTCGTCCCGCCAGAGGCGCTCGCGCTCGCCGGCCTGTCGGGCCTCGTCGAGACGGCCTACTTCGTCCTCCTCGCCGCCGCGTACCGGCGGGGCGACCTCTCGGTCGTCTATCCCACGGCCCGCGGGACCGCGCCGCTCATCGCCGTCATCATCGGCATCACCCTGCTGGGTGAGCGGCTCGCTCCGGTCGGGTTCCTCGGTGTCGCGGCGCTGTTGGCCGGGATCCTCATCCTCCAGCGGCCGTGGTACGGCCTCCGGCCGGGGGCCGATCCGCGCGATCCGGGCCGCGACGCTGTTCGCCCTCGGGACCGGGGTGACGATCGCGACGTACTCGGCGATCGATCGCGTCGGCGTCCGGCAGACGTCGCCGCTCTACTACGCCGCCGGGATCTGGGTCGTCCAGACGATCGGGACGCTGGCGTGGGTGCTCGTCGTCGAGCGGTCGCGGGGCGGGTTGACGGCCGGCGTCGAGGTCGGCAAGGCGGCCCTCGGCGGGATCCTGACGCTGATCGCCTACGGGCTGATCCTCGTTCGCCCTCGCGGTCGCTCCGCTCACCGCGGTCGCACCGCTCCGGGAGTCAGCGATCGTCCTGGCCGCAGGCTGGGGGGCGCTCCGGCTCGGCGAGGCGACCGATCGGGGCGACGCCGCGCGGCGGATCGCGGCCTCGATCCTCGTCCTGGCCGGGATCCTGCTGCTCGTCGTCGACTGAGGCCAGTCGCGCGGGTCTCCCAGTGGCGGAGCGGGTCTCCCGGTCGTTCGGGACGGGCGGCTGGCTTCGGTCCGCCCGAGACCTGCGAAATTCCACGATCACCGAACAGGATCCAGGTCTCGTGAGGGCGATCGCGCCTCAGGGACGTCGCGACGCGTCGGCCCGTGCTCAGAGTTCGGCCAGCGAGCGTGATCCGCGGCCGACGCGCTCCACTCGGGCCGCCGGCCGACGGCACTGGGGGCCTGCGAACGGCCAAGCCACGCATCCGGTCAGAACCTTGTTCACTGATGGTGGAAACCTGACGGTCTCTCGACCCAGAGAGCCTGCCACCCGACCAAGGCCGACCACTGCGGGCGGCGACCCGCCGACCCTGAGTCAGGCGTCGGCTCGATGCCTCAGGTCGTCGTCGCGGAGGGCTGCCGACTGTAGATGCGGCGCGACGCCCGGCGGCTGTTGACGAACGCCACGCCGGCGAGGATCAAGCGCCGTGCCGAGCGCGATCCGGCCGTCGAGGCTCTCGCCCAGGACCAGGGCCCCGAGGACGATGCCGACGACCGGCAGGAGGTACGCGACCGTCGAGGTCCGGGTCGCGCCCCAGTCGCGCAGCAGCCGGAAGAAGCACAGGTACGCGAGCGACGACCCGAAGACCCCGAGCCACGCCACCGCGAACAGCGCGTCGGGCGACGGGGTGAGCGTCCATGGGTGGTCGAGGACGAGCGACAGCGTGAACGTGTAGCAGAACGCGAAGAACACCTGGAAGAAGGCCGGGATCATCGGTCGCAGGCCGTGGATCGAGCGGCGGGCGTAGACGGCGCCGCTGGCGTACGAGATCGACGACCCGATCAGCGCGAGCTCGCCGAGCAGCGTCCCCTCCGTGCCGCCACCGAAGAGGCTCCGGCTGACCAGCACGATCACGCCGATGAACCCGAGGGCGAGCCCGATCAGGCGGCTCACGGTGATCGATTCGTCGACGAAGACGAGCGACGCCAGGACGATCGTGAACAGCGGGACCGTCGCGTTGATGATCGCCGCGAGCGACGAGTCGATCGACTGCTCGCCCCAGGTGATCAGGGTGAACGGCAGGGCGATGTTGATCAGGCCCATGATCGCGAGCCGCCGATAGACCAGCGGGTCGCGGGGCAGGGGTTCGCGCGAGAAGAACAGGATCGCGCCGAGCATGGCCGCGCCGATCCCGAGCCGGCCGGCGATGAGGGTGAACGGCGGCAGCCCGGCGTCGACACCGATCTTGATGAACAGGTAGCTGCTGCCCCAGAACAGCCCGAGCAGCCCGAACAGGACCCAGTTCACGGTCGACGGTCGCATCGCCGGATGCTAGCAGACCATTGGCCTAGCCGGATAGGCCAATGTCGCGCGGTAGCGCAGGCAGGCGATGGCCCGGGGCCTTTCGCAGCCGCCGTGGGGCCGGATCTGTCCGAGTTACCGCCACCACCGGTACGCCGGACGGATCCGCCGAGCTGACGGGTCATGTCGCCATCCAGAGCACTCACATCTGTCCGAGACACCGCCACCACCGGTATGCCGGACGGATCAGCGGTCCCGGCGGCCCCGACCAAGGACGTTGACGTCCGGCTTACCGCCACCAGCGGTATCCCGGACGAACCAGATGCCAGCAAGGTCACCCTGCGGATCCGCCAGCCATCGACGAACGTCGGTCGTCCGGGCCGCCAGCGCCGCACCGAATGTGGCGCCGTGGCGCCGGAGGACGTCGTACGACGTCGAACTCGCAGGCAGGATCTGGACGCGGGCAACGACCAGCGGGTGCCAGCCGCGCTCTTTCGGGAGAAGAAGGCGCGCGACTCGAACCTTGCGGTCCATCCCCGCGTGGATCTCCAGCGTGTCGACCACGATCGACTTGACCTCGGATACCAGCAGGGCTCGACGGTCGTCGCGCCATGCAAGCACGTCGACGGACCCGCGATCCCCGAAGTGGTTGAAGGACCACTCGACCACGACCGTCCAACCGAGGCGCCGCAACTCCTTCACCGCGGCCTCGACGAGGGCGGCGTGCGCTGCGTCGAGCAGTCGATCCAGCTCCGGTCCACGCCAACGAGGAGCCAGATCGACCGACGCGCCGAGGGCTCGAGCGACAGACCTGATCGTCCCCACCCGCATCGACGCGGCTCCGCCGCGCTCGAGATCGGACACGATCTGTTGGCTGACGCCCGCTCGAGCCCCGAGCTGACGCTGGGTCAGGCCGGATCGCTGGCGGAGGACCCGGAACATCCTCCCGAGCCGCGCATCGTCCATCGACGGAGATCATGAGGCGCGGTGCTCATCTGACGCTCACCTGCTTGCGGGACTGCAGCCGACCCTGATCGGCAGGTGCCCTCAGCGCCAGCTGGTCAGGATGTTCTCGCGGGCGAAGAGGCGGATCCCGACGCGGAGGCACAGCAATGCGATCACGAGCACCACGAGAGCGAAGACCGCGTAGCCGATCGGGCCGATGATCGCGGTGCCGGTCGCCTGGAGGAGCGTGATCGCGATGATCGGGACGATGATGACGCCGCCGATCTGCTGGGCCGTCCGGGGGTCGTTGACCCGCGAGCTGACGACGACACCGAGCACGACCGACAGGAACCCGATCGCCGGCCCGAGGATGAACGTCGCCGTCAGCCACGACGGGTCGGCGACGATCCCGGCGTACCACGGGCCGTACAGCAGCAATCCCAGGCCGAGGAACACCAGGTACGTCAGCCAGCCGGCCAGGACGCCCGGGATCAACGCGGCGATCGACTTGCCGGCCAGCAGCTCGCTCGTCCGGATCGGCGTCGAGAGGACCGCCTCGAGGCTCCGCGACTGCTTCTCGCCGACGATCGAGAATGTCGCGATCGAGAGCGGGATGTAGGCCGGCAGCATGAGGAAGAACGCCAGGAACTGCTGGACCGTGAAGGCGACGGTCAGCTGGGTCATGTCGAAGTCGGCCCACTCAGGCTTCTGGGCGACGAGCTGGGCGACGAAGTCGGCCGGCAGCGGCTGCGAGCCGACGACCCGACCCAGCAGCAACGGCGCGACGATCAGGATGATCGGCGGGACGAGGATCGAGAGGAGCAGCAGCCGGTTCAGGATCAGCTCGTCGAACTCCCGGCCGAGCACGGCACTGACGAACGTGGTCCGCATCAGGCCGGCCCTCCGGCATCCTCGTGCGGGGCGGGTCGACCGGGGCCGACGCCGATCCCCGGGCCGTGGCGTCCGTTGCCGTTCTCGGGCTGGACCCCCATGACCTGGAAGTAGACGTCCTCGAGCGTCGCCGAGCGCGGCCGGACCTCGACGATCCCCGCGCCGGCGGCGACGAGCGTCCGGACGACGTCGGGCGTGTCGGTCGTCGGGTGGCTCAGACTGATCGACAGGTGGTGGTCGAGCGCGATGACATCGTCGACGGCGGGGATCGAGCGGAGCGCCGCGACGAGCTCGGGGGTCGGCTCCGCGTCGAGGCCGACCTCGATGCCGATCCCGGCAAGGGCTCCCCGCAACCGAGCCGGCGAGTCGATCCGGAGCAGGCCACCGCGGATGAACGCGATCCGGTCGCACAGACGCCCGGCCTCGTCGAGGTTGTGGGTGGCGAGGAGGATCGTCCGGCCCTCCCGCCGGAGGGTGTCGATCGACTCGCGGACGACGAACGCCGCCTCCGGGTCGAGCGCCGCGGTCGGCTCGTCGAGGAACAGGACGCTCGGCTCGTGGAGCAGGGCCCGGGCGATCGCGAGCTTCTGCTTCATCCCCTTGCTGAACGTGCCGGCCGGATCGTCGCGGCGGTCCCACAGGTCGAACAGCCGGAGCAGCCGCTCGATCCGCTCGGTCCGGAGGCTCGCCGGCATCGCGTGGAGCTTTCCGAAGTAGTCGAGATTCCGGGCCGCCGAAAGCTTCTCGTACAGACCCGGCGTCTCGGTCAGGACGCCGACCCGGGCCCGGACGTCATCGGCATGGGCGACGACGTCGAGGTCGTCGACGGCGGCCTCGCCCTCGGTCGGAGCGATCAGCGCGGTCAACATCCGGACCGTCGTCGTCTTGCCAGCGCCGTTCGGCCCGAGGAGGCCCAGGACCTCGCCCGCTCCGACCTCGAACGTCAGGTCGCGGACCGCCCAGGTCTCGCCGAACCGGCGTCCGAGACCGGCCGTCCGGACGGCGACCCGCGACACGCCACGGCCGGCGGCGGCCCGGCGATGCGGTGTCGAGGCGGACTCGGGCGTTGCCTCCGGCGCGGCCGCGGACGCGGTGGGGCGTGACGGGGCTGGGGCGATCACGCCCGGATTCTGGCACGGACTCGGCCGGAGGGGACATTACAGAGCGGTCTAGTGGTGTCAGCCGCCAACGCCCCCGCCCGGGAGCGCTGCCCGGCTACGATTTCCGCTCGACGGAGACGGAGGCGTGATGCAGCTCTGGGGTGGCCGGTTCGCGGACGATACCGACCCGCGTGTCGTCGCGTTCACGCGCTCGATCGACCTCGATCGCGAGCTCGCGCTGGACGACCTGACGGGCTCGATCGCGCACGTCCGGGGGCTCGGACGGGCCGGCCTGCTGACCCAGCTGGAGGTCGACGAGCTGGTCGCCGGACTGGAGGGCCTCGCGGCGGAGGTCGAGGCCGGGACGCTGATCCTCGATCCGTCGCTCGAGGACGTCCACATGAACCTCGAGGCGGCCCTCGCGGAACGGATCGGACCGGTCGCCGGGAAGCTTCACACGGGCCGGTCGCGGAACGACCAGGTCGCGACGGATCTGCGGCTCTGGACCAAACGGGCCTGCGACCGGCTCGATGCCGGGCTGCTCGGGCTCGAGCGGGCCCTCGTCGGTCTGGCCGAGCGCGACGGGCAGGCGATCCTGCCCGGGTCGACCCACATCCAGCCGGCCCAGCCGGTCCTCCTGGCCCACCACCTGCTGGCTTACGTCGAGATGCTCGAGCGCGACCGCGGCCGGCTGGCCGATGCGCGGCGACGGCTCGATGTCTCGCCGCTCGGTGCCGGCGCGCTGGCGGGTGCCGGCTACCCGCTCGACCGGGAGGCGACCGCCCGGGATCTGGGCTTCGGTGGCGTGACCGCGAACTCGCTCGACGCCGTGAGCGACCGCGACTTCGTCGTCGAGGTCACTGCGGCGATCGCCCTGGCGATGGTCCATCTGAGCCGTCTCGCGGAGGAGATCACCTGGTGGTCGAACCCGCGGTTCGGGTTCGTCCGTGTGGCCGACGCGTTCTCGACCGGCAGCTCGATGATGCCGAACAAGCGGAACCCCGACCCGGCGGAGCTGGTCCGGGGACGGACGACCGCCGTCATCGGCTCGGTCGCCGGGCTCCTCGCGCTGCTGAAGGGCCTGCCGCTCGCCTACCAGCGCGACCTCCAGGAGGACAAGGCGCCGCTGTTCGCGGCGGTGGCGACGCTCGAGACATCGCTCGACGTCATGGGCGGCCTCATCGAGACGCTCCGGGTCGACGCCGACCGGATGCGTGAGGCGGCCCTCGAGGGCTACACGACCGCGACGGCCGTCGCGGACGCCCTGGTCCGCCGGGGTGTCCCGTTCCGGGCCGCCCACCACGTCGTCGGGTCGCTCGTGGCGCAGGCGGAAGAGCAGGGGATCGGGCTGGCGGATGTCCCCGACGCGACGATCGGGATCGCCCTGGGAGCGAGCGGCGATCCGACGGCGGCGTCGCTCGGTGAGGATCCCGGCATCGGCGAGGTCCTGCGCGCATCGGCCGACCTCGATGGTGCGCTCGCGGCCGCGGATGTCATCGGCGGGACGGCGCCACGTCGGGTCGAAGCAGCGCTCCTCGCCGCGCGCGAGCGCCTCGGATCGGGCTAGGCAGCGGTCACCCGTCAGCTCCCTCGCAGAACAGCCCGACCATCTCCATGAGCTCATCGACGTCGACCGGCTTGGAGAGATACCCGTCGAAGCCGGCCTCGATGAAGCGCTCACGGTCGCCCTTCATCGCCTGGGCGGTCACCGCCAGGACCGGGACGGAGGCCGTCTTCGGAGCCGACCGCAATCGTCTCAGTGCCTCCGTGCCGTCCATGTCCGGAAGTCGGATGTCCATCAACACCAGGGCGGGCACGTGCTCCGCGGCCATCGTCAGGGCTTCTCCGGCGGTCGTCGCCTCGAGGGTGCGATAGCCGATCGCATGAAGGACGTCGCGCATGAGCTTCATGTTCTTCTCGTTGTCTTCGACCACGAGGATCGTCTGTCCGGGCATCGTCACGCGGGCTCCACAGGCAGTGTGAACGTGAACGTGCTTCCCCTGCCCGGCTCGCTCTGGACCCATAGGCGTCCGCCGTGCATCTCGACCAGACGCTTCGAGAGCGCCAGCCCCAGGCCGGTGCCCTCGCGTTGCTCCTTGCCGGCGGCCGCCTGCTGGAACTCCTCGAAGATCCGTTCCTGGTCCTCCGGCGCGATCCCGGGGCCCGTGTCACGGACCGAGACGTGGACGGCACCGTCGAGCCGGGTCGCGCTGACATCGATGGTCCCGCCCGCCGGGGTGAACTTCACCGCGTTCGAGAGCAGATTGAAGACGACCTGGGTGACCCGGCGCTCGTCAGCGATGACGGTATCGACGCCGGGCCCGACAGACTGCGAGAGCTGGATGCCCCCCTTCATCGCCCGTTCGCGGACGACCACGACGCCGCGTTCGAGCGCATCGGGAAGAGAGAACGGCGCCATCTGGAGCTCGATCTGACCGGCTTCGACCTTGGCCAGATCCAGCACGTCGTTGATGAGCGACAGGAGGTGGCGCGACGAGTCGAGGATGTCGTCGAGATACTCGGCCTGTTTCGCATTGATCTCGCCGAAGAGCTGCTTGCGCAGCACCTGGGAGAAGCCGCTGATCGCGTTGAGGGGAGTCCGAAGCTCGTGCGACATGTTGGCCAGGAACTCCGACTTGTGCTGACTCGCCTCCTCGAGCTCGCGGGTCCGCTCGTCGAGCGCCGCGAGCGCCGCCTCGAGCTCGCGGGTCCGCTCCTGGACCTCCGCCTCGAGGCCGGCGTAGTAGGCCTGGAGGCGGGCGGCCATCTGGTTGAACTCTTCCGCGAGCGCTCCCAGCTCGTCCCGACTGGTCACCTCGATCCGCTGATCGAGCGCGCCGGCACCGATGCTCGCCGCCGCGGCCTGGATCGACTCGATGGGGCGTACGAGGTTGCGGGCCAGCAGGACGCTCATGACCACAGCCAGGACGAGGAACAGGACGAGCAGCGCACCCGTCCGCCAGACCGCCGCTTCGATCGGTGCGAACGCCTCGCTGAGCGGCTCCTCGACGAAGACGAACCAGCCGACCGGGTCGACCGCGTGATAGGCGCTGAGCACCGCCCGACCGTCCCAGTCGCGGCCGTTCGTGATGACCTTGGCGGGGGATCCGAAGCCTCCGATCACCGCTGCCTGGACCTGCGGCAGTGACCTGAAGTCGCTATGGCGAAGGACCAGGTTCGGATCCGGATGGGCGATCAGGACGCCCGTCAAGTCGACGGCATAGGCCTGACCGGAGGTGCCGACCTTGGCCCGGTCGATCGCCTCAAGGACGGAGCGAAGGTCGACGTCGGCGACGACCACGCCCTCGCCCGGGGCCGCCTCGCGGACGGCGACGGGCATGTGCGGTCGAGCGTCGTGCTCGTCGAACACGACCGGGCCGAAGAACCGTCCGGACGCTCGCGCCAGGATGAACTCGTCGCTCGTCGACAGATCCGCCCCGCAGGTCCGCTGATCGATCTTGTCGACGTCGAGCGAGTAGTGGACCAGGCACTCCCGTCCACTGGCATCGAGATACGACAGCTGGCTGATGTCCCGCTGCGCCGTCAGGAGGTTCCGGAACGACTCGAGCCGGGTGTCCGCGTCCGATGCGTCGAGAGGCGGCGAGAGCTTCTGGAGGTCGGCGAGGATCCCCTCGATGAACTGCTGGATCGACAACGCTGCCGTCGAGGCCTTGTCGGCCTCGGCGCTCGTGATGGCTCGCTGGCTGTCCTGGTACGAGAAATAGGCTTCGATCACGCCGACCGAGACGATCCCGGTCGCAACGAGCGCGACGACCACGACGGTGTAGCGCCAGATCAGGCGGTGGCGGCGCCGCGTCGGACCGGTCGCGCCGTCCACCCACTGGATCCGCTACTGGACCAGGACGTCGGCGCGACTGATCACGTTCGGCGGCACCGTGATGTGCAGTTCGGCAGCGCGTTTGAGGTTGAGCCCGAACTCCACCTGGGGCACCTCCTGGACCGGCAGGTCGGCCGGCGCTGTCCCCCGCAAGATCGAGTCCACGAACCGGGCACCGGCGGTCCCGACCGGGCCGACATCGACGCCGAGCGAGAAGAGCGCGCCCTCCTTGAGCCATTCCTTGCGATGGGCCTGGATCGGGAGGCCTGCCGCGTTCGCGTCGTCGATGGCGGCCTGCGAGAAGTTGAGCCGCAGGCTGGGCGACAAGAGGAACGCCCCGTCGACCTGACCGGTCGGTGTCGACGCGAAGGCCTGCGCGAGCCCAGCGGCGTCGGACGCGTCCTTCTGCATCAGATCGATCCCCAGCTGCTTCGCGGCGTCGGTCGCCTCGGGGAGCAGGGGCGGGGTGGCCGTGTCGGTCGGGTCCACGAGCGCAAGAAGCCGGCGCACCCCGGGCATGATCTCTTGATACAGCTCGACCTGCTTGGCCACCGGGTCCCGTGCGCCGAAGACGCCGGTCAGGTTCCCGCCAGGATGCGAGAGCGTCTGGACCAGCCCGTCGCGGACCGGGTCGGACGGATGAAGGAACACGACCGGGATGCGATCTGCCGGTGCCGCGGTCGCGTCCTGGGCAGCCTTGATCGACTTGTCCTCGAAGGCGACGATGACGGAGACGCCTTGGCTCACGAAGTCCTTGGCCTGTTGCGCGGCCTGATCCGGCTCGAGATCGCGCCAGATGAGGGTGATCCGCGGCCCGTCGTACTCGCCCTGTAGCTGCGCCATCTTGCCCTGGACCTTCATCGTCCCGTCGCCGACGAGGTCGTGCATGGCCTGGTCGGACGAATCGAGCCAACCGAGCTCGCCGAGGCGCGTCACCAGGGTGCCCAGGGACGGCGGGATGTGATCGGTCCCGACGTGCATGAGGCCGATGCGGGGGACGGGCGGAGCACTGGGGCTGCTGGCGAGCCCTGCTGAGCAGGCTCCAAGAAGGCCGGCGGTGATCAGCAGGCCGATGAGATGGAGCGCGGATCGGCGTGGCTGTCGTCGTCGGTCGTCGTGCGTGATCATGGATGGGACGGTACGCGAGCCGTGGAGGCGAGCCAACCGGGCCTGCATCCCGATGGCGCGGGATGGTGGCATCCCCCTAGGTGGCGGTCGGCGTAGGAACGCTCACGAGCAGACACGTCGCACCTGGTCCGCCAATTCATCGATGTCGATCGGCTTGGTCAGGTAACCCGCGAAGCCGGCTTCGGTCAGCCACTCGTCGGCAGGATCGAGCGGCATGGCGCTCAGCGCCAGGATCGGGATGTCCGCTGTCCGCGGGTCGTCATGCAGCCTGCGGGTCACTTCGGCGCCATCGAGGTCGGGGAGCCGGAGGTCCATGAGGATGACGTCGGGCAGGTGCTCGGCGCTCAACTCGAGCGCTTGCGCGCCGTCGACGGCACCAAGCGTCCTGAACCCCTCGGATCCCAGCACGTCGGCCGCCAACTTCCGATTGCGGTCGTCGTCGTCGACGATGAGCACGAGCGGGAGGTCCGACGATGTCACCGGCGTATCCTCTTGGCCATGCCCATCCGAGTGGTGCTCGCGGAGGACCATTACCTCGTCCGCGAAGGTCTCCGGAGCCTGCTCGACGCGCAGCCAGACCTGGAGGTGGCGGCGGTCTGCGGCGACCTCGACTCGCTTCTGAGGGCCGTCGATGATACGCGCCCGGACGTCGTGGTGACCGACATCCGGATGCCGCCCGGAGAGTCGGATGAAGGGATCCAGGCCGCCGCACGATTCCGAGAGACGAACCCGAGCGTCGGCGTGCTGGTCCTGAGTCACTACGCGGACCCGAGCTTCGCCCTGAGGTTGCTCGATGGCGGCACCGCCGGACGTGCCTACCTGCTCAAGGAGCGCGTGCAGGACGTCAGGCAGCTGACGGCCGCCATCCGGGCGGTCGCCGAGGGTGGCTCGGTCATCGACCCGAAGGTCGTGGACGGGCTGGTGGCCGCGCGGGCGCGCAGCCGGACGTCGCCGTTGAGCGAGCTGACGGAGCGGGAACGCGACGTCCTGCGTCTGATGGCGGAAGGCAGGAACAACGCCTCGATCGCAAGCGACCTTGCGGTCGCCGAGAGGTCGGTCGAGAAGGTCATCCACTCGATCTTCCTCAAGCTCGGACTGACGTGGGAGCCGGCCGTGCACAAGCGCGTCAAGGCGGTGATCCTGTATCTGGCCGAGAGCGATCAGGTCCATCCCGAGGGAGCGTCCCCGTGACGCGCGAACCGCCTTCGACATCGTCCTCGACCATCAGCCGGCCGCCGAGTGCCTCGACGCGATCTCGCAGGCCCTCCACCCGTCCGGCCGGATAGCCTCCCGTCACGGCGATCTCGAACCGCACACCGTCGGCCGCGTCGGTGACCGTGATGGTGGCCGCCGTTCCCGCAGGCGCCGCCGATAGCACCTCGGTGCAGGTCCGGTAGACCGCGTCGATGAGCTCGGGCGGGTGCTTCGTGACCGACGCGGTCCTGACGTCGACCGTGACCCCCGCCTGCTCCGCTGCCGACCGCACTGCGCTGGCGAGCGAGCGCACCTCCAGCATCCGAGGCGGATGGATCGTCTGCGCCAGGCTCGCGGCTTCATCGATGGCCCGACCGACGTCCGCCCCCAGGGCGTCGAGCACGGTCCTGCCGGCGGCGGGGTCCGCGGCGACGAGGTCTGCGGCGCGGCGCAGGTCGATCGCGATCGCGATCAGCTGCTGCTGGAGACCGTCGTGAAGGACGCGCTCGATGGCGCGTCGCTCGCGATCGGCGGCGAGCACGAGCCGGGCGCGCGACCTGCGTAGCTCCTCGATGTCGGCGACGAGTCGGTCGGCCTCGGGCGGCGCTCGATGGGCGCCCGTCGGCCCTCCCTCCGTGGCACCGCTGTCCTTCACGCGCCGTACCTCCCTGCGGTGTTGTCGGGCATCGCCGGGTCGCCGTCAAGTGACTGGAGCCCGCGCCGATCGACGCAACCACTGCTCAAGGGGGACAGTCCGCTGGCGTCGCCCCCGAACGCTATCCGTCCGGGCAGCCACAGTTCTCGACCCAGACGCGGCTGTGGGCCTCGTCGAGCGCGAGCCCCCCGGCTGACGTCCCGGGCGGCATCGCGATCTCCTGCCGGCCACCGTCGCCGGTGAGCGGGAAGCGGTAGAGGGAGCTCCCGGCGGCGACCCAGATCGACCCGAAACCGATCTTCGCGTCGTAGGGTCGCTTGGCGATGCCCAGCGGTCGTCCGGCCTGGCCGGTGGTCGAGTCGAGTGGCGTGAGCGTCGCGGCTTCCTGGTCGAATAGCCAGATCTCGTGCGAGTCGGGTGCCGAGGCGCCGATGATGAACGACCGCGAGGCGATGTCGAAGTGCCCGGTGACCTGACCAGCGACCGGGTCGAACCGGAGGATCTGCTGGTGTTCGCAATCGCAGATCCAGATCGAGTCCGCCAGCGGGACGACCCGACGCGGTTCGTTGGCATCAAGACGGTAGCTCGCGGAGATCGTGGCCTGGTTGGGATCGATCCGGACGAGGTCGTTCGAGGCCGAGAGGTACCACAGCGAGGTCGCGTCGCTGTTCGCGTCCGCGAACTCCCCTGGAAGGTCGATCGTCGCCTGGACCGTCGCCGAGGCGGGATCGATCTTGCTGAGCTTCGCCGCGGTGGGATCGGACCCATGGGCCACCCAGCCGTAGCCGAACCCGAAGCCCATCCCGTCGCCTGTATCGAGCGGTGACACGGTCGCGGCGACGCCCGTCGCCGGGTCGCGCCGGATGATCCGGCCGACGCCGCCCTCGTCGTCCTTGAACGTCGCCTGCCAGAGGTTCGAACCGTCGAGGTAGATCGACTGGGGATGGTGGAGGCTCTGGAGGCCGTCCTTCACGGTCGAGATGATCGTGTTCGTCGCCGGATCGACGAGCAGGACGCTCGTCACCGGCTCGCGCTGGAACGGTCCGATCCCCGCAAAGCCGGCGCCGGCCACGAGGACGAGCGCGATGGCGACCGCGCCGAGGGCGATGAGCGGGCGCCGCGACCGACGGGTGACCGACGTCGGCTCGATGGCCTCGAGCCGGGCCGCGGCCTCGGTCGCCTCGAGCGGGCGTCCGATCGGCTGACCGTCGATCGCGGTGACAGCGAAGACCTGCCAGGTCCCGGGGACGCCCTTGAGCTCGTGGGCCGAGAAGTCCTCGAACTCGAGACCGGATCCGGCGACGAGATCCTTCGTCGTGCTCGTCACAAGGACCTCGCCCGCGTGGGCGAGCGACATGACCCGGGAGCCGATGACGACCGCGATGCCGCCGGCCTTGCCGTCGACGAGCTCGGTCTCGCCGGTGTGGAGGCCGGCTCGGATCTCGACCCCCAGCTCGCGGACCGCGGTCGCGGCCGCGCAGGCGCAGCGGACCGCCTGGGTGGGACTCGCGAACGTCGCGAAGAAGCCGTCTCCGGCGGTGTCTTCCTCGTGCCCGGCGAAACGCTTCAGCTCACCCCGGACGATCCGGTAGAACCGGCTCTGGAGCTCCTTGTAGCGCGCGTCACCGATCCGGGCGGCGAGGGACGTGCTGGCGACGATGTCGAGGAACAGGACGGTCGCGAGCTGGCGGCGACCCTGGGACATCGCGCGGAAGTATGGCATCAGCCGCCGGGACCCTCAGGCGGCCGGCGGCCGGCGCTACGATGGCGGCGATGTCGCTGGCTCCCGAGACCGTCCATCGCGCGCCGAAGGCGCTCCTCCACGACCATCTCGACGGCGGCCTGCGGCCAGCGTCGATCGTCGACCTCGCGGCCGAGACCGGCTACCGCGACCTTCCCACGACCGATGTCGACGACCTGGCGCGCTGGTTCCGCCGGGGGGCCGACCGCAAGAGCCTCGAGCTATATCTCGAGACCTTCGCCCACACGACCGGGGTGATGCAGGAGCGCGACGCGATCGTCCGCGTGGCCGCGGAATGTGCCGAGGATCTGGCGGCCGACGGCGTCGCCTACGCCGAGGTCCGGATGGCGCCCGAGCTGTGCACCGAGCGCGGCCTGACCCTCGACGAGGTCCAGGAGGCGATCCTCGAGGGCTACCGGCTGGGCGAGGCCCGAGCCTCGGCGGCCGGGAACCCGATCGTCGTCCGCTCGATCGTCACCGCGATGCGCCAGGCCGAGCGGTCGGTCGAGGTCGCCCAGTGCGCGATCCGCTGGCGCGATGCCGGTGTCGTCGGGTTCGATGTGGCGGGCCCGGAGAAGGGTTACCCGCCGACGCGGTACCAGGCGGCCTTCGACCTCATCCGCCAGGAGAACTTCCACATCACGATCCACGCCGGCGAGAGCTTCGGGCTGCCGTCGATCTGGGAGGCCCTCCAGTTCTGCGGCGCCGAGCGGCTGGGGCACGGGGTCCGCCTCGCCGACGACATCGAAGTCCGGCACGATGGCAGCGTCGTGCTGGGGCGTCTCGCGGCGTTCGTCCGCGACCGCCGGGTCCCGCTCGAGATGTGCCCGACCTCGAACGTCCACACCGGCGCGGCGGCCTCGATCGAGGAGCATCCCTTCGACCTCCTTCGCCGCCTCCGGTTCCGGGTCACGGTGAACACCGACAACCGACTGATGAGCGGCGTCAGCCTGACCTCCGAGTTCGCCGCCCTCGACGCCGCCTTCGGGCTCGGCCTCGGCGAGATGGAGTGGCTGACGATCAACACGATGAAGAGCGCCTTCGCCCCGTTCGATGAGCGCCTTCGGCTCATCAACGAGGTCGTCAAGCCGGGCTACGCGCGCCTTCGGGCCGAGGCCTCCGCGGTCGTGACGAGCGCGGGCTAGCGTCAGGACGTCCGATCAGCCCGCCGCCGGCAGGGAGATCGTGAACCGGCTGCCGCCGTAGCCGTTCTCCTCGATCCAGACCCGACCGCCCATCGCGTCCATCAGCCGCCGGGCGGCGAACAGCCCGATCCCTGAGCCGCGGCCGCCCGAGCCGCGACCGCCCGGTCCCCGTCCCTCGGCGCGGACGTACGGCTCGAAAACCCGGACCCAGTCCTCGCGCGGGACGCCTGGACCGTCGTCGGTGATGTAGACGAGGATCTGGCCGTCCTCGCGCCAGGCGCCGATGCTGATGCCGGTCTCGACCGGGGCGTACTTCGACTCGTTCTCGAGGAGGTGCTCGAGGACCTGGCGAAAGCGCGCCTCGTCGCCCCGCCCGATGACCGGGGTCGATGGCGTCGTCCACCGCAGCAGGTGGGGCCGCAGCAGGACCTGGACGGTCTCGACGGTCTCGGCGATCGCCCGACCCACGTCGAACGGCTCGCGGGCCAGCCCGGTCAGCCCTTCGCCACGGGCCGACGCGAGGATCGAGTCGACGAGCCGGTCGAGGCGCGTCAGCTGCTCGAGTGTCCGCTCCCGCCACTCGGTGACGCTCGGGCCGGTCGCCGCGTCGGCCAGCAGGTCGACGTAGACGTGGACGACCGACAGCGGCGTCCGGAGCTCGTGGGTCACGACCGCCAGGAGCTCCGCGCGGGCCGAGTCGAGCGCGGTGAGCGAGGCGAGGCGGCCCTCGATCTCGGCCTGGGTCCGACCCTTCTCGACGATCCCCGCGAGGATCGCCGCGATGGTCGAGAGCAGCTCGACCTCGGCGTCGCCGAACGGGCGGGCGTCGGTCGTCTGGACGTTCAGGACGCCGACGACCCGGTCGTGCCAGACCAGCGGGACCGACAGCATCGCCCGCAGCCCGGCCAGGTCGAAGCCGCGGACCCATGAGAACCGCGGGTCGACGGTCACGTCTTGTGACGTGACGGGCACCCGGCCGGCCGCGGCGCGACCGGTGATGCCCTGGCCGACGGCGAGGCTGACGTGCCCGACCTGGCTGCGGTCGAGGCCGTTCGTGGCCGCGAGCGTCAACCGCTGCTCATCGCCGTCCATCAGGTAGAACGAGCACACCTGGACGCCCATGACCGTCGTCGTCCGATCGACGATCGTCCGCATCAGCTCGTCCCAGTCGCGGGCGAGGGTCGCCAGGCGGGCGATCTCGGAGACGACGCGCAGGTCGGGCGCCGGGCTGGCGGGGGTGTCGGCGTCGGCGGCCCGTGTCGTCTCGCGGTCGATGCTCACACTGGCGAGTCTAGGGGCCTGCGCCACGAGCCCGCTTCCGTCTGCCTGCACGCCACGCGTGCGGATGGACGCATGATGCCGGCCCAGGCGGGCGCGATGGACCTCTCGCCACGCGGATCGCACGACCCGCGTGCGTGGCGGCGCGCGAATGGCCCTCCTCGACCCTTCCGGTGTCCGCCCGTGCATCGACCCGCACGTCGGACGTGCGCGGCGAAGCCCTTTGCGGCGGATCAGCCGATCAGGGCCTCGGCACGCGCGCGGACCGCGGCTCCGTCCGCGGCCCCGAGCGCGTCGCTCGCGAGGTCCTCCAACGCCGCGAACGCCTGCCCGGCCAGGACGAGCCGGACATCGTCGAGGGCGTTGGGGTCCATCGACAGCTCGTCCACGCCGAGTCCGACGAGCACGAGGACGCCGGCCGGGTCGGCGGCGAGCTCGCCGCAGACGGCGACCGGGATGCCCGCCTGGTCCGCCGCGGCCACGACCGCCGACACGGCCCGCAACACGGACGGATCGAGCCCGTCCTGGTAGGCGCGCAGGGCCGGCTCGGTGCGATCGGCGGCCAGCACGTATTGCGTCAGGTCGTTCGTGCCGATGCTCAGGAAGTCCACACCCCCGGCGAGCTCCGGCGCCCACCACACCGCCGCCGGGACCTCGATCATGATCCCGACCGAGAGGCGATCCGCTCGCGCTGCGCCGGTCGCGTCGAGCTCCGCGGCGGCCTCGGCGATGAGCCGGCGGAAGGTCGCCAGGTCGCGCGGCGTCGCCACCATCGGAGCCATGACCTGCGGCGTCTCGCCGGTCGCCGCACCGGCCCGCCAGATCGCCCGGAGCTGGCAGCGGAGCAGATCCGGCTGCCGCTCGGCCAGCCTGATCGCCCGGACCCCGAGGAACGGGTTCGACTCGGGCGGCAGGTCGAGATACGGGATCGGCTTGTCGCCGCCGATGTCGGCCAGCCGGATGACGACCGGTCGCCCGGCGAAGGCAGCGAGTGCGTCTCGGTAGGCCGCCAGCTGCTCGTCCTCGGTCGGCGGGCGGTCGCGGCCGAGGAACAGGAACTCGGTCCGGAACAGGCCGATCCCCTCGGCGCCGGCGGCGGCGGCGCGGCCGACGTCCGCGACGTTCCCGACATTGGCCAGCAGGGCGACGGGCCGGCCGTCGGCGGTCCTGCCGGGCGCCCCGCGGCGCTCTGCCGCGCGGGTGGCCTGCGCGACCCTGGCGGCGCGCCGGGTCTCCGCCGCTGCGCGGTCCTCGGCCTCGGGGTCGATGATCAGCGTCCCCGCCGCTCCATCGAGGATCGCCTCGGCGGCCGGGTCGATCGCGACCTCGGCGAGCCCGTCGATCCCGCAGACCGCGGGGATCCCGAGCGATCGGCGCCAGGATCACCGCGTGGGCCGTCGGAGAGCCGGCACGCAGGGCGATCCCCAGCAGCAGGCCGTCCGGCACCTCGGCCGCGACCGATGGCGGCAGGTCGTCGGCCAGCACGATCGATGGCGCCGCCGGCAGGGCGAGGGCGCGCCCCTCGAGTGCCCGCGCGATCCGCGCGCCGACGTCCCGGACGTCGGACGCCCGGGCCGACAGGACGGCGTCGTCGAGGGCCTCCAGCTGGCCGGCGAACCGCTCGCTCGCGGCCCGGATCGCATCGGTCGGCGGGGCACCATCGTCGATCCGACTGCGGGCATCGTCGAGCAGGCTCGTATCGCTGGCCATGAGCGCCTGGGCGTCGAGGATGTCGGCCTCGTCCGCCCGTCCGAGGTCCCGGAGCCGCCCGGCGAGGGTCCCGAGCTGATCGGCCGCCGCCGCCGCCGCATCGTCGAGCCCGATCGTCGCCGCCGTCGCCGTCGACCGGCGCGTCGGTCCACCGCCAGAGCGGTCCGGTCGCGACACCGGGCGCGCCGGGCGTGCCCTCGAGGCGGACGGACAGTCCGCGGTTCATCCCGCGAGCTCTTCGCCGATCCCTGCGTGCACCAGCCCCACGAGGGCGTCGATGGCAGCCGTCTCGTCCTCGCCGTCGGCGGTCATCTCGATGCGGTGCCCGGGAGCGACGCCGAGACCCAGCACGCCGAGGATGCTCTTCGCATCGACCAGTGCACCGTCGCGCGCAAGGTTCCGGACGCGGATCGTGGCGCGATATGCCGCGGCGGTCCTGACGAACAGCGCCGCCGGACGGGCATGGAGCCCCGACGGGTTGTGGATCGTCGACCTCCGCGGACCGCATCGGTCGTCGGTCAGGCCGTTCCGACGGCCGTGTCGGCGAGGGCCCGCACCAGCAGCGCCGCGGACGTGGCGCCGGGGTCCTGGTGTCCGATGCTCCGCTCGCCCAGGTAGGACGCCCGCCCCTTCGTCGCGAGCATCGGGATCGTCGCGGTCGCGCCGGCCTCGGCGGCGTCGGCCGCGGCGACGAGCACCGCGTCCCCGCCGGCACCGGCGTCGATCGAGCGGCGCGCTGCCTCGAGGGCCGGGACCAGGGCATCGAGCATCGTCTTCTCACCGGTCATCGCCTTGCCGAGCCCCGAGATCCCCTCGGTGGCCGCGGCAAGGGCGGCGGCCACGTCGTCGGCCGTCACCTCGGCGCGCCCCCCAAGGGTGCCGGCCGCTCGCAGGAAGGCGGTGCCGTACAGCGGACCGGACGCGCCACCGACCGTGCTGATGAGCGTCCGCCCGACGAGCTTCATGAGCGCCCCGGCGTCCGCCGAGTCGCCCCCGCCCGGCGGCGTCCCGGCGGCGGCCGCCTCGTCGAGCCTGGCGACGACCGCGCTGAAGCCGCGGTCCATGTTGATGCCGTGGTCGCCATCACCGATGGCCTGATCCAGCGCGGTCAGGCCGGCGCCTGCTCGTGGATGCGCGCGGCCGCCAGTCGGAGCCAGCGTTCGAGCTCCTCGACGGTCATCGGACCCTCCCATCGGGTGGCACGGCCGCCAGCGTACAGGCAGGCGGCCATGCCGTGGATTCGGACCCTGAGGCTCGGGCTGCCTACACGGCCCACCGCAGGGCGGCGGTGTGGACGGGAGCGTCCCACAGCGACAGGAGCTCATCGTCGAGCCGCAGGAGGGTGACCGAGAAGCCGGCCATCTCGAGGCTCGTGATGTAGTTCCCGACCAGGCTTCGGGCGACCGTCACGCCGTGATCGGCGAGGATCCGGGCCACGCTGTTGTAGGCGATGTACAGCTCGATGAGCGGCGTCCCACCCATCCCGTTGACGAAGGCGACGACCCGGTCGCCGCGGCTGAACGGCAGATCGCGACAGGATCGGCTCCACCAGGGTCGCGGCGAGCTCGTCCACCGGACCGAGCTTCTCGCGTCGACGGCCCGGCTCGCCGTGGATGCCGATGCCGATCTCGACCTCGTCGGGCCCGATCTCGAACGTCGGCGTGCCGGCTGCCGGGACGATGCACGAGGTCAGGGCCATGCCCATCGACCGGCTGTTGGCGTTCACCCGGGTCGCGATCTCGGTGACCTCGGCCAGGGTGCCCCCGGCCTCGGCCTTCGCGCCGGCGATCTTCTCGAGCAGGACGGTCGCTCCGACGCCGCGCCGACCCGCCGTGTACAGCGAGTCCTGGACGGCGACGTCGTCGTTGACGACGACGGTCGCGGTCTCGATCTCGCCCGCCACCAGGTCCGCCGCGAGCTGGAAGTTCAGGACGTCGCCGGTGTAGTTCTTCACGATGTGGAGGACGCCGGCGCCGCCGTCGACGGCCCGCGTGGCCGCCTCCATCTGGTCCGGGACGGGCGAGGTGAACACGTTGCCGGCGCAGGCCGCGTCCAGCATCCCGAGCCCGACGAATCCGCCGTGGAGCGGTTCGTGGCCGGACCCGCCGCCGGACACCAGGCCGACCTTGCCGGCCCGCGGGCCGCCCGCCCGCAGGACGACGTTGTTCACGGCGTCGATCCGGACCACGTCGGGATGGGCGAGGCCGAGGCCGGCGAGGCTTTCGGGGACGACATCGTCGACGTCGTTGATGAGCTTCTTCATGGCCATGGTCGTTGTCGTCATGGTGGCTCTCCTGTCAGGCGAAGCGGATGGGGATGGGAGCTGGGTCGACCCTCAGCGAGCGGCGGTCGCCGCGTCGGCGGTCGCGCTGGCCTGGTCGGTGACCGCGGCGCGCGCCGGCTGCTCGCGGCCGATGAATTCGTACAGGAAGGCGCCCACGAGGCCGCCGATGGTCGAGCCGAAGACGTAGACGACGATGAGCTGCTCGACCGGGACGGGCGTCGCGCCGATCGCCTGGCCGAGAAGGGCCGGGCCGATCTCGCGGGCCGGGTTCAGCGATGCGCCGGTGATCGGGCCGACCAGGATGATGATCCCGTAGACGACGAACCCGATGATCAGCCCCGCGAAGCCCGCCGGCGCCTTGCCGGAGACGGCGGTCCCGAAGACGGTGAAGACCAGGATCGCGGTCCCGATGATCTCGGCCAGGAACCCGATCCAGAGGCCGGCGTTGGCGTTGACGGAGACCGCACCGAGGCCGAGCTTGGCCGGGTCGTTGCCGGTCAGGATCACGAGGGTCAGTCCGGCGCCGATGAAGGCACCGACGACCTGGGCGACGATGTAGCCGCCCGCGGTCGTCGCGTCGATCTTGCGCGTCGCCAGGAGCGAGATCGTCACGGCCGGGTTGATGTGGCAGCCGCTGATGTGGCCGACGGAGTAGACGGCGGCGAAGATCGCGAACGCGAAGGCGAACGAGATCGTCGACAGGCCGGCGGTGCCGGCGATCCCTGTGCCGCCCGCGCCGGCGGTCAGGAACACGGTCAACGGGACGGAGCCCGCCCCGATGAAGACGAGGATCGCGGTGCCGATGACCTCGGCGCCGAGCTTCTGGGCCATCGTTGGCGAGGACATGCGCATCCCTCCAGGTGGTGGCTACCGGCTGATCGCCGGAGCGTGCTCGGGCCCGGTCGCCCCGGGCAGCTTCGGGACGGTGGCGGCCTCGCTGGCCGCCGCGGCGACATCCGCCAGCGGCAGACCGAGACTCGCCTGGACAGCTCCGACGACCGCGCCCTCGACGAGCGGACCGTCGCTCACGACGACACGGCCCCGCTCTGCCTCGGTCAGCTCCTCGAGCGCCAGCTCCACGCTGAGCGCCGCGCTACCGAGGTCGAGCAGGACCAGGACGCCGTCAGGCCCATCGACGCTCCGGATGGCATCGACGATCGACGGGGCGCTCGTCCCCAGTCGACCGTCGATCGTCCCGGCGGCCACCTCGACGCGGACGTCGGCTCCGGCGACCTGCGCGACCATCTCGCGCAGACCGAGGGCCAGTTGCCGCGAATGCGAGACAAGGACCAGACCGACCACCGGGACTCCCTCCATGCGATGTCCGTCATCCTCGCGGCCGACTCGTCAAGAAGCCATCAACGGGCCCATCCATTCACGGGATGGATGCGTCCTCGGGTGCGACCGGGTCGTTGTCCGGGGATCGGACGGGTGTCTACACTCGCCCGGCGGGCGTGGCGACCCAGAGCGGCCCGTGGCCGGGAGGGTCCGTGCAGGCGATCGACGGCCGCGCCGTCCGCACCTACCTCGTGCGATGCGCGGCGAGCATCCGGCGCCACGAGGCCTACCTGACGCGCCTCGATGCCGTGCTCGGTGATGGCGATCACGGCGACAACCTCGTGATCGGCTTCGGCGCGGTCCTCGAGGAGCTCGACAGACTCGACCCGTCGACGGCGCCCGGCGCGATCCTGCGCCACGTCGGGCACACCCTTGTCGGTTCGGTCGGCGGTGCGTCGGGTCCCCTCTACGGCACCGCGCTCATCTCGGCTGGCCTCGCGGCCGGCGGGGCGGAACGACTCCTCGAGTCGGACCTGGCCCGGATGCTCGACGCGGCAGCCGACGCCCTCGCCCGGAGAGGGCGGTGCACGACCGGCGACAAGACGATGTACGACGCGCTGCGACCTGCGGCCGACGCCTTCGGCCTCGCGGTCGTCGAGGGCGCCACATGGGAGCAGGCGCTGGCGGTGGCGGTCCGCGCGGCCGCCGGCGGGATGCGAGCGACCCGTCCGCTCATCGCCCGTCGGGGCCTGGCGCTCCGCCTCGGAGCCCGCTCGGCCGGCCATCTCGACCCCGGCGCCGTATCGTGCTTCCTGCTCGTCCGGGCCCTCGCGCCGAGTCGCCGGGCGGCGGTCGGGCAGGGACGATGAGCGGTCCGCGCGTCATGCCCGAGACGCCCGCGGGCGCGGCGGACGACCGGATCGCGGCCCTCGAGCGGGAGATCGCTCCGCCTGACCGAGGATGCCCAGCGCGAAGCCGACGCGATGTATGCCCAGTACCAGCTGAGCCAGATCGTCGCCTCGGGCGGCCCCCTGACCGATCTCGGGCCGGCGGTGGCCTCCGAGATCGCCCGGCTGTCGGGCGCGACCACCGTCCTCCTGTGGCTGGCCGAGAGCGACGGTCCCGGGCTCCGCCTCGCGACCGATGGTGGCGATCCCTCGATCGCCGCCGCCCCGGAACGATTCGACGACCTCGGTGCCGGGGTCGCCTGGGCCGAGAGGCTCGGTGCCACCGCCGTCGGGCTCGTCGACGACGCGCCGGCCGGCCTGTTCGTCCTCGTCCCGCCGACCCCGGGCGCGCTCGACCCGGAGGGTCTGCGGGTCCTCCGGCTGGCCCGTCACGAGCTCGCCATCGCCTTCCGGAGCGCGGGCCTGCGGGGACCCTCGAGCGCGAGCGCGAGGAGCTGACCGCGGTCGTGGAGGGGGCGGCGGACGCGATCGTCCAGGTCGACGGACAGCGGCGCGTCGTCCGCATCAACCGTGCGGCGCAGGACCACCTCGGTCTCGGCGCCGCCCAGGTGCTGGGCCTGACCTGTGGCGAGGCCCTCGGCTGCGCCCGCGCAGGGGCCCATGACGACACCGCCTGCCCGCTCGCGGAGGTCCTCGCGAGCGGGGTCCCGATCACCGTCCGCGAGACCGCGATCGCGGGTCCGGACGGACGCCCCGTCGCGATGCTCGGGGCGTACTCGCGCGTCGACCGGTGGGGCGGGCGGGCCACGGGCCACGGCGATCCTGCGCGACGTCAGCGCCGCTCGCGCGCTCCAGGAGCTTCGGGAGGGCTTCGTCGCCACGGTGAGCCACGAGCTTCGGACGCCGCTGGCCCTGGTCAAGGGCTACGCCGAGACGCTCCTCCACCTGGACCTGCCGCCCGAGGAGCAGCGCCGGGCCATCGAGCGGATCGACCAGCTGGCGGAGCGGCTCCGCGGACTCCTCGACCAGATCCTCGACGTGACCCACCTCCAGGCGGACCCCCTCGTGCTCGAGCGATCGCCGGTCCGGCTCGAGGCGCTGGTCGAGCGGTTGCGCGCTGATCTGGGTGTCGCCGGCGGCCGTGACCGGCTGGTCGTGCGATCTCCAGGGCCTGCCGCCGGTCGTCGCCGACCCGATCCGGCTGAGCCAGGTCCTCGAGAATCTGGTCGGCAACGCTCTCAAGTACGCGCCCGACGGCTCGGCGGTCCGGCTCTCCGCCGAGCGCGACGGCGACCGGCTCATCGTCCACATCGACGATGAGGGCATCGGCATCCCCGAGGAGGACATCGACCTGGTCGACCAGCCGTTCCATCGTGGCCGCAACGTCCGGGAGTCCACGATCCCGGGGACCGGGCTGGGCCTGGCGATCAGCCGCCGTCTCATCGAGGCGCACGGTGGCGAGCTGTGGCTGGAGCCCCGGTCCGATGGTCGCCCGGGCACCCGGGCCAGCTTCAGCCTGCCGGTCGTCCGGTCCCGACGCCGAGCGACGGCCGATCCGGGCGAGCTGCGGGCCGGGCGCTGACGATGGCCGAGACGATCCTCGTCATCGAGGACGAGCCTGAGTTCGCGGCGCTGCTCGAGCTGTGGCTGTCCGACGCGGGCTACCGAGCCGTCGCGGCCGGCACCGGGCCGGACGGCCTGCGGGCCTTCTACGACGCCCATCCGGACCTCGTCCTGCTCGATCTGTCGGTCCCGGGGCTCGACGGCTGGCAGATCCTCGAGCGGATCCGCGAGTTCAGTCGCGTGCCGGTCGTGATCGTGACGGCCCGCAGCTCGGAGGGCGACAAGGTCCGGGGTCTCAAGGTGGGCGCGGACGACTACGTCACCAAGCCACTCAGCCTGCCCGAGCTGCTGGCCCGGATCGAGGCCATCCTGCGGCGCGCCTCGGCGGCCCCCGAACGCCCCCGGTCCTCCGCCACCGCGACCTGACGGTCGACCTGACGGAGCATCGCGTCCACATCCGCGGCGAGGAGGTGCGGCTGACGCCGACCGAGTTCCGGCTGCTCGCCTATCTGATCGAGCGGGCTGGGCAGCTCGTGACCCACCGCCAGGTCCTGGCCTCGGTCTGGGGCTCCGGCTACGACGCCGACGTCCACCTGCTCCGGATGACGATCCGCAACCTGCGGGCCAAGCTCGAGGCGGCCGCACCCGGCGAGGGCTATATCGCGACCGAGTACGGTCTCGGCTACCGCCTCACCGGCGGCGCGGGGCGAGCTCCCGGCGATTGACGGCGCGTCCGAGTGGCGCAAGCGCCCGATGGCCATCGCGCCGTCATGTCCCGCCGGAAGGGTGCGGCGACGTCGATGTGCGCCAGATGTGCAGAACGGCGGAGGAACGATCGGACCACGGGGCGGATGAGCCCTCCTCCGTCGATGTGTCCACCGGGTGAGCGATCCGACGGAGGAACGTCTCGTCAGCGACCTCGATGGCCGGTCTCCATCCACTCCTCCGTCGTTATGCACACCAGGCATGCATCGGCCCGGCGCGCCCGTCTCGGCCGTGCGCGGGGCGCGCCTCTGGTGTCCCGATCAGGCCGGCGCCGCCTCCGGGTCCTCGACCGACACCGGCAGGCGCTCGAGGAGCGGCTCGGTCCAAGACCAGGCGGCCCCGTGATGCCGCCCGACGGCGCCGTGCCGAGCGGCCTCGACGCGGAGCGGCAGCCCGAAGATCTCGATGAACCCGACCGCGGCGGCGTGGTCGAACGCGTCGCCCTCGTCGTACGTCGCAAGGTCCTTGTCGTACAGCGACAGCGGCGAGCGCCGCCCGACGACGACCGCGGACCCATGGTCGAGCCGGACCCGGACGTCGCCCGAGACGACCCGCTGGGACGACGCGACGTAGCCGCGCAGATCGCGGTGCAGCGCACTGAACCACAGCCCGTCGTAGGTGAGCTGGGCGAGCTCGTTCGCCACGAGGTGGTCGAAGCGGAGCGTGTCCTTCGTCAGGGTCAGCCCCTCGAGAGCGCGGTGGGCGGCATGGAGGATCGTCGCGGCGGGCGCCTCGTAGATCTCGCGGCTCTTGATCCCGACGAGGCGGTCCTCGATGTGGTCGATCCGGCCGACGCCATGGGCACCGCCGAGGACGTGGAGGCGGTCGACGAGCTCGACCGGGGCCAGCCGCTCGCCGTCGATCGAGACGGGGATGCCACCCTCGAAGCCGAGCACGAGCTCGACCGGGGCCGGCGCCTGCGACGGCTGGACCGTCCAGGCGTAGGCATCCTCGGGCGGGGTGACCCACGGGTCCTCGAGGATGCCGGTCTCGCACGAGCGACCCCAGAGGTTCACGTCGATCGAGTACGGCGTAGCCTTCGTCACCGGGATCTCGATCCCCCGGGCGATCGCGTAGTCGATCTCCTGGTCGCGGGTCAGCCCCATCCCGACGCGCATCGGTGCGACGACCTCGAGTCCCGGGTCGAGCGCGTGGACGGCGACGTCGAACCGGACCTGGTCGTTGCCCTTGCCGGTGCAGCCGTGGGCGACCGCGTCGGCGCCCTCGCGCTGGGCGACCTCGACGAGGAGCTGGGCGATGAGCGGCCGAGCCAGCGCGGTCGCGAGCGGGTAGGCCCCCTGGTACAGCGCGTTTGCCTGGAGGTGCGGCCACACGAAGTCGGTGACGAACCGCTCGCGGGCATCGACGACGTAGGCGCGCGTCGCGCCAGCGGACATCGCCCGCCGCTCGACGCCCTCGCGCAGCGAGCCGCCACCGACATCGACGGTGAGGGTGACGACCTCGGCGTCGTGCTGCTCGCGCAGCCAGGCCACGGCGACAGACGTGTCGAGCCCGCCGGAGTAGGCGAGGACGACCTTGTTCATGGATATGCCTCCGCGAGCGTGAGGGTGGGCATCGTGAGACGGGCGAATCGATCCTGCCAGCGCTCAAGCTGGGCATCGTCGGCGAACAGGACGAGGGTCGTGTTGTCCCCGGCCAGCGTCCCGACCTGCTCGAGCGAGCTCTCGTCGAGCGCCTGGGCCACGATGCTCGCCGTCCCTGGCGTGCCCGTCAGGACGAGGATCAGACCGCTCCGCCCGACCGTCACGGGGATGTCGTTGAGGAGCCGGACGAGCCGGTCGTCACCGGCATGGCGGTCAGTCGCCCGGTCGGCTCCCCGGCCGGCGACCGACGGCGGGGCGAGGTCCTCCGGCGCGACGTAGACGTGGCCGTCCACTCGTGGGACCTTCACCAGCCCCAGGTCGGCGATGTCGCGCGAGACGGTCGCCTGGGTGACGTCGAAGCCGCGATCCCGGAGCGCGTCGGCCAGCGCCGCCTGGCTCGCGATCGGGTGCCGAGCGATGAGCTCGCGGATCGCCCGCTGGCGCTCGCGCCGGTCGAGCGCCGTCACGCCACGACCCCGGCCGACCGCCCGAGGCTGATCCGCGTCCCGAACGACGGGTCGGCGAGGGCCCGCTCCAGCGCTCCCGGCGCGGACGAGTCGGCGATGACCGCCTCGGCGCCGTCCCAGGCGAGGGCGCCGAGCGCGGCCCGGACCTTCGGGACCATCCCGCCGGCGATGACCCCGGCGTCGATGAGGGCCTCGGCCTCGCCCGCGGTCAACGTCTCGAGCCGCTGACCTTGGGCATCCCGGACCCCGTCGACATCGGTCAGGAGGATCGAGCTCGCTCGCGCCGAGGCCCGCGGCGATGCCTGCGGCGGCATCATCGGCATTCACGTTGCAGACGATGCCGTCCTCATCGCGTGCGAGCGGCGCCACGACCGGCACCTGGCCTGAGACGAGCAGCCCGTCGAGCAGGTCGCGCCGGAGGCCGACGACGTGAGCGACGAGCCCGACGCCCTCCACACGCTCGGCGATCAGCAGCCCGCCATCGACACCCGAGAGCCCGACCGCATCGACCCCGAGGTCCCGCAGGGCGGCGACCAGCTCGCTGTTCACGACTCCCCGAAGGACGGCCGCGGCGACCTCGAGCGCAGCGGCATCTGTGACCCGGAGCCCGCCCTCGAATCTGGTCTCGACCCCGAGCCGCTCGAGCCACTCGGTCATCCGCTTGCCGCCGCCATGGACGACGACGACCGGGCGGCGGCGGGCGAGGACCGCGACCTCCTCGAGGACGTGTTGCTGGTCGGCGAGGGTGGTGCCGCCGAGCTTGATCACGACGATCCCGCCGCTCATCGTGGGGTTCCGTGTCTTGGCGCGGCCGCATCGCCCCGCGCGGTCGCGTCGCCGCGCCGGGAGGCGCCCGCGCGCCGGGCGGCGCGACCGTGCCCGGCGGCGCCCGCCCGGCGGCGCGACCGTGCGGCGCGCCCGCCGCACCGTGCCGGGCGGCGCCCCCGAATGCGATGCCCATCAACGCATGCCCGTGGCTAGTGGCGATCGATGCGCCGTCTTCGGAGGGCCTGCGACCGCGATGCCCTGGTCGCCCACTGATGCAGCGATGGGCATCAGCCTCTGCGTCGATGCCCTGATGGGCATCGGCTGCCTCGCTGATGCGCCGATGGGCATCGGCTGTCGGATGGTCCGCCCCGCCGTGCGGCGCCGCGCCGTGCGGCGCCCCGCCCTGCCGTGCCCCGCCCTGCCATGCCGCGCCAGCGCCATCACGTCGTGTACTCCGAGTTCTCGCGGACGTAGGTCTCGCTCAGATCGCAGCCGAACGCCTCGCCGGCGCCGGTCCCGAGCCCCAGGTCGAGACGGACGAGGACCTCCGGGGCGTCCATGTCGGTCCGGGCCGCGGCACGGTCGAACGCCTGGGGGCCGCCATCACCGCCATCGAAGACGAGATGGCCGGCGATCGCGATGCGGAGCCGATCCGGGTCGACGGCGGCGGGCGCGCCGGCACGCGCCCGCGCCGTCTCAGACGGGAGTCCGGCCGCCTCGAGGACGGCCGCCTCCGCGACGATCGCATTCCCGGCCGCCCCGGCGATCCGGCCCCAGTTCGGGTCGCGGCCGTGGATCGCGGCCTTCACGAGCGAGGATCCAACGACGGCCCGGGCGACCGCACGGGCATCCGCGTCATCGGCGCCCGACGAGACCTGGCAGGTCAGAAGGGTCGTGGCGCCCTCGCCGTCGGCGGCCTGCTGGCGGGCCAGGTCGCGGGCGACCGCCTGGACCGCCCGCGCGAACGCCACTGCCTCGGCGGTGCCCGGCCGCACCTCGGCCGCACCCCCGTCGCCCGAGGCGAGCAGGAACACGGTGTCGTTCGTGCTCGTGTCGCCGTCGACCGTCAGCTGGTCCCATGACCGCGCCGCGGCCCCTCGCAGGACAGAGGAGAGGAGGGCCGGCGACACCGCCGCGTCGGTCAGGAGGATCGAGAGCATCGTCGCCATCCGCGGATGGATCATCCCCACGCCCTTCGCGATCCCGGTCACGCGGATCGAGCGGACCGCAAGTCCATCGGGATCGGGCAGGGCGATCGTCACCGTCGCCGCCTTCAGCCGCGAGTCGGTCGTCATGAGGGCCCGCGCGGCCGCCTCCAGCCCGCCGTCCGAGGCGGTGATCATCGGCGCCAGGCCGGCCACACCGAGCCGGATCAGATCGACCGGCAGGCGGGTCCCGATGATGCCCGTCGAGAGCGTCAGGACCTCCTGCGGCGTCCCGCCCAGGGCCGCCGCGACCGCCTCGGCCACCCGAGTCTGGTCGGCGTCGCCAGCGGCGCCGGTCGCCGCATTCGCGCACCCGGAGGTCGAGACGACCGCCCGGGCATGTCCGGAGCGACCCGCCGGATCGCCGCCCGTCGCCGCGAGATGCGCACGACTCACCCGGACCGGCGCCGCCGCGAAGCGGTTGGGGGTGAACACCGCGGCCGCGGGGATCGGTCCGACCGTCGAGGCGACGAGGGCGAGGTCGGGCCGACCGCTGGCCTTGATCCCGATCGTCGCCCCGCCCGCCGCAAACCCGGCGGGGATCGAAGGATGGCGCTCGACGGGCGGCAGGTCCGACGGCAGGGCGACCAGGGTCGGGTCGGCGATCCCGGTCATGGCGCGAGCGGCAGTTGCAGGAGCCCGGCCGTCTCAGGCATCCCGAAGACGACGTTGAACGCCTGGATCGCCTGGCCTGCGGCGCCCTTCACGAGGTTGTCCTCCACGCCGATCGCGAGCACCCGGCCGGTCCGCCCGTCGGCCCGGACAAAGACCCGCGCCTCGTTGCTGCCGAGCGTCTGCTTCGTGGCCGGTGCCGTCGACACGACGTGGACGAACGGCTCGTCGTCGTAGGCCGCGGCATACAGGGCGTCGAGCTCGGCCTGCTCGACGGGACGCGTCGGCCGAACGTGGCAGGCCGACAGGATCCCGCGGGTCATCGGGATGAGGTGGGGCAGGAAGTCGACGCCCGCGGCGCCCGGGTTCGTCCCGGCTGACCCGGCTCCGAGCTCCCCGAGCCTCGCCAGCTCCTGTTCGATCTCAGCGACGTGGCGGTGGCCGTCGATCCCGTAGGCCTTGACGCTCTCGTTCACCTCCCCGAACTGGAGGTCCTGCCGCGGCTCGCGGCCGGCGCCGGAGACGCCACTCTTGGCGTCGACGACGAGGTCGCCGATCAGCCCGGCGCGGGCGAGCGGGGCGAGCGCGAGGAGCGTCGCGGTCGGGTAGCAGCCCGGCGCGCCGACGATCGCCGGCCGGCCCTCGTCCCGCGCCGCACCGAGGGCGGTGAGCTCGTCCCGGTGCAGCTCTGGAAGACCGTAGACCGCGTGAGCGAGGAGCTCCGGCCGTGGATGCTCGAAGCCGTACCAGCGGGGATAGTCGGCCGGGTCCCGGAGGCGGAAGTCGGGCCCGAGGTCGATGATCGCCACGCCGCGCTCGACGAGCTCGCTGGCCTGGCTCGCGACCTGGCCGTGGGGCAGGGCGAAGAAGACCGCCTCGACACCCTCGGGGATCTCGCTGTCCACCGCGAGCGCGGTCGATGCGAGATGAGCGTGGGTCAGAGCGATCGGCTCCTGCTCGCGGCCGCGCGCGACGAGGCCGGCGATCCGGACCCCCGGATGGAGCGAGAGCAGCCGGACGAGCTCGGCGCCCACGTAGCCGGTCGCACCGACGATCGCGACCGGGATCCGGGTGTCGTCGTCCGCGCCAGGCGTGCGCCGGCGGCCCACGGCCACCGTCGGCGTCGCGACGCTCGCGCTCACGGGCGCACCGAGCCCCTCACAGGGGGCCGCATCACGTCGCCGGGGCCGAGGACCGCCGTCGTCACCGCATGACTATACGCCCGCCTGCATAGTCATGCAATCGAAGGGTCCGCTGGCTGCGGGCGGCAGCGCGCCGATGCACGCCACACGTGCGTATCGGCGGACGAGCGGTCGCTGTCGCGTGCATCGAGGCGTCCCGTACCCGCACCCGGGCCCTGGCGGCCCGCCGCCTACTCGATGACGTCCGGCCTCCGATACGGGCCGGTGACCGTGACCTCCTCGTCGAGTGGTGGCTCGCCGGTCCGGAGGATCCGCATCCGGTGGTGGACCTCGGTCGCGCCGGCCGAGATCATCGCGTTGACCGGGCAGTACTTCTCGGCCGAGAGCTCGATGCAGTGCCGGATCGCGGTCGCCGAGACGCCTTCGCCCTCGACCTCGTGCACGACGACGACACGGGTGAGGACCTGCGGGTACTCGTCGCGCTGCTCGGCCTCGACGAAGACCTCGTAGCGGACGAACGACTGGCGCTTCTTCAGGGCGATCGAGACGACATCCATCGCCGAGCAGGCGGCGAGCGTCGCGACGATCGTCTCCATCGGGCTGAGCTCACCCTTCGAGGCGTGGTCGCCGAAGGTCGGGTCGCGACCGGTCCCTGTCCTGGAGGTGAACCGCATCCCGCCCTCGTGGGTCAGGATGGCGGACCGGATCCGGGTCATGCCGATGCTCGCTCCGGTTCGTCGACGAACGCCGCGCCGAGGTCGCCGTCGAGGGCCTCCTCGGTCGGGGTGAGGAACTGCTCCTGGTACAGCCGAGCGTACAGGCCCCCGCGAGCCAGCAGTGTGCCGTGGGTGCCCTGCTCGACGATGCGGCCCTTGTCGTAGACGAGGATCCGGTCGGCCCGCAGGATCGTGGACAGTCGGTGGGCGATCGCGATCGTCGTCCGACCCTCCATCACCCGCTCGAGGGCGGCCTGGATGAGCCGCTCGCTCACCGTGTCGAGGGCCGAGGTCGCCTCGTCCAGGATGAGGATCCGGGGGTCCTTCAGGAGCACCCGGGCGATGGCGATCCGCTGCTTCTCGCCGCCCGAGAGCTTGTAGCCGCGCTCGCCGACGACGGTGTCGTAGCCGTCAGGCAGCTCGATGATCCGGTCGTGGATCGCCGCCGCCCGGGCAGCGGCCTCGAGCTCGGCGTCGGTCGCGGCAGGCCTGGCGTACACGAGGTTGTCGCGGATCGAGGAGTGGAACAGGTACGTCTCCTGGGTCACGAACCCGATCGCCCGGCCGAGGGACGCGAGCGTCAGGCGCCGGACGTCGACGTCGTCGATCTCGACCGAGCCGGAATCGACGTCGTACAGCCGCGGGATCAGGTAGGTCGTCGTCGTCTTGCCCGCGCCTGACGGCCCGACGAGCGCGACGAGCTGGCCCGGCTCGGCGGTGAAGTCGACCCCGTCGAGGGCGAACGGTGCGGCCGGAGGCGCGGCCGCCGCCGATGCCGCCGCGCGGACCGCGGCCTCATCCTCGGGCGGCGCGTCGACCGACTCGAGGAGCGCCGCGGCGAGCGGCGAGGCGTTCGTCCCCTCGAGCGCGAGCTCGATGTCCTGGGAGATCTCGAGCGCGGCATCCTCCTGGCTCGAGTCGATCGCGGCTTCCGGAGCCACGTCCATCTCGGCGACAGGCGCCTCGCCGGAGGTCGCGATCCCGAGCGCTCGGCTGGACGGGACGACGCCGACCGGGTAGCGGAACGTCACACCGCGGAAGCGGACCTTGCCGCGGACCGGCGCCCGGTCGAGGTCGACGGCGTCGGGCGCATCGACGATCTCGGGGTCCATCGAGAGGTACTCGAAGATCCGGTCGAACAGCGCCAGCGAGCCCTGGATCTCGACCTGGATGTTCAGCAGCTGGCCGAGCGGGAAGAACAGCCGCGACTGGAGGGTCGTGAAGGCGACGATCGCGCCGGCCGTCGGGGCGTTCGGATCGCCGTTCGCGGCGAGGGTCCCGGCCAGCCAGTACACGAATGCCGGGATGATGCTGAAGATCGTCCCGATGATCATGAAGAACCACCGGCCGACCATCGCCTGGCGGATCTGGAGCCCCGCGAGCCGCTGGTTCAGGACCCGGTAGCGCTCGGTCGCCGCGGCCTGCTGGCCGAACGTCTTCGTCAGCAGCATGCCGCTGACCGAGAGGGTCTCCTCGGTGGCCGCCGACAGCTCCGCCAGCGACTCCTGGGTCTCGGTGCTGATCTCGCGCCGGGTCTTCCCGACGCGGTAGGTGAGGAGCAGGAAGAACGGCGTGATGCCGAGCGAGAGGACCGTCAGCCGCCAGTCGAGCAGGGCCATCGCGACGATCGTGCTGATCGCGACCGCGAGGTTCGCGGTGATCGAGCTGGCGGTGTCGGTGACCACCGACTGGACACCGCCGACGTCATTTGCCAGCCGGCTCTGGATCTCGCCGGTCCGGGTCTCCGTGAACCACCGCAGCGGCATCCGCTGGAGGTGGACGTACAGGGCGTTGCGGAGGTCCTGCATGACCCGCTGGCCGACGATGTTCGAGAGATATGTCTGGCCGACGCCGATCAGGCCCGAGATGATCGGGATGACGATCATCAACCCGACGTAGAGGTTCAGGTTCGAGTAGTCCTGGCCGACGATGACCTGGTCGATGAGGACGCCGAGCAGGAGCGGGTTGATGATCCCGAGGAGGCTCGTGACGAGGATCGCGACAAGGACGACCGCGACCTGCCACACATACGGCCGGAAGAACGCCGTGATCCGGCGGACCGTCGCGTTGCGCCGTTCCTTCGGGACCGGCGTGAAGTCGCGGGACGGGCCCATCATGAAGCCACCACCGCCGGCCCGCCGACCGGCACGTGGGGTCCCGGCCGCGGCCGATGCGCGCCCGAGCCCTCCACCGCCGCCCCGGACCGTCATCGCCGGGTCTCCGGCGTCGGTCGCTCGCTGGTCATCTCCATCGGGCCGACGCTACCACGGGCAGGCCCATCGGGCCGCCGATCTGGCCGCGACCGGGCGGCCGACCGAGCGGCCGACCGGGTCGCCGACCCGGCCCGGGTAGGATGGCGCCGACGATGATGGCTCACCCGGCCGGTCCGAGGCGTTGACGCTCAAGCGGGTCCGGCGTCGCGTCCCGCGGCCCGTCCGCCTGGCCGGCCTTCGCCTCCTCGGGCGGGCCCCGACGAGTGGCGAAGACCGGACAGCGGCGTTCACCCTGAAGCTACCCATGCCACCGGATGGCCGGACGCGGCCGGACGCACCCGCTTCGATGACGCTCGGGCCCGGCCGCCGCTCGTACGTGGCCCGGCTCCTTGTCGCGAACGGTCTCGCCGGCTATGAGCCCGACACGCTCGCGTGCTTCCTCGCTGCGGTCGACATGGCCGGGTCGCGACCGGTGTACGACGTCGGCGCGAACATCGGTGTGTTCGCCTGGCTGGCGGCCGCCCTGACGCGGGCCGAGGTCGTCGCCTTCGAGCCCACGCCCGACCTGGCGGCCGAGATGCGGACGATCGCCCGGCGCAACGCCCTCGCCATCGCGGTCGAGCAGCTGGCCCTGGGCGCCGCTGCAGGCACCGCCGAGCTCCACCTCTCGGATCAGACCGACAGCTCGAACTCTCTCCGGGCGGGCTTCCGACGGTCGCATCGGTCGGTGACCGTCCGGGTCGAGACCGTCGATGGCTTCATCGCGACGAGCGGTCGCTCGCCCGCGGTCCTGAAGGTCGACACCGAGTCGACCGAGCCCGACGTCCTGCGCGGCGCTGCCGGGCTGCTCGAACGAGAGCGACCCTGGATCGTGTGCGAGGTCCTGGCGGGCCGGACCGAGGCCGACCTCATGGCCATCCTCCGCCCACTCGACTACCAGTGGTACCCGATCGACGGCCCGGGCCCCCTCGAGCGCCGCGACGTGATCGAGGGCGATCCGACCTATGCCCACATGAACTGGCTGTTCGCGCCGGACGAGCCGTCGGCAGCGTTCTGGTCGTCGATGGCGCGGTGGAGCGAAGCCGTGACGGCGGTCCCGCCGCCCTAGGCGTCGCTCGGTGCTCGGCCTGCCGAGACGACGATCGTGGACCGACGGCTCGGCGTGCCCTGGGCGAGCAGGTCGCCGATCCGTCCCAGGAGGGCCGTCGCGCGGTGCCGACCCCAGGCTCGGGCGAGGTGACCGACCGTGACGATCCGGACGTCGCTGTAGCCGGCCGTCTCGAGGGCGCTGCGCAGGTCGGCCGGCGAGTTGCAGGCCCCGACGATCGGATGGGCATCGGCGGCCGTCGCCTTGACCAGCCGCTGGAGTCGGTCGCGCAGTCGGCGCGGCATCGAGAGATAGGCCCACACGAACGGGTGGCGGCGATTCACGGTCGAGATCACGAGACGGCCGCCGGGACGAAGCCAGCCGAACAGGTTGCGGAACGCCGCATCCGGGTCCGCGAAGTGCTCGACCGTGAAGCTCGAGAGGATGACGTCGAAGGTCGCGTCCGGGAACGCGTCGGCGTCGCGGCACAGGTCGACCGTCGCGAACTCGTCGAGGTGGGGGAGGGCCCCCGGCAGCGGCGCGTGGAGGTCGGCGCCGACGAACCGGCCGATCCGCGGCCGGTACGGCTTCAGGGCCGAGATACGCCCGCAGCCGGCGTCGAGGACGACGACCGGATGGCCGTCGGACTCGGCCGCGACGAAGGCCTCGTCGAGCGCGGACCCGACGAGGCCGGCGGTGGTCGCTGCCTCGCTCACCAGGCGGTCGCGGTCCGGGCCTCGGTGATGCCCTGCGCCTCCAGCCAGCGCTCCGCGTCGATCGCGGCCTTGCAGCCGTCCCCGGCGGCCGTCACCGCCTGGCGGTAGCGATGGTCGTGGACGTCGCCGGCGATGAACACGCCGTCGATCGCCGAGCCGGTCTCGTCATGGACGACGAGGTAGCCCTTGGCGTCGACCTCGAGCCAGTCGCGGAAGGCCTCGGTGTTCGGCGTGTGGCCGATGGCGATGAACAGGCCCTCCATCGGGACCTCGCTGACCGTGTCGGTCGTCGTGTCCCGGAGCCGCAGCCCGGTCACGTGCTCGTCACCCATGACCTCGTCGATCGCGGTGTTGAAGTGGACCTCGATCTTCGGGTGCTCGAGCGCGCGGGCCTGCATGATCCTGCTGCCCCGGAACTGGTCGCGCCGGACGAGCATGTGGACCTTGGACGCGAAGCGGGTCAGGAACGTCGCCTCCTCGAGGGCGCTGTCGCCACCACCGACGACGGCGATCTCGCGGTCGCGGAAGAAGAAGCCGTCGCAGGTCGCGCAGGCCGACACGCCCCGGCCGCGGAGTCGCTCCTCGGACTCGAGACCGAGCCAGATGGCCGACGCACCGGTCGCCACGATGACCGCGTCAGCGCGGTACTCCACGCCACGCGCCCACAGCCGGAACGGCCGCTCCGACAGGTCGACGCGGTCGACGTCGACGTCGATGATCCGCGTCCCGAACCGTTCGGCCTGCGCCCGGAAGGCGGCCATCAGGTCGGGGCCCTGGATGCCGTCGGGGAAGCCCGGGTAGTTCTCGACGTCGCTCGTGATCGTCAGCTGGCCACCCGGCGTCGATCCGGCCAGGACGATCGGCTCGAGGTTCGCCCGGGCGGCATAGATCGCGGCGGTCAGGCCCGCCGGCCCGGAGCCGACGATCACCACCTTCGACGCGTGCGGGCCTTCGCCCGTCAGGTCGTCGGTCGGCCCGCCGTGACCGGGCAGCGGCTCGGACGCGAAGGCGATCGCCGGCGCGTCGAACGGCGCGATCGCGTCACCGCCTCCGGAGAAGTCGATCGCCAGGCTGCTGAACGGCGAGGCCGGTCCGGTCCCGTTCGCGTCGTCGTCGTGTGTCATCGGTGCAGGTCGGCCCTCCGACCGTGACTGTACCGCCATGGATACTCCCAGGGAGTATACCTCGGCGGGACGCACGGCGGCCACGGGTGCCCCTTCCGCGGCTGACGCCACCGACTTTCCACGATCAGTGAACGAGAACGAGCCTTTCGGGCGGTTCGCGGAGCGGATCGGAGGGAAAGAGCCCGTCCGGCGCGGACTCCGTGCGTGGATCGCTCGCTCAGCGGTCGCCATCGAAGAGCCTGGCACCCCGCCGAGTCGTGCAGGCCTCCGAGCGACCCGATCCTGTTCGGTGATCGTGGAAACCGGGCGGGATGTGCCACTGCCCGGGCGCCGCGCCGTGCCGGTGGGGCACCCGTCGACCGACCGGCCGAGGATCGCTCAGCCGGGCAGTCCATGGACCTGCGGGAGGATGTCCCGGCCGAGGATCTCGAAGCGGGTCGGATCCCATTCCTCGCGGATGCTGAAGATCACGTGCTGGGCACCGGCATCGGACAGGTCGCCGAACCGGTCGACGACCTGGGCGGCGGTCTCGCGGCCACCCGGCCCGACGTCGACTCGGGTCAGATTCGTCCGCTCGATCTCGTCGTACGGACGACCGATCGCCTCGCAATGGGCTCGCAGCACCGCGTATTTGTGGGCGATCGCCTCCGGCCCGCCGAAGACGTTCGCGGCGTCGGCGTAGCGGGCGACCAGGCGGAGGGTCTTCCGCTCCCCGCCGCCGCCGACCATGATCGGGACGCGGGGGCGGCTGAGCGACTGGGGCGAGTTGAGGAGCCGGCGGGCATGGAGATGGGCCCCCTCGAGGACGCCCTCGGAGCCCCGCTCGCCCTCGAACATCCCGTGGGCCATCCGGAGGATGTCCTCGAGCTGCTCGAACCGCTCGGCCAGCGGCGGGAACCGGAACCCGAGGCTGCGGGCCTCGTCCTCGTTCCAGGCCGCCCCGATCCCGAGCCAGGCGCGGCCGCCGGACAGGACGTCGAGGGTCGTCGCCGCCTTGATCCACAGCCCTGGGGCGCGATACGGCGCCCCGCCGACGAGCAGTCCCAGCCGGGCACGGCTCGTCTGGGCGGCCAGGAACCCGAGCGTCGTCCAGCCCTCGAGCATCGGCTCCTCGGGTCGCCCGACCGAGCGGATCTGGAAGAAGTGGTCCATGACCCAGATCGAGTCGAAGCCGACGTCGTCGGCCAGCCGGGCGATCCGGGCGAGGGTCGGGCCGATCGCCTGGGCCCCGCCGGGCCAGGTGAAGGACGAGAGCTGGATGCCGACCTTCATCGTTCGCGCCGCTTTTATCGGAACAGGTCGGTGGCGGCGTCCATCAGGGCGTCGCCGATCCGGCCCTCGCCGCGCGGCGCCGTGGCGCCCCGGACGATCGCCGCCGGCCGGCCGGCGGTCTTGCCGAGCACGAGCTCCGCGGCCGAGGCCAGCTCATCGGCGACGGCCCGGACCGTCGAACGCATCGTCCGGCCGTCGGCATCGGGGACCCCGCGGAGGTCCTCGAGCGGAGCCAGGCCGCTGACGCCGATCGCGACGTCGACGATGCCCCAGCGCCATGGCCGGCCGAAGCTGTCGGACACGATGACCGCCGGATCGACCCCGAAGCGCTGGCGCAGGGCGGTCCGGATGCGGCCGGCCGAGGCATCGGGGTCGGCCGGCAGGAGGGTCACGACCGAGCCGCTGTCGGGCCCGACGTTGCTCGCGTCGACACCGCCGTTGGCACAGACGAAGCCGTGAGGCGTCTCGGTGATCAGCACCCCGCGCTCCATCCGGACGACCCGGCGAGCCTCCCGGAGGACGACCTCGATCTGGCGCGGGTCGCGGTCGTAGGCCTCGGCGAAGGCGATCGCCTCCGGCCGCGGCGTGACCGTCGAAAGGTCGACGACCGCCCCCTCTGCCTTGCTCACGACCTTCTGGGTGACGACGACCACATCGTCGCCGACGAGCGGTGCGACGCCCGGTGTCCGCTCGATCGCGTCGCCGAGCAGCCCGGCCAGGTCGTCGCCCTCGCGGATCTCAGGGACGCCGTCGAGCGCGATGATCGTGAGGCTGGGCGCCGCGTCGGCGGTCATCGCGGAACGAGCGTCGGGTCGGCGACCTCGATCGCGAGCAGGTCATCGGGCGTGTCGAGGTCGAGCGTCAGCGGTCCATCGAGCTCGCGGTAGGCGGCGCCGGTCGCCGCGGCGAGGGCGGCGTGGGCCGCCCGGCTGTCACCGCCGAAGGCGAAGTCGATGACATCGGGCGGGATGAGACCCAGGGCATTCGTCCCGCGACCGTGCCGATCCGGGACCAGGATGACGGCCGGTGGTGGTGCGGTCGCGAGCGCGACAGCGAGCGCCTCGATCGCCTCGGGCGTGATGGCCGGCAGGTCGCCCGGGATCACGAGCAGCCCCTCGGCTCCGCCGGCGATCGCGTCGGCGCGGGCCTCCTCGAGGCCGCGGTTCAGGCCGGGCCCGTGCTGGGCCAGCGTCCGGGCGCCGAGCCCGTCGGCGATCGTCCGCACCGTGCGGTCGGGGCTGACGACGAGGATCTCGGCGATGTCCGCCGCTCCGCCGAGCGCTGCGATCGTCCGCGCGAGCAAGCGGACGACGAGGTCCTGGCGCTCCTCGGGGTCGAGGACGTCACCGAGCCGGGACTTCGCGCCTTCGAGCGTCCGGACCGGGACGACGGCGACGAGACGAAGGGATCGATCGGCCATGGGCGGGCGTCATGGTATCGCGACCGCGGTAGCATCCCCTCATCGGGTCGTCCCACACAGCGTCCCGGGGACTCTCCCCGGTGCCGTCCTGTCATCGGGCGCCCGCTGTACCGCAGGTTCGCCCCTGCACGACCGGGCCGTCCGGGAGGGTCGGCGTTCGCGCGACCGGGTCGACGACCTTGCAGGCTTCGGGCCTCCGTCGTCGGGCCGGGACCCACCCGGCGGCCCACAAACGCCCGGAGGCGCGATGGAGAGCGTGATCTCGGCCCTGATCCTGGTGGTCTTCGTCGTCCTCGTGGTCGCCCTGATCGTCTTCCTGCTGGGGCGAGTGATCAAGCCGGTGACCGTCCACGAGCACGAGCGCGGGCTGCGCTATCGGAGCGGCGCATTCCGGTCGCTCGTCGGACCAGGCGTCCATTGGACCGTGCCGCCGTTCAGCGAGATCAGGACGGTCGACAGCCGTCCGACCGACCTCACCATCGAGGGTCAGGAAGTCCTGACCGCGGACGGGGTCGCCGTCAAGCTGAGCTTCGTCGCCCGCTACGGCGTCGGCGACCCGGTGGCGATGGCGCTGGCCGATCAGAACCCGCTGCGAGCCTTGTACCTGCGGCTGCAGCTGGGGATCCGCGAGGTCGTCTCGTCGCAGACGCTCGACGAGATCCTTGCCGCCCGGACCGAGATCGGGCCCGCCGTCGCGGAGCGCTGCGCCGGCCGGGTCACGGAGCTGGGTCTCGACCTCCTGTCGATGGAGGTCCGCGACGTCATGATCCCCGGCGAGCTCAAGCGCGCCTTCGCCGGCGTCATCGCCGCGCGGAAGGACGGAGCCGCGGCGCTCGAACGCGCTCGCGGTGAGACGGCGGCGCTGCGGAGCCTGGCGAACGCCGGGCGCATGATGGACGACAACCCCGGCCTCCTGTCGCTGCGGGTCATCCAGGAGATCGGCGCCTCGAGCGGCAACACGATCGTGTTCGGTGTGCCCGACGCCGCCGGGGTCAGATCGGTCGAACCTCACGCCAGCGCACCCGCGCCGCGCGCGCGGCCCGCCCGTCCCGGTCGCCCTCCCGGCGGGCCGCCGGTCTCGGACGGCTGACGGCCCGGGGCCATCAGGTCCGGTGCGGGCGATCAGGTCTGCTCCATCACCACTGCCGCGAGCCGGGCCCGGGCGTCGCCGTCGACCATGATCGTGTCGGTCACGACGGCCCGCAGCCCGACGGCCTCGACCGCCGACGCGAGGGCTCGATCGACCGCGTCGATGACGAGGGCGTCGGCCAACCCGGCGTAGTGCCGGGCGACCCCGACGGCGCTCACCTCCGCCCCGAGCGAGGCGAGCATCCGGTCCGCCGGACCCTTCAGCGCCCGTCCGCCGACGATCGGCGAGACCGCCACGACGGGGACGCCACGGCTCTTCGCCGCCGCGATGGCCTCGCGGATGCCAGGGAGGGCGAGGATCGGATCGATCGACACGAACGGGTTCGAGGGACCGACGACGACGAGGTCGGCCTCGCCGAGCGCGGCCAGGACCTCGGGTGTCGGACGAGCCGTCTCCGCGCCGTCGAACCGGACGGCGTCGACCGACGGGGCCTGGGCGCGATGGACGAAGTACTCCTGGAACTCGAGCCAGCCGTCATCGGTCTGGACCCGGGTGCGGACCGGGTCGTCGCTCATCGGCAGGATCGTCGCCGAGATCCCGAGGGCGCGTTGCAGGTGGCGGGCGACATCGGTCGGACGGTCGCCGCGACGGAGGCGTTCGGTCCGGATGAGGTGCGTCGCCAGGTCGCGGTCACCGAGCCGGAACCAGGCATCCTCGCCGAGTCGGTCGAGCTGCTCGATCGCCGTCCATGTCTCGTCCCGGAGGCCCCAGCCGCGCTCGCGGTCGTCAAGGCCGGCCAGGGTGTAGCAGACCGTGTCGTGGTCCGGCCAGATCGACGAGACCGTGCCGCTCCAGGTCGTCGCCGGTGTTCACCACGACGGTCAGACCTGCGCCAATGTGCGCCTGGAGCCCCTGCGCCAGCTTCGCCCCGCCGACCCCGCCGGCGAGCTCGACGACCTGCTGTGGCGTCGCGGTCGAGGTCACCGTCAGTCGTCGAGGTGGTCGCTGACCGACAGGACCCGGATCCGGAAGCTGACCCGTCGCTGGGTCATGAACCGCTCGCGGATGATCCGCTCGGCCTCCGCTGGATCGTCGTAGCGTCGGGCCAGGCGGGCGATGTCGGCCTGGGCGGTCGCCTGATCGTCGGAGACCTCCTCGACCCGCCCGCGGATCCCGACCCAGCGCTCGCCGTCGGCCCCGTCGATGACCGCGAGCGAGCAGCGGGGGTCCCGTCGCAGGTCCGCCGGCCAGCGCCGGCCGTCGAGGCTGTTGACGACGATCCGATCGTCGTCGTCGAGGACGTACCAGATCACGACGGTCCGCGGCTCACCGTCGTGCGCGGCCGTCGCCAGGGTCGCGTAGTTCGGCGCGGCGAGGAAGGACCGGAGGTGGTCGGGGATCGCCGCGCCGGTCGCGGAGGGGGGTCCGGCCGTCGGCGGCAGAGGCTCGGGCATCGCCCGGGATGATACCGAGCCTGCCGTCGGCGGCGTCGCCCGGGCGACCGCGGCCGGCGCGCCTCAGTCGTGCGCGGCGGCGGTCCGTGGCGCTCGCTTGCGCGCGCTCGGCGCGGCGTGCTCGGTCGTCTTGGTCGTGCCGAACATGTCGAGTGCCCGGGCCGGGAGCGGCGCGGTCGCGGGCTTTCCGAGCAGGTAGCCCTGGCCGAACTGGACCCCGAGCTCCCGCAACGTCAGGAGGTCCCGGCGACGCTCGATGCCCTCGGCCACGAGGCGCGCGCCGATCCGGGCCCCGAACGAGACGAACGAGTCGACGAGCGCCTGCTTCGCGTCGTCGGTCGAGACGCCATTGACGATCTGGCGGTCGATCTTGATGAGGGTCGGCCGGAGCGAGGCGATGAGGGTGAAGCTCGCGTAGCCGGCGCCCGCGTCGTCGACCGCGAACCCGAACCCGAGCCGGCGCAGCGCCTTGACCTGGCGCTGGAGCGGCCCGACGTCGCTGACCGCCTGCTGCTCGGTGCACTCGAGGGTGATCTGCGACGGCGCCAGGCCCTGGCTGCGGACCATCTCGGCGAACGCGCGGGCCTCGAAACGCGGCGCGAGAAGGCTCGCCGGGGTCAGGTTGATCGAGACTCGCAGGGGGTCGTCGCCGGCGTCCGCCCGGAGCTTCGAGCGGGCGGCGACGACCGGCAGGATGTGGCTGACGATGTACGAGTCGAGCTCGACCGAGCGCTCGGTGTCGATGGCGGCCTGGACGATCGCCGCGATCGACGTCGGGAGCGTCGGCATGTCCGGCCGGAAGAGGCACTCGTACTCATGGACATGGCCGTCGACGAGGTCGACGATCGGCTGGAAGTTCACGCCATGGCGGGTCCGCAGGATGAAGAAGTGGTCGAGGACCTTCGTCTGGGCGACCTGCGTCGTCTGAGCCATGCCGATCCGATCGGCGATGTTCGACATCTGGACCGCGGCCGAGAAGGCCCGCAGGTAGCGCTCCCGCTCCGGCAGCGACGAGTCGACCGGGACGACCCCGTATTCGGGATCGTGGGCGTGGCGGGCGATGTGGGCGACCACCTGATCGGTGAGGACGGTCGCCGGACCGACGATACAGACGCCCGCGTCGAGCTCGAGCAGCCGGACCCCCTGGACCGCGCGGACGACCCGGTTGGCGAACCGGATGTCCCGTGTCCAGAGGAGGCGCTCATCCTCGAGGCGGCGCTGCGAGCTGAAAAGCCGCACCTGACCCTCGTGCTGTATTCCCTCGACGTCCCCGGGTGTGGTCCGGGTCATCCTGCGCCGGTCTTGGAGAGGCGACCCCCGGCCCGACGGTCAGGGGTCCCGATGGCCGCTTCGTACGGGGCACGGTCCGGTGGTCCGCCGCGCGACGTCGTCGCTCGGCCCCGTCGTAGGCCGCTCGGCCCCGTCGTAGGCCGCTCATCCCGACAGGTTTCCACGATCAGCGAACAAGATCGGGGGATCCGAGGCGCTCGGCGCCCGAGGCGACCAGCGCGACGACGCCTCGACGCCCGTCCGAGCGTGGCTCGAACGTGGACCGCGCCGCGCCTGACAGGTGATGGGCGGGTAAGTGGCCACGAACCCCGCGATGGGCGCCGTTCTGTTCACTGATCGTGGAATGTCGCCAGCTTCACCGCACCAGCCGGCCACGAACCCCGCCGCACGATCGGCGCTCCGCGTCGCCGCTCACCTGGGAGAGGCCGTCCATGTGGCGCGTCGGGAGCGTCGCTGGACCCTTCGCAGGCTCGCGGAGCGCGCGGTCCTGTCGGTCGCCGCGGTCCACGCGATCGAGTCGGGGCGGATCGCGTCGATCGAGTCCTATGTCCGCGTGGCCACCGCCCTCGGGCTGCGCGCGGAGTTCGAGCTCCGCGATCCGCGCCGCCGCACCCGCGTGGGGAGCCAGGACCTCGTCCACTCCGCCATGGGCGAGCTACAGGCGAGCGTCCTCCAGCGCCACGGCTTCACGGTCCGCCTCGATGAGCCGTATCAGCACTTCCAGTTCGCCGGGCGCGCCGACCTGGTCGCCTGGACCGAGGATCGACGCTTCCTCCACGTCGAGAACCGGACCCGGTTCCCGGACTTCCAGGACGCGATCGGTCGGTTCACGGCGAAGCGCGCGTATCTCGCCGATGACATGGCGCGACGCCTCGGGATCCGTGGTGGGTGGCGTTCGGAGACCCACGTCATCGCGGCGCTCTGGTCGGCGGAGGTCATCCGCGACCTGCGACGTCGCGAGGCGTCGCTCCGGGCCGTGTGCCCCGATCCCACTGATGCCTTCGCGGCGTGGTGGTCCGGCACGCCTTCGGTGGTCGGCCATCACACGGCCTTCGTGCTGCTGGACCCGATCGCCCGCGGCCGCTCCGACCGTCGCTCGTTCGTCGGCATCGAGGCGCTCGCGACGGCGAGGCCGCGCTACACCAGGTATCGAGAGGTCGTCGAGGCTTTGGAGCGTGACGCGGTGTCACGCCGCGAGCGCGCCGCGGCGTCACGCCGCGAGAGGTAGTCGTGCCACAGGATCCGCGCGGCGACCGAACGCCATGGACGCCACGCCTCCGCGATCGCGGCGGCCACGGGCCCATCGGGTCGGACCGGCAGCCGCTTGACCGAGGCGAGGGCCGAGACGAGTGCGAGGTCGCCGGTCGGCCAGACGTCGGGTCGACGCAGTGCCATCAGCAGGTAGATGTCGGCGGACCACGGCCCGATCCCGGTCAGCTCGAGGAGTCTCTCGCGCGCCTCGTCGTCTCTCATGCCCACGAGAGCATCGACATCGAACGCGCCGTCGAGCTGCGCCGCCGAGAGGAGCCGGACATAGCGGGCCTTCTGGCGGCTGAAACCGATCGTGAGCAGCTCGGCGTCGTCCAGCCGGAGGAGGGCGGCCGGCGCCGGGGGGCCGATCGCCGCGACGAGTCGGTCCATCGCCGCCTGCGCCGACGCGAGCGAGACCTGCTGCTCGAGGATGATGTGGACGAGCGTCGGAAAGCCCGGATCGCGGGCCCACAGCGGCGGCGGCCCGTACGCGTCGACGACCGCCGCAAGGTCCGGGTCGCGGGTCGCGAGCTCGGCCGAAGCCGCTAGCAGGCCGGCTTCGTCGAGTGGGAGCGACCGGGTACCGCTCAGGAGATCCGCTCGCCGGCGTGGATCGGCCGATCGAGGCGGTTCTCGGGCGGCGCAAGCGGGCAGGCCCACTTCGGATCGAACGCACACGACGGCTGGTAGGCGAAGTTCCAGTCGAGTACGAGCGTCCCCGTCGCCGGGTCGCCGCCGAGGTCGGCTGACTTCGCCGAATCGAGCAGGTAGCGGCCGGCGCCGTACGTCTCGGCGCCGCTCGTCGCGTCACGGAAGGGGAGGAACAGTCCGCCCGCGTACTCGTCGAGCCAGAAGACGGTGAGGGTCCGCGGGCCGTCGTCGAACGGCACGGTCACCGACCCGAGCCGACGCATCGGCGGGACGGAGGTCCCGGAGGTCGGAAGCCGGAGCGGCAGCGCACCGATCGGCTCCGGCTCGGCCGGGGCAAGCGGGACGGCCTCGAACCGGAGTGTCGGGTCGTACGGCCAGTGGTGGGCGCGGAAGGCGTCCCGCTCGCCGACCGGCACCGGTGACGAGGGGTGAGTGCGATAGAGCGACTCGCGCCCGGCCGCCCATGAGCGCCAGGCGCCCTGCGGGTCGGTCGCCGCACGCGCTCGGACGTCTGCGTACAGCGTCGCGACCCGCCGGCGCCAGTCGGCCAGCCAGAAGGTCTCTTCCGCCGCCTGTCCGTCCACGGCGTCAGCCTACGCCCGCTCGGTACCATGGCGCGGCGACACGGCCCGCGCGAGAAGGCCCAGGAGGAGACGGCGATGGCGGAGGTTGCGGAGATCGGGATCTTCGGTGGGTCGGGCTTCTATGCCCTGCTCGACGACGTCCGCGAGGTCAAGGTCGACACGCCGTACGGGCCGCCGTCGGACAGCTTCTTCATCGCCGACGTCGGGGGCCGGTCGGTCGCCTTCCTGCCCCGCCACGGCCGACGCCACACGATCCCGCCCCACAAGATCAACTACCGGGCGAACGTCTGGGCGATGCGGGGGTTGGGCGTCAAGGCGGTCATCAGCCCGTGCGCCGCGGGCTCGCTCCAGCGCCACGTCGAGCCGGGTCACTTCGTCGTCATCGACCAGTTCGTCGACCGGACGAACGGTCGAGCCGACACCTTCTTCGATGGCCCGATCGTCAGCCACGTCAGCTCCGCCGAGATCTACGACCCGACCCTTCGCGCCATCGCCCTCGACGTCTGTCGCGAGCACGGCATCACCGTCCACGATGGCGGGACGCTGGTCTGCATCCAGGGCCCGCGCTTCTCGACGAAGTCGGAGTCGAAGTGGTTCAGCGACGCCGGCTGGGAGGTCATCTCGATGACCCAGTACCCCGAGGCGTATCTGTGTCGCGAGCTCGGGATGGCGGTCGTGAACATCAGCCTCATCACCGACTACGACGCCGGCGTCCTCGAGGGGACCGAGGCGGTCGACGCCCACAGCGTCCTCGAGGTCTTCCAGCAGAACGCCGAGCGGATCCGGAAGGTCGTTCTCGAGATGGTCGGGCGGTTCCCGGAGGACCTCGACGAGCTGGGGGCACGGGAGGCGTTGCGCTTCACCCGCGGCGACGGCCACGCGACCTCGCCGCTTGACGTCCGGCTGTTCGAGACCGGCCTGTGAGACCGACTCGGGCGCGATGACGGCCGACGGCCGATGACCGGCGACCGCCTTCCGATCGGGGTCTGTCTCCGGACGATCCGGGCCGAGCCAGGCTGGTGGCTCGACAGCGCCCGCCGGCTCGACGAGGCGGGCTATGCCGGCGTCTGGGCCTGGGACCACTTCGTCGGCAAGGGCGACAAGACCGTGCCGGTGGTCGAGTCGTGGACGATCCTCGCGATGGCGGCCGCGCGGACCGAGCACGTGACCGTCGCGCCGTTCGTCATCAACGTGACGAACCGCCATCCCGCGGTCCTGGCCCGGATGGCCTCGACCCTCCAGATCGCCAGCGGCGGGCGGCTCATCCTCGGCATCGGCATCGGCGGGGCGCCGGCCGAGCACCGCGCCTACGGCATCCCGTTCCCGGAGGTGCCGGAGCGGGTGGCCCGGCTCGAGGAGGCGGTCGCGGTGATCCGTGCGCTGTGGACTGGGGGACCGGTGACCCGGCCGTCGCCGTTCTACCCGCTCGACGACGCGTCCGCCCACCCGGTGCCGGAGCCACCGCCGCCGATCATCATCGGCGGGGAGACGCCAGCGGGGGCGCGGTTGGCGGCCCGGATCGGCGACGGCTGGTCGGCGTTCGAGGAGACCTTCGAGCGCGACCTGCCGCGCTATCTCGAGGCCCTTGCCGCGGCGGGGCGGCGGCGCCAGGACCAGCGCCTGTACGTCGGGTTCCAGGGCGATTGGCTCGACGACAGCACGCTCGCCCAGAGCCCCTGGGTCGTCGCGCCGCGCGAGACGTGGGCGCGCTGGCACAAGGCCGGCGCCGACGGCGCGATCGTCCTCGCCCGCACGACCGCCGACGTCGACGCCCTGGTCAGTGCCGTGGATCGCTGGTAGGTCGGGACGTTCGAGCACGTCGTCCGGCGCGGGGCTCCGAGGCCCACCGCTTTTCACGATCAGCGAACAGATCCCGCCCGGTCGCCGGGCTGAGTGTGGCATGGGCGGGTCGAGACCCGTCGATCGACCCCGAGCCATGCATGTTCGAGCACGGATCGAGCGACCGCGACCGACAGATCGCCCCGACCGCGGCCGCGAACCCTCCGTCCGGCCCGATCCTGTTCATTGATCGTGGAAAGGCGTCGGGCTCGAGCGGACCCGGTCGGGCTGAGCGATCCGCGTCAGGCTGAGCGATCCTGCGTCGGCTGAGCGATCCGCGTCGGCTGAGCGGCCCGGGCGGGCTGAGCGATCCGCGTCGAGGCCCCCGGCACGGGATGGGGGTCCGTGGCACCATCGAGCGTGCCGATGGAACCCTCCGCACCGACCCCCGTCGTTCCCGCTACGGATCCGGCGGCTCGACCGACCGGCCTGACCCACGGCTGCGTCCGGTGCGGCGCCTTGATCCCGCTCGAGGATGCGATGTGCGAGCGGTGCAACCCGCTCGGGCTGAAACAGCCGGCGGCGACGCAGGCCCACGGGACGATCTTCCTCGGCCTGGGCGTCGCGGTCCTCGGACTGTTCTTCCTCGCGAATCTCGCTGTCAGCGGGATCGGGCCCTTCAGCGTGACGGTCCTTGACGTCACCCCGGCGCAACCCGGGATGCAGGTGACGATCAGCGTGACGAACGGCGGCTCGAAGACCGGCGCGACGAGCTGCCGGATCTGGGACCGCGCCGCGGGCATCGACCCGGCGATCCAGGTCTTCCAGACGCCCCGGATCGATCCCGGGGCGAGCGTGACGATCGATCCGGGACGTCCCGGAGCTGACGCCGCCGGTCCGCGACCTCGTGGCCGAGTGCCAGGACCTGTGACCCGGTCCGACTCGATGGCCGTCGCGCCGTCCGGCGGCGACGCGTCGGCGACCGAGAGCACCGCCGAGGAGCTGGCGTTCGCGATCGAGACCGCGGAGGACGCGGGCCGGATCCTCATGGACCGCTACGAGCGGCTCGAGCGGATCGACTACAAGTCGGCTCGCGACGTCGTGACCGAGGCCGATCATCTGTCCGAGGAGCACGTCATCGCTGCGATCCGTGCGGCCTTTCCGGGCGACGGGATCGTCGCCGAGGAGTCCGGCACGCACGATCGGACGGACGGCACGGCGGCCACGACGGCGACCGGGCGGTCGTGGGTCGTCGACCCGCTCGACGGGACGGTGAACTACGCCAACGGGATCCCGTTCTTCTGCGTCTCGATCGCGCTCGTCGTCGACGGCCTGCCGCGGGTCGGCGCGGTCCACGATCCGACCCGCCAGGAGACCTTCGCCGCGAGCGTCGACGGCCCGGCGCGCCTCGGCCCGGACGCCATCCGGGTGTCGGCCAAGGAGCGGCTCTCGGACTTCGTCATCTCGCTCGCCCTCTCCGGGACGGCCGCCGCGGAGCGCAACCGGCGGGTCCGTCGGGCTGTCCGGATCCCACGCTCGATGGGCTCGGCGGCGCTCGGTCTCGTCTACGTCGCGAACGGCCGGTTCGACGCCTTCGTCCAGCAGGGCGGCCTGTCGTCGTGGGACGTCGCGGCGGCGGGCCTGATCGCAGAGCGCGCCGGCGCGATCGTCACCGATCTCGATGGCGGCCGATGGTTCGACCTGGCCCGGCCGGCCCGGACCATCGGTCTCCTGGCGGCGCCGCCGGACCACCACGCTACGCTCCTCGAGCTCGTCCGGCCGCGACCGTCGACGCGGGTCCGGGCGTCGACCCGTGCGCGCCCGGCGACAGCCAAGGAGGCCATCGCGTCAGTCGAGCCAGAGGTGGGGCCGGTCGGCGAGCCGGTCGAGGCCGAACCGGTCGCAGAAGGCTGACCAGCGGGCCACGGGGCGTCCCGCGCCAGCGCAGCTCCTCCGGATCCCGCTGGGGGATCGGCGCATCGGCCCGCAGCAGCGCCAGCTCGCGGTACAGCCGGACCTCCGGGCCGTGCTGGGCCAGCGAGGCGGCGAGCGCCGGCGCGCCGCGCAGCCCGGGGATGTCCCAGGACCCCACACCCGCCGGGATCGCGTCGATCGAGCCGAACCGCGACAGGACCGCCGCGGCACTCTTGTCGCCCCAGCCGGGGATGCCCGGATAGCCGTCCGATGCGTCGCCGACGAGCGCCAGCCGGTCCGCGACCGCCGATGGCGGGACACCCCATTTCGCGATGACGCCGGCCTCGTCGTAGACGATCCCGCGGCGTCGGTCCCACAGGACCACACGGTCACCCTGGACGAGCTGGGCCATGTCCTTGTCCGGAGTGCAGACGACGATCCGCTCGACCCGGGGATCGTCGACCCAGCGCGCGACCGCCGCCGCGATCGCATCGTCGGCCTCGAACTCGACCATCGGCCAGAGGACGAACCCGAGCGCCTCGATCGCCTCCTCGGCGATCGGGAACTGGGCGAGCAGACGTGGGTCCATCCCGGCGCTCGACTTGTAGCCGGGGTACGCGTCGTTGCGCCACGACTCGATGACGTGGTCGGTCGCGCAGCCGACGTGGGTCGCCCCCTGCTCGCGGACGAGGAACAGGAGCTGCTCGACCAGACCGGAGACACCCGACAGGAGCACCCGATCGCGACCCAGGACGGGCGGCCGCGGCGCGAAGTGGGCCCGGAACAGCTCATAGGTCGCGTCGACGAGGTGGAGCTGCACGACCTCAGGCGGTGGCTTGGCCGGGAGCGTCCCCGCGCGGACCCGTCGAGCCGTCGATCGGCAGACCCGCCTCGGCCTCCTCCTCGAGCGTCGGCGGGGCGCCCTCGGCCTCCATCGCGAGCGACGCCGCAGCCTCCTGCTGGGCGGCTTCCTCGGCAGCCTCGGCGCGCTCGGCCGCCAGCGGGCTCGTGGCGGCTTCGGCCCGCTCGGGCGGCAGCGGGTCCGGGTCGGCCAGGACCGCCACCGGGGTCGGCGACTCGAGCAGCTCGCGGAAGCGATGCAGGTCGGCCTGGAAGATCGAGGCGAGCAGCGGCCGCTGGACCAGACCACCGAGCTCGGGCAGCAGCGGCGGGACGAGCGTCTCGTCCCATGTCACGACCGTCGCTCGGCCGTCGGCGCTCGGGCTCAGCTCGATGACTCCGGTGCCGTGGAACGTCCCGTCGTGGCGGATCGCGAACCGCGTCGGCGCCGCGAACTCGGTCACCTCGACCGGGTCGGTCACCTCGACCCCGAAGATCCGGATGTCGGCCTCGGCCTTGGTCCCGACACCGATCGGCCCTGGGGTGAGGATCCGGATGTCCTTCATCTCGGTCTGCCAGCGCGACTGACCGGGGATGTCGACGAGCTCGGCCCAGACCCGCTCGATCGGCGCCTCGATGACGACGAACGTCCGGATCGGATCCGGATCGCGACCCTGGCGCTGGTTCGCGAGCATCCGTTCGACCCCGACCGCGGCGAGGCCGCCCAGGACGGTGAGTCGAGCGAGCGCCCGGACCGGCCCGAGCACTAGACGACGGTCTCCGCCGACGGCTCGTCGGCCGCGTCCTCGAGATCGTCGACGTCGCCATCCTCGTCGTCCACCGCCTCGATGATCGCGCCGGCCGTCGCGAGCTCCACCCCGGCCGACGCCATATCGGCCAGGGCCCGCTCGCCGTCGCCGCCGCTGACGTCGACCGCGGCGATCGCATCCGTCAGGACGATCGTCTCGAAGCCGAGCCCGACGGCATCGATGGCCGTCGCCCGGACGCAGTAGTCCGTCGCCAACCCGCCGATCACGACCCGTTCGATGGCCCGATCGTGGAGGACCATCGCGAGGTCGGTCGGGACCGTCTGACTCGACAGCGGGTCGCGCATCGTGAAGCCCGAGTAGCCGTCCTCGCCGTTCGCGCCCTTCCGGACGATCGGTCCATCGACCGTGAGGGCCTCATGGAGGGTCGCGCCCCAGGTGTCCTGGACGCAGTGGACCGGCCAGATGCCACCGTCCTTGGCGAAGTGGGGCGTCGACTCGGGATGCCAGTCCTGGGTGTAGGCGACGGTCGCGCCGGCGTCGCGAGCACAGGTGATCAGCTCGTTGAGGACCGGGATGATCGCCGCGCCGCCGGCGACGGACAGCGTCCCGGCCGGATCGGCGAAGTCGTTCTGGACGTCGACGACGATGAGCGCCGTCGTGGCGTCGAAGGGCTGCATGGTCCAAGGCTAGCGCAGCCGCCGGGGATCGGGATCGCCCGGATGGTCGCGACCCCCCGGGCCGCGACTCCCTGCGAACACGGGCCCTCGACCGCAACCTCCTCGGACCCCGGCCGCACCCCGGCCGCGCAACCGGCCGACGACGCGATGGCGTACCCTGCCGGGTGCTCATGTACTTCGACGAGTTCAAGCACCAGCTGCCCGACATCGACCCCGAGGAGACCCAGGAGTGGCTGGACTCGCTCGATCAGGTCGTCACCGAGGAAGGCGAGCACCGGGCCCGTTTCCTCATGTTCAAACTCCTCAAGCGGGCCCGCCAGCGTCACGTCGGGCTGCCGAGCCTGACCCAGACCCGCTACATCAACACGATCAGCCCCGAGCAGGAGCCGTACTTCCCGGGTGACGAGGTCCTCGAGCGACGGATCCGGCGGCTGATCCGATGGAACGCCGTCGCGATGGTCCTGCGGGCCAACGACCGCTTCCCGGGCATCGGCGGCCACCTCGCGACCTACGCCTCCGCGGCGACCCTCTACGAGGTCGGCTTCAACTGGTTCTTCAAGGGCAAGGATGACCCCGGGGGAGGGGATCAGGTCTTCTTCCAGGGCCATGCCGCGCCGGGCATCTACGCCCGGGCGTTCCTCGAGGGCCGTCTCACGACCGACCAGCTCGATCACTTCCGGCGCGAGATCGTCCCGGGCCAGGGCCTCAGCTCCTACCCCCACCCCCGACTCATGCCCGACTTCTGGGAGTTCCCGACGGTCTCGATGGGCCTCGGGCCGCTGGCCGCGATCTACCAGGCCCGGTTCAACCGCTACCTCGCGAACCGCGGCATCCGGGACACCGGCGGCCAGCGCGTCTGGGCCTTCCTCGGCGACGGCGAGATGGACGAGCCGGAGGCGTCGGCCGGCCTGTCGATCGCGGCCCGCGAGGGCCTCGACAACCTGACCTTCGTCGTGAACTGCAACCTCCAGCGGCTCGACGGTCCGGTCCGCGGCAACGCCAAGATCATCCAGGAGCTCGAGGGCCTGTACCGCGGCGCCGGCTGGAACGTCATCAAGGTCATCTGGGGCCGCGAGTGGGACGAGCTGCTGGCCCGGGACGTCGACGGCCTCCTGGTCGAGCAGATGAACACGACCCTCGACGGCGAGTTCCAGAAGTTCTCGGTCGCCGGCGGGGCGTACATCCGGGAGCACTTCTTCGGGCCCGACCAGCGGCTTCGCCGGCTCGTCGAGCAGATGTCGGATGACGATCTGGTGCGGCTCCGCCGCGGCGGCCATGACTACCGCAAGGTCTTCGCCGCGTACCGGGCCGCGACCGAGTTCCGGGGCGCCCCGACGGTCATCCTGGCCAAGACGGTGAAGGGCTGGACCCTCGGTCCGGGCGTCGAGGCCCGCAACATCACCCACCAGGCGAAGAAGCTGTCCGAGACCGAGCTGAAGGTCTTCCGCGATCGCCTCGAGCTGCCGATCCCCGACGCCGACCTGAAGTCCGCGCCGTACTTCCACCCCGGACCGGAGTCGGAAGAGGTCCGCTACATGCTCGAGCGGCGCCGCCAGCTCGGCGGGCCGATCCCGCGCCGGGTCGTACGGTCCGAGCCGTTGCCCGCTCCGGCCCCGGAGGTCGACGCCGAGTTCCCGGCCGGCAGCCCGACCGCGGTCAGCACGACGATGGTCTTCACCCGGATCCTCCGGAACCTGCTCCGCGACCCGGGGATCGGTCCGCGGATCGTCCCGATCATCCCCGACGAGGCGCGGACGTTCGGGATGGACCCGCTGTTCAACGAGGTCGGGATCTACGCCGCCAATGGCCAGCGCTACGAGCCGGTCGACTCGGAGCTCGTCCTGAAGTACCGCGAGGCCCAGAACGGCCAGGTGCTCGAGGAGGGCATCACCGAGGCCGGCTCGATGGCCAGCTTCCAGGCCGCCGCGACGAGCTACGCGACGAACGGCACGCCGATGGTGCCGTTCTACATCTTCTACTCGATGTTCGGGCTCCAGCGGACCGGCGACCAGGCCTGGGCGGTCGGCGACGCCCGCGGCCGCGGCTTCATGATGGGCGCGACCGCCGGGCGGACCACCCTGGCCGGCGAGGGCCTTCAGCACGACGACGGCCACAGCCACGTCCTGGCCAGCATCGATCCCGGTCCTGCGGGCCTACGACCCGGCCTTCGCCTACGAGCTGGCCGTGATCGTCCGGGACGGCATCGAGCGGATGTACGTCCGGGGCGAGGACGTCTACTACTACGTCACGCTCTACAACGAGAACTACCCGCAGCCGGCCAAGCCGGACATCCCGGGCATCGACGAGGCGATCATCCGCGGGCTGTACCGGCTCCGCGAGGCGCCCGACCTGGGCGCCAAGGCCCCGCGGGCCCGGCTGATCGGCTCAGGCGCGATCCTCCAGCAGGTCATCGCCGCCCAGACCGTCCTGGCCGAGAAGGCGGGCATCGCCGCCGAGGTCTACTCGGCGCCGTCGTTCGGTCTGCTCCGCCGAGATGCCCTCGCGGCGGAGCGCTGGAACCGTCTCCATCCCGATGGGGAGGCTCGGATCCCGTACGTCAGCCAGGTCCTCGGCCCCGATGGCGGTCCGATCGTCGCGGCCAGCGACTGGCTGAAGACCCTGCCCGATCTCGTCGCCCGTTGGCTGCCCGACTCGTACACCGCGCTCGGGACCGACGGCTACGGCCGGAGCGGGACCCGCGAGGACCTTCGGGCGTTCTTCCAGATCGACCCGCCCGCGATCGCCGCCGCGGCGGTCGCCGGTCTGGCCCGCTGCGGTGCGATGCCGCCCGCAAGGCGGCCAAGCTCATCGCCGAGCTCGGCGTCGACCCGGAGGCGCCGGATCCCGTCGACGCCTGACCAGGGCCCCGGCACATCGTCGGGACCGGCTGCGACCACCGGGACGGGGTCCGCCGGCGAGGTCTTGGGCGCCCTCCGCGCTCGGGCTGACCTCCTTCGGTGGGCCGGTCGCCCACCTCGGCTATCTCCGGCGCGAGTATGTCGAGCGACGACGATGGCTCGACGAGGCGACCTATGCCGACCTGGTCGCCTCGAGCCAGCTGCTGCCCGGCCCGACCAGCAGCCAGGTCGGCATGGCGATCGGGATCCGCCGGGCCGGGCTTCGCGGCGCGCTGGCCGCATGGCTCGGGTTCACCCTCCCGTCGGCGATGCTCCTGCTCGGCTTCGCCGGCCTCGTCGGCAGCGGCACGGTCCCCGACACCGGCCGGCTCGTCGCCGGGCTCCAGCTCGCCGCGGTCGCGATCGTCGCGGCGGCACTCCTGGCGATGGCCCGCTCCCTCACGCCGGACCTGCGTCGGGGGGCGCTCGCCGTCGGCGCCGGTCTCGCGGTCCTGCTGCTGCCCGCCGGCGTGGCCCAGGTCGCGGTGATCGGCGTCGGCGGGCTCGATCGGCTGGGCGGCGCTGGCGCCGATCCCGGTCGCCGGAGCGGGCGACGGCCGACCCCTGGCGACGATCGGAGCCCGGACGGCAGCTGGCGCGCTCGGTCTCTTCACGATCCTCGTCGTCGGCCTGCCGATCGCGTCGCGGCTCGTCGTCGACGGTCCGGTCGGGCACGGGATCGCGCTCGCGTCGGCGTTCTACATCCCGGGCGCGCTCGTCTTCGGCGGCGGCCACGTCGTCTTGCCGCTGCTCGACGCGTCGGTCGTCGCTCCCGGCTGGGTGAGCGAAGGCGTCTTCCTCGCCGGCTACGGCGCCGCGCAGGCCGTGCCCGGCCCGCTCTTCTCCGTTGCCGCATACCTCGGCGCGATCGGCGAGCCGGCGCCGAACGGGGTCGTCGGTGCGGCGATCGCCCTTGTGGCGATCTTCCTGCCGGGTTCGCTCCTGCTCGTCGCGGCCCTGGCGGCCTGGACCCGGATCGGAGCGATGGCGGGGATGCGCCGGGCGCTCGCCGGTGTGAACGCGGCGGTCGTCGGGATCCTCGCTGCGGCCCTCTGGGATCCGGTCATCAGGACCGGGGTCCGTGGTCCGGTCGATGCGCTGGTCGCGCTCGTCGCGCTCGGCGTCCTCCTGACGGGCCGTGTTCCGCCACTCGCCGTCGTCGGAGTCTGCGTCCTCGCCAGCTTCGTGGTGCCGTCGATCGGGTCCCTGGCCTAGGCGGGGCCGGCCGGCGGCGTCGTGGTCGGCGAGGCCGACCGGAGTCGCCAGCCGAGCCAGGTCATCAGGACCGCGACGGCCGCGACCCAGGCCACGAGGGCGCCCCCGAGGATCAGCCCGACCCCCGCGAGGCTCGCGAGCCGACCGCCGCCGGACGCCGAATCGACGCTCGTGGCGAGCCGCTCGAGGCGGGTCTGGAGCTCCAGGAGCTGCGCCCCGATGCTGGCCAGGTCCGACCGATTCGCCACCAGATCGTCGGCCAGCCCCGTCACATTCTCGGAATAGCCGGACAGCTGGTCCGCGAGGTCGCCGAAGTTCTGCGCGGCTCCGGCGAAGGGATGCTGGCCGAGGATCGAGATGTCCAGGGTGTCGGACAGGTTCGCGCTCGTCGTCGAGAGGCTGTCCAGGACGGTGCCGGTGTCCCGGAGGACCGCCTCGGTCGACTCGAGCGTCGTACCGAGGTTCTTCACCGCGGTCGCGGCGGTCCCGACGGACAGGGCGCTGTCGCGGATCGTGGCCGCGATGCGGGGTCGGGCCGAGTCCAGGTCGTCGACGATCGACCGGATCGACGCGCCCGCCACGAGGAGGCTGGCTGCCGCGGCGACCGCGAGGACGACCCCGATGATGCCGAGGACGACGAGGACCGTCCCGAGACGGCGCGGTTCGATGCCGAGGTTCATCACCCGGTCGATGGTAGGCCACGCCGCGGCCCGATCGACGATCTGGACGGTCGCCCATCACACCGCCCGCGCCCGACGCGTCCACCGAATCGAGCGCGCGGTCCCCATCGATGGAGAAACGCCACACGGTGGACGACCCGCGCGAGCGCCGCCGCCACGACCGGTCCTCCTCCCTGGTCGGCGGCGGCGCCACTCTTTCCGGACCGATCGGGCAGGACCCGGACTGGCCCGCCCACCCGTGGGTCGGCCTGGTCGCCCGCTACGGCCGTCCGAGCGGCGCCGAGCCGGTGTCGCGACCGACCCGGGTCATCGTCATCTGGTGGCCGACGGCCGCAGGACCGCAGCCCGTCCTGTTCGTGGTGCGCGACCGACGTCACTGACCGGGTACGCTGCGGGTCCGTCCGGCGCGACGCCCGGGACCGCAGGAGTCAAGGCGAGGGACCGCATGAAGCGCACGATCACCGTCACCGGCCAGGGTCGCGTCGTCGTCGTCCCCGACGTCGCCGACGTCCGCCTCGGTGTCAGCGTCACCCGCCCGACCGTCGGCGACGCGCGCCAGGCCGCGGCCGAGGCCGCGCGGCGGATCCTCGACGCGGTCGTCGCGGCCGGGGTCGCCCAGGCCGATGTCCGGACGGCCACGCTCCAGGTCCAGCCCCAGTACGACTACTCCGGCGGTCAGCCGAGGCTGACCGGTCAGCAGGTGATCCACCAGTACACCGTCACCGTCCGGTCGCTCGATGCCCTCGGGACCGTCATCGACGATGCCCTGGCCGCCGGCGCGACGACCCTCGATGGGGTCGCGTTCCGGACCGGCGACCCGGCGGCCGCCGAGTCCGCGGCCCGGGTCGCCGCGGTCCAGGACGCCCGCGCGAAAGCCGGAGCCCTGGCCGCGGAGGCGGGCGTGACCCTCGGTGGCGTCGTCGCGATCTCGGAGGTCGGTGGGGTCCCCGGTCCGCGACCCACGCTGATGAAGGCCCGGGCGATGGCGGTCGCCGACGCGGCCCCGACGCCGGTCGAGGCCGGCACCGACGAGGTCAGCGTCTCGATCCTCGCCTCGTTCGAGATCGCTCCCGCCTGAGCCTCTGCGTGGGGCCTCCGCCCAGCCCTCCGAGTGTGCCCTCCGCCGGGTCCTAGGACCTTGGTGCGGCGCGACACCGAATTCGATCATCCCGCGCACCGCGGTCCGGTGGGGTCTGATGGACAGCGTGCTGGACCGGACGATTCGTGAGCAGTACCGATGGCGGTACCTGCCCGACTAGAGTGCGCCGGCGACCCAGGACCGGGCAGTACCCACGTCCTGGCAGACATCGTCGCCGGGGGCGGTGTCGCGAGCCCCTGACCCAACCACGTCGGATCGACTGGTGAGGGGTGTCGCACCCCCTCTCGATCTCGGGGATCGGAGGAACCACATCGTGTCTCGGGGTCTCTGGCGCCAGGTCGGAGTGAGGTCCAGGCGGGCCATCACCTCGACCTGGATCGCGCTCTTCCTGTTCTCCCTCGTGCTGCAGTCCGTCAACCTGGCGGCGCCGAAGTCGACGCTCGCCGTGTCGGCGGGCTTCTCGTTCCCCGGCTCCGCCGTGACCGGCGGCGCCTGGGACAACCCGGGCGGTGCGCTCGCCGAGGGTGGGACCGTCGCGAACGCCGACGCGGACGACGAGGACCAGGGGTATACCGGGTTCTCGTTCGGCGTGCCGGCCGGATCGATCATCGACGGCATCGCCGTCGAGGCGTCCGCGTCGACGACCGACACCTCTGGCTGCCAGCTCCAGGTCCGGCTCTCGCCCGACGGCGGGTCGTCCTGGACGAGCCGCAAGACGGCCAGCCTGACGACCAGTGCCCTCGGGACCTACACCCTCGGCAGCGCCACCGACACGTGGGGCCGGTCGTGGGATCCCACGGAGCTCACCGGGTCGACGTTCCGGCTCGAGCTGCGGGCCAACGCCGGCACCGGCTGTACGACCGGGACGGACTTCGTGAAGGTCGACTACGTCGCCGCGAAGATCACCTACCGGACGATCAATGACGGCACGACCAACGCCCCGCTGACGAGCGCCGTCTGCGACACCGCGGACTTCAACTTCATCGTCGACATGTCCGGCTCGATCGGCGCCCAGGGCAGCCTGCCCTCGAACCTGCCCGACCTGAAGGCCGGCATCCTCGGCTTCGTCAACGCCTTCCAGAGCGCCGGCGGTGATGGTCGTTACTCGGCCAGCCGCTTCAACGGCTCGAGCTCCTCGGCGCTGACGAGCGGCTACGTCCAGGCCGCCGCGTTCACCGCGGCGAACGGACCGATCGATGGCCTGTCTGGCCCGACCGGGCTGACCCCGACGAGCAGCGGCATCACGACCGGCATCTCGAACAACGCGAACGATCGAGCCGGCGTCCCGAACATCATGTTCGTCGTCACCGACGGCTCGCCGAACAAGCCGAACACCCACAGCGACGACCTGAGCATCCCCGAGACGTGGCTCCAGGGCGCGAACGCGGCGATCACCGCGGCCGACACCGCCCGGGCCGGCTCCGGCGCGACGAAGTACGTCGTCGAGGCCGTCTACCTCAGCACCCCGACCGATCCCGGCGACACGAGCATGCCGTTCTCCGAGGCGGGCCGCTCGCAGTGGGCGAGCCACGTCATGACCGAGATCGGCGGCGGATCGTTCATGGACTCCGACTTCTCCGACTTCGTCGGCGACCTGTTCACCGCCATCGGCTGCCCGCCCCCGTCCGTCCAGATCTCGAAGACGGCCAACCCCGTCGGCCCGATCGGCGCGGGCGGCACGATCGGCTTCGACATCGCCGTGAAGAACGCCGGTGGCAAGGCCGCGACGAACGTCGTCGTGACCGACAACCTGCCGGGTGGGCCGGGCCTCGACTGGTCGATCAACCCGGCGGTCAGCGGCTGCGCCATCAGCGGCGCGGTCGGCTCCGAGAAGCTCACCTGCACGATCGCCAGCTTGGCGGTCGGCGCGACGATGACCGTCCACGTCCAGAGCGGGACGACGGGCGTCTCGTGCGCGACGATCCAGAACACGGCCAGCTTCACGACCGGCAACGACGGCACCGGCTCGGCCGACGCCTCGGTGACCGTCGTCTGCCCGAACGTCACGGTCCAGAAGACACCCGATAGCGGTGCCGTCCAGGCCGGTGACAACGCGGTCTTCACGATCGTCGTGGCCAACCAGGGCCCGGGCATCGCCACGGGCGTCACCCTCGACGACCCGCTGCCGGCCGGCTACACCTGGAGCCTCGGCGGCGCGAACGCCGGGAGCTGCTCGATCGACACCGCCCCGAGCCCGGACAAGCTCCACTGCTCGTTCGGCGACCTCGCCCAGGGCGCGACCCGGACGATCACCCTGACCGCTCCGACGAGCGGCGCGGACTGCGCCGTGATCAACAACGTCGCCACCGTCGCCTCGACGAACGAGCCGCAGGCGAACAAGGCTGATGACACCGACGCCGGCGCGATCGACGTGCTGTGTGGCTCGGTCGGCATCACGAAGGAGGCCGACGCCTCGACCGTGAGCGCCGGCGGCCAGATCGGCTTCACCGTGACCGTGAAGAACACGGGCGACGGTGAGGCGCGTGGCGTCACCGTCAACGACACCCTTCCGGCGAACATCTCCGGCTGGCAGATCAGCCCGGCCTCGGCCGGCTGGTCGATCGTCGGCGGGGTCCTGAAGTTCGGGCCCGCGACGCTCGCAGCCGGCGCCACCAGCGCCGCCCACGTCGTCGGGACGACCGACGCCGCCGACTGCGGCACCGTCCAGAACACCGCGTCGTTCACGACGACGAACGACGGCTCCGGCAACGCATCGGCGACCGTCACCGTCCAGTGCCCCGACATCCATGTCGCCAAGTCGGCGAGCCCGGTCGGGCCCGGTCAGCGCCGGCGACACGATCGGCTTCGACGTCACGATCAGCAACAGCGGCCCCGGCTCCGCGTCGGGCGCCCAGGCATCCGATACCCTGCCCGGCACGGGCTGGGCGATCGTCGGCCCGGCCAATGGCTGGAGCCTCAGCGGCACGAGCCTGACCTTCGGCCCGGCGACCCTCGCCTCCGGGGCCTCCCGGACCGTCCATGTCCAGCGCGCCTCGGCCGCCGCCGACTGCGGCGTCGTCCCGAACACCGTCGCCGGCTTCGCGACGAACGAGCCGACGGCGAGCCAGAACAACACGGCGAATGCCTCGGTCACGGTCCAGTGCCCGGACATCCATGTCGCCAAGTCGGCGGACCCGGCCGGCCCGGTCAGTGCCGGTGACCAGATCGGGTTCGACGTCACGATCAGCAACACCGGCGCGGGGACCGCGCACGGCGCCCAGGCGACCGACACCCTGCCCGGCTCGGGCTGGTCGATCGACGGCGCCGCGAACGGCTGGAAGCTCAGCGGCAACGTCCTGACCTTCGGGCCGGCGGACCTGGCCAACGGCCAGAGCCGGACGGTCCACGTCGTCCGGATCTCCTCGTCGGCCGACTGCGATGTCGTGGACAACACGGTCACCGGCTTCGCGACCAACGAGCCGCAGAGCAGCCAGGCGAACTCGGCCTCCGCGTTCGTCAGCATCCTCTGCCCGGATATCAGCGTCGCCAAGACGGCCGACCAGAGCCCGATCTCCGCGGGCGAGACGGCGTCATTCACGATCACCGTCACGAACCTCGGCCCGGGCGTCGCGAAGAACGTCACCGTCCATGACCCGCTTCCGGCGGGCGTCGACTGGGCGCTCGATGCGCCGGTCGCTGGCTGCGCCATCGACGCGGGCACCCTCGACTGCACCTTCGCGTCGCTGGCCCAGGGGGCCCAGAACGCGATCGTCATCCACGTCGCCGGCGAGACCGACTTCGCCGACTGCGCGGGCCTCGACAACACCGTGACCGTCCACGCAACGAACGAGCTGGCGCAGGACGGCGCGAACGACACCGCGTCGGCCTCGATCGAGGTCGATTGCCCGGTCGTCGGCATCTCCAAGACGGCTGACCATCCCGACGGCGTGTCGGCCGGCGACCGGATCGGGTTCACCGTGACGATCGCCAACACCGGCGCCGGCTCGGCTTTCAGCGCCTCCGCGGACGACGTCCTTCCGAGCGGCTTCGCCTGGATGATCGAGTCCCAGGACGGCGGCTGGTCGATCACCCCGCAGGGTCACCTCGTGTGGGGCCCGGCGACGCTCGCCGGCCACTCGACCAGGGCCGTCCACGTCGTCGCCGACACGAACGCCAGCCAGTGCGGCCTCGTCCCCAACGCGGCGACGGCATCGCTGGCCGGTCAGCAGGTCGATGACGACTCTGCGGCCGAGGAGGTCCTCTGCCCGGACGTCCGGGTGACGAAGGTCGCCGATGCGGACTCCGTCAGCGCGGGCGACCCGATCGGCTTCACCATCACGATCAGCAATGCCGGCGAGGGCGTGGCCAAGGCCGCGTTCGCGACCGACACCCTGCCGGGCGCCGGCTGGACGATCGAGTCCCAGGACGGCGGCTGGAAGATCGAGAACGGCGTGCTCAGCTTCGCCGGCGACCTCGATCCCGATGCCAGCTCCTCGGTCCACATCGTCCGTGACACGACCGCCGCCGACTGCGGCACGGTCAGCAACACGGTCACCGTCGGCGCGGCCAACGAGCCCGAGTCGGCGACCTCGAACGACAGCGCCTCCGACTCGACCGACGTCCTGTGCGCCTTCATCGACCTGACCAAGGTCGCCGACGCGGGCTCGGTCAGCGCGGGCGATCAGATCGGCTTCACCGTCAGCGTCTCGAACAGCGGGGCGGGCACGGCCAAGGGCGTCACCGTCGACGACCCGCTGCCGGCCGGCTTCAGCTGGGCGATCGAGTCCCAGGACGGCGGCTGGTCGATCGACCAGGGCCACCTGGTCTTCGGTCCGGCCAGCCTCGCCTCGAAGGCCTCCTCGACGGTCCACATCGTCGCCGACACGACCGCGGCCGACTGCGCCACGGTCACCAACTCGGCCTCGGTCTCGACCACCAACGACGGCTCCGCCGAGGCCTCCGACTCGGTCGACATCCTGTGCCCGGACGTCCGGGTGACGAAGGTCGCCGATGCGGACTCCGTCAGCGCGGGCGACCCGATCGGCTTCACCATCACGATCAGCAATGCCGGCGAGGGCGTGGCCAAGGCCGCGTTCGCGACCGACACCCTGCCGGGCGCCGGCTGGACGATCGAGTCCCAGGACGGCGGCTGGAAGATCGAGAACGGCGTGCTCAGCTTCGCCGGCGACCTCGATCCCGATGCCAGCTCCTCGGTCCACATCGTCCGTGACACGACCGCCGCCGACTGCGGCACGGTCAGCAACACGGTCACCGTCGGCGCGGCCAACGAGCCCGAGTCGGCGACCTCGAACGACAGCGCCTCCGACTCGACCGACGTCCTGTGCGCCTTCATCGACCTGACCAAGGTCGCCGACGCGGGCTCGGTCAGCGCGGGCGATCAGATCGGCTTCACCGTCAGCGTCTCGAACAGCGGGGCGGGCACGGCCAAGGGCGTCACCGTCGACGACCCGCTGCCGGCCGGCTTCAGCTGGGCGATCGAGTCCCAGGACGGCGGCTGGTCGATCGACCAGGGCCACCTGGTCTTCGGTCCGGCCAGCCTCGCCTCGAAGGCCTCCTCGACGGTCCACATCGTCGCCGACACGACCGCGGCCGACTGCGCCACGGTCACCAACTCGGCCTCGGTCTCGACCACCAACGACGGCTCCGCCGAGGCCTCCGACTCGGTCGACATCCTGTGCCCGGACATCACCGTCGAGAAGACGGCCGACGTCAGCCCGATCAACGCGGGTGAGGTCGCCTCCTTCACGATCGATGTCTGGAACGGCGGACCCGGCATGGCCCGCGGCGTGACCGTCTCGGACACGCTGCCGGCCGGCGTCGCCTGGACCGTCGACGGCACCGAGCCCGCCGGGATCGACTGCTCGATCGCCGACGGCGTCCTGACCTGCGATCTCGGCGACCTGCCGCCCGCGGGTGAGGGCGACACGAACCACGTGCGCATCCACGTCAGCGGCGAGACCCAGGTCGCCGCCTGTGCCGAGGGCGACTTCAACCTCGACAACAGCGTCGTCGTCGCAGCCGACAATGAGCCGGCCGACGCCCCCCTCCCGAACTCCGATGACGCGACCGTCGAGGTCCTGTGCCCCGACCTGCTCATCGGCAAGACGGCCGACCATGCGGACCCGGTCAACGCCGGCGACCAGATCGGCTTCACGATCACGATCGCGAACAACGGCAACGGGACCGCCGCGGGCCTGACCGCCAGCGACGTGCTGCCGGCCGGCTTCGACTGGACGATCGCCTCCCAGGACGGCGGCTGGACGATCGCGGACGGCAGCCTGTCGTTCGCCGGTGACCTCGCCGCCCACACGATGAACGCCGTCCACATCGTGGCGGCGACCGACCAGGACGACTGCGGCACCGTGCCGAACTCGGCCACCCTCTTCCAGGACCAGGAACAGGTCGATGACGACAGCGCCGCCGAAGAGGTCGTCTGCCCCGACATCGACATCGACAAGACGGCCAGCGCCGAGGTCGCGGGCCCGGGCCAGACCGTCCACTACTCGATCGACGTCTTCGTCGCGGGTGTGGTCGCGTCGGGCACGGTGACCGACGTCCTGCCGGACGGCCAGACGTACGTCGATGGCAGCCAGACGTCCGACCCGGCGGCCGCTGACTTCAGCGTCAGCGACGACGGCCGGACCCTCACCTGGACGTTCGACTCGCCGATGTCCGGCGATCCGGCCGCGACCATCGGCTACGACGTGACGATCGACGCCGACGCGTCGACCGGTGAGCAGACGAACACCGCGACGTTCTGCGTCGCGATCGGCCCGACGAGCTCCGACCAGGCCGACCGCGCCCCGACCTCGCTCGACTCGCCTGTGAACGTCGCCGACGACCTGTGCGATGACGACACCGCGACGGTCCGTGTGCCGGGCCTGACGATCGAGAAGTCGATGGCCGGGAACACCGGTGGCACGACCGACGGCGGGATGCCGATCGCGCTGGTCGGCGACACCCTCACCTATACCCTCGACTACACCCTGACCGACGGACCCGTCACCGACGGCGTCATCACCGACGTCCTGCCGGCCGGCCTGACCTACCAGGACGACAGCGCCACGAGCAACGATGAGTTCACCTTCGTCAGCTATGACGACGCGACGCGGACCCTGACCTGGACGGCCGACTCGGTCACCACGTCGGGCAGCGTCACCTACCAGGCGGTCGTCGCCGACACCGCTGCCCGCGACACCGACCTGACCAATACCGTGACGATCGACAGCGCCGAGACCGCGCCGGTCGGCGACAGCGTGACGACCACCGTCCCGCAGACGCCCGCGTTCGGTCTGGTGATCGACAAGTCGAACGACGCCCCGGTCGAGACGATCGACCTCGGCGACGGCACGACCGCCCAGCTGCCGACGGCCGAAGAGGGTGACACGGTCACGTACACCCTCGCCTACACCCTGACCGGCGACCCCGTCACCGGCGCGGTGATCACCGACGTCCTGCCCGACGGCATCGGCTATGTCGATGGCTCGGCGAGCAGCAACGACGAGTTCACCTTCGTCGGCTACGACGCCGACACCCGGACGCTCACCTGGACGGCTGACTCGGTCACGGGCGATGGCAGCCTCAGCTACGACGGCCTGGTGGAGGACGGCGCCGCCGACCTCGCCCAGCCGCTCGTCAACGTCGCGACGATCGACAGCAACGAGACCTCGCCCGACAGCGACGACAGCTCCGTCTTCGTCAAGTCGCCGGTCTCGCCGCTGACGCCGCCGCCGACCGACACCCTCGACACCCCGCAGGCTCCGGCCAACCCAGGCTTCGCCCTGATGCTGGTCCTGCTCCTCCTTGCCGGCCTCACTCTCGGCATCGGGATCATCACCCCGACGCCGGAGCGGGTCCGCCGACGGGATCGTCGGGACCGCTAGGCCCGTCGACCACGGTCCCGCCGCTGCACGGCGGGACCGCCCGTCGAACCGACCGTGGGTCCCCGAGACCCGGACGGGGCGTGCTGCATCCGCGGCACGCCCCGTCTGTCTGTCTCCGGGTCGGCCGGTGTAGCGCTCGGCGATCCGGCAGCTCGGGGGCGCCTCGGGTCGCCTCGGGGTCGGCGGTCCGGTCAGCCTCCGCTGGTCAATGCCAGGATGCGACCACCCGCGATGTCGGCCAGGTACAGCTCGCCGGCCTCGTCCTCGCCGAACGAGCTGATGTTCGAATCGGTCTCGCCGACGACCCGCGGATCCTGCTGGTCCGGGCCGTCGGCGGTGAGCGCCCACAGCCGGCCCGAGCAGTAATCCGAGAACAGGTACGTCCCGACCAGGTCGGGCATCGCCGTCCCGCGATAGACGTAGCCGCCGGTCACGCTGCAGCCGACGTCGTGACCGTAGACCGCGACCGGCAGCGCCAGGCCGGTCTCGTCGCAGCCGCTCGACGGTTCGTAGCAGGCCCGCCCCTCCATGATGTTCCAGCCGTAGTCGAGGCCCTTGCCGCCTCCGTCGGCGGCGGGCGCCCGGTCGATCTCCTCCCACGCCCCCTGGCCGACGTCTCCGATCCACAGGTCGCCGGTCGCCCGGTCGAACGTGAGCCGCCACGGGTTCCGCATCCCGTAGGTCCAGATCTCCGGCTTGCCGCCACCCCCGGCGAACGGGTTGTCGGTCGGGATCGTGTACGCCCTCCCGCCGCCGGGGGCGACGGAGATCCGGAGGATCTTGCCGAGCAGCGTGTCCAGCGACTGGCCGTTGCCCTGCGGATCGCCGCCCGAGCCGCCGTCCCCCATCCCGATGTACAGGTCGCCGTCCGGCCCGAACGCGAGGGCCCCGCCGTTGTGGTTCGGATAGGGCTGGGTCGATCCGCAGGAGGACCCGCTCGCTGCCCGGGTCGGCGGCGTCCGGATCGACCGGCGGGACCGTGAACCCGGAGATCACGGTGTCACCCCGAAGGTCGGTGTAATCGACGTAGAACTCCCGGGTCGTCCGTCCGAACCCCGGCGGGAAGGCCAGGCCGAGCAGGCCGCGCTCGCCGCCCGCGTTGATCCGTCCGACGATGTCGAGGAACGGCGTCGCGACCAGGCTGCCGTCGCGGATGATCCGGATCCGCCCCCGCTGCTCGACGACGAACAGGCGGTCCGACCCGTCGCCGGCGTTCGTGATCCCGAGCGGGCTGGCGAGACCGGTGACGAACGGCTTCGGCGCGAGCGGGGCGTCGGCGGGACTCCCCGAGGGCACGGCCGGCGACCCGGGCGGTGCGGGCGTCGCGCTCCCTCCACAGGCCGTGATCAGGATCGACACGCCGAGCACGGCGAAGGTCCGCACGAGACGGGTCATCGCCGGATCATGCCCTGATCCCGCCGAGGGCGCCCTCGGCAGGCACCATCGCGCGCTCGACCTCCCGTCTCCGCCATCATCCTCAGGTGCCGGGCTCGCGACCGGCCACGACGGACGGCGAGGGACAGCCATGGACGCCTTCGAGCTCGATGACCTGATCGCACGACGCGTCGCCGAGGGACGCCTGTATCTCGAGTTCCTCAGCGTCCCCGACCTGTCGGCCGGGATCTACGAGCTGCCGGCCGGCGGCACCGACCCGCAATCGCCTCACGCCGAAGACGAGCTGTACTACGTGATCGCAGGCCGGGCGACGGTCACGGTCGGCGACGAGGACCGGCCGGTCCGGCCGGGCTCGCTCGTGTTCGTCGCCGCGACCGTCCCACACCGCTTCCACACGATCGAGGAGGATCTTCGGCTGCTCGTCTTCTTCGGGCCGGCCGAGGGCTCGCGCGCGGTCTCAGCCTAGGCGCGCGGGCCCAGGCGGGGGGGCCTCAGGCGGCGAGGGGCCTCAGGCGAGGCGAGCGGCGACGGCCTCGGCGAGGGCCATCGCCCGGATCGCGCCCTCGCCCGTCTCGTCGTGGCGGAAGAAGGCATAGACGTCGAGGCCGTCGTCGAGGAACGGGACGAGGCGGTCCGCCCAGGCGGCGATGTCGTCCGCCTCATAGGCGGTCCGCCGCAGCCGCAGGTAGAGGAACGGCCCGGTGACCCGCAGGTCGGGCGCCGGCGCGTCGTCGATCTCGGTCGTGCAGAGCACTGCGCCGGCGGTCCGGAGCGCGGCGAAGGTCTCATCGACGTGCCACGACGGGTCGACCAGCTCGACCGTCAGCGGCACGTCGCGGGGCCATGCTCCGAGGAACGCGCCGAGCTTCGCGTCGTCGCGGGCCATCGGGTCCGGCAGCCGGAACATCACCGTCCCGAGCCGTGACCCGAGGGTGGGCAGGTCCGCGGTGAGCCAGCCGATCGGCTCGGACGGCCCGGCCGGGTCACCGCCCATCGCCCGCCACGTGGCGCCCTTCTGGGCCTTGACCGAGAAGCGGAACCCGTCGGGCGTCGCGTCGCGCCAGGCCGCCAGGCGCTCGACCGTCGGGCGGCGATAGAACGTGTTGTTCAGCTCGCAGGCGGCCAGTCGCGAGGAGTAGGACTCGAGCAGCCGATCGCCCCTCAGGCCGGCGGGATAGAAGCGCGGGGACCAGGCCGGATAGGCGAAGCCGCTCGTGCCCGTCCGGAGCGTGCCCGAACGACGGGACGCGTCCGTCAGGTCGGCCTGGCGCGCGACGGGCGGACGGCCGAGCGACAGCCGGCCGGCGCCGCTGCGCGTCGGGCCGGTCCCCTCGGGCACGCCCTCGCAGGCATGCGCCGCCACGCCACCGAGCGAGCGGGAGATCGCGACGAGATCGTCCTTGCCGACGACCGCGAGGAAGTGATGCTCGATGCCGCGCAGGTGCGTCCGCGATGCCGCGCGGAGGCGGTGGATACCCGTCTGGGTCAGGACCGCCTCGGCGCCTCGGGCGTCGGACGAGCAGGCGACCCGGCCCACCAGGCCGTCGGCCTCGAGCCGGTCGATGAGCCGCGTGACACCCGAACGCGACAGGATCACCCGGTCGGCCAGGATGTTCATCCGGAGACGGCGGCCGGGGGCCCGGGCGAGCTGCAGCAGCGCGTCGTATTCGGCGAGCGACAGCCCGTGCTCGGCGCGGAGCTCGTCGTCGAGGCGCCGCGAGACGCGGGCGTGCGCCTCAAGGAACGCCCGCCAGGCGTCGAGGCGCGGGTCGTCCGCCGAAAGCGCGGGCGTCGGTTCTGTCGGCATGCGGATCCGGTGCTCGAAAGCGGCGCCATCCTCGGCGCGATCAGTCGTCCAAGATCGTACGCCGTGCAACGACCTGACGCGCGGTCGTTGACGACGCAACGATACCGTGAGATAGTTGCGCAGTCAACCACAGCGACGTGGCGGCCGTATCGGAACGACCGCCGGAGGATCACACGACGACACCATGAGCACCTGGACGCTCGACCGCGCACACACCCAGATCTCCTTCTCCGCCAAGCACATGATGGTCACCACCGTCCGCGGCACGTTCACCGATATCGAGGGAACGATCGAGCTCGACGAGGCCCAGCCGACCCATTCGCGGGGCGCCTTCCGGGTCGCGGCGGCGAGCATCGACACCCACTTCGGGGCCCGCGACGACCATCTCCGGTCGGCCGATTTCTTCGACGTCGGGCGGTACCCGGAGATCCGCTTCGTCTCGACCGCGATCGAGTCGCGGGGCGGCGACGCCTACCGCGTGACCGGTGACCTGACGATCCGGGACGTCACCCGCCCGGCGACCTTCGACGTGACCGTCGATGGCATCGTCCCGGGGATGCGCGGCGGTCGCCATGTCGGCCTGACCGCCCGGACCAAGCTCGACCGGACGCTCTGGGGGCTCGACTGGAACGTCGCCCTCGAGACGGGCGGCTGGCTCGTCAGCCGGGACATCACCCTCGAGATCGAGGTCGCTGCCGACGAGGCCGCGGCCGCGGGTCGCGTCGCCGCCTAGGAACGCGCGGTCTTCATCGATCTGCCGGTCATCCGGTCGATCGAACGCTCAGGAGACAGCGAGCGCGTCGAGGTCGAAGCGCGGGCGACCCACGGTGCCGACGACCACGAGCCTGATCGTGTGCGTGCCGATGCTGGCGTAGGTCCGCTGCCAGATCAGCGCGCGATACGTCGTCGCTCGCGGCGTTCGTGTCGACGGTCGCCTGGAGCACCCCATCGACGTAGATCTGCACCTTGCCGTGGCCCGGCGCGAGCGTCGAGACCACCCCGAACGACCGGGCGATGACCGTGTACCAGGAAGTCGCCCCGGCGGTCGAGGCCCAGCGGACGCTGCCGCCGGAGTAGCTGGACGATGTCGACGCCGTCCACGTACCCGTTCGGGTGAAGCCCGGGTCGGTGTCCTGGACGAGCCCCGCCGTAACGTCCTGACCCTCGACCCAGGCCGAGGCGTTGCCAGCGAGGTCGACAGCCCTGACCCGGAACCGGGTCGTGGTCGATGACACGGTCGTGTCGCGGGTCGGCGCCGTGAGCGCCGACGAGATCGTCGTCCAGGTCGTGCCATCGGTGGTCTTCGCGAGCTCGTAGTGGTCGATGCCGGAGCCGGTCGCATCGTCGGCACCGGTCCACGAGACCGTGATCGGGATCGCCGTGCCGGACAGGGTGGCACCCGCATGGATCGTTGCGACTGGTGCAGTCACCTTCGGAGCGGTCGTGTCGGCGTAGAGGCCGGCGATCGCGTCGAACACGACCGTGGGCCGGCCGACCGTTCCGAGGACCAGGACCTTGATCGTGTGGGTCCCGGTCGTGGCCCACGTCGAGGACCAGGTCACGACGCGGGTCTTCGCGCTGGCGGCGAACGTGTCGACGGTCGCGGACAGGGTCCCGTCGACATAGACCTTGTATGCGCCGTTCGATGGACCCGTCGAGGTGACGAGGCCGAGCGAGCGGCCGGTGAAGGTGAAGGTCGAGTAGGCGCCGTTCGTCGTGGATGACAGCGCCGAACCGCCCGAGAAGGAGGATCCGGTCGCCGTGGTCCAGGACGCGCTGTGCGTCACGCGCGGGTTCGACGTCTGGAGCACGCCGGGTCGGAGCCGCGGACCGGTCGCCGCAGGACTCTGGTTCGCGTCGAGATCGAAGGCCGTGGTCCGGAAGGTGTACGTCGTGCCGGCCGTCATGGTCGTGTCGGCCGACGGCGGCGTGACAGTGGCGAGAGGCACGAAGGAGCCGTTGTCGAGCCGCCGCTCGAAATCGGTAATGGTGGATCCCGGAGCCCGAGTCCGATCCGGACCACGTCGCGCGAACGGGCACCACGGCGCCGGAGACTTGGCCGCCGGTCCGGACCGAAGCCACCGGGGCGGTCACGGTCGGTGGGTTCGACTCGCTCGAGAACGTCACCTTCGCGGCCGCCTCAACGTTCGGACCGGGCGAGCCGCCCTCCACGGCATGTGCGGTGATCCGGTAGAAGTCCGGCGTGCCATAGCCGTTCGCGACGTAGTCATGCTGGAGGTCGACGTACAGCCGATCCGGGCAGGTCGTGTCGCACGACTCCCACGTTTCGGCGAACCATGCCGGCGTCCCGCAGCCGAGGCCGGGCGTGCATGGATAGCCGATCTCCTCCGGCGTCGTTCCGTCACCCCAATCGACGATCAGTGTGCCCGCCGCGGCGTCCGGGTCCAGGACGTAGCCGCGGAGTCGGACGGGCGTCCCCGCCGAGACATCCCGGATGTCCTCGTCGGGCGAGCACTCCTCGCCGGGTCCCAGGGCATCGACGGCGCACGCAGGGGCGAGGAAGACCGTCGGGCTGTCCGGGACCGGTTTCACGTCGATCGAAACGGTCGCGGTCATGGTCGACCCAGGAATTGCCGTCATAGCCGGAGGTCAGCTTGTAGGTGAAGGAATCCGGCCCGAAGTAGTCGGCATCCGGGGTGTACGTGAATGTCCCGGATGGATCCAGGGCGAGTTCGCCGTGGGTCGGCGGGGTGGCGACGACGACGTTCACCGGAGTGGTCGGAGGAGCGTCGTTCGCCCTGACGCCGAGCCCGGACGACGTGAGTGTCGTGTCCTCGTTGACGGAGTACGCGTCGTCGCGGAGCGGCGAGACGAAGAGCTGGACGGTCGCCTGGCCCGACAGACCGGTCAGGTCCTTGACGGTGTAGTGAAGGCCCATCACGCCCCAGGTCCCAGCCGGTGGCGTGAGGGTCAGGGTGTGGTCCGGGTTGAGGACGAATCGGCCATCGGCATAGGGGTTGTCCTTGAGCGCGACGGTCGATGGGTCGAGGTCACCGTCGGGGTCTCGATCATTCGCCAGGATGTCGACGGTCAACGGGGACCCGAACTTCGTCACGCCATCGTCGAAGTCGGGTGCCGGAGGATCGGCGACGTTGGCGACATCGATGCTGACCCACGAATCGGATACGTGGCTGCCAGGAGCGCTGTCTTCGGCTGTGTAGGGGAACCGATCGGGACCTGCGTAGTCCGGATCCGGCGTGTATTGCACGCCGGTCACCCAGTAGACGCCCGTTCCCGGCCCCAGTTCGTGCCAGGTGATCGACAGCGTCCCATGCTGCGTCCGGGCAGTCGCAGGCCGAGTGTTGACGACGTCCGGATAGCCCGCGACACCGAAGACCTCGAAGGCATTCGTGTCGTTGGCAAGCAGCGTGCTGGGTGGGATCGAAAGTGGCGTGTCCTCGGTGGCAGCGACGCCGTCGGTGTAGGCAGCGGTGACAGGCTTCGGGACGACACTGATCGTCACCACCGCGGTGAGTCCCTTATACGGGCCGTACGCCCGGACCTTGGCACCCGGCCCGGTGTTGGGCTGGTACACCCCGTAGTAGAACCCGTCCGTACCCTGGAAGCCGGGGTTGGGCGTGTAGGCGAACGACCCGTCATTGCGCAGCATCAGCGTTCCGTGTTGGGTGTTCCTCGTCCACCCGACCTGGTACACAAGCGACAAGGCTGCGTCGGGATGCCAGACGAGCGTGTGGCTCGTTCCTCCCAGGTTTTCGTCGTTCCCGAGGACGCCGCAGACGCCGATGCTCTCGCAGATCGGTATCGGGTCGTACGTCTCGCCCTGGTAGACCGTGAACTGATCGCTGTGCGTCCGGCCCTTGAAAAGTGGTTCGATGGTCACTGTGGCGGAACCGGAGCAGAGCCCATCCCAGAACCAGAAGTACTCGAAACTGTCGCCGCCCCAATACCCGGCGATCGGTCGATAGGTGAACGATCCGTCCGGATGGAGGTCGAATGTGGCTGCGTGACGCGGCACTTTGTGGAGTTGGGCGGTGAAGTTGCCGGATTCGATCTCGGCAGCGGGCAGTGGACTGGTCGTGTTCCCGAACTGGGTGTAGTCGTTTTTTGTCAGCGCGGTCGCCGGGACGGACATGCTCCCGGTCATCGGATCAGTGAGATACGTGCTGTGATCGGGGTCGACCGTATCGTCGACGGCGAACATCTGGAATCCGGTCGGCAGGTGCTCCGCGAGGCACGAAGGCGGACTCGCATCGGCCGACGGCGGGGCCGACGCGACCCAGGGCACGCCGACGAGCAGGACGCTGATCACCGCCGCGAGCCGCGCGGGCCCCATGCGACGCCGAGACATCGGCCCCTCCTCCACGGTCGACTGGAACGTCGAGCGCAACCGCCTTCCGCCCCGAGCGGCCCTCCGGCGCAGCGTGCGAATGCGGAGCATAGCGCTCACGGGCTGGATGTGCGGACGGTCGCCTTCCCGTCGGCCCGCGGCACACTGACACGGTGAGCATGCACCGCCCGGCGAGACCGCCTGACGTCGCGATCATCGGCGGCGGGATCGTCGGCACGGCGACCGCCGCGATGCTCGCCCGGCGCGGCGTCAGCGTGGCGCTCTACGAGCGGACCTCGATCGCGGCGGCAGCGTCCGGGCGCAACAGCGGCGTCGTCCAGCGGCCGTTCGACCCGGCCCTCTCGCCGCTCTACCACGAGAGCCTGGGTCTGTATCGCGAACTCGAGGAGCTGACGGACGGCGCGTTCCAGCTTGGGGCCGAGCCGGCCGGACTCCTGGTGGTCGCTCACGCGAGAGGCGCGGCGGAGGACGAAGTACGCTCGATCAGGGCGGCCTTCCCGGATGCCGGGGCGACGCTCCTCGACCCGGACGAGGTCCGCCGACTCGAGCCGGAGCTGGCGACGGGTGTCTGGGCCTGTCGGATCGCCTCGATCGGCTATCCGGTGCCGCCCGCGCTCGCGACGCGCTCGTACGAAGCGGTCGCCCGGGCCTTCGGCGCGACGATCCGGGTCGCCGTCGTGGCCCGCCCGGAGATCGTCGATGGCCGCGCCGTGGGGGTCCGACTCGGCGGCCCCAGCGGTCCGCTCGAGCCTGCCGGGATCGTCCTCGTCGCAGCCGGGCCGTGGTCGCCAGGCGTCATCGACCCGGGCGGCCGGTGGCGCCCGATCCGGCCTCTGTGGGGCGTCGTCGTCGACATCGCCCTCGAGCGACCACCGGGCCACGTCTTCGAGGAGGCCGGTGTCGAGGAATCGACCGACGGCGGCGGCGAGGTCCGCGGGCCGGCCGTCGGCTCGAGCCTCGTGACGGCTGCCGGCCGGAGCAGTGTCGGCTCGACGTTCCTCGACGAGGAGCCGGACCCGGTCGCACTGACCGAGCCGATCCTCCGCCGGGCCGCGGCATTCGCCCCGGCGATCGGCGACGCGCCGGTGCTCGGGGTCCGCGCCTGTCCGCGCCCCCTCGCCGCCGACGGCGTCCCGCTCATCGGCCCCATCCCGGGGATCGTCGGCCTGTGGATCGCCGCAGGCCACGGGCCGTGGGGGATCTCGACCGGCCCGGCGACAGCACGGATCGTGAGCGACGCGATCCTCGGGATGCCGGACGCCATCCCGGCGACGTTCGATCCGGGGCGGTTCGGGCCGATCGGCTGACCGCCGCAGGGCGACCCTCCGCCGTCGTACGCTGGCGACGATGGGACGGATCGGGATCGGGGTGATCGGGGCCGGCCGGCAAGGGAGCGTCCATGCCCGGATCATCGCGGCCTCCGTGCCGGAGGCGCGCCTGGTCGGGGTCGCCGACGTCGCGGGGCCGGCCGCGGAGCAGCTCGCCCGGGAGCTCGGGACGCGGGCCTTCGACGACCCGCGGGCGCTGATCGAGGACCCGGACGTCCAGGCGGTCGTCATCGCGGTCAGCAGCCACCGTCATCTCGACGTCATCCGGGCGGCCGCGGCGGCCGGACGGGACATCCTGTGCGAAAAGCCCCTGGCGATGACCCTGGAGGACACCGACGCCGCCATCGGCGCGGCCGCGGATGCCGGCGTCCGGCTCCAGGTGGGGCTCATGCGCCGCTGGGACGCGGACTACCGACGTGCCCACGAGCGGGTCGCCGGCGGGTCGATCGGCCGGCCGACCCTGTTCAAGAGCCTCCAATACGACACCGACCCCGTCCCTCCGTCATTCCGCGACCCTGCCGTGAGCGGCGGGATCTGGGTCGACATGGGGATCCACGAGTTCGACCTGGCCCACTGGCTGGTGGGCGAGGTGGCCGAGGTCCACGCCTGGGGCGCTGCGCTCGTCGACCACGAGCTCGGCGCGATGGGCGACGTCGACAATGCGGTCGCGAGCCTGCGGTTCGTTGATGGCGCGCTCGGGTCGGTCGAGCTGACCCGGAACGCGGCCTACGGCGAAGACGTCCGGACCGAGGTCCTGGGACCGGACGGCTCGGTCTTCGTCGGCTTGCTGCCACTCGCGAGCGGAGCGTTCGCCTCGGCCGGCCGGGTCGCGATCGACACCCAGCCGGGCTCCGTCGCGCGCTTCCGCGACGCCCTGGCCGAGCAGGCCCGGGCGTTCGTCCGGGCGATCTCCGAGGACCGCGACGTCGAGGTCGACGGGCGCGACAGCCGGCGAGCGCTGGCGGTCGCGATCGCGGCGCGCCGCTCGATGACGGAGGATCGGCCGGTCCGCGTCGCCGAGGTCGAGGCCGACGCGGGCGTGCCGGGCCGATGACGGTGCGCCCGCCGCTCCGCCTCGGGATCCAGGTCTGGGGTCAGCACGTCACCTGGGACGAGCTGATGGACGCCGCCCGAGACGCCGAGGCCGCCGGTCTCGACTCGGTCTGGAGCAACGACCACTTCGTGCCCCTCGTCGGCGGGCCCGATGGCCCGCGGCCGGCGCCGCCCGGCCCGATCTTCGACGGCTGGTCGATCCTGTCCGGCTGGGCCGCCGTGACGTCCCGGGTCCGTCTCGGATGCCTCGTCTCGGGGGCTGGGTACCGGAACCCGGTCGTACTAGTCAAGCAGGCCACGGCGCTTGATCACGCCTCGTCCGGTCGGGCGATCCTGGGGCTCGGGGCCGGCTGGTTCGAGGCCGAGCATCGGGCCCTTGGGATCGACTTCCCGCTCGGTCGGCGAGCGGCTCGATCGGCTCGACGAGGCGGCGGCGATCTGCCGTGGGCTCCTCGATGGGGAGACCGTCAGCCGCGCGGGTCGGTGGTGGTCGGCCGACGGCGCGGTGAACGACCCGCCGCCGGTCCAGGCCCGCCTGCCGCTGCTGATCGGCGGGAGCGGCGAGCGCCGGACCATCCCGATCGTCGCCCGTTACGCCGACGCGTGGAGCGCCGACGGCGGCAGCCCCGACGAGATCTCCCGGAAGGCGGCGATCCTCGACATGCGGGCCCGCGAGGTCGGCCGCGACCCGGCGTCGATCCGACGGACGGCCGGTGCCGCGCCGGTCCTCATCCGCGACGACCCGGCCGAGGCGCGGATCGTCCTGTCGGCGGTCCTCCAGCGGCACGGCCTGAGCCCGAACGAGGCCGACAGCGTCGCGGCCGCAGACCCGTTCGTCGGGTCGCCAGACACCGTGATGGCGGCGCTCCGGGCGTACCACGAAGCCGGCGTCGAGGAGCTGATGTTCGACTGGCCGGCGCCGTTCGACGAGGAGACGCTCGTCGTCCTGGGCGGGCCGATCCGGGCGAGCCTGACGGCCTGACGCCTGGTCTCGCGGCTGGTGACGTCCCGCCTCGCGGGCCGTCGACGGCGAGGCCTTGACATCGTTCCGCAAACGTTTACAGTCCCGCCTCGATGACCCGGTCCGCGCCGTACGGGCCCGCCCCGACCACGCCGTCGAGCGTGGTGTCCCGCGACCGCCGCCGCCCGACGCTCGTCGACGTGGCGCGCGAGGCGGGCGTCTCCGTCGCGACCGCCTCACGGGCGCTCACGGGCCGCGGTCAGGTCGCCGTCGACACCCGTCTGCGGGTCGAAGCCGCGGCCGACCAGCTCGACTTCCAGCCGTCGGCCGTCGGCCGGTCGCTGCGGCTCCAGCACACCGGCATCATCGGCTTCATCGTCCCGGACATCAGCTCGCCGTTCTACGCGAACGCCTTGAAGGGCGCCCAGCACCGCCTCGAGTCGGCCGGCTACCGGGTCGCGCTGCTCGACACGGATGAGCGGCCCGAGCGCGAGGACGATGCCCTGCGAGCGCTGGTGAGCCAGCAGGTGGACGGGATCGTCCTGTGCTCGACCGACCAGGCCGGCGCCTCGGTCCGGCGGCTCGACCCACGGGTCCGACCGCCGATCGTCTTCTTCGACAACATCGCCGAGGGCATCGGCGACGGCTCCGCTGCGCTCGAGAACGAAGGCGGGATCCGGTCGCTCGTCGAGCATCTCGCGGTGGTCCACGGACATCGCCGGATCGGCTATGTCGGCGGCTACCGGACGGAGACCTCGGGCACCGAGCGCCTGGCGGGCTTCCGGCTCGCGGTGGCGGCCCACGACCTCGACCGTGACCCGGACCTCGAGCGTTCCGGCGACTGGACCCACGCCTCGGGCAGTCGCGAGACCGCGGCGCTCATCGCGCTCGGCGAGCGTCCCTCGGCGATCGTCTATGCCGACGCGGCGATGGCGATCGGCGGGCTGGCGATCCTCCGCGAGCATCTCGTCCGGATCCCGGACGAGATCGCGATCGTCTCGTTCGACGACTGGGACGCCGGGGCGTTCATGGACCCGCCGCTGACCGCGCTCGCCCGTCGCGACCGCCAGATCGGGGACGTCGCCGCCTCGCTCCTTCTTCGCGTCCTCGAGCACGACCATGGCGAGACCGTCCATGTCCGCCTGCCGATGGATCTCGTCGTCCGGCGTTCCTGCGGCTGCCGGCCGTGACGACGCTCACCGCGGCCGACGCCGACGCCGAGGCCGTGGCCGTGATGGCCGCGCCGACCCGGTCCGCGCCGATCGTCGAGCTCGTCGGCGTGACGAAGCGCTACGGCGAGGCGGTCGCGCTCGATGACGTATCGCTCCGGATCGACGCCGGGGAGTTCTTCTGCCTGCTCGGGCCGTCGGGCTGCGGCAAGACGACGACCCTCAACCTCATCGGCGGCTTCCTGCCGCTGACCTCGGGCGAGCTGCGGATCGAGGGCCGCCGGGTCAACGACCTGCCGCCCCACAAGCGCAACGTCAACACGGTCTTCCAGAGCTACGCCCTGTTCCCCCACCTGACGGTCGAGGACAACGTCGCCTTCGGACTGAAGATGGAGAGCCTGCCCGGCGACGAGGTCCGTCGGCGGGTCGGCGAGTATCTCGATCTGGTCGGCCTGACCGGCTTCGCCGCCCGCTATCCGGGCCAGCTCTCGGGCGGGCAGGCCCAGCGGGTCGCCCTCGCTCGGGCGCTCGCGAAGCGGCCGGCCGTGCTCCTGCTCGACGAGCCTCTCGGCGCCCTTGACCTCAAGCTCCGCAAGCAGATGCAGGTGGAGCTGTCGCGGATCCATCGGCAGGTCGGCACGACCTTCGTCTTCGTCACCCACGACCAGGGCGAGGCGCTCTCGATGGCCACCCGGATCGCGGTCATGTCGGCCGGCCGGGTGAGCCAGGTCGGGGCGCCGCGCGAGATCTACTACCACCCCGTCGATCGGTTCGTCGCCGACTTCATCGGCGAGTCGAACCTCATCGACGGATCCCTCGAGGGGGAGTCCGGGTCGGCGTTCGTCCGGCTGCCCGACGGGACGGCGCTGCCCGCCGGCCCCGGTGTCCGGGACGCCGGGACGGTGAGCGTGATGATCCGGCCCGAATGTCTCGCCGTCGGCAGCGACGGCATCCCCGACGGCGCAGCACGGCTGCCCGGTCGGGTCGTTGATGTCGCGTTCCTGGGCGACCACACCCGGGTGACGGTGCGGACCGTCGCCGGGGACGTCGTCTCGGCGCGGTGGCACGCCGACGGCCGAGCCGCCGGCGCGCTCGAAGGCCTTCTGGAGGAGGAGGTGGTCGCCTGGTGGGACCCAGCGGATTCGGCGGTGCTGGCCCGGTAGGGTCGGCCGCACCGTGGAGCCTTGGCATCGGATCGATGGAGGAGGATCGATGACACGGAACCTCTCGCGACGCGAGTTCCTCGCGGCGTCCGGACTCGCCGGCGCCGGGGCGGTGCTCGCGGCCTGTAGCACGGGCAGCACGCCCGCCGCATCGGCGGCGGCCTCGACAGCGGCATCGCCGTCGGCGGCCGCATCGGCAGCTGCCTCCGCATCGGCGGCAGCATCGGCGGCCGCATCGGCCGGCGGACCGCTGTCCTTCCTGACATGGAGTGATCACTTCAGCGACCCGGCGTTGGCCGCGGTCAAGGAAAAGACCGGCATCGACACCCAGATCGCCGAGCTGTCGGACAACATCGATGGCCTCAACGCCCTCCAGGGCGGCAAGGTCTACGACATGGTCTCGGGCGACGCGCTGTGGGTGCCGAAGTACTACGACTCCGGGTTCGTCGATGCCATCGACATCAACAGCCTCCAGGTCTCGAGCCAGCTGTATTCGATGGCTCGGTCCTTCGACTTCTGGACCAAGCCCGATGGCTACCTCGCCTATCCCTGGGGCTGGTCGCCGATCCAGATCGTCTTCAACCCGAAGTACGTCAACCCTGCGCCCGACTCGTGGGATGTCCTGATCGACACGAAGTACGCCAACAAGGTCGTGATGGAGGGCCAGCCGACCGACATCATGCTGTTCGCGGGTGTCGCCACCGGGGCCAAGGACATCTACAACATGACGGCCGATGAGCTCGCGACCTGCAAGGACTGGCTGACGAAGCTCAAGCCGAACATCCTCAAGTTCGTCCAGCAGAACAACGAGACGATCACCTCGCTGGTGAACGAGGAGGCCTGGCTGGCGAACCAGAACCTCGGCGCCGCCGACCGGGTCAAGGACGCCGGCGGTCCGGAGGTCGTGGCATTCGTGCCCAAGGAGGGCACGACCGGGTTCATCGATGGCGAGATGACCATCCGGGCCGGCGAGAACAAGAGCAACGTCAAGCCATATCTCGAGGTGGCCGCCCAGGCCGAGTGGGTCGCCCAGAACTTCCTCGACAACGGCCGGCCGCTGTGGAACGAGAAGGCCTACCAGCTGCTCGTCGATGGCGGCCACCAGGAGCGGGCCGACCGGCTCCTCTACAACAAGCCCGAAGAGGCGCTGAAGATGCGGCTCAAGGGCCCGGCCGGGAACACCGACGCCTATATCCAGGTCTACAACGAGGTCTTCGGCTAGAGCCGGACCTCAGGTTTCGCGTCCCTGCCCGGTGACCGCAGCGGCGTCCGCGACCACGTCGAGCGAGTCGACGACCGACCGGCCCGTCGGGGCCGGCCGGCGTCGGCTTGCCCGCTGGTGGCCGTTCGGCCCGGCGGCACTCGCGCTCGGGCTGCTGTTCTTCGTCCCGCTCGGGATCGTCTTCGTCTACTCGTTCTGGCAGACGAACGGGTCGTTCCAGATCACGGCCGACTGGACGCTCGAGAACTATCTGAACTTCTTCCAGACCGAGACCTACCTGCGGACGTTCGCCAAGACCCTCGTCATGGCCGCGGCGGTCACGGCGGCGGGGATCCTGGCGTCGTTCCCGTTCGCGTACTTCCTCGTCCGCTATGTGAGCAAGCGCTGGCAGCGGATCGTGCTGCTCGCGGTGATCATCCCGTTCTGGACCTCGTACCTCGTCCGGGTCTACTCGTGGCAGGCGATCCTGGGTGAGAAGGGCGTCCTCAATGGGCTGCTCCTTCAGCTCGGGATCATCACCAAGCCGCTCGACGTGTTCCTCTACAACGACGTCGGGGTCTTCATCGTCCTGCTGTACCTGTATTTCCCGTTCGCCGTCCTGGCCCTGTACACGTCGCTCGAGCGATTCGACTTCACCCAGCTGACGGCCGCCCAGGACCTGGGTGCCCGACCCGACCAGGCTGTCCGCCGGGTCCTGCTGCCGCAGATCCGGCCCGGGATCATCACCGCCTGCATCTTCGTGTTCATCCCGATCCTCGGGGAGTACCTGACGCCGACCCTGATCGGCGGGACGAAGGGCGTCCTGATCGGGAACCTGATCCTGAACTTCTATCGCGGCGGCTCATTCCCCGGGATGGCTGCCGGTGCGTTCCTCATCGCCACGGTCGTCCTCGTCCTGCTCGTCGCCTTCCGGCGCTACCTGCGGATCGAGGACGTGGTGACGAGGACCTGACGATGGCCGTCCGTTCCGACGTCCTCGAGACGATGCCGGTCAGCCCGTATGCCCGCCTCGTGCGGGCCGGGCTCCGCTTCTGGGCGGTCGTCGCCGTGGCGTTCCTGTACCTGCCGGTCGTGCTGCTGGTGCTGTTCAGCTTCGAGGACAGCAAGAACATCGGCTTCCCGATCACCGGCGTGTCGCTGCGCTGGTATCTGGGGCTGCCTGGCAAGACCGTCCTGCTCGGAGCGATCGGCAACTCGATCCTCGTGGCGATCATCGTCGCCCTCGTGGCGACGATCGTCGGGACGATGGCCGCGTTCCCGCTGGTCCGCGGTGGCCTGCGCTACCCGGCCGGCGTCCGGGTCCTGTTCACGATGCCGATCATGCTGCCGGGCCTGCTCATCGGCGTCGGGCTCGTCGTCTTCATCTTCGGCACGCTCAAGCTCCGGTCGCTCGGGCTGTTACCGGTCGTGGCCGGCCACCTCGTCCTGACGATGCCGTTCGTCGTGCTGATCGTGGCGGCCCGGCTGCAGGGCTTCGACCGTCGCCTCGAGTGGGCGGCTGCGGATCTCGGGGCCGGTCCGGCGACGGTGATCCGGCTGATCGTCCTGCCGCTGATCTTTCCGGCGATCCTCGCCGCGGCGCTGCTCTCGGTCACCCTGTCGATCGACGAGTTCGTCGTGACGTTCTTCACGATCGGCTCGCAGGTCACCCTGCCGATCTACATCTACACCCAGATCAAGTTCGGGGTCACCCCCGAGATCAACGCGGTCGCGACGCTCGTCCTGGTCGGCACCGTCCTCGCCCTCGGCCTCGGCTACGCCTCGGCCCGGATCGGGCGCTCGGCGGTCCGGCGGGCGCGAGGGTCCTGACCGTCCAGGCCCAGGAGACGGGCGACGCGCGACGAGGGAGGTCGGGACTGATGGAGCGGTCCGAGGAGGGGACGTGACGATGCGGGCAGTCGTCTTCCACGGCGACGGGGTCCTTCGCCTCGAGGACCGGCCGGAGCCGGTGATCGAGGCACCGGACGACGTCCTGATCGAGGTGGAGGCGTGCGGGATCTGCGGCACCGACCTCCAGATCCTCAACGTCCCGCCGGGTCACCCGGCGACGCCGCCGGTGATCATGGGTCACGAGTTCATCGGCCGGGTGGTGGCGGTCGGCTCGGCGCCCGGGAACGTGACGGTCGGCCAGCGGGTGACCGTCGACCCGGATCCGAAATGCGGCTACTGCGTGAACTGCCGGGCCGGCCGGCCTGCCAGCTGCGAGAACGCCGTCGCGCTCGGGATCTTCCGCGATGGCGCCCTGGCACGGTTCACCAAGGCGCCGGCCGGCGCGGTCTTCCCGATCGCCGAGTCCGCCCCCCGCGACATCGCGGCGATGATCGAGCCGCTGGCGTGCGTCGCGAACGGCGCCGGCCGAGCGAACGTCCGGCCCGGCGAGTCGGCGGTGATCTTCGGTGCGGGCACGATCGGTTGCCTCTTCGTGGCGCTGTTCAAAGCCGCCGGAGCGAACCCGGTGATCGTCGTCGAGCCGACCGCGAAACGGGCCGCGATCGCCCGGGCCGTGGGCGCCGACGAGGTGGTCACGCCGGAGGACTTCGCCGCTCGGCGGGCGGCCGTCCTGCCCCGCGGCGCCGACGTCATCGTCGACGCGGTCGGGACGCAGTTCGGGACGGCCGTCGACCACGCCGCGCTGGGCGGTCGGATCATCCTGTTCGGCCAGAACGCGAACGCGCGCCCGCCGATCCATCAGTTCACCGTCACCGAGCGGTCGCTGACGATCATGGGCACGTACATCACGGCATTCACCTTCCCGACCGCGATCCGGCTCGTCGAGCAGGGCGCCCTGCCGCTGGCGCCGATCGTCACCCACGTGGTGCCGCTCGACGAGATCGAGGCCGGCATCGCGCTCCTTCGCAGCGGTGACGCGACGAAGGTCGTGGTCATCCCGTGACCCTCCGCGTCGCGAACGCGCCAGTGAGCTTCGGGGTCGACGAGATCATCGTCGACGACGCCTGGATGCCGGGGCCCGACGACGTCCTCGACCTCATCGCCGAGCTCGAGTTCGAGGGCACCGAGCTCGGGCCGCCGGGCTATCTCGGGACCGGCCCCGAGGTCCGCGAGCGCCTGTCCGACCGGGGGCTCGAGCTCGTCGGCTCGTTCCTGCCGCTCCACTTCAGCCGGGCGGAGCTGTTCGAGGCGGACCTCGTGTGGCTCCGCGGCGCGCTCGACCTCGTCCGGGACGCGACCCCCGACGGCTCGAGCCCCCTCGCGATCCTGTCGGACCACTTCGACGAGCCGCTCCGGATGGCGTTCGCCGGCCGGATCCCCGACCACCCCGAGGCGTGGCTCCCGCCGGACCGCTTCGGCCTCCTCGTCGAGAACCTCCATCGGACCGCCGAGGTGTGTCGGGCCGCCGGGTTCGAGGTCGTCCTTCATCCCCACGCCGGCACGTACATCGAGACCGACGCCGAGACCCGGGCGGTCCTCGCGGCGATCGACCCGGCCCGGATCGGCTACTGCCTCGATACCGGCCATGCCCGCTTCGGCGGGGCCGATCCTGTCGCCCTGGTCCGCGACTTCGCCCCGCTGATCCGCCATGTCCACGTCAAGGACTGCCGGACCGCGGTCCTCGACGAGGTCGCCCGCGACGGCCTCGGGATCGAAGCGGCCCTCGTGCGCGGCGCATTCGTCGAGCTCGGCGAGGGCGATTCCGGGATCGGCGATGTCGTGGCCGCGCTCGGCGAGGTGGGCTACGACGGCTGGCTGGTCGTCGAGCAGGATCGGTTCCTGTTCGCCTCCGACACGCTCGACACGCTCCGCGCCGCCCAGCGCCGCAACCGCTCGTTCCTCCGCTCGTTCGGGGTCTAGGGTCGTCGGCGTGGATCAGTCCATCCGCGACCACCTGGAGGCGACGTTCTTCGCCGACTACCAGGGGCTGCGGGACCAGCTGCTGGAGCTCCTCTCCGACGACGATCTGGGTCACGCCCCCACGCCGGCGACCCCGACGCTCGGGGCGCTGTGTCGGGAGATCGGGGAGATCGAGGAGGCGTACGTCGAGTCGTTCCGGACGTTCCGACTCCGGTTCGAGGGCCATGTCGCGCCGCCGGACGCTGAGACGAGCGTCGGCGCCCTCGCCGGCTGGTACGCCGACCTGGATCGGCGGCTGCTCGAGGCACTCGAGTCGATCACGAGCGCCGACGCCCGCGACCGCCGGATCGTGCGCTCGGACTTCGAGGTCGACGAGTTCTCGCCGACGGTCGCGGTGAACCTCGACATCTACCGCGAAGCGCTACTGATCTTCTATGGCAAGGCCAGCGTCTATCTCCGGGCGCTGGGTCGGCCGCTCCCTCCGCAGTGGGAGCACTGGATCGGCTAGCCGGGCTCCATGACCGTCCGGATGAAGGCGGCCGCCTCGAGGACGCCATCCGGGCCGGACTGGGTGGCGTCCTCATGCTCGATCGCGAGCGAGCCATCGAAGCCCGCGGCCGCCAGCGCGTCGAGGAAGGTCCGCCACCAGGCCGCGTCGTGGGCCCGGCCGACGGTGACGAACCGCCAGCCTCGGGCGGTGGGGTCGTCGAACGGCCGACCGTCGAGCACGCCGGCGATGGCCACCTGCTCCTCGTCGACCTCGGTGTCCTTGAGATGGACGTGGAAGATCGCGTCGCCGAGGGCCGCGATCACCGCCAGCGGGTCCATCCGCTGCCAGAACAGATGCGACGGATCGAGGTTCGCCCCCAGGATCGGGCCGACCGCCTCGCGGATCCGTCGGAGGGTCGGGACGTTGTAGACGAGGTGGAGCGGGTGGAGCTCGAAGGCGATGCGCCGGACGCCGTGGGCGCTCGCGTCGAGGGCGAGTGACGCCCACAGCTCGAGCGCCGCTCCCCATTGGCGCTCCCGGAGCGCGGTGGCGTCGTCCGGCCAGGGATAGAAGATCCAGTCGATCGTCGTCGCGTCGCCGCCGTCGCCGGGGTTGCCGGACATCGTCACGACCGACTCGACCTCGAGGGCCTCGGCCAGCCAGAACGTGTCCCGGATGAGTCGCTCATGCGCTGCGCCGTGGACCGGATGGAGCGGCCAGGCGGAGCAGTTGAGGGCGGCGATCCGGAGGTCGCGGTCGCGGAACGCCCGCAGGAAGCGCTCCCGGGCCGCGGCGTCCGCGAGCAGCTCATCGAGTCGGAGATGGGGCGCCCAGGATTGGCCCCCGGTCGCGATCTCGATCGTCGGGATGCCGGCCTGGACGGCCAGATCGAGCGCAGCCTCGAAGCCGAGCTCGGGGACGGAGTCGGTGTACAGCCCGAGTTCCACGGACCCGATGCTACGACCGGGCGACCGCTGCCGATCCGTGGTCTTGCGGGACGGCCTATCATCCCGCCAGCGTCGTGCGACTCGGTGGTCTCCATCGGCGCCGCGACGTGTGGGAGTGGGAGTACCGGGATGCGTGAGATCGCGCCCGCCGGCCGCCTGCGCGCGGGTCGGTCTGCCGCCCTGTGCCTCGTGATCGTCTTTCTCGCTGCATGCGGCGGAGCCGCCGGGGCCGGGGACTCGGGCGGCGGCGGAGGCGGTGGGGGCGCCGACGACGCCGCGATCCAGCAGATCATCGACGATGCCCAGACCACGATCGGGACGTCGATGATCAGCGGCACGTTCGCCGACAACGTCATCACGATCACTGTCGTCGACAACTTCGGCACCGGCGGTGCCCAGATCTTCATGTGCGCTCAGATCGCGAAGTCGCTCAAGGCGAACGACCCGAGCGGGGCGATCACCGCGGTCATGGTCGAGCAGTCCGGGACCAAGCTGATCTCGAGCACCGACTGCCACTGATCCCCCGATCGGCCGAGACGCCTTCGCGCGCTCCGCGCCGATCGTCGGGTCCTAGCCCCGCCAGCTCTCCGGGTCGAGCAGAAAGAACGTCATCCGGTCGAGTTCGTCGCGGAGATCCCCGAGCCGCTCGCCGACGGCGCGGACCACCTCGCGCGCGTCGATCGGCCCGTCCTCGATGCGCCAGCTCGCCCCGGGTCCCGCGGCCGCGTCCGCCTCGGCTCGCCGCGGGACGACCCGTGGTCGCTCGATCCGACCCATCGCCGCATAACCGGCCATGCCGGCAGCGTAGCACCGCCGGTCGGCGGATCCGGCGGCTCGGTACACTCGGTCGCGTGACGATCGAGACGCGCCGCTACGGCGCCCAGAGCATGTCCGCGCCGCTCCGCGAGGTCCTCGTGAAGCGACCCGGGCCGGCCTTCGGTCGAGCGTTCGACGACCCCGCCCACGGCTTCCTTCATCCGGTCGATCTGGCAGTCGCCCAGCGCGAGCACGACGCCTTCACCGAGGTCCTTGCCGGTCTCGGGCCGACCGTTCACGTCCTCGAGGTCGAGACCGACTCGCCGGACCTCGTCTACACCTTCGACCCGCTCGTGGTCACCGACCGTGGCGCGATCCCGCTCCGGGCCGGCAAGCCGAACCGGCGCCTCGAGTCGGCGGTCCTCGAGACCTGGACGACGGCCGCCGGGATCCCGACGGTCGGGAGGATCGAGGCACCTGGCACGATCGAGGGTGGCGACACGTTCTGGCTTCGGCCCGACCTGTTCTGCATCGGCCGGACGCTGCGGACCGATGACGACGGCGCGCGTCAGCTCGCCGAGCTGGTCGGCGGCGACGTCCGGATCTTCGATGTCCCGTACTGGAAGGGCCCGGCCGAGCTCGTCCACCTGATGTCGGTCATCAGCCCGGTCGCCGACGACCTCGCGGTGGTCTACCTGCCACTGCTGCCGGTCGGGCTGTGGCGGCTTCTCGGCGACCTCGGCATCCGGACGATCGAGGTGCCCGACGAGGAGTTCCCGACGCTCGGCTGCAACGTCCTCGCCGTCCGCCCGGGGATCGTGATCCTCGCCGAGGGCAACCCGCGGACGGCGGCGGCGCTCGCCGCGGCCGGCTGCGAGGTCCACACCTACCCGGCGACGGAGATCGGCATCAACGGCTCGGGCGGTCCGACCTGCATGACCCGCCCGATCCTGCGAGCGTGACCGCTCCGGAGGGCGATGCGAAAGCGCCCCGGTTCTATGCCCGCGCCGGCCTGCACACCGAGACGTACGACGTGGCGACGACCGAGGTCCCGGGCGGCGACGACGTCGGGTTCCTCCGGGGGCTTGCCGAGGAGGTCGGTGGGCCGGTCCTGGAGCTCGGCTGTGGGACGGGCCGGGTGGCGATCCCGCTCGCCGAGGCGGGGCTCCGTGTCGTCGGACTCGACCGCTCGCCGCACATGCTCGCGACGGCCGAGGCCAAGCGCCGAGCCCTGCCTCCCGCCGTGCGCCGAAGGATCGAGTTCATCGAAGGCGACATGACCGACTTCAGCCTCGGGAGGCGGTTCGGTCTGGCGTTCGCGGCCTTCCGGGTGTTCATGTCGCTCCCGGACCCGGACGCACAGCGTGCGTGCCTCGCGGCGGTCCGGCGACACCTCCGACCCGGCGGGCTGGTCGTCCTCGATCTCTTCGATCCGCGGCTGCAGTGGATCGCGCCCGGCGCTGCGGGCCCGGGGGAGGACACCTCGGTGATCGCATCCCGGCACCGGGAACCGTGTCCGGCGCCTCTCGCTCGGACGCGAGAACGACCCGCTGAACCAGCGCTTCGTGCTGCGGTTCCGTTTCACCGAGACCGATGCCGATGACCGGGTGATCCAGGAGGAGGACGAGGAGCTCATGCTGCGCTGGACGTACCGCTACGAGCTGTGGCACCTGCTCGAGCTCGCCGGGTTCGAGCCCGTCGCCGAGTACAGCGACTACGCCGGCGCCGCCCCGACGTACGGCAACGAGATCATCGCCGTCGCACGGCGGACGACCGGACGCGCACCCCGACGGTCGGTCGGGGCGCGAGCAGGGGCCGGGGCCGACCGATGAGCGGCCAGCGCTCCGCTGCCGAAGACGCCCTCATCGGGGCGATCGACCCGCTGCGAGTCGAGGACGACCTCCGGACCCTCGTCGCGATCCCCTCGGTCACGGGCGACGAGGTCGAGGTCACGGATGAAGCCGCACGCCTCCTCGGCGACCTCGGATCGCAGGTCGAGCGCTTCGACGTCGATCCGGCCGAGATCGCCGCCGACCCGGACTTCCCCGGGTCCGAGGTGCCACGGACGGTGCTGCCGCTCGTGTTCGGCCGCGTCGGCCGGCCGGGCGGCCGCCGCATCATCCTGTCGGGCCATCTCGACGTCGTCCCGGTCGGCGATCCCGCGACCTGGACCGTCCATCCATGGGGTGGATCCGTCCGCGACGGGGTCCTCTACGGCCGCGGCGCGTGCGACATGAAGGGCGGCGTGGCGGCGATCCTCGGCGCGACGCGGGCCCTCGTCACGACCGGCATCGCCGACCACCTGTCGGGCGAGCTGCTGATCGCCCTCGTGCCATCCGAAGAGGATGGTGGAGCGGGCACGCTCGCGGCGATCCGGACCGGCGCGACGGGGACGCCGCGATCATCTGCGAGCCGACGATGATGGAGCTGATCGTCGCCCACGCCGGCGCGATCACGTTCCGGCTCACCGTCCCGGGCCGTGCGGCCCATGCCTCGGTCCGGACCGAGGGGGTCTCGGCCCTCCACAACCTCCATACCCTGATGGCGGCCCTCGATGCCGACGAGACCCGCCGGAACCAGGCCGAGACGGACCCGCTCATGACCGACCTCGGGATGCCGTACCCGACCATCGTCGGCACGGTCTCGGGCGGGGAGTGGGCCTCAACGGTCCTCGACCAGGTCGTCGCCCAGGGTCGCTACGGTGTCCGGCTCGGCCAGACGCCCGACGAGGCGGCGGACGAGCTCAGGGCGTGCATCGCGGCGGCCTGCGCCGCCGACCCGTTCCTCCGCGACCGGCCGGCGACGGTCGAGATCACCGGCGGTCGGTTCGGCTCGGTCCGGGTCCCACCGGACGGGGCACTGGCGACGAGCGTCGCGGCGGCGGTCCAGGACGTCACCGGACGCGACCCGGCCCGACGCGGCGCCCCGTACGGTGCCGACATGCGGCTGTTCGTCGACCAGGGCGGCACGCCGACAGTCATGTTCGGCCCGGGTTCCGTCCGGTCGGCCCACAGCGCCGACGAATCCGTGCCCCTCCACGAGGTCGTCGACTGCGCCCGCAGCCTGGCCGTGTGGGCTGCTCGCGAGCTCGCCTGAGGGCTCACCCGACCCGCGGCGCTCGCCCGCTGACCCGGTGCGGCAGCGCACCGCGTCCTCCATCCGCGGCGAGCGATGTTGCGCCTGCAGCGTAGGATGCCGCCATGGTCGAGTACGGCAACGGCGTCAGCTCCGGCGCCGGCAGCTTCTCCGGGTCGCATGGCGGCTCGAAGGCTGTCGATGCCGGCGGCAACATCGGCACGATGTTCGGGGGCCTGGTCCACGACACGTCGACGACGATCGCGACGCTGCCGCCGGTCGTCGTCGCGCTCGGCGCGGCGATCCTGGTGATCGGCCTGCTCCTCGTCCTGCGCAAGGTCCTCTAGACCGGCGCTGCCGCCTCCTGCTCGGAGGCGAGCTCGACATACCGGCACAGGGCGTTCACGAGGCGCATCCGCTCCGGCGTCGTTGCGGCGGTCCGGAGCAGCTCGGGACTCGCCACGATGATGGCGACCGCCTGGGCCCGCGAGATCGCGACGTTGAGCCGGTGGGCGTCGAACAGGAAGTCCATCCCGCGGGGCGCGTCCTCGGCTGATGAGGCGGCCATCGTGTAGATCGCGACGACGCCTTCGCGGCCCTGGAACTTGTCGACCGTCCCGACGCGATCGTGGGGCACCGCGAGCCGCTCCTCGATCGCCCGCTGGACGACGGAGACCTGGCGGTTGTACGGCGCCACGACGAGCAGGTCGTCGATCGAGATCGAGCGGATCTCGCCGGTCCGGTCGACCCAGCGCTCGCCGATCAGCCCGTGGATGATGCCGGCCACGGCGCGCGCCTCCTCGGGAGAGTCCTGCTCGTTGCGGAGATGGGGCACCGCCACCCAGCGGACGCCGGTCCCACCGGCCGGCGGCGGCCCATCGACACGCTGGAGCCGCGTCCCGGGCTCGGTCGCCAGGCGGCCCTCGTAGAAGGTCGGCGAGATGAACGCGTTGACGTCGGGGTGCATCCGCCATGTCTGGTCGAGGAACAGGCCGCGGTCCGGTGCGATCGTCGGCTCGTCGGCCAGGACGTGCCCGAGGGCCGACGCCTCGGCGCCGTCGGGATGGAGACCCTGGGTCACCTGGGCCAGCTGGTTCGGGTCGCCGAGCAGGAGCAGCGAGCGGGCGGCGCCGCTCATCGCGATGACCGTCGCCAGGGCCATCTGGCCGGCCTCGTCGACGACGAGGAGGCCCAGGCGCTCCTCGATCGCCTCGCGGGCGAACACCCAGGCGGTCCCGGCGACGACGTCGGCGGTCCCCGCGGCGATCGCCTCGTCGACCCCGCCGTTGTCCCCGACGACCCGGACCCCGGCGACACCGGAGCGCTCGTGCGGATCGCACTTCTGGACGATCCGGATCGTCCGACCGGCCTCCCGGGCCGCCTCGTCGAGCGCCTCGATCGCGTTGCCGATCGTCTTGTGCGACTGGGCGGTGATGCCGATCGGCCCCAGCCCGGCATCGAGCGCGGCGAGGATCATCCGGGCGCCGGTGTAGGTCTTGCCGGTCCCCGGCGGGCCCTGGACCGCCAGGACCGATCGGTCGAGCCCGACGACGAGCCGCCTGGCCGCCTCGAGCGGGGTCTCGCCCGGCCGGCGGAGCGCCTCGCCTTCGGCGAGGCCGTCGATCCGGGGCCGGCGTCGCTCGAGGAGGTCCCGGGCAGCGCGGAAGCGCCCATCGGCGTCGACGCCGCGGTGGATCACGTCGTCGGCCAGGCGGCCGAGCCCGTCACGCAGCACGTCGGTCGGGATCGGCTTGCCCGGGATCAGGACCTGGGGATGGGTCATCAGCCGGGACGGGCCCCGGACGATGTCGATCGTCCCGAACGGCCGGCCGTCCGGCAGGGTGCCCGCATCGTCCTCGAGCCCGACGATCTCGCCGGCGTCCTCGCCCCGACCCTCGTTCGCGACCGGGTCGAAGGCCTCGCTGCCGATCTTGAAGCGGTGATCCTGGACGGGGAACCGATAACGCCGGATGACGCTCTGCTTGCGCGTCCCGACGTCCTCGACGTGCTCGAGCCCGGCCAGGGCGTCGGCGGCGTCCATCAGGTCCTCGATCGTCCCGCGGGCCAGCTCGTACCAGCGCCACCACTGGGGCTTGGCCTCGCGCCGGTGGTAGTCGAGGAGCGAGGCCAGGAGCCAGCGGGCATGACCCGCCGGGTCGTCCCCGCCCGGGTCGACCGTCATCGGCCAGCGGAGCGCCTCGACCCGCGCCGCCGTCTGGGCCTGGGCCGCCGACAGCGCCTCGGACGGCGCGCCATCGGCGATCGTCGGTCGCGCCAGAGGCCAGCCGTCGGCGATCGCCTCGCGCCGCCGCTCCTCGAGCCAGTCGCGCAGGCCGAGCGTGGCGAGACAGTCATCGCGGTTGTACGCGGCCAGGTCGTCGAGGTGTCCCGGCTGGCGGTCGCGCAGCCACGTCTCGTACTCGACCACGCTGAACCCGGCCTTCGTCAGCCGGCCCTCGCGGTCGAAGCCGTAGAGGTGCTCGACGGTCTTGAGCGAGTACGACTCGACGGACGCCCGGATGCCCTGCCGGACGACCGCGTAAAGGTCGACCAGGACGCCACCGCGGAGGAGCCGGTCGACCTCGTCCTCGCGGGTCGCGTAGCGCTGCATCAGGCGCTTGATCGCGCCGGCCTCGTAGCCGCCGTAGTGGTAGACGTGCATCGCCGGGTCGCGCCCGAGCCGCTCGATCACCGCGTCGATGAACGCCTCGAACGCGGCTCGCTCCTCCTCCGGGGAGTGGCCCCAGATCGGGAGGTAGGCCGGCGACGGCCGGTCGATCGAGAGCACGCCCAGGAGGTACTCGAGGCCGTGGTCGCCCAGCCATGGGTCGGCCTCGATATCGAAGAACAGGTCGAGCGGCGACGGCTCGGGTAGCAGGGCGAGTCCGCGGCCCGGCTCCTCCGGCCGCGGCGGGATCCGCTCCCACAGCGGGTCCAGATCGGTCCGGCCGGCCTCGCGCCCGGCGAGCTGGATCCGCGCCTGCTCCCGGATCCGTTCGAGCGTCCGGTCCGCCAGGTCGGGGATCCGTCGCGACGGGTCGAGCCGACCCAGCTGCTGGAGCGTCGGGACATCCGACGCGACGAGCGTCGCGGTCGCCGACCGGGTCATCCCGGCCACGAGCGAGAGGTGGTCGTCCGCGCGTCGGCGGTCGATGCAGGTCGGGAACCAGGCGCAGACGCGGCAATGGTCGACCGGCTCGGGGTACGTGCCGGCAGTCGCCGGATCCCGCGGGCCGACACGCCCGCCGGCCGCTCTGTCGCCGGCCTCGTCGCCGAATACCTCACGCTCGAACCGGGTCCGGGCGGCGCGGTGGTAGGCGGCGTAGTCAGACAGCCGGAGCGTCGTGGTCAGGCCGTCGCCGGTGACGACGTGGACATGCTCCGGCGTCAGCCCCTGGAGCTGCGCGAGCCGCGCCGAGTAGACGCAGACCTGGAGGACGGCGGCGCCCTTGACCGCCCGGGCGAGCTTCGTGTCGGCGACCTCGTAGCTCCAGTCGCCGAGGACCGGGCTGGGCCGGTCGACCCGGATGAGGAAGTCGGCATAGCCGAGCCAACGGCCGTCGAACAGGACCGCCTGGTAGATCGCCCCGGCGCCGTCGCGCATCGCCGCAAGGGTCGCCGCCTCCGCCGCCCGGTAGCCATGTGGCGTCCGCGGCTCGGGCCGCTCGATCTCGACGACCGTGCGGCCCTCGTCGCGTAGCCGCTCGAGGTAGGCCTGCTCGTGGGCGACACCGCGCTCCTGGAGCAGCCGGACCTCGGGGTCCTCGCGCTCCGGCGGCTTCACCCACAGGTCGGCCACGCGGCCGAGCTCGAGCGTGGTCAGGTGGTCGCAGTCGAGGAAGCCGACGAGGTCGGTCGCGCTGACGACGATCGTCCCGTCGCGATGGAGCTGCACCCGGCAAGGCTAGCCCGTCGGGCTGTCAGCTCGTCTGTCACGAGGTCAGGGTGAGGTCACCCATCGCGAGCACTTCGTCGGCGGCGCGGAACTCGAGGTGATAGCGGCCGGCGTCGAGGTCGGTCGTGTCGAGATCCTCGAACAGGCAGTCCGCGCTGTCGGTCATCGTCTCGGGCCTGGTGCCGAGCTGCGTGCCGTCTACTGAGACCAGCAGGGTCACCGTCTCGCCCGCCGCCACCGAACGCTCGAGGTGGGCGACGACATGGAGATCCCGTCCGACGCTGAAGCTGCTCGCGCTGCCGGTCGCGATGCACCCGCTGCCACCGGTCCCGAACTCGACCGTGCCCTTCAGCTCCCCCGCGACCTGGGAGCCGAGGAACATCAGCCCGGCCACCGTCGCGATCGCGACGACCGCCACGACGATGATCGCACCGACCACGAGCGGCGCGATCGACCCGCCCGGCGATGCCACCGGGCGGACCCACTCCGCACCCGTCGGTGATGGGGCCACGCTCGAGGGGGCGTCGCGCGGGGGCGGCACGACCCATCCGCGAGGGTCGGCGGACGCGGGCATCCCCGGTGCGGGCGGATCGGTCTGCGTGTCCGCTTCGGTCGGGTCCGCCGAGCCAGGCCGTTGGTCAGTCATCGTCGCTCCCTTCGCCCGGACGACGCGCGACGAGCGCCGCTGTTGCAGGGTGACCCGGAGGCCGTCCGAGGATCGGCGCCGACGGAGGACCGGCTGGTCTCCGGACGGTCAGCGACCGCGGCCCGCGAGCGACGGCCGACGCAGACGGTGAGCGGGGCCCTCGGCGCCGTCGGTCCGCCCGATGCTCGCTGGCGACTGCCTTGTCGTGGCGACCGTGGCCGCCGCCGCGCCATCGGATGGGCCGTCGAGCACGGCCGTCGGCGCCGGGACCTCGATCCGGTCGCGGGTCTGTGACGGTGCGGGGACGAGTGCCCGCCACATCTCGATCGCCCATTCCCAGTCGGAGGCGTCGTGGATGACGATCCGGACCGCCGCACCGCGGCCCGGGACAGCCATGAAGCCATCGAGGATCGCGACCTGGATGCCCGACTCGTCTGCCACCCCGAGGTGGGCCCGCCCGACCTTCGGGCCCTCGCGATGCTCGAGGACGTCGGAGCCGAGGTTGGCGGCGACCTGCTGGAGGAACGCATCCGCGCCCATCGGCCGACCCGGCTCGCCGGTCACGATGCCCGCGAGCGTGATCGACCGCCCGGCCTCGCCACCCCACCATTCCTCGTCCGTGCGCCGCTCGGCGAACGAGCCCGGGACCTCGAGCGACCAGCCGCCCTGCTCGACCGTGACCGGCAGGCGCCGATAGCCGATGAACGGGACGGTCGGGTCGACCTGGCGAGCGCGCTCGAAGACCACGCGGACCTGTGGGTCATCGACGTTCCGGGAATGGAGCAGGTCGCGCCACTCCCGCCACGGATACGGCAGCCCGGGATCGAGCGGGTAGGCTCGCCGGAACAGCCGGAGGACCTCGTCCTGGATCCGTCCCTCGTCGGGGTCGCCCGCCCCCCGCCAGCGCACCTCGGTCCACATCAGCGACAGGGCGCGCTCGAAGATCGATCGGGCGTCGGTGGCGTCGGCCCACCATGGCCAGACGTCGATGGCGACCCGCGGCTCGGCGAGGGCACGCTCGAGCCACGCGTCGTCGCGCGGCCCCAGCCGGGTCAGGAGGGCTCCGTCGGTGCTGTATCGCAGACCCGGCGGTGTCGCCAGGGACACCGCACCGACGCCGAGACGGCGGCCATCGACCGCCTGGTGGAGCGCCCAGCCGAGCCACGCCAGGTGGGTCCGTTCGACCGCGGCGCGCTCGGCCGGTGAGCCGGCCATCGGGGCGCTCGGGTCCACGACGATCCCGGCGGCCGCGTCGTGCGGGTCGGGGATCCAGTCGATGCTGAAGTCGATGCCCAGCCGCTCCACGATCCGACGGACGAGACGCTCGTAGCCTGGACCGACGGCCAGTGTCGCAGCCGAGAGACTGACGCGACCATCCTCGGTCGCGGTCAGCTCGGCGGGGTCGGCCGCGGGATGGAGATCGATCGCCAGGCGGTGGACGCCGTCATCGGTCGTCGTCGTGGCGGTCGACCGGACGAGGTCCGGGTAGCCGGCTCGGAGCCAGCCATCGATCTCGGCGATGACCCGGTCGAAGTCGCGATGGCGCGGCACGAGACGCCGCTTCGACATCTGACCATCGACGAGCACACCGAAACGCATGGGCTGGATCTCCTGCTCGTCCCCGGGGGGAGACGATACCGCGGCAGGAGCTCGGCGGCGTCGGTCGCGGGATAGGGAAGTGGTACCGGTCCGGACCCGCCGTTCGGACCTGTCAGTCCGTCGGCGGGCGCCGGTGGTTCAGCCGATGCTGCGGTGGTAGCCGCAGATCGGGCAGCTGGCGACCTTGGTCGCCGCATCAAGGACGAGGGCCGTGGTACAGCCGTTCGTCGAGCAGAGAAGCAGGGCGGAGTGGGAGCGGCGGCGCTGCCGTCGCATCGCGCTCGACCGACCGCTGAGGTTCATCGCCGCGGTCCGGGTAAGCATGTCTGAGAGAGTCCTTTCGGGCACCGCGGATCTTTCGCGGCTGGCCCATGGTGCGTTCGGACGACCCGGGATCGGGGGTCGGAGCGCGATACGTGTCACCCGGAGGCACATCCGGTGAGCGGGGCTATGGTGCTCACCCTTGGGGCCGTCACGTCAGGTGACCGGTGAATCGTCCGCCCTGGGACCGTTTCTGTCAAACGCCCCGATCCGGCCGAAGGATTGAGGAACCGCAACCGAGTCTGGATGCATCCTTGGTTGCGGGTCTGGCGGACGTGGGGCACACTCCGCCCGCCGGCGCCCGCGCGTTCGCCCCTGTCCGGGCGCCTCGCGGCCGTCGATGCGTCGATCGATCCAGGAGGGACCTTCGGTTGCGTCGTCATCTCACTGCATCCCGCCGCGCGCTCGGCCTCATCGCCGCGCTCGGACTCGCTGTGCTCACCGTCGCACCGGCGTCGGCCGTCACAGGCCTCCAAGTCAGCACGCCCTTTCCGGGTGTCGCCGTCGCCCCGAATACGACGGTCAGCTTCGACCTGAAGATCGCCGTCACGACGGGTCGCCAGGTCGCCCTGGAGGCCCGAGGCGCCCCGACAGGCTGGGAGGCGACCTTCCGCGGCGGCGGCAACGTCGTCGACGCGGTCTTCGTCAGCCCCGGCTCATCGCCGGACCTGCGGCTGGACGTCAAGGTCCCGGCCGACGCGAAGCCGGCCACCTACCCGATGACGATCGTCGCCTCCTCGGGCGGGCTCACCGACATCCTGCCCATCTCCGTCCGGGTCAACGAGTCGGCCGCGGGTTCGGTGACGATGACCTCCGACTTCCCATCCCTCCAGGGTCCGACCAGCACGACCTTCCGGTTCACCGTCACGCTGACGAACGACACCTCGGAGGACCTGACCTTCGCTCTGACGAGCCAGGGTCCGGCCGGCTGGGATGTCACCGCGACCCCGTCGAGCCAGTCGCAGGCCGCGAGCGTCCCGGTCAAGGCCGGCGCGAGTGAGACGATCAGCGTCTCGGCCAAGGCGCCCGATACGACCGCCGCCGGCGCCTACCCGATCTCCGTCCAGGCGAGCGCCGGAGCGCGCAACGCGAACCTCGACCTCGAGGTCGACATCACCGGCACGTTCTCGATGACCCTCACGACGCCGACCGGCCAGCTCAACGCGAGCGGCAACGCCGGCAGCGCCATCACCTCGGTCATCACGGTCCAGAACACCGGCACCTCGCCGCTCCAGGGCGTCAAGCCGAGCGCGACCGCCCCCCAGGGCTGGACGGTGAACTTCGATCCACCGACCGTCGATGTCGCCGCCGAACGGGACGCAGAACGTGACCTCGACGATCGTCCCGGCCGGCAACGCGATCGCCGGCGACTACGTCGTCTCGTACAAGGCGGCGACGTCCGACAGCACGACGACGGCGAGCATGGACATCCGGGTGACGATCGAGGCATCCCTCCAGTGGCTGCTGATCGGGATCGCGGTGATCCTCGTCGTCCTGGCGGCCCTCGGCTGGGTCTTCGCGAAGTACGGCCGCCGGTGAGCGCGCCGGTCCCCAAGGGCCGGCCCATCGGCAAGGGCCGGCGGAAGGCGATCGCCGACTCGTCGAAGGCCGGGCCGGCCGGCCCGCGGCCGGCGGCGCCGTGGGAGAGCGAGCTCGCGGACATCGATGACGATGACCCGGGCGTCCTCGATCCGGACCCGCGGGCTCCGCAAGGAGTACGGCGACATCGTCGCGGTCGACTCGCTCGACTTCGAGGTCCGGGCCGGCGAGATCTTCGGCCTGCTCGGACCGAACGGAGCGGGCAAGACGACGACGATCCTCATGCTCCTCGGCCTGTCCGAGCCGACCGCCGGACGAGTCCCGCGTGGCGGGCTTCGACCCGCAGCGCCATCCACTCGACGTGAAGCGGGTCGTCGGCTACCTGCCCGACAACGCCGGCTTCTACGGCGGGATGTCGGGCCGGGCCAATCTCCGCTACACCGCCGCGCTCAACGGCCTGCGCGGCTCCGCGGCAGACGATCGGGTCGACGAGCTGCTCCACCAGGTCGGCCTGGCGGGCGCCGCCGATCGTCCGTCCGAGACGTACTCGCGCGGCATGCGCCAGCGGCTCGGCATCGCTGACGCCCTGGTCAAGGACCCCCTCGTCCTCATCCTCGACGAGCCGACGATCGCGATCGATCCCCAGGGCGTGGCCGAGATCCTCGGCCTCATCCGGGCCCTGGTCCACGAGCGCGGCCTTGCCCTCCTCCTGTCGTCCCATCTGCTCGAGCAGGTCCAGTCGGTCTGCGACCGGGTCGGCATCTTCGTCAGCGGCCGGCTGGTCGCCGAGGGCCAGGTGGAGGAGCTGCGTCAGCGCTATGGCTCCGGTACGGACGCAGCGATCGAGGTCGGCGTCGAGGGCGATGGTCGGTCGGTACCTGATGCGGACCGTGTCGAGTCGACCCTCCGTGCCGTCGCCGGCGTCACCGCCATCGAGCCCGGTTCCGAGCCGGGGCGATGGCGCGTCCACGCCACGTCCGACGTCCGGTCTGCGGTCGCCACCGCCGTCGCCGGGGCCGGCCTGTCACTCGTCCACCTGCGTCGGGAGGAGATGGGTCTCGACGAGATCTACCGTCGCGCGGTCGGTGCGGCCGCGCCTGAAGAGGAGGCCGTCGCGTGACCTTCACGAGCTTCGCCCGGCGGGGCCGGAGCACCATCCTCGGTGATCGCGACGCCGGATGGTGGACGATCTCGGCGAAGGAGCTGACCGATCACCTCGTCTCGGCCCGGTTCATCGTCCTGCTCATCATCCTCGCCCTGGTCGGCGCCACGACCGTGTACGTGGCATCCGGAGCGATCCGCGACCAGGCCGAGGCGGCGAGTCAGGCCCAGTCGGTGTTCCTGGCCCTGTTCCTCGTCGACAACGGCCAGATCCCGGCGTTCTACGCCCTCGTCGGCTTCCTCATCCCGCTCGTCGGGGTCGCCTTCGGGTTCGACGCGATCAACGGCGAGCGGGCGAGCGGGACGCTCTCCCGTCTCGTCGCCCAGCCGATCTATCGCGATGACGTCATCAACGGCAAGTTCGTCGGCGGGCTGCTCGTCATCGCCACGACGCTCATCGCTGTCACGATGCTGGTCGCCGGGGTCGGGATGCATCCGGCTCGGGATCGCGCCCGATGCCGAGGGCGTCATCCGGCTCGGTCTGTGGCTCGTCGTATCGGTCATCTACGTCGGGCTGTGGCTGGCGTTCGCGACGCTCTGCTCGGTCCTGTTCCGGCGGGCCGCGACGTCCGCCTTGGCGGCGATCGGCGTCTGGATCGCCATCAGCCTCTTCACCGCCTTCCTGGTGACGCTCGTCGCCGGGGTCCTCGCGCCGTTGCCCTCGGATGCCACGACCGACCAGCAGCTGGCCAACGATCGGATGTCCGAGACGCTCTCGCACCTCTCGCCGGCGACCCTGTACCAGGATGCGACGACGGTCCTGCTCAACCCGACGCAGCGGGCGACATCGGTCGTCGGGATCACCCCGGAGCAGGTCGACCGGGCCATCCCCTCGACCCTCTCGATCACCCAGAGCGTCCTGCTTGTCGTGCCCCAGATCGTGGGACTGATCGCCTTGACGATCGCGATCTTCGCCGCCGCCTACATCGCCTTCATGCGCCAGGAGATCCGGGCGTAGCATCGCGCCCATGACCTGCTGCGACGACAGGGGCGGCTCGTGCCTCGACGAGCAGTTCGACGAGGAGCACGCGGAGCGTCGCCTGCGCCGCTACCGATCGCATGGCCCGGAGGCCCAGACGCGGCGTCTGATCGACGCGTTGGCCGACGGTGGCATCGACGGAGCGTCGGTCCTCGACATCGGCGCGGGGGTCGGCGCGGTCCATCTCGGTCTCCTTGCCCGCGGCGCGGAGTCGGCGACGGATGTCGACGCCTCCCGGTCGTACATCGAGGCGGCCCGCGACGAGGCGGATCGACAGGGTGTCACCGACCGGGTGCGCCACGTCTACGGCGACTTCGCGACGCTGACGGACCTGGTCGAGGCGGCGGATCTCGTCGCCCTCGACCGAGTGGTGTGCTGCTACGCCGACATGCCGGCCCTCGTCGGCCGGGCGGCTGCACTGACCCGCCGACGCCTCGGCCTCGTCTACCCGCGCGACGGCTCGATGTATCGCGCCGCCGCCACCATCGCGAACGGGCTCAACCGAGCGCGGCGCGATCCGTTCCGGGTCTACGTCCACCGATCCGCCGCCGTGGACGCCCTGGCCGTGGCGGCCGGTCTCGTCCCGATCCGACGCGATCGCGGGATCTTCTGGCAGACGGTCGTGTTCGAGCGGGCGAAGACGTGACCGGGTCCGAGACGTGAGCGGCACGGAAGCGGGACCGCCCCCGGTCGGCGTCGTGATCCGGGACGAGAAGGAGCCCGACCGGGCCGCTGCGCTGGAGGTCGAGCGAGCGGCCTTCGGCGGGTCGGCGGAAGCCGCGATCGTCGAGACCGTCCGCGATCTCGAGGGCTCGTTCGCGCTCGTCGCGGAGGCCATCGAGGACGGCCGGATCGTCGGCCACGTCCAGATGAGCCGGGCCTGGATCGGGCAGATGGCCGTCTCGGCCCTCGGGCCGATCGGCGTCCTGCCGGCCGTCCAGCGTCAGGGGATCGGCGGCGCGCTCGTCCGCGGTGCGCTGGCGGAGGCACGCGACCGCGGCGCCCTGGCGGTGATCCTGCTCGGCAGTCAGCGGTATTACCCGCGTTTCGGCTTCGAGCCCGCGGCCGGGTTCGGCTTGCGGAACCCCTTCACCGGGACCCAGGAGGACGGCTTCGTCGTCCAGGAGGGCGACTTCATGCTCGCCCCGCTCGACCCCCGGGCACGGGCGCTCCGGGGACCGGTCCGCTGGCATCCGGCCTTCGGCGAGCCGACCATCCTCGACGCAGCACCATCCTCGCCGGTCCCTCGCATCCATCGCCACGACAGGTGATACTGCCCGCGCAGGGAACGGACCACGAGGGACGAACGACGATGGGGGCGCCAGCCCAGCTCGAGCCACGACGGGCGCGGTGAACGTCGCACCTGGTCGAATCGCCGCTGTCGGACTCGCGATCGTCCTCATCATCGGGGTCGGCATCGGGATCATCTCGTCCGTCGCGGGGCGGCTCGCGCCGTCGGATGTCGTCCTCCACGGGCTGATCGGCTCGGAGAAGCTGCCGTTCTTCCAGGACCAGCAGGTCGTCGCGGCGCTGAAGCGGGGTGGGTTCACCGTCGAAGCCGCGACCGCCGGCTCGCGCCAGATCGCCCTGGCGGACCTGTCGGCGCAGGATTTCGCGTTCCCGGCCGGCGCTCCTGCCGCCGAGCGGATCCGGCGCGACCATCCCAGCGCGACGGTCACGGTGCCGTTCTTCACGCCGATGGCGATCGCGTCGTGGAAGCCGATCGTCGGCATCCTCGAGGCCGCCGGCGTCGTCCATCAGCGGGACACCTATCTCGCCTTCGACATGGCCGCCTACATGGACCTGGTGACCAACGATCGTCGCTGGAAGGACCTGCCGGACAGCAGCGCCTACTCGGTCAACAAGAGCGTCCTCGTCACGACGACCGACGTGCGTCGCTCGAACTCCGCGGCGATGTTCCTGTCGCTCGTGAGCTACATCGCCAACGGCGACGCGATCGTCGAGAACGACACCTCGATCGACTCGATCGTCACCGAGGCCGCACCGCTGTTCCTGCGCCAGGGGTTCGTCGAGAACAGCTCCGAGGTCCCGTTCGAGGACTATCTCGTCCAGGGCATGGGCAAGAGCCCGATGGTGATGATCTACGAGTCGCAGTACATCGCCCGCGCCGCGTCGGGTGACGGCAGCATCACCCCCGACATGGTCCTGCTCTACCCGGAGCCGACGATCTTCTCGAAGCACACCTTCGTCGCCTTGACGCCCGACGGCGTCCGGCTCGGCCAGTTCCTCTCGACCGACCCGCAGATGCGGAGCCTCGCGACGACCTACGGCTTCCGGACGTCGGATACGGCGGCCTTCAAGACGTTCGTGACCCAGCATCAGCTGCCGGTCCCGGATCAGCTCATCGATGTCATCGAGCCACCGACATACGAGGCCCTCGAGGCGATGATCACCCGTCTCGAGCAGATCTACGCTGGCGGCAGCTCGTTCGACCCGTCCGCCCAGCCCTCGAGCTCACTCGCACCTGGAGCGTCGCCATGACAGAACCCTCCCTCGACCTCGCCGCGCTCGACCCGGTGCCCGCGCCGGCTACCGCGCCTGCGGCCGCGGGGGCTGCCGCCCCGGCCGCGGCCCCGTCCCCGGTCGGCACGACCACGGCGACGCTCACGCTGACGCCACCGGCCCCGGTCGCGGTCGTCGAGCCCACCGAAGCGGCCAGCGCGGTCAAGCTCGACCCGGCCCAGACCGCCAAGCTCGACGACATGGTCAGCCGGTTCCTCGACGCCGTGACGACCCTCGACCCGCACGACCAGGCCTTCACCGCCAAGGTCGGCGATATCCAGAAGATGGGCGATGACGACATCCGGGCCTCGGCCGCGGTGTCGAACCGCCTGCTGGACAAGCCGATGGCGGCGATGAAGAACGGCGGCGTGAGCGAGGCGTCCCAGATCTCGCAGACGCTCCTCCAGCTCCGCCGGACGGTCGAGGACCTTGACCCGGCTCATCAGGGCGACCTGCTCTCGCCACGCAAGCTCCTGGGCGTGCTGCCGTTCGGCGATCGGGTCGTCGACTACTTCCGCAAGTACCAGTCGAGCCAGGCCCACATCGACGCGATCATCACCGGGCTGTACGACGGCCAGGACGAGCTCCGCAAGGACAACGCCGACATCGAGCAGGAGAAGGTCAACCTCTGGGAGACGATGGGTCGGCTGCGCCAATACGCCTACCTCGCCGACAAGCTCGACAAGGGCCTGACCGAGCGGATCGCCGCGATCGAGGCGAGCGACCCGGACCGGGCGCGGGTCCTCAAGGAGGACCTGCTGTTCCCGGTCCGCCAGAAGTCGCAGGACCTGCTGACCCAGCTGGCGGTCAGCGTCCAGGGCTATCTCGCCCTCGACCTGATCCGGCGCAACAACGTCGAGCTGATCAAGGGCGTCGATCGGGCGACGACGACGACGATCTCGGCCCTTCGGACCGCCGTGATCGTCGCCCAGGCCCTGTCCGACCAGAAGCTCGTGCTCGACCAGATCCGGGCGCTGAACACGACGACGGGCAGCCTCATCGAGTCGACATCCCAGATGCTCCGCCAGCAGTCGGCCGACATCAGCAAGGACGCGGCGTCCGCGACCGTCGACATCAAGAAGCTCCAGGCAGCCTTCGACAACATCTACGCCACGATGGACGAGATCGACTCGTTCAAGGTCAAGGCACTCGACAACCTGTCGACCACGATCACGGCGCTCCAGACCGAGATCGACCGCTCGAAGACGTATGTCGATCGGGTCCGGGCCCGCGACGCGCGTGATGGAGGCGGACTGCCGACATGACCGTGGCGCGGCCGGCCAGGACGCTCGGCATCGCGGCCCTCGTCGCGGTCCTGTCGGCCGTCCTGCTCGGCGCATGCAGCGGCACCCCGGATGACGGCCACACGCTCAACGTCCTGGCCGGCTCGGAGCTCAAGGACCTCGAGCCGATCCTCGCCGACATGGAGAAGGCGACGGGGGTCCGGGTCCTCCCGACCTATATCGGGACCCTGGAGGGGGCCGAACGCATCGACGGTGGCGACCCCGCCGATGCCGCGTGGTTCAGCCACGGCAAGTACCTCTCGCTCCTGCCGGACGCCGGCAAGCGGATCGTCGCGAGCGAGAAGATCATGTTGAGCCCCGTGATCATCGGGGTGAAGAAGTCGGTCGCCGACAAGTTCGGCTGGTCCGGCAACGCCGACGTGACCTGGAAGGACATCGAGGCCCGGGCGGCCGACGGCTCATTCCACTTCGCGATGACGAACCCGGCGGCCTCGAACAGCGGGCTGACCGCGCTGATCGGCGTCGCCTCGGCGCTGTCGGGCAGCTCCGACGCGATCGACACCGGCCAGATCGACACCGCGGCGCTCAAGGCGTTCTTCAAGGGCCAGTCCCTGACCGCCGGCAGCTCCGGGTTCCTCGCCGATGCGTATGTCCGGGACCAGGACTCGGTCGACGGGATGATCAACTACGAGTCGATCCTCATGCAGGCCGACGCCGGAGGTCAGCTGAAGGAGCCGCTGACCCTCATCTACCCCAAGGAGGGGATCGTCACCGCCGACTACCCGTTCATGCTCCTGAACGCCGCCAAGCGTGATTCGTACGACAAGGTCATCGCCTGGCTGCGCCAGCCGGACGTCCAGAAGCGGATCATGACCGAGACGCTCCGGCGGCCCGCGGTGCCTGGGATCGCGCTCGACCCGCGCTTCCCGACCGGCACGCTCATCGAGCTGCCGTACCCGTCGAAGCTCGACACGATCGACGCCCTCATCTCGGCCTACCTCGACGAGGTCCGGCGCCCGGCCACCGCGATCTTCGTCCTCGATGTCTCCGGGTCCATGGAGGGCGACCGGCTGACCGCGATGAAGTCCGCGTTGAGCGCCCTGACCGGGACCGACACGAGCCTGACCGGGCGGTTCTCGCGGTTCCGGACCCGCGAGGACGTGACATTCATCACGTTCTCGGAGGATGTCGTCGATCAGCGGGAGTTCCACATCGACGACACCGCGCCCGACTCCGCGGACATGCAATCGGTCCGCGACTACGTCAACGGTCTGACGACGTACGACGGGACGGCCATCTACACGGCGGTCGAGCAGGCCTACGAGGACGTCGCCACCAAGCAGGCCGCCGACCCGGACCGGTTGTACTCGATCGTCCTCATGACCGACGGGGAGAACAACCGCGGGCTCGAGAAGGACGCGTTCGAAAAGGCCTACGGCGCCCTGCCCGACGCGGTCCGCGCGGTCCACGTCTACCCGATCCTGTTCGGCGACGCGAGCAAGGATCAGATGCAGGGTCTGGCCGACCTGACCGGCGGTCGGCTGTTCGATGCGACGAACACGTCGCTCGGGACCGTGTTCAAGCAGATCCGGGGGTATCAGTGAGCCTGCTCCGGCGCATCGAGCCGTTCCTGTACTCGCGCCGGAACATCGCCGGCAGCCTCCTCGCGGTCGCCGGCCTCGGGCTGTACTTCCTCGGCATCGTCACCGGACCGATCTGGCTGCCGATCGTGGCCGGCTTGTACGCGATCGGCTACCTGCTCGTCCCCGGCCAGCCGGCCGTGGACCTCGGCTTCGGGGCCACGCAGGACGCCGGCCAGATCCGCGCCGGACTCGAGAAGCTGCTGCGGTCGATCAAGGGGCGCATCGCCGACGACCTGTATGCCCGGGTCGTGAGCATCCGGGATTCGATCCTCGTGACCCTGCCCCCGAACGGCGAGCCGAAGGACGCGACCGACCCGAACATCCGGCTGATCCGCCAGACCGCGCTGGACTATCTGCCCGCGGCCCTGTCGGCCTATCTGGCGCTGCCGCGCGCCTACGCCGAGGGCCGCCGCGTCGCCGGCGGGAGGACGCCCCACGACGTCCTGCTCGACCAGCTCGAGCTGATGGACCGCAAGATGCAGGAGGTCGCCGAGGACATCGTCCGCCAGGATTCAGACCGCCTGCTGGCCCACGGACGGTTCCTCGCCGAACGGTTCGCGCCGAGCGCGCTCCAGCTCGACGCCGACACGACCGCAACCCCGGCCCCGACAGCGCCTCCCGCCGAGCCGTCTGCGACGGCCACCACCGAGGGCGTGCCGGCCGAGGTCGAACAGGCGACGCCGGAGGCCGCCGTCGAGCGCGAGCGCGTCCACTGATGCCCGACCCGGACGATCGGCCCATCGGAGAGACCGACCGACCGCGGGCCACGACCCCGTCGGAGGCGGACCCGCAGGATCCCGCGATCCCGCTCGATCTCGCCGTCGACTGGCTTCAGCGGAGCATCGATGAGCTCGCCCGGACGACCCGCCGGATCCAGACGCTCCCGGGCGTGGCGGCCGAGCCGGGTGCGCCGGTCCGCCGACCGCGCCGGCTTCGCCGGCCACCTCGACCGCGCCGGACGCGCCGACCGCCGATCCCGCGGCCCACCGCCTGCCAGACGCCGTCGCCGCCGTCGGGTCCGCGCCGGACACCGTAGTGGCCGCCGGAGCGACCTCGGCCGCGCCGACGACCCAGGGCCATCCGAGCACGACGCCCCTCCTCGACTCCCTCGGCCGCGACCTCACCGCCCTGGCGCGCGAGGGGTCGCTCGCGCCGGTCCTCGATCGGGAGCAGGAGACCGCGTGGCTCATCGAGGTGCTCCTCCGGACCACGAAGCGGAACCCGATCCTTCTCGGGCCCGCGGGCAGTGGCAAGACCTCGATCGTCGAGGGCCTGGCCCAGCGGATCGCCGCCGGCCGCGTCCCGGCGCCGCTCCGCGCGTCCCGGATCGTCGAGCTGCCGCTCGGCGGCCTGGTCGCCGGGACGGAGTACCGCGGGCAGCTCGAGGATCGCCTCCAGAAGATCGTCGCGGAGGCGTCCCAGCCGGGCGTCATCCTGTTCTTCGACGAGGTCCACCTGCTCGAGGGCGCCGGCCAGAGCGAGGGCGGCATCGGCGCCGACGAGATCCTCAAGCCGGCCCTCGCCCGCGGCACGGTCAGCGTCATCGGGGCGACGACGGCGGAAGAGTACCGAGCCTCGATCGGTCGTGACGCGGCACTCGCCCGGCGGTTCGAGACGATCGCGATCCATGAGCTCGACAAGGACGAGACCCGGCCGATCCTGCGGTCCGTCCGCGACCGCCTCGCGAGCTCGCGCGGCGTGACGGTCTCCGACGCCGCGCTCGATGTCCTCCTCGACTTCGCTGACACGTCGATCATCGGGCGGCGCTTCCCCGACAAGGCGATCGACCTGCTCGAGCAGGCGGTCGCCTCCGCCCTCGTCGCCGGCCGCTCACGCGTCGACCGGGCGGCCGCCGCGCGGACGATCGAGGTCTGGAAGGCACGCGCGTCGTCGACCCCGACGCTCGACCGGTTCGGCCGCGATCTGACCCGCCTCGCCGCCGATGGGAAGCTCGGGCCGATCGTCGGTCGCGACCGCGAGATCGACGCGATCACCGAGATCCTGCTCCGACGGACCAAGCGCAATCCGCTGCTGCTCGGGCCGGCCGGGAGCGGCAAGACGGCGATCGTCGAGGGCCTGGCGATCCGCCTCGCATCCGGCGCGGTCCCTGAGGCCCTTCGCGACGTCCGGCTGTTCGACGTCGCGCTCCTGCCACTTGCCCAGGCCGTGACCCGCGAGCCCGAGACGCTGACGGACTTCCTCGCCGAGGCTCGCCATCCCTCCGTCATCGTCTTCTTCGATGAGATCCACCAGCTGACCTCGCCCGACATCCGGGCCCTCGCGGAGGCCCTCAAGCCGGCGCTCGCGCGGGGCGAGATCGCCTGCATCGGCGCGACGACCGGCGAGGAGTACCAGGGTCGGCTCGAGGACGAGACGGCGCTTGCCCGCCGATTCAGCGTCGTGACCGTCGAGCCGATGGACCAGGCGAGCGTCCGGGTCGTCCTGCGGGCCGTCGCCGACAGCCTGGCGAAGAGCCGTCACGTGACGGTCGACGACCCGGCCCTCGATGAGCTCATCCGGCTGGCCGACCGGTTCCTGCCCAACCGGTCATTCCCCGACAAGGGCGTCGACGCCGTCGAGCAGTCGGTCGCCTACGCACTCAGTCACGGGCAGACGACGGTCGACGTCGAGGTCGCCCGGGCCGCGATCGCCGGGCTCGTCGGGATGCCCCTCGACCCGACCGAGCGCCTCGCCGCGCTGTCGACGGAGCTCACCGGCCGCCGTCTCCTGGCGAAGACGGAGCTCGACGGGCTGGTCGCCCGACTCGGCGTCACGCTCCGCGGCCTCGACGCCCAGACCCGGCAGCCCGACGCGGTCGTGCTCCTCGTCGGCGAGGCGACCGATCGCGCCGACAGCCTCGCGGCGACGATCGCCCGGGTCCTGTTCGGACGCGAGACGGCGGTCATCGGCATCGACCTGTCCGGCCTGACCGAGGACGCATCGATCTCGACCCTCCTCGGGTCCGCGCCTGGACTGATCGGCTCGGATCGGCCCGTGCCGCTCCAGGAGCTCCGGCGGGCCCCGTGGCAGGTCGTCCTGTTCCGGGGCATCGACCGCTGCGGAGCGACGATCCGGGAGACGATCGCCGCGGCCCTGCGACAGGGATCGTTCACCGACGCGAGCGGGCGCGTCCTGCCGCTCGGGACGGCTGTCGTCCTCCTGACCGCGCCGTCGATCGCCGCGCCGACGATGGCGGGGCCGACGGGCGCCGCAGACGCGGGCGCGGGCGCCGCAGACGCGGGCGCGGGCGCCGCGATCGCCGTCACGCTCGGGCCGACCCTGCCGGCCGAGCTGGACGTCGTGGTCGGCGCCGCGGCGACCGGTGACGGCGTCGATCCGGCCGGGTCCATCCGCTCCGACCTGCTCGACCCCCTCGCGGCGCGGTTCGCGACGCAGGGGATCGCGGTGACGTTCGAGCCCGCGCTCGTCGCCTGGGCCTCGACACGGAGTCGCATCGTCCGGTGAACCGGGCGACCGTTTGCTCGATCGGGAGCTGACGCCGCGGATCGCGGCGGCCGTCCGACCGACGACGACGGCCCTGGTCGTCGACCTCCGCGACGGCGTGCCCGACGTCCGACAGGCAGCCGACCCGCCGGTGGCACCCGAACATCCGGTGACGCCTCCGCCTACACCGGCGGGGGATACCGCGTGATCCGGCGGATCTCCTGGTAGAGCGGCCGAAGGGTCGGGTACATCTCCTGGTAGACCCGGTGGTAGAGCTCGTCGTGGATCCTCGCCGCCTCCGGTGACGGCTCGACCCGGTCGCCGATGCGGGTCATCTCCGCGACCGCGACCTCGGCCGATGGATGGATCCCGAGCCCGATCGCCGCGACGATCGCCGCCCCCAGCCCGCTCGCCTCGGTCGTGTGTGGTCGGGCGGTCGGTCGGCCGAAGACGTCGGCGGTGAGCTGGAGCATCCGCAGCGACTTCGCCCCGCCACCGGCGACCCGGATCTCCGTCGCCCGCTCCTTCGAACGTTTCTCGGACCGCTCGAGCCCGTCGCGCAGGGCATAGGCGAGGCCCTCGAGGATCGCTCGGTACAGGTGGGCCCGGGTGTGGACGTCGCCGAAGCCGATGATCGCGCCCTTCGCCTCGGGCCCCGGGAAGCGGACGCCGGGAGTCCAGGTCGGCTGGAGGACGAGGCCCATCGAGCCCGGTGGCGTCTCCGCCAGCAGCTCGTCGAAGTACGCCTCCGGCTCGGTCAGCCCGCCATCGGAGGCCGCGGCGCGCGCCACCTCGCGGTCACCGAACTGGCGCTTGAACCAGTCGACGAGCCAGAACCCGCGGTAGACCTGGACCTCGAGCGAGTACGCATCGGGGATCGCGGCGGGGTACGGCGGGACGAGCGGGATCACCTCGACGTAGCGGTGGTGGGTCGTGTTGACCGTCGCCGTCGTGCCGTACGACAGGGCCGCGATCGCTGGCGTGAGCGCGCCCGAGCCGAGGACCTCGCAGGCCTTGTCGGCCGCACCGGCGATGACCGGGAGTCCGACCGGCAACGACAGCGCCCCCGCAGCGGCCGCGGTCAGCTCCCCGAGCCGCCCCGTCGCCGGCACGAGCTCGGGCAGCATCTCGCGCCGGATCGGCGTCACCCGCCAGCGCCAGTCGCCGTCGCGGGCCCAGCGCCGACGCTTGAAATCGAACGGCAGGTAGCCGACCTGGCAGGCATCCGCGTCGACCCAGCGGCCGACGAGCCGCTGGGCGAGGAATGCCGACAGGAGGCCGTAGCGGCGGGTCTGCGACCAGACCTCGGGCTGGTTGCGGGCGATCCAGTTGGCCTCGGCGTCGGCCTGGAACGCCGCGACCGTCTCATGCACCCCGAGCGCCCGGAACGCCAGGCCCATCGGGCCGCCGATCGGCGGCAACCCGAACGTCCGACGCTGGTCGAGCCAGACGATCGCCGGCCGAAGCGGTCGGCCCGCCGCATCGGTCACGACGACGGTCGCGCGCTGGGTCGTGAGGGCCAGGCCGGCGATCGCATCGAGCGGCCGGGCGGCCGGCTCCTCGCGCAAGCGGGCCACGGCCTGGCAGATGGCCGACCAGTAGAGCTCGGGATCCTGCTCGGCCCAGCCGGGCTCCGGCGAGACGTACGGCTCGATCGGGATCCGGGCTCCGGCGAGCAGGTCGCCCCGCGGGTCGAACAGGAGCGCCCGGACGCTCTGCGTCCCGACATCGATCGCCAGCAGTCGATCGGCATCGGATGCGGGACGGGACGGCAGCGAGGCGGTCATCGGGCCAGCAGGACGCCCGGGTTCATCCGGCCGTCGGGGTCCAGCCGCCGCGCGACGTCATCGAGGGCCGCCAGCCCGAGTCGGCCCTTCTCCGCCTCGAGGTAGGGCACGTGGTCCGTGCCCACCCCGTGCTGATGGCTGATCGTCCCGCCGCGGGCGACGATCGCCTCGCTGGCCGCGACCTTGAGCCGTCGCCAGCGGGCCAGGGTCTCATCAGGGTCGGCGGCGCGCCGGAACACGACCGTCGTGTAGAGCGAGGAGCCGCTCGGGTAGACATGCGAAAGATGGCTGAACGCATGGACCCGCTCGCCATCGTCGAGGAGCCCGGTCCGGAGGGCCTTGGCGACGCCGGTGGCGATCGACGGGATCGACGACCACGGAGCCGCCGTCTCGAGCGTGTCGACCGCGTAGCCCGCCTCCCACAGGGCGTTCCGCAGGTACGGCGTCCGGAACCGCTCCGTCATCCAGCGCCGACCGATCCCGCCCGGCGGGCGCCGGCCGGCATGCTCGCCGAGGATCGCGTCGACGTCGCCAAGCGCGGCCCCGACCGCCCGCGCCCGGCCGGTGATCGCGACGAGCAGGAGGCAGCCGCCGTAGCCGCCCAGGCCGCGAGCAGCGAGGTACGTGTCGAGGAGCCGGACGAGGCGCGGGTGGCCGCTCAGGGCGAGGCTCGTCCGGGTCTCCGTCGGGGTCGAGAGACGGACCATCGAGAGCGGCAGGCGGGCCGTCGCGAGCGTCTGCGCGGCGACAAGCCCGGTGTCCCAGTCCCGGACGATGTACGCCCGCACGATCTCCCGCTCCGGGATCGGCGTCGTTCGGACGATCACCTCGGTCAGGACACCCAGGCGACCCTCCGAGCCGAGGACGAGCTGACGGAGGTCGGGGCCTGCGGCGCTCGCGGGGTGAGGCGGCAGGACGAGGCTGCCCGCCGGCGCCTCGAGCCGACCGCCGGCGAAGAGCGCCTCGATCCGGCCGTAGCCCATCGACTGCTGGCCCGACGAGCGGGCGGCGACCCAGCCGCCGAGGGTCGAGGCTTCGAAGGACTGCGGGTAGTGGCCGAGCGTCCCGCCGCGGGCACCGAGGGCGGCCTCGATCGCAGGTCCGGTCGTGCCCGCGCCGAAGGTCGCGAGGTGGCTCGTCTCGTCGAACGTGCGGAGACCCGCGAGCCGCTCGAGCGACAGGCTCAGGATCGGCCGGTCTACGACGTCGCCGGGCCGGCCATCGGGGGTCACGCCACCGACGACGCTCGTCCCGCCGCCGTACGGGATCACGCTCGCGGAGGTCGTCGTCGCGGCGTCGAGAAGGCCCCGGACGAGGACGTCGTCGGTCGGTCGGGCGACCGCGTCCGGCACCGTCCCGAGCCGGCCGCTCCGGAGGGCGATCCAGTCGGGCAGGCTCTGGCCGCGGGCGTGCCGAAGCCGCACCTCGGCGTCGGTCTCGACGCCCTTCGACCGAGTCGGCCAGCGCGACGGCGGGATCGCCGCGAGGACGTCACCGAGCCGCGCGTCGGGGGGCAGGTCCGGGACGGCTGGCCCGATCAGTCGTTGGAGGAGTGCCAGCGCCGGGGCTGGGACCTCGGCCCCGACACCCTCCTCGCCCCAGCCGTTCCAGCGACGCATCGGCCGAGGCTAGCACCCGGGGCTGTGGCCTGAGGGTCAGCTGCGGCTCAGTACGGCGGCGACTCCCAGTACGGCGGCGACGCTCAGTACGGAGGCCAGGGGATCGCGGGTCGATCCGGGTCGGGGTAGGGGAGGCGACCGTCCGCCAGGAGGTCGTCGATCCGGCGGGCCGTCTCGAGGAGCTCGCGTCGGGTGAGGAGCGGCCGGAGGGCCGGCAGGAGCTCGGTCTCGAGACACGCCCGGAGACTGCGGAGGACCTCGCGCTCCTCGGCTCGGATCCGCTGACCCTGCCAGCGCCAGAGGACGGTCCGCAGGTGGGGCTCCTCGTGGAAGCAGATCCCGTGGTCGACCCCGAAGACATGCCCGTCGGGCATCGGCAGGAGATGGCCGACCTTCCGGTCGGCGTTGTTCGCGAGGACGTCGAAGATCGCCATCGGCCGGAGCCGCTCGTCGCCGTCGACGACGAGCGCCACGCGGTCGACCGATCGGTCGGCGTGGAGCCACAGCTGGACCATCCCCCGGCCGAACCGACCGTCCCGCATGACCGTCGGCGGGACGACCCGCCACGGCGTCGTCTCCGACAGGACGAAGGCCGCGAGCTCACGCGCGGCGAGGGTGCCGTCGGGGAAGTCCCAGAGCGGGCGTTCACCGCGGATCGGCTTGTAGACCGCGGGCGCGACGACCCCGTCGAGCTCGACGGTCCCGAGGAGCGCGTTGTTCGAGGACGCGACGAGACGGCCGATCAGCTCGAGCTCGCCCTCTGCCAGCAGCCGCAAGGCATCGCGCGTCTCGAGCTCGGGTGCGACCGGGAGGTTGAGCTCGACGGTCTCGACCTCCTCCTCGTCGTCCTCGTCCTCGGACCAGCCCGTGGTGGGGTCGCCCTCTGGGTCGTGGGTCATCGCCGTCGGCCTAGTGGAGGAATGTCCCGTTCCTCCTCGGGCAGATGTGGCCCTGCGGGTCGAGCGGCTGGCCGCACAGCGGGCAAGGCGGGCGGCCGGAGGCGACGACCCGGACGGCACGATCGACGAATCGGCGAGCGGTGCCGGCGGCGATCCGGACCCGGATGAGGTCGGGGCCGTCGGGGTCGTCGTCATCGAACTCGGCCGGCTCGGCATCGCCTTCGGCGACGTCCTCGTCCTCTCCGATCGCGCGGGCCTCGACGATCACGACGTCGTCGGAACCATCCCAGCCGAGCGACAGCGTGCCGGCCCGGAAGGCCTCGTTGATCGGCTCGTCGAGCGGCCCGACATCCTCCTGGGTCGGGCTCGTGCCCGACTCGTCGGTGTCACCGAGGCCGCGCCGCTCGATCTCGTCGAGGAGCGCTCCAAGCCGTTCCGCGAGGACCGCCACCTGGACCTTCTCGAGCGAGACGCTGACGATCCGGGCGCCGTCGCGAGCCTGGAGATAGAACGTCCGATCGCCGGGTCGGCCGATCGTCCCGGTGACGAATCGGTCGGGCGCGTCGAACAGGAAGAGGCGGCGGGCCATCGCCGGACGATACACCGGGTCGGGTCCGGAGGGCCGTCAGGTGTCCCGAGCCCCCGCGGCGTCGCTGGAGCCCGCGTGGGGCGTTCACGTAAGGGCCGGATATCTCGCTCGGTGATCACTCGCGCGGTCAACGAGCGCGGGCACGGGCCGGATCGTCGGTGCCGCTGATCAGCCAGGCTCGCTGACGTCCCGATCCATCACCCGGCGTGATTCGGCGACATCGGGTCGCGTCGGGAGGAGCTGCGGCTGCGGCACAGGACGGATGACCGACACGCCATCCACCGGATGGTGGATGGCCCATCCACCCTCTCGGACGTTCGCTTCTGACCGGCTGGACGATGTGCCGCACGGGTCGCGGGACGAGGCTTGTCCCATGAACGTCATCGAAGTCTCCGAACTCCGAAAGCGCTACGGCGACCGCACGGTCGTCGATGGTGTGTCCTTCTCCGTCGAGGAGGGCGAGATCTTCGGGATCCTCGGTCCGAACGGCGCCGGCAAGACCACCACGGTCGAATCGATCGCCGGCCTTCGGACCCCCGATGCCGGCACGATCCGCGTCCTGGGCCTCGACCCACGCCGGGACCGCGAGCGGCTCCGGACCCTCGTCGGCGTCCAGCTCCAGGAGAGCGAGCTGCCCGACCGGCTGACCGTCGGCGAGGCCCTCGCGCTGTTCGCCGCGTTCTACGAGGACCCGGAGGACCCGCGCCGGCTCATCGACGACCTGGGACTCGGCGAGAAGCGCGACACGGCCTACCGGAACCTCTCCGGCGGCCAGAAGCAGCGCCTGTCGATCGCCCTGGCCCTCATCGGCCGGCCACGGATCGCGATCCTCGACGAGCTCTCCACCGGGCTCGACCCGCAGGCCCGCCGCGAGGCGTGGCAGCTGATCGAATCGATCCGTGACCGAGGCGTCACGGTCCTCCTCGTCACCCACCTGATGGAGGAGGCCGAGCGCCTCGCCGATCGGGTCGCGGTGCTCGACCAGGGCCGGATCGTCGCCCTCGACACGCCCGCCGGGATCGTCTCGATGGTCGATCCGGAGCAGAGCCTCCGGTTCCGTCCGTCCGAGCCGATCGAGGACGGACTGCTCACCGATCTGCCCGAGGTCCGGCGGGTCGAGCGATCCGGTCCGGTCGTCGTCGTGACCGGCACGGGCAACCTCATCCAGGCGGTGACGTCCGTCCTGGCGAGTCGCCGGATCGTCGCGAACGACCTGCGGATCGACCAGGCGAACCTCGACGACGCCTATCTCGCCCTCACCCGCCGGATGCCGGCGACCACCACCCGGACTGCGAAGGAGCTGTCATGAACGAGCTGACGCGGCTCATCGTCACCGAGGCGAAGCTGCTGTTCCGCGACCCGATCTCGTGGCTCGCGGCGATCGCCCTGCCGACCCTCATCCTTCTGATCTTCGGGTCGATCTTCGGCCCGTCGGAGCCCGATCCGGCACTCGGCGGCCTCCGGTTCATCGACGTCTTCGTCCCGTCGCTCGTCGTGATCACGGTCGGGACGCTCGGCATCCAGACGCTGCCGATCCGGCTCGCGACGTATCGCGAGAAGGGCGTCCTGCGGCGACTGTCGACGACGCCGGCCCACCCGCTCCGGCTCCTCGCGGCCCAGCTCGTCATCTACATGGTCACGGCGGTCATCGCCCTGATCCTGCTCGTCATCGTCGCCAACGTCGCCTTCGGCGTGCCGCTGCCCCGCGATCCGATCGGCTACGTGGCGGCGTTCCTGCTCGGGATGACGTCGCTGTTCGCGATCGGGCTCCTGGTGGCCGCGGTCGCGCCATCGTCGCGGGTCGCGACCGCGATCGCGATCCCGATGTTCTTCGTCGTGATGTTCCTCGGCGGGGTCTACCTGCCGCGGGTCTACCTGCCGGACATCCTCGTCCGGATCGGCGACTTCACCCCGCCCGGCGTCCAGGGCCTCCAGGACACCTGGCTCGGGACGGCACCGCAGCTGCTCCCGTTCGCCGGCCTGGGGCTCGTGACGGTCGTCTTCGGGACGCTCGCCGTCCGGCTCTTCCGATGGGAGTGATGGGCTCGCGGCTCGCCGGATCCCGGCGGGCCGCCCCCTCCTCGCGGCCGGCGTTCTGGGGTAGCGTTCGGACATGACCGCCTCGACGAAGCCGACGTGGGAGCGTCTCGGCGACGCGATGCTCGACTGGGGCGGCTATCTCCTGCTCGCGCTCGGCACTTTCCTGGGTGTCTCGACGGGCGATGGGGATGCGACGTGGAAGGTCACGACCCTCGCGATCGCCGCCGCGTCGGCGATCTGGATCTTCCTCCTCTACACCCGCTCGCCGATGCCCCGGCTCGAGCAGCGTCCGAGGATGGCGATCTTCTTCGTCGGGCTCCTCGCCCTCGCGTCGGTCCTCATGCTCCGCCAGCCGCTGTTCTTCATCTTCATGATCAGCGGCTTCTTCTACGCCTCGGTCCTGCGGCCGATGCCGCTCGCCGTCGTTGGCGTCGGGGCGACCTCGATCCTCATCAACTCGCTCATCGCCGGCCTCCCCCAGAACTCCGAGGCGTGGACGTGGTATCTGGCGATCATCGGGATCCAGACGCTCGTCATCAGCGCTGGTGTCGTGTTCGGCGAGAAGCTGTCGGAGCAGAACGAGGAGCGCCGCAAGGACCTCGCTCGTCTCCAGGCCGCGCTCGAGGAGAACGCCGGGCTCCACGCCCAGCTCCTGACCCTGGCCCGGGAGGCGGGCATCCTCGACGAGCGGCAGCGGATGGCCCGCGAGATCCACGACACGATCGCCCAGGGGCTCACCGGCATCGTCACCCAGCTCGAGGCGGCCGACCAGGCGCACGACCGGCCGGCCGATCGCGACCGCCACCTCGAGAATGCCCAGCGGCTGGCCCGCCAGAGCCTGACCGAGGCGCGCCGGTCCGTGGAGGCCTCGATGCCGGCGGTGCTCGAGGGGACGACCCTGCCAGACGCGCTGGCGGAGGTCGCCCGCGAGTGGTCCGAGCTGAACGGGATCCCGGTCGACGTGACCGTGACCGGCGACGTCCTGACGCTCCATCCGGAGATCGAGACGGCGCTCCTGCGGACCGCTCAGGAGGCCCTCGCGAACGTCGCGAAGCACGCCGGCGCGTCGCGAGCCGGGCTGACCCTCTCGTACATGGGTGACGTCGTGACCCTCGACGTCCGGGACGACGGCATCGGGTTCGCGGTCTCGGAGCGGAGCGAGCCCGACGGGTCCGGGTCCGGGTTCGGGCTGATCGGGATGCGTCAGCGGGTCGCCCGGGTCGCCGGCTCGCTCGCGATCGAGTCGGAGCCGGGTGGCGGGACGGCGGTCTCGGCCCGCGTGCCGGCGATCGCCGCCGGATCGTCCACCGTGTCGGCGGTTCCGACATCGTGATCCGTCGGTGACGCCGACATCGTGACGCGCCCATGACGCCGAGGCCGTGACGCGCCCATGACGCCGAGGCCGTGACGCGCCCATGACGCCGACCCCCATCCGACTGCTCATCGTGGACGACCACCCGGTCGTCCGTGACGGGCTCCGCGGGATGCTCGCGGGGGACCCGGGTCTGCTCGTGGTCGGCGAGGCGTCCGACGGCGCCGAGGCGCTCGCCGTCGTCGGGTCCCTCGAGCCCGACGTGATCCTGATGGACCTGCGGATGCCCGGGATGGGCGGCGCGGCGGCGATCCGGGCCCTGGCCGAGCGCGGCGTGCCGGCCCGGGTCCTCGTCCTCACGACCTACGACACCGACAGCGACGTCGTGCCGGCGATCGAGGCCGGGGCGACCGGCTACCTGCTCAAGGACTCGCCGCGCGAGGAGCTCGTCCGGGCGATCCGTGCCGCGGCCCGCGGCGAGGCCGTCCTCGCGCCATCGGTCGCGACGCGGCTGGTGAGCCAATTCCGGTCACCCGCTCCGTCGCACGACGCCCTGAGCGAGCGCGAGCTCGAGGTCCTGACGCTGATCTCCCAGGGCGAGACGAACCGCGGCGCCGCGGCCCGGCTCTTCATCTCCGAGGCCACCGTCAAGACGCACCTGCTCCACATCTACGCGAAGCTCGACGTCAACGACCGAGCCGCCGCGGTCGCGGTGGCCTACGAGCGAGGGCTGCTCACGCCGCGCTCCTCATGAAGGCGGGGCTGAGGGCCGATCCAGGCTCGCCTGAAGCGTCGCTCGAGCCGCACGCTCGCCGGTCGTGCCGCAGGCCCACGACATTCCACGATCAGTGAACAGGATCGGCTCCGGTGGCGGGCTTCGAGGCCCAACGCGACGCGTCGCACGACCCGAGCCATGCAGATGTTCGGTGATCGTGGAGATCTGAAGGGCTCATGCCGTCGACTCGCCCTTGAACCAGCTCCGGGACGTGGATCTGTTCGGTGATCGTGGAGATCTGATCGGCTGGGCCCGGCACGCGCTCGGCCCGGCACGCGCCTGGGCCCGGCACACGCCCGGCCCGGCACGACCTCGCGTAGATCAGGCCGCCGGCGTCACCCGATGCGGCCCCGGCGCAAGACCTCCGCCCCGCAGGAGCGCCTCGAGGTCGCTGGCGGGGAGCGGGGCGCTGAACCGGAAGCCCTGGCCCGAGGTCGCAGCCGAGCTCGCGCAGGGCCTCCAGCTGGGCATCGCTCTCGATGCCCTTCGGCCGTCACCGTGAGGTCGAGCGCGTGGGCGAACGCGACGGCGGCCTCGACGATCGCCGACTTCTCGCGCTCGCCGTCGAGCCCGTCGATGAACGACCGGTCGATCTTGATCCCGTCGGCCGGCAGCCGTCTTGAGATAGCCGAGCGACGAATAGCCCGTCCCGAAGTCGTCGAGGGCGATGTGGACGCCGTGTCGTCGGAGGGCCTTCAGCATCGCCGACGCCGGTCGACTCGTCGACGAGCATGACGCTCTCGGTGATCTCGAGGACCAGCCGGTCGGCCGGCAGGCCGCTGTCGGCGAGGGCGCCCTCGACCTCGAGCAGGAACGCGTCGTCGAGCAGCTGGCGGGTCGAGAGGTTGACCGACATCCGGGACGTCGTCGGGAGGATCGCATCGCGGCGCCAGCGAGCCATCTGCCGGCAGGCCTCGCGCAGGACCCACGCCCCGATCGGGACGATCTGGCCGGTCTCCTCGGCCAGCGGCACGAAGTCGAGCGGCGAGATGACGCCGCGCTCCGGGTGGTGCCACCGCAGGAGCGCCTCGAGACCCGCCAGGCTGCCGTCGGCCAGCGACACGACCGGCTGGTAGCGGAGGCTGAACTCGGAGCGCTCGATCGCGACGCCGAGCTCGCCCTCGAGCTCGAGCCGCTCGAGCTGGACCCGGTGCATCGCGGGCTCGAAGACCGCGTGATAGCCGCGGCCGCGGGCCTTCGCCTGGTACATCGCGACATCGGCGTTGCGGAGCAGCTCGTCGGCGCTGCCGGCCTCGCCGTCATCGAGGACCACGCCGATGCTCGTCCGGATCGTCACGAGCCGCGACGCGAGGCGGAGCGGGCGCCCGGAGCGTCTCGGCGACGCGCTCGGCGGCCCGGATCGGGTCGTCGATGTCGTGGACGTCCTCGAGGAGGATGCCGAACTCGTCGCCACCGAGGCGGGCCACCGTGTCGGCGGCCCGGAGCGTCCGACGGAGTCGCTCGCCGACGGCCTCAGCAGCTGATCCCCGGCCGCGTGGCCCAGGCTAGTCGTTGACGAGCTTGAAGCCGTCGAGGTCGAGGAACAGGATCGCGATCCGCGAGCCGAGGCGGGCCCGCCGGGCCATCGCCTGCTCGACCCGCTCGATGAACAGCGCTCGGTTCGGCAGCCCGGTCAGCGCGTCGGTCCGCGCCCGCCGCTCGAGCTCCTCGACCCGACGGGCGTTCTCGAGGGCCACGGCCGCCTGGGCGCCGATGATCTGGAGCAGTCGGAGATCCGTCGCGATCGAAGGCATCGAGCCCGAGCCGGCTCACCTCCAGGACGCCCAGGACCTCGTCCTCGAAGACGAGTGGGACGACGACCATCGACTCGTCGACGTCCTCGGTGCCCTCGATGTCCTGCATCCGCGGGTCGTGCAGCACGTCGGGGATGATCTCGGCCTGCCGCGACGCCGCGATGTGGCCGCCCAGGCCTTCGCCGACGACGAGTCGGACGAGCTCCGGCGTCTCGTCGGCGTAGTAGGGGACCTTCGCCTTGAGGGTCACCGCCTCGAGGGTGACGCCGTCGTCCTGGAGGACGTAGAAGCGCAAGCCGTCCCACGAGATCACGGCGTCGATCTCGCGGGCCACGGCGTCGCCGATGTCATCGACCTCGTGCGAGCGGTTGAGCTCCCGACCGAGCGCCTCGATGCCCTCAAGGTGCTCGCTCCAGCGACGAGCCTCCTGGCCAGGAGCCGGGCGTTCGTGATCGCGAGCCCGACCTGGCCGGCGACAGCCTCGAGCCGCTCGCGGTCGGCGTGGTCGAACGACGCGGCTCCGCGACGCGATCCCGAGGCTGCCCCAGACCCGCTCCGCATCACGACCGGGACGACGACCGCCGAGCGGATGCCGAGCATCTTGACCAGCGGCCGGGCGACGACCGGAAGCTTCTTGAAGTCGGTGACAGGATCGACTCGCCGCGGTCGAAGACCGGTGCGAAGATCGTCGCGACCGGGCCCGGGATCGGCAGTGGCCGATGCTGCTCGCCGTAGCGCGAGCCGAGCCGGCGCTGAGGCCCCCGAGCCGTCCCGCTCGCCGATCGCCGCCATGTCCGCATCAAGGACCTGCAGACCCGTGGCGTGACGATGCCGGCGATCGTCGCCGGGTCGCCCCGGCCGACGAGGGCCGATGCAAGCTCGCCGAGGGCCGTGAGGAACGCGACGGGCCCGTCGCCGAGCGGGCGTGGGGCCGGCCGCTCGTCCGGGCTCGGATGCAGGTCTCCGGTCAGGTGGCCGTTCGTCGCGAGGTGCGCGTCGAGCAGCGAGCGGCGGAACCGCCACGTTCGTCCGACCTTCGCGGCGGGCACCTGGCCGCGCTGGGCGAGCCGGTACAGCGTCCGGACCGGGATCGCGAGATGGTCGGCCGCGGCCTCGATGCCGATCCAGGGATCGGCGGGTTCCGCCATGGGCTGGGCGGTCTCCGACTGCCGGTTGTTGCCGCTTGTTGCGCGGTCCTGCAACCTAGGCGCCGACGATCGGGTGGTCGATAGGACCATCGGACCGGTCGCCGCGCCGTCGACCTGTCCACGCCGGCTCGTCGCGGCGAGGTCCGCGCGTCCTCGGGGCCCCGTCGTCGGCCCCGTCGTCGGCGACGTCGTTGCACCACATACAAGATCGACGCCCGGCGTTGCATGGGATGCATGGAACCGACGGAGCCCGGCGAATTCGCGCACGTCCGTTGCACGGCATGCAAGCCCAGCGCCCGGGCGCCCCGTTCGTTGCACCGGATGCACCGAACCCGACCGTTTCGGCGATCCGGCCTGTAACGGGTGTCCGCTTCGTGCACCTGGTGCAACACAGTCGGGGCTGGGACTGCCCCGGGCGCCTAGGGGACGATGATCCGGCGCAGCCCTTCGCCGGGGCGCATCGCCGCGAAGGCGTCCTCGAGGGCTTCGGCGGTCAGCCGGATCCGTTCCTCGACGAGCCGGTCGATCGGCAGGCGGCCGGCGAGGTACAGCTAGGCGTAGCGAGGGAAGTCGATCGCCGCGACGCCGCCCCGTAGTTCGAGCCGAGGATCCGGCGGCTGCCGTCGACGAACGGGAAGACATCGAAGGAGGCCCGCTCGCCGAAGCGGGTCAGGCCGACCAGCACCGCGGTCCCGCCGGGCGGCAGGACGGCGATCGCCTGCTCGCGGTGTCGGGTCGCCCGATCGCCTCGAACGCGTAGTCGGGTCCGCCGCCGGTCGCCTCGCGAACCGCCGCGACCGTCGCGTCGGCGTCGTCACCAGCAAGCACGCCGACGGTCGCGCCGAAGCGCTCGCGGGCCCGCTCGAGCTTGTCGGCGACCCGGTCGACCGCCGACGATCGTCGTCGCGCCGGCCAGCCTCGCGCCCATGACGACCGACAGCCCGACCCCGCCGAGACCCCAGACCGCGACGCTCGCCCCCTCGGGCACAGCGGCCGTCTTGAGCACCGCACCGACCCCGGTCGAGACGCCGCAGCCGATCAGCGCGGCGATCTCGGCGGGCGTCCCGCCGGCATCGGGATCGCCGCCGTCGCCGGCACGACCGTCGCCTAGGCGCATCGTGCCGATCCCGAGTACGATCAGGACGGCGTCCCGTCCGGCCGGTGCAGACCGTCGTACCGTCCCGCCGCCGGTGCCGGAACGAGCCGAGTCCGTGCACAGCCATTGCCGACCGGACTGGCACGCCCGGCACCGCAGGCACGGGGCGTACCACGACAGCGCGACCAGGTCGCCGACCGCCGGGCTCGTCACGCCCGGTCACCGACCGCCTCGACGATGCCGGCGCCCTCGTGGCCCAGGACGACCGGCGTCTCGCGCTCCCAGTCGCCGTCGCGGACGTGGAGGTCGGAGTGGCAGACCCCCGAGGCGAGTGATCCGGACGCGCACCTCGCCCGCCCGCGGCTCGTCGAGCTGGAGCTCCTCGAGGACGGCGGGTGAGCCGACCTCGGGAGGACGGCGGCGCGCACGCATGGGGGAGATGACGGCCGCCGCCGACGACCACTGCACGCGGTCTCGGTCCCGAGCGGGTATCCTCCCGCCCCGTGACCTCACCGTTCCCCGAACCGGTCGAACCCTCGACCGACCCTGCCCAGCAGTCCGCGACCCGCCGGGGGCTGGGTTGCCTGTTCGAGGTGGTCGAGACCCTCGTCCTGACCGTCCTCATCTTCTTCGTCATCCAGACCTTCATCGCCCAGCCGTACCAGGTCCGCCAGCAGTCGATGGAGCGGACGCTCGAGCCGAACCAGTACGTCCTGGTCGACAAGCTCACGCCGCGGTTCGACACCTACAAGCGCGGCGACATCATCGTCTTCGAGCCCCCGGAGGGCTGGTCGGTCGACGGCGACAAGACGCCGTTCATCAAGCGGGTCATCGGGCTGCCGGGCGACACGCTGGAGCTGCGCGACGGGCACGTCGTGATCAACGGGACGGTGATCGACGAGCCGTACGTCTACACCGACGACGGCCAGCCCCAGCCGACCGAGCCGACGAGCGGTCAGTCGCTGTGGACGATCCCGACGGGCGAGTCTTCGCGATGGGCGACCATCGGCATGGCCTCGGCCGACTCGCGGACCTTCGGGCCGATCCCGGTCGACTCGATCATCGGCCGGGCGTGGCTCCGGTACTGGCCGATCGACGCGTTCGGGATCCTCCAGACGCCGACCTATCCCGAGCTCGCCGACTCGGCGCCGCTGCCGTCGACGAGTCCGTCGCCGAAGCCGACGGCGTCGCCCAAGGCGACGAAGTCTCCCAAGCCGACCAAGAGTCCGACCCCGTCGAGCGGCGCGCTCCCGACCGGCGCGCTCCCGACCGGCTCGACCGAGCTCGACCGAGCCGCCTGACCCATGAGCGGGGCGGCGCGGGGCGCCCCATCCGTCGCCGCGGCCGCTCCATCCGTCGTCGCGGCTGCCCCGTTCATCGCTGCGGCCGCCCTCTCGGCGTTCCTCCTCTTCGCCGTCGAGCCGCTCGTCGGGCGGCTCGTCCTGCCGGCATTCGGCGGGGCGCCGGCGGCCTGGGCCACCGTGCTGCTGTCCTTCCAGGTCGCGGTCCTGATCGGCTACGCCTATGCGCACCTGTCGACCACTCGTCTCGGGGCGCGCCGGGGCGGCGTCGTCCACCTCGTCGTCCTTGGCGTCGCGATCGTCGTCCTGGTCATCGCCCCGGAGCGATTCGCTCAGGCCCGGATCGCCGAGCTGCCGCCGGCCCTTGACCTGCTCCGCCTCCTGACGATCTCGTTCGGGCTCCCGGCGATCGCGCTGGCGGCCTCGACGCCGCTCCTGACCGGCTGGCTGGCGAGCCTCGGGCGCGATCCGATCCGCCTCTACGCGGTGAGCAACGGCGGCTCGCTGGCAGCCGTCATCGCCTATCCGTTCCTCCTCGAGCCGCTGTTCGGACTCGCAGCCCAGCGGGTCGCGGCCGACATCGGCCTGGTCGTCCTGCTCGGGCTGTTCGGGGCCTGCGCGCTGGCGGTCCGCCGGACGGCGCCGGCGGCCGTCCCACCGCCCGTCATCGGGGAGGTCATCGACGCCGGTCTCGGCCCGGCCCGCGTCGGCCGCTGGCTCCTCCTCGCGGCCGTCCCGGCCGGACTCCTGGCCGCGGTGACGAACCTCATCACGACCGATCTGGCCGCCGCGCCACTCCTGTGGATCGGTCCGCTGGGGGTGTATCTCGTGACGCTCGTCGTCGCGTTCGCGGGTCCCGGGCCGGCGATCGCCCGCCGCCTTGCTCGCTGGGCGACCGTCGTGGTCGCGTTGCTCGTCGTCCCGTATGCAGCGCCGCTCGACTGGCCGGTCGTGCCGCTCCTGGCGACGACGCTGCTCGGGTTCCTCGCGATCGGGCTGATCCTCCACGGTGAGCTCGCCGCGGATCGGCCGCCGCCTCAGCGGCTGACCGCCTTCTATCTCGCGATCGCCGCCGGCGGCGCGATCGGCGGGGCGTTCGTCGCGCTCATCGCTCCGATCGCATTCGACGGGATCTGGGAGTACCCCATCCTGCTCGTCGGGGCGCTCCTCGCGATCGTCGTCTCGCCCCGCCTCCGGACCGCCGCGGCGTGGCCGTTCACCCGTCGTCGACCGCGGTCCCGGATCCTCGACATGACGCCGGCCGTCGCCGGAGCGGGTCGGCGGCTGTTCGTCTACCTGCTCCTCGCCGGCGTGATCGCCGTCGGGCTGACGCTGACCCGCTCGCTCGCGCTGAGCGATGCCTCCGCCTGGCTCCTCGTCGGCGCGGTCATCGTCGCCTTCGGCGGGGAGATCCGGGCGGCCACGACCCTGACGGTCATCGTCCTGGCGATCGCGATCATCTCGCCTCCGCCGGCGCTGTTCCGCGATCGCTCGTTCTTCGGCGTCTCGGAGGTCGTCCAGCCCGATCCCGCCGACGCTGACCGTCCTCCGCCACGGGACGACGGTCCACTCGATCCAGGCGACCGACCCTGTCGCGGCCCGCGAGCCGGCCGGCTACTTCAGCCGCACGGGACCGCTCGGCGACGTCGTCGCCCGGCTCGACGGGCGGCGGGACGGTGCGCCACGCCGGGTCTACGTGATCGGACTCGGAGCTGGCACGATCGCCTCATACGGGCGTCGGGGCGACACGCTGACGTTCGTGGAGATCGACCCGCTCGTCGTCCGGATCGCCCAGGACGCCGACCTGTTCACCTACCTCCGCGACGCCCCGTCCGGCCCGCCGACCATCGTCGTCGGCGACGGCCGCCTGGAGCTCGAGGCCCAGCCTCCGGCGTCCGAGGAGCTGGTCGTGCTCGATGCCTTCTCATCCGACGCCATGCCGATCCATCTCATGACCACGGAGGCCCTGGCGGCCGCGACGCGAACGCTCACTCACGACGGGCTCCTCGCGGTGAACATCTCGAGCCGCTCGTACGCGCTGGGGCCGACGATCGCCGCCGGGGTCGCGCCGCTCGGGCTCACCGCCCTCGAGCGCCTCGACCAGCCGACGACAGAGGAGGCGGCCCGAGGGATCACGACGTCGGACTGGGTCGTCGCGGTGTTGCGACCCGATGACGTCGCCTGGTTCACCGACCACGGCTGGACGGTCCTCACGCCCGCCGCGACCCCGTTCACCGACGACCGCTCCGACATCATCCGGCTGCTTCGGCCCGACATCCTCTGGTAGGGCGCCCCGCCCCGCCACCGCCCGCCGCGAGCCTCAGGCGTTCGCCGGCGCCACGGACTCCTCGCCGAGCGCCAGGGCGATCGCCTCGTCGACCGAGAGCCGGCGTCCCTCGGCCATGAGCCGGTCGGCCTCCTCTGAGCCGAGCCGCGCGACGACCACGTCCCGGGGATGCGGCAGCCCGAGCACCGTGACCGGCGCAAGCGCCTCGCCGGACTCCTCCTGGATCGCGAGGATCGCTCCGGTGAGGTGGGCCCCGACCTCCGCGTCGCCCTGTTCGCCCTGGATGACGGCCAGGACGCCGAGTGCGCCGAGGGTCGAGCCGCCGACCCGCTCCGGCATCGACCGCAGCGCTGCGCGGGCGCGCTCGATCGCGATATCTGCGCGCCCTGCGCGCCACTCGATCGCGGAGATGAGCATCAGGCTGTCGGCGACCCGATACCACGACTGGGTCGACTGGAAGGCCGCGAGGTTCTCCTCCTCGAGCCGAAGGGCCTCGTCGGTCTCGCCGGCGATGAAGTGCGACAGGACGAGGAGCTGGCGGCTCCGGGCGATGCCCGCGACATCGCCGAGGGCCGAGTGCATCGCGAAGGCCTGCTCCGCCTCCCCGCGCATGAGCGGGATGTCGCGCTCGACGACCCCGACGAACGCCAGGTCGTAGTGCGCCTCCGCCTTCTCGCGGTCGTCGCCGATGGCCTCGGCGAGGGCCAGCCGCTCGACGTACGCCGCCCGCGTCGCCGGGTAGTCGTTCGACCAGTAGGCGAGGCCGCCGGCTGCGGACAGCGCCTCGAGCCGACCGATCGACGGGCCGGCCGCCGCCGGGTGGGCGAGCAACCGGGACGCCCAGTCACGGCCCTCCGACAGCCGGGCTCGGATCTGCCACCACCGCCAGGCCGAGCCGATGATCCGCAGACCCGGCTCGACCTCGCCCGAGGTGAGCGACCAGCGTCATCGCCTGGCGAAGGTCGTGGATGGCGTGGTCGAGGATGTCGAGCGAGGTCTCGGCACCCGCCTCGACGAGATGGGCGCCCGCGACGACCGCCAGATCGCGGAAGACCGCGCCATGCCGCCGCTCGCAGAGGGCCCGCTCGCCCGACGCGTCGAGCTGCTCCCAGGCGTACTCGCGGACGAACGCATGGCGGCCGAACAGGGGATCGCCGTGCTCGGTCGGCACGACCCGGAACAGGCTCTTGTCGACGAGCGAGACGAGGCCGTCGAGGGTGTCGAGGCCCAGGTCGCCCTCTGCGTCGGCGATGCCCTCGGCCGATTCGGACGTCCAGTCGCCGACGAGGACCGCCAGCCGGCGGAAGAGGAGCTGCTCATCGGCCGGCAACAGGTCGTAGCTCCAGGCGATCGCGCCGCGGACTGTCCGCTGACGTTCGGGCAGGTCCCGAGCGCTGCTTGTCAGCAGGTCGAGTGCGCTGCTGAGGCGCTCGAGGATCCGGGTCGGCGGGAAGACCTTGACCCGGGCCGCCGCGAGCTCGATCGCCAGCGGCAGGCCCTCGAGCCGGCGGGCGATGCCGGCGATGGCGACCGCGTCCTCGGCGTTCGGGGTGTAGTCGGGGCGGACGAGCCGGGCGCGGTCGAGGAACAGCGCCTCCGCCTCCCCGGTGCCGAGCGGCGGGACCTGGTATTCCTGCTCGCCGGCGATCCGGAGCGGCTCCCGGCTGGAGATGAGGATCCGCAGGCCGTCGCCGCCCCGGATGAGGTCGCCGACGAACGCCGCCGCGGCGGGCAGCAGCTGCTCGAGGTTGTCGAGGACGAGGAGCAGGGTCTTCTCGGCGAGGTGGGCCTTGACCGCATCGGCCGCGGTCGTCCCGGCATTCTCAGCGACGCCGACGGCCGCCGCGACGGCCGCCGGGACGAGCGCCGGGTCGCGCAGCGGGGCGAGCTCGACGAACACGACGCCATCGCCGAACCGCGCCGCGACCGCCTCCGCGACGCCGACCGAGAGCCGCGTCTTGCCGGTCCCGCCGAGACCCGTCAACGTCACGAGCCGGTGCTGGGCGAGAAGCTCCGACACGGCCGCGACTTCCACCTCGCGGCCGACGAAGCTCGTGACCATCCGCGGCAGGTCGACCCCGCCGATCGTCCGGAGCGGGCGGTCGTCGTCGGCCGCGCCCGGGACGACGAGGCGGTGGATCGGCCGCGGCTCGTCGAAGTCCTTCAGCCGCTGCGGGCCGGAGCTGACGAGGGTCGCGTCGGACGGCAGGCCGCGGATGATGGCCTGACGGGCATCTTCGGAGACGAGGACCTGGCCGCCGTTGCCGGCCCCGGCGACGCGGGCGGCGTAGTGGACGTCGACGCCCATGTAATCGAGGCCGTCACGCGTCAGCGTCGGCGAGCCGGTGTGGATGCCGATCCGGAGGCGGATCGTCGTGCCCTCGCGCCAGGGTCGCGTGGCGACCGCGCGACTCAGGTCGGTCGCGGCCGCGAGCGCGTCGTCGGTCGCGGCGAATGCGGCGAACGTGCCGTCGCCCTCGTGCTTGACGACCATGCCGCCGTGACGCTCGACCGTCCCGTCGACAAGGTCGTCGTGGGCTTCGAGGATCGCCGCCCAGTCGGCGGCCGGCATCGAGCGGGCGAGCTTGGTGGAGCCCTCGATGTCGCTGAAGAGGAACGTCACGATCCCGGAGGGCAGTGGCACGGAGCGATCGTAGTCGCTCGGGCTCCAGTGACAAGGCGCGTTCCTGATGCCCATCAACGCATCGCGGCGGCCGGGCTCCGACGCCGACCGGTGCGCGGCCGACGACCCCCTTGGCCGATGTGGCGTACAGTCAAAGGACCGCATCCCCAGGCAAAGTCCGGAGACAGCCCGCCCATGAAGGCCTTCGCCCTCCAGCGGCCCGACGCCCCCGCCGCGCTCGTCGAGCTGCCCACGCCCGAGCCTGGCCCCGGCCAGGTCCGGATCCGAGTCGAGGCGGCCAGCATCAACGCCTTCGACGCCATCCACGCCGCCGGGATGATGACCGCGGCGATGCCCCACGACCTGCCGACTGTCGTCGGTCGCGACTTCGCCGGGGTCGTCGACGCGGTCGGCGAGGGCTGGAACGGCCCGGCTGTCGGGACGGCGGTCTTCGGCTTCGTCCCAACGATCCCGCCGCTCAAGGTCGGGACCTTCGCGGAGGCCTTCGTCGGAGGCGAGGAGCTGGTGCAGATCGAGCGGCCCGCCGAGCTGCCCGCCCGCTACGCCGCCGCGCTGCCACTGGCCGGATCCGCCGCCCTCGACCTGCTCGATGCCGTCGACGCGAGCGCCGGCGACACGATCCTCCTGGTCGGCGCGACCGGCGGCGTCGGCGCGCTGACGACGGAGCTCGCCGCCCTTCGCGGAGCCCATGTCATCGCGACCGCGCGGCCCAGCGAGGCCGACTTCTGCCGAGACCTCGGCGCCGCCGAGACCATCGACTGGACCGCCGGCAGCCTGGCCGATGCGGTCCTCGATCGGTATCCCGATGGCGTGACATCGCTGATCGACCTCGTGAACCGGGAGGGGCTCGGGGAGATCGCGAGGGCCGTCCGACGTGGCGGTCGGGTGGCGAGCATCGTCGGCGGAGCCACCCCGGAGGCGCTCGTCGGGCTCGACGTGACCGGGACGAACGTCCGCGCCGACCCGACACCCGAGAAGCTCGCCGAGCTAGCCCGGCTCGTGGTCGCCGGCAACCTCCGGGTCCCGATCCAGGCGACCTATCCGCTCACCGCCGCGGCCGACGCCCTGACCGCATTCCGCGAGGGCAAGCTCGGCAAGATCGTCATCGTCGTCGGGTAGGTCGCGCGACTGGTGCGCGGTGGCACCGGGTCCCGGCTCGGCGCAGGCGTACCATGGGCTCAGCCAGGATCGGCCGGAGGCTTCGCGCACATGCCCGAGCGCATGACCGCCAGACACGAAGCCCTGATCCCACTCCGCACCGCCGACGCGGAAACGTCCTGCATCCGGCCGTCCCGCGTTCAGCGTTGGTGGAGGGTTCTCCATGCATGCTCGCCAGACCACAGTCTCGGGCAAGCCGGATCAGATCGATGCCGGCATCAAGCAGTTCGAAGAGGTGACCGTGCCGGCCATCCGGCAGCTCGCAGGTTTCGCCGGGGTCCAGTTCATCGCCGACCGCAAGCACGGCAAGGTCATCGTCACCTCCTACTGGGAGTCGCAGCAGGAGCTCCTCGACAGCGAGACGAAGGTCGCCGAGCTGCGAAAGGCGGCCGCGGCGGCTGCCGGCTCGACCACCCCGCCGATCGTCGAGCACTTCGAGGTCGTGATGGTCGACATCAAGCACCCCGTCCACGCGTGACGGTGTCTGACCGCTGACCTCGTCCCGGGCGGCCCGCAGCGGTGGGCCGCCTGGGGCCTGGAGCGCGATCCGGTCAGGAGCTCACAGTGTCCGGTATCGCCGTCGCCCGCCCGACCATCCCCGCCCGACCGACCATCCCCGCCCGACCGACCATCCCCGCCCGACCGACCATCGCCATCGCCTCCGCGACGCCTTCCAGCCCCGGACCACCCGTCACGGGAGCGGCGTACATCCCGGGCAGCTGCAACATCGGACCGGCCGAGATCGCCCGGCGGCGGAGGAGCGGCAACGTGAGCGTGATCGCCGCGGCCGTGCTGCTCATCGTCCTCGTCGCCATCGGGGCGCCACCGCTCACACGATTGCTCATCGCGATCCCGGTCGCGGTCGCGGTGTCCGGCTATCTCCAGGCGTACCTGAAGTTCTGCGCCGGGTTCGGCGCTGCCGGTGTCTTCAACTTCGGCGACGTCGGCACGACCGAGCAGGTGGCGGACCCGACGGCCCGGGCCAAGGATCGCAAGCGCGCCACCCAGATCGGGCTCGCGGCATTCGCGGTCGGTCTCGGCGTCGGCGTCAGCGCGGTGCTGCTGCCGATCTGACCCGCGACCTGGCGGGGGGCTCTCGCGGGTCGATTCCTGCAGAACAACCGCCCGCGGAATGCAATGCGGGGGATGGGCGGCGCAACGACCCTGATCGCGACCGGTCGGCGCTCGGATCGTCCCGAGGCGAGCGTGCGGCGGTACATCCGACGGCGTCGAGCGGGCATCTGCCGGCCGATCGAGCTCACTGACGCAGCCGAAGACTCCGTGGGTGAGAGTTCTGCAACTTCGCCGGCACGCCGCTTCGCCGGCACGCCGGTTAGCCGGCATGCCTACACGCCGCTCGCCGGCTCCCGGCACGCAGGCTCCCGGCACACCGGCACGCAGCCCCGCCGCCGCGGCCCCGCCGGCCTCCCCTCAGCCGGCCGCCGGGGCTCCTCGCCGCGACCGACCGTCGCCCGGCCGCTCACCCGACGCTGACCAGCCGGCCACATCAACCCGACCCCGGCCGAACGCATCCAGCCGGCCCCAGCGACCCGGGACGTCGAGCAGCTCGAGGTGGCCGATCGTCGCCGGCAGGACCGGGTCGACGACCAGGTGGTCGCCCATCGGCTCAAGCCCGAGCATCGTCCGTAGCAGGAGGAGGGGAGCGCCGGTCGACCAGGCCTGCGGGCTGCAGGCCGTCGGGTACTGGACCGGGTACTTCGTCAGCCCGCGGGGGTAGCCGCCGAACGCCTCGGGTAGACGGCCTTCGAAGACGACCGCGGCGTCGAGGATGTCGGACGCGATCCGGGCCGCCTCCTCGGCGTAGCCGGCCCGGCGCAGACCCCAGGCGATGATCGAGTTGTCGAACGGCCAGACCGTGCCCAGGTGGTAGCCGATCGGGTTGTAGCGTCCCTCGCCCTCGGCCAGCGTCCGGACGCCCCAGCCGGAATACAGCCGCGGCCCCATCAGGTGGCGGACGATCGGCTCCACATGTGCCGCGTCGACGATGCCGCTCCAGAGCAGGTGGCCGATGTTCGAGGCGAGCGCATCGACCTGGCTGCCGTCGGCGTCGAGCGCCAGGGCGAAGTACTCGCCATCGCGGACCCAGAACTCGGCGTTGAAGCGGCGCTTCAGGTCGGCCGCCTCGCGCTCGAGTCGCTCGGCGTACGACACGTCCTTCCAGACCAGCCGGGCTAGTCGGGCGCCCCGGATCCGGGCGTCGTAGGCGTAGCCCTGGAGCTCACACGTCGCCCGGGGGAAGCCCGGCAGCCGGCCGTCGTGGTACGAGATCGAGTTCCAGGAGTCTTTCCAGGCCTGGTTCTCGAGCCCGCTCTCCTCGTTCCGGCGCTTGTACGAGATGTAGCCGTTGCCCATCAGGTCGGCGTACTCGACGATCCAGTCCAGGGCCGCGCGAGCCTCGTACTCGAGGTCGCGGACGAGCTTCCGGTCACCCGTCCAGCGCTCGTACTCGTCGAGCAGGATGACCCACAGGGGCGTGGCATCGACCGAGCCGTAGTAGGGCGAGTGGGGCCGCTCTTCGAACGCGGCCATCTCGCCGTAGCGCATCTCGTGCAGGATCCGGCCGGGGTCCTCGTCGCGGAAGTCGTCGCGCCGGCTGCCCTGCCACTCGCCCAGGACGCGGAGGGTGGTCGCCGCGAGCTCGGGGACGAACGGCAGGGCCTGGAGGCTCGTGAAGATGCTGTCCCGCCCGAACATCGTCATGAACCACGGCAGGCCCGCGGCCGGCAGGCTTCGACCACCGGCGATCGGCGGCGAGAAGCGCAGCGCTGCGAGGTCGACGAGGCTTCGACGATAGATCTGCTGAAGCGGCTGCCAGTCGCACTCGAGCGTGGGCGCCTCCTCGATCCAGCGATCGAGGCTGTGCTCCATGTTCGGGCGGGCATGCCGGTGACCCCGGCTGTACTTCGGCCGGAGGTAGCTGCCGCCTGCGCCGGTCCGGGCGGTCACGACGTCGAGATCGGTCGTCCAGCTGGCACCGGGCTCGATCCGGATACGGAACGTGAAGCCATGCTCGTCGATCGTCGCCGGCGCCGAGGCGGTGATGACGGTCTCGCGATTGAACGACTCGCGCTGGTAGTTCAGGACGAGCGCGCTGTCCCGGACCGCCGTCGAGTACGAGCCGAGCTTCTTGAGCGCGTCCTTGACTTCGAACAGGTCGGCGAAGTCGCTGGCGGCCTCCAGCCGGACGGCGAGGTCGACAGGCTCGGTCTTATGGTTGAGCAGCGTCAGCTCCTCATGGAACCCGTCGCCGACGGCGCGCGACCGGATGACCGAGAGCTTGGCGTCGATGTAGACGGTGCCCGTGCCTGGCACCAGGAAGAACTTCGACTCGAAATAGTGGACGTCGTCGACCGAGAGCGAGTTGAGGCGCTGGCCGTCGATCGTCAGGACCCAGGTCGAGAGGAACCGCATGTCGAACGAGAACAGCCCGGTCGGCTCGGTCGGCGAGGCCTCGATGTCGCCCCGCTCGTCGCAGACGACGAACGTATTGCCGTCGAGGATCCGGACGACCTTGGCGGTCATCTGTCGGTCCCGCCGTGCGGCGATCGCTCAGCCACGACGCTTGCCGATCATCCGGGCCGACGCTGCCTTGCGGCGTCCGGTGGGCGCCGGCAGGAGCCGCTGGAACCGGACCAGGACGTTCGGGTCGCCCTCGATACTGATCTCGTTCCGGAGGGCCGCCGCCATCGCGTTCGCCTTGCCCGTGGCGAGGTCGTCGAAGAGCGAGGCCCGCATCCGGAGGACGCAATCCGTCGGATCAGCGTCGCGTGAGACAGTGATCGCCCCGCGCCGGATGTCGAGGCGCCAGTGGTCTATACGGCCATCGCGCGCAAGCTCGAAGCCGATCGAGCGGCTGGTCCGCGCCAGGCTCGGGGCGAACCCCATCTGGCCGAGCCGCTCGAAGAAGGCGGTCGTCGGATCGGGGGCCGGGGAGGGGGCCGGGTAGGCAGGCGTCCTGACCATCGGCGCCATCGTGGCCGTCCTGCTGGTCGCAGGCATCACCCCATCGGGATGAGCGGGGGAGGTCCCGGGCTGCCACACCAGGCCGGGGCGGACATGTCCAGATGCGATGCCCATCAACGCATATCAGCCGGCAGATGCAGGCCGGCAGATGCAGGCCCGCGGCAGCTCCGCGGCTGACGATGTCAGACCGGGGATCCGGCCCGAGGGCCGCTCCAACCAGCGGACAGATGCGTTGATGGGCATCAGCTTGAGAAGTTGGCGGCCGAAGCGACGATCTCGCCCGGCTCGGTTAGAGCCCGAGGACGAACCGCAGCGCGGCGTCCACGCGGGTCATCGCCTCGGGGTTGAGTCGGCCGGCGCGCCGCGACAGGGCCCCGACCGGCAGGGTCATCGGTTGATCGCACTTCACCCAGCCGTCGCGGTCGAGGCCCGACTCGCGACGGGTCACCGCAACGAGGAAGGGCGGCGCGAACTCGGCGGCTCGAGCGGCACTCGTCATCGGCACAACGACGACTGTGGCGGACCGCCGCAGCCGATCCGACTGGATCACGACAGCCGGATGAGGACCACGGATGGCCTTGCCACCCGTATCGGGGAAGTCGAGGAAGTGGATGTCGCCGCGTGCGGGGCCGTCGGGGCTCGCCTCCCGGGCGATGCTCACCAGTCCGCCTTCGACAGGAGGTGCTTGGCGGCGGGTGCATATGCCTTCGCCAACGCCAGGCTCTCTTCGTTCTGCGCCTCGAGCGCTTGATCCAGCCGCTCCTGCGCCTGGTCCTCCAGGACCTTTCGGACGGCGGCCGCGATCGTGGCGCTGACGCTCGACCCGGACGCCTCCGCCGCCGCGCGGACCAGCGCCACCAGCTCGGTCGGCAGGCTGATCGACAGCTTGGTGTAGGCGTCACGCGAGTCGTTCGCGAGGTATGGCGCGACGCTCTCGGCGAGCCTCCGCGCAGGCGTGGCGGTCTTACTCATGGTATGACCCATGGTACGACCCTGACCATGTCGGCGTCAACGCGCCGCCGAGCGATCACCACCAGATGCGATGCCCATCAACGCATATCAGCCAACCGGGGTGACCTGCAGCTGCTCAGTGGGCCCCGGACCGCAACTCGGGCCAGGGGCCGCTCGAACCAGCGGACAGATGCGTTGATGGGCATCAGCTGCGAGGGTGGTGGGTGGAGCGCCGAAAGAGTCGGCGACTATTGACACTGCACATGACGAGTGGCAACATACCAGCGATGACACCTGCCACCTCCGACCCGGGCCACACCCTCGCCGAACTCTCGGCCATGTCGCGCGTGCCGGTCCGGACGATCCGCTATTACCTCGCCCAGGGGCTCCTTCCGGCCCCCGGCCGTGATGGCCCGGCGACCCGCTATCCGGAGTCGGCGCTGCAGCGACTGTTGCTGATCCGGCGACTGCAGCGCGAGCACCAGCCGCTCGCCGAGATCCGGGCCCAGCTCACGCGGCTGACCGACGAGGAGATCGCGGAGCTCGCGAGCGATGCAGTCGACCAGACCGGCGCGCCGCCCGCGACGACGGCCCTCGACTACATCCGTTCGGTCCTCGGGGAAGGGGAGCACTCAGCGGCGCTATCGCCCACGGCCGCGACGCCGCGACCACCCACGGCCGCGGCGGCGCCATCGCTGCTGAAGCGCATCGACCTCGCGCGACCCGCGGCCGCCGAGGCGCCTCCGACCTACGCCGCGCCCGGGCCCGACCCGAAGCCGGCCCCTGAACACGAGCCCCAGCGGTCCCAGTGGGACCGGATCGTCCTCGAGCCCGATATCGAGATCCATGTCCGCCGGCCGTTGAGCCGGATCCAGAACCGCCGCGTCGAGCGCCTGATGGCGTTCGCCCGCCAACTCCTCGAGGAGGATCAGCCATGACCACCAGCCGCCAGGACCGCCCCGATCGCTCCGACCACCCCGACCGCAACGCCGAGACCGAGTCCTTCGCCGTCCGCACCGACCGCACTCTCGTCCGGGCCTTCGCCCATAGCCGCCGCTACCTCCTTGTGGATGTCGTTGCACCCACGGCCCCGCCGCGCACCGACGGGCGTGCCCCCGTCAACCTCGCCTTCGTCCTCGACCGCTCCGGCTCGATGGCCGGCCGCAAGCTCGAGCTCGCGAAGACGGCGGTCGCCTCCGCCGTCGAGCGGCTCCGGCCGACCGATCGGTTCAGCCTCGTCGTCTACGACACCGACGTCGAGGTCGTGACCGAGAGTCACCACGCCACTGACGCCCATCGTCGCGAGGCCCTCGACCGGCTCGGTCGGATCAGTGCCGGTAGCAGCACCGCGCTCGCCGAGGGCTGGCTGCGCGGCTGCGAGCAGGTCGCCCTCCACCTCTCCGCGGAGGGCATCGACCGCGCGTTGCTCCTGACCGACGGGCTCGCGAATGTCGGCGAGACCGACCCGGAGGCCCTGGCCCGCCATGCCCGCGAGCTGCGCGAGCGGGGGATCTCGACGAGCACGTTCGGGGTCGGCGCCGACTTCGACGAGGGTCTGCTGGCGGCGATGGCCGACGCCGGCGGCGGCAACTTCTACTTCATCGAGCGGGCCGAGCAGATCGCGGACCTCATGACCAGCGAGGTCGGCGAGGCGCTCGAGGTCGTCGCCCGAGAGGCTGCGATCGAGGTCGTCGGGCCGTCGTCGGTCCGGGTCGAGGTGCTCGGGCCGCAGCGGGTCGAGGCTCGCGGGTCACGGACGGTCGTCGAGCTCGGCGATCTCGTCTCCGGCCAGACACAGTCGCTTGTCCTGCGGCTCGGGTTCCCGCTCGGGACCGTCGGGGAGGAGCTCGGGCTCATCGTCGGGCTCCACGACCGCGCCGGCGTCCTGCGCGGCGGTCCGGCGAAGCTCGCCTGGACGTTCGCCGACAATGCCGCGAACGACGTCCAGCCGCGCGACCGCGACGTCGACCGAGCCGTTGCACAGGCCTACGCCGCGCGGGCCCGGATCGAGGCTGCCGAGCTGAACAAGATCGGCCGCTACGACGAGGCGGCGAGCCGCCTGCGCCATGTCGCCGACCGGATCGGCGTCTATGCCGGCCGCGATGACGCGCTGCGCCGGGTCGCCTCGGAGCTGCGAGATGAGAGCGAGCGGGTCGCCCGGCCGATGCCCGCGCTGGCACTCAAGGACATGCAGTTCGCGTCGCGCTCCTACCTCCGGAGCCGGACGGCCGAGGGCAAGGCGTCGCGCGGCCCGCAGGCCTGATACGGCGGCCCGCAGGCCTGACACGGGCGGTCCGCGCGTCCGGCCATCCGGTGCGCGGCCGGGACATTCTGGTGGCGTCTTGTGCGATCCGGACGGGTTGAACGCCGGACTACGCTCGTGGGACGCCGCGCCGATGACGATGCGCGGCGGCCAGGACATAGGAGCGCCGGGATGCGATCGATGGCCGGCCTGATGCGACCGACGGATGGCCCGAGCCGACGGGCTCGTCTACTCGGCGTGGCCGCGACCACGGCCGCCGCTTTCGTCGTCGGGATCCTCGGTCTGCTCGCCTTCGCGACCGCCGCCGCCCCGACGGCCCTCGCCCAGGACGAGATCGTCCACTTCGCCTCGAGCGACCCGATCACCGTCCCGATCAAGGACGGCACCGGGACCGCCAGCGTCGTCCTCGTGAACGGCGGGCGCGCGAACGCCGTCCGATGGACGATCCAGCTCGAGGGGTCGGACGCCGGAACGGCCCCGAGCGTCGGCCTCGATCCGACAACGACCCGCCTCTCGGCGCGATCGACGACGACGATCGACCTCACGGTCACTGCCCCCGACGGGGTCGGGAAGCTGACCGGCACGCTCGTCGCGACGCCTCAGCGCGACAGTCCGCCGATCACGCTGCCGCTGACGATCGCGACGACCTCGTTCTCGCTGCCGATCGACCCGACGGCGGTCGCCGGCATCGCCCTGCTCTTCGCCACATTCATCGTCGGCATCCGCTACCTGACCCTCCCGAAGCGGGTCTTTCGTCGGCCGCTCGGCAACCCGTCCTGGAGCTTCTCGACGAGCTGGGCGACGACGTTCACCGGCGCCGGCGCGCTGCTGACGACGATCGTCGCCTCAGGCGCGCTGCCGGCCGAGCCGTACCTCGTGACGAAGGCTGATGTCGCGGGGCTCGCGATCCTGTTCGCCGGGCTCGGGTTCCTCGCGCCGGTCGTCTTCCTGGCGTTCAACCTCGGCCCGGCACCCGTGTTCGGGTTCCACGTCGCGACGTGGCTCACGACCGCGGGGGTCATCGGCCAGCTGACGACGATCGTCCTCCTCGTCCTTGACGCGTTCGGCCAGGGCACCAGCACGTGGTTCGTCGCGGGGATCATGCTCATCGAGGTGGCGGGCCTCCTCGCCATCGCGAGCTACGTCTACCGCGGCATCCCACCCGCGCTGGAGGCGGCGGAGCCGGCGAAGGACGAACGCGACCTCGCCCAGGGAGAGACCGTCGTCAGGCCGAGCTGGTCGTTGTTCTGATCGGGCGGCTTCGGGCGGGTCGGTCAAGCGGCGACGTCTGCCGCCCGTGACCGCCACATGCCCGCCCGCGACCCCGGCTTTCCCCGCGCGATCTTGCAGAACATCCACCGGTGGGGTGTTAAGCGACGGACCCCTTGCGCAAGGCCGGTCCAGGCCACTCGGCGGCGGCCCCCGATATCCCGCGCCGAGCGTGCGGCGGTACATACGCGGCAGTCGCACGGCCGATGACCCTTCGATCGACGCCTCGGTCGCGACCGAAGACTCCGGGGGTGAATGTTCTGCAAATTCCACCGGCCCAGTTGCGATCGCCTGGGAGCTCGCGGCACTCCGGTTTGCCCCACCGCTGCGGCCGCGGTCCTCTCATATGACCGCGGGGGAGACGGTGTCGACGGTCCCGGGCGCCCGAGACCGGCTCGCGGCGTCCGAGCGGGGGAGCGCCTCGGGGCTGAGCCGACCCGCGCGGACGCATGGTTGGGCCCTACGGAGTGGACGGCGGCGGGACCGTGGCTCCCGGCACGCCGTCGTAGCACTGCAGGTGCAGCCCGAGGCCAGGGAGGCAGCGCAGGTCGGGATCGCCGACCAATGAGGCGAACGCGAACCAGCCGACCACCACGACGACAAATGTCGATGTCATCGCAACGGTCGCGGCGCGGACCCGGTACCTGCAGCATCACCGCTGGCCGCAGAGAACAGCAGGATGACCCCGACGACAACGGTCATCGCCAACACCAGGACAGCGAGCATGTCGCCATTGCCTGTGTACCCGCCGACCATGCTCATCCGTCCCTCCGTCACGAGCACCCAGAGGACGCCGATCAGGCCGAGAGCAAGAAGGCAACCACCGCGGGCGCCTCGGCTCCGCATGGCTGGGGCTTGGAACGCCGCAAGGACCAGCACTCCGAGAGCGAGCAGCAGGACGATCGCATCACGGATGCGGAACAGTGACGGCCAGCGCGACTGTCCGTGATCGAGAAAGACCACCGAGCCGTCGAAGACGAGCAGGACGGCTGCGACCCCGATGAGGATGAGGATCGGACCCACCAAGGCATCGTGCCTCCCCCAGCGACGGCCATCGGCTCTCGCCGAGCGTTCACAACCGTACAACCGCGCCGGGGGTTTCGGACACGCTGCACGGTGGCCGTGTCCGTGGGCTAGGCTGCGGACCGAAGGCGCGCCGCGGGGAGCGCAACGGGAGGCGGGGGACGATCGCGCGTGACGTCTGGCCCAGATGCCGAGAAGCTCGTGTTCGAGCGCCTCCGCGCGGCCCTGCCCGAGTCCGATGGCTACCGCCTCTACCCGAACGTCCGCTGGTGTGGCCCGTCGCGCGACGGCGGGCCGGCCTATGACGGCGAGGCGGACCTCGTGATCGCCCACCCGGACAGCGGTCTCCTTGCGATCGAGGTGAAAGCCGGCGAGCCGCACAAGGACCGGGGCGGCCGGTGGTGGATCGGTGATCGCCAGCTGCGGACATCGCCCTTCGAACAGGCCGAGGAGAGCAAGCACAGCCTCGTCCGTAAGCTGACCGAGCTGCCCGGCTGGACCGCCGGCGCCCGACCGAGAGCGGGGCACGCGGTCGCCTTGCCGGACGTCGACCTCGCGAGCGTTCCCGCGGGCCACGCCATCGCGACCGATGCCCCCGCGGGCATCGTCATCGACGCAACCGCCTTCGAGACAGCCCCGACAGCCCGCCGCGCGGTCGAGCGCGCCTTCGCGTTCTGGAACGGCGACGGGACGAAGGGCGACCCGCTCGGCGAGCGCGGCATCGCGCTCCTTGACGGGCTCCTTGCCGACGAGGTCCACCTCCATCGGCTCGTGCGCGGCAGGATCGAGGACGACCGACCGGCGCTCCTCGAGGCCGACCGCGAGCAGCGGACGATCCTCAACCGGGCTCGCAGCATGCGGCGGGTCGAGGTCGTCGGGCCGGCCGGCAGCGGCAAGTCGATGCTCGCGGCGGAGAAGGCGCGGCGGCTCGCCCGCGAGGGCTATCGGACCCTCCTCGTCTGCTTCAACCAGCGCCTCGCGACGACGTTCATGCGCGACTTCGAAGATGCGGAGGCACCCGGCGGCCTGACCGTCACGACGTTCCACCGGCTGTGCGAGACGATGGGTCGAGCTGGCCGGCCTGCTGCCCACGCGTCCGGAGCCGATCCCGCAGGAGTGGTGGGACGAGACGCTGCCGGCGACGCTCGAGGCGGCGACCGCGCCTGCGGCCGCTCGAGCGGTACCACGCGATCGTCGTCGACGAGGGCCAGGACTTCGACGCCCGCTGGTTCGATGCCCTCGATCGGCTGCTCGTGGATCCGGGCTCGGACGTCTTCTGGGTCTTCCACGACCCCGGCCAGGCGCTGTACCGCGAGGACGTCGTCGGGGCGATCGGGCTCGAGCCGATGGCCCTCTTCGAGAACCATCGGAACCCGGGTGCCGTCGCGGCGCTGGCCGAGCGCTTCTACCGTGGTGGCGAGGGCGTGTTCGCGACCCGCGAGGCGGAGGAGGGGAGCGGGAGCGTCCGGATCCTCGAGGCCGAGCCCGGCGCGGCCACCGTCGAGGCCGTGCGACGCGAGCTCCATCGGCTGACCGTCGAGGAGAAGGTGCCGCCGTTCCGGATCGCCGTCCTGTCGGGCGGGTCGGCCGAGAAGAGCGACGTCTGGAAGACCCGGACGTTCGGCAACACCGTCCTCTGGAACGAGGCGATCGACGACGCCGGCCGGTCACGCGGCCTGCCACCGGAGAAGGTCGCCGAGGAGCCCGACGACGTCGTCCTGTTCGAGTCGGTCCGCCGGTTCAAGGGCCTTGAGCGCGATGTCGTCGTCCTGTGCGAGCTGCCCGTCGAACACGACCGGCTCGACGAGCTCCTCTACGTCGGCCTGACCCGCGCGACGACCCACCTCACGGTCATCGCCCCGCCTCAGCTCGCCGCACGCCTTCGAGGTGGTCGATGACGGACGATCGGTGGACGCGGGCCACCGTTGGCATCGATCGCCAGAAGGCGCAGAAAGCGGCCCGCAGCCATCAGATGTCGACCATCCTCGTGGCACGAGTCGAGCGCGAGAGTTCGTTCGTTGCGCCCGGACGCAAGTTCGGCGAGGACCCGGATGAGCGCTTGGCGCGCTGTCGGAAAGGTCGCAAGAACACGGTCGATCGGTATGAGCCTGACGCTGTACGACGTCGCACCCATGATCGCGATGTCGTAGCCGTTCTCGAGCCCAGGATGGGGACCTCGATGGGTGATCGGTCCGAACGACGAGTCAGTCTTGTTCGTGGGCATGGCGTTCGCGCTTCGAGGCGCGCCGTGCGGAGATGATCCAGATGGTATCGGCTCGTCGTGTGAATGCGATGACAAGAAGCCGCCCAGTCGGTGACATCGCGACCCTGATCCACCGGTCTTCCAAGTCGCTATGGGCGAGGTCGAATCGCTCGATGCCGGTCGCAGCCGTGAAGCAGAGCGCGGCGTATCCGTTGCTCATCGGTGCGCCGAGGCACCGCCCGTGACACCGAAGCTGACACGCTCGACGCTGAGGATGTCGGCATGACCGCTGCCGTACCGGGGCGGTCGGCCGAGTCGCTGGCCACCGGGGGTGGCCAGCGGCACCATCCGCGACGGGGAGGACGTGCCGTGGATGACCTGTTCGATGGGGGCGGCGCGTCTCGGGACGCCGACGAGTCGGTCGCGCCCTGGGCGATGGCGATCGAGGAGGAAGAGGAGTCGCCTGGGTACCCGCAGTGCCCGCGCTGCGGCTCTCAGGCGATCGCCGTGGTCCTGTGGGGCGAGCCGTCGCCCGATGTCGAGGCGGACATCCTGGCTGGACGACTCGTCCTTGGCGGATGCGTCGTCGAGGCGGATCCGCCGACCCACCAGTGCACGGCCTGCGGGCTCGAGTTCGCGCGATGACAGGCAGCGGTCGTGCCACCGGCGACGCCGACGCCGAGGGGATGGACACGGTGGAAGTCGTCGTCCGCGCGCGCGACGGCTCGGCGAGTCGATACGCCGTGGGGCGCCTCGTGATGTCGGGCGAGGCATATTCGAAGGTCGAGCGGCGCGACCTTCTCGCTGAGGTCGCCGATGCGCTCTCGGAGGCTGGGACGTCGGTGGGTCTCCTCGTGACCCCGGCACGTTTCCTGGTCGGCCGCCTGCCAGACGGATACGCCGGATCGCAGGGTTGGGACACCGACAGAGTCGACTTCGAGCGGATGGCGGACATCGCTGCGGCGTTGGTCGCCGACCTGATGACTGCCGATCTGCGATCGAGGATGAGGGGCCTGGTCGACACGCTCGTCGTGGGGGTGGATCTGCATCCGAACGGAAACGACGGCGAGCCGCATGTCGAGACCGCCTTCGTCGTCGAGACGGCGAGCGGGCGAGTCCTGGAGCGAACCGGCAAGAGCTACCCGACCAGCGGGCAGCAGGACGGCTTGATCCGGAACCGCGAGCTGAAGAGCCACTTCGTGGACGTCGATGGCGATCGGGTGGCCGTCCTCGTCTGTCACGACCTGGCGGCGTGGAACCCTCGCGGCAAGGCGGTCCGCAGAGGCGAGCGCGCCGACGTCGGCGACGGATTCGAGGCGGCCATCGAGCGAAGCCATCCGACGATCGTCGTCCACCTTCCACACACCGTCGCGACGTCGAAGACGTGGTCGACTTCCTGGGCGAGCTGCGCCGGCAGAACCCCGGCGTGAAGTCCTGGACGAGCGCGATCCGCTACCGGACGAAGGACAACAAGCGCATCGATGGCGATGTGCCGGCCAGGCTGCTCGACGGCTCGAGCGGTGGTTCCGCACCGGTGCTCGACATCCTTGTCCGGGATCGGGCGACGGCATGAAGCAAGCCAGAGTGAACGGCTGCTGCCACGCGGCAACCGATGGCTACGCGTTCTGCCGCAGCGGGCCCTTCCCGCGCGCGTGCGCGCGCGAGAAGATGGGCTCCATCGTTCTTCATCCAGCCTTGATCACCGGAGCACTAGATTGACCACCCAGGATCCGAGGACCAGCGCCAGCGACGCCGTCCCGTACCACGTCCGGCAGGGCGACGTCCTGCTCGTCGCCGTCGAGGCCGTGCCCGACGGCGCCGTCGAGCAGCCGCGTCAGGGCCGCCTCATCCTTGCCGAGGGCGAGGCGACCGGCCACGCCCACGCGATCGCGGAGCGCGACGCGCGCGAGTTCCGGGTCGGCGACGAGCGCTTCGTGCTCGTCCGCTCGGCGGCCCAGCTCATCCACGAGGAGCACGCCACGATCGACCTCGCGCCGGGCGCCTACCGGGTCGTCATCCAGCGCGAGTACGAGCCGGCCCCGATCGGTTCCCAGAGCTGGCGCCGGGTGGTCGACTGATGCGCGTCCGGGATCTGCCGAACGCGGAGCTCCTCGAGCGCTCTCGCGACCACCTCGACCGCTGGATGGCATACCAGCGCTCGACCGAGCCGGCCGACCGCGACCGCGCCGAGGCTGCGCTGCGGGACCTCTATGCCGAACGCGGCCTCGGCGTGCCGACCGTCCGCTGGGTCCGCTCACCGGCCGAGGGAGCCCTCGTCTGGGCCTATGCTCGGCGAGCCGCCGACGCCGGTCCGGAACCTGTATGCGCGGGGCGACCGGGGCAACGGCTATAACCATGAGCTTCAACGCCCTTGCCGATCCGTTCGGTCTGGACCCCAGGTGGCTCAACCGGATCGCCGACCGGATCGACGATCGGCTGCCGAAGGGGGTCCGGGCCCCGCGGCTGGAGCGATGGCACGGAAGGTGGGTCGCCCCCGAGCCTCGGACCCTGTCGGCCCTCGGCCCGTCGATTGCCGACTGACGAGTTTCGCGTCCTCGACCAGCGTGCCAGCTGGGCCGTCGACCAGCTGCTCCGTGTCGATGCCGAGCCGGGGATCGACCGGCCCGCCGGGATGCTCCGGGCTCGCCAGCGGCCCGACGTGCCCCGGGACCGCGCGCTCGCGATCCGCCTGCTCGGCGACACATGGGACCAGCTCGAGGCGACGGTCGGCGCCGACCTGCTCGAGAGGCATCGTCTTCGATGGCTTCGCGGACTCTGTCAAACGCCTGCTCGACCTGACGTCATCGTCGCGTGAGGCGATCCAGGCGATGAACGCAGGCCAGTTCGACCGACGCGCGCCGTTCCTCGCGATGCTCCCGGAGCTGTTCGGCGAGCCTGCCTGGCGGCAGCACGACGGTCGCGCGACGAGTGAGCGCGAGCTCACGCTTCGGCTCGAGCTGCCAAGGGTCGGCCGGTCCCTGGTGGGCCCTCGAGGGCCTGGCGATCGTCTCGGAGCGACCGCTCCGCCTGTCGGTCGACGAGCGCGGGCGGCTCCACTCCGAGGACGGCCGGCCATCGCCTATGGCGACGGCTTCGCGATCTGGGCCTGGCACGGCACGACGGTTCCGTCATGGGTCATCCAGGAGCCCGAGCGGATCAACATCGCGTCGATCGACGCGGAGACGAACGCCGAGGTCCGGCGCGTCATGGTCGAGCGCTTCGGCGCCGAGCGCCTCCTCCGCGAGGGCGGATCCGCAGCTGTCTCGACGAGGACGAGACGGGCCGGCTCTGGTCGCGACCGGTGGCGCTGCCTGTCAACGAGATGCGTCGGGACGAGCCCATCGTGATGGTCGAGGTCCTCAACTCGACGCCCGAGCCCGACGGCACCCGCAAGACCTACTTCCTGCGGGTGCCGCCGACGATGCGGACCGCCCGCGAGGCCGTCGCCTGGACGTTCGATATGGATGGTGCGGCCTACGCGCCGGCGGTGGAGAGCTGATGGCGGTCCGCCCGTGACGACCGACCTGTTCGCGCCGATCCAGGCCGCAGCCGAGCGACCCATCGACGCCCGAGCAGCGGGCGATCATCGAGTGGGATGAGGGGCCGCTCGTCGTCGTCGCGGGGCGGGGACCGGCAAGACGCGGGTCATCGTCGAGCGGGTCAAGCGGCTGCTCGACACGAAGCCCGACCTGCTGCCGGAGCAGCTCCTCGTCCTGACGTACAACGTCAAGGCGGCGCGGGAGCTGCGCGAGCGGATCGAGCAGGCCGTCGGGCCGACCGTGGCCGCCCGGCTGACGATCAGCAACTTCCACAGCTTCTGCCACCGGGTCCTGACCGAGGCCGGCCCGGAGGCCGACCTGCCGCCGCGGCCGGACGTCCTCGACGGCATCGGCCAGGTCCTCCTGCTGCGCGACATCCGGCCGGCGATGCCGCTCGTCTACCACTCCGGTCGGAGCAACCCGAACTGGTGGCTCAGCTCGTTCGTCGCGTTCATCAGCCGGGCCAAGGACGAGCTCGTCACGCCGGACGACTTCGACGCCTATGTCGGGCGCGAGCGCGCCGCCTTCGAGGCCCGGTTCGGGCCGATCGAGCCGGTGTTCGAGCGCCTCCGGGCGATGGGCGTGCTCGACCAGATCAAGCCGGCCCGCTCGGCCTATGCCGACCTCCGGGCACGGGAGCGCGCCGAGGACCCGGACGGCCGCCCGAGCGGGATGGCCGCCATCGAGCAGGTCGAGAAGATGGCCGAGCGCGAGGCCCGGCGGGCCATCGGCGGGACCGGCGGCGCGATCCCGATGAAGCACTTCGACGAGGTCGAGCAGGCGCGGATCGCAGCAGCTCGCCGACACGTACGTCGTCGACGGCGCCGCCCTCGAGGTGCTGAGGCTCGGCGAGCTCGGGCTCGTCTATCGAGCCTACGAGGAGGAGCTGCGGCGGCGCGGCGCGCTCGACTTCGGCGAGCTCATCGTCGCGGTGAACCGGCTCTTCGTCCGCCGGCCGAACATCCTGCGGCGCTGGCAGCGCCAGTACCGCTACCTCCTCGTCGACGAGTTCCAGGACGCGAACATCGCCCAGATCGAGCTCATCGAGCGGCTCGGTCGGACGCCGGATCGGCCGGACAACGTCATGGTCGTCGGCGACGACGACCAGTCGATCTACCGCTTCCGCGGCGCCAGCTTCGCGGCCTTCGCCGAGTTCGACGAGCGGTTCAGCCGACCGCCGGCGCACGACCCGAGCGGTCCCGCGCCCGCGCGCCCCGCGCGTCTCCGGATCGAGGCGAACCACCGGAGCCAGGCCCACGTCCTGACCGCGGCGAACCGCCTCATCGAGCACAACACGCTCCGGTTCGAGGCCGACAAGCGGCTGCGCGCGACCCGACCCGCCAGCGCGCCGATCGAGATCGTCGTCTGCGCCGGACCCGACGACGAGGCCGCCGCGATCGTCGACCGGATCGCCGCCCTGGCCGCCTGGGACCCCGGCACGACCGCCGCAGCCGGCGATGCCGTGGCGGAGCTTCGCGGTCCTCTATCGCAAGCATCGCCATCGCGAGGCGATCGTCACGCGGCTCCGCGACGCGGGCATCCCGTACTCGGTCAGCGGCGGGCTCAGCCTCTTCGACACGCCGGAGATCCGGGACCTCGAGCAGAGCCTCCGGGCCATCGCCGATCCGATGCAGCCGGTCGCCCTCGTCCGGATGCTGACGGCGGGGCCGTGGCGCCTCGGCGCGCTCGAGATCCTCGAGCTGACCCGGATGGCGAAGCGCGGGGAGCGCCCGCTCATCGAGGTCATCCGCGAGGTCGTGGCGTCGGGCGAGGTCGAGGGCGAACCCGCAACGCCGGCCGCGCTCGACCGAGGGCGGCACTCCCTCGGACGACGCGGACGAGCCGGGCGACGGCGCACCCGGTGGCGGCATCTCGCTCCAGCCGCCGACGGCGGACCAGGTCGCGAGCCTGACGACCGAGGCGGCAGAGGGGAGCAGCGATCGCGCCGACCCCGACCCGCCACGCCGTCGCCCCCGAGACGCGCGCCCGGCTTCGCCGGATGCTCGAGACCCTCGACGAGCTCAACGCCCTCGTCTGGCGCGAGGGCCCGTTCACGATCCTCGAGCGGCTGCTCGAGCGGACCGGCCAGGTGCTCGACCTCATCGCCGTCGACACCCTCGAGTCGAAGCGGATGGTCGCGAACATCGCGAGCCTCCTGCGGTTCGCCCACGACTGGCAGACCGAGCACCCCGCGGGCACGCTCGCCGGGTTCGTCGACTACCTCGACGCGTACCAGTCGGCCGGCGGCGAGCTGCCGACCGCGGTCGAGCCGGTCGAGGACGTCGACGGCGTCCGGCTCATGACCCTCTACCAGGCCAAGGGCCTCGAGTTCCCGTACGTCTTCGTGCCCCAGCTCCTGCGCGACGAGTGGCCCGCCCGCGACTTCGGCTTCGGGCTGTTCCCGCCGGACCTGCTGCGCGAGGCCATCCCCGGCGGCGACGTCCACACCGAGGAGGAGCGCCGCCTCCTGTACGTCGCGATGACCCGGGCCCGCGACGGGCTGATGCTCACGACCCACGGCGGCCCGGCGGCCGAGAAGGAGCCGTCGCTGTTCGTCGGCGAGGTCCGCGACGGGGCGGGGGAGGAGCTCGCCGCGGTCGACCGGGTGGCCGGCGACGATCGACTCGGAGGCCGAGGCGACGATCGCCCGAGTGGCCCCGGTCGAGTCGCGCCGCGAGCGGCGGGTCTCGCTCCGCCATCGCGCGACCGAGCTGATCGACCTGCTCGAGGGCACCCGCCCCGACGACCCCGAGGCGGTCGCCGCCCGCGCGGCGTTCGCGGCGGAGCTCCAGACGCTCGCCCAGGCGGCGGTCGCTCGGCGCGGACGAGGCGCGAGCCGCCGGCCTCGACCCGCTGACCCTCCGCGTCGTCGCCACCGACGGCGGCGCCGGGGCGAACCTGCTCGCGGTCGCCGGCCTGCCGCCGACGTTCAGCTACACCGCGCTCGACACGTACGAGCGCTGCCCGCTCCAGTACGCCTTCAAGTACGTCTACCGGATCCCGACGAGCCGGGTCGTCGGCGGCCCTGACGTTCGGGTCGGCCGCCCACGAGGCGTTCGAGGCGTTCACCCGCGAGCGGCGCGAGCGCCTGGCGCGGGGCGACGAGCCGCCGACGAAGGCCGACCTCGAGCGCCTGTTCGCCGAGCGCTGGACGCCCGACGGCTACCCCGACCGGGTGACCGAGGAGACGTACCGCGGCCGGGTCGCGACGCTGCTCGACCACTTCTGGGACGGCGAGGTCGCCCGGCCGGCCGAGGTGATCGGCGAGGAGGTCGGCTTCGAGCTCGTCCTCGACCCGGGCGACGGCTCGGCGCCGGTCCGGATCCACGGCGAGATCGACCGCCTCGACCGGCTGCCCTCGGGCGGCGTCGAGGTCATCGACTACAAGACCGGCCGGATGTCATCGCAGAAGGACGTGTCGGAGAGCCTCCAGCTCTCGATCTACGCCCTGGCCACCCGCGACGCCCTCGACCTCGGCGCCCCGGAGGCCGTCACCCTCTACTTCACCGAGACCGGCACGCGGATGTCGACGACCCGCTCGGAGGAGCAGCTGGAGGCGGCGCGGCTGGATCTGCTGGCGCGGGCGGCGCGGATCCGCTCAGGCGACTTCGCGGCGACGCCAGGCGACCCGTGCTTCCGCTGCGACTACGCGGCGATGTGCCCGAGTCGGGTACCGCCCACTAGATGAACGACGATGCACGACTTTGCCCTTGAACTGCTGACAAGCCGCCGATTTGAGGGATCGATGCGGCATCTGGGCCCAAAGCTCCAGCTCCTTGCACAGAATGAGGTCCACGAGTTTGTCGGCGGGTCCAGGCGGATCATAGAACTGCCTCGCTCGCATACCCTCATGTGCAAGGCCTAGGGGCTGGCAACGTCCTCGAAATGGACGTCAGTGGTGCAAGTCGGATGCTCGCGGCGTGGTCGCCCCCGGTCCAAACTCTCCTGGATGTTGGTGGGCATGACGTCGTGAGTCGCTACTCCGACGCGGCGTTCGTAGCGGATCTTCGAGGCGCCATCAAGGCCCCAGTGGTCTATTGGCCTAGGACTCGAGGGTCGAGCGGGTTCTTTGGCGACAAGACAGCCAGTGACTGGTGCAAGATGCTCGCGAGAACGACCCGGACTGGCTGTATCAACTGTCCCGTGATCAGGAGGCAGCGGTCAGCAAGATCGCAAACAGGGCGCGGCGACGGACATTGCTGATCCATATCGCGTCCTCATCGTGGGTGGTCCGGGCACCGGCAAGACGAGCGTGCTGCTGGCTCTCGCCGCAACCTTGACACGCTCCGGGTTGTCCGTCGGGATCCGACTGTCGGACCCAGTGGCCGAATTCGTCGTCAAGTCTGGGATCGATCTCAGCGGGATTCGTGTCAAGGAGAGCATGGGACGTGCGTACGGCGGGGCCAAGCGCGACGTGCTGATGGTCGATGATCCGTGGGGACCCGCGGACATTTCGGCGACGCCCTCAGCGAGGCATACGGGATGTCACGAGTGGTCGTCGTCGCCTTCGATCCCTGTCAACTTACGGTTGACTTCACCCACGCCGACCTCGATAGCTTGGTAGAGGCCGAAGGCGCCCCTCTCGTCAGGCTTCGTGAGTGCTACCGCCAGAAGACGGTCGTCGGTCAAGCTGCGAAGCGGGTCATGGACCGCGTCGCCGAAGTCATCTCCATTCCTTCATTCCTCCGAAGATCGAGGACTACCGAGCCAAGCGCCTGAAGGTCTACAACATTTCGAACGACCTTCGATTTCGTGAATGGCGGCGGCATGGAGCGGATCATGTGGGATGCCACGCCTGCGGACGCGACCGTTGTGGCTCGCGAAATAGGGAACCGACCATTGTGGCGGCACGTCCCGCCCGTCGTTGGCGGTCGACGAGCAGACGGAGGCGGCGGCTTGGGATTGGAAGAAGGCACTCCGTGGCATCCAATTCCGGAGACTATCGATCGACAAACTCGATCAGATCAAAGGGCTCGAGTATCAGTGGGCCATCCTGGTCATCAGCGAGAAACTCGCGGACGAGGTCGAATTCGGATTTACGGGAGTGACACGTCGCGTCTACAACAACCGCAGACTGCTGCGGATCCCGTTCACGAGGGCCAAGGATGGTCTGTTCGTCATCCCAAGCGCCTATCCAGCCGACACAGAGAAGGAGCGCGAGTTCCGGCGCGAGATGAGGCTCCAGCGATGGGCCTCGCGATCGTCAGAGGTGTGACCACGCGCGGCTGCGTACTTGCGGCTCGGAGGACTGGTGCTGCGCTCCGGATACGGTGCGGCACCGCATCAGCCTGGACGACATGACCGGCACCATGATGTTGACTCAGGACTCGCCCGAGGTCGGGAACGTCGTCAGGGTCCGCGACCGCCTCTGGGTCGTAGCGGACATCACCCGGAGTGAACTGCCGGGCGAAGGATTCGCCGATCCGCAGAGCCTGCTCGACCTGACCTCGATCGAGGACGACGGGTTCGGCGACACCCTGCGGGTCATCTGGGAGATCGAGCCCGGCCGGGAGGTCTTGCGAGCCGCCACGCTGCCTCGGCCGACGGCCGGTCATCTTGATCCCCCGAGCAGCTCGACGCATTCCTCGACGCCGTCCGCTGGGGCGCGATCGCCTCCGCGGACCCTCGGGCGCTTCAGGCGCCGTTCCGCAGCGGCATCACGATCGAGGACTACCAGCTCGACCCGGTCGTCCGGGCGCTGCGGACGCCCCGCGTCAACCTCCTGATCGCCGACGACGTCGGGCTCGGCAAGACGATCGAGGCCGGGCTCGTCGTCCAGGAGCTGCTGCTCCGGCACCGCGCCCGCACGGTCCTGGTCGTCTGCCCGGCGAGCCTCACGATCAAGTGGCGCTCCGAGATGGACGAGAAGTTCGGGCTCGAGTTCCGGATCGTCGACCAGGAGCTGCTCCGGGAGCTGCGGCGCGAGCGCGGGATCACCGCGAACCCGTGGACGCACTTCCCGCGCCTGATCGTGTCGATGGACTGGCTCAAGCGTCCGAGGCCCATGGCGCTGTTCGACGAGATCCTGCCGGTCGGCCCGGCCACCTACCCGCGGCCGTTCGACCTGCTGATCATCGACGAGGTCCACAACGTAGCGCCGGCCGGGCGGGGCAAGTACGCCATCGACTCCCAGCGGACCCGTGCGATCCGCCGCCTGTCGCCGTACTTCGAGCACCGGCTGTTCCTGTCGGCGACGCCCCACAACGGCTACACGGAGTCGTTCACCGCGCTGCTCGAGCTACTCGACCCGCAGCGGTTCGCCCGCGGCGTCAAGCCGCCCGACCAGGTGCTGTGGGAGGCGATGGTGAGGCGGCTCAAGTCGGAGCTGCCCCGGGCCCCGACGGCCGCGCGCGCTTCCCGACCCGCAAGGTGGACGCGCTCGAGGTCGCGCACGTGCAGGACGAGCGCGACGGCTACGGCGAACTGAACCGATACGTCAGCCTGCGGAGCCGTTCCACGAAGGGGACGCCAAACCAGCAGGTCAACGACTTCGTGACGCTGCTCCTGAAGAAGCGGTTCTTCTCGTCGCCGGCCGCCTTTGCCGAAACACT
>CAVSMY010000010.1:30000-581864 GCA_963729175.1 uncultured Chloroflexia bacterium | reverse complement strand
GCCGGCCCGTCGAGCGGCGACGATGCCGGCCCCGAACCGCATCCCGCCGTGGGTGAGCGTGGGTCCGTCCTCGATCACGACGACCCGGCGGCCCTCGATGTCGGGGCCCAGGACGGTGATCTCCGAGCGGGCCGTGATGATCTCGGCCCACGGGTTCAGGTCGCGAAGCGATGTCGTGAGGACGTCGACCATCGCCGGATCCGCCGAGTCGATCTTGTTGATGATCAGCACGTCGGCCGACCTGACGTTCGCCTCGCCGGGGTGGTACCGACGCTCGTCGCCCGCCCGGAGCGGATCGGCGACCACGATCGAGAGCTCGGGCCGATAGAACGGCAGGTCATTGTTGCCGCCGTCCCACAGGATCACGTCGGCCTCGGTCTCAGCCTCGTGGAGGATCGCCTCGTAGTCCACCCCGGCGTAGACGACGTGCCCGGCATCCAGATGTGGCTCGTACTCCTCGCGCTCCTCGATCGTCGTCTCGTACCGGTCGAGGTCGGCGTATGTCGCGTAGCGCTGGACTCGCTGGGCGACGAGGTCGCCGTACGGCATCGGGTGACGGACGATGACGGGCGTGAGGCCGCGCTGGGTGAGAAGAGCGGCGAGATAGCGCGTCGTCTGGCTCTTCCCGGCTCCGGTCCGGGTCGCGCAGACGGAGATGACCGGGCGGCTGCTCTTGAGCATCGTGCGCGCTGGCCCGAGCAGGCTGAAGTCGGCGCCGGCGGCAAGGACCCGCGAGGCGAGATGCATGACCGTCTCGTGGCTCACGTCGCTGTAGGCGAAGACGACCATCCGGGCGTCGCGCTCCCGGATGACCGTCTCGAGCTCGGCCTCCGCGACGATCGGGATCCCCAGCGGATAGAGCGGTCCGGAGAGCTCGGGGGGATAGACACGATCCGCGATCCCCGGGATCTGGGTCGCGGTGAAGGCCACGACCTCATACGCCGGGTCGTCGCGATACACGACGTTGAAGTCATGGAAGTCGCGGCCGGCGGCTCCCAGGATGATGACGCGCGTCCGTTCCATGGCACTGGCCTCCTGTGACGGCCTGTCGATGGGTGGGTGGTCAGCCAGCCGCCACGGCTCCCGCCTCGCTGGCTCCGCGGGCGAACGCAAGGAGGTCCGCATCGAGCAGCTCGGGATGCCCTCGGCCGATGATCCGGGTCATCGCGTCGCGGACCGACGCGGGGTCGACGATGGGGCGTCGGGCGAGCAGTGCGCCGAGACCCACGATACTCACAAGACGGTCGTCACCGGCGGCCCGGGCGATCGCGGTACAGCCGACGCGGACGAGCTCGATGTCCGAGCGCGCGGGCTCCGCCTCGATGAGCGAGTCGTTGATGACGAGCAGCCCGGACGGGACGAGGAGCCCCTCGAACCGGGCGAGCGACGGAGGGTTCAGGGCGAGGACGATGTCCGCCGCATCGACGATCGGCGAGCCGATCGGCCGATCAGAGATGATCACCGTGCAGGATGCCGTCCCGCCGCGCATCTCCGGTCCATAGGACGGCATCCACGACACCTCACGGCCCTCGGCGACCGCCGCCTCGGCGAGGACGTGGCCGGCGAGCAGGAGCCCCTGGCCGCCGAACCCACCGAAGATCGTCGCGTGCTCCACGTCAGTCGGCCTCCGGTGCGGTCGTGGACGGAACGGTCGGCGTCTCACCACGTCCGCGATCGACGATGACGCCGAGCGGGTATGTCGCGACGACGTCGTGGGCGACGTGCTCCATCGCTTCGACGGGGGTCATCCCCCAGCCGACCGGACAGGTCGAGAGGACCTCGACGATCGACAGGCCGTTCCCCGCGATCTGCGTCTCGAAGGCCCGCCGGATCATCGCCTTCGTCCTGCCGATGGCGACGGGGTCGGCGATCGAGCCGCGCGCCGCGTACGTCACGCCCGGCAGCAGGGCGAGCATCTCGGTGATCGGGATCGGGTAGCCGGCGAGGAGCGGGTCGCGCCCCGTCGGGCTCGACGTGGTCGGCTGTCCGATGAGCGTCGTCGGCGCCATCTGGCCGCCCGTCATCCCGTAGATGCCGTTGTTCACGAAGACGACGCTGATCCGCTCGCCGCGCGCCGCGGCGTGGACGATCTCGGCGGTCCCGATCGCGGCGAGATCGCCGTCGCCCTGATAGGTGAAGACGAAGGCTCCCGGATGGGTCCGCTTGACACCCGTCGCGACCGCCGGCGCGCGTCCGTGGGGCGACTCGACGAAGTCGATCGCGAGGTAGTCGTAGGCGAAGACGCTGCAGCCGACGGAAGCGACGCCGATCGTGCGCGGCGCCAGGTGCAGCTCATCGAGGAGCTCGGCGATGAGCCGGTGGATGATCCCGTGCCCGCAGCCGGGACAGTAATGGGTGGAGCGGTCCGTCAGAGCCTCCGGCCGGGCGTAGAGGATCCGCGGTGGCTGGGTGAGGATGGTCATCGCCCGGCCTCCGCCGGGTCCGCAGGGATCGGCACGGTCTTGGCCCACGCCCGCTGGCAGGCCCCGACCACCTCGCCGGGCGTCGGGACGACGCCTCCGGTCCGTCCGTGGAAGAAGACGGGGGTCCGGCCTTCGACCGCCAGGCGGACGTCCTCGATCATCTGTCCTGCCGAGAGCTCCACTACGACGACCGCCTGGACCCGCTCCGCCACGCTGCGGAGTGCACGCTCGGGGAAGGGCCACAGGCTGATGGGCCGGAACAGGCCGGCCGGGATGCCGCCCTCGCGAAGGCGCTCGACCGCGGTCCGGGCGACGCGCGCCGCGGTGCCGTAAGCGACGATGGCGACCGTCGCGCCGTCGAGGTCCTCCTCGGCCCAGCGGACCTCCGCCTCCGTCATGGCGACCTCCTTCGCCCGGAGGTGGTCGTTGTGGGCCTCGAGCTCCTCGGGCCGTAGGTGGAGCGAGCGGATGACGCGGGGCGCCCGACCGTCCGCGCCGGAGAGCTCCCAGCCCGCCGATGTCCGTGGCGGCGTTCTGTATGTCGGCACGATCGGCTCCATCGCCTGGCCGATGACACCGTCGGTGAGAAGGATCACCGGTGTTCGATACCGTTCCGCGATCTCGAATGCCGAAGCGACGAGATCGACGGCCTCGGAGATCGAGGACGGGGCGAGCACCGGGACGCGGTAGTCGCCGTGGCCGTGGCCCTTCGTCGCCTGGAGGTAGTCGGACTGCGACGGACCGATGCTGCCGAGGCCGGGTCCGCCGCGCATCACCTCGAGGAGCACGACCGGCAGCTCTGAGCCGGCCATGTAGCTCATCGCTTCGGCCATGAGGCTGAACCCCGGGCTCGATGTAGAGACGAAGACGCGCGCGCCCGTCGCGGCGGCACCGAGGGCCATGTTGATCGCGCCGAGCTCGCTTTCGGCCTGGATGAAGACCCGGCCGAGCTCCGGCATGCGCCGGGCCATCCATTCGAGGACCTCGGCCTGCGGGGTGATCGGGTAGCCGAAGTACGCATCACAGCCCGCCTGGATCGCAGCCTCCGCCATCGCCTCGTTGCCCTTCATCAGGACGCGGGCGGGCACGACGGTCGACTCGGGCTCGGTCGCCGCGGTGGGCGAGGCGGTGGGCGGCGCGAGCAGGACGGCGGGACCGCTCATCGTCGCGTCCCCTTCGGTGGCGCAAGGACCGTGAAGACCGCCTCGGGGCAGACCCTGGCGCACAGGACGCAGCTCGTGCAGGCCGACGGGTCGGTCAGGCTGACGGGGTGGTAGCCGAGGACGTTGACGAGGGACGTCTCGAGGGCCAGGACGTGCTTCGGGCAGAACGCCACGCACAGACCGCAGGCCTTGCACCTCTCGCCCGCGATAACGAGCGGTTGGAACGCCTCGAACGGCAGGATCGGCTCGGTGATTGACACCACGCCTTGAGCGACGGTCATTCGACCACCTCTGCGAGGACGGTAGGCCCGCTCCGAGCGGTCGACGAGTGCCGGAGGGGCCGGTGGCACGTGCCGTTCGGCCGGTCGCACCGGCGTCGCGGGTGTACGGTCGCTCGGTGCACGCGATGGTCCTCGAGGCGCCCGGTCCGGCGTCAGCCGGCCCGCTCAGGGGACGCGACCTCCCGGATCCCGTGCCGGAGTCCGACGAGCTCCTCCTCGACGTCGCGGCGTGCGCCGTGTGCCGGACCGACCTCCAGATCGTGGAGGGCGATCTTCCTGCGCGACGCCTGCCGATCGTCCCCGGCCATCAGGTGGTCGGCCGGGTTGCCGAGATCGGCGCCGGGGTCACCGGCTGGGCGGTCGGCGACCGGGCGGGGGTGACGTGGCTGGCGTCAACGGATGGGACATGCGCGTTCTGCGGGTCCGGCCGCGAGAACCTCTGTCCCGAGGCGCGGTTCACGGGTTGGGACCGCGACGGTGGGTATGCGACCCGGATGACGGTCCGGGCCGACTACGCAACCCCGATCCCCGATGGCTTCGACGACCTCGCCGCCGCGCCCCTGCTGTGCGGCGGGGTCATCGGGTTCCGGGCGCTCCGGATCGCCGGCGTCGAGCCGGGCGCGCGGGTGGGGCTGTTCGGGTTCGGGGCCTCGGCCCTCCTCGCGCTCGAGGTCGCCCACCACTGGGGCTGCGAGGTCCATGTCCGGACCCGATCGGAGCGGGAGCACGCCCGAGCCCTGGCGTTCGGCGCCGCGAGCGCCGCCGGATACGACGAGCCGACGCCGCCACTCGACGCCGCGGTGACCTTCGCGCCCGTCGGCGAGGTCGTCGTCGCGGCGCTCCGGGATCTCGATCGGGGCGGCGTCGTCGCCATCAACGCGATCCATCTCGACCGGATCCCGGCCTTCTCGTACGACCTGTTGTGGTGGGAGCGGAGCATCCGGAGCGTCGCCAACGTCACCCGCGACGACGCCCGGGACTTCCTCGCGATCGCCGCCCAGATCCCGGTCCGGACGGAGATCGAGACCTTCGCGCTCGCCGACGGTGGCGAGGCGCTCCGCCGACTGGCGGCCGGCGAGCTCGACGGGACGGCGGTCCTGCGCCCGTGACCGGCGAGCCGCGGGTCGCGGCCCTGCCCGGTGGCCCGCTGCCCTACACCCTTCGACACCCGACCCGTTCCCGCGGGATCCGGGTGACGATCGATCCGGAGCGCGGTGTGCTCGTCTCGGTCCCGCCGCCGACCCGCCGGGGCTGGACCCGGCCCGAGCCACGGATCGAGGCATTCCTCCGCGAGCGCGAAGCGTGGGTCCGCCGCCATCTCGACCGCCAGGCGCTCCGTCAGGCCGACGCGGTCGCCCGGGGTCCGCTCCGCAGTGGCTCGATGGTCCGGTTCGCGGGCGAGCTCCATCGTCTCGAGGTGATCGCCGATCCGGGTCCGTCCCGCCGCTCCGTCGTCGAGCGCCGCGTTCGGCTCGACGGCCCGATGCTCATCGTCCACCAGGCCGCTCGCGACCGTCGCGGGATCCCGGCCGTCCTGCGCGACTGGTGCCGCGACCAGGCCGGCGAGGCGATCCGTCTCGCCGTGGAGGCTCACGCGTCCGGGCTCGCCGTCCACCCGGCAGCGGTGACGCTCCGCGACCCGCACTCTCGCTGGGGCAGCGCGTCACGGACCGGCCGGCTGTCCTTTTCGTGGCGGCTCGTCCTGGCCCCGCGCGACGCGCTCGAGACGGTCGTCGTCCACGAGCTCGCGCATCTCCGGGTGTTCGGTCACGGCCCGCGGTTCTGGGCGATCGTCGCCGGCCGCGTGCCCGACCACAAGCGCTGGCGGCGCTGGCTCCGTGAGCACGCCCAGGAGCTTCATCTCGCCCTCGCCGATGACGACGAGGGCGACGCCGGCTCAGCGCTCGCGCTCGTCCGGGGCGCCGGTCTCGTCGGGGACGACGAGGACCTCGTCGGCGCAGCGATCGCACCGCCACAGCTGGGCACCGCGCGCGAGGGCGCGCTCTAGGTCGTGGTCCGAGGAGCTGTGATGCTCCTCGCGGCGCATCGCGACACGCTCGCCGTCGTGGATGTGCTGGAGCTGGATGACGCGGGCATCGAACACGGGCGATCCTCCTCGATGCCGCCATCGTAACGACCCGCTCAGTCGAGCAGGGCCGTCGGCCGCGGGCGCGCCGAGACGATCAGGCCGCCGTCGGGATCGCGCAGCGCCCCGGTGGGCTCGAGCCGACCGCCGGCGAAGCGATAGACCTCGCCGTCAAGCTCGGTCGGGTCGTCGGTCGCCAGGCCGTCCCAGACGCGGATGATCGTCTCGACCGGGGCGTCCTCGGGCACGCCGAACACGATGTTGCGGACCGGGGCGAAGACGAGCGACGGTCCCGGGCCGATGCAGCGCGCCAGGATCGACGGAGAGAGCAGGACCGACGAGCCCCACCCCGACGCCTGGACGGCGGTCATCGGCAGACCGTCGAGGACCATGCTCGCGACCTCGATCTCCTTCTCGGCGCGACGCTCGAGGTTCGCGAGCGCGGTCGCCACGAGGGTCGCCTCGTCGATGCCCCAGCGTTCGAGCTCCGAGACGCCGACGTGGGTGAAGGCCGGCCCAAGGTCGAGCCCGAAGCCGACCCACAGACCCGGTGGCAGGTGGACCCGGACGAGGCGGACGCCCGGTGCGATCGGCTGGTGGACCCGGGCGAGCACGGGCATGAGGAGTCGGCGGACCTCGCTCCAGGGCGCCTCGGGACCGGCCCGCCGGAGGCGCTCCTCGAGCTTCGCGAGGACGACCGGGTCAGGCTGTCCTCCGTGGAACCGCCAGCGCATCCGATCCCGTCCCCGTCCGCGACCACCGCGGGCCGGTTTCGATGGCTTCGTCCGCTTCATGGCAGCGATGGTGACGAGCGGCGCTCACCCGGGGATCATCGGCCACTCGACGGCCGCTTACCCGGAGGAACCGGGGGGATACTGGTGGGCCGGGGCGGAATTGAACCGCCACAGCCGTAGGCGAGGGTTTTACAGACCCTTGGGCTCACCACCTGCCCGACCGACCCACAGAAGTCGTCCGCCGCCGTCCTCGCCGAGGTGGATGGTGGAGATGAGGGGACTCGAACCCCTGACCCCCGCGATGCGAACGCGGTGCTCTCCCAGCTGAGCTACATCCCCACGGGAGGAGGCGGAAGCGCCCTGAAGGCGCTCCGGACGGCGCGGAGTGTAGCACGGAGCGGCCCGCCGCCCGGCGGCCCAGCGGCTCCCCGTAGACTCCGCGGGCATGCCCATCGGCCTCCTCACCGGACTCGGCGCGGCCATCGCCTGGGGCACGATGGACGTCCTCGCGGCCCTCGGCGGGCGACGCCTGGGCAGCCTCGTCGTGGTCGTCGCGACCCAGTCGATCAGCCTCGTCGTGGTCCTGATCCTCGTCCCGATCATGGGCGCCGACCTGACCGCCGTCCCCGCGCCGACGGTGCTCCGGGTCCTGCTGCTCGGCGCGATCGCGATGGTCGCCTACCTCGCGTACTTCACCGGGCTCCGGATCGGGCCGATCGCGGTCGTCAGCCCGACGGTCGCCGCATACGGCGGCTTGACCGTCGTCCTGGCGGTCATCGTGCTCGGGGAGTCGCTGACCCCGATCCAGGCCGCCGGTGCGGCCGTCGCGACGATCGGGATCGTCATGACCGGCGTCGCCCTCGATGGCGGTCTCCGGGGCATCCGGCTGACGAGCCCGGGCATCGCCTTCGCCGTCGTGGCGATGGTCCTGTTCGCGATCCTGACGGTCTTCCTGGCCGGTCCGATCCGCGCGGAAGGCTGGCTGCCGATCCTCGTCGTCGAGCGGGTCGGGAACGTCGCCGCGGCGGTCATCCTGCTCGTCGTGGTCCGCGCGACCCGGACCTCGCGAGCCAGCGCCCTCACCACCGTCGACGAGCCGGATCGGAGCTGGCGCACGGCGCTCGTCGTCCTGGCTGCGGCGCTGCTCGACATCGCCGGTCTGATCTCGTTCGGCATCGGCCTCGAGGTCGCCGATGCCTGGATCGTGGGGCTCGTCTCGTCGTTCAACCCGGCCTTCTCGGTCCTCATCGCCGTGAGCCTCCTCGGCGAGCGACTCAAGCCGATGCAGTGGGCAGGGCTCGGGCTCCTCGCGGCGGGCCTCGTCGTCATCGCCGTCTCGCGATGAGCGAGGCCCTGCCCCGGACCCGGCCGAGCTCAGCCGGGCAGGCTGAACCAGAAGCGCGTCGTCCCGCCGGTCGACTCGACCCCGACCCGTCCGCCGGCCGCCTCGACGAGCTGCTTGACGATCGACAGGCCGATCCCGGCGCCGCCGTGGGCCCGATCGCGCGACTTCTCGACCCGATAGAAGCGCTCCCAGACCCGGTCGAGGTCCTCCGGCGGGATCGGGTCCGAGGGGTTCGTCGACCGACACGAGCAGATCGGCCGGTCGCCGCTCCACCCGGACCGTCACGACGCCGCCCGGCGGGGAGTACCGGGCCGCGTTCGACAGCAGGTTCGCCAGGACCTGCGCGAGCTGGTCGGGGTTGGCCCGAGCCGGCAGCGCGGTCGGCGCATCGACGACGACCCGCAGGCCGGCGCGCTCGAACGCCGGCGTCGCGAGCTCCACCGCCGACCGGACGGCTGCCGCCAGGTCGACCTCCACGAGCGTCGGCGGCGCGGCCCGAGCATCCCCTTCGGCGAGGGAATCGAGCGAGCGCGACAGTCGGACGAGCCGGTCGGCCTCGTCCCAGCAGTGACTCGTAGGTCGCGTGGTCGGCCTCGATGACGCCATCGCGGAGCGCCTCGAGATAGCCCTGCAGGTTCGTCAGCGGCGTCCGCAGCTCGTGCGCGGCGTTGGCGATGAAGTCGCGCCGCATCCGCTCCTGGTCCTCGAGGCTCGCCGCCATCTGGTTGAACGAATCGGCGAGGCTGACGAGCTCCTCGGGTCCCTCGCGCGGGACACGGGCCGCGTAGTCGCCGTCGGCGATCCGGCGAGCGGCCGCCCCGACCTCCTCGAGCGGCCGGGCGAGCATCCTTGCGAGCGCCACGGCGAGGCCGACGCTCGCGACGACCGCGACGATCGCGGCCGCGACGACGACGATCGTGACCGCCTGGTCCCACATCGAGCGGACATGGGTCGGGTCGTCGCCGGCGCCGACCATCATGTCGGTGAACCGGCCGGCGCCAAGGATCGAGCACCCCGCCGACGACGATGGCGAGGCCGAGCGCCGCCGCGGCGATGGCCGCCAGAGCGATCCGCCCCGCGAGTCGACGGGCGATCATCCCGCGGCGGGCCCGGCGGTCGCGCCTCGACCGGGCAGCGGCGCGGCGCGATAGCCCACGCCGCGGACCGTCGCGACATAGCGCGGCTGCTCCGGGTCGTCGCCGAGCTTCTCGCGCAACCGCTTCACGTGCACGTCGATCGTCCGGTCGAGGATCTCCGTCTGGTCTGCGCCATGGACGGCGTCGAGGAGCTGGTCACGGGTCAGGACCCGGCCATCGGCCTCGAGCAGCGCGACGAGCAGACGCAGCTCGACCCGGGTGAGCGGGATCGGCTCGTCGGCCATGCGCGCCTCATGGCGGTCGCGATCGACGACCAGGTCGCCGTGGACGAGCGGCGGGCGCGGAGTGCCCGTCGAACGCTCGTCCCCACCGTCGATCCCGGCCCGACGGAGGATCGCGTTGACCCGCAGGACCAGCTCGGCCGGCGAGAACGGCTTGGGCAGATAGTCGTCGGCGCCGTCCTCGAGGCCCGGCGATCCGGTCGGCGACCGAGCCGCGGGCGGACAGGATCAGGACCGGCGTGCTCGCCTCGCGCGGGTCGGCACGCACGGCGCGGATGACGGCTCGGCCGTCGATCTCGGGGAGCATGAGGTCGAGCACCACGAGCGCCGGACGCTCGCGGGCGATCGCCTCGAGGGCCGTCCGTCCATCGCCCGCACCGACGACCTCGTAGCCCTCCCGGACGAGGTATGTGCGGACGAGCTGCCGGATCTTCGGATCGTCGTCGACGACAAGGATCGGCCGGTGGACGGACTCGGCGGGCATCGTGGCGAGCATCGTACCGGCCAGCGTAGGCACGTCCCGATGACGCCGTGGTGACGGGGCTTGCCGAAATAGAACAGATGTTCTACAGTCGAGCATCCGATGACCACCCCTCCGCCGACGTCAGCGCCGCCCTCGCGACCCTTCGGGAACGCTGGGGCGCAGCCGCGCCGCGGACCCTCGGTGAGGAGCGGCCGATGACGGTCGGGGCGCTCGCGACGGTCCCGTTGCCGGACGAAGAGGGCGAGGAGCCGACGACTTGGGCTCCGGCCCAGCCTGCCTCGGCCCCTGCTCCGACCCCCACCCGGACCCCGGCCCCCGACCCGATCGGCCCTGTCATCGGCACCGGGTTCGCGGCGCTCGATGCGATCCTCGGCCCAGGCGGCGTGCCGCGGACGACGAGCCTTGCCCTGCGCGGCAGCCCCTCGTCGGGCCGGACGACCCTCGCCCTCCGTCTCGTCGCCGAGGCCCAGGCGGCGGGCTCGATCGTCGCCTGGCTCGACCTCGAGCGGAGTCTCGACCCGGTCGAGGCGGTCGCGCGCGGAGTAAGCCTCGAGTGGCTCGTCATCCTCGCGCCGGCCGACCTTGACGAGGGTCTCTCGATGGCCGGCGCGCTCCTCCAGGCCCGAGCGGTCGACCTGCTCGTCGTCGACCTGCCCGCCCGGCCCCGACGACCGGCCCGACTCGCCGACCAGCTCGCCCGGATGACCGCGCTGGCGCGGCGGGCCGGCATGCTCCTGGTCATCCTCGAGCCGCCGACGTCCGGCTCCCGAGCGGGCCGGGGCAGGGGAAGCGAGACCGATCCGCTGACCGCGTCGACGGGACTCCGCCTCGAGCTCGCCCGGCGATCGTGGATCCGCCTCGGGCGTGATGTCGTGGGCCAGCGGACCGAGGTCGTCGTCGGGCGCAACCGGCACGGGCCGCCTGGCGGCCGGACCGAGCTGCGGATCCTCTATGCCGATGGGGGAGCGCGTGACGCCTGTCTCCGCGAGGACGATCTCCTCGACGACGGGCTGCCACGGGCGGACGGCCCGCCGATCGCCGTCCGCGCGAGCCCACCGCCGTCAGACACCGCCCCCTCGTCCCCCGTCACGAGCGTTCCGATCGCCCGATCCGATGCGACTCCTCCATCTCCACTGGCCGCACCTCCCCCTCCGGCTCGCCCGGACCAGGGCGATGACGGCGTGCGGGACCCCGACGAGCGAGGGTCCGGGCTCCGGGTCGTCGCCGACCGGTCCATCCCCGACCAGCCCGTTCCCCGACGGGCCGATCATCCTCGGCGGACAGCCGTGGACCGACGGGACGGTCATCGACGCGGATCCGCTCGCCCGCTCGCTCGGCGTCCGACGCGGGATGCCGCTCGGAGCCGCTCATCGGCTCTCGCCGGAGGCGACGTTCCTCGATCCGACACCGGAGGCTGATCAGGCCGTCGTCGAGGCGGCCTTCGAGCGCCTCGCGAAGCTGAGCCCGGGACTTGCCGGGACGTCGGACCCGACCGACCCGGCGTTCGGTCTGCTCGAGGTCCAGATCGACGGGCTCCGGCGGCTGTGGGGCGAGGACCCGGCGCTCGTCGCCCGGTTCGCCAGCGCCCTCGAGCCGGTCCTGCCGGGACGACCGCGGGCGGGGATCGCCGGGACCCGGTTCGCCGCGACGATCGCGGCGGCCCACGCGCCGGCGGATCGGCCGCTCGTGGTCCCGGCCGGCGACGAGGCCGCGTTCCTCGCTCCGCTCCCCTCCGCGCTCCTGACCCGCGACCCGGATGTCCAGGCCCGTCTCACCCGGTTCGGGCTGCGTCGGATCGGCGCCGTCGCCGATCTGCCACGTACCTCGCTCGTCGCCCGGTTCGGGGAGGAAGGGGCCCTGATCCACGCCCGCGCGACCGGCCAGGAGACCGATCTCTTCCGGCCTCGCCGGACCCCGGAGCGTCTGGCGCTCGGCCTGCCGATCGAGCCGCCGGTCGCAGAGCTCGAGCCGCTCCGGTTCGTCCTCCGCCGGCTGGCCGGGACCCTCGCCGACCAGCTCCTCGCCCGCGGGATGGCCGCCGACCGTGTCCAAGTCCGCCTGGCGCTCGATGCCGCGTTCGTCACGGGCGCGCCGTCCCGCCTCGAGCTCCTTCAGCGCTTCCCCGAGCCGACCGCCGACGCCGAGGCGATCGAGCGCCTCATCCTCGCCCGGCTCGAGCGGACCCTCCCGCCCGCACCGGTCGAACGCCTCGAGCTCGAGCTCGCCGGTGTCGCGGCGGCGAGCGGTCAGCAGCTACCGCTGTTCACGCCGCAGGCCGCCCACGACGCGCGGCTCGGCTGGCAGCTCGCGCGACTCGCCCTGCGGTTCGGGGAGGACCGGCTCCTGCGGGCCGAGCTGCTCGACACCGAGGCCTCCCTGCCCGAGGTCCGGAGCCGCCTCCGGCCGGCGGCGATCACCGGGGCCGAGGCATGACCCGTCTGCTCCGCGAGCACCCCGCGATCGACGTCGAGCTCGACGGCCGGGGGACGCTCGTCGCGATCTCATGGGCCGGCCGGCGCGAGGCGGTCGAGGTCTGCAACCGCTGGCGAGTCGACGAGGGCTGGTGGCGTCAGCCGATCGCCCGCGAGTACTTCAAGGTCGTCGGGACACGCTGGCTCGCGCTCGTCTACCTCGACCGCATCGACGGCTCGTGGCACCTCGAGCGCCTGTACGACTGAGGCGCCGATGCGCCACGGCGCGGCGGCACGCGAAGAGCCGCGTCAGCGCGGGGTCGGTCCCACGACGATCGTGACGATGAGCAGGATCAGGAAGACGCCGACCACGAAGGCCAGCGCCCCCACGTCTCTCGGTTGCGCGCTTTGCATGGCTGCCGCCCGTCCCACCACGACAGGTCCCCGTGCCCGTCGCCACCGATTCTACGCTGAGACGCATCGAGCCTGCCGGTGCCGCAGGGCACCACGAGCGATGCGGATCGGTAGCGCGCCGGCGGTCAGGGCGCCGGGCACGGGGCCCCATAGAGGACGGTCACGTGGGTCATCGTGCCCCGCGGGGTGATCGTCGTCTGGACATGGCAGGTGAGCGGATCACCGACCGAATCGAGGACCCGCTCGCCACCCTCCAGGGGACCGGAGGCGGCCTCGGTGCTGTACCCGGCCAGCTCCATCGCCGACTGCAGCTCGGTCGCGACATCGGCCGCGGCCACCGGCGTGTCGTAGGCGAGGCTGGCGGGCTCGTCGGGCTCGACGACCATCGCGTCGGCGGCCTTGGGAAACGCGGCCGGGACGGCATCCCAGATCCGTCCCCAGGGCGTGTCCGTCTTGGACGCGGTCGACGTGCTCGCGGAGGGCTCGGTCGTCGGTCCGTGGCTCGGCGGCGGCAGCGACGCTGAGGCCGACGGGACCGTCGATGCTCGCTCGCTCGCCGGCGCTGACGGGCTGGTCGTGCCGGAGGCCCGAGGCGACGGAGATGGGGTCGCCGCCGACGTGCAAGCGCCGACCGCGAGCGGCACGAGCAGGAGGGCGGCGGCTGCAGCGTGGCGCGGACGCATCGGACGAATCCTAGCCGGAGATGTGCCAGGGCCCCGTCGCTGCCCGGCGACGGGGCCCTGGAAGGTCGCCGGGAGCCCGCTCACCAGGCTCTGGCGAAGGTCGACGGTCCCCGAATCCCCGCGGGGTCGTCGCCGATCGTCTCGCGCCCCCAGGCGCGGACGTCCGATGTGGTCAGCTCGTCGGTGCTGCCTGGAGGACCATGGGCAGGACCACGAGGATGAGCGAGATCGCCACCACCACGAGCGCGGTGCGTTCGGTGAGCTGGAGGGCGATCGATGATCGGCTGATCACGCCCCTCAGACGCGATTCCCCCCTTGATTGTTGCGCCGCGCCCGGGGGTCTTTCGCCTGCGGATCGGGCGGACGTTCGGCATCGAACAGATGTTCTATAGTAGCTCGCTCCGGAGGTCCGCGGTTTGTCCTACGCCGAGCTCCATTGCCACACGAACTTCTCGTTCCTCGACGGCGCGTCGCCGGCCGATGAGCTGGCCGAGCGCGCGGCGGCGCTCGGCCTCACCGGTCTCGCGGTGACCGATCATCAGGGCCTCTACGGCGTCGTCCGGGCCGCCGACGCGATCGCCGAGGCCGGTCTCCGGCCGATCATCGGGGTCGAGCTCGAGCTGCTCGACCCGGTGGTCGAGGATCCCACCGGCATCGTGATCCCCGCGCGCCGCCGATGGCGTCGCGGCAGCCGACGGTCGTGGCCTCGCGACCCCGTCCCGCCGCCCGCGGCCGATGGTCGACCGGCCCGCCCACGACCCGAGCGCGCCCGGCTGCCCGGTCACCGCGAACCCGTGAAGGAGGACGTCCGTGGCATCGGGGAGGGGCAGCGGGGACCGCACCTCGTCCTCCTCGCCCGCGACGATGCCGGCTATCGAAGCCTCTGCCGGATCGTGTCGAAGGCGAACCTCGCCGGGACGAAGTCGATGCCGCGGTCCGGCCAGGCCCTTCTGGAGGACCATCGCGACGGGCTGATCGCTCTGTCGGGCTGCCGCGAGAGCGAGATCGGGCGACGGCTCCGGGTCGGCGACCGGGCCGGGGCACGCGCCGCCGCGGAACGCTACGCCCGCCTGTTCGGGCGCGGCGACGGTCCCGCGACGAGCGGCTTCTTCCTCGAGCTGTCACATCACCTCCTGCCCGACGACGACTGGCTCGTGACCGAGACGGTCGCCCTCGCGGACGAGCTCGGGCTGCCGGTCGTCGTCACGAACGACGTCCACTACGCCCGCTCGTGGGACCGCGAGCTCGCCGACGTCCTCACGGCCATCCGGCACGGCCGGACGCTCGAGGCGCTCGGGCCGCTCCGGCGGCCGGACGGTGAGTCGTTCCTCAAGGGCGAGGCGGAGCTCCGCGCCCTCCCGCCAGGTGACGGGTCGCTCGGGCCGTCGGTGGCGCGCAGCTGGGCCGCGGGGATCGCGGCGTCGGCGGAGATCGCGACCGCCTGCTCGGTCGACCTCGGCTTCGAGCACTACCGCTTCCCGGGGTTCCCGGTGCCGAAGGGCGAGACCGCCTTCAGCCACCTCTCCCAGCTGTGCTGGACCGGCGCCCAGGCTCGCTATCACCCGCTCACGCCCGCGGTCGTCGGGCAGCTCGCCCACGAGCTGACCGTCATCGAGCGGACCGGCCTCGCCGAGTTCTTCCTCATCTGCTGGGATCTGATGCGCTTCGCCCGCGAGCAGCGGATCCCCGCCCAAGGCCGCGGGAGCGCCGCGGACTCGATCGTCGCGTACGTCCTCGGGATCACCCGGGTCGACCCGATCCGCCACAACCTCCTGTTCGAGCGGTTCATCAACGAGGGCCGCACGACGTACCCGGACGTCGACATCGACTTCTCCTCGGAGCGCCGGGAGGAGGTCATCCAGTACGTCTATCGCCGCTACGGCGCCGAGCACACCGGGATGGTCTGCAACGTCGTGACCTACCGGGCGCGCTCCGCCGTGCGGGAGGTCGGGAACGCCCTCGGATTCCCGGGCCCGCTCGTCGATCGGGTCGCGAAGGCGCTCGAGACATACGACTCGGTGATGGTCCGGCGGGACCTCGAGTCCGACGGGGGGTTCGCCCAGTTCTTCGCCCGACCGGGCGAGGCGGGCGTCGCCGAGGAGGGCGTGGCCGAGGCCGCGGCACGGGCGGCGGATCGGGGCCTGGTCGACCGGATGGGTCAGCTCGACCACGCCCGTGGTGGCCGGATCGCGACCGATGGTCATGGCGAGCGGGGCGATGGCCGGCTTCCGCGGCGCGAGGACGCGCGGCGCGTCGGCGAGCCCCTCGACGACCGACTGGCGCCGCGGACCGGGCTCCGGGGCGGCGGGACGTCGGACGACGAAGGTGGCCCGGGCGACTCGGCGGCGAGTGTCCGCTGGCTCCGGGAAGGCCGCGGGACCGGCTACGAGCACGACGTCGAGCGGCTCGTCGGTCCGGCGACGGTCGAGGGCCGGACGATCGATCCGGAGAGCGGGATGCTCACGTCGCCACCTCGCCGGACGGACCGGCTCGGGCGTCCCCACCACTGGGATCCGCCGGCCCCGCCGACCCATGGGATGGGGCGCGGCGGCGACAGGCTCGAGCGGGCCGACAGCCATTCGAGCGTCGCCCGCGTGGCGCCCGACCCCGTCCCGACAGCCCGCGGCGGGAGCACGGTCGGGATGTCCGATTGGGAGCGCTGGCTCGAGCTGTGCGCCCGGATCGACGGCTTCCCGCGTCATCTGTCGATCCATTCGGGCGGGATGCTCGTGACCGCCGCCCCGCTCATCGACATCGCTCCGCTCGAGCGGGCCACGATGGCCGACCGGGTCGTCGTCCAGTACGACAAGCGCGATGTCGAGACGATCAAGCTCATCAAGCTCGACCTGCTCGGCCTCGGGATGCTCGCCGCGATCGACGAGACCCTCCAGGCCATCGAGCACGACTGCGCGACATGCATCGACCTCGACCGGATCCCCGAGGAGATCCCCGAGGTCTTCGCGATGCTCCAGGCGGCCGACACGGTCGGGGTCTTCCAGGTCGAGAGCCGGGCCCAGATGCAGACCCTGCCCAAGAGCCGCCCGGAGAGCCTCGACGACCTCGTCGTCGAGGTCGCGATCATCCGGCCCGGCCCGATCCAGGGCAACGCCGTCCACCCGTACCTGCGACGCAAGCAGGGCCTGGAGCCGGTGACATACCTGCACCCGAGCCTCGAGCCGATCCTCGGCGAGACGCTCGGGGTGATCCTGTATCAGGAGCAGGTGATGCGGGTCGCGATCGACGTCGCGGGCTTCAGCCCGGCCGAGTCGGACGGGTTCCGCCGGGCGATGGGGACGTGGCGCTCGAACCGCGAGATGGAGAAGCTCCATGCCCGGTTCATCGAGGGCTGTCTGCGTCAGCCGGGGATGGACGAGGCGACCGCGGAGGAGCTGTTCCGACGGGTCGCGGCGTTCGCCTCGTTCGGGTTCGCCAAGAGCCATGCAGCGGCCTTCGCCCGGACCGCCTACGAGTCGTCGTTCCTCAAGCTGTTCTACCCGGCCCAGTTCCTGGCCGGGCTCATCAACGCCCAGCCGATGGGCTTCTATCCGATCGAGGTCCTGGTCAATGACGGCAAGCGCCACGGCGTCGCGGTCCTGCCGGTCGACGTCAACGCCTCGTCGTTCAAGACCACGACGGAGTGGGTCGGTCGGCCGGGCTGGGCCATCGCGGGTGCGACCGGTGACGATGGCTCGCACGACGCCGATCCCGGCGAGCCGCTGCCCGACGACGCGGGCATCGCCGCGTACCCACCACCGGTCCGCTCGCCCGCTTGCGTCATCCCGACGGCGGCGGCCCGCGAGCGCTGGGCGGCCGAGAGCGCGGTCGGCTGGGGCGTCCGACTCGGGCTGGGACTCGTGAAAGGCATCGGCGAGGAGCACGAGGAGCGGCTCGACGCCGAGCTCGCCCGGGGGCCGTACGTGAGCCTCGCCGATGTCGTCGAGCGGACCGGGCTCGGCGAGGAGGTCCTCGAGCGGCTCATCCGGGCGGGTGGGCTCGACTCGCTCGGGCGACCCCGGCGCGAGCTGCTGTGGCAGCTCCGGGAGGTCGCCGGGGCGTCCCGGGGTCGGGTCGACGGGCGTCGGCTCGCGGCCGCCGGGCGGGCCTCGAAACGGGCCTCGGGTCGGCCGCTCGATCTCCGCCTGCCCGCGACCACGGTCCCGCCGCTCCCCCCGCTCAGCGAGTCGGAGCGGCTCGGGGACGCTTACGCCGTGATCGGGCTCGACGCGCGTCATCAGGTCACGGGGCTGTTCCGGGACGCGCTCGAGCGCCTCGGTGCCGTCCCGATCTCGGATCTGGCGTCGCGTCGCCCGGGGCCGGTCCGGATCGGCGGGCTCGTCGTCACCCGCCAGCATCCGATGACTGCGAAGGGCACGGTCTTCCTGGCCCTCGAGGACGAGACCGGGATGGCGAACGTCACCCTCTGGCCGGACACCTGGGCACGCCTGCGCGGCGTCGTGCGGCGGCATGCGCTGCTGCTCGTCGACGGGGCGCTCCAGCGCGAGGGCGAGGTCGTGAACCTCATCGCCCGGGAGGTCGCACCGCTGCCGGAGGCCGCCGCCGCGGCCGGTGGGCCGGATCGACCCGCCGGCGTCCGCCAGCTCGGCTACGCCGGGATGCGCCGGATCGGCTGATCCAGCTGGGCGTCAGCGCTTGGCGGTCGCTCGACGCTGCTGGCCGGACTTCTCCCTGCCCGGCCGCGACACCCGGAGGAAGCGACGGTAGAAGCCGGCGAAGGCGCCGACCGCGATCCCAAGGAGTGGCGCGCTGACGAACGCCTGCACGGCGTACGCCTGCCGGAAGCCGTCAGGGACGATGCCTGTGGCCCGGAACAGGCCGCGCAGGACGTCGTCGGTCGCCGCGAACATCACGATCGCGAAGGCGATCGCCGAGAACAGGCCGACGAGCCCGCCGACGAGCCAGGCCGCGCGCGGCGCCAGGATGCCGCCGAGGAACGAGACCGCGAGCGGCGGCGGGATGAGGAACGCCTGGAAGGCCAGGACGACGAGGATGTTCGCCTGCGCGCCCAGGAGGAGCGCCAGGAGCGACGTCAGGATGATCAGGGCGACAGGAACGACGACCGCGGGGCTGCCGGTGATGATCGCCGGCAGGGCCCGGATGTCGCCCCGGACATCGGCCCGATGGATCGAGCCGCGGAACGCGTCGGTGATCGATCCTCTCGCCGATGGCTCGGCCGTCGACGGCTTCGCGACCGTGCCGCGGGGACGATCCGCGCGGGCCGCGGCCGGGATCGCCACGACCTCACCGGCGTCGGCCTCGGGACCAGCCGTCTCGACGGCCGTGGCCTGGCGATAGCGGCGACGAGCAGCAGTGCGTTCGGTCCGCTTGGCGCGAGCCACGGGATCTCCTCGGGGTGACCGCGGGCGGCCGCGGTACGCCCGGGCCGGCGGTGCCGGGCATGGTAGTCGAACCGCCAGCCCGGCGTCCGCGGTGGTCCCGGGACCCCACGGTGAGCGACCGGTGAGCGGCGAGTGATCCGGCGTGCATCGACGCCTGCTACGGTCCGACCCTCCCGCCCAGGTTGCTCCGCCGGGAGGTCGCCATGGATCGCGCCCGTCGGGCGGGGCTCACCGCTCTGGTCGGTCTGTTCGTGCTCGGGATCGCCGTCTGCGCGCTGCCACGAGCCGCGGCATCCGCGCCGACCACGGCGCCGTTCGTCCCGGAGGCGGCCGCCGCGGTCGCCTGGCCGGCGTCGACCGGCCTGCTCGTCGCGGAGGTCGTGACGGGCGGCGCGTCCGCGTCCGATGAATGGGTCGAGCTGACCAACGCGGCCCCGGTCGGGCTTGACCTCGCCGGTCTCGAGGTCGTCTACGCGACCTCGAGCGGCAGCACGGTGACCCGCAAGGCGATCTGGTCGGCCACGACGATCCTCGAGCCCGGACGCCACCTCCTGATCGCCAACGGCACGGGCGCGTTCGCCGGGATCGCCGATGTCACGTACAGCGGCGGCTTCGCGGCGACGGGTGGCGCCATCGTCCTGCGGGCCGTCGGCGGCGCCCCGATCGATGCGGTGGCCTGGGGCGACGCGACGAATGCGTTCGTCGAAGGGACGGCGGCACCTGCGCCGCCGGTGGGGTCGAGCATCGAGCGCCGACCGGGCGGTCTCCTGGGCAATACGGCCGACACGAACGCCAACATCGTCGACTTCGTCGTGACGTCGTCCCCGGTCGCACAGAGCCTCTCCGCACCGCCGGCGCCGGCCCCGTCCGCCTCGCCGGCCCCGTCGGCCTCGGCCTCGCCGAGCCTGGATCCTTCGCCGAGCCTGGATCCGTCGCCGAGCCTGGGTCCGTCGCCGAGCCCGTCGCCCACCCCGAGCCCATCCCCGAGCGCCGAGCCATCACCCTCTTCCAATCCCGTGGTGTCGCCCAGCCCGGATCCGTCGCCCAGCCCGTCATCCGATCCTTCGGCCTCGCCGAGTCCATCGCCCGCGCTGAGCCCATCGGCCAGCCCGGATCCTTCACCCAGCCCTTCGCTGGATCTTCACCCAGCCCTTCGCTGGATCCTTCACCCAGCCCTTCGCTGATCTTTCCCCGAGCCCGAGCCCGAGCCCGAGCCCGAGCCCGAGCCCAAGCCCCAGCCCGAGCCCGAGCCCGAGCCCCAGCCCGTCGCCGATCGCGGTCACGTCGATCGCCGCAGTCCGGGCCCTGCCGGATGACACGACGGCGACGATCGAGGGCACCCTGACGACCGACCTCGGGGCGCTCGAGTCGGGTCGCACGGGGTTCGTCCAGGACGTCACGGCCGGCGTCGCCCTGTATCTCGACGCGGCCCTGGCCGAGCCGGATCGGCTCGCGGCCGGGTCGATCGTCCGGGTCTCCGGGACGCTCGACACACGCTACGGTCAGCGGACCCTCCGGATCGCCCATGACGAGGTCGCCGTCCTCGGCTCGGCGGTCCTGCCGAGCGCCGTGGTCCGAGCGACCGGCGATGCGACCGAGGCGAGCGAAGGTCTCCGCATCACGGTGGAGGGGGTGGTGACGGAGTCGCCGAGCGACCTTTCCGACGGGCGCGCCTTCACGATCGACGACGGCACCGGTGCGGTCCGATCGGTCGTCGCTCCGGCGGCGCTCGGTGCGCTGACGCCGACCCGTGGCGACCGGATCCGCGTCACCGGACCGCTCGGCCAGCGCGACAGCTCGGGCACGGGCCTGACGGGCTATCGGGTCAACGCGACGACCCCGGGAGAGATCGCCGTCACCACGGCGCCTGATCCATCGCCGACTCCGTCGCCGACTCCGTCGCCGTCGCCATCTCCGACGCCATCCTCGACCCCGACGCCCTCGGCTGGGCCGAGCCCGTCGACCGGACCATCCGCCTCGCCGAGCCCGGGCCCCACCCCGTCCCCCGCCGCCTCACCGTCCCCGACCCCGTCGCCCTCGGCCTCGCCCTCACCGTCGCGTCCGCCCTCGAGCTCGATCGCCGCGGCCCGCGCCATGGCGATCGGGACGCTCGTCACGGTCTCCGGCGTCGTCACGAGCCCGCCGGGTCGGCTCGGCAAGCCGCCGCTCGTCGCGATCGAGGACGGGACCGCGGGCCTTGTCGTGAAGCTGCCCGATGGCGTGTCGCCGGCGGTCGGTCACCGGATCCGCGTCAGCGGCCGCCTCTTCGCCCCGTATGGCCAGCTCGAGATCAGGCCCGGGTCGTCGGATGTCGCCGACCTGGGAGCCGCGACCACGCCCACGCCGCTCCGGATCGTCGCATCGGATCTCGGCGAGGGGCTCGAGGCACGGCTGGTCTCGATCGTCGGGCGAGTCTCCTCCTCGCCACGTCGCTCGACGAGCGGCGACCTGACGATCGACGCCACGGACGACGCCGGTACGCCGTTCCGCATCGCCGTCGACGCGAGCAGCGGCATCGACCGAGGGGCCGTCGTGTCCGGCGGCCGGTACCGGTTCCGCGGCGTCGTCGGCCAGCATGCGTCGCGGGTCGGCGTCCTCGACGGGTATCGGATCTGGCTGGCCGCGACCACCGACATCGTCCGGCTGGAGGGCTCGGGAGCCTCGCCCAGCCCGAGCCCGAGCCCGAGCGGAACGGCCCGCCCGAGCCCGAAGCCGTCCCATCACCCCGGGTCGTCGCCGACGCCGACCCCGAGCGCAGGATCGGGCGGCGCGGTCCTGACCATCGCCGGGGCGAAGGCTGCCGGTGACATGACCGTCGTGATCGAGGCGACGGTGACGGCCGACGCGGGTCTGCTCGACGCCAGCGGCCGACGGATCGTCGTCCAGGATCCGAGCGGCGCGGTCGAGGTCCTCGTGGCCGAGACTCGGTCGGTCCGGGTCGGCGACAGGATCCGGCTCACTGGGTCGATGGGGACTGCCTACGGCGCCCCGCGGTTCCGGGCGGGCGCGTTCGTCGTGCTCGCCCATCCCGGGGCGCCCGCGCCGACCGAGGTGAGTGGCGCCCCCGACGGGTCGCTCGAGTGGGCCCTGGTCCGGATCCGCGGCCGGATCACCGATGTGAAACGGACCGGTGGGACGTGGCGAGCGGAGGTCGAGTCGGGTGGCCAGTCGGTCCCGATCTCGGGACTCGCCGGGGCCGGCATCCCGTCGACCCGAATGGTCGAGGGCGCGACGACGACGGTGGTCGGCATCGTCCGCCGGCCGTACCCGACGGCCAACGACCGGCGCTTCTCCGTCGTGCCGCGCGGCCCCGGCGACGTCGCGATCGGTGCGACCGCACACGGCGCCGGCGCGAACGGCAGCGATGCGGGCGACGGCTCGACGGGCGGGGGCACCGATTCCGGCAGCTCCGGCGTGACCACCGGGGCAGGCGGTCAGGGCAGCGTCAACTCGAGCACGGGTGGCTCCGGAGACGGTCAGGGCACGGACGGGACCCCGCGGGTCGATCTCGGCGCGATCGGGGGCTATGCCGGCCAGACCGTGACGGTCGGCGGCGTCGTCGCCCAGCTGTCGTCCGACGGCGTGCTCCTCGACGACGGCACCGCGACCGTCTGGATCGTCTTCCGCGGCCAGGCGCTGTCGCTCGTTCCTGACATCGCGGTCGATGACGCTCTCGAAGTGACGGGCGCAGTCGAGGGCGCCTCGGGCCACGAGTCGATCGGCGTCGAGGATCCGGCGGCGGTCGTCGTCACCGGCCTCCAGGGCGGCGCCGGCAGCCAGACGACCAGCGCCGCTCCGACGGACGGCGGCCCCACCGGCGGCGGCGTGAGCGTCGGGATCGGGGACGACTCGACGGTGGTCGACAGGCCCGCTCCGGCCGGCCCGACGGCGCTCGCGTTCGTGGTCGCCGTCGCGCTCCTCGTCGGTGTCGGGGTCGTCGCGGCGGTGGTCGCCTGGCGGATGCGGCAGCGCCGCCGCGTCGCCGAACGGGTCGCCGGGCGGCTCGAAGCCCTCGTCGGCCCGTTCGACGCGAGTTGACGCTCACGAGAAGCGCGGCCTATCCTCGCCCGAGTTTCGCGCCAGCGAAGCGCGCACCGAGTGAGGGACGAGGTTTTGCCGAGCGCGGACCCCCGCGTCGAAAGCCCGCCGGATCGCCGGATCGCGATCCCGAAGGGAGAACGGCAGTACCACATCGGCCTCGGTCCTGGGGACCTGGCCGACTACATCCTCCTCCCCGGTGACCCCGACCGGACGGCCCGGATCGCTACGCGTCTCGATTCGATCGAGCTCGAGCACCGGCACCGCGAGTTCGCGACAGTCACCGGCACGTACCGCGGCCAGCGCATCTCGATCGTCTCGACCGGGATCGGGACGGACAACGTCGAGATCGTCATCGCCGAGGTGCTGGCGATCACGGAACGGCCGACCTTCATCAGGGTCGGGTCATGTGGCGCGCTCCAGCCGGGCATCGAGCTGGGCGACCTCGTCATCTCGACGGGCGCCGTCCGGCTCGAAACCACCACCAGCTGGTACGTCCACGACGGGTATCCGGCGGTCGCCCATCATGAGGCGGTCGTGGCCCTCATCGAGGCCGCGGCACGTCTCGGGCACCGGGCCCACATCGGGATCACGGCGACGGCGCCAGGGTTCTTCGGCCCTCAGGGCCGGCCCATCCCCCAGCTCCCGATCCGGTTCCCGGACCTGGCCGAGGAGATGGCGCGCCAGCGCGTCGTCAACTTCGAGATGGAGGCATCGGCGGTCCTGACGCTCGCCGGGCTCGGCGGCTGTCGCGCCGGGGTCGTCTGTGCGGTCTACGCACAGCGCCACGACGGGACATTCGTCGAGGGAGATGAGAAGGACCGGGCCGAAGCGGCCTGCGTGGACACCGGGCTCGAGAGCCTCCGGATCCTCGCAGAGATCGATCGGCAGACGCGGACGGCGGAGGCGGCACGCTGGCGGCCGTCTCTCTGGCAATCTTTCACATAGAGCGACCGCGGACCCGAGGCGCTCGCGTCGGGACGCACCGAGAGTGGCAGAGGAGGATCCCGTGGCCGAGGCCTACTGCGTCAAGGACAAGAAGAAGGTCGAAGTCCAGAACGCGCAGCGGATCACGATGAAGAACGGCAAGCCCGCACTCCAGGGAACGTGCCCGCTCTGCGGTGGGAAGGTCTTCCGCATCGGCGCCGCCTGACGCCCGACAGTCGCATCCCACGGCCCCCGCCCGGTCCGCCGGACGGGGGCCGTCGTGTGTCCACGAGAGCGTTCCGGCCCGTCCCGGCGGGCCGGATGGCGATGGCCTCGTTCGAGGGGCCGACGGTATACTCGGGCTGCTTCCCTGTGCGATCCCTGCGCGGAGGCGTCAAGCGGCCGCCACAGACTCCTGATCGAGTCGGCCGGCCCGGTCCCGCGCTCACCGGAGGTCCCGCCCCGATGGCAGTCCGTGTCGGCATCAACGGCTTCGGCCGGATCGGCCGCCAGTCTCTCAAGGCGCTCATCGAACGCGCGCCGGATATCGAGGTCGTCGCGGTCAACGACCTCGTCCCGACGGAGATGAACGCGCTCCTCTTCAAGCACGACTCGACGTACGGCGCCTACAAGGGCACCGTCGAGCACACCGCCGACTCGATCGTCGTCGACGGCCGGGTGATCCGGTGCCTCCAGGAGAAGGACCCTGCGGCGTTGCCGTGGGGCGACCTCGGCGTGGACATCGTCCTCGAGTCGACGGGCATCTTCACCGACGCGGCGAAGGCCAAGGGCCACCTCGACGCCGGCGCGAAGAAGGTCCTCATCAGCGCTCCGGCCAAGGGCGAGGACATCACCATCGTCCTTGGAGTGAACGAGGCCAGCTACGACCCGGCCAGCCATCACATCATCAGCAACGCCAGCTGCACGACGAACTGTCTCGCCCCGGCGGCGAAGGTCGTCCACGACCTGGTCGGGATCGAGCACGGGCTGATGAACACGATCCACAGCTACACGAACGACCAGCGCATCCTCGATGTCGCCCACAAGGATCCTCGCCGTGCCCGCTCCGCGGGCCAGAACATCATCCCGACGACGACGGGGGCGGCGAAGGCCTTGGCCCTCGTCATCCCGGACCTGAAGGGCCGCTTCGACGGCTTCAGCCTGCGCGTCCCGACGCCGACCGTCAGCGTCGTCGACTTCACCGCCAGCGTCCGCCGCGAGACGACCGTCGAGGAGCTCAACGAGGCCTTCCGGGCCGCCGCGGCCGGTCCGATGAAGGGCATCCTCGGGGTGTCCGACGAGCCGCTCGTGTCGACCGACTTCCGGGGCGACAGCCGCTCGTCGATCATCGACGCCGAGTCGACGATGGTCCTCAACGGGACCCTGGTGAAGGTCATCTCCTGGTACGACAACGAGTGGGGCTACAGCTGCCGGATCGCCGACCTCCTCGACTACATCGCGGTCCGGATGCCGGTGGCGGTCTGAGGCGCGGTGCAGCCGAACGCCAGCCCGACCGAGGCGATCCGATGATCGACAAGCTCACCATCCGTGACGTCGACGCGTCCGGCCAACGCGTCTTCGTCCGGGTGGACTTCAATGTCCCGCTCCAGGACGGCAAGATCACCGACGACTCGCGCATCCGGGCGGCCGTGCCGACGATCCGCTACCTGCTCGACCAGAACGCCCGGATCATCCTGGCGAGCCACCTCGGGCGGCCCAACGGCAAGGTCAACGACAGCCTCCGCCTGCGGCCCGTCGCCGAGCGATTGACCCAGCTCCTTGGCCGCAACGTCCGGGTGACCGGCGATGCGCTCGGGATCGGGACCGAGGACGCCGTCAAGCGCCTCCGACCGGGCGAGATCCTGCTCCTCGAGAACCTCCGGTTCCACGCCGAGGAGGAGGCGAACGACCCGGAGTTCGCGAAGGCCCTCGCGTCGTATGCCGACATCTACGTGAACGACGCCTTCGGAACGGCCCATCGGGCCCATGCCTCGACCGCCGGGATCACCGCCTATCTGCCGGCCTACGCCGGGTTCCTCATGGAGCGCGAGATCGAGATGCTCTCGAAGCTCATGGAGGACCCCGAGCGGCCCTTTGCTGCGGTCCTGGGCGGGGCCAAGGTCTCGGACAAGCTCCAGGTCCTCGACCACCTCCTGACGAAGGTCGACCTGCTCGTCGTCGGCGGCGGGATGGCGAACACGTTCCTCCTTGCGGAGGGCCGCGCGGTCGGCAAGAGCCTCGCCGAGCACGAGCGCGTCGACGACGCGAAGCGGGTCCTCGCGACCGCCGAGAAGCAGGGCATCCCGGTCATCCTGCCGACCGACGTCGTCATCGCCAAAGAGGTCACCCGGGGAACGGAATACAAGGTCGTCCCGGTCGAGAAAGTGCCTCTCTCGTGGCACATCGTCGACGTCGGCGAGAAGACCCGCGAGCGGATGGCCGAGGCCCTCGAGCCAGCCCGGACCGTCTTCTGGAACGGCCCGCTCGGGGTGTTCGAGATCCCGTCGTTCGCCCACGGGACCCGGGCGATGGCCCGCGTCCTGGCCGACAAGGCCGAGGCCGGCGCGACGGTCGTCGTCGGCGGCGGCGACTCGATCGCGGCACTCGAGCAGCAGGGCCTGGCATCGAAGATGACCCACATCAGCACCGGCGGCGGCGCGTCGCTCGAGTTCCTCGAGGGCCGCGAGCTGCCGGGCATCGCCGTCCTCCAGGACCGCCAGCCCGCCGGGAGCGCCGCATGAGCGCGATCGAGCTGGTCGACGCCCGGGAGATCCTCGACTCGCGTGGCAACCCGACGATCGAGGTCGATGTCGTCCTCGACGACGGGTCGGTCGGTCGGGCGGCCGTCCCGTCCGGCGCCTCGACCGGCGCGCACGAGGCCGTCGAGCTGCGGGACGGCGACCGGTCGCGCTACGGCGGCAAGGGCGTGCTCGGCGCGGTCCGGAACGTCCTCGAGGAGATCGGCCCGGCGGTGATCGGGCTCGATGCCCTCGACCAGGTCGGCGTCGACGACCTCCTCATCGAGCTCGACGGGACGCCGAACAAGGCCCACCTCGGCGCGAACGCGACGCTCGGCGTCTCGCTCGCCGTGGCCCACGCGGCGGCCGCATCGATCGACCTGCCGCTGTATCGCTACCTCGGCGGTGTCGGCGCCCGGACCCTGCCCGTCCCGATGTTCAACATCCTCAACGGCGGGAAGCACGCCGAGCACTCGACCGACTTCCAGGAGTTCATGGTGATGCCGGTCGGCCTCTCCTCGTTCGAGGAGGCACTCCGAGCCGGAGCCGAGATCTTCCACGCCCTCAAGGCGATCCTCCACGCCGACGGCCACGCCACCGGCCAGGGTGACGAGGGCGGGTTCGCCCCGTCGCTCGGCTCGAACGTCGCCGCCGTCGAGGTGATCCTGCGGGCCATCGAGAAGGCCGGCTACCGGCCCGGCGAGGACGTCGCGATCGCGCTCGACCCGGCCACGAGCGAGCTTGTCGAGCCTGGCTCGGGCGTCGACGGGGGCCCCGTCCGGTATGTCCTGGCGACCGAGGGGCGGACCCTGGAGTCCGCCGAGCTCGTCGGTCTGTGGGCCGATTGGGCCGAGCGCTACCCGATCGTCTCGATCGAGGATGGCTTGGCCGAGGACGACTGGGCCGGCTGGCGCCACCTGACCGAGACGCTCGGGCAGCGGATCCAGCTGGTCGGCGACGACCTGTTCGTGACGAACACCGAGCGGCTGGCGCGCGGCATCGCAGAGGACGCCGCGAACGCGATCCTGATCAAGCTCAACCAGATCGGGACGCTGAGCGAGACGATCGCCGCGATCGAGCTCGCGAGCCGCGCCGGCTGGGCGTCGATCGTGTCGCATCGCTCGGGCGAGACCGAGGACACGACGATCGCCGACCTGGTCGTCGCGATGGGCACCGGTCAGATCAAGACCGGCGCCCCGTCGCGCTCGGAGCGGGTCGCGAAGTACAACCGACTCATCCGGATCTCCGATGAGCTTGGGGAGTCGGCCCGGTACGCCGGCCGGTCCCATCTGGCCGGTGGAGCGGCCCCCATCCCGGGCGTCAGCGCGGAGGCGGCCGCGGCCCGGTGAACCGGCTCGTCGATCGCGGTGCCATCGCCGCCGGCTGGGTCGGCATCGGCATGGCCGTCACGGTGGCGCTGAGCTTCCTGCTGGTCATCCCGATCGAGCCGATCTACTGGCTGCTGGCCCTGCCGTCGGGCCTCCTGATCGGCTACTACGCTGACGCCCGCTCGGATCGTCGGCGCGGGCCGTGGCGGAGGATCATGACGAACGCCCTGTACGCCGGCCTCCTGACCGGGGCGACGTTCGCGATCCTGCTGCTCGGGGTGAAGGCCTTGTTCTTCGTCGCCGACGACGGCTACCGCGACGACTCGGCCGGCGGCCGGATCAGCTGCACCCAGGGCGCCGACTGCGTCTACCAGCGCTATCTCCTGGATGGTCGCGCGGACGAGTTCGCCGCCGCGGGCATCACCGACGTCGCGTCGTTCAGCAGCTTCTACTGGAGCGAGCAGTTCAAGACGGCCGGGCTGCTGTTCGTGCTGACCCTCGCCGGCAGTGCCGGGGGTGGCTTCGTGTACGGCGTCACTCGCCCGAAGCAACGCCCGACCGAAGAGCGAGCAGCGTCGCCCGCGTCGCCGGGTTGAGAGAAGTCGCCAGGGCGATCCGGTGCGGTCCGGATCGGAGCGGGCCGGTCTGCGTGGCTGCCGGCGTCGCCGCCGGCTCGCCGATCCGGTCGTGCCTGTCGGCTACGTGACACCGGCCGCGTCTCGGCGACGGTGGCTCGGCGCTTGCGCGGCGCTGTAGCGTTGCCGCAGCATCCACTGCTTGACGACATGTTCGGAGGTGCGGAGATGGCCGCGAGTCTGGGACTGCGACCTGGGGACGCGATCGGTGTCCGGTTCGATGGTGACGAGGCGTCGCTGTCCTGGGTCGCGTTCGAGTCGACCGACGTCGCTGATCGGGTCGCCCGCCTGATCGCGTCCGGCGAGAAGCCGCGCGTCGAGATCCGGTACCCCGGGGATACGGACGTCGAGGGTCACGCCACGACCGACACGATCGGTGCGGAGGTGTGGCTGTTCGACGGCGACGACGTCATCGGCCACGCACTCAATGTCCAGCTGCCGTCGATCCAGGATGCGCGCGACCTCCAGATCAAGATCCTTGCCACCGGCGCCCTGCTCGGGACGCTGGTCGTCGCGAGCGTCGGTGCCCAGATGGCCCCGACGATCCACTTCGGCTCCTCGTCGGTCGCCGATCCGGCGTCGGCGTACCGCGGCTACCAGGCCGCGCCGAGCCTCGCGGTCGACAGCTCGCATACCGGCTACATCGCTGCGCCGAGCGCCGCCCAGTCCTTGGTCCCGGGCTATGAGTCCCACGCGGGCTACCAGAGCGCCGCCAGCCAGGCTGCCGACGCCGGGCACTCGGGCTACGCCGTCGCCCCGAGCCAGGCGACCTCGAGCGACTTCGCCGGTCACACCGGCTACGCCGCCGCTGGCAGCGAGGCCACGTCGAGCGACTTCGCCTCCCACGAGGGCTATGCCGTCGCCCCGAGCCAGGCCACCTCGAGCGCCTTCGAGTCGCACGCCGGCTATCAGGCGGCTGCGAGCCAGGCCGTCCCGGATGCGTATGTGACTCCGCCGAGCCAGGCGGTCAGCTCGGACTTCGCCGGCCACGCCGGCTACCAGGCCGCTCCGAGCCAGGCCGTCAACGACTCGCACGCCGGCTACCAGGCGGCTCCGAGCCAGGCCGGGGACCTCGCAGGCCTCGACGAGTCCCACGCCGGCTACCAGGCCGCTCCGAGCCAGGCCGTCAACGACTCGCACGCGGGCTACCAGGCGGCTCCGAGCCAGGCCGGGGACCTCGCAGGCCTCGACGAGTCCCACGCCGGCTACCAGGCCGCTCCGAGCCAGGCCGTCAATGACTCGCACGCGGGCTACCAGGCCGCTCCGAGCCACGCCACCAGCGACACCGACGAGGGAGACGGGCCGGGCGCCACCGGCACCGATCGGGCCCGCTGACCCTCCACTCCTCCGGACACACGACGCCCCGGGCGGGATCGCCCGGGGCGTTCTGCTGTCCGATCGGGGGCGACGGGCTTACTTCGTCGAAGCGGCCTTCGTCGAGCGGCTCTTCGGCGGGGCCTTCGCGGCGGTCGTCGACTTCGACGCGGACGCCTTCGTGGTCGCGGACTTCGTCGCAGTCGCCTTCGTGCTCGCGGCCTTGGTCGCGGTCGTCTTTGCCGCCTTGGTCGTCTTGGCGGGGGCCTTCGCCTTCGCGGCGGGCGCCGGCGCCTCGACCGTCTCCGCCGCGGGCGCTGCGGCGGCCGTCTCCGAGCGGGCCGTCTTCGACAGCGCCGCGCGGGCCTTGCCGGCCGCCGTCTGGGCGCCCTTGGCCTTGGCCGCCTTGCCGGCCGCGATGCGGGCCTTCGCGGCCTTCGCTGCGGCAGCCGTGCCCGTGGTCTTCACCACCTTCGTCGTCCCGGTCACGGGCACGCCGCCGAGCGCGGCGTTGACCGTCCGAGTCAGGCGGGACTTGCGACGGGCGGCCTGGTTCGGATGGATCGCGCCGACCTTCGCGGCGCGGTCGAGGGCGCTCAGGGCTTCGGCCAACGCGACCGCCGGATCGGCGCCCTCGGGCTGGGTGGTGGCGACGGTGACGGCGTTCTTCACGAGCGTCTTGGCGGCGCTGCGGCGCGGCTGGAGGATCGCGTGGCGGCGCTCGGCGTTGCGGACCCGCTTCAGACCCGACGGGGTGCGGGCACCCGTCCAGGTGCGGGGCGTCTTGGCCAAGGGTGTCGACCTCTGGTGCGTGGGCTGGTGTTCGACGCCGACCCGCGAGATGGGCGTGCGGCGCGACGACGCATGGTACCAGATGGCCGCCGTCGTGCCCGTCGCGCCGTGCCGGATCGACCAGCTCGCCTCGCGGCCGACGTAGACCCACGGACCCGACGTTTGACGACCTGCGAGAACGGGTGCACCCTCACCTCGCTCGTGGGCACACGATGCGTCGGCCCCTGGGGACACGGTCGCCGGTGACGCGCCCATGGGAGCCGACCACGTCATCGATCGGAGCCACATCTCGCTCCGTCCGATGAGGCGATCGACAGCCGCTCAAGCACCCCAGGCACGGCTGTACGCCACACCCGATCCCGAGGCCATCGCCGACCCGCCAGCAGACATCCCCCGACCCGAGAACGCCGCCGGACCGAGGATCCGACGGCCAAGGCGGTGATCCGCCGCGCGACCGTTCGCGTCTTCCGTTCGCGCTTGGGAGCTTGGGCATGACCCTCACGGAGGACATGCATCCAATGTCGGTTCGCAAAGGGCTCCTGGCTGCAGTGGGCATCGCAGCCATCGCCGTCTCGGCCTGTTCGAGCGGCGCCACCCCATCACCGAGTGCAGCAGCGAGCAAATCTCCGAGTCCCGCTGCCAGCGCATCACCGAGCGCAGCAGCGAGCGAGTCTCCGAGTCCCGCTGCAAGCGCATCACCGAGCGCAGCCGCGAGCAGCGGCGGGCTCACCATCGACTCGTTCGATTCGTCCTACTCCGCGATGGCGCAGCTGAAGGACGTCTTCAGCGCCGGCTCGGGCAAAGTCGGCGTGATCCTTCCGGACACCACGACCTCGGCTCGCTATACGAGCTATGACCTGCCGGACCTCACGGCTGCCTTCCAGGCCGCCGGCTACGCAGCCACGGATTTCAAGATCGACAACGCCGCCGGCACGACCACCACCGAGCTCGCCCTGGCCCAGGCGGACATCGCCGCCGGCGCCAAGGTCCTGGTCGTCGACCCGCTCGACAGCAACACCGGCAAGGCGATCCAGTCGGCGGCCGCGGCGGCCGGCGTCAAGATGATCAGCTACGACCGGGCCACGTTCCAGGGCACGGACACGTACTACGTCAGCTTCGACAACGTCGCCGTCGGCGATCAGATCGGCAAGGGCTTCCTCCAGTGCGTCACGGACTGGGCGGTCGCGAGCCCGATGGTCTTCGAGCTTGACGGCGGCCAGGACACCGACCCCAACGCGATCGACTTCGCGAAGGGCTACAACAACGCGATCTGGGGCCAGGAGGTCAAGCAGGTCGCGGCTGGCGCGACGAACAGCCAGGGTATGACCCTCGTCGGCGAGGCGATCACCCCGGGCTGGACGATCGCACAGGGTGGGAACATCTTCCAGCAGGCCTACACCGCGAACAAGGCGATCAACGCGACGGTGGAGGCCAATGACGGCCTGGCTGGCGTGGTGATCGCTGCCCTCAAGGCGGCCGGCGTACCCGCGAAGAAGATCCCCACGACCGGGCAGGATGCCACCCTGCAAGGCTTTGAGTTCGTCTTGCAGGATTGGCAGTGCGGGTCGGTCTACAAGCCGATCTACGTCGAGGCCCAGGCAGCCGTCGCACTCGCGTCGTACCTGCGCGCTGGCCAGACTCCGCCGTCCGGGCTGCTCAATGGCACGACCGCCGATCCGGCGAATCCCTCGACGACCGAGCCGGCCGTGCTCCTCGTCCCGACGTGGGTCAACGCCGCGAACATGGAGTCCACGGTCATCAAGGACGGCGTGATCAAGGCCTCCGACCTCTGCGCCGCCGTGGGTGCCAGCGTCTGCACGGCGGCTGGCATCCAGTAACCATCAGGGCTAGCCACACGACGCTCGAGTCGATGCTCGGGCGACTCAGCAACGGTGTCGCATCCGCCTTCGGCGGGTGCGACACTCCGAATGGCCGATGTGATGCCAGACACCACCCCCTCAGCCACGACATCGACGACACCGGCGGCCGCTCTTGCGGCCGCCGCGAACGAGCCACTGCTCCGACTTCGGGGGATCAGCAAGCACTTCGGCGCGGTCCAGGCGCTGTTCGGGGTCGACCTCGACCTGCCGCGGGCCCAGGTCACCGCGCTATGCGGCGACAACGGCGCCGGCAAGTCGGTCCTCACCAAGACGATCGCGGGGATCAATGTCCCCGACGCGGGCCAGATCTTCTGGGAGGGCCAGCCGGTCCACATCCGGACACCGAATGACGCGTCCGCGCTCGGGATCGAGACCGTCTACCAGGACCTGGCGCTCGCCGACAATCTCGACATCGTCCAGAACATGTTCCTCGGCCGGGAGCGCTTGAGCCGCGGGCTGCTCGACGAGGACAGCATGGAGCGCGCCGCAGGCGAGACCCTCGCCGGCCTGCGGGTGACCACCGTTCGTTCGATCCGCCAGCCGGTCTCCACCCTGTCCGGCGGCCAGCGCCAGGCGGTCGCGGTCGCGAAGGCCGTCATGTGGAACTCGAAGCTCGTCATGCTCGACGAGCCGACGGCGGCCCTCGGCGTCGCCCAGACACGGATGGTCCTCGACCTCATCAAGCGGCTCAAGGACCATGGCCTGGCGGTCATGGTCATCTCCCATAACCTCAACGACGTCTTCGAAGTCGCCGACCGGATCGCCATCCTCAACCTCGGCCGGATGGTCGCCCAGGACGCGCTCTCGGCCTTCGATCGCCAGTCCGTCGTGGACTACATGACGACCGGGGCGTCGCATCGGGCCGCCACCGGTCCGGCTCCCACGCCCACGACGACCGACGCATGAGCGCGATCGACGGAGAGCCCCTCCCGGTTGATGGGCTCGCGGCGGACGAGATCGAGCCGGATCTGACGGCCGCAGCGGTCGACGTCCTGCCACCGGCCGTCGCGGCCCAGACGCTGGACGAGTATCTGCGCGCCTGGGTTGCACGGGTGCGCGGTGGCGATGCCGGCTCCCTGCCCGTGGTCGCCGCGCTCCTCGCAGTGACGATCGTCTTCACCGTCGTCAGCCCGAACCACGTGTTCCTGTCGCCGGTGAACCTCGTCAACCTGTTCGACCAGAGCGCCGTCTTCATCGTCCTCGCGATGGGTGTCGGCTTCGTCCTGCTCCTCGGTGAGATCGACCTGTCGATCGGCTACGTGGCCGCGATCGGCGGGATCGTCGCGGCCCAGCTGGTCCAGCCCACGCCCAACCTCCCGTGGTGGATCGCGATCATCGCCGGCGTCGTCGTCTGCGGCGTCATCGGCGCCCTCCAGGGCACGATCATCACCCGTCTCGGGATCCCCGCCTTCGTCGTCACCCTGGCGGGCTACCTCATCTGGTTCGGGGTGATGATCGTCATCCTCGGCACGGCGGGCGGGGTGAGCATCACCGGGGACCTGCCGAACCAGCAGGCTCTCTACGGCATCGTCTATGGCTACATCGACCCGGTCGTCGCGTGGATCGGGCTCGCCATCCTCCTCCTGGTCGTCGGGACGGCGATCTGGCGCCGTGACACGGGGCGGCGTCGGAGCGGGCTCGTCGCGCCGCCGGTCGGGCTGACGGTCGCGAAGATCGTCCTCATGGCGGCGGCCGGCATCACGGTCGTCGCGATCTGCAACCTGGACCGCGGTCAGTTCCTCCCGATCGTCGGGGTGCCGTACGTCATCCCGCTCGTGATCTTCGTCCTCGGCGCCTGGACGATCCTGCTCGAGCGGACGCCGTTCGGGCGGCATATCTACGCGGTCGGCGGCAACGCCGAGGCGGCTCGCCGGGCGGGCATCAGCGTCCCCCGCGTCCGGACGCTCGCCTTCGTCTTGTGCTCCGCGACCGCCGGCCTGGCCGGGGTCATCTATTGCTCGTCGCTCGGTGGTATGACGACGAACATCAACGGCGGGCAGCTGGTCCTGTACGCCGTCGCGGCGGCGGTGATCGGCGGGACGAGCCTGTACGGCGGTCGCGGTCGGGCCCTGGATGGAGTCCTCGGCGGCCTCGTGATCGGGGCGATCTACAACGGCCTGTACCTGCTCGGCCTGCCGATCCAGTACCAGCTCATCATCACGGGCCTGGTGCTCCTCGCGGCGGTCAGCGTCGACGCCCTGTCGCATCGCGGCTCGCTCCGGGGCGCCCGCGCCTGATCCTGGCCCGGCGGCTGCCCGTCCGCTTAGGCCCCCACCCGGGTGATCGTGTCGCTATTCCGTAGCCATCTCGTATGCGCGATCAAAGACCCAGAGTTCCTTGAAGGGCAGCGTCAGCTGCCAGGGGGTTTCCGATCGCCCGTGGCGACCTTCGATACGTAGACTCCGGAGACATCCACCGCGGCCCCTCCTGGGTCCGAAGCGCACCGGACACCGTTCGCCTGAGGCTCGAGCGTAGCAGCCACATCAGGCCGACCCGCTAGACTCCGCCCCCGTGACCATCCCCCAGGACCGCCTGCGCAACTTCTCGATCATCGCCCACATCGATCACGGCAAGTCGACCCTCGCCGACCGCCTCCTCGAGACGACCCACACGATCGATCCGCGGCAGATGACGAGCCAGGTGCTCGACTCGATGGACCTCGAGCGCGAAAAGGGCATCACCATCAAGGCCCGCGCGGTCCGCCTCGAGCACACCGCCCGCGACGGCAAGCGCTACGCCCTGAACCTCATCGACACCCCGGGTCACGTCGACTTCAGCTACGAGGTCAGCCGGAGCCTCCAGGCGTGCGAGGGCGCGATCCTCGTCGTCGACGCGGCCCAGGGGATCGAGGCCCAGACGCTCGCGAACGTCCACCTGGCCCTCCGCGAGGGCCTGGTCATCGTGCCGGTCATCAACAAGATCGACCTCCCGTCGGCCCAGCCGGAGGTCGTGATGGAGGAGCTCGAGACGGTCCTGGCGATCCCGCGCGAGGAGGTGATCCTCGCCTCGGCGAAGGAAGGGACCGGCATCGACGAGATCCTCGAGGCGATCGTCGAGCGCATCCCGGCGCCGAAGGGCGATCCCGCCGCTCCCCTCCGGGCGCTCGTCTTCGACTCGCACTATGACGCCTACAAGGGCGTGGTCGTCTACGTCCGTCTGGCCGAGGGCACGCTCCACGACCGCGACACGATCAGGCTGATGGCCTCGGGTGCGACCGGAGAGCTCCTCGAGCTCGGCGTCTTCCGGCCCCAGCTCGTGCCGATGGAGCGGCTCGTCGCCGGCGAGGTCGGCTATGTCGCGACCGGCCTGAAGAGCGTCCGCGACGCCCAGGTCGGCGACACGATCACCACCGCCCGCCGATCCGCCAGCGAACCGCTGCCCGGCTACCAGGCGGCCAAGAGCCTCGTCTTCGCCGGGCTGTATCCGCTGTCCGGTGAGGACTACCCGCTGCTGCGGGACGCCATCGAGAAGCTCCACCTCAACGACGCGAGCATCACCTACGAGCCGGAGAGCTCGGCCGCCCTCGGATTCGGGTTCCGCTGCGGGTTCCTCGGGCTGCTCCACATGGAGATCGTCCAGGAGCGCCTCGAGCGCGAGTTCGACCTCGACCTGATCGCCTCGGCGCCGTCGGTCGAGTACCGGGTCCGGCTCCTCGGCGGCACCGTCGTCACGGTCGACAACCCCGCCAGGTTCCCGCCGGTCGGAGACATCGAGGCGATCGAGGAACCCTGGGTGAGGCTGTCGATCGTGACCCCGTCGTCGTACATCGGGGCGCTGATGGAGCTCTCGACGAGCCGCCGCGGGGCGTTCCTCGGGATGGAGTACCTCGACCCGACCCGGGTCCTGATGACCTTCGAGATGCCCCTGGCCGAGCTGATCGTCGACTTCTACGACCAGCTGAAGAGTCGGACCGCGGGGTACGCCTCGATGGACTATGAGGAGATCGGATCACGCGAGGCGGACCTGGTGAAGGTCGATGTCCTCGTGAACGGCGAGCCGGTCGATGCGCTGTCGCTCATCACCCACCGCGACAAGGCGGCGTTCGTCGGCCGGGCTCTCGTGGACAAGCTCAAGGAGCTGATCCCGCGCCAGATGTTCGAGGTCCCGATCCAGGCGGCCGTCGGGAGCCGGGTGATCGCCCGCGAGACGATCCGGGCGATGCGCAAGAACGTGTTGGCGAAGTGCTACGGTGGGGACATCACCCGCAAGCGCAAGCTGCTCGAGAAGCAGAAAGAGGGCAAGTCGCGGATGAAGCGGGTCGGCTCCGTCGAGATCCCACAGGAGGCGTTCCTGGCGATGCTCCGGATGGACCAGGCCTAGCCCGCGATGCCGGACTTCCTCGACGGCGTGCCGCCCGAGCTGCTGATGCTCGTCACGCTCGGGCTCGGGCTGCTCCTGGTGATCCTCCGGTTCGACGCGGAACGGTTCGGCGCGGCCGAATACGACGAGATGACCGAGGGGGTCCGGCCGCCGCTCCGGCGTCGGCTCTCCTGGTACCTCGTCGGGATCCTGCTCATCGCCCTCGTCATGTTCGTCGCGCCTGCGCCCGAAACGGACTTCCATCTGACTCTCGGCGATCGTCGGGATGCGATCGTCCTCGGCTTCCTGTACGCCGTCCTCGGCACGGCCCAGGCGCTGGCCTACGCGTTCATCCGCTATCGGCGGGTCCGTTTCCCCGATGCCGGCTCGTACCCGACCGCCCTCATCAACTCGGGTCTGACCGCGTTCATCGACGAGGCGACGTTCCGTGGCATCGTCCTGGGCTTCCTGCTCCTGGCGGGCATGGAGCCGTGGCTGGCCGTCGTGACCCAGGCCCTCCTTTACACCCTCGCGACCCGGACCGGGGCGCCGGGTCGGGTCCCGTACATGCTGTTCCTGTCCCTCGGCATCGGCCTCCTCGGTGGTTGGCTGACCGTCGTGACGGGCGCGATCGGGGCGGCGTTCATCGGCCATACGATCACCCGGTTCGCGGTCTTCCTCGTCACCGGCCACGCCGGCCAGGTCGCGCCCCGCGGGACCGAGGACGAGGAGAAGCTCCGGCGCCACCTCATCCCGCCGGGCTGGCGGGTCATCGGCGCGCGCGACGGCCACGAGGCGCCGACGCGCGACCGGTGACCGGCCGGACGGCCGACCTCACGGCGCCCGCCCTGCCGGGCCTGAGCCTCGCGGCGCCGCTTCTCGCCGACCCGCTCGAGGGACGACCACCAGTCGCCCTCTACGTCCACGTCCCGTTCTGCGTGTCGATCTGTCCGTATTGCGACTTCGTCGTGGTGGCCGGTTCGGCGACCCGTGGACCCGGAGCCCGGATCGGAGCGTTCGTCGACGCCCTGATTGCCGAGATCGGCGCTCGGGCCGATGCCGCCGCGGCCCTCTGGGGACCGCCCGGCACGGACTTCCGGCCGGCCCTCGAGAGCGTCTACCTGGGCGGTGGCACGCCATCCCTGCTGGCGCCGGGCGATGTCGGCCGCCTGCTCAGGCTCGTCGACGGCCGGTTCGGGATGGCGTCGGACGCGGAGGTGACGCTCGAGGCGAACCCGGGCCCGGACGAGCGCGGTGACGCCCGGGCGTGGCGCGCGGCCGGGGTCACCCGGCTCTCGATCGGGGCTCAATCGCTCGATCCGGCGGAGCTCCGTCGCCTCGGTCGGCGACACAGCCCGGCGGACGTCGCCGCCGCTGTCGCCGAGGCTCGGGCCGCCGGCATCGCCTCGGTCAGCCTCGACCTCCTGTACGACGTCCCCGGCCAGACGCCCGGCTCGTGGGCGCGGACGCTCGATGGCGCGATCGAGCTCGAGCCGGACCATCTGTCGCTCTATGCCCTGACGCTCGACGACCCCGATGCGGAGGGTCTCACCGGGCCGACCGGCGACCACCTGCCGACGCGTCCGGGCGCGCGGCGCTGGCGTGAACGGGCGCGGTCCGAGCAGGACGAGGACCGCGCGGCCGATGCCTATCTGCTCGCCGACGACCGCCTTCGCGCGGCCGGGTTCGCGTGGTACGAGATCAGCAACGCGGCCCGACCGGGTCATGCGAGCCGTCACAACCTGGCCTACTGGGAGCGCCGGTCCCATGAGGCCGTGGGACCCGGTGCCCATGCCTTCGACGGACGCGTCCGGCGATGGAACGCCGCCCGTCTCGAGCCGTACCTTCGGGCCCTCACGCCACCCGTCGGCTCGACGCCCGACCTGCCGCCGGGCGGGAGCGAGACGCTCGACCCCAGGACAGCGGATGCCGAGGCGGTCATCCTCGGGCTCCGCCTGACCATCGGCGTGCCCGCGGCATGGGTCGGTCGGCCGCCCCTCGACGCCATCACGGCGGAGGCGCTGGCCGGCGGTCTGCTCGAGATCGTCGACGATCGTGTCCGGCTCACGACCCGCGGCCGGCTCCTCTCGAACGAGGTCTTCGCGCAGCTCGTCTGATCGCGCGACGCCTCGGCTCGGTCGGTCCGGGGCACTGTGGAGCGGTCCCGGGAGATTGCATCGCGGGCGTAGGCTGGTCGGGCGATGACCAGCCCGTCACGGAGCGCTCCGCGGCTGCCGGCGATCAAGGCGCCGGCCTTGCCGCTGCCCGCGATCGAGGAGCTGTCGACCGGCGCGGGCCTCCTCGTCGGTGCCGTCATCGTCGCCCTCCCGGGCCTCGTCGGTCCCGACTCGGCCTATTCGGTCGACCAGGTCACGATCGGCGGGTTCGAGCTCAAGTGGAGCTTGTTCGCCCTCGGGGCGATCTTCGCGATCCTCGGCATCCTTGACCTGGCCGGGCGCCGCGAGCTCCGATCCGGTGGCACGATCCTGGCCTTCGGGGCGGCCGTCGCACTGGGCTTCCTGCTCCTGATGACGCTCCGCGACGCGCTCGCTCCTGAAGGCGACGGCGTCGCCACGAGCCAGGCGACGGGGATCGTCATCGCCCTGTGGGGCAGCGCCCTGGCCGCTGGCTCCCTGCTCATGGGCCCGACACGGATGGCCGTCCTGATCGGGATGGGCACGATCGGCGCCGCGCTCCTCCTGCCGGTCGTCCAGCCGGGCAAGCCGGACCCGTCGCCGGCTCTCGGGCTGCTCGGGAAGGGCGACGGCCTGTTCGTCGCCGGCTTGCTCGCGATCGTCCTCGTCGCCGGTGTCGCTCGACTGCTCGATCTGCCACGGCCGATCCTCATCGTCCTCGGTGTCGTCGGGCTCGTCGCGACCGTCGCGTTCCCGTCGATCGTCACGAGCGACGCCCCACTCGGGACCGCCGCGGCGATGACGGGTGCCGTGGCCGCCGCCGACGTCCTGACCGCCGTCCTCGCCGGCTGCGCCTGGATCTCCCTCGGGACGCTGTTCGGGAAGCCGGGCCCCGACTTCTAGGTCGCGGCGGCGCGCGGGCGCACTCGGCTGCGGGGGGGCCTGCGACGCCGCGAGCATGGCGGCACGAGCGTTGACACTCGCACCATGGGACTGCTACGATGCGCCCCAAGAGTTAGCACTCTCACACCATGAGTGCTAACGCTCCACGCACGAATTGAGACAGGGAGCTGGCACGTGGCGCGACGGATCCGCCGCACCAGCGGCCCGCTGGACCTTCGCAGCCAGGCGATCCTTCGGGCCGTCATCGAGGACTACATCACGACCGCGACCCCTGTCGCGTCGCAGGCGCTCGTCGATCGCTATCGGCTGGGCGTCTCGTCGGCGACCGTCCGCAACGTCCTCGCCGAGCTCGAGATCGCGGGCCTCCTGACCCACCCGCACACCTCGGCCGGTCGCATCCCGACCGATGCCGGCTACCGCTGGTATGTCGAGGCGATCGTCGAGTCCGTGCCGCTGCCGGCGGTCGAGCAGCTGATGATCCGCCACCAGTTCGGCCAGGTCGAGTTCGCCTCGGAGCACTGGTTCCGCCTGGCGGCCTCGACCCTCGCCTCGGTCACGCGCGCCGCTGGCCTGGCGACACCCGCGAAGGCCCGGGCCGCGCGCGTCCGACGGATCGACCTGGTGGCACTCCAGGAGCGCCTCGCCAGCCTGATCCTGGTGATGCGCGAAGGGACGATCAAGCAGCTCCTCGTCACGCTTGACGGCCCGGTCGACCAGGATCGCCTGACCCGCATCGCCGGTCGGCTCAACGAGCTGATGGCCGACCAGACCGCCGAGGCGATCGAGCGACGGGCCGCCCGTCTCGAGGTCGACCCCCGCCGTGCGGGCCCCGATACCGCTCTGACGCGGACTCTCGCCGAGCGGGTCGCTCGGAGCCTCCGGGAGTACGATGCGGCGGCGGTGGAAGAGCTCTTCAGCGACGGCCTCCTCAACGTCATGGAGGCCCCGGAGTTCGCCGAGGGCGACAAGCTGCGGCGGGTCTTCACGGCCCTCGAGAACCGCTCCTATCTGTCGGACCTGTTCGGCCGCGTCGCGAGAGCCGCGCCGGGCCGGGTCCACGTCTTCATCGGTCACGAGAACCCACCGGTCGAGATGGCCGAGGTCGCGCTGATCCTCGCCCCATACGGGCGGCCGGGCAGCGCCGTCGGCGTCGTCGGGGTCCTCGGCCCGACGCGCCTCGCCTATCCGCAGGCCATCGGCACGGTCCGATTCGTGTCCGGCCTCATGAACGAGCTGGTGGACCACCTGTATGCCTGACCGCAGGACCCGCGCACAGGAGCGCGCCGACGAGATCGACATCAGCCCGACGACGCTGCTCGCCGAGATCGAGCGGCTGTCGGAGCAGCGTGACGCGGCCGTCGCGAAGGCCGATGAGTTCCTCGCCGGGCTCCAGCGCGAGCGGGCCGAGTTCCAGAACTTCAAGCGCCGGACCGCCGAGGAGCGCGAGGCCTCGCTCGGGCTCGCCGCAGAGGGGCTGATCAGCAAGGTCCTGGCCGTCGCCGACGACTTCGACCGCGCGATCGACGCCCGGCCGAAGGCTCTCGCGGGTGACGCCTGGGCCGACGGGGTCGCGGCCATCGACCGCAAGCTTCGCCTGCTCCTCGAGAGCGAGGGTGTGAGCCCGATCGTCGCGACGCGCGGCACGCCGTTCGATCCCCGCGAGCACGACGCGATCGTCAACGTCCCCGGCACCGGCCTGCCGGACGGTGCGATCGTCGAGGAGGTCCGGCGAGGCTATCGCCTCCGCGACAAGATCCTCCGTCCCGCACTCGTCTCGGTCGCCGACGGGCCGGCCGGCTCGACCGACCGGACGACCACCGACACACCGACCACTCCCAGCAACTAGCCGCACAGGCGGCTCCCACTCCCGCGCCACCGGAAGGAGCAAAGACACACGATGGGCAAGATCATCGGCATCGACCTCGGCACGACGAACAGCGTCGTCGCCGTCATGGAGGGCGGCGAGCCCACGGTCATCGCCTCGGCCGAGGGCGGCCGGACGGTGCCGTCGGTCGTCGCCTTCACGAAGACCGGCGAGCGGCTGGTCGGCCAGCTGGCCAAGCGCCAGTCGGTCACCAACCCCGGCAACACGGTCTACTCGATCAAGCGCTTCATGGGCCGCCGGTTCGACGACCCCGAGGTCAAGCGCAGCCGGGAGCTCGTCCCGTACAAGGTCGAGAAGGACCCCAAGTCCGACGGCATCCGGGTCGCGCTGGCCGACGGCAAGAGCTACACCCCGCCCGAGATCAGCGCGATGATCCTCCAGAAGCTCAAGACCGACGCCGAGGCGTATCTCGGCGAGAAGGTCACCGAGGCGGTCATCACCGTCCCGGCCTACTTCGACGACACCCAGCGCCAGGCGACCAAGGACGCCGGTCGGATCGCCGGGCTCGAGGTCAAGCGGATCATCAACGAGCCGACGGCCTCGGCCCTCGCCTACGGCCTCGACAAGAAGGTCGACGAGAAGATCGCCGTCTATGACCTGGGCGGCGGCACGTTCGACATCTCGATCCTCGAGCTGGGCGACGGCGTCTTCGAGGTCAAGGCGACCAATGGCGACACCCACCTGGGCGGCGACGACTTCGACCAGCGGGTCATCGACTGGCTGCTGGCCGAGTTCAAGAAGGACCAGGGCATCGACCTCTCGAAGGATGCCCAGGCGATGCAGCGCCTCAAGGAGGCCTCCGAGAAGGCGAAGATCGAGCTCTCGACGACCGCCCAGACCGAGATCAACCTGCCGTACATCACGGCCGACTCGAGCGGACCGAAGCACCTCGTCGTGTCGCTGACCCGGGCGAAGCTCGAGGACCTCGTCAAGGATCTGGTCGACAAGACGGCCGGCCCCGTCAAGGCCGCGCTCAAGGACGCCGGTCTGACGGCCAAGGACATCGATGAGGTGATCCTGGTCGGCGGCATGACCCGGATGCCGGCCGTCGTCGAGGCGGTCAAGGCGATGTTCGGCGGCAAGGAGCCGCACAAGGGCGTCAACCCGGACGAGGTGGTCGCCGTCGGCGCCGCGATCCAGGCCGGCGTGCTCGGCGGCGAGGTGAAGGACGTCCTCCTCCTCGACGTCACGCCGCTGTCCCTCGGGATCGAGACCCTCGGTGGCGTCATGACCCGGCTCATCGACCGCAACACGACGATCCCGACGTCGAAGTCGCAGACGTTCTCGACGGCGTCGGACAACCAGAACCAGGTCGAGATCCATGTCCTCCAGGGCGAGCGCGACTTCGCCCAGGACAACAAGACCCTCGGCCGGTTCATCCTCGACGGCATCCCGCCGGCACCTCGAGGCGTGCCCCAGATCGAGGTCACCTTCGACCTCGATGCCAACGGCATCCTCGACGTCAAGGCCAAGGACCGGGCCACGAGCAAGGAGCAGCAGGTCCGCATCACGGCATCGTCGATGCTCGGCAAGGACGACGTGGACCGGATGGTCCGCGAGGCCCAGGAGCACGCCGAGGAGGACAAGCAGCGGCGCGAGGAGGTCGAGACCCGCAACCAGGCGGAGCAGCTCACCTACCAGGCCGAGCGGACGATCGCCGACCTCGGTGACAAGGTCTCGTCAGAGGACAAGGCCGCCGTCGAGGAGAAGGTCGCGCTGCTTCGCAACGCGCTGAAGACGGAGGGCATCGAGGTCGTGCGGACGCGCGTCTCGGAGCTCACCGAGCTGCTCCAACGCGTCTCGACGGCCGCCTACCAGGCATCCGCCAGCGAGGCCGGGTCGTCGAACGGCTCCGGCGCCGGCGAGCCCGGGGATGGTGGCGACGCGGGCCCGTCGGGTGACGGCTCGGCGGCCGGCGACGCCGCCACCGAGGAGACGGTCGAGGGCGAGTTCAAGGAGGTCTAGCCAGGGCGCTCCTCCACCCTGCTCGGCCTCACGAAGCCCGGAGCGATCCCCGCTCCGGGCTTTTCATCTCCGCTGTCCTGCCGCCGCCGTCCGCGGTCGGCCCGCAGGGTCGGGCTGGCTGTCTGCCGTTCGCCGTCTTGTCGCCGTCCGGTCGCTGGCCGGCTTTCTGCCAGCGGTTCAGCACGTGATCCTTGGTCAGCGGGTCCTCGTCATCCGTGCAGGCACCGAGGCAGGTGTCAGGACTCCACCCTCCGATCGTCCCGAACCGAGCGTGGCCCGGAACATCACGCAGGTCCCGCGACGTGGACGCGCTGACGAGTGACCGCCTGAGTGTCATCTGGCAGAAACCAGATCCCGCGAAGGGCCGACGACCGCGCGCTCGGCGATCGCAGTGCGCCGCGGACCTCGGCCGTCCTGGCCGGCAGGGTCGAGGCGAATGTGGCGGCATGCGCCTCGACCCGACGCCGCGCGGTGCGCGCGTCGCGGATCACGAGGACCACCCAGATGCGCGCGGGCCGCCAACCTCGCAGCCTTGCGATCTCGGGTCCGAGCCGTGCCTTGCGATCGAGCGTCATGAGCGTGGCCTGGACGTCGGGGACGACGGTCTTCACCTCGACGACGAGCAGGGTCCGCGTCGCCGCGTGGAAGGCGAGCACGTCGACCGAGCCGCGCTCACCGAACATGTTGAAACTCACTTCCGTCGCGACCAGCCAGCCATCGATGTCGAGGATGCGCACGACGCGCTCGACGACCGAGGCGTGATCTTCGTCCAGGAGGCGATCGAGCGCCTCGCCGTTCCATGTCAGCCGGCAGTCGAATCGCGCTCCGAGCGCCGCAGTCACCCGGTCGAGGGTCGCGACGGTGAGCGTGTCGGCGCGGCCGCACTCGATGCGAGAGATGAGCGTCCTCGAGACACGCGCCGCCCGGGCGAGGTCCGCCTGGCGCCACCGCTTCCGGCGACGCAACGCGCGGACCTGTCTGGCGACGCGGATGCGATCCATGAGCCGAGGATGGACGGCGCCGCTGCACCGCGGCTCATCCGCCGATGCACGGCTGGCGCGCCTCGCGACCGTGCCAGGCGCGCACGTCCGTACCCCGAGCGCACGTCCGTGCCAGGCGCTTCTCGCGACCGTGCCAGGCGCCCAGGTCCGTGCCCCGAGCGGACGTCAGTGGCCCGCGCGCACGTCTGTCCCCGGCGCGCGCGACCGCGAAACCACCTACTTCGGGTGATGAAGTCGACGGCCCATCGCCTACAGTCCGGCGATGCGCAGATTGATCGACTTCTACAGCCTGCAGCTCCGGGTGCTGTGGGAGTGGCGCGGTGGACGCGTCGCGCTGATCCGCCGCCTGTTGATCACGCTGATCGTCGCCACGATCTCGTTCATGCTCACGGCCTGGATCATCGGCGACCGGATGCAGGTCGACCGGATCATCGACGGCGTCGTCGCCGTCATCCTCATCGCCCTGTTCAACGCGATCGTCCGGCCGGTCGTCCTGACACTCGCCGCGCCCGTCTCGCTGATCCTCGTCGGAATCCTCGTCCTGGTCCTCCAGGTCGTCGCGTTCCTCGTCATCGCCACCTTCGCGCCGGGCGTCCACGTCGCCGGCTTCGTGTCGGCCCTGGTCGCGTCGTTCATCTACGCGATCTTCAACACGATCCTGACCGCGATCCTCGGCATCGACAGCGGCGACTCGTACTACGGGCTGCTCATCCAGCGGCTCATGGTGAAGCGCGCGACCGGCCAGTCCGACCAGCCCGGTCTGGTGGTCATCCAGATCGACGGCCTGGCCCATCCCATCCTGGCCGGCCGGATGCGGGCCGGATCGGTCAACACCCTGTCCGGCTGGGTGCGTGACGGGACCCACCGTCTCTCGCGCTGGGAAGCCCTCCTGCCCTCGATGACCTCCGGCAGCCAGGCGGGCATCCTCCACGGCACGAACGACGGCATCCCGGCGTTCCGCTGGTACGAGCGTGACCGCCAGCACCTGATGGTCTCGAGCAGCCCGGTCGACGCGGCCCTCATCGTCAGCCGCCTCTCGAACGGCGAGGGCCTGCTCTCGAACAACGGCGCCAGCATCTGCAACCTCCTGTCGGGTGACGCGACCCGGTCCTATCTGACGACCGCGGTCATCAAGCAGGAGGGCGGTGGCATCGGCGACAGCAACGCCTTCCTCGGCTTCTTCTTCAGCCCGACCGGGTATCTGCGCTCGTTCACGATGTTCCTCGGCGAGTTCATCAAGGAGCTCATCCAGGCACGCCGGACGAGGCGGGCTGGGATCCGACCCCAGATGCACCGCGGCCTGAAGTACGCCGGCATGCGGGCCGCGAGCAACGTCCTGCTCCGCGACATGAACGTCGCCTTGATCATCGAGGAGATGTATCGCGGGACGAACGTCATCTACGCCGACTTCACCGATTACGACGAGCTGGCGCATCACTGCGGCCCGGAGCGGGTCGAATCGTTCGAGGCACTCGACGGCGTCGACAGAGCGATCGCGTCGCTGGTGAAGGCGACCGAGGACGCGCCACGACCGTACAAGTTCGTCGTCCTCTCGGATCACGGCCAGAGCCTCGGCGAGACATTCCTCCAGCGCTACGGCGTCAGCCTCGGCGAGTTCGTCCGGAGCCTGATGAGCGGTCGGGCGACCCTCGTCGAGACGAAGACGAAGGCCGAGGGCTCGGTCTTCGTCAACTCGCTCCTCTCCGAGATCACCCAGAGTCGGGGCGTCGGGCCGTCGGTCGCCCGCGCCGCGCTCGCGGGCAAGACCACCGACGGGATCGTCGATCTCGACGAGGAAGAGGAGATCCCGGTCGCCGACCCATCGACGATCGCGGTCGTCGGCTCGGGCAATCTCGGCCTGGTGTGGTTCACCGGCCACGATCATCGCCTGACGGTCGAGGAGCTCGAGGAGCTCCATCCGGGTCTCGTCGCGGCGGTCGCCGCGCATCCCGGGGTCGGGCTCCTGCTGGTCCGCTCGCGCACCCATGGAGCCGTCGTCTTCGGGCCCAAGGGGACGCGCTATCTCGACGAGGATCGGGTGGAGGGCGAGGATCCGACGACCCTGTTCGGGCCGCACACGATCATGAGCCTCAAGCGCGAGGACGCGATGACCCACGCGCCGGACCTGCTGGCCCTGAGCCAGTACAACCCCGAGCTCGGGGAGGTCGCGGCCTTCGAGGAGCTCATCGGCTCACACGGCGGTCTGGGCGGCCCGCAGACCGAGCCGTTCATCCTCCACCCGGTCGAGTGGGAGCTCGACGAGGAGGTCCCGCTCGGCGCTCCGGCGATCTACCGCAACCTCCGCCGCTGGCTGCACGAGATCGGCATCGAGCTCGGCAAGCCCGCGCCGACGACGGCGACGCCGCCAGCGGGGGCCACGGCACACGAGGTCCTGGCGGAGGCCTGACGGCTCGACCGTGGTGACGGTGCCACGCCGCAGCCGAGTGATAGGCTCGCCACTCTGACGGGAGCCTGTCCGGAGGGAGCCGAGCGACGATGTGGCGGCGCGTGGTCGTGGCGGCGCTGGGCATGGCCGCAGCGGGCGCCGGAGCAGTGGCAGCGAGGGCGATCGCCGCCCGGCGACGGCTCGAGCCCGATGACGCCCCGGTGATCCCGATGGCGTCCGCGCCGACGGCCGGAGCATCGAGCGTCGTCCCGCCGCCCGCCGCACCGCCTCTGCCCGAGGCGCTGAGCGCGCCGTCGACGGCGAGCCGTCCGCGGGCACGGCGCAGAGCCGTCGAGTCCGGGAGCCGGCCGCATCTCGATGGCATGGCCGACATCCGGGCGTTCTTCCGGACGAACGAGACGCCGATCTACTTCGTCAGTGCGACCGCGTTCAACCTGCTGGGCATCGACCGCTGGGTCCGGAACTTCCGGTACATCAACTACTACGACAGCTTCGATGGCGGCCATCCGAACGTCGTCGTCCCGCAGGAGCGGGAGCCGCGCGCCTTCGAGTCGATCGAGGAGATCGTGAACTACCTCGTCGGCCACAAGGAGATCCGCGACCTCATCGACTCGCGACGACCGACGCCATCCGGGCGGGACACGGACGGGGCCGACGGCGGGACCAGTGGCCTGGCGACGTTCCTGATGTTCGACGAGGAGACCGAGCGGCTGTCCCAGGAAGCCGGCCTCAGACTCGGCTTCCCGAGCGCCGCGCTGCGCCACCGCCTCGACAGCAAGGTCGTGACGACCCGGCTCGGCAACGAGGCCGGCGTGCCGTCGGTGCCGAATGTGCTCGGCCGGGCGAGGACCTACACCGAGCTCCGGAGGCTCGCGACGGGAGCCGGCCTCGGCGCGGACCTCGTCGTCCAGACGCCTTACGGCGACTCGGGCAAGACGACGTTCTTCATCTCGACAGCCGCCGACTGGAAGAGCCACGCCGACGAGCTGAAGAGCGAGGACCTCAAGGTCATGCGGCGGATCGACCCCAAGGAGCTTGCGATCGAGGGCGTCGTCACCCGCCACGGGACGCTGGTCGGCCCGCTCATGACCGAGCTCGCGGGGTTCGGCGAGTTGACGCCGTACGGAGGCGGCTGGTGCGGCGACGAGGTCTTCGGCCATCCGCTCGGTCGACAGCTCAACGACCTGGCGCGGGAGCGGACGCGGGCGATGGGCGAGCGCCTCCGGGCGGAGGGTTATCGCGGCTACTTCGAGCTCGACTTCCTCGCCGACGCCGCCACCGGCGAGCTCTATCTCGGCGAGCTGAACCCCCGCATCACGGGTGCCAGCTCGATCACGAACGTCAGCGCCGTGGCATACGGCGACATGCCGCCGTTCCTCCTCCACTTGCTCGAGTTCCTCGACGTCGACTACGACCTCGACATCGAGGACCTGAACGACCGCTGGGCTGCGGCGGGTGACCGGATGGACTCGTGGGCCCAGCTCGTGATGAAGGACACCGGCGACGACGTCGAGCTGTTGACCGCCGCGCCGCGCTCGGGCATCTGGCGGCTGGCCGGCGACGGCAGCATCGGCTTCGACCGCGCGGCCACTGATTGGCACCGTCTCGAGCACGAGGACGAGGCGTTCTATCTCCGGATCGCCGAGGCCGGCGGCTACCGGTACCACGGCGCGGACCTCGGGGATCCTCGTCGCGCGCGGCCGCTTCATGACCGACGACTACGAGCTGACGCCGCGGGCCCACGCCTGGCTGGCCGGGTTCAAGGGCCTGTTCCAGGGCGTCCGTATCGACGATCCGGCGAGCATCGACCTGCCGCGGCCGGACCCGTTCGGGTTCAAGATGCTCTAGGTGATACTCGAGCCGATCACCTTCCGCGCCCTCGCCGAGGCGACCCCGGGGCCGATCTGGACCGCGGTCTTCGAGCAGCGCTGGCCGGCCTATCGCGACTGGTTCCTCCGCGAGGGCGACGCGGCTCGACCGTCGTACGCCGACTCGGTCCGGCTGTTCCGCGACCACATGCCCGAGCTGATCCCGACGTACGAGCGCCTCGTCGATCTCGCCGGCGGTGGCGACGTCGTCGCCCGGATGCTCTCGATGGTCGAGCCGCCGCCGTACCTCGCGGCCTGCTCGCAGGGCGTGTGGGCTCGACCCGGGGAGCTCGCGCTGGTCCGCGACTACGACTACCGGCCCGACCGGCTCGAGGGCATCGTGTGGTGGACGGCGTGGACCGGGCGACGGGTCATCGGCTCGAGCGATTGCCTGTGGGGGCTGCTCGACGGGATGAACGAGGACGGCCTGGCGGTCTCGCTGACCTTCGGTGGGCGACGCGTCCTGGGGACGGGCTTCGGGATCCCGCTCATCGTCCGCTACCTGCTCGAGACGTGCGCGACGGTCGCCGAGGCGTCAGCCGCGCTCGGGCGCCTGCCGCTCCATCTCGCCCACAACCTCACGATGCTCGACGCGACCGGCGCGTTCGCGACCGCATACCTGGCCCCCGATCGACGGCCGGTCATCCGGCCCGTCGCCGCGGCGACGAACCACCAGGACGTCGTCGACTGGCCCGAGTACACCGCCGCGACCCGATCCCATGAGCGCGAAGGCCTGATCGACGCGTTGCTGGCCGATCCGGCGATGACCCGCGACGCGTTCGTCGGCGCCTTCCTCATCCCGCCGCTCCTCGACTCCGCCGGCCTCGGCCATTTCGGGACGCTCTACACCTCGGTCTTCTATCCCCTCGAAGCCCGCGTCGAGTACCGCTGGCCGGGCGAGATCTGGCACCAGTCCTTCGACACCTTCGTCGAGCGCTGAGGCCCGCGCCTGCGCGCGCAGCGCCAGGCCCGGGTCAGCGCAGGCCGAGCGCCAGGTACAGCGGTGCCGAGGGCGCGATCGCGCCGATGACGAGGACGGCGACGTAGGCCGCGAGCAGGAGGCCCCCGACCATCAGGTGGAGCTTGATGTTCTGGCCCATGTAGCCCATCAGGACATACGGCTGGTCGTACGAGGCGACGATCCCGTGGTACACCCGACGGGCCGTCGGGATGCCAGCCAGGGCGATGAGCGCGAGCCACGGCAGGACGCCCGTGGCGACTCCGGCCACGAGGATGACGAACGCCGCGGCCGCCGCGACGAGATAGCCCTGGGCGATCGTCGCCCGGCTGAATTGGACGGGGAGCGTCCGCTTGCCGGCCCGCGAGTCGCCGCGTCGGTCGGGGATCTCGTTCACGTACAGGATCAGCATGACGAGCAGGGCGACCGGGATCGAAGCGATGAACGGCTCCCAGGCGAGCGACCCTGTCTGGACGACATACGCCCCGAGCAGCATCAGCGGCCCGAAGCCGATCGCGACGGCGATCTCGCCGAGCCCGCGATAGACGAGCTTGAGCGGCGGGGCGGTGTACTCGACCGAGATGATCAGGCCGACGATGCCGATCGCGAGCAGCGCCGTCGACGGATGCATCGCCAGCAGGACGAGGCCGATCAGGCCCGCGGCGACATAGCACCCGAGCGACAGGAGGGCCATCCGGCGCAGCGACACGAGGCCGTACTGGATGACCCGCGACCCGCCGGAGTACGCGGTCGGCGTGACGTTCGCGTCGTCGGCGCCCTGGGTCGTGTCGAAGACATCGTTCGCGACATTGAGCCCAAGCTGGACGAAGCATGCGCCGAGGATCGTCAGCAGCGCCGCGATCGGGTCGAAGGCACCGGCCACCGCTGCGATGGCGATGCCGAGCAGGACCGGGACGAGGGTCGCGGTGAGGAACGGCAGCCGGGTCGCCCGGAGAGCGAGCCATGGCAGGGCGAGCTTCGGACGGACGGGCGTGCCGCGCTCGGCCGAGAGGGCGTCGAAGTACGAGCGCGCCCGCCCGACGCTGCGCTCGCTGTACTCCATGAACGGGACCTCGGCCTCGTCCCAGCCCCAGGCGTCGGAGCCGGCCAGGGTCAGGCGGCCATCCTCGGTCGGGGTCACCCGACCCCAGACCGTCACGTGGCGACGCTCGTCGTAGCCGTAGCCCGGCTGGGGATGGATGTGGCTTCCGGTGAGGGAGACCTCGCGGTCGGTGGGGACGGTCAGGCCGGCCGGTGGCGCAAAGGTCGCGCTGCCGCCGGTCGGATCGATCGTCGCCGTGATCGCGACCGAGACGGGGAAGCCGTCCGGCTCGACCCAGGTGACGATGAGGTGGGGATAGGTCGTGAGCTTCTCGAGCCCGACCCGGAGGGTCAGGCCGTCGTTCGCGGTCGGCGGGAGGGTGAGCGGACGGGCGGTCGTCGCGGTCATCAGGCGGCCTTCGGCTCGGCGATCGCGACGATCGGGGCGCTCGACGCATCGCCTTCCGGCCAGGACAGGACACGGAGTGGCGTGATCTCGATGAGCGATCGCTCGAAGAACAGCGGCAGCGCGAACCGCATCTTCAGGAACGCGACGATCGCTGGCTCCTTGCGCTCCCAGATCGGCAGGAGGCGTTCCCAGCCGCCGTGGGGGTCTTCGTCGATGACCCGGGCTGTGCCCTGGATCGTCGCCCGGCCGGGCAGGCCGCCGGTCGCGATCGGGTCGCTGATCGACAGGCTGACATGCGGGTCGGCCTTGATGTGGTCCAGCTTCCGGCTGAACAGCACCGAGCTCGTCAGGTACACCTTCTCGCCATCGAACAGCGGGATGAGCGGGTAGGTGATCGGGCGGCCGCCACGCCCGACGACGGTCAGCTCGCCGACGAGGGCGGCGTCGAGGAGTCGGGCGACATCGTCCGGGATGAACGTCGTGTGGGCGCCGGGCGGCGCCGGGGCAGGAGTGTCGGCGGCGGGTGTCGGGGGGGCCATGGGAGCGGGACCTCGAGAGGCGGCCGTATCGCTTCTTTCTGCGACCTGCAGGTAGCATGTTTCTACCACACTCTGCGGCGTTGCGCCAGCGGCGGATCATTGGTGAGGCGGCCGGCCACAGTCGGCAGGCCTGTCTGGGTCGGCGGGCCTGCGTGGTGCCCTTCGCGTGGGCCGGCGGGCGGCGCGGTGCCCTTCGCGTGGGCCGGCGGGCGGCGCGGTGCCCTTCGCGTGGGCCGGTAGGGCGGATCCTTGTCAGATGACAACCACACGGTCACAAGTCAGCACCGTGAGGTAAGGCGGCGGCCGGTCGAGCGTGAGAAGTACCGCGTTCCCTGTCACGCGATCACCTGGCGAACATCTGGCCGGGATCCGCTGACCAACGACCGCCAGCGAGACGGATGACAGAAATGCGCACGGTGGCATGGCGACAGGTGGCATGGCGCAGGTGGCATGGCGACAGGTGGCATGGCGACAGGTCGCATGGCGCAGGTGGCATGGCGCGGGGAAGCGAGGCAGAACGTCCAACCCTGGCCGCCGCTGCAAGGCGCAGCCCGGCAGCCCGGCGGTACGATGCCGGTCCGATGACCGACCCCGCCCAGGTCGCCGCCGTCCCCCAGGTCGACGGGCCCACGACCCGCGCCCCCGACGCTCCCACGCCCGACACCACCACGCGGGGCGCGGCCCGCGACGCCGCGACTCCGCTCATCCACGCCCACGGACTGACGAAGAAGTTCGGCGAGTTCGTCGCGGTCGACTCGATCGACTTCGACGTCGCCGGCGGTGAGGCGTTCGGGTTCCTCGGTCCCAACGGGGCCGGCAAGACGAGCACGATGCGGATGATCGGCTGCGTCAGCCCGATCACCGCCGGGACGCTCTCGATCCTCGGCATGGACCCGGCCCGCGAGCCGGCCCTGATCAAGGCCCGGCTCGGCGTCGTGCCGCAGCAGGACTCGCTCGACATGGAGCTGACGGTCCGCGAGAACCTGATCATCTACGGCCGCTACTTCGACCTGAGCCGAGCCGAGGCTCGCCGCCGCGCGGACGAGCTCCTTGAGTTCGTCCAGCTGCTCGACCGCGCCGACAGCCGGGTCGAGCCGTTGTCGGGCGGGATGAAGCGGCGGCTGACGATCGCCCGGAGCCTGATCAACGAGCCCGACGTGATGCTCCTTGACGAGCCGACGACGGGGCTCGACCCACAGGCCCGCCACCTCGTCTGGGATCGCCTGTACCGGCTCAAGCAGCAGGGCAAGACGCTCATCCTCACCACCCATTACATGGACGAGGCGGAGCAGCTCTGCGATCGGCTGGTCGTGATGGACAAGGCCCGGATCGTCGCCGAGGGCAGCCCCCGCGAGCTGATCGAGCAGTACTCGACGCGCGAGGTCGCCGAGCTCCGCTTCGCGCCCGGCGTCCACGAGTCGCTCGACGGCCAGCTCGACGGGCTCGCGGAGCGGGTCGAGACGCTGCCCGACCGGGTGCTGCTGTACTCCGACGACGGCGAGGCGACCGTCGTCGCGACCCACGAACGCGGTCTCCGACCCGAGACGGTCCTCGTCCGGCGCTCGACCCTCGAGGATGTCTTCCTCCGGCTGACCGGCCGCTCGCTGATCGAGTGAGCGCCTCCCGATGACGGCGTCCCGATGACGGCGTCCCGATGACGGCGACCGCCCGCGTCCTCGAGTTCAACGGCCGCGTCTATCGCCGCACCTGGCGCGGCGGCATCGTCACGAACTTCCTCTCGCCGGTCCTGTTCCTCGCCTCGCTCGGGTTCGGGCTGGGCGCGTTCGTCGGGAGCGGCGCGAGCGACGCGTTCGGCGGTGTCACCTACGCCGCCTGGCTCGCACCAGGGTTGCTCGCCGCCGCGGCGATGCAGACCGGCGGGTTCGCCTCGACATACACGATCATGAGCCGGATCCGGTGGGATCGGATCTACCACGGCATGCTGGCGACGCCGATCACGATCCGCGGCATCGTCTACGGCGAGCTGTCCTGGATCGCCGCCCGGCTGTGCCTGTCGTGCGGCGCGTTCCTGCTGGTCATGACCCTGTTCGGGCTCGTCAGCTCGCCGCTGGCGATCCTGGCCTTGCCGGCCGCGGTCCTGACCGGCCTCGCGTTCGCCGCGCCGATCCTGGCGTACGCCGCGACGCAACAGAACGACCAGGGCTTCACGATGATCTTTCGGTTCGGGCTGACGCCGCTGTTCATCCTCTCGGGCACGTTCTTCCCGATCGACCAGCTGCCCGAGCCGCTCCGGATCCTGGCCGCGTTCACACCCTTGTGGCACGGCGTCCGACTGACCCGCTCGTTGACGCTCGGCGTCGTCGACCCGCTGGCGATCCTCGACGTGGCCGTCCTGCTGCTGTTCGTCGCCGCCGGTTCGACCGCCGCGCTGGTCACCTTCCGCCGGGCGCTCGTGACATGACGAGCCTGACGCCGACGACGCGGATCTTGCCCGGGCTGCCGTTCGCGCCGCGCGCCGACCGGATGATCGAGCGCTCCTTCATGAACTACCGACGGACGCCGCTGGTGCTCCTGTCGGGCTTCTTCGAGCCGCTCTTCTATCTCGTCGGCATCGGGTTCGGGCTCGGGGCGCTGATCGGCTCCGTGCCGGGACCCGACGGCCAGCCGATCCCGTACGCGGTGTTCGTCGCGCCGGGCCTGCTGGCGACCTCGGCGATGAACGGCGCGGTCTACGAGTCGACGTTCAACGTCTTCTTCAAGCTCCGCTATGCCAAGACGTACGACGCCATCCTGTCGACGCCGATGGGTGTCCGCGACATCGCCACCGGCGAGATCGGCTTCTCGCTGATCCGCGGTGCGCTCTACGCGATCGGCTTCTTCGTCGTGATCGTGCTCCTCGGGCTCGCGACGTCGCCGCTGGCCATCCTGTGCATCCCCGGCGCGTTGCTCATCGGGTTCGCCTTCGGCGCCGTCGGGATGGCCGGCACGACGTTCATCCGGACCTGGCAGGACTTCGACTTCATCATCGTCATCACCCTGCCGCTGTTCCTCTTCTCGGCGACGTTCTACCCGATCACGGCGTACCCACCGGCCCTCCGGCTGCTGGTCGAGGTGACGCCGCTGTACCAGGGCGTCGCGATGCTTCGGCAGCTAACGACCGGCAGCGTCGACGCGACGATCCTCGTCCACATCGCCTACCTCCTGATCATGGGCGTGGTCGGGCTGACGATCGCCGGACGTCGGTTGGACGGGCTGTTGCGGACGTGACCCGGCGGTGAGCCGGGCGGAGCTCGCGGCGGGGCTCGACAGGCTGGACGCGGAGGTGACGGCGTGCCGCGCTTGCCCCCGGCTTGTCGCCTGGCGCGAGCAGGTTGCCGCGGAGAAGGTCGCGCGGTTCCGGGATGAGACCTACTGGGGCCGACCTGTCCCGGGGTTCGGGGACCCAGACGCGGCGGTGCTGATCGTGGGTCTCGCGCCGGCGGCCCATGGCGGCAATCGGACGGGGCGGGTCTTCACCGGCGACCGCTCGGGTGACTTCCTGTTCGATGCTCTTCATGCCGCGGGGTTCGCGAACCAGGCGACCTCGGTCCGAGCCGGCGATGGGCTGGTGCTGACCGGCGCGCGTGTCGCGGCGGTCGTCCGATGCGCGCCGCCGGCGAACAAGCCGACACCGGAGGAGCGCGACCGCTGCCTGCCGTACCTCGTCCGCGAGATCGGGCTGCTGCCGAGGCTGCGGGTCATCGTCGCGCTCGGGGCGTTCGCCTGGGATGGCGCACTGCGGGCCCTCGCGTCATCGGGCGTTCCGGCGGCTCGGCCTCGCCCGCGCTTCGGGCATGCGGCGGAGGCGACCGTCGGACCGTACGTGCTCCTCGGCTCATTCCACCCGAGCCAACAGAACACGTTCACTGGCAAGCTGACCCCGGCGATGCTCGAGGCGGTCCTTCGGCGCACTCGCACCGTCGCGGAGGCGTGACGCGGGGCGGCGCAGCTGACCGGGTGCGCATGCGTGGGCGTGATCGACGCATATGATGGCGGGGTGGGGGATGTCGACGATCTCGCACCGACCCGACCACCCGGGGTCGGGGATCCCTCGCAGTCCGGGACGACGCGCGGGTTCCTGTTCTGTGACCTGCGTGACTACACGGCATTCGCCGAGACCAACGGCGACCGCGCCGCGGCAGACCTGCTGACCGCCTATCGCGTGCTCGTCCGTGAGGCTCTCGCCTCGACCGGAGGCGGTGAGATCCGGACCGAGGGCGACAGCTTCTATGTCGTCTTCAGCTCGCTGAGCGCCGCCGTCCGCTGCGGCCTGGCCATCGTCGAGACGGCTGCCCGATCGAGCTCCGAGGAGCCCGCTCGGCCGATCCGCGTCGGCGTTGGTATCCACGCCGGTGAGTCGGTCGAGGATGGCGACGGCTTCGTCGGCTCGGCCGTGAACGTCGCCGCCCGCGTCTGCTCGGTGGCCGCGCCGGGCGAGGTCCTTGTGACCGACACCGTGCGTTCACTGGTGCGCACGACCCTCGACGTTTCGTTCCGGTCCCGAGGCCGACCCCGCCTCAAGGGGATCGCCGAGCCGTACGAGCTGTTCGCCGTGTCGCCGACGACGGTCGCATCCAGGGTGACGCGAGCAGGGTCCCGGTCCAGCGGCCTGCGCCGCTGGCGGTACATCGCCGCGGGGGCAGGGGTCGTCGTCATCATCGGCCTGGTCGGTCCGTTGGCAGGCTTAGTCCTGATGCGGCCCACGGGCACGAACGGGTCGAGCCCGAGCCCGACCGTCGGCTCTGGCGGCTCGACGCTCCCCACGCCGTCCCCGTCGGAGACCAGGATCTCGGCATCGGATCTCCCGGGCGCCATCGTGTACCTCAGCCGCCAGATCGACGGGCAGGGCCAGCTCCGGCATCAGGTCTGGTGGGCATACCCGGATGGTTCGCACGCCGACGAGGTGTCCGACCTGTTCTTCGACGTGGACTCGTATGCCCCATCGGTGGATTCACGACGCATCGCCTACTCGAACGCCTATGGCGTATGGGTCGGGACGCTCGATGGCGCCGCGCCGGTGACGTGGCCGGGAGCATCCCACTACACGAGTGACACCTTCGACGGTGGCGAGCCCCTCTGGCCGGCCGGGATCGAGAGCTGGCTCGCGGATGGCGACCTCCTGCTCATGAAGTCCGTCATCGGCGCCTACGATCCGGACCTCAAGACGCCCCATCGCGTGCTCGACGCGGGCGGCGGGGCCGTTCGGCCGATCGGGCTCGAGGGGACTGACGCTGAGGTGTCGCCATCAGGACGCGAGATCCTCGTGGCCCGGGATGTCGGCGGGGGCGAACCGTCGAGGGGCTTCAGCCGGGATCGGCCCGGCGACCTGTGGGTGGTCCCGTTCGCCGGTGAGGCCCAGATCGACGGCATCCAGCTCACGCACGGCTTCGACGTCTTCGCGCCAGCATGGTCTCCGGATGGCCAACGGATCGCGTTCGATGGACTCGAGCGCGCGACGAACCGGAATGGCATCTGGACGATCGGGGTGAATGGCGCCGGCCTCGAACAGGTGTCCCGGGAGACGTCTGACAGTCATCCCTGGTGGTCGCCGGATCGTCAGTGGATCGTCTTCAGCCGAGTCACGGGCAACGTCAGTCGGCTATGGGTCATGCGCGCCGACGGCACCGACGCCATGCAGCTGCCGATCGGTGAGCCGGGGGAGCATCTGGAAGAGCCGACCTGGCTGCCCGCACCGTGAGTTCCTCGGAGCGACCGCTCAGGATCGGGCCAGCCACGCCTCCACGACGCGGTCGAGCCGCTCGAAGGCCACGCCCTCCAGCGACCGAGCCTCGGCGATGAACGCCTCGAGCATCGCCATCCGGTGACCGCGGCCGATGCACTCGGGGTGCATCGTCACGGTGAGCAGCCCGCCGGGCGAGTGGGCGTGGGCGTAGCGGAGCTCGGCGGTCCAGATCTCGAGCACCCGGGACGGTGCCGACAGTCCGTCGCGACCCGGCCCGGGCTCGAAATACGGCCAGTCGTCGAGGGTCCAGGAGATGGGCACCTCCGCCATCGAGCCCTGGCGTCCCCATCGCGTGCCCTCGGCGACCGAATGGTGATCGCCCTGGCGGACCAGATAGAGCCGGTGGTCGTCGGCCATCAACGAGCTGTCGTAGCGATACCCGGCGGCCTCGACGAGCTGGAGGGTCTGGGCCCCCAGTGACCAGTACGGCGCGCGGAACCCCTGTGGCGGCGCTCCGGTCAGATCGCGGACCTGGGCGACCGAGCGGTCGAGGATCTCCCGCTGCTCTTCGACCGACAGCTCGGCGAAGTCCTCGTGGTACCAGCCGTGGCTGGCGAGCTCGTGGCCGCCGGCGATGATCCCCGCAGCCGTCTCCGGGAACGTCTCGAGCGAGTGACCCGGGGCGAACCAGGTGGCCGGGATGTCCTCGCGGGCCAGGAGCTCGAGGATCCGCGGGACGCCGACGCGGGCGCCGAACTCGCCATGCGAGAGCTTCACCGGCGGATCGCCCCGTCTGACGGAATTGGAGATCGCGTCGTGGTCGAACGTCAGGGCGACGGTCAGGCGTGGAACGTCGGTCATCGGGTCGGCCTCCTCCCGGTCAGCGGCATCGACGGAGCTCCTCGAGATGTTCGTGGTCGTGGTCGAGGATGTTCCGGATCTGAAGCGCGAGCGTCGTCGGGCCCATCGTCTCGTGGACCGCCGGCCGGGCCCAGCCCTCCGGCGTCAGCGCGACGAGGAACGCGACGAGATCCTCGCGGGCCGCCACGAAGCAGGTCACCGCGTCAGCCGGAAGCGCCGTATCGGGTCGGGCGACGTCCGGCCCGAACCACGGCAGGAACGGGTGGTCCTCCTCGAGGATCCTGTCGAGCCTACGGCGGAACGGCGGCTCGGAGGCGGCCAGGTGGGTGAGCGTCTCCTGGACGGTCCACTCGCCTGCCGCCGCCCGGCGAGCCCGGCCGTCGGGCCCCAGCTCCGCGGCGATCGTGGCGACCTCGGCGGTCGATGCCCGAAGCTCCGAGAGGAGCGCCTCGGGGCTCGTCGGGTCACCACCGGGTGCAGGCGTCGTCATCGCTCCATCCTCGGTCTTTCGCGGTCCACGCGGTAGCTGTCGGCGCAGCCGGGCCGCTCCCGTAGAATCGCGACGTGGCCACCGTGGAGACCGACTATTACGACGTGCTCGGGGTCGAGCGCGGCGCGAGCGACGCCGAGATCAAGAAGGCGTTCCGCAAGCTCGCCCAGCAGTGGCATCCGGACGTCAACACGACGCCCGAGGCGCAGGCGCGCTTCAAGGAGATCAACGAGGCCTACCAGGTCCTGTCCGATCCCCAGCGCCGCCAGGCCTACGACATGTTCGGGCGGGCGGGTCTGGGTGGCGCGGATGCCGGGGGCGGTGCCGACGGCTTCTCCGGGTTCGGCGGCCTCGGCGATATCTTCGATGCCTTCTTCGGCGGTGCGGCTGGCGCCAGCGGCGCATCCCGACGGGGCCGACCGCCGGCCGGCTCCGACCTCCGTTACGACCTTCGGATCACGTTCGAGGAGGCCATCAAGGGGACCGAGAAGGAGATCGAGTTCCGAGCCCTCGGCCGCTGCGACACCTGCCAGGGCAGCGGCTCGGCGCCTGGGACGAGCTCCTCGACGTGTCCTCAGTGCGAAGGCCGCGGCGAGGTCCGTTCGGTCCGCCAGACCATGCTCGGCCAGATGGTCAACGTGTCGGCCTGCCCGCGCTGCCATGGCGAAGGCAAGATCATCGACCAGCCCTGCGAGACCTGCAAGGGCGACGGCCGGACCGAGCGCAAGCGGACCCTCCGGGTGACGATCCCGGCCGGCATCGACGACGGCCACCAGATCCGCCTCTCCAGCGAGGGCGAGCCCGGGCCCCGCGGCGGACCCGCGGGCAGCCTCTATGTCGCGGTCCACGTCCTGCCCCATCCGTCCCTGAGGCGCGAGGGGACCGAGCTGTTCTATGAGCTCTCGGTCGGCCTCGCCCAGGCCGCCCTCGGGACGAGGGTGAAGGTCCCGACCGTCGACGGCGAGGAGGAGGTCGAGATCAAGCCCGGGACGCAGCCCGGGACCGAGATCCGGCTGCGCGGTCGCGGGGTCCCACACCTCCGACGCGCGAACGCCCGCGGAGACCTCCACGTGATGGTCGACGTCGCGGTCCCGACCAAGCTCGACAAGGCCCAGCGGGAGGCACTCGAGGCCTATGCGGGGGCGACCGGCGAGGAGGTCCTTGACGGCGGCGGGATCCTCGGCCTGTTCGGCAAGGCCAAGAAGAAGGGGTGATCCCGGAGCCGGGCGACGACTCGTCCGACGGAACGTCCGCCGACGGCGCCTGGCTCGAGCTCGCGGTCGACGCGGACCCCGAGGCGGTCGAGGCCGTGAGCGAGATCCTGTCGCGGGTCGCGCCGGGCGGCGTGACCGTCGAGCCCGCCTTCGAGCTCGTCGACGAGGGCCTCGGCGCGAAGCTCGATCCCACACGACCGGCGATCGTCCGGGCCTACCTGCCGGCGCGCGACTCCGGTGCCGCCCGCCGCGCGGCCGAGCAGGTCGAGCGCGACCTCGGACACCTCCAGGCGTTCGGCCTCCGCCCCATCGGGGAGCTGCGGTCGCGGGTCGTCTTCGAGTCGGACTGGGCCGAGGCCTGGAAGGCCCACTTCCCGGTCCTGCGCGTGGGGCGGCGGATCGTCATCCGGCCGACTTGGCGACGGCATCGCCGCCGGCCCGACGACGTCGTCCTCGACCTCGACCCGGGGATGGCGTTCGGCACGGGTCTCCACCCGACCACGCGGCTGTGCCTCATGGCCCTGGAGGACCTCGCCGACGCGGGTCGGGTCAGCGGGGCACGGGCGCTCGACGTCGGCTGCGGGTCAGGGATCCTCGGGATCGCCGCACTCCGACTCGGTGCCCGGGACGTGCTGGGCCTCGACACCGACCCGATCGCCGTCGAGTCGACCCTCGCGAACGCGCGGCGGAACCACCTCGTCCGCCGGCTCCGGGCCCGCGCCGGGTCGCTCCCGAGCGGCCCTGCGGGCTCGTTCGATGTCGTGCTCGCGAACCTCATCGCGTCGCTCCTGGTCGTGCTCGCGGCGGATCTGGCCGGTGAGCTCGCGCCCGGTGCGCGGCTGGTCGCCTCGGGGATCTTCGTCGACCGCGAGACGGAGGTCGCGGAGGCCTTCGCGGCGGCCGGGCTGACCGTGGAGACGCGCTTGTCGGAGGGGGAGTGGGTCGCGCTCGTCGCGCGGCCCGGCTGAGCGAACCATGGGCGGGCGGGGCCGTCGCACGGCGCGACAGCAAGGCGCCGATACAATCCCCGCGCCGATGCCGTTGTTCCCCCTTCTTCTCGCCTCGCACATCTCGCTGGCGATCGCCCTGCTCGTCCCGAGCCTGATCCTGCCGTTCACGCTCCGGTCGCGCGATGCGACGCGCCCGCCGAGCCGGTTCGTGCGCGGACTCGTGTGGCTCCAGACCCACGGGACGTTCGTCATCGGCATCGGGCTGGCGGCGACCGGGCTCGCGATGGTCGCGGTCCTCGGGCCGCAATTGCTCGAGCAGCCGTGGCTCATGGTCGCCCTGGTCCTGTATGCCGTCACCGCGATCGTCGCCTACGCGATCCAGCGGCCGGAGCTGCAGCGACTCCTCGGCCGGGGGCGCGGCAAGACCGACGCGGAACAGAAGGCCTGGCGCGAGAGCGCCCGACGGCAGCGCTACCTCGCCTACGGGATCACGACCGCGATCGGCCTGATCGCCTTTCTCATGTCGACGAAGCCGGCGCTATGGTGAGCGGCGCCCGACCGAGCCCGGAGAGCCACCATGTCTGACGTGACCGACGTGTCCGATTGCCTGTTCTGCCGCATCGTCGCCGGGGAGATCCCCTCGACGAAGGTCCACGAGGACGATCTCGTCATCGCGATCCGGGACATCAACCCGCGAGCGCCGACGCACATCCTGCTGCTGCCCCGGGCCCACATCGCGTCCGCGGCCGACCTGACCGACGCCGACGCGCCGATGGTCGGCCGGCTGTTCGCTGCTGCGGCCGAGATCGCCCGGTCGGAGGGCATCGCCGATGCGGGCTACCGGCTCGTCTCGAACGTCGGCCGCTGGGGCGGACAGACGGTCGACCATCTCCACGTTCACCTGATGGGTGGTCGGTCGTTCACCTGGCCGCCCGGATGACGTCGACGGTCGTGCGCGCCCGCCTGATCCGACGCGCGCGCCTGCTCGGGCCGCTCCTCACGGTGGCGATCGTCGCCGTCGCCGTCGCCGGTGCACCGGCGGCCAGATCGTCCTGCCCTCCCCGTCGCCGAGCCCGTCGCCCGCCAGCGGGTCGGCGACGCTCCAGCTCGCCCGGAACGAAGTGGCCGGCACCCTCGCGGCGGCTGGCTACCAGCTCCGGGACGCGCAGGTGCCGTATCGCCCAGGCGAGTCGCCGCTCGTCTCCGCGGCGCCGCGCGCTGTCGTCCAGGCGATCCTGCCCACCGCCGAGGACCAGGGTTTCATCGTCCTGTATGAGTTCATCGACTCAGGGTCGGCTGCCGCGGCGGCGAAGGAGTTCGCGTCCTACATCGCGAGCGGCCCGGGCAGCATCCAGTTCCCGACCGACGCCCACTACTCGCTCCGCCAGATCGGCGCCGCCCTGGCGTTCTACGTCTGGGCCCCGTCGACGGCCACGGATCAGGACGCCGAGTCACGGATCGAGACGGCCCTCGGGTCGCTCGGCCAGGGCTACACGATCACCCGCTGACCCGCACCGGCGCCGCGTCCCGCGGTTTCGCGTCGCAGGCGCCCGGTTTCCGTCATCCGTCCATCTGGTGATCGTTCGTCCGCGGATCCCTGTCAGCCGTCCGCATGCTGGTCGAATGACGAGGATCGCGACGAGCACCACGCTCAGCCCGCCCGTCCGCGAGACCTGGTCATTGACCGGTGATCGCCTGAGTGGCATCTGACAGAAGTGGGCCGCGCCAGTGCCTGCGCCGACCCGCGGCGGCACGTCGACCGGGCTCAAGCGCCCTGCGTCACCTGGAGCGGCGCCGAGACGGCCGCCCATGCCCGGACCTGGTCGCGCCTGATCTTGAGGGTGTGGGTTCGCGGGAAGTCCTCGTCGGGCCAGAAGCGCCAGGCGGCGACGCGCGCATGCACTGCCAGGGTGGCGTTGGCGGCCTTGACCGCGGCGTCGATCCGGGCCTTGGCGGCCTCGACCGATACGTCGCCGTCGCCGAACGCGGACGCCAGCGAGCGCGACCGACCCGCCGCCGGCATCCCCGGACCCGCAGGCGCAAGGACGATCGCCTCGATCCGGCCCGGCTCCGTCTCGAGCACGACGGAGTCGCGGATGCCGGCGATCCGGAGGGCGTTCTCGATGTCCTCGGGGAAGACATTGAGCCCGTTGGGCAGGACGATCATGTCCTTCTTGCGCCCCGAGAGAACGACGCGGCCCTTCGCGTCGAGATGGCCCAAGTCACCGGTCCTGTACCAGCCGTCCTCGGTGAATGCCGCAGCCGTCGCATCCGGGTCCTCCCAGTAGCCTCGAGTCACCGAGGGACCGCGGAACTGGATCTCGCCGTCTTCGACGATCCGCATCTCGACCCCGGGGAGCGGCCGCCCCACCGTCCCGAGGCCGTGGTCCTGCGGAGTCGTGACCGTCCCGGAGCCCGTCTCGGTCGCGCCATAGCCCTGGAGCACCAGGACGCCCAGATCCTCCCAGGCCTGCTGGATCGATGGCGGCAGGAAGGCACCGGCGGAGACCAGCAGCCGTAGACCGCCGCCGAACTGCGCATGGACCCGTCGGAAGAGGACCCGCCGGGCGCCCATCGGCAGACGACGGGCGATCCGACGCAGCCGCTCGAACGTCTTCGTCCGGCCCTGCTTGGCGACCTCCCGCTCGATCGCGCTCCAGAAGAGGTCCAGGACCTGCGGCACGACGACCATCGAGGTCGTCCGGTGGTCCCGGATCGCCTCGAAGATCACCCGCGGGTTGCGGCTCCGGACATACAGGATGTCCGCCCCGAGGTCGAGCGCGAACATCAGCCCGACCGACTGCTCGAACAGGTGCGAGAGGGGCAGGAGCGAGACGATCCGGTGGTCCATCGGCGGGATCACCTTCTCGAATGAGGCCACGCCGGCCAGGACGTTGTCATGGGCCAGCATCACGCCCTTCGGCGCGCCTGTGGTGCCGGAGGTGTAGATGAGCAGGAACGTGTCGGTCGGCTGCGGCGGTGGCCAGGCCGCCAGCTGGGTCTCCCAGTCGGCCGGGAACGAGTCGTCCGGCTCCGCCGTGAGCGTCTCGACGTCGGTGTATGGGAGGCGGTCGAGGTCCGCGTCGGCGGGGTCCGGCGCATCTCGACCGGTCCCGATGACGAGCTGTGTCGCCTCGGACCGTTCGGCGATCCGGCGGATCGCGTCGGGCGACATCCGGAGGTCGAGCGGGACGAGGATCAGGCCTGCCCGCATCGCCCCGAAGTACGTCGCCGGCAGCTCGGGGCACGAGGGCGACCACGTCAGGAGCCGGTCGCCCGTCTGGAGCCCTCGCGCACGGAGTCGCCACGCCGCGAGCCGGCTCCGTCGCTCGAGCTCCCGGTAGCTCCACGAGTCGGTCGAGCCGTCATCGCGTCGGATCCCAAGCGCGGTCCGGTCGCCGTAGCGACCGGCAGCCCGCTCGAGGAGACCGACGAGCGTCGCAGGGGCATCGGAGGAGGTGGACATCGGGGTCATCGTACGTGCGCAACCACGCCCTGGAGGTCGTCACGTTGCGTTTGACCCCGCTCAGGGCAGCCGCTATGCTCCGCCAGCCCTGTCGGGCCGTGCACGTGTGAGCGTGAGGACCGGCACAAGCGGACCGCGTCGGAGGGCCCCGAGCGGCGACCCGTGGGCCAGACTCCAGCGCCCGAGGAGGTGGATCCGGATTGGCCGAAGTCCGAGTCGGTGAGAACGAATCCTTCGAAAGCGCCCTGCGACGCTTCAACAAGAAGATCCAGCAGAGCGGCATCCTCGCAGAGGCTCGTCGCCGCGAGCACTACGAGAAGCCGAGCGTGAAGCGCAAGCGCAAGGAAGCGAAGCGCAAGAAGGCTGCTCGCCAGCAGGGCTGATCCGCGCCACGGGTGGACCGGGTCGCGCGTCCCGGACCGCAGCCCCCGCCCGAGGAATCTCCGGTGACCCTTCAGGATCAGATCAAGGACGAGACGACCGCCGCGATGCGGTCGGGTGACGCGTTCACCCGCGACACGCTGCGGCTCGCCTCGAGCGCCCTCTACAACGCCGAGAAGACCCAGCGCCGTCCCCTCACGGACGACGAGGCGCTGGCCGTGCTCGTGCGCGAGGTGAAGCAGCGGCGCGAATCCGTCGAAGCCTATCGGGCCGGTGGACGCGAGGACCTCGCTTCGAAGGAAGAGGCCGAGATCGCCGTCCTCGCCAGGTTCATGCCCGCCCCCCTGACCGAGGCCGAGATCGACACGCTCATCCACGAGGCGATCGCCGCGACCGGCGCGTCTTCCGCTCGAGACATAGGCAAGGTGATGGGCTGGCTGTCACCCCGGACCCGCGGCCGAGCCGACGGCAAGGTCGTCTCCGGGCTGGTCGCCCAGGCGCTCGCCCGCGCCGACCTGACGGCTCACGACGTCGCGGCGACGACCGCCGGCGGAGAGGGCTGACCGATGCTCGCTCAGCGGACCGCGCCGGTCCGGGCCTTCACCCGTCGAGACGGCGTCCGGGTCGCGATGGTCAGCGCAGCGCTCGTCGCGATGCTGGCCGCCATCCTCGCGACCGACCTGATCCCGACTCGGGTGGATCTGACTGCCAACCAGGTTGCCCCGGCCGACGTCACGGCGCCGCGCGCCCTGGACTACGACAGCAAGGTCCAGATCGACGCCGCGCGTCAGTCCGCCGAGGACGCCATCGGTCCGCAATACGACTACGACCCCCAGGACGCCGCGGCCCTCGCCGACGAGCAGGCTCGCGCGTTCACGGTCCGACTGCTCGGCGCCGACGCCGCATTCACCTCCACGGATCTCACGCCGCAGGAGCGGTCGGCGCTCCTGGCGAACGCGATCACGGGGCTCTCGTCCTCCTCGGTCGCGACGCTCCAGACGCTCAGCCCGGATCGCTGGACGGCCGTCCGGGCGGAGTCCTCCCGGGTCCTCGACATGCTTCTGCGGGCCCAGCTGCGGGACACCGACGTGGCCGGCACGCGAGCGACCCTGAGCACGCTCATGGCTGGCGGCCTGTCCGGGCCCGAGCGGACCCTCGCCGCGGAGATCGCGGCGCCGCTGCTCATCCCGAACTCCTCGTTCAGCCAGGAGCTCACCGACCAGGCGAAAGCCTCTGCCGCGGCGGCCGTCGCGCCCATCCGCGTCTCGATCGCGAAGAACGAGGTGATCGTCCGCAAGGGCGAGCGGGTCACGCCCCTCGAGGTCGAGAAGGTCCAGCAGCTCGGTCTCGACCAGGCGAGCCCGGACCTCGTCCGACTCCTCGGCTGGGTGGCGATGGCGCTGCTGCTCGTCGCCCCGCTCGTCCTCTTCTTCTGGCGCTTCAGACCGACCCTCTGGCACCGCAACAACGTCCTGCTGCTCGTGTCCCTGATCCTGCTGATCAGCGCGCTCGCGCTCCAGGTCACCGCGGGCCGGTCGATCCTGCCGTACTTCCTGCCGCTGGCGGCCGCGGGGATGCTGGTCGCGATCCTCCTCGACGCCTGGGCTGCCACCGTCCTCATGGCGATCCTCGGGCTGCTCGCCGGCGCGGTGAACGCGGGCTCGCTCGAGCTCTCGATGTACGTCTTCCTGGGCGGGTTCGCCGGGATCCTCACGATCCGCCGTGGCGACCGGCTCCAGGTCTTCGTCCAGGCGGGCCTCGCGGTCGCCTTGACGAACGCGATGGTCGTGACGGCGTTCACCCTGCTCGGGAACCACGACCTGACTGGCATCCTCCAGCTCTGGGCGGCCTCGATCGCATCGGCCGCCGGGGCCGCGATCGCCACGGTCGGCTCGTTCGCCGTCCTCGGGAACCTGTTCGGGATCCTCACGGTCTTCCAGCTGCTCGAGCTCGCGAACCCGTCACAGCCGGTGATGCGCCGGCTGCTCGTCGAGACGCCCGGCACCTACCACCACTCGCTGATGGTCGGGAACCTCGCCGAGCGCGCCGCCGAGGCGGTCGGCGCGGATGCGCTGCTCGCCCGCGTCGCCGCCTACTACCACGACATCGGGAAGCTCTCGAACCCGCTCGCGTTCATCGAGAACCAGGCTGGCGGCGAGAACATCCACGACGAGCTCGACCCCGAGGTGAGCGTCCAGGTCGTCAAGCAGCACGTCGTCGACGGCATCGACCTGGCGTACCGCTATCACCTGCCCAAGACACTCATCGCCTTCATCCCGCAGCACCACGGCACGATGCTCATGGGCTACTTCTACGCCCGGGCGCGCGAGGAGGCGGCGGCACCGTGGGGCGGGGTCGAGACCGAGGGCGGTCGGCGGGCGGCCGACGCCGTCGATCCCCGGAAGTTCCGACACGCCGGCCCGAAGCCGCAGACGCGCGAGGCCGCGATCCTCATGCTCGCCGACAGCGTCGAGGCATCGGTCCGGTCGCTCGAGTCCCGCGACGAGGCGGCCATCCGGGCGATGGTCGGGCGGATCATCTCGGAGCGGCTGACGGACGGCCAGTTCGAGGAGTGCGACCTGACGCTCCGTGACGTCGACCGGATCCGCGAGGCGTTCGTCGCCCAGCTGCTCGGGATGTACCACCAGCGGATCGCCTATCCGCAGAACAAGATCGTTGAGCTCGAGTCGCGCCGCGCGGCCGCCGGCGGCGGGGATCCCGGAGGCGGCGAGAGCCCCTCGGCGTAGTCCCAAGGGGGAGTCAACGACCCCGCGAGGCCGCGAGGCGGCAAGGCCGCGAGGCTGCGAGGCCGCGAGGCTGGGGCGTTGCACCCCATGCAAGAAACCGGCCCGGCGTTGTATCAGGTGCATGGAAGTGACCGATCCGGCGTTCGGATGACCTGGTTGTTGCACCGCGTGCAAGGAATTGACGCGACCGTCCGATCTCTTGCAGCCCGTGCAACGATCGTGCTCGAGACGGGCCATCGACCGCTCCACCGCCTCCGGTTCGTGCACCACGTGCAACGCGGGCAGCGCGGCGTGCAACGCGGGCCTGCCTGGCGCGGCGCCGCCTCGTCAGGACCCGAGGACTGCCTCGACCGAGCGAGCCGCGGCGTGGCCGCTCGTGATCGCGCCCTCGATCCAGCCCGCGCCATCGGGCGAGACGTCCGAAGTCGCGAATGCCAATCGCCCGCACGGTCGCTCGAGCTCGGCGAGCGTCCCGTCCGCGGTCGCGCCCGCCGGTGGTGCGAACCACGCACCGCGCGCGAACGGATCGGCGTTCCAGTCGTGGCCGCCCGACGCGACGACCTGGGCATCGGGGGCGAACTCGCGGATCGCCTCCAGCACGAGAGCGGTGTCTGCCGGATCGAACGTTGATTCGCCGCTGAACCCGACGACCAACTGGCCGTCGCCGACCGGTCGGAATGCCCGCATGGCCTGGACCCGAGTCCCCCAGCCCGCGGCCGAGAGCTGGGTCGGGATGCCGGTCGCGACCGCGAGGATCTTCGTCGAGGTCCCCGGGTGACCCGCGGCGGCGGCGCGCGCCTTCGCGCCGGGAAGCGCCGGCTCGATCGCGATGTCGCGCCAGACGTTGAGCGGCACGGCGAGGATCGAAGCCGACGCGGTCCACTTCGTACCCCCGTCGAGGCCGACCTCCACGCCGTCGTCGCCGACGGTGACCCGCCGAACGACACGACCGCGATGGATCTCGAGGCCGTCGGCGATCGCCGTCACCAGGGTGCGCGTGCCGCCGACGAACATGTCACCGACGCTGGACCAGCCGTCGTCGATGCGGTAGCCGGCTTCGTCGAGGTCGCTGAACAGCCCGAGCGCCGACATCCGCTCGGGCCGGCCGCCGCCCATCGCCGCGGAGAACGACAGCGCCATCGCGCGGGAATCGGCCGGCAGATCGAGTGCGTCGAGCCACTGCGTGACCGGGATGTCGAGCGCTGCGAGGGCGGCGGGATCGCCGGTCGCACTTGCGACCTCGGCGGCCGCTGTCAGCGCGGCGAAATGCGGCTCGAGCGCGTCGACGGCGACCCGCATCGTCTCGCGGGCGTCGGCTCCGGTGAGGAGACGGCCGTCGAGCCGGCAGGCCCACGACTCGGCGGCCGGCGTCGCCTCCATCGTGAGCCCGTAGCGGACGATCTCGGCGGCGACCGCGGGCTGGTCGTCGGGCAGGACCCACGAGCCGCCGAACTCGACGAGGGTGTCCGTCGCGGCGAGGGTCCCGCTCCAGGTGCGACCACCGATCCGGTCGCGCGCCTCGAGGACGACGACCCGCCGACCGCGGTCCCGCAGGTCGCGTGCCGCCGTCAGGCCAGCCAGCCCGGCACCGATGACGACGACGTCGGCGTCCATCCCGAGAGGCTACCCGGCTCCGGTACCGTGATGCGATGCCGCGGCTCCACCGTCCCCCCTGGCGCATCGACATCGAGCGTCGCGACGGCGTGCCGCGACTCGTGCCGGCGACGCGGCTCGCGGATGTTGTCGCCCTGACACTGCGGACCGTCGAGGCGCCGGCGCCCGCATCGATCGGCCTGATCCTCTCCGACGACGCTGAGCTCGCCGACCTCAACGAGCGCCACTTGGGTCACGAGGGCCCGACCGACGTCCTCTCGTTCCCGCTCTTCGGACCCATGGCGAGCGGAGATCCCGGCCCGGCCTTCGTCCTGCCGCCGGGTCGCCGGCCGCACCTCGGGGACATCGTCGTCTCCGTAGAACGCGCGATCGCGCAGGCCGAGGCGGGCCGGGGCGGCCAGACCGGCGACATCCGTTGGTCGCCGGCCGACGAGCTCCGACTGCTCGTCGTCCACGGCACGCTTCATGTCTGCGGCTACGACCACGCCGAGCCGACCGAGGCAGCGCAGATGCGCGCCCTCGAGCGACGGATCCTGGGCTGACGGTCGAGCCTGTCAGACGTCGAGATCTGTCGCGGTCCCCACCAGCCGACGTGGACGATCTCGTCGCGGTCGTCGACGCGTCTCTGAAGCTTTCTCGCTGACCAGTCAGGCCGCCGCCGGCTCGGTCGATCGGGCAGACCCGCTCTCATCGCCGAGGGACGCGTACAGCTCCTCCTCCTGGGCCATATGGAGGCGGAGGATCGCGTCAAGGCCGTAGAGGATCCGCCGCAGGTCGGTCCGGTCGTCGGCGGTCGGTCCGTCCTCGGGCAGGTCGTCCACGAGCCTGTCAAGGAGCCGGACCAGCCGGAAGATCTCGACATGGGTCCGGTGGAGGGTCGCCGTCAGGTCGTCCGAGCCGGCCGCGGCGGTGAGCATCGGATAGACCGTCCGGTCCTCGTCCTCCTCGTGCGGGACGAGCTCGCCGACGAGGAAGGCGCGGACGCTCGCCAAGGCTTCGAGGGCACCCGGACCGGAGAGCGTATCGAGGTGGTCGGCGGTCGCGCGGATCATCGCGCCGTGACCGGCCAGCTCGCGGTGCTCCGACTCGAGGCGAGCCCGCCATCCCTGTCCAGCCGGCTACCCGGATCGGGGCCGGGACGCCACCGCGGACGGCCCGCAGGGCGTTGAGGATCGCCGCGACGTCGATCGCCTCCTGGAGGATCGCGCCAGCGACGACGGGCAGGAAGCCGAATGCGGCGACGATCATCGCCACGATCGACAGGCCCATCCCGAAGATGACGCTCTGCAGGGCGATCGAGCGCGAATGCCGGGCGATGCCGACGACATCCGCCAGGCGGTCGAGCCGGTCGACCGTGATGACGACGTCGGCGGCCTCGGACGAGGCGGTCGCGCCTCTGGCGCCCATCGCGACGCCGACGTCGGCCACGGCGAGGGCCGGCGCGTCATTGATCCCGTCGCCGACCATGACGACCGCGGTCTGCGCGTCGGCCCGCTCGGTCCGGACGGCGTCGACCTTCTCGGCCGGCGTCCGCTCGGCGAGGACCGCATCGACACCGATGGCCGAGCCCACGATCTCCGCGACCGAGGCGTGGTCGCCAGTGACCATGACGATCCGGGTGAAGCCGATCCGGCGGAGGGCCCGGATGGCCCGCGGCGTCTCGGGTCGGATCGGGTCGTCCAGGACCAGCGCCCCGGCCAGGGCCCCGTCGACGGCGACGTAGACGTTCGTCGTCCCCTCGACGATCGAGCGCCGGCGGAGGTCCCGGGCCCAGCCCGGGAGTGGCCCGTCACCGCGCGCGTGCTCGAGCGAACCGACGAGGACGGGCCGACCTTCCACCCGGCCGCCGACGCCGGCGCCGTGGACCTCGTCGACCGCCTCGGGCATCGCCAGCTCCAGGTCCCGCAGATGGGCCGCGTGGACGATGGCTCCTGCGAGGACATGTGGTGACAGCTGCTCGACCGACGCCGCGAGCCGGAGGACCTCGTCGGCGTCGATCTGATCCCCGATCTCGACAGCGGCGAGCCGCGGCCGACCGGCCGTCAGCGTCCCGGTCTTGTCGAACAGAAGGACCCGTGCGCGGCCGAGCGCCTCCAGCGCACCGCCGCCCTTGACGATCACGCCCCGGCGGGCGGCGCGCGAGATGCCGGCCACGATCGCGATCGGCGCCGCGAGCAGGAGCGGGCACGGGGTCGCCACCACAAGGACCGCAAGAGCGCGGACCGGGTCTCCGCTCGCGAGCCAGGCCGCACCGGCGATGACCAGCGTGAGCGGGACAAAGAACAGGGCGTAGCGATCGGCGAGCCGCACGAACGGCGCCTTGGACGCCTGGGCCTCCTCGACCAGCCGGACGATCCCTGCATAGGTGCTATCGGCGGCCGTCGCGATCGCCCGAAGGTCGAACGGCGAGCCGGCATTGACGACGCCCGACGAGACCATCTCGCCGGCCTCCCGGGACACCAGGCGCGACTCGCCCGTGATCGCCGACTCGTCGAGCGTCGCCGACGAGCCGACGATGAGGCCGTCCACCGGCACGACCTCGCCGGGCTTCACGAGCAGCCGGTCGCCGATGGCGACGCCGTCGAGCGGGACCGTCTCCAGGCCGGCGTCCACATAGCGCGCCGCGGTCCTCGGAGCCCGGCCCAGCAGGGCCGACAGCTCGCGGCGGGCGCGACCCTCGGCATATGCCTCCAGCGCCTCGCCGGTCGCGAGCATCACGGCGATGACCGAGGCGGCCAGGTCCTCGCCGAGGAGCACGGCGCCGCCGATCGCCAGCAAGGCCACGATGTCGACGCCTGCCTTGCCGGCGATGAGGTCGCGGACGATCGACCACGCGAGCCGGAGGCCGACGACGATCGACGGGGCGACCCAGCAGAGCCTCGCCAGGTCATCCCGACCGGCCCCGGCAGCGAGAAGACCGAGGACGAGCCCCGTGATCGTGAATGGCAGGAGCGCCCCGCCGAGGATGAGCTGAGCGCGACGGGCGACGGACATGGCCGTTCGAGTCTAGAAAGAAGACCGGCTGAAGCCCAAGTGTCCGACGGCCGGTCCCGCGGTACCATCGGTCACCTGCCCCGGACTCGGTGGTCCGGGGCCTGTCCGCGTGTTCGGAGGTGGTGTGAAGCTCGTGGTGGGCCTGGGGAACCCGGGCACCCAGTACGCGGAGACCCGGCACAACATCGGCTGGATGGTCCTCGACCGGCTCGCCGACCGTGCCGGGTGGCGCGGTCACGGCCGGGAGCGGGACGCGTCTTCGGTCGCCCAGGGTCGCTACCGCGGGCTCGACCTCGTGCTCGCGAAGCCGTTGACCTACATGAACGACTCGGGCATCGCGGTCCGCAAGCTCCTCGTCCGCCACCACGTGGTGATGTCCGACCTGCTCGTCGTCGCCGACGACTTCAACCTGCCGTTCGGCAAGCTTCGCTTCCGCGAGGGTGGTGGGCCGGGCGGCCACAACGGGCTCCGGTCGATCATCAACGAGCTCTCGAACGAGCAGTTCAGCCGTCTCCGCGTGGGCATCGGCGCGCCGGACGACCGGTTCGTCGACCACGTCCTCGCGCAGTTCCAGCCCGACGAGCGTGACCGCCTCGACGAGCTCCTCGACGCCGCTGCTGACGCGGTCGAGGCCTGGGCCCGGGACGGCACGAACAAGGCCGCGAACCGCTTCAACACGTTCGAGCTTCGGCCTGCCGATCCGACCCGGACCGCGGCGCCGGGCGAGGTCGATGGGCCGCCCGGAGCCGACGGCGTGCGCCGCACGAAGACCGGCTGGCGGCTCGTCCGCCGATCCGAGCCGAAGGACGGCGAGCGACGATGACGGGCGACCGACGATGACGGGCGACCGACGATGACGGGCGATCGACGATGACCGAACGCCGAGCCGGCGAGCCGATCCGAGGGCGGACGACCCGCGAGCGCCGACTCGCCGAGAAGGTGGCCCTCGAATGGGCCGAGCGCCGCGCGGCGGCGGAGCGCGCCGAGGCCGAGGTCGACCTCGACCGCGCGAGCGCCGAGGCGGAGGTCGAGCTCGCCCGCGAGCGCGAAGCGCGCGAGGCGGAGATCCAGGTCCGGGAGACGCGCGATCAGGAGCGCGTGGCCCACGACCGTGAGGCGGCGGCCCGGATCGTCGGTCGGCCGGACGGGCCCCGCGCCGGTCGCCGCGTGCCGGACCTGTCCGGGCTGCCCGGGCTCGTCGGGACGACCGGTGCCTTCGACGACCTGCGCGATCGACTCGGCCGGCCCGAGGAGCCGTCCCGTCCCCGCGGTCGGCATGCCTCGGTGACGTCCGTGCCCCACGGAGCGAAGAGCTATCTCATCGCGGCGCTGGTCGGCGCCGGCGAGGACATCTGCTGGATCGTTCGTGACGCGGAGATCGGCGATCGCGTGGCCGAGGAGCTCGGGGCATGGCTCGGCGATCCCGGCGTCGTGTCCGTGCTCGAGCCGCGGACGGCGCTGGCCTACGAGCGGAGCGAGCTCGTGCCGGATGAGACCGCCGCGCGCGTCGCGGCCCTCTCGGCCTGGCGCAGCGGTGCCGCGCGCGTCCTCGTCGCCAGCGTCCAGGCCCTGCTCCAGCACACGATCGCGCCCGCCGATCTGCCCGCAGAGCCGCGACGGCTCCGGACCGGGGCGCGACTCGACCAGGCCGTCTTCCTCCGCGAGCTCCTGGCCGCCGGCTACCAGCCCGTCCTCGAGGTCGCCGGCCGCGGCGAGTTCGCCCGCCGTGGCGGCATCGTCGACCTGTTCCCGCCGTCGGCCGAGCTGCCGATCCGCATCGAGCTCTTCGGCGACGAGGTCGACTCGCTCCGGCGGTTCGACCCGGCCGACCAGCGGACGATCGGCCCGGTCGACGAGATCACCCTCCTGCCGGCGACCGAGTTCCTCCGACCCGAGGGCGGCGATGCCGTCCTCGAGGAGCGGCTCGGCCGGCGGGCCGCGCGACTGCCCGAGCGGCTCGCCGCCGACCTGGCCCGGCTCACCGGGGACGGCGCCGGCGGGCACGGTGCCGGCGGGCACGGTGCCGGCAGGGATGGCGCCGGCGGCGACGCCACCCGCGGCCCCAGGGAGACGACTGACCGAGCCCTGGCGATCGGCGACGCGGCCGAGATCTGGGCGCCGCTCATCGCGCCCGCGACCGGTCTCGATCACCTTGCCGCCGAGACGCTCATCGTCCTCGATGAGCCCGGCGATGTCGCCGACGCGGCCGCGTTCCTGTGGCGTCAGGCGGATGAGCGGCGGGACGAGCTGGTCGCGGCCGGCGAGCTGCCGAAGGACTGGCCGGTGACGTACCTTCCGCCACGGGACTGGAAGGCCCGCCTGCTCGGTGCCCGGACCCTCGAGCTGACCTGGGAGACCGACCCGCCCGAAGGCGCCTCGATGGCGGCTGGCGGGCTCAGCGCCGGCGACGCGTTCGGCTGGCGCGAGCCGACCCTGCCGCCGGCTCGCTCGGCCCGGCTGGGTCAGGCGATCGAGGGCTGGTTCGAGGATGGCGCCCGGGTCATCCTGGCGTCCGACCAGGCGCCCCGGCTGGCCGAGCTGCTGTCCGAGGCGGGTCATCCCGCCGGCCCGACCCTCCGGATCCGCGAGGCACCGCCGCCCGGTTCGGTCAGCCTCGTCGAGCGGAGCCTCAACGGCGGGTTCGCGGGTGGTCCGGACGGCCTGGTCCTGGTGACCGATCGCGAGCTCTTCGGCTCGGTCCGCGTCCGACGGCCGAAGGCCCTCCGACGGGTCGTGCCGCGTGACATCCTCGAGCGGCTCACCCCTGGCGACCTCGTGGTCCACATCGACCACGGCATCGCCCGCTACGAGCAGATGCTCCGACGGAGCGGCGGCACGGGCGACGATCGCGACTTCCTCGAGCTGTCGTTCGCGGCCGGCGACCGGATCTTCGTCCCGGTCGAGCAGATCGCCCGGGTATCGCGCTACTCGGGCGGCGAGCGCCCCCAGCTCTCGCGGCTCGGCGGCACCGACTGGCAGCGGACGAAGCAGCGGGTCCGCAAGGCGGTCGACGACCTGGCCGAGGAGCTGCTCGCCCTCTACGCCGCGCGCGCCGACGCCCCGGGCCACGCCTTCAGCCCCGACACGCCCTGGCAGGCCGAGCTCGAGGCGTCCTTCCCGTACGAGGAGACACCCGACCAGCTGCGCGCGATCGCCGAGACGAAGTCCGACATGGAGGCGGGCCGGCCCATGGACCGCCTCGTCGTCGGCGACGTCGGCTATGGCAAGACCGAGGTCGCGCTGCGGGCCGCGTTCAAGGCGATCCAGGATGGCCGTCAGGTCGCCGTCCTCGTCCCGACGACCATCCTCGCCGACCAGCACCACCGGACATTCAGCCAGCGCCTCGGCGCGTTCCCGACGACCGTCCGGCTCCTCTCGCGGTTCGTCTCGGGGTCCGACCAGGAGCGGACGCTCGTGGGCCTGGCCGACGGGTCGGTCGATCTGGTCATCGGGACCCACCGGCTGCTCTCGAAGGACGTGGCGTTCCGGGACCTCGGACTCGTCGTCGTCGACGAGGAGCAGCGCTTCGGCGTCGCCGCGAAGGAGCGGTTGAAGCGCCTTCGTCGCGAGGTCGACGTCCTGACCCTGTCGGCCACCCCGATCCCGCGGACGTTGAACCTGGCCCTTGCCGGCGTCCGCGACCTGTCGGTCATCGAGACGCCGCCGGAGGACCGCCTGCCGATCCAGACGCGGGTCGCGGAGGCCTCGGCCGGGCTGGTCCGCGATGCGATCCTGCGCGAGCTCGACCGCGGCGGCCAGGTCTTCTACGTCCACAACAGGGTCGAGACGATCGAGCCCCAGGCCGAGCAGATCCGGCGGATGCTGCCCGATGCCCGGATCGTCGTCGGGCACGGCCAGATGACCGAGGGCGCGCTCGAGAAGGTCATGACCGGGTTCGCGGCGGGCGATGCCGACGTCCTGGTCTGCACGACGATCATCGAGTCGGGCCTCGACATCCCCAACGCCAACACGATCATCATCGACCGGGCCGATGCGCTCGGGCTCGCCCAGCTGTATCAGCTCCGCGGTCGGGTCGGCCGCTCGGCTCGGCGGGCGTACGCGTATCTCCTGTACCGCCGCCGGGAGCGGATGAGCGACGAGGCCCGCAAGAGGCTGCAGGCGATCTTCAACGCCTCCGAGCTCGGAGCCGGCTTCCAGATCGCCCTCGCGGACCTCGAGATCCGCGGCGCCGGCAACATCCTGGGCGGTGAGCAATCGGGCCACATGGCGGCCGTCGGGTTCGACCTGTACTCGCGGCTGCTTGCCGAGGCGGTCGAGGAGCGCAAGGCGCACCACGAGGGCCGGACGCCGGTCCTCGAGCGGCCCCAGGCGGTGCTCGACCTGCCGCTCGAGGCCCACCTGCCAGACGACTACGTGCCCGACGAGGCCCAGAAGCTCGAGCTGTATCGGCGGCTGGCCCGGGCGCGCCACCCCGGCGACGTCGCCGCGTTCCGCCAGGAGCTGGTCGACCGGTTCGGGCCGCTCCCGACGCCCGTCCAGCGGCTCGTCGAGGTCGCCGAGCTGCGACTCGTGGCCGAGTCCGCGGGCGTCTCGTCGATCTCGCGCGAGGACGGCCTGCTCATCGTCCGGTTCGGCGCGAGCCTGTCGCGGGCGACGGCGATGCAGCTCCTTGGCGGCTTCAGCGGCCAGTCGGTGCTGCCGGGGGTGCGCCCCGGCGACCTGACCTTCGCGAGCAACCAGGTGAGGATCCGGCTGCCCCGCGACCCGGCGAAGTCGTGGACGCTGACCCAGGCGGTCGTGGCGCGCCTCAGTGCGGGCGGCTAGCACCTCCGGTCCATCGGGGACCGCCGCATGTGCCGGCCTGACCGTCCTGCGGCCGTTGCGAGCGGACCTGTTCGACCTTCACGCCGCCTGGGTGAACGATCCCGATGTCGGCTGGGGTGTCTTCGGAGCGCCTCAGGCGCGATCCGCCGCGGACGAGCGGGCATGGTTCGACGAGCAGTTGCGGGAGTCGGCTGCCGTGTTCCGCCTGATCTACCGGTCGGATGACCTGGACCGGCCGATCGGAGTGGCCAGCCTGACCGCGTTCGACCCCGCGGAGCGCCTGGCGACGTTCAGGATCCTGATCGGGTCACCGGAGGACCGAGGTCACGGGTTCGGTCGGGATGCCTCGCGACAGATGCTCGCGTACGGGTTCGATGAGCTCGGGCTGTCGGCGATCGGGCTCGATGTCTTCGCGTACAACACGGTCGCCCGCCGCCTCTACCGTCGCTTCGGCTTCCGGGAGACCGGCCGGCGTCGAGGGCGGATCGAGCGCGAAGGTCGGCGGTGGGATGTGATCCGGATGGCGCTCCGAGCCGAGGAGTTCAGGCGCGGGCCCTGATGGCGTTCACGGGCTGGCGCTCGGCCCAGGAGATGGCTGGGCCGACCCCGTCCGGCAGAGTGTCAGCAGGTCGACCGCGCCGATCGCCGGCTGGATCGATCCCGCACCCGATGCTCCCGCCGAAGTAGTCCGCATTCACGTCGCTCGAGTACGGGATGACGATGTGGGAGTCCGTCATGGTCGCGGTCAGGACGTTCGCAGCGGCGAGCCGCTGCTGCCCGGACAGCGTCAGGATCCGGTCGATCTCACGGAGGGCCGGGGTCCCGAGCCAGGTCAGCCAGCCCATGTTGCCGACGAACTCGCCAGCGTCCGGGATGTCGCTGCCGGTCCCGGCCTCGAGGAGGTCGATGGTGGAGCCCTTGCTTGTCGCGTCACCCCATGGATCGTCGCTTTCCTGCACCTTCACGGTGACGCCGATCGCCGCGAGCTCGCTGACGACCTGGGCGTAGACGTCGTCGCACACCGTGCACCGGCCGTGAGGTTGCGCCCCGAGCGTCACCGTGACGGCCCGCCCAGCCATGAGCTGCTTCGCCAGATCGAGGTCGGGCCTCGGGACTGGGACCGCGGCGACGCCGGCGATTCCCGCCGGGAGCAGGCCGGCCACCGGCCGCCGTGGCCAGATCGCCGCCAGGACGCTCCGGTCAAGCGCCAGGGCGACGGCTTCCCGGATGGTCGGGTCCTTGAAGGCGGGTCGGGTCGGGTTGAGCGCGAAGAACGCGGTCATGGTCGTCGGGGCACCGAACCAGTGCTGATCTCCGGCCTTGCCGGCCTCGCTGTCCGCACCCCACGCGGCGTCGATCGCACCGCCCGGGCCCACGACGCTGTCGCCTCCGGTCACGATGGCGCCATCGAGCGTCCCCGCCTTGATCTCCGGAAGGTAGTCCTTCGAGGTCCGCTGTTCGTGGACGGCGATCGCGTCGAAGGGCTGCGGGCGATCGCCGTGGTAGTTCGGGTTCTTTTTGAACACCATCAGCCGGTCGCGCACCTGCGTCGCGAGGTAGTACGGTCCGGACCCGGCGACGGGGGTGAACGGATTCAGCCCCTCGGGTGCCGGCGGGGTCCCCAGCGGCACCGGGCAGTAGAACGGCAGAGCGAGGCGCTGGAGGAACGTCGGTGACGGCCCAACGAGCGTGATCTTCAGGGTGTCGCCGTCGGCCTGGAGACCGGCCACCGTCTGGACCGTGCCGGCGCTGAAAGCCTCCGCGCCGACGATGTCGTGCAGGAACCACCGCCCGGGCGCGCCGTCCTCGAGCTCGTGCGAGAGGGCCCGCTCGATGGACGCTCGGTATGTCTCGGCGGTGATCGGCTCGTTCGACGGCGGCGAGAACTGGAGTCCCGGGCGGATCGTGAAGGTGTAGGTCCGGCTGTCGGGACTCACGGTCGGCATCGCCGCGGCCGCTTCCGGCGCCAGGTCCCATCCCGCTGGCGCAGGAGCGTCGGGGTAGTTCACGAGCTGGAGGCACGTCACGTACTCGAGCTGACGGACCGTTTCGTCCCAGCTGTTCGGCGGGTCGGGCGACGGGAACCACGGGATGTCCTGGACGGCGAGGGTGAGGACGTCACCGGGGATCTGGCTCAGCACGTCGCTCGCCGTGGGCCCCACGGCGGCCATGATCACGTGGTCGCTCGTCGCGATGCTCAGCGTCGCATGGCGGGTGTCGATGGTCCGCTTCTGGTTCGTGAGCGCATCGATCCCGGTCAACGTCCCGTCCCGGCTGTTCGACAGCCAGACGCTGTCCGCTGTCGCCGAGGGCGTGTAGATGCCGGGCGCAAGCGGGATCGTGTCGACGACCTTCGTCCGGTCGAGCTTGTACACGACCCCTTGCTCGGAGTCCGACAGCCATTCGAAGCCGCCGGCGAAGGCCATATTCGTCAGGATGCCGTCGGGATCCACCTCGATCGGCGGGTCGCCGGTGTTCGTCGCCGGATCGATCCGTCCGACCTTGCCGTTCGCCGTATACCAGACCGCCCCGTTGCCGTAGTCCATGGTGAACGCGTCGACGTCCTTGATGCGCTTCAGGATCTTTCCGGTCGTCGGATCCATCCGGACGATCTGACTGGCGTTCGGCCGCGAGAACCAGACCGATCCGCCGCCGACGACGATGTCACCCGCAAGGACTCGGTCATCGGCGTTCTCGCCGATCGGGAAGCTCTGGACGACCTCGGTCCCGGCGTCCATCCGGACGACGTTCGGACCGCGACGATCGGTGAACCAGAGGGCTTCCTTGCTGAACGCGAATCCCAGCGGCTGCGACACCGGGATCGAGTACGTATGGCTGACCTTCAGGGTCTGCGGGTCGATCCGATCGACCGACGGTGGCTCGGACTTGACCTGCCAGAACGAGTCGCCGGCGAAGACGGCGACGCGGGTCGGTGCGCTGACCGGCAGCTGGCCATCGAACGCACCGGTCTTCGCGTCGTAGAACGCAAGGACCGGCAGCTCGGCCGAGGCGAACGTGCCCGGACTCGGTGACGGCGAGGCGACGGCCGTCGCCGAGGGAGACGGAACGGGCGTGACCGACGCGCTGCCCTGGCCCGCGAGGAACCCGCCCGCCGATGCCGCGACGATGATCGCGACGACGGCTGCGGCTGCTCCAGCGATCGCGAGCCAGCGGCTTCGACGACCTCCGCCGCGGCCGCTCGAGGCCAGTCGTCGACCCTTGGCCTTGTCGGACGGCACGACGGCGACCGCGCGGACGGCCTCGTCATAGCCCTTCAGGCGGACCATCCGGGCATCGACGTACGAGATGCCGTCGACCTTCGCGGCGAGGTGGATGACCGCCTCCGAGGCCAGGATCTCGCCCGGGCCCGCCTGGGCGCACAACCGGGCGGCGAGGTTCAGCGCGGTGCCGCGGTAGCCCTCCTTGATCGGGATCGCTTCGCCGGCGTCGAGTCCGATTCCGACACCGCGCGGCAGCTGGGCCTCGGCGAACCGCGCCTGGAGGTCGATCGCTGCCCGGAGCGCCTTGCGCGCCGAGACGAAGACGACGAGAGCCTCGTCGCCGCGCAGCTCCAGGAGGAAGCCCTCGCGGGCGGTGACGATCTCGGCCACGAGCTCGGCGAACCGCTCGGCCAGCGCGGCGGCCGCCTCGTCGCCGTTCTCGCGGGTGTAGATCGTGTAGCCACGGATGTCGGCGATGAGGAACGTCCGCAGCTCGGTCTGGGGCGACGACGCCGGATCGGGCGTGTCGTCAGACGCCGCATCCTGGGTGACGACCGACTCCGCATCGGGGCGGGGCGATACAGGACCCTCGGGTCCTGCCGGCGGCGGCGTCAAGCCAGCGTCTGTCACGACCCCCCTCGCTCCCACGCGAATGTCGCCCGCAGTGTACGCAGCCTCGTCCAGCGTGGGTGTCGGGCCACGGTCAGGTGTGCTGTCCGGCCGACTCCGCCGATCGGCGGCTCGTGTGGCCTCGGCTCGTCCCAGGGAGCCCGCCCGCGCCGCGGGCCCGAGCCTGCGGGCGTACAGTCAGGCGCAGACCGCCCTCGTGGCGGAGTCCCGCGCATCCGGAGCCCCTGATGACGATCTGGTTCGGCCTGCACCTTCCGAACTACACGTTCCCCGACACCCCGCCCGACCGCATCTTCGAGCGAGTCGTCGCGCTGACCGATGCCGCGGAGGCGGCCGGCTTCAGCCTCGTGACGGTCATGGACCACTTCTATCAGATCCGCGGCGTGGGACCCGAGACCGATCCGATGCTCGAGGCGTACTCGACGCTCGCCGCCCTGAGCCAGCGGACCTCGTCGGTCCGTCTGGGGAGCCTCGTGAGCGGCGTGACGTACCGCAACCCGGCGTACCTCGCGAAGCTCGTGACGACCCTCGACGTCCTGTCGGGCGGGCGCGCGCTCCTCGGGCTCGGGGCGGCTTGGAACGAGGACGAGCATCGGGGATACGGCTTCGACTTTCCGCCGATCCGCGAGCGGATGGACCGTCTTGAGGAGGCGCTGACGATCTGTCGGGCGATGTTCACCGAGGACCGGCCGACGTTCGAGGGTCGCTACTACCGCATCGAGGAGGCGCTCGACGTCCCGCGGCCGATCCAGCCGGGCGGCCCGCGCATCCTGGTCGGCGGTGGCGGCGAGCAGCGGACGCTCCGGATCGCGGCGCGACACGCCGACATGACCCACTGGTTCCCGCTCGGGCTCGAGACCCTCCGCCACAAGACGGAGGTGCTGATGCGGCACTGCGAGGAGGTCGGGCGCGATCCCTCGACGATCGAGCGGACGATGGCCACCCCGGTCCTCCTGGCCCTCGACGATGCCGACGGTGTCGCGCTCCTCGCGCGCCTGCCGCCCGAGCGGCGTGGCGCGGTCGCGACCTCCGAGGAGCAGGCGGCCGAGGCCCTCAGGCCCTACATCGACGCCGGATTCACCGGCTTCACCTTCAACAACCCGATGCTGTCGTCGCCCGAGCTCATCGCGATGGCCGGCCGGGTCCTCGAGATGGTCCGATGACGGCGCGGCGGCTCAACGTGCCGGGTCTCGCCCGGTTGCCGGCCTTCAGTCACGCCGTCGTGACGGGCGACCTGATCTTCATCTCAGGGATGCTCGGGACGCGGGGAGACGAGGTCGTGCTCGTCGAGGGCGGCGTCACCGCCCAGACTCGCCTCGCGCTCCAGAACATCCTGACGGTCCTGGCGGCGTGCGGCGCGACGACCGCCGATCTCGCGAAGGTCACCGTCTACCTCGCCGACATCAGCGATTTCAGCGCGATGAACGAGGTCTACCTCGCGGTGATCGGCGCGGATCCGCCGGCGCGGATCACGGTCGGCGGGGTCAAGCTGGCGCTCGGCGCGGCGGTCGAGATCGACTCGATCGCGAGCCTGCCCGCCGACAGCCCGCTCCGCGGAGACTGACCTCGGCGGTCCGCGTTCTGGGCGCGCAGACCGAGGGCGTCGGTGTGCGTCGGCCGAGTGGAGGCGCGGAAGGTCCTGGTCGGGGGATGCATCAGCTGGCGGCCGAGCCCGACAGTCCGTCGCGGCGGCCGGCCCGGGTCCCGGGGCTGAGCCGGCGGAGCGCCTCGGACAGGCGATCGCCCAGGCTGCGGCGGGCGGTGCGGGTGGCCGGATGCGGCAGCTGCGACGGATGCGGCTCCGCCAGGACGGCGTCGGCGATGACGAGGGCGGCGAATGCGTTCATACCCCGATCCTGCAGGCCCGCGAGCAGCCTGGATATCGACGGATGTCCATGTCCGGGCCCGGCCGAACGACGGCCCGTCCGCACACTCCACAGCCGTGACAAGAGGCGGTACACTGCGTGGACTGCCGGATCGCCCGGTGGTGCTCCGCGTGGTCGACCCCTCTTCTCGCAAGGGCCGTGCGTGCAGTTTGTTTTCGAGAAGAGATGGGAGGTCCCACAGTGGCCACCGGTACCATCAAGAAGGTTGTGTCCGACCGCGGCTTCGGCTTCATCACCGCCGAGGACGGCAAGGACTACTTCTTCCATCGCAGCGGGCTGCAGGCCTCGCTCGACTTCGATCGCCTCTTCGGCGGCGAGCAGGTCGAGTTCGAGGTCGAGCAGAGCCCCAAGGGGCCCCGCGCAACGGGCGTCCGAGCCGCCAACGGCGTCGCCGCCGGCTGAGCGTCGGACACCTCGCCAAGACAGAAGCCCTCGGCTGTGCCGGGGGCTTCTTCATCACCCGCGACACCGCGGACCGAGGTCGGAGCGCGGTCGCCCGTGACCGCGCCGACGCGGTCCGCGTCCGAGAAACGGAGGGACCGATGACCTGGGAGCACGCCGAGGAGACGGCCAAGCCGGTGCTCCGATGTCCCCTGTGCGGAGGCCTCGAGTTCGACCGTGAGCAGGGTCGGATGGACTCGCGCTGGGGGATCACGAGCCACAAGCTCGTGCTCCAGATCTGTCGGAACTGCGGCCTGGTCCTCCAGTTCTCGGCGGGCCGCGGCATCTTCGACTTCGACTGAGTCGTGCCCGATCCCGCGCATCCCCGCCCGTTCCGGTTCCTCGCCGACGCGGTCGAGGGGATCGTCGACCCGGAGGTCGTCGCCTCCGAGGCTCGTCGGGCCGAGTCGATGGGCTACACCGGGCTGATCATCCCGGACCATCTCGTCGACCAGTACGCACCGATCCCGCTGCTCTCCCACGTGGCCGCCGCGACCGAGCGGATCCGACTGGCGCCGTTCGTCGTCAACAACGACCTGCGACATCCGGCCGTCCTGGCCCAGGACCTGGCGACGCTCGACCGCCTGTCAGGCGGTCGCCTCGACATCGGGATGGGCGCCGGCTGGAACCGGCCGGAGTACGACGCGATCGGGCTCGCGTTCGAGGCGGTCGGGACGCGGGTCTCTCGCCTCGCCGAGGCGATGGCGGTCCTCAAGGGCTGCTTCGCCGACGGCCCGTTCTCCTTCCAGGGCGAGCACTTCACGATCACCGACCACGATGGGCTGCCCAAGCCCGTCCAGCGGCCCCATCCGCCGTTCCTCATCGGGGGTGGCGGGAAGCGGACGCTGACCCTCGCGGGTCGCGAGGCGGACATCGTGGGGCTCGCGCCACGCCTCGTCCCCGGCGATCAGCGCCAGCCGCGGGCGGACCCCCGCAGCCTGACGATCGAGGCCGCCGAGGAGAAGCTCGGATGGGTCCGTGAAGCCGCCGGGGAGCAGCGCTATGCCGAGCTCGAGATCAACGTCTATCCGTCCGGCTCGCCGATCATCGTGACCGACCACGCCCGGGCAGAGGTCCGCAAGGTCGTCGACCGGTTCAAGACCCGGACGGGCATCGAGGTGACCGAGGATGGCCTCCTCAATTCGCCGCACATCTACATCGGCTCGATCGACGGGCTGACCGAGAAGTTCCGGATGCTCCGCCAGCGACTCGGCGTGAGCTCGTTCCTCACCGGCTCGATCGACGACCTGGCCCCGGTCGTCGAGCGCCTGGCCGGCACCTGACGGAGGACGACCCATGCCGCTCCCCGCTCGCCTCAGCATCGTCACCCTGGGCGTCGCCGACGTCGCCCGGTCGGTCGCCTTCTACGAGGCCCTCGGCTGGGAGCGCTGCAGCTCCTCCCAGGACGAGATCGCCTGGTTCCGGATGACCGGCTCGTACATCGGCATCTTCGGACGGGCGGATCTCGCCGCCGATGCCAACGTCGCCGATCCGGGGCCGCAGTCGTTCGGCGGCATCACCCTGGCGATGAACGTCGCGACCGAGGACGAGGTCGGGGCCGGTCTTGCGGCGGCCGAGGCCGCCGGCGGGCGGATCCTCAAGCCCGCGACGCGCGCCGACTGGGGCGGCCTGTCCGGCTACTTCGCCGACCCGGACGGCCATCCCTGGGAGGTCGCCCACAACCCGTTCTTCCCGCTCGATGCCGACGGCCGGGTCACGATCCCGTGACCGCGCTGACCGCCCTCGCCGCCCTGCCGTGATCGACCTGGCCGCCACGCCGTGACCGACCCGCCGACCGCCATCGATCCGCCGCGCGACGACGCCCGCGACGGGCTGCTTGCGCCACCCCGTCGCGCGCTGACGATCGGCCTCGTCCTGACCATCACCCTCGTCGCGTCCGAGGCCCTCGCGATCGGCACCGTGATGCCGCTCGTCGCCGATGAGCTCGGCGACAAGACCCTCTATGGCTGGGTCTTCACGGCGTTCTTCCTCGGCTCGCTCATCGGCATCGTGCTCGTCGGCGGGCTCATCGACCGCGGCGGGCTCCGACGACCGCTCGCACTCGGGCTCGGGCTCTTCGCGACGGGCTTGCTGATCGGCGGGCTCGCGCCGTCGATGCCCGTCCTCATCGTCGGGCGGTTCATCCAGGGCCTGGGCTTCGGCGCCGTCCCACCGACCGCCTATGTCGCGATCGCCCGGACCCTGCCCGACCGGCTGCGACCCAGGATGTTCGCGGTCCTCTCGACCGCCTGGGTCATCCCCGGGCTCATCGGACCGGCGATCGCCGGGCTCATCGGCGAGACGGTCGGCTGGCGCTGGGTCTTCCTCGGGCTGCTGCCGCTCATCGCCATCGCCGGCGCGATCACGCTTCGGGCGATCGCCACCGTGCCGCACGGCGCGCCGAGCGAGCACCAGAGCGCGGAGGCGCGCCGGCGAGCCCCGCTGGCGCTCCTTCTCGCGCTCGGCGTCGGCATCCTGATGGCCGGGCTCACGTCCGGGGAGCCCGTCCTCATCGCCGGTCTGGCGGTCCTCGGCGCGGCGATCGCGCTGCCGGCGTTCATCCGGCTCGTCCCGACGGGCACGCTCCGGCTGGCGCGTGGGCTGCCGGCGGCGGTCGGGCTGCGCGGGATCCTCACGTTCGGGTTCTTCGCCGCGGACGCCTACGTCTCGCTGCTGCTTATCGACGTGAAGGGCACGAGCGCCATCGAGGCCGGCGTGGTGCTGACCTCCGCGACGCTCACCTGGACCGGCGGGGCGTGGGTCCAGGCCCGGTTCCTCGGCCGGTTCGGGGCGCGCCGCTTCGTCGGCGTCGGGTTCGCCACGGTCGCGATCGGGCTCGGGACGACGATCGCCGTCCTCGCCCCTGGGATCCCGTGGGAGCTGGCGATCGTGACCTGGGGCATCGCCGGCTTCGGGATGGGCCTGTCCTACTCGCCGCTCTCGATCGTCGTCCTGCGCGAGGCGCCGCCCGAGACGCAAGGAGCCGCCACGTCCGGCCTCCAGCTCTCGGACACGATCGGGACCGCCCTCGGAGCGGGTCTCGGCGGCGCGCTCATCGCCGCCGCGATCCGGAGCGGGGCGCCGGAGGCGAACGGCGTCGCGGCAACCTTCACGCTCGGGACGGTCGTCCTCGCCCTCGGCGCGATCGCCAGCACCCGGCTCGGACGGCGGCCGGCGCCCGCGACGACGGGCGTCCCGCTCGACGAGGAGCAGGTCCCCGTCGCACGAGCCGGCTGACCCTCACCCTTCGTGCTCGCGGGCGACGTCGCGGGCCGGAGGAGAGGCTCCTCACGGACGGTCCGGACGAGTAGACTGACCGTCCGCGAGAACGGCCTGCGCGCGCGACCGTCCCGCCCCCACGATCACCGAACCGATCGAGACCGTTCGACCCGGAGGGACCCCGACCGATGTCCGCCGAGGACCTGCGTGCACGGATCCGCGAGATCCCGACTTCCCCAAGCCCGGCATCCTCTTCTACGACATCACGACGCTTCTGAAGGACGGCCCGGCGTTCAAGGAAGCGATCGACCTGATGCTCGCGCCATACAAGGACGACAAGGTCGACATCGTCGTCGGGATGGAATCCCGCGGCTTCATCTTCAGCGCCCCGATGGCCTACCAGCTCGACGCCGGGCTCGTGCCGGTCCGCAAGCTCGGCAAGCTGCCAGCGGAGGTCCTGTCGGTCGAGTACGCCCTCGAGTACGGCTCGAACACCCTGGAGATCCATCGCGACGGGATCGCCCCCGGGCAGCGGGTCCTCATCGTCGACGACCTGCTCGCGACCGGTGGCACCGTCAAGGGCACGATCGAGCTCGTCGAGCGGCTCCAGGGCGAGATCGCCGGGCTCGCCTTCCTCGTGGAGCTCGACTTCCTCAAGGGCCGCGAACGCCTCGAGGGCCACAAGGTCACGAGCGTCATCCGCTACTGATGCGTCGCAACCCTTGTCGAGACGCCGTCGCCCGAGCGTGACCCGCGGATGACCGGACCGGCCGACCCGAACCCAGACCCGACCACCGCCGGCGAGTCGTCCGAGGCCGGGCCGACGGCGACCGCCGGGCCGGCGACAACGCCCGAGACCCCGGCTGCGCCGCCCGCCGAGGGCGCGGACCTGGCCCGGCGCCGGTTCTTCCGTCAGTTCGCCGGCGAGCTCGCCCAGACCGCCGCGACCGTCGTGGGCGTCGCGAACGCCCTCCAGCGCTCGACCGCGGAGGCCGCGGCCGCGATCCTCGATCCGGAGAGCGGGGCGGCGCGCCTGGCGGCGGGCCCAGAGCCGGAGATGCAGGCCGTCGGCGGGGCCCCGACCGGCTTCCGGACCGCGTTCCGCTGGGACGGCCCCAGCCTGTACCTCATCGACCAGCGACGGCTGCCTGGAGAGCTCGTCGAGTACGAGGCTCGCTCCGCGGCCGACGTGGCCTACGCGATCCGCGACATGGTGGTCCGCGGCGCGCCGGCGATCGGCCAGGTCGCCGCGATCGGCCTGGCCCTCACGACGAACCGTCTGCGGGACACGAAGAACCACCCACGCCAGGCGTCGATCCGCGGCGCGGCGTCGGGGCTGCGCCAGACCCGGCCGACGGCCGTCAACCTCGGCTGGGCGATGGACCGGATGCTCGCCCGCTACGAGGGGGTCGGCGGGCTCGATGCCTCCGGTGACGTCATCGCCGACGCCCTGTGGGCCGAGGCCCAGGCGATCGTGTTCGAGGCGACCGACGACCATGGCCGGCTGGCGACCTTCGGGGCCAGCGTCCTGCCGCCGATCGGCGGACGGCCGCTCGAGCTGCTGACCCATTGCAACACGGGACCGCTGGCCTGCGGCCAGTACGGGACGGCGCTCGGGGTCATCCAGGTCGCCCACCACCAGGGCCGGGACGTCCATGTCTGGGTCGACGAGACGAGGCCGTATCTCCAGGGCGCTCGGCTGACTGCCTGGGAGCTGGCCCAGGCGGGCGTCGCCCACACGCTGATCGCCGACGTCGCGGCGGGATCGCTCATCGCGGCCGGCAAGGTCGACGCGATCCTGGTCGGGGCGGACCGGATCGCTGCGAACGGCGACACGGCGAACAAGGTCGGGACCTATCCGCTGGCCGTCCTCGCCGCCCGCCACGGCGTCCCGTTCTTCGTCTGCGCGCCGCTGACGTCGGTCGATCTCGAGACGCCCGACGGCGCCGCGATCCCGATCGAGCGCCGCTCGCCCGACGAGGTGACGAAGTTCCACGGCCACCAGGTCGCCCCGGTCGGGACGGAGGCCTACAACCCCTCCTTCGACGTGACGCCGGCGGAGCTGATCACCGGGATCATGACCGACGAGGGGGTGCTGCGGCCGCCGTTCGGTCCCGCGCTGACCGCGGCCTTCGAGCGGAACCGGGTCCGCCGGACGCCGCCACCGGCAGTGCCGCCGGTCGCGGTCCCGCCGCCCGCCGTCTCGCCGGAGACCGCACCGGCCGCCCTGACGGCAGACGCAGACATCGCGGGCGCGGCCTGATGGTCTCGCTCGCCGCCAGCCGGGATCGTCCGGTCGTCGCCCGCGCGACGACCGACCGCCAGATGCTCCGGGCGTTCCTGGAGCGGGACCGGCTCTTCGCCGCCTACGCGATCTGCGACCTCGATGATCGGGAGTTCCGGAAGACCCGCTGGGGCGTCGCGACCGACGGCGACACGCCGGTCGCGATCGCCCTCGAGTACGCCGGGCTGACGCCCCAGCCCCTGTTCGTCATGGGCCGGCCCGACGGGATCGCCGCGGTCCTGCGCGACGTCGTCCGGCCGCGGGCGGCGTTCGTCGCCGCGCGGACGGACGCGCTGCCCGCGGTCGCGACCGCCTACAAGGTGGACGCCGGTCCGCCGATGGTCCGGATGTGGGTGGACCGCTCGTCGTTCCGGCCGTACCCGGCCCACGTCTCGCGGCTCCTGCCGGTCGAGATCGGCGACCTGAACCGGCTCTACCAGCTCGGGTTCGCCTCCTGGCTGCCATCGTCGGCGATCGTCGAGGGGGTCTACTACGGCATCCGGATCAACGGCAAGCTCGTCGCCGCGGCGGGGACGCATGTCGTCTCGGCCGACGCGAGGCTCGCCGTCGTCGGCAACGTCCTGACCCACGCGGACCTGCGGGGACGCGGCTACGCCAAGGCCACGACGAGCGCGGTCACCGCCGAGCTGCTGCGGAGCTGCGACCAGGTGGTCCTGAACGTCCGGGCGGACAACCCGCCCGCGATCGCCGCATACCGGCGCCTGGGCTACCAGGAGTACGTCCGCTTCGAGGAGCGCCTCATCCACCGCCTCGGGTCGCCGCTGAGCGGCCTCGCGGCGCCATTCCGGCGCCTCTTCGCCGGCAACCGGGAGCCCGATCGACCATGACCCAGACCCACACCGAACGACCGCCGCATGACGTCACCGACCTCGGCTTGGCGGCCGAGGGCGTCCGGCGGATCGAGTGGGCCGAGCGCGAGATGCCGGTCCTCCGCCTGATCCGGGAGCGCTTCGCTGCGGAGCGGCCGCTCGACGGCCTGCGCGTCGGCGCTTGCCTCCACGTGACCACCGAGACCGCGAACCTCATGCGGACGCTCGCGGCCGGTGGCGCGGACGTGACGCTCGCGGCCTCCAACCCGCTCTCGACCAAGGACGACGTCGCGGCGGCGCTCGTCGCCGAATACGGGATCCCGGTGTTCGCCCGGCGGGGCGAGGATCGGGACACGTACTACGCCCACCTCGATGCCGTCGCGGACACGCATCCGCAGCTGACGATGGACGACGGCTGCGATCTCGTCTCGCTGCTCCACAGCCAGCGACCCGGCCAGGTGTCGGAAGTCCTCGCCGGGACCGAGGAGACGACGACCGGCGTGATCCGGCTCAAGGCGATGGCCGCCGACGGCGCGCTCCGCTTCCCGGTCATCGCCGTCAACGAGGCGCAGACCAAGCACCTCTTCGACAACCGCTACGGCACGGGCCAGAGCACGCTCGACGGGATCCTGCGGGCGACGAACATCCTCATCGCCGGTCGGAAGGTCGTCGTCGCCGGGTATGGCTGGGTCGGTCGAGGGATCGCCAGCCGGATGGCCGGGATGGGCGCCCACGTCGCGGTCGTCGAGGTCGACCCCGTCCGAGCCCTGGAGGCGCTGATGGACGGCTACCAGGTCCTCACCGCGGCCGAGGCGGCTCCCTGGGGCGAGCTGTTCATCACCGCGACGGGAAACATCAACGTCTTCCGGCGCGAGCACTTCGCGGCGATGCGCGACGGCGCCATCATGGCCAACAGCGGCCACTTCGACGCCGAGCTCGACCTGACAGCCCTTCGCCAGATGGCCGAGGGCCACGTCACCGAGGTCCGCGAGAACGTCGAGTCGTTCGACCTCGGCGGCAAGCGCATCAACCTCATCGCCGAGGGCCGGCTCGTGAACCTCGGGGCGGCCGAGGGCCACCCGGCGGCGGTGATGGACATGAGCTTCGCGAACCAGGCGCTGTCGGCGGAGTACGTCGCCCAGCACCACGCCGAGCTGGAGCCGCGGGTCTACGTCGTCCCCCAGGCGATCGACGCGGAGGTCGCCCGGCTCAAGCTCGCCGCCCTCGGGATCGAGCTCGAACCCATGACCGCCGAACAGGCGGCCTACGTCGCCTCCTGGCAGCACGGCACATGAGCTCGACGACCGTCGGGACCCGCGAGGGCCTTCGCCACGTCGCGCCCTATGGCGCCTGGGCGTCGCCGTTCCCGATCGCCTGGCTCGCGACCGGTGCGATCGCCCTCGGGGCGGTCCGGGCCGACGGCGAGCGCCTGACCTGGCTCGAGGGCCGACCGGAGAATGCCGGGCGGATCACCCTGGTCCGGCGCGAGGAGGACGGCACGACCGTCGACCTCAGCCCGCCCGAGGTCAACGTCCGCTCACGGGTCCACGAGTACGGCGGGGCGCCGTATCTGGCCGAGGGCGACGTGGTCGTCATCTCCGACTTCGCGACCGGCCGGCTCCTGCTCCGCACCGACGGCGGGGAGTGGGTGCCGCTCGGGCCGGACCGGCGATGGCGCTACGCGGACCTCGCGCTCGACGCCGGACGGCGCCGGATCGTCGCCGTCCGCGAGGATCACGAGGACGAGACGCTCGCCGCCCACGGCGAGGCCGAGAACGCGATCGTCGCGATCGACCTCGAGACCGGAGAGGTCATCACCCTCGCCTCGGGGCGCGACTTCTATGCGGCTCCCCGCCCGTCGCCCGAGGGCCAGCGTCTCGCCTGGCTCGAGTGGGACCACCCGAACCTGCCGTGGGACGGGACCGAGCTGTACGTCGCGGACATCGGCGACGACGGCTGGCTGCAGCCCGCCGAGCGGATCGCCGGCGACGCCGAGACGTGGGTGACCCAGCCGCGCTGGGACGCGATCGGCGCTCTGTGGTTCGTCGCCGAGCCGGGAGAATGGAGCGCCCTCCATCGCTGGCGCGCTGGCGAGGAGCCGGAGCTGATGACCCCGATCGAGGCCGAGTTCGCCTACCCGGACTGGGTATTCGGGCTGTCGAGCCACCGCCCCCTCGGCGACGGCCGGGCGGTCGCGATCGGGCGGTCCGGCGGCCGTGACCGGCTGTACGTGGTCGGGCCGGAGGCAGGCGACCTCCGGGAGGTCCCGACGAGCGCGACCGAGATCTCATCGCTCGCGATCGACCACGAGGGCGACGCAGTGGCGGTCGCAGCCTCTCCGACGGAGGCCGGGGCGATCGTCCGGATCGGGCTCTCCGACGGCGCGACGACGGTGATCCGGCGCACCCTGTCGGTCGAGATCGACCCGGCGGAGGTCTCCGTCGGGCGGCCGGTGTCCTTCCCGTCGACCGACGGCCGGACCGCTCACGGGATCTTCTACGCGCCGCGGAGCATCTCGTTCGAGGCGCCGCCGGGCGAGCTTCCCCCACTCGTCGTCACAAGCCACGGCGGTCCGACCGCGGCCGCGTACACGGGGCTCACGATCGCCGCCCAGGAGTTTTCCAGCCGCGGCATCGCTGTGCTGGACGTCGACTACGGCGGCTCGACCGGCTATGGCAGGACCTATCGCCGCTCGCTCGAGGGTGAGTGGGGCGTCGTCGATGTCGACGATTGCGTCGCCGGCGCCCGCTGGCTCGCCGAGCAGAGCCTCGTCGACGGCGATCGGCTGGTCGTCCGGGGCGGGAGTGCGTCCGGTTACACGACCCTCGCCGCGCTCGCATTCCGGGACACGTTCGACGCCGGGATCACGTACTTCGGGATCGGCGACCTCGCCGCGTTCACCCGGGAGACCCACAAGTTCGAGTCGCGCTACACCGACCGGCTGGTCGGCCCCTACCCGGACGCGGAGGAGCTGTACGACGAGCGCTCGCCGAATGTCCATGCCCAGGACATCAGCGTGCCCGTGCTGATCCTCCAGGGCGCCGAGGATCGGATCGTCCCACCGGCCGAAGCGGAGCGCATCGCCGCGGCGCTGGCCGACAACGGCATCCCCCACACCCTGCTGATCTTCGCCGGCGAGGACCACGGCTTCCGCCAGGCGTCGTCGATCATCCGGTCCTTCGAGGCCGAGCTGTCGTTCCTCGGCCAGGTCTTCGGGTTCACCCCGGCCGACGAGTTCGAGCCGATCGAGCTGGTGAGAAGCTGATTCCGGCGAGGCGGTGCGCATCCGCACCGCGAGCATCGCGGGGCCGCGGTGACCGGGGGGCTCCGACCGAACCCCGTGCTACCCTGCGGCCTGACCCCGCAGGGAGCGCCCAGTGACCAGCATCGTCTCCGCCGACCAGTATCTCTTCACGTCCGAGTCAGTGACCGAGGGTCACCCGGACAAGATGTGCGACCAGATCAGCGACGCCATCCTGGACGCGATCATCCGCGACGATCCGTACGCCCGGGTCGCCTGCGAGACGGCGACGACGACCGGCCTCGTGCTCGTCCTCGGCGAGATCTCGACCACCACCTATGTCGACTTCCAATCCGTCGTCCGGGACACCGTCCGCGACATCGGCTACACCCGAGCCGACTACGGCTTCGACTACCTGACCTGCGGGACGCTCGTCTCGGTCAAGGAGCAGAGCGGCGACATCGCGATGGGCGTGGACGAAGCCCTCGAGGTCCGGGCCGACAAGGCGCCCCACTTCGAGCTCGGCGCCGGCGACCAGGGGATGATGTTCGGCTTCGCCTGCCGCGAGACGCCTGAGCTGATGCCCCTCCCGATCGCCCTCGCCCATCGGATGGCGCGGCGGCTCGCCGAGGTCCGGCGCTCCGGCCAGCTGCCGTACCTCCGGCCGGACGGCAAGACCCAGGTCACCGTCGAGTACGAGCGCGGCATCCCGGTCCGCGTCCGGACGGTCGTCGTCTCCGCCCAGCACGACCCCGACGCCCGCCCCGAGCGGCTCCGCAAGGAGATCGTCGAGACGGTCATCCTGCCGTCGATCCCGGCCGAGCTCCGCGAGACCGACCCGGTCATGCACGTGAACCCGACCGGCCGATTCGTCACCGGTGGGCCGATGGGCGACGCTGGGCTGACCGGCCGGAAGATCATCGTCGACTCGTACGGCGGGATGGCCCGTCACGGAGGCGGCGCGTTCAGCGGCAAGGACCCGACGAAGGTCGACCGCTCGGCGGCCTATGCGGCCCGCTGGGTCGCGAAGAACGTCGTGGCGGCGGGGCTCGCCGACCGCTTCGAGGTCGAGGTCGCCTACGGCATCGGGATCGCCCATCCGCTGTCCCTCTCGGTCGAGTCGTTCGGGACTGGCCGGATCGACGACGAGAAGATCCTCGAGCTGGTGAAGAGCCACTTCGATCTCCGCCCGGCGAGCATCATCGCGGCCCTCGACCTGCGCCGGCCGATCTACCGCCAGACCGCCGCCTACGGCCACTTCGGCCGACCGGACCTGGACCTGCCCTGGGAGCGGACCGACAAGGCCGCCCTTCTGGCGTCCGAGGCGGGTCTGCCGGCGCCGGAGCTGATCGCCACGGCCTGAGGTCGGGGTCGACAACGGGGCGGGTCGGTCCGCGGATCCGTCGACGATTCGCATCCCATTCTCGATCTGCGCTTTCGAGGTCGACAGCCTCCCGACGCATGCCCGAAGTCGTCATCGATCCTCACGCCATTCGCGAGCGCGCCGTGTTGCGAGCGCGAAGGGCCACTAGAACTGGTTCCTGAGCCGGCTCCGCCAGCCATGACGCGCAGATCGAGAATCCCATGCGAGACGCGGGCCGTTCGCCGCGCCTGCTGCCGGCGCGGATCGGCGGGCGGCGCGGATCGGCGGGCGGCAGGGATCGGCGGGCGGCGCGGATCGGTGGGCGGCAGGCCACACCTGCCACGACTGGGCCCGATGCGACGGACCCGTCACGTCGCGGCCTATCTCGGCAGGTGACGGCTGCCGGATTCCATGGCGACCCGGGGTGGCGCCGACATCACGGCCGATCCTGGCAGGCGACGGCTGCCACCGGCAGGGTCTCCCGCGCCGCGCCCGGTGCCCGAAGGGTCGCGTGCTACGATGCGGGCGCCTTCGGGGCAGGGTGAGATCCCCGACCGGTGGTAGGACCCGGCGGACGCAGCGCACGCGTCGCGCGAGCCGGGTGAGCCCACGAGCGGCCCGGCGCGCGAGCGTCGGGTGCCAGCAGACCCGACGGCGGCGCGAGCCGCCCGAACGGGGCCGACGGTCAGAGTCCGGATGAGAGAAGGCGCCGTGCGGTCGCGTCTGCGGCCGGCGGTCCGACGTGTCGCCCCGAGGCCGGACGAGGACTCGGATGATGCACGGACCGGACGGATCCGCGAGGGGCAGCGCTGGCGGGTTCGCGCCTGACGCCGCGCCGCACGCGTCGACCGATGTCGCGCCGAGCACGTCGCCCGATGCCGCGCGGCTCGCCGTCCGGATCGCCGATCTCGCCGTGTCGTTCGAGCGGCGCCATGCGGACCCCGTCGTGGCGCTCGACGGTCTCGACCTGACGGTCGCTGCCGGTGAGGTCGTCGCGCTGATCGGCCCGAATGGCTGCGGCAAGAGCACCCTCCTGCGCGTCATCGACGGCCTGCTCCGACCGGACCGAGGGACCGTCGAGGTATCCGGCCGAGCGGTCGTGGGGCCGGACCCGGCGGTGGGCTTCGTGTTCCAGGAGCCACGCCTCCTCGCATGGCGCGACATCCTCGACAACGTCGCCTTCCCCCTCGAGATCGCCGGTGTCGGACCCGACGAGCGCCGGGCTCGGGCACGGGAGATGCTCCGCGTCGTCGGACTCGAAGGGGCCGCCACCGACCGACCCCATCAGCTCTCGGGCGGGATGCGCCAGCGGGCATCGATCGCCCGCGCCCTCACGCTCGGCCCGTCGATCCTCCTGCTCGACGAGCCGTTCTCCGCGCTCGACGCCCTGACGCGCGAGCGGTTCAACATCGAGCTCGCGAAGCTCTGGGAGCGGCGAGTGACGACGATCATCCTCGTGACCCACGACGTCCGCGAGGCGCTGTTCGTCGCCGATCGGGTCGTCGTCCTGTCGCCGCGCCCGGGCCGGGTCCTCGCGACCGTCACGAGCCCGCTCGGACGGCCGCGGCGCGCCGCGGACCTCGACGACCCGCGGCTCGGTGCGGCGGCGATCCAGGTTCGCCGGCACCTCGGCTACTCGGGCGAGGAGGGCGATCGTCCGTCGGAGCTCACCGCCGCGGCCGGCCTCGGCACGACGATCGGAGGCGCCCCGTGAGCGGCCCGGCCGCAGCCGGCGCCCTCATCGAGCGCCCCACCGAGCGCGGACCGATCCGCACGTATCTCCCGGTCGTCGTCGGCGGGGTAGCGTTCGTCGCCCTGTGGCAGCTGATCGTCTGGATCGGGAACTACCCGGACTTCATCCTGCCCGGGCCGGGCCAGGTCGCGGCGCGGTTCGTCTCCGCCTGGCTCGACGGGACGTTCGCGAAGCACGTGACGACGACGCTGATCGAGGTCCTGGTCGGGTTCGCCGTCGGGTCGCTGGTCGGCCTCGGCGTCGGTGCGCTCCTAGCCCGCTCCCGCCGCGCCGGGCTCGTCCTCTCGCCGTACATCGTCGCCGCCCAGTCGACGCCGATCCTCGCCCTCGCGCCGCTGATCGCCCTGTGGTTCGGGACCGGGCTCGCCTCGAAGGCCCTCATCTGCGGGCTCATCGTCTTCTTCCCCGTCGCCGTCTCGACGATGATCGGGCTCCGCGGCGTCGACCCGGGGCTCATCGAGCTCGGCCGGAGCCTGCGTGCGGCGCCGAGCCAGCGGCTGCGCTGGATCGAGCTGCCGGCCGCGCTCCCGACGATCCTCGGCGGGATGCGGATCGCGGTGACGCTCGCCGTCGTCGGCGCGATCGTCGCCGAATGGGCCGGCGCCGAGTCGGGTCTCGGCTGGCTCCTCAACCTGGCCCGTGGCTCGACCTTCGACACGCCGCTCCTGTTCGCCACGCTCGTCGCGATCGCCCTGCTGGGGGTCGTGCTCTACGCCGTCATGGTCCTCATCGAACGCCGACTCGTCGGCGACCGCGCCTGATGCACCGGAGGTCCTCGTGAATCGTCGCGTCCATCCGCTCACTGCTCTCGCGCTGGCCGCCGTCGTCGCGACGCTCGCCGCCTGCTCGAGTGGGGCCACGCCGGCGGCCTCGTCCGGCGCCTCGTCCGGCGCCAGCGCATCGCCGACCGTCGCGCCGAGCGCGGCCACCTCGCCGTCCGCCGGCGGGTCCGCCTCGGCCGCCCCCTCGCCGAGCCCGGCGACCGTCACGAAGCTGACTGTCGGCCTCGGCTACATCCCGAGCGTCCAGTTCGCCCAGTTCTACTACGCCCAGCAGAAGGGCTACTACCGCGACGCCGGCCTCGACGTGACCTTCCAGAACGCGATCGACGCCGACCTGATCCGCAAGACCGGCCTCGGATCGGTCGATATCAGCCTGGCCGACGGCACCAGCGTGATCCCGGCGGTCAGCCAGGGCATCCCGGTCGTGTACGTCGCGACGATCTACGCGGCCTTCCCGAACGTCGTGTTCGCCAAGGCTTCGAGCGGGATCACGACCGCGGCCGACCTCAAGGGCAAGAAGATCGGGATCCCCGGCCGCTACGGCTCGGGCTGGATCATGCTCCAGGCGCTGCTCTCGTCCGCGGGCCTCAGCCCGAGCGACGTGACGATCGTCGAGTACCCCGACTTCGGGCAGCTGGCCGGGGTCCAGCAGGGCGCGGTCGATGCCGCGACCGGCTTCGCGAACAACGAGCCGATCCGGCTCGAGGCGTCGGGCGAGACGGCGGTCGTGCTGACCGTCGACCAGATCGTGCCGCTGCCGGGCAACGGGCTCATCGTCGGCCGCTCGACGCTCACCTCGAAGCACGACGCGCTCACGGCGTTCGTGGCGGCGACGCTGCGGGCGATGTCCGAGATCGCCGCCGACCCGGCCGCCGGCTGGGATGCGTCGGTGGCCGCGGTGCCCGAGCTCGCTTCGGACCCGAACACGCCCGTCGACCTCCAGAAGCAGACCCTCGTCGCGACCGCCGGGATGTGGACCGCCGCCGCGCCGGCGCCGCTCGGGGCGATCGACCCGGCCGACTGGACCGCCTCGGTCGAGTACCTGTCGGGGTTGCCGGACGGGCTGGTCCCGAACCCGGTGACGGTCGACCAGCTCGTCTCGACGGAGCTGCTGCCCAAGTAGTCGAGGCTACCGCTCCTCGGCGAGCATCGAGGCCATCGAGGCGGCCTGGCCGCGCCGTCGGCCGGTCCGCGACAGGATGAGCTGGCCGATCAGGAGGATGGCGATGGTGAAGATGAGCATCATCGTCGCGACGGCATTGGTTTCGGGGGTCACGCCGCGCTTCACCTGCCCGAACACGAACAGCGGCAAGGTCGAGGACCCGGGCCCCGACACGAACGTGGTGATGACGAAGTCGTCGAAGCTGAACGTGAACGACAGGAGGAACCCGGCGACGATCGCCGGCAGCAGCTGTGGGAAGGTGATCTGGCGGAAGGTCCGCCACGGCGTCGCGTAGAGGTCGGTGCTCGCCTCGACCAGTGTCCGATCCATCCCCGACAGCCGGGCCCGGACCAGCAGCAGGACGAGGCTCATGTTGAACAGCACATGCGCGGCGATGATCGTCGGGTATCCGAGCTGGAATTTGACGCCCGTGGTCGAGTCGATGATGTCGAACCCGGTCGCGAACAGGACGAGCGTCGAGAGGGCGATGACCACCTCCGGCACGATGACGCTGGTGTAGGTCAGACCGTCGAACAGCAGCCGGACGCTCTTGCGGCAGCGCTGCAGCCCGAGCGCCGCCATCGTCCCGAACAGCGTGGCCAGGATCGCATTCGGGATCGCCACGATGAAGCTGTTGGTCAGGGCCTTCTTCACGACCTCGTCGCCGAGGGCGATCCCGAACCAGCGCGTCGAGAAGCCCTGCCAGTCGGTGATCGCGTGCTGCGTCCCGTTGAAGGCGAAGATCACGACGACGACGATCGGGACGTACAGGAACGCATAGGCGAGGACGGTATGGAGCCGCAGCCAGACCTCGACCGCGGTGGCCCAGCGGTCGGTCCGCACGGTGGGCGGCCGAGTGCTCGCGCGGGCGGCGGTGGTCGGGATCGCCGGCGCGGTCACAGGACGCTGACCTCACGAGTCTGCCGGCCACGGTTCACGAACCACAGGTAGGCCGTGATCGTCAGGAACATGATGAGGATGAGGAAGACCGCCCGGGCCGCGCCGCCCGGCCAGTTCCTGGAGGTGAGGAAGTCGGTGACGAGCGCGCTGCCCATGAGATACGTCTGCCCGTAGCCGAGGATGTCCGGGATCACGTACTCGCCCATCATCGGGATGAACACGAGGATCGAACCGGTGACGAGTCCCGGCAGGGCGATGGGCAGAGTCACCTGTCGGAACGTCGCCCAGCGGCCCGCGCCCAGGTCCTTCGACGCCTCGTTGAGCGTCCGGTCCATCCGCTCGAGGGTGACATAGAGCGGGAACACCATCAGCGGCAGGTAGCCGTACACGAGGCCGATCATCACCGCCAGCGGCGTTCCGAGGATGCGGAAGTCCTGGATGCCGAAGATCCGCTGGACCCAGCCGGCGATGCCCATATCCGGGCCGAGGATGATGAGCCACGAGTACGTCCGGATGAGGAAGCTCGTCCAGAACGGGATGACGAGCAGGAGGATGAGCAGGCCCTTGTGGCGGCCGGCGCGGGTGGCGATGTAGTACGCCAGCGGCAGCCCGACCAGGATGCAGCCGATCGTCCCCAGGATCGACATCTGGAAGCTGGAGACGAACGGCTCGTAGCGGGTGAACGCCCGGATGTAGTTGTCGAAGGTGAAGCCCGGCGCATAGCCGCCGTTCTTCGCCCGCTGGCCGAACGAGAACACCACCACGATCGCGATGGGCGCGACGAGCAGGACGCCGTACCACAGCCCCGTCGGGAACACGAGGGCGGCCGTCAGGAGCCAGTTCCGGAACCGGCTCCCGAACGACGCGGTCGGGACGGGCCGGCGCTCGACGGACGTGGTCACGTCCGACGGCGTCACGTCCGACGCGGTCACGACCCGACCCTCGGCCTGGTCAACGCCGACGCCCTACGTGCGCTGAGACCGGCGATCAGCCGCCGACCGCCTGCTGGAACTCCTCCCAGATGTCCGCCCGCTGGGTGTTCGACGACGTGTCCTTGCTCCCCTCGAGCTTCGACATGACGTCGTCCGGCGGAAAGATCGCCGGGTTGGCGAGGATCGCCGGGTCGACGAACTGCTTCGCAGCGTCGTTCGGCGTGGCGTACAGGTTGTAGTTCGTCTCGGCCGCCTGGATGTGCGGATCGTGGACGTAGTTGAGCCAGGCGTACGACGCGTTCGGGTCCGGTGCGCCGGTCAGCATGGCCCACGTGTCGAGCCAGAAGATCGTGCCCTCGCTTGGGACGACATAGCCCGCTTTGTGGTTCTTCACGTCGTCGGCCAGCTCCTGGCCGAGCGGCCCCGTCCAGCCGAGCGTCAGCGTCGCCTCGCCGCTCGCCATCTTCGTTCCGTACGTGTCCGAGTCGAGCGCCAGGAGATGCGGCGCCACATCGAGCAGGATCGTCCGAGCCTGGTCGAGCTCGCTCTTCTCCACCGAGTTCGCCGAGTAGCCGAGCATCTTGAGGGGGAAGACGAAGACGTCCCCCTGGGACTTGACGAAGACGGTCTTGCCCGACGCTTCGCCCTTCACCATATCGTTGAACTCGCTCCAGGACTGGGGGATCTTCGAGAGCAGGTCGTTGCGGTACAGGACGCCGGTCGTGCCGTAGTCCTTAGGGACCTGGTACTCGTTGGTCGGGTCCCACCACAGGTTCTTGAACGCCGGGTCGATGTACTGAAGGTTCGGCAGGCGGCTCAGATCCAACTTCTGGAGGAAGCCCTGGTCGACCATGCCCGGGACGAACTCTGCGGTCGGCGCGACGATGTCATAGCCGCCGCCACCGGCCTGGAGCTTGGCGAGGAGCTCCTCGTTGCTCGCGTAGGTGTCGTAGGTGAAGGTCGTCACTCCGAACTGGTCCTGGAAGGACTTCATGTTGTCCGGATTAACGTAGCCGGACCAGTTGTACATGAGGAGCTGGCTCTCGATGGGATAGCTCGGCGCGGCCGAAGCCGCGGCGCTCGCGGCGGCGCTCGCAGCGGCCGACGCGGACGGCGCCGCGCTCGCGGCGGCACTCGCACTCGCCGCGGCCGACGGCGCCGAGGTGGCACCGCCGGTACACGCGGCCAGGAACGCCGCTCCCAGCCCGAGGCCGGACGTCGCCAGGAACGATCGCCGATTGATCGGCTTCGAGTTGAGCATGCGCGTGAGCTCGTCCACCGGTTCCTCCTCCATCACCGGTCGTCTTTCGACCGGCGTCCGTTCCTCGGTCGCGGGCGTCTACGACACCAGGACCAGGTTCGCCTCCTGCTGCCAGCTCACGACGACCGGCGCGCCGGGGCCGAAGCCCTGGCCTCCCGTGCCGTCCGTCTCGACCTGGCGTCGGACCACGATGTCCCCCAGGGCATCGGTCGTGATCCGGTACTCGGTCTGGTCCCCCAGATACGTCCCCTGATCGACCCGGCCCGGGGCGGAGATCCGGCCGTCGTCGGCCTGGGTCACGCCATCCGACGAGATGTCGGGTCGTGATATGCCGAAGCGTTCGGGTCGGATCGCGACCGTGACCGTCTGGCCCTCGCTGGGCCGCGCATCGCGGTCGGTGACGGTGCCGGTCAGGTGGAGCCCGCCCGGCGTCTCGACGGTGGCCGTGCGCGTCGCCGCATCGAACGACACGACCCGGGCATCGACGAAGTTCGAATTGCCGATGAAGCCGGCGACGAAGCGGTTCACTGGGCGCTCGTAGAGCCCCTCGGGGCCGCCCTGCTGCTGGATCCGGCCATCGCGCATGACGATGATCACGTCGCTCATCGTCAGGGCCTCTTCCTGGTCGTGGGTCACATAGATGAACGTGATGCCGACCTCGCGCTGGAGGCCCTTGAGCTCGACCTGCATCTCGTGGCGAAGCTTGCGATCGAGGGCCCCGAGGGGCTCGTCGAGCAGCAGCACGGTCGGGTGGTTCACCAGCGCCCGGGCCAGCGCGACGCGCTGCTGCTGGCCGCCCGAGAGCTCCCATGTCCGGCGCTTGCCGTAGTCGGCCAGCCGGACCAGCTCGAGGGCCTCGGCGACCCGCCGCTGCTCCTCGTCCTTCTTCACCTTCCGCTGGCGCAGCCCATAGCCGACGTTCTGGGCGACGTCCATGTGGGGGAACAGGGCGTAGTGCTGGAAGACGGTATTGACGTTGCGCTTGAACGGCGGGATGCCGGCGATCGGCTTGCCGTCGAGCAGGATCTCGCCCTCGGTCGGCTGCTCGAACCCGGCGATCATCCGCAGGGTCGTCGTCTTGCCGCAGCCGGATGGCCCGAGGAAGCTGTAGAACTCGCCGCGATCGACCCGCAGGTCCATCTGGTCGACCGCCGTGACGACGCCGAAGCGCTTCGTGACGCCGACGATCTCGACGTCGGCGACCGCCGCTCCGACGACCCCGGCAGCAGCCGAGGTCGGGATGTCGGCGATGGTCGGCGTGGCATCGACCGGCGACACGGCAGTGCTCAAGACGGCCTCGTCATGGGCTCTGGGCAACACCCTCGCCTGTCCCTCCACGGCGAGGATGACGCATGGTAGGGGTGCGCCCCACCGCGAGTCAACGAACCGGACCGGGCCGTGGGCGGTGGCCGGCGGGTACAATTCGGCTCGATGTACGTCGTCATCCTCGCCGGCGGCGGCGGCACCCGCCTCCATCCGTTGTCGACCCCGGAGCGTCCCAAGCCATTCCTGCCGCTGCTCGACCAGCGGACGCTGCTCCAGCAGACGGTCGACCGACTCGCGGGCCTGGACCTGGGGCCGGACGACGTCGCGGTGCTCGCGAGCACCAGGTATGCGCCGCTCGTCGCCGAGCAGCTGCCGGACGACCGGATCGTCGAGGAGCCCGAGCCGCGGAACACGGCGGCCGCGATCGCGCTCGCCGCCCTGGCCATCGAACGCGATGACGACGACGTGATGGTCGTCCTGCCGGCCGACCACGCGATCGCGCGGGCCGACCTGTTCCGGAGCGTCATCACGGCAGCAGCAGGCGGCCTGGCGCTCGAGGCGTTCGGCGTCGATGCTCCCCTTGTCACGCTCGGCATCCACAGTGACCGGCCCGCCACCGAATACGGCTACCTCCGACCGCGCGTCGCCGACGGCGGCGAGGTCGGTGGACTGGCGGCGTATCCGCTCGTGGCATTCGAGGAGAAGCCGACCCTGGAACGGGCCCTCCAGTTGTGCGCCGCGCCCGGCGTCGCCTGGAACGCCGGGATGTTCCTGTGGCGACGCCGGGCGATCCTCGCTGCCCTCGAGACTTCGCGCCCGACATGCCTGCGAGGGCGTCCGGGCGTCCCTCGTCGCCGATCCCGCCACGCGCACCGCGGCGTTCAGGGATCCGATCCGATCTCCATCGACTACGCCGTGATGGAGCCGGCCGCTGCCGACGGTCGCGTCGTGATGGCGGCGATGGACGTCGGCTGGAGCGATCTCGGCGGCTGGTCGGCGCTCCTGACGGCCCTCGATGGCGTCGCGGCGCGCGGGCCGGGTCGTCCAGCCGGGCGAGGCGGCCGAGGTCGGGCCCGACGACCTGGTCGTCCGCCCGGTCGCCGGCCGCTTGTCGTCGAAGCGGTCCGCGAGCGGGTACGATCGAGCCCGACGGCGTCCGCGGCGCCTCCTGCCGGGGCCCGCGATCGACGGCCGCGTCGAGGCCCTCCTCGACCGCGTGCGCCAGCCATCGGAGGTCTCGCTCCGTGACCGATCATCGCCGAGGTCCCGGCGCCGACGCCGGATCGTCTTCGGGACCGACGGCTGGCGCGCCCGGATCGCGGACGAGTTCACGTTCGAGAACGTCCGGCGCTGTGCGGACGGCGTCGCCCGTTACGTCGTCGACCGGGCGAGCAGGCGAAGGGCGTCGTCATCGCCTACGACCGGCGGTTCGCCTCGGAGCACTTCGCCATCGCCGCCGCCGAGGTCCTCCTCGCCCACGACATCCCGGTCGCCTACGCCGTCCAGCGCCGTCCCGACCCAGATGTCGTCGTACGAGGTCGTCGAGCGCGGCGCCGCGGCCGGCATCGTCATCACCGCCAGCCACAACCCGTGGACCGATAACGGCTTCAAGGTCAAGGCCCCGACGGGAGCCGCGGCCGGTCCGGAGATCCTCGCGGTGCTCGAGGCCGCCATCGCGAGAACGGCGGCCGGGCGATCGAGCGCCGACCGTTCGCCGATGCCGAGGCCGCCGGGCTCGTCGAGCGCTTCGACCCGTTCGACGGCTATGAGCGCTACGTCCGCCGGACGGTGGATGTCGATGCCCTGAAGGCGGCCGACCTGAGCGTCCTGGTCGACCCGATGTACGGCGCCGGCGCGGGCTGGATCCCGCAGCTGCTCGCCGGCGGGCGATCCGGGTCACCGAGATCCACCGCGAGCGGAACCCCTACTTCGGTGGCATCAACCCCGAGCCGATCCGGCCGTGGATCGACGAGGCCCTCGCGATCATCAAGGCCGACGGGCACGACCTGGGGCTGCTCCTTGACGGCGACGCCGACCGGGCCGGCGCGGCCGACGAGCAGGGCACGTTCATCCATCAGCTCGAGGTCACCGGCCTGCTGATGTACTACCTGGCCGAGCACCGCGGGCTCCGCGAGCCGGTCGTCGAGAGCGTGAACAACACCTCGATGGCGCCGCGCCTGGGGGAGCACTACGGCATCGCCGTCCTACGAGACGCCGGTGGGGTTCAAGTTCATCGGCCCGCGGATGATCGAGACGGGGGCGATGATGGGCGCCGAGGAGTCCGGCGGCTACGGCTTCGGGATGCACCTTCCGGAGCGCGACGGGGTCTACGCCGACCTGCTGCTGCTCGACCTGTTCCTGCGCGAGAAGGCCGCCGGCCGCTGGCCGGTGTCGACGGATCCTGGCCCACTTCCACGAGATGGCCGGCCCGTCGTTCTACCGGCGGATCGACGTCCACGTCGAAAAGCCGGCGTATCCAGCAGTGAAGGCGCGCCTGCTGGTCGGGCTGAGAGCCGAGCGCGCCGACGGCGTTCGACGGGAGCCGGTCGCCCGGACGCAGGCGCTCGACACGAACGACGGCTTCAAGTTCTTCATCGCCGATGGATCGTGGCTGTTGATCCGGACGTCCGGCACGGAGCCGCTCGTCCGGGTCTACACCGAGGCGACCTCGCCCGAGGAGCGCGACGCGCTCGTCGCCGCCGGCGAGCGGCTGGTGCGCGGCTCATGACCGAGCGGAGCCCGGTTCCGAGGCCCGCCGGGTCGACAAGCCATGGGGCCACGAGCTCATCTGGGCCGTGACCGATCGCTACTGTCGGGAAGCTCCTCCACATCGACGCCGGCCGCCGGCTGTCGCTCCAGAAGCACCTCGTGAAGGACGAATCGATCTATGTCCTGGCGGGACGCCTGCGGCTGTATCTCGAGGGCGACGACGGGGTCGTCCACGTCAGCGAGCTCGGGCCGGGCGAGCACCGGCGGGTCCTGACCGGCCGGATCCATCGCTACGAGGCGATCGACTCGACCGACCTGATCGAGGTCTCGACGACCGAGCTCGACGATGTCGTCCGGCTCGAGGACGACTTCGGCCGGGAGGGCACGTCGGCGCCTTGACTGACGCCACGCGCCCACGCCGGCGTGTCCGGTCCGGACGTGCGTCGGCGCACCGCCGGGACCTTCGTCCCGGGTCCCGAACAGCGTTTCGGGGGTGACCGTCGGGTCGGGCGGGTGTAGTCTTCCCCCAGAGCGACCGTCTCCTCCGGTCCTCAGGTGCACGACCGGACGGCGGCCTCGGTGACGCCCCAGCGGGCGACGGAGGTATGCGGACGATGCACAGTTCCCTGATCGGCAAGGTCGAGAAGGCAAATCGCTACGCGCGTGAGCTCGATCGGATCACGATCGACCGGTTGTCGCTCACATTCCGCGGCGACAACGACACGCACCACGTCAGTCTCGACGCCGGTCAGTGGCATTGCACCTGCCACTACTTCGAGTCGCTGGGGCTCCTGCGTCCACCTCCTGTCGCTCCAGAAGATCATGGGCGTCATGCTGCCCGAAGAGGCCCAGGTCTCGATCTTCGCGGCGAGCCAGCCCGTCCCGGCCTGATCGAGGCCGCCCGCGGGCGGCCATCCCCGAGCGCTCCCGGCCATCAGGTCATGACGGCGCGTCCGCGTCACGGCGCGAACCCGAGCGAGAGTGCCGACCACGCGACCTCGTCGCCGGCACCGAGGGGCGACGAGGAGAGCGCCAGGGACCACGACTCCGCCGCGGTCCAGACATCGACCGTCGAGGCCTGACCTCCGGACCGTGCCGCCGCGAGCTGGTCCCCGTCGAGGGACAGGGCCAACGCGTCGACCGCCTCGGGCTCCGCGGCCAGGGCGAACGTGGCCCGGCGACCGCCCTCGTCCCGCGCGATCCACGCGGCAGCGTCCAAGACCTCGACGGACCGCCGATCCGGCCCCAGGGTCGCGACTGTCGCGCCGTCGGCGCTCGCAGAGACCGCACGGACCTCCGGCTCGACCCCGATGACCTCGCCGGTCGCGGCGTCGAGGATCGTCGCGGTCGGGCGATCGTCGACATCCCGCGTCGGGACGACGATCCGATCGGGCCCGAGCCATGCCGGTGGATCGCCACCGAGCCCGAGCGCTCGACCGAGCCAGCGACCGCCCGAGGTATCGGGGTCGAGGACGACGATCCCGCTGATCAGCGCGTCGCCAGCCTCGGCCACGACGACGGCCAACCGCCCGTCCGCCGACCAGCCGATCCGGAAGGTGTCGTGCTCGACCGCAGGCGGGATGGTCCCGAGGTCGACCGGGCGCCACTCGTCCTCGCCGTCGGTCACGAGCAGCCGACCGTCGAGGGTCGTCGCCGCCAGTCGACCGTCCGGCGCGACCGCGAGCGTGCCGATGCCGTCGGTCTGGAGACGGACGGGCGACCAGACGCCCGCGCCGTCGAGGACATGGATCGCGCCGCTCCCGGGTGGTCCGGTGAGCGTCACGACGATCCCATGGAACGCCGGCACAGGATCGCTCGCGCAGGCCCCGGCGAGCAGTGCGAGCACCGCCGCCACCACCGTGAGGCGTCGAGGGAGCGGGCGGGCGGGTCGGCGGGACGGCGGGTAGCCGGTCACTCGAGCACGTCGCCGCCGAGCAGCCGCCCATCGCCGGCATCGACGTACAGCGGCGATCGCCCGCAGGTCCGACGTGTCGGTGGATGGCACGACGCGGACGATCCACGCCAGCCGCCTCGGCCCGTCGACGGCATCGGGTCGGGTCGCGTCGACGAGGTCGTTCGGGCTGACCCACGCCTGGGTCACCTCGGTCACCGCAGCGGGATCGATCCGCCAGGCGCGCAGCTGGTCGCGGGCGGCCGTCTGCGCCCGGTCGGCCGTGATCGGATCCGTCGGCCTCGCGGCCAGCGGCGACTCGACCCGGGCGAGCGAGTGGAGGGTGCCGTCGGCCCAGATCCGGACCCATGTCCCGTCGCCCTGGACCCGGACGCCATCCACCGTCCGCGGCCATGCGACGCTCCAGCCGGAGGTGCCCGACCCGCGCCGGATCTCGGGCGTCGCGGCCACCGCCAGCCCGGCGACCCGGACGAGCGCCGCCGCTCGGTCCCGTGCCTGGGTCGTCGTCAGGTCGCCCGTCCCGGCGGTCCAGCCCAGCCGGACCGCAGTGCGGAGCGTGCCATCGGCCGCGAAGCGCGAGATCGCGACCGGTCGGTCGGCGGCGTCGAACGTCGTCACCTCGTCGACGACGCCGCCCTCGAATCGATCGCGCAGCCGGACGGTCGCCTGTCGGACGCCGTCGGGGATCCCGAGGGCCCGGCCCATCACGCGGGCGCGATCGGTCACGAGGCGGGCCTCGGCGGCCGTCATCGCCAGCGTCGCAGTCCCGCGCTGGCCGGCGCTGAAGGCATCCCGGGCCGAGCCGGCCGCCGCGCCGATCGCCATCGTCATCGCGGTCGTCCCGCCGACCGCGGCAAGGAGTGCCCAGCGGCCCCGCCGGCCGCCCAGGACACCGTGGTCGTGTCGCATCGGATCACCTCTAGACGCAGTTCGGGCAGGTCGAGATCGGCCCGGCGCGGCCGCTCCAGACGTACGAGCCCCACCAGTCGGCATCGAAGGGGTTGTTGAACCCGCCGGCCCCGAGGGCGAGGTCGAAGGCCGCCCCGACACCCTTGTGATCGGCCAGGGCATCCCAGAAGCGCTGCTCGAACTTCCATTCGTCGGAGTCCCACGCGGCACCGTGGTAGCCGAGGTAGAACTCGGGCCCGTTCCACTCGAACGCCCCGGCCTTGTCCTTTGCGATCGCGAACGCGCCGGGCATCGTCGTGCCGGCATCGCCGAGATAGCAGGTCGACATGACGACGAGGTTGCTCTGGCGGCCGGCGCGCTTCGCCGCGATGTCCTTCGAGTAGACGATCGAGGCGCCGGTGCACTTGCCCTCGTCGGCTCGGAAGCCGGAGTAGCGCTTGCCGTCCGGGTTGAGGTACGTGTCCCCATGCGAGTGGACGTAGTAGCCCCAATCACTCCCGACCCGGGAGAGGACATGGCTCTTCGTGAAGCCCGGCCCGGTGACGGCAAGCGTCGTGTAGCCGAGGTCGCGGTAGGCGGCCGACGCGGCCGCGAACATCTTCTCTGGGAAGCTGTTCTCGAACCCATCGCGGCACTGTGGATCGAAGGCCGTGTCGTTCACGTCGACCGTGGCGTTGTAGCCGGCCCGGACCCCGCCACCGAGGATCACGAGCGCGAGGATCGCGACCGGTGGCGCGAGGGCGCGTCTCCACCGTCGTTCCGGACACCGTCCCAAGGGAGCCTCCCCGGCGGGAATCGGTGGCGGGACCGGCGAGGCCGGCATCCTCCCAGACGACGCTTATCCGCGGCTTATCGGGCTTCGCGGCGGCCGTGATACGCTCCGCCCGACAACCTCCAGATCAGACGCCGCTGGGTCGCGAAGCCGGTGAGATCCCGGCACAGTCCCGCTACGGTGAAGCCTCGTCAGCGTTGACGAGCGAAGTCCGGTCGCCGACCCGCGGTCGTTGCTCGAACCTTCGAGAGAAAGGCCAGGCAAGCGATGCGACCGACCGGCTGAGGTCCGTCCACCCGACCCTCGTCCCGGCCGCGCGCGCCGCGGCCGGTCTTCCCGATCCGGAGGTTCCCGTGGACAGCCGTCCCTTCCGTGCCCGTGTCGCGGCGTCGGTCGCCGCCCTCACCCTGGCCCTCGCGGCCTGCACGACCGCGGCGACGCCGGCGCCCAGCCCATCGCCCGCGGTGAGCCCGAGCCCCTCGCCCGCCGCCAGCCCCAGCCCCTCGCCATCTCCGTCGCCGAGTCCCGCCGCGTTCCCGACGACCGTCACCGACGACGAGGGCACCTCGGTCACCCTGGCGGCCGAGCCGAAGGCGATCGTGTCGCTGAGCCCCGCGGTCACCGAGACCCTGTTCGCGCTCGGTGTCGGCGACCGCGTCGTCGGCAAGGTCCAGGACATCGCCGACTATCCGCCGGCGGCCCACTCGATCCCCGAGGTCGCGACGTACCAGGGCGTCGACGTCGAGAAGATCGTCGCGCTCCAGCCGGACCTGGTCCTGGCCGGCGGCGCGGACCTCAACTCGCCCGACTCCCTGGCGCAGCTCCGGTCGGCCAAGATCCCGGTCGTCGTCGTCTCCGCCACCGACATCGACGGAGCCCTGAAGGACATCGACCTGGTCGGTCAGGCGGTCGGAGAGACCGCCGCGGCGGACGCGCTCGTGACCTGGATGCAGGACGACTTCGAGGCCGTCGAGACGGCCGTCGCGGGCGAGTCCAAGCCCACGGTCTTCTACGAGATCAGCGCCGACGGCGGGCTGTTCACCGTCCCGGCCGACTCGATCTACAGCGAGATGATGGCGAAGGCGGCCTCGACTCCGGTCACGACCGACGCGAGCTACATGATCGACCCGGAGAAGGTCGTGGCGGCCGATCCGGAGGTCATCCTGCTCGGCGACGCCGCGTACGGCACGACCGCCGACCAGGTGAAGGCCCGCTCCGGCTGGGCGGGCATCAGCGCCGTGAAGAGCGGCGCGATCTTCCCGATCGACGACATCGTCGTGACCCGGCCCGGGCCGCGACTGACGGATGGGCTGCGGGCCCTCGTCGCCGCGATCCACCCCGACGTCACGCTCCCGACGCCCGCGCCGAGCGCCACCCCCTAGGCGATGGCCACGCGCGGCGAGACGATCGCGACGGGCGGGATCCAAGCGGACCGAGCGGCCCGCCTCCGGAGCCGGCCCGCCGTGGTCGGCCTCGTCGGCCTGGTCGCGCTCGTCGCCGCGCTCGTGGCGGGCGTTGCCTTCGGGAGCGTTCCGATCGCGCCGCTCCAGACCCTCGCGGTCCTCCTCCATCGGGGTCTCGGGATCGACCTCCCGGTGACGTGGACACCGGCGATGGAGACGATCATCGTGGACCTGCGGCTGCCCCGGGTCCTCATGGCGATGATCGTCGGTCTCGGGCTCGCCGTCGCCGGCGTCACCTTCCAGGGCCTGCTCCGGAACCCGCTGGCCGATCCGTACGTGCTCGGGACGGCGTCGGGTGCCGCGCTCGGGGCGGCGATCGCGGTGATCATCCCGGTCCGCATCGTCATCCTCGAGTTCGGGCTCCTCCACGGGCTCGCGTTCGTCGGCGCGATCCTCGCCGTGTGGGTCGTCTGGTCGCTGTCCCGGACCGGCTCGCTCGCGCCACTCACGGGGCTGCTCCTGACCGGCTACGCGGTCGGCTCGCTGCTCGCGGCGGGTCTGGCGATGGCGATGTACCTGTCGGGTGCCGGGCTGCGCCAGATCTTCGACTTCCTCCTCGGCGGCTTCGACGGCGCGACCTGGCCGCGCCTCCTCGTCGCGACGCCGCTCATCCTCGTCGGGTCGGCCCTGATCCTCGCCCGGGCGCGGTCGCTCGACGGGATGCTGCTTGGTGAGGAGTCGGCCGCCCATCTTGGGATCGACGTCCGGCACGAGCGCCGGATCCTCTTCGGCCTCGCCTCGTTCGTCACCGCGGCGGCGGTCGCCGTGTCCGGGCTGATCGGCTTCGTGGGCCTCGTCATCCCGCACCTCGTCCGGCTCGTCGTGGGGCCGCACGCCCGGCTCGTCATCCCCATCTCGGCGATCTACGGGGCCGTCCTGCTGTCGGTCGCCGACCTGGGCGCCCGGATGCTCGGCGACATCCCCGTCGGGGTCGTCACCGCGGTGATCGGTGCGCCGTTCTTCCTCCTCCTGCTGCGCCGGGCCCGGACCGGCTACGAGCTGTGACCGCCGCGACGATCGCCACCGCCGTGGCGGCCGTGCCGACGCTCGATCCGGTTCCGCCGATCCTCGAGCTGCGCGATGTGCGGGCGGCCTACCGGGCCCGGGAGGTCCTGGGCGGCGTATCGCTCGCCGTCGCGGCGGGCGAGCGGCTCGCCCTCGTCGGGCCGAACGGCGCCGGCAAATCGACCCTCCTGCGGGTCATCGCCGGGACGCTCGTGCCCACCGCGGGCGAGGCGCTGATCGGCGGCGACCAGGTCGCGACGCTCGAACGCCGCGACATCGCCCGCCGGATCGCCGTCGTCCCGCAGCTCACGACGCTGCCGTTCGCGGCCCGCGTCGAGGACGTCGTCGGGCTCGGCCGGCTGCCCTACGAGCAGGGCTTCCGGGGCGCGAGCGAGGAGGACCGCCGGATCGTCGCCCGGGCGATCGAGCGGGTCGGCATCACCGACCTCCGCGACCGCGACGCCCGCGAGCTCTCGCTCGGCGAGCGGCAGCTCGTGCTCATCGCCCTTGCGGTCGCCCAGTCGGCGCCCGTCATGCTCCTCGACGAGCCGACCGTCCACCTGGACCTGCGCCACCGGGTCGAGGCGATGGAGCTCCTGGCCGATCTGAACATGACCGACGGGACGACGGTCATCGCGGTCCTCCACGACCTCCACCTCGCGGCGGCGTTCTTCCCTCGGATCGTCCTGCTCGACGACGGTCGGATCGTCGTCGACGGCCCGCCCGACGAGGTCCTCGACCCAGGTCGGCTCCGCTCCGTCTTCGGGGTCGACCCGGCGATGGCGGGCCTGCGCAGCTAGACCGTCCCCGTCGGCGGGTCACCCATAAGGGGGACGCTCACGGCAGCCGATCGGCCAGATCCCGACGCCGACGGCCGGTCCCGACCCGGATCCCCGAGTGCCGCCTCGGCGAGGGCGGCGATCGCGTCGACGGTGCGCTCGATCGCGTCGGCCGGCGTGGCCTCGGTGATGAGGACCGCCGTCGCGCCGAACCCGACCACCGGTATCGCGGAGGCGAGAGTCCGGACCGCCGCCAGCGCGGTGGCGAGCGACAGACCGTTCGGCTCCGGCATCGTCAGGGCCCAGCCATCGTCGCCATCGAGGGCATCGAGGTCGAAGGCGATGTAGAGGCCGCCGACCTCGGCGGCCGCGGCGGCGGCCCAGCCGGTGAGTGCGGCGATGCCTGCGGGCGTGCCGAGCATCCCGGCTCCGAAGTGCGCGATCGGCGAGGCCGCCAGCATCCGCGACTCGGTCTCGTCGAGGACCTGCCCGCCAAGCAGCGCCGCGTGACGCGGATCGACCGTCGGACCATCGACGGCCGCGACGAGATCGGCATCGCCGCGCCCGCAAGCCATCGCGAACGGCATCCCCCAGACGTTTCCCGACGGAGTCGTGTCGGGCGTGTTGAAGTCGCCATGGGCGTCGAACCAGGCGAGCGCCAGCGTCCGGTCCGGACGGGCGCGTCGGAGGCCGGCGAGCGCGGCCGCGTGCGAGGTGCAATCGCCGCCCAGGGCGAAGAGCCGAGTGTCGTCCCGTCGAGCAGCGAGCGCGTCCGCCGCCGCCGAGGTGATCCGGGGCAGGTTCACGAGGAGCGCCGCCCGGTTCTTCGCCCGACGATCCGGGTCTGAGGCCCAGCCCGGCTCGACCGGGGCGTCGCCGGCGTCCTCGATCGCCGTGTCGCACAGCCCGGGCCGCGCGGCCAGCCGGTCGAGCAGTCCCGCCGCCCGGACCGCGGCGGGCGTGCGCTCCATCCCGCCGAAGTGGCCGCCGAGGGCGGTCGGCGACCCGACCAGGACGATGGGGGAGGGCATGACGCCAGCGTAGCCCGTGAGGCCGACGGGCGGTCCATCATCCGACGATGCAGATCGCCGACTTCGCCCTCGAGCGCTTCTTCGCCCGCTGGGAGTTCGCCGTCCGCCACCTCCTGTGCGCATCGGACGTCGAGGCCTTCCCGATGGCGGAGCTCCTGGCCCTCGCTGACGACGAGACGCGGGCGATGTGGGCCGGCCTGCGGCTGGGCTACACCGAGGCGACCGGGCATCCGCTCCTGCGGGCCGAGATCGCTTCGCTGTACGAGTCAGCGGCGGCCGAGGACGTGCTGGTCTTCGCGGGTGCCGAGGAAGCGATCTTCTGCCTGATCAACGCCCTCGTCCGACCCGGCGACCACGTCGTCTGCACCTGGCCCGGCTACCAGAGCCTGTATGAGGTCGCACGCGCGGGCGGGGCGAAGGTCAGCCTTCACGCCCTCCGCGAGGAGGACGGCTGGTCGCTCGACGTCGAGCGACTCCGGCGCTCGATCCACGCGGACACGCGCCTCGTCGTCGTCAACGCGCCGCACAACCCGACCGGGATGCTCCCGACGCGCGAGGAGTGGGCGGCGGTCGTCGAGGCGTGTGAGGCCGTCGGCGCGGTGCTGCTCGCCGACGAGGTGTACCGGCTTCTCGAGGTCGACCCGGCGGACCGGCTCCCGGCCGGCGTCGATGCCTACCCGAGCAGGGGCGTCTCGCTCGGTGTGATGTCGAAGTCGTTCGCGTTGGCCGGGCTGCGGATCGGTTGGCTGGCCACGCACGACCGGGCGCTCCTGGAGCGCTGCGCGGCGATAAAGGACTACACGACGATCTGCTCGTCGGCCCCGTCGGAGGTCCTCGCCCTCATCGGCCTCCGGGCCCGGGACACCGTCCTGGCGCGATCACGTTCGATCGTGGCGGCCAACCTCGAGGAGATGGATCGCTTCTTCGAGGAGCGGTCCGACCACTTCGCCTGGGTCCGCCCACGAGCCGGCTCGGTGGCATTCCCGCGGCTCCTCCGCGGCGGCCCGATCGACCGTTTCTCCGCCGAGCTCGTCGAAGCGGAGGGCGTCCTCCTCCTGCCGTCATCAGTCTTCGGCTTCGGGGGCGACCACTTCCGCCTCGGCTTGGGGCGGACGGATCTGCCCGAGGCTGTCGCGGGCCTCGAGCGCTTCCTCGACGCTCTCGCGTAGCGCCTCGCGCCCGGGAGCGCGCAGCCCGGCTCGCGTTCAGGGGACCGGCGGCATCTCCGGGGCGTCGGCGAAGCGCTCGAGGAACCGCCCGGTGATCCGAGCCGCGGTGGCCAGGTCCTCGATCCGGACATTCTCGTCCGGGGCGTGGGCATGGCAGTCGTCGCGACCCGAGCCCAGGGTCGTCGCGGGGACGCGGTGGGCGGCGCAGACCTGGTACATCGGCACGGTCCCCGAGAACGCGACGACGATGTCGGCGTCCTGACCGGCCACGTCCTCCGACGCTCGGGCCGCGGCCTGGACGAGCGGGTGGTCGGTCGGCGTCCACCAGGCCCGCTCGCCCTGCTCGGAGACCAGCTCGATGTCGCCGAAGCCGTGACCGTCGAGGTGGGCACGGACCGCGGCGACGATGTCCGCCTCGATCTTGATCCGGGACGATCCGGATGTCGAGGCGAACGTGCGCCTCGGCCGGGGTGATCGTCTTGTCGCCCGGGCCGATGAAGCCCGACCAGAGGCCCTGGATGTTCAGGGTCGGCGAGAAGGTCATCGCCCGGAGGGCCTCGCGACCCTCGCGCCCGCCGATGAATGCGCTGACGCCGGCCTCGTTCCGGATGTCGTCGAGGATCGACAACGGCGCCGCGTCGACGACCGCGAGCTGTTGGGCCGTCGGCGGTCGGAGGCCGGTGTCGAGACCCTCGATCGCCGGGGTCCCATCGGCGTGCCAGAACGTCGCGAGCGCCTGGACCAGCCGGACCGCGGCGTTCGGCAGGAGGACGGCCATGCTCGAGTGGGCGTCGTAGGCGATCGTCCGACAGACGAGCTCCAGGACGACGATCCCGCGACCGCCGCCGGTGATGAGCGGCCGGCCGCGCATGTCGAGCCCGCCACCTTCGATCAGCGCCGCATCGGCGCGGCGCAGCTCGGGTCGGCTGTCGAGGTAGGCGTCGAGGTGCTCGCTGCCGTACTCCTCCTCGCCCTCGACGAGGAACCGGACGCGGCAGGGGAGCTCGCCGACCGCGTCGAGCCACGCTTCCACGGCCCACAGCCGAGGCAGGAACTCGCCCTTGTTGTCGGTCGCGCCGCGGGCGTACAGCCGGCCGTCGCGGACCTCGGGCTCGTACGGTGGAGCGGTCCACAGCTCGAGCGGGACGGCAGGCTGGACGTCGTAGTGCTGGACCATGGTGATCGTCCGGGGGCCCTGGCCGATCTCGCCGACGACGAGCGGCGCGGCATCGGGCATCGTCAGGATCTCGACGTCGGCGCCGAGGGCCCGCAGCCGTTCCGCGGTCCAGTCGGCCGCTCCCTCGAGGGCCTCGCGGTCGCCCTGCTCGGACGGGAATCGGCAGAGCTGGGCGAGCTCGTCGGTCCAGCGATCGATCCGCTCGTCGACGAGGGCATCGAAGTCGGCGAAGTCGATGCCCATCTCAGGACCGCTTGCGCGGCAGGTCGAGGAACGGCAGCTCGGTCACCCGCGCCTTCACCCGGCTCCGCCGACCCTCGACCGACCACTCGACCTCGACGGTGGTGCCGGGTCGCTCGTAGGCGGCCGGCACCGAGGCCAGGGCGAGCATCTGCTTGAGGATCGGGCTCCAGCCATGGCTCGTGACCCGGCCGATCTGGCCGCGGCCCTCGGCGAAGACCGGCACCGGCGAGCGGTCGACGACCGGCGAGATCGCCGGCGGCAGGCCCTGGGCGCTGAACAGGCCCTCGATGCCGTACCAGTCGAGGACCAGGCCGACGAGCCGGCGGGCCGGGCCACCGGCGGCGTGCTCGGCGGCGAGCGCCCGGCGGCCGACGAAGTCGCCGGTCTTGTCGAGGTCGACGAGCCGGCCCAGGCCGATCTCGGACGGCGAGTAGTTCTGGTCCGGGTTCATCGCGTGGCGGGCCGATGTGTAGTCGACCTCCAGCAGGATCAGCCCGGCCTCGAGACGGACGACGTCGAGGGCCAGCATCCCGGCCGGTCGGATCGCGTGGCCCTGGCCGGCCGCCATCAGGGCGTCCCAGGCATCGGCCGCGCGCTCGGCGGCGACCCAGACCTCATAGCCGAGGTCGCCGGTGTAGCCCGTTCGCGAGACGTCGATCGCGATCGCGCCGCGGCCCTTGCTGATCTTCGCTGGTCGCCGCCGGAAGTAGCGCAGGTCGGCGAACGACTCGCCCGTCGCGGCCTCCAGGACGTCCCGCGACAGCGGCCCCTGGAGCGCGACCGCCGCGATCGCTGCGCTGACGTCGTCGATCGTGACGTCGAGCCCGGCGGCGTTGAGCGACAGCCAGCGGTACTGGGGATCGGCCGCGGTGAGCCGGAACTCCGAGGCGGCCAGCCGGTGGACCGTGCCGTCGTCGATGACCTTGCCGTGCTCATCGCACCATGGGGTGTAGACGACCTGCCCGACCGCGATGCGTGTCGCGTCTCGGGTGATCACCCGATCGAGCAGAGCCTCCGCCCCAAGGCCGGTGATGCGGTACTTGTAGAGCGGGCTGACGTCGATGAGGGCTGCCGCTTCGCGGATCGCGTTGTACTCGATGTCGTGGGCGTCGGCGTAGACCGACGAGGCGAAGTAGCCGGACCACTCCCGCCACTGCTGCTTGCGGTTCAGGGGCGCGGTGCGGGGATGGAACGCGGTACCGACGCTCACGCCGAGGGCTCCTCCGGGCTGCGGGACGAGCGGAAGTATGACGCCTCAGCCGTAGGCGAGGACGGGGACCCCCTGGGCCTCGAAGTCCTTCGGGTTGCGGGTCACGACGGTCGCCTCGAGCGACCAGGCGACGGCGGCGACGATCGCGTCACCGAGCGATCGCCCACTCGTGGCCTTGCGGCGCCTTCGGGACTCAGTTGCCCAGACGGCGGCGTCAGGACTCGTGGACACGTACTCCAGGGCCTGCAGGAGGGCGCCGATCCCGGCGCGCTCCTCGTCGCTGCCGCCGGTCAACGCCTCGGCGACCACCACATCGCAGGTATAGAGGTCATTCGGTTCGCTGAACAGCGACTCCACGAGCTCGGCGACGCCCGGTCGACCGACCGCCAGATCGATGAACAACGTCGAGTCCAGTAGGTAGCGCATCAGACTCCTGTGGTGCCCAAAGGCGCTCGAGTCGGTCGTCCCACTCGGCGCGGAGCTTCCGGAAGTACTCGTCCACCTCCTCGTCGGTCCGGCCCCACGAGGTGGAGCCCCTCAGGGCGCCCGCGTACTTCCGGAAGACGTCGCGGGCGCGGTCGCGGCGGACCTGGCGGCTCACGACGTCGGCGATGTAACGGCTCCGACCACGCGGTCCGGCGACCTCGTCGATGAGGTCGAGCGTCTCCTTCGCGAGCGTGATGTTCGTCCTGACGAGGCCCATCGTGTGACTCCGAGTGTGCAGAAGATGCACACACCGTAGCACACGACCCGGGCCGTGATGTGAGCTGCCCCGCGCCGCCCGATCGACCAGCGCCGGGGGAGCCGCTGGTAGACTGCGTCCGTCCCATCCACGGTGCTTGACGGCGAGGAGAACGCGTGTCCGAGCGCTTCGACGCGGTGATCATCGGTGGCGGCCACAACGGCCTCGTCAGCGCCGCGTACCTCGCCCGGGCCGGCCTCCGGACGCTGGTCCTCGAGCAGAACCCGTACCTCGGTGGCGCGGCCTCGACGGCCGAGGTCGTGCCGGGCTTCCGGTTCAGCCAGATGAGCTACGTCGTCTCGCTCCTCCGGCCGGAGATCATCCGCGAGCTCGAGCTCCCCAAGCACGGTCTCGACATCCTGCCGCTCGACGGGACGTTCACCCCCCTCCGACCGGGCGATGGGCCGGCGGCCGGCGGCGGCGACTACGTCTGGCGGGTCAACGACCACGGCCGGACCATCCGCGAGCTGCGGCGCTGGAGCCTCTCGGACGCCGAGGCGTACGAGGAGTACGGCCAGCTGATGGTCGAGATGGCGAAGTTCATCAAGCCCATCCTCGGCATCGTGCCGCCCGATCCGACCGGCCGCGACCCGCGCGAGTTCCTGCCCCTGGCGGGGCTGCTGCGCGAGTTCCAGCGGCTGCCAGAGCGCCAGCAGGCCGTCTTCGTCCAGCTCATGACGATGAGCGCCGCCGACTTCCTCGACCAGTGGTTCGAGACCGACCCGTTGAAGGCGACGATGTCCGCATCCGGCATCATCGGGACGTACCAGGGCGTCCGCTCGCCCGGCACCGCGTACGTCCTGCTCCACCACTACATGGGCGAGATCGATGGCGCGTTCCGGGCCTGGGGCATCCCGAAGGGTGGCACCGGCGGCATCTCGAACGCGATCGGGAGCGCGGCCCGGGCCCAGGGCGCCGAGATCCGGACCGATGCCCGGGTCGAGCGGATCGCGATCCGGGACGGCCGCGCCACCGGGGTCGTCCTCGAAGGCGGCGACGAGATCGCTGCCTCGGTCGTGCTCGCAAGCACCGACGTCCGGCGGACGTTCCTCTCGCTCGTCGAGCCGGGCACGCTCGACGCCGACTTCGAGACCGAAGTCCGGCGGTTCAAGTTCCGCGGTAGCTCGGGCAAGGTGAACCTGGCCCTCGACGGCCTCCCGGAGTTCACCGCCCTGCCGGGCGTCGGAGAGCATCTCCGCGGCGCGATCTCCTTCTCGCCGTCGATCGAGGAGATGGAGCAGGCCTACGACGATGCGAAGTACGGTCACTGGAGCCGCCGGCCGTACATCGACATGATCATCCCGACCCTCGTCGATCCGTCGATGGCCCCGCCCGGCAAGCACGTCGTCAGCTGCTTCGTCCAGTACGCGCCCTACCACCTGGCGCCCGAGCTGGGGACCTGGGACGACAACCGTGAGGCGTTCGGTGACACGGTCATCGACCGGATCTCCGAGTTCGCACCGGGGTTCCGCGACCTGATCGTCGGTCGCCAGGTCCTGACGCCGCTCGACATCGAGCGGATGACCGGGTTGACCGAGGGCAACATCTTCCAGGGCGAGCTGTCGCTCGAGCAGCTGTTCTTCAGCCGTCCGGTCCCCGGGTATGCCCGCTTCCGGACGCCGATCCGCGATCTCTGGCTGTGCGGGTCATCGACCCACCCGGGCGGCGGGATCATGGGCGCCAACGGCCGCCTCGCCGCGCTCGAGGTCCTCCGGGCCCGCGGTCGGAGGGCCGCCTGATGGCGACGTACGACGCGATCATCGTCGGGGGCGGCCACAACGGGCTCGTCGCCGCAGCGTATCTCGCCCGGGCCGGCTGTCGGGTCATGGTCCTCGAGCGGCGACACGCCACCGGCGGCGCCGTCGGCACCTCGGAGCTCGCGCCATTCACCCGCGTGCCGACACTGGCCCATACCGTCGGGCGGATCCGGCCGTCGATCGTCCGCGACCTCGACCTGCAGGCCCATGGCCTGGCCCTCGTGGCGCCGGAGGTCCGGGTCTTCGCGCCCCAGCCGGGCGAGGACCGGGCGGTCGTCCTGCGGGGCGACGTCGCCCGCACCGCCGATGGCCTGCAGGCCTGGTCGGTCGCCGACGCCGAGGCCTACGACGGGTTCGACCGGCTCGTCCGCTCGCTCGGCGGATTCCTGGCCGACGTGATGGGCTCGACGCCGCCGGATATCGCCTCGCCCGGGATCGGCGACGCGCTCCGCGGGCTCGCCCTCGGGCGGACGTTCCGCGGCCTCGGCCGGCACGACGCCCGGACGATCCTGCGGGTCCTGCCGATGGCGGTGGCGGACTTCGTCGCCGAGTCGTTCGAGTCGGATGCGATCCGCGCGGCGATCGCCTGGCGCGGGGTCCGATACGCCTCGCTGGGCCCATGGTCGGGCGGCTCGGCTGCCCACCTGCTGATGGACTCCGCCGGGACCGACGGTGGCGCGGCCGGCGAGACCGTCATCGCGCGGGGCGGGCCTGGCGCCCTGTCCGCGGCCCTCGAGGCGGCCGTCCGGATGCACGGCGGCGAGGTCCGGACCGACGCCGAGGTCGTCTCGATCGCGACGAACGACGGCCGCGCCAACGGGGTCGTCCTCGCCTCCGGCGAGGAGGTTCCGGCCCGGATCGTCGTCGCCGGCGTCGACCCCCGGCGGCTCCTCACGTCGCTCGTCGATCCGGTGACCGTCGGGCCATCGCTGCGCTGGCGGGCCGGCAACATCCGGATGCCTGGCGTGGTCGCAAAGGTCAACCTGGCCCTCGCCGGGACGCCCCGGTTCACGGCTGCGGGTGAGGACGAGCGCCTCCTGCGCGGCCGGATCGTCGTCGCCCCGGGCATCGACGCGCTCGAGCGGGCATTCGATGCCTCGAAGTACGGCCGGGTCTCCGATCCGATCGTCCTCGAGGCGACGATCCCTTCGCTCGTCGATCCACTCCTCGTCGAGGGTGCCCCGGAGGGCACCCAGGTCATGAGCGTCATCGCCCAGTACGCCCCGTATGGCCTGCGCGATGGCGGGTCATGGGACGAGCGCCGGGAGGCCCTCGGCGACGCCGTGATCGCGACCCTCGAGTCGGTCGCACCCGGGATCGGCGGCCTCGTGACGGCCCGCCAGGTCCTCACCCCGGTCGACCTCGAGCGCGACTTCGGTCTGACCGGCGGGCACCCGCTCCACGGTGAGCCGACCCTCGACCTGTTCTACGCCTGGCGGCCGTTGTTCGGCCACGCCCGATACCGGATGCCGGTCGAGGGTCTGTATCTCGCCGGCTCGGGTGCCCATCCGGGCGGCGGCGTGACCGGCTGGCCGGGACGGAACGCCGCCCACGAGATCCTGGCCGACCGGAAGGTCTGGTCGCGCCGCTGAGCCTCGGGCTCCCGGCAGCCCGCCGAGACCGTCAGAGGGTGCCGGCGCGGATCGCGTTGACCAGCTCGGTGAACCAGGCCTGCCGGGTCGGGTCCCGCCGGAGATCGTCGAGGTAGCTCGGTGTGTTCCACGGGTAGACCGACAGCCCGACCGCGTCCGTGTAGCGGAACTGGTCCCGAGCCTCGTCCGCCATCTCCGCGAGGCTCGGTGAGCGGCGTTCCCCGGGCCGGTACGTGTGGACCGCGATGCTTCCCCAGACCGGCGTCCCGGGCATGACGGCGTCGAGTGTCGCGCGCCATGCCTGCAGGATCCGATCGGATCCGGACGTCCAGCCGTCCGGGTTCTCCACGGAGCGGGAGACGACCGGGTAGAACTCGCAGATGACCGCGTCGGCGGTGCCGGGCCCGAGATGTGTCGGCGCCCAAGTCGGGAACAGTCGGGCATTCCCGAGGGAGAGCATCACGACGGCGTTCGGGTCGCCGGCCTTGAAGGCGCGATACAGGCCCTGGAGCTGGGCCCGGGTCAGGCCCACCGCCTCCGGCTCGGTCGCGGCGAGGAACCCGTAGAGCGCCGGATGGCCCTTCAGGCTGCGCGCGAGCGAGCGTGCCTCCGCGAGGTCCGGGGAGCCGTCCTCGTACACGTAGTCGAAGCCGACGAGCACCTTGACCCCGACCATCGCCGCCTCGTCGAGGTACGTCGTCGGATCGTCGGTCCGGTTGAACTTCTTGACGATGACGGTCACGCCCATCGTCGCGACGAGTGGCAGGTCGACCGCCGGGACGTGCCAGGCGGAGATGACCGCATCGCGCGGATAGGTGAAGGCCGGCCCGACATGGGCGACCGGCTCGCTCGTGACGAGGAACGTACTTGTCCACGGGACCGCGGCGCGATCCGCCGGGTCGACCATCGCAGCCGGCACCATGACGCGGTAGGCCTGGCCGATCTCGAGATGCTCGGTCGGGCGGATCGTGACGGTCCGACGATCGGGACCGAGGGTCACCGCCGCGCTGACCGCTGGTCCGGCGATCGGAGCGACGCCGATCCCAGCGGTCGACCGGATCGGCTTCGCGAGGCGGATGACGATCGGCGACCACGGCTGGACGTCGAGCTTCCCACCACCCGGAGAGACCGAGGCGACGCTCGGTCGCAGGGGCTCAGCCGCGATGCTGAGGGTCCATCGCGCTGGCCGGAGCGGGTTGCCGGCTGGGTCTCGGATCTCACCGCCGGCCGTCACGACGACGGCTGCCCCGGCCGGCAAGGGCCGTCGAGGCCGGAGGGTCGCGGTCCGCGTGACGGCCTCGTAGGTGACATCGCCGGCGATCGGTCGGCCGTCGACGGTGAGCGTCAGGGAGTCACTCGAGACAGCGATGACCGCCTTGCTGAAGCGGACCCTCACGAGCGCGTCGCGCGGGACCGGCCGTGATGCGACGGGAGCGAGGAGGGTCGCCGTCGGCCTGGTGCCGTCGATCGCTGTCGCGCCGCTGGTGAGGAGAAGGACGAGGGTCACGCCGACGACCAGCGACCGCGCGAACCGACGGCCGAGCGGGATCGTCCAGGAGCGCGGGCGCGGGGATGGGGACATCGCGGGGCTCAGACGATCGTGGCGCTCTGTCTGTGCCGGCAGGATCCTTGCACGACCCGATCGTACCCGGGACGCGGGTCGCCGAGGAGAGCGTTCCTAGCCGGAGGAGTCCTTCGTCAGCCCTCCGAGGATGTCGCCGAGCCCGCCCAGCGAGCCGCCCGATCCGCTCGCCGCGCCGGCGAGGCCTTCGAGCATCCCACCCAGGTCGACGTTCGCGCCGGCTTCGCCGCTCGGCACCTTGCCGTCGGGTGTCAGGGCGTCGGCGCGCTGATCCGGTCGATCGTACGCCTCCGGTCCTCTCGACCGTCTGGCGGCGCTACGCTGCCGCCATGGCTGAGCCATCTGATCCCGCGACCGTCGCACGGCCAGCTGCGACACCGTCGGAGGACGTCGCGGCGGAACGGCGATTCGCCCTCGGCATCGAGCGGGTCGTGTTCTTCTCCGACGCAGTGTTCGCTATCGCCATCACGCTGCTCGCCATCGACATCCGCCTGCCCGACACGCGGATCGAGTCCGATGAGGCCCTGCGGCGGGCGCTCGCGGAGCTCGCGCCGCAGATCTGGGCGTTCGCCCTGAGCTTCATCGTCATCGCCCAGTTCTGGATCGGCCACCTGCGGACGTTCAGGCGGGTCGAACGGCTTGACTCGCGGCTCCTGGCCATCAACCTCCTGCTGCTGTTCTTCATCGCCCTGCTGCCGTTCCCGACCTCGGTCGTGGCGTCCGAGGGGGACACCCCGACGGGGGCCACGCTGTACGCGACGTTCGTCGTCCTGGCCGGCCTGCTCTCGACGCTACTGTGGGTCTATCCGACCCGCATCGCGCATCTGGCATCCGCCGACGTCAGCCCGGACCTGGCTCGACGGATCGCTCTTCGGGCGGTCAGCGTGCCGGTCGTCTTCGCCCTCTCGATCCCGATCGCCCTCGTCGAGACGCGGCTGGCATGGCTGGTCTGGTTCGCCGCGGTCCCGATCCAGGTCGTCGTGAGCCGCTGGCTCAAGATCCCGCCGTCGGTCGGGCTCATCGACCGCTGAAGCGCGCCTCGCCGGAGTCGGTCAGCGCGACGGTGGCTGGCCGTCGCCCGGAGCCAGCTCCCACGACCACGTCCGGAGCCGGCGGAGCAGCCGGACCCCGGTCAGGTCGAGATGGATCGGCGTCACGGCGATGCGGCGATTGACCACGGCATGGAAGTCCGTCCCGCGGCGCGCCAGACCCGATGGTGGCGGGCCGCCGATCCAGTAGTACGGGATGCCGCGCGGGTCGAGACGCTCGAGGAGCTCGTCCTGGTAGATGCGCTTGCCGAGGCGGGTGACCTCGAAGCCCTCGCAGTCCTCGAGCGAGACGGCGGGGACGTTGACGTTGATCAGCTCGCCCTCGGCCAGCCCGTGCTCGAGGATGTTCCGGGCGACGACGGTCGCCGCCGAGGCGGCCAGCTCGAAGTCGGGATGCTCGTAGTACTCCTGCGAGATCGCGAACGCCGGGCAGCTGTTGATCACGCCCTCCATCGCCGCGCTGACGGTGCCCGAGTAGGTGATGTCGTCGCCGAGGTTCGCGCCGTAGTTGATGCCCGCGGCGACAAGGTCGAAGCCGTGGTCGAAGAAGCCGAGGAACGCGAGGCTGACCGCGTCGGTCGGGGAGCCGTCGACCGAGTACGCGAGCGACCCGTCGCCGAGCTGGCGCTCGCGGACCCGGAGCGGGCGCATCAGCGTCTTCTGGTGTCCGACCGCGCTCTGGTTCGTGTCGGGCGCGACGACCGTCACCTCGCCGATCGGATCGAGGGCCTGCTTGAGCGCCAGCAGCCCGCGCGACTCGACGCCATCGTCGTTGGTCACGAGGATCCGCGGCGGACGGTCCCAGTCGGCCAGCCGGCGCGGCAGGGTGGGGCTCGATCGGCTCGGGCCTGTGCCCTTCCCGCCGGATCGGCGACCAGCTCCGGCGACCGGCTCGCCGCGCTCGCGGTCGAGATCCCGGCGCTCGGTCCGGGCGCGCTCGCGGGTCATGTCCGGGGGCGGATCGCGACGCTCGGTCATCCTCGTCGATCGCTCGTCGGAGCGGCCGGCGTCAGGGCCGCGGCCGGCGTCACGGGACGGGCGCCGGAATGGGCGGGGCCGGCGTCACGGGACGGGCGCCGTCGAGGGCTCGTTCGTGGGGCCGTCGTCGACGTCCGGGTCGCGGCCCGGTGAGGGCTCCCGCGGGATCCGGACCGGCCGGCCCTCGCGATCCTCGACGCGGCGAGCGGCCCGCTCGGTGATCGTCGGGCCTCGCTGGCGCTCGAGATAGAAGAAGAAGAACGAGCTGATGATCGCGGCGATCGGGATCCCGAAGATCGCCCCGGCGATGCCGGCGACCTTGATCCCGATCAGGACCGAGCCCAGGACGACGATCGGATGCAATCCGACGGCCCCCGCCATCAGACGGGGCTGGAGGATGTTCATGACGACGAACCAGCCGGCCCCCACCACGACGAGGACCGGGATGATCGCCTCCTGCTGGGAGGCGATCGCGGCGAGCACCGGCGGCGCCCAGGCGATGAACGGCCCGAAGAACGGGATCGCCATGAGCATTCCCGAGGCGACCGCCGCGAGAACGCTGAAATCGACCCCGAAGACGGCCGCGGCGACGAAGACGATCGCGCCGTACGCGAGGCCGAGGAGCAGCTGGCCCCGGATGAACCCACCGAACGAGCGATAGACGCTGTCCTGGAGGAGGTTCGCCTCGTCGGCGTAGGCCGACGGGACGAGGCGGAGGAGGAAGCGCTGGATCCGCGGGCGGTCGACGGCGATGTACAGGCTGAGGATCACGATGATCAGGACGTTGCCCATCACGCCGATCCCGGCGACCGCGATCTGCTGGAGCGGCCCGAGGATATCGGTCGCGTTCGCCCGGACCAGCTCGAGGAGCGCTCCGAACTGGGCCTGGACATCGATCTGGAGGCCCAGGCTCGAGAGGAAGTCCTGGAGGGGCGCGAGCCTTGCCGGCAGATCCGCCTCGAGCTGCGGCAGGCCCGCGATGAACTCGTTGATCGAGGTGACGAGGGTCCCTGCGACGATGAAGAAGATGCCGAACAGCAGGACGAAGATGAGGATGTAGACGAGGACGACCGACGCGGCCCGTGGGAGGGCCGGGATCAGCCGGGCCAGGCCCGACGCGAGCGGGCCGATCATGAAGGCGATGAGCCAGGCCAGGAAGAAGACGAGGATCACGTCGCCGAAGGCGAGCACGACCTCCCAGAGCAGGCGGGCGGCGACGAAGAACGCCACCACCGTCGCGAGGACCAGGAGGGCATCGAGCCACCGGCGCTGGCGCGGCGTGAACTCGAAGCTCGTCATTCGGTCGGTCGGCCTCCTGTCACGGGCCTACGGGGGAGTGCCCGCTCGCCCCACCCGGTCATGGTAGCGCGGGCTCCTTACCAGCTGATCACCGGCCGGTCCGGTCGGTATCCCGCGACGGCCCGTGTCTCGCACGGACCGACCCGGCACGGGCCCGGACGGCCCGAGCCGGCACCGGGCACGACGCTGACTCGCCGGGCACGCCGCCGTACCCGCGGGGGCGCTACCCGCGGGGCGGTTCAACGGGCGATCCGGGCTTGCCCGCAGCGCCACCGGTCGCGTCTCCGTCATCAGCTGACCCGCTGGCCGGCTCGAACGACCGAGGACGGCGGGGATCCAGCCGTCCGCACCCGCTGTCGGGGCGGTCCTTCGTCCGTTGAGTCGCCCAGCGACTCGTGGCGGGTGATGCGGCGGCGAGCGGCCCTGAAACCTCGATACGCCCACATCGGTCCACCTGTCCGGGCCCGCCGCTGTCCGCCGGGCGGGCCTACCGTCCACCGATCGGCCGGATGCACCACGGGATCCAGGCTCGTTGGACGTCTGGCTCGCTCAGCGGGCACCTCGTCGGAGGACGCGGTGTTTCGCAGCCGGGGCCTGGGCGAGGTGGTGAGGCGCCGACCGTCTGTTCGACGGCTGGCCCGCTGGGTGGACACGCCCGGCCGGGGGCGGACACGCCGGGCCGGAGCCCGTCGAGCGGGCGGGCCGATGCCGCCGAGCCCGAGCCGCCGAGCCGCCGCGCCGAGCCGAGCACGCCGAGCCCGAGCCGCCGGCCGCCGAAGCCGCAGCAGCGCCGAGCCGCCATGCCGCCGTGCCGCCGTGCCGCCGAGCCGCGAGCCGTCGAGCCGGCCCGACCGATCGTCAGCTTCGGGGCAGGGCTGCCTCTTCGCGGATGAGGCTCTCGCGCGAGATGCGGGGTGACGAGCAGACGCGCTCGATGACCTCGCTGAACGTCGCCGTCGCCAGCCCGATGACGGTGTCGGCGGCACCGTAGTAGAGCAACAGGCGGTCGCCGATCGGATCGTGGACCCAGCCGCACGGGAAGACCACGCGTCCGACGTCGCCGGTGATCTCGTAGGGCGCCTCCGGTCCGAAGACCCAGGTGTCCGTTCGATACAGGAGCCGGCCGGGGTCGTCGAGGTCGAGCAGTCCGAGACCGACCCGATAGATCGGTCCATCCGAGGTCGTGCGGACGCCGTGATACATCACCAGCCAGCCGTGAGGCGTCTCGAGCGGCGGGGGACCGAGGCCGATCTTGCCGGCATCCCACCAGGCGCCGTCGCGGGCCTCGATCAGCAACCGGTGGTCGCCCCAGTGCCGCAGGTCCGGGGAGTATGAGAGCCAGATGTGGGCGCCGCCCCGGAGGGGCGAGGGGCGGTGGATCATCGCCCAGCGGCCATCGATCCGACGCGGCAAGAGCGCCGCGTCCTTGTCCTCCGGCGGCATGACCGGCCCGAGTCGCGTGACGGTCCGGAAGTCGGGCGTGGTCGCCAATCCGACCAGCGGACCGCGACGGCTATAGGCGGTGTAGGCGATCGCCCAGACCTCGAGCTCCGGGAGCCACGTCACGCGCGGGTCCTCGCAGCCCCAGGTCTCCTCCGGATCCTGATCGACGTCGGCCTGAAGGAGCGGGGCGGGATCGAACCGCCAGTCGGTCACCCCATCGCGGCTGCGCGCGACGTGGAGCTGCGAGATCCCGCGGAGGTCCTCGACGCGGACGAGCAGGATGATCTCGTCGCCGACCCGCGCAGCGGCCGGGTTGAAGACGGAGTTGGCCGGGTAGGGCACATCGTGCGAGGACAGGATCGGGTTCGCCGGGTCGCGACGGAAGAGCGGCTCGGGTCGGGTCACCGGCCTGGCGTCGCGAGCTCGGCGGTCGCGACCACGTCGTCCGTCCGGACCCTGCCCGGGCCGACCGCGACGACGGCCATGGGGTCGATGTCGCGGACCGCTCGGATGTGCTCCGCGGCCATGAGCCACATCAAGGTCGACTCGGCTCCCTGATTAAGGTTGACCCCTCGGGGGGTCAGGCCATCGTGGCACGCGCCACGCTCCGGGTCGGCCACCCGGATGCCGAGGTCGTTGGCCCCAAAGTACCAGGCGTAGGAGCGCTCCATCGCAGTCAGCAGGGCCGCCGAGCCCGTGACCTGCCACGCCGTGTGGGCGGCGAGCAGCAGCGCCGTCGCCTCGATCGGCTGCTGGTCGAGTCGCGACCGCTGGCCGTCCTTCGGCCACCAGCCGTTCCCGATCGGCGAGAGATGGCCGTCCGTGGTCGTCTGCTGCTCGATGAGCCAGTCCAGCGAGAGCAGGCCCATCTCGACGCTGTCAGTCCGACCGAGCCTGTCGCCAGCGGCGATGAGCGCACGCGGGAGCAGGGCGTTCTCGTAGGTCAGCACATCCTCGGGCCAGCGCCAGGCGGTCGTCATCCCGGAGCGGAACAGCCCGTCGAGCCGGGCCCACAGCCGCTCGAAGGTGATGGCCGGAGCGCCCCGAAGGGCTGCGTCGGGCAACAGTGAGCAGCCGAGCGCGACGGATGCCCATGCTCGCGGGAACACGAAGTCCTCCGCGGCCGGCAGCGCCTGGACGAGGAGCGTCATCGCTGGCTCGACCAGAGCCGGATCCGGCGCCGACGCGACGATGTCGGATAGCGCCAGGACGGCTCGAGCGTGGCTGTCTTCCGAGCCGATCCCCCCGATCCACGATCGGTCGATCGAGCGGAAGTTCCGGAACCGGCCGCTGGCCGGATCGAACGCCTCGGCGAGGAACCGCGACCCCCGCCAGGCGCTCTCGGAGACGGCGACCCAGCCGAGCTGGCGACCGTGGAGCAGGTCGACCTGGACCGCCCTGGCGACATCGTCGACGCAGTAGCCGTGATCCGGGTCGGGGCGCGACCCGCTGGCGTGCTGGAAGATGCCGACGTCGTCGGTCATGACCCGCAGGTGGGTCCGGCAGACCGGGTACAGCGGCGCGAGGTCAGACACCGGCGGACACCAGGTCATGCCGGATCGGCGCCCGCGATGGCGCCGCGACCGAGGCGAACAGATCGCGGTAGGCAGCCCCGACGGACGACCAGACCATCCCACGGCTGTACGCGTAGGCCCGTCGGCCCATCGCCGTCCGCCCGGCCGGATCCGCGAGGAGGTCGATCAGGGCTGTCCCGAGCGACGCGGGGGATCCGGGAGTCACCAGGACGCCGCGGTCGCCGGCGAGCAGCTCGCGCGCGTAGGCATACGGTGTCGACACGACCACGCGTCCCGCGCCCATCGCATACGACAGGGTCCCGGAGACGATCTGGTCGAGGTCCGGATACGGCGTCACGAAGACGTCGGCGGCCTCGAGCCATCGGGTCAGCTCGACCCGCCCGACGAACCGGTCGACGAACCGGACGTGGTCCTGGAGGCCGAGCCGCGCGACCCGCTCCTCAAGCCCTCGGCGATAGACCTCGCCCTGGCTGCGGATCAGGTCGGGATGGGTGGCGCCGACGATGACGTACAGCGCGCTCGGGTGGGCCGCGACGACCTCCGGCAGCGCCTCGATGGCGAGCTCATAGCCCTTGCCCGGACCGAGCAGGCCGAAGCTCAGGATGACGAGACGGCCCTCGACGCCCAGCCGTGGCTGGACGGTGGCGGCGTCGACGAGCGGCAGATCCGGGACACCGTGCGGGATGACGTGGACCCGACCACGATCGATGCCGTACACGCTCGCCAACCGGTCGGCTGCGGAGCGCGACATGACGACCGTCGCGCTGCTCCGGCCGACGAGGTCGGTCAGGACCTCGCGTTGGCCGGGTGTCGGGTGCTGCAGGACCGTGTGGAGCGTCGTGACCGACGGGATCTCGAGGGCCCGGACGAAGTCGATGACGTGCCGGCCGTCCTCGCCGCCCCAGATGCCGTACTCGTGCTGGATCGACACGACACCGACGCAGCGCCGCAGGGCGACCGCTGTCCGGATGTGGTCGGCACGGTCCTGCTTGAGGATCCGGTGGTGGACCTCGATCGGGTAGGCGGTCGACGGCTGCTCCGGTGGGTGCAGGACGACGACTTCGCGATCGGACGTGGTCGAAGCCAGGTCGCGGGTGAACGTAGCGATCCCGCAGTGGCGCGGTGGATAGGTCGCGACGAAGGCGGTTCGGACGATGATGGGTCTCCTCTCGGTCCTGGGCTGGGCTGGTTCCGACCGTGTATCCCAGCAGCGCCGCAGGCCGCGATGGAGCCGGAGTGAGTCGCGTGGATCGGGCCGACGACGCCGCCCGGTCGATCAGCGTCGCGCCGATCCAGGCACCGATAAGTCCGTACCGCCGCATGATGCGTCGGACCCCGACCATAGCACACATGTTCGACGCCGGCTCCGCCGCGGGACGCTGACGACGCGTCCCTGGGCCGCGAGATCGTCTAGCGGAGGCCCATCTTCTGCCGCACTTCGGCGATCGTCGCCTCGGCGATCGGCCGGACCCGCTCCGCGCCCGCGGCGAGGATCTCGTCGACGCGCGCCGGCGACGCCATCAGCTCGGCGTAGCGCTGCCGCGCGACGTCGTAGTGGGCGATGATCCGGTCGGCCAGCAGCCGCTTCGTGTCGACGCAGCCGGTGCGGGCCGTCCGCTCGCCGTCCTGGATGTCCTCCCAGTCGTCGCCGAAGAAGCGGTGGAGCTGGCAGACGTTGCAGACCTCCGGTCGACCCGGGTCGGTCCGCAGGATCCGCTGCGTGTCGGTGACCATCGACATGACCTGCTTCCGGATGACGTCGGGGTCAGCAAGGATGTCGATCGTGTTCCCGACCGACTTGCTCATCTTCCGGACCCCGTCGGTCCCGAGGACGGTCGGCGCCTCGGTGTAGACGGCCTGCGGCTCCGGGAACGTCTCGCCGTAGCGGTGGTTGAACGCCCGGACGATCTCGCGCGAAAGCTCGAGGTGGGCCGCCTGGTCGCGGCCGACGGGCACCAGCGACGCCTTGTACAGGACGATGTCGGCGGCCTGGAGGACGGGGTAGGTGAGCAGCCCGTGGTTCACGTCGTCGGGCTGGGTCTCGCGCTTCTCCTTGTAGGTCGGCGTCCGTTCCAGCCACGACACCGGCGTGACCGTCGCGAACAGCCACATCAGCTCGGTCACCTCGGGCCGGTGGCTCTGGACGAACAGCGAGCAACGCTCCGGGTCGAGCCCGAGGGCAAGGAGCGAACAGGCCATCTCGCGGGTCCGGGTCCGGAGCGCCTCGGGGTCGTGCGTCGACGTCAGGGCATGCAGGTCGACGATGCAGTAGATCGCCTCGACCTCGTCCTGGAGGCGGACGTAGTTTCGGATCGCGCCGAGATCGTTCCCGAGGTGGACGACGCCCGACGGCTGGATCCCGCTGAATGTCCGCGGCCGGTCGGGGAGGGTGGTCATGGCGGCCGAGTGTACCGGCTACCATGGGCACGATGCTCACCGGCCGGCCCCCTTTGCGCGTCGCGATCCTGGGCGCGGGGACCGTCGGCCGGGAGGTCGCTCGAGGGCTCCTCGAGCGTGGCAGCCGGCTCGCGCTCGTCGGCGGGATGCCCGTCGCCGTCTCCGGCATCGCCGTGCGTGACACGGCCAAGGCGGTCGCCGATGGCCTGCCGCCCCACCTCGTGAGCGACGCCCCGGCCCATCTCGTCGCGTCCGAGACGACCGATGTCGTGTGCGAGCTGATCGGCGGCGAGGAGCCTGCCTTCACCCTCATCGCCTCGGCGCTCGCCGCGGGCAAGCCCGTCGTGACCGCGAACAAGCACGTCGTCGCCCATCACGGCCCGGAGCTCGAGGCGACCGCGCGTCGGACCGGCGCGCCGCTGCGGTTCGAGGCCGCCGTCGGGGGCGGCATCCCGGTCCTCTCGCCGCTGGCGTCCGACCTGTCGGCGAACGAGATCGTGCGCGTCCGGGGCGTCGTGAACGGGACGACGAACTACGTCCTGACGCTGATGGCCGAGGAGGGCCGACCGTACGACGACGCCCTCGCCGAGGCCCAGGCGCTCGGCTACGCGGAGGCCGACCCGACCGGCGATGTCGAGGGCGACGACGCGGTGAACAAGCTCGTGATCCTCGTCCGCCTCGCCTTCGGCGAGTGGATCGACCCAGCGGCCGTCGCCCGTCGTCCGCCGACGGCCCGAGGCACCGGCCGTCCGGGGATCACCGGCGTGACCGACCGCGAGATCGAGGGCGCGGCGCGCGCTCGGCTTCGCGATCCGGCTGCTCGCAACGGCCCAGCGGACCGGGGATGGCCGGATCGCGGCGTCCGTCCTGCCGACGTGCGTCCCGGCGAACAGCCCGTTCGGCTGGACGAACGGGGTGACGAACCGGGTCGAGATCGACGCCGAGCCGGTCGGGACGATCCGGATCGCCGGTCCCGGCGCGGGTGGCCCGGAGACGAGCAGCGCCGTCCTCGCCGACATCCTCGCGCTCGCCCGCGGGCTCGGCTCGACCTGGGCCGGGCTGCCCCAGGCGGGGGCGTCCGAATCTGGCCCGCTCAGCCCCGACGAGGTCGTCGCCGGGCCGCGCCACTGGTACGGCTTCCTGCCGGCGGTCGATCGGCCCGAGCGGCTGCCCGAGGCGCTCGACGAGGCCGCCGCCGTCGCCTTCGACGACGGGACGGCGATCGTCAGCGAGCGGGTGTCGCTCGACGAGGCGCGCGCGGCATTTGCGGCCCTTCTGCCACCGGGCGTCGACCTGACCCTCTACCCGTGCGATGACTGAGGCTCCCGTGTCGACCGGTCGCCCTCGTCTGACGGACCGCTACCGCGAGTTCCTGCCGATCACGGCCACGACACCGATCGTCAGCCTGGGCGAGGGCTTCACGCCGCTCGTCCACCTGCGCCGGATCGGCCAGCAGCTCGGACTCGACCGGCTGTACGCGAAGGTCGAGGGCGCGAACCCGACCGGCTCGTTCAAGGATCGCGGGATGGTCGTCGCGGTCGGCAAGGCACTCGAGTCGGGTGCCCGGGCGATCGTCTGCGCCTCGACCGGGAATACATCGGCCTCCGCCGCCGCGTACGGTGCCGCGGCCGGGCTCGAGGTCGTCGTCGTCCTGCCATCGGGTCGGATCGCGACCGGCAAGCTCGTCCAGGCGCTCGTCGCGGGCGCCCGGGTCGTGGCCGTCGAGGGCAACTTCGACGACGCCCTCCGGGTCGTCCGCGACCTCGCCGAGCAGGACGCCCACCCGATCACGCTCGTGAACTCGGTCAACCCGTTCCGGCTCGAGGGCCAGAAGACCGCGGCCTTCGAGATCTGCGACGACCTGGGCGGGCCACCCGACATCCTCGCGATCCCTGTCGGCAACGCCGGCAACATCAGCGCCTACTGGCGCGGCTTCGCCGACTATGTCGCGGCCGGGCGGATCCGCCGGACGCCCCGGATGTGGGGCTTCCAGGCGGCCGGCGCCGCGCCGATCGTCCTCGGCCATCGGGTCGAACGGCCCGAGACCGTCGCGACGGCGATCCGGATCGGCGATCCAGCGTCGTGGACGAAGGCCGTCGCCGCGCGCGACGAGTCGGGCGGCCGGGTCGAGGCCGTCAGCGACGACGAGATCCTGGCGGCCCATCGCGACCTGGCCCGGACCGAGGGCCTGTTCTGCGAGCCGGCGTCGGCCGCGCCGCTGGCGGGGATCCGGCGGGCGGCGGCCGCGGGCGAGGTCGGATCGGACGAGGTCGTCGTGTGCGTCCTGACCGGGACGGGTCTGAAGGATCCCGAGACCGCGATGCGTGACCAGCCGCCGTTCCTCGAGGCCGACGCGTCGGTCGGTGGCGTGATGCGAAGCCTCGGATGGACCTGATGATCGAGGTGTCGCGATGACCCATTGGCTCGCTGAGCTGGACGGGCGGATCGTCACCGTCGAGGTGCCCGCCACGAGCGCGAACCTCGGGGCCGGCTACGACTGCCTCGGCGTGGCATTGGACCTGACCGACCGGATCACCGTCGAGGTCCTCGGCTGGAGCCGGGGCGGGGTCGATCTGTCGGTCGAGGGCGAGGGCACCGACGAGCTGCCCGCGACGATCCAGAACCGCTTCGTCGCCGGGCTCGAGGCCGCCCTGCGGGCGGGCCGCGGCGAGCTGCCCGACGGCGTCGGCTGGCGGGTCGCGATGACGAACAAGATCCCGCTGGCTCGAGGTCTCGGCTCGTCGGCCGCGGCGACGGTCGGGGGCCTCATCGCCGGGAACAGCCTGCTCGGCGGGCCGCTGACGGAGGCCGATCTGCTGGGCCTCGCGACGACCATCGAGGGCCACCCGGACAACGCCGCCGCGGCCCTGCTCGGCGGCTTCGTCGTCGTCGGCCAGGTCGACGGCACGATCCGGACGGCCCGCTACGACGTCCCGCGCGACCTCCGGGCGATCGTGTTCATCCCCGAGCGACGGTTCGAGACGCAGGCGATGCGCGACGTCCTGCCGGCCAAGGTCCCGCTCGAGGATGCGGTCGCGAACCTCGGACGTGTCGCCCTCGGCGTGGCCGGCCTCGCCGCCGGGCGATCCGACGCGCTCTCGCTGCTCGCGATCGACCGGCTCCACGAGCCCTACCGGGCGAAGCTCTTCCCGGAGCTGCCGGCCCTCCTGGCCGCTGCGCGCGACGCCGGGGCAGTCGGGGCATGCCTCTCCGGCAGCGGCTCGACAGTCATCGCGTTCTCGCGGTCGGTCGCGACGATGTCGCGGATCGAGGCCGCATTCTCGGCGGCGGCGGTCGATGCCGACCTCCCGGGGCGCGTCGAGCTGCTCGGCCTGCGCGATCCTGGGGCGAAGATCGTCGCCTCCTGACTGGGCCGGAACCTCCGGCCGACCCGCGGCCGCCGGTGCCTCACCGCGCCGGGCGCCGGTGCCTCACCGCGCCGCGCGCCGGCGCCTCACGGCGCGTCCCGGCACCGCTCGGTCATCCAGCGTCTTGTCGATGTCCCGGACCGGGGGGACACTGCCGCCATGGGCGACCTGCTCCGGTCCGTCGGTCAGATCATCTCGAACGCGTTCGAGAGCGTCATCAACGCGATCCAGGGCCTGTTCCAGGGTGCGTTCGGCTCGGTCTCCGGGACGCTCGGGCTGCCGCTGCTCTTCATCGGCGGGTTCCTCGTCCTTGGCGTCGTCGCCTGGGCCCTCGCCAAGCGCTGAGCAGCGGTCACGCCCCGGGCGCGTCCCCCCGGACGAACGCAAGCACCTCGGCCCAGGCCTTCTCGGACGTCCTGGCGTACTCGTCGGCCCGCCGGTCGAAGAACGAGTGCGGCGCGCCCGGATAGGCGATCAGTCGATGCTCGACGCCTGCGGCGGTGAGCGCCGCCTCGAACGTCTCGATCGCTGACTCAGGGATCCCTTGGTCCGCCCCGCCGAACAGCCCGAGGATCGGCCCGGTCATCTCGGCGGCCGCGTCCGCCGGCGCCGGCATGCCCTGGCGGGGTGGCCCGACCGGGACGCCGTAGAAGCCGATGACGCCGGCCAGATCGAGGCCCATCGTCGCCGTCAGGAAGGCCAGGCGTCCGCCGAAGCAGAACCCGACCGTGAAGAGCCGGTCGACGGCCCCGCCGTCGGGGCCGCGAAGGAAGGCCGCTCCAGCGCGGACATCGGCGGTCAGGCCTTCGTAGGTCGTTGCCGCGACGTGCGGCTGATGGTCGAACTCGGTCCCCCGGCGGTCGGTCCCGGCGGTCCGCCCGAAGAGGTCGATCGCCACCGCGTCGACGCCGTGCTCGGCGAACCGGGCCGCGAGGTCCTCGTAGTAGGGATGGAGGCCTCGGACGTCCGGGATGATCACGATCCCGGCGCCGGTCGGCTCGGCAGCCCGCGCCCGGAACGATCGTGACCGGTTGCCGTCGGCAGCGGTGAGGATCAGCTCGCCCGCATCGAGCGCTCCGCCGGCGATCGGAGCGATCGGGGGTCGGGCATCAGGATCGAAGCACATCCCACGACTCCTTTCGGGAGGATCTCGGCGCCGGATACAACGGGACTATCATCGCCCTGATCCGGGATCCGAGAGAGGCGCGCAGGCGTCGCATGATGGCGCCGCCGACAAAGTGGGTCTCGCGAACGCGAGGGTCCCGCGAACGATGTCGACCGACGTGGACGGCGCGGCCCCCGAGGACGCCGCCGCGACGGTGCCCGACACGGATAAGGCCGGTCAGGATACCGGGCCGGTCACCCGGGGCTTCCTGTTCGCCGACCTCCGCGGGTACACCGAGTTCGTCGAACGCGCGGGTGACTCGCGGGCAGCCGATCTTCTCGAGCGCTATCGGGCACTCGTCCGTGGTGTCGTCGCGCGACGCGGCGGCGCCGAGATCAAGACCGAGGGCGATTCGTTCTACATCGTCTTCTCGTCTGCCAGTGGCGCCGTCCGGGCCGGCCTCGATCTCGCCGCCGCCGCTGCCCGCGACCAGCACCCGGACCCGATCCGGGTCGGCGTCGGGATCCATGCCGGCGAGGCGGCGGAGGGGTCCGAGGGGTACGTCGGGTCGGCGGTGAACATCGCCGCGCGCGTCTGCGCTCAGGCCGCCGCCGGCGAGGTCCTCGTGACCGAGACCGTCCGCTGGCTCACCCGGACGAGCGGCGATCTCGCGTTCGTGGCCCGCGGTCGACGGACCCTCAAGGGTGTGTCGGAGCCGGTGGTCCTCTACCAGGTCCGCCATTCGAGCGGCGAGGCGGCGCCCGCCGGCGCTCGCGGCCGGGCGCGAGGCAGATGGATCGCCGCGGTCGCGTTCGTCGGGGCGGTGGTCGTCGGGGGCCTCGGCATCCGCGCACTGATCGCCGGCGCGTCATCGAGCGTCCCTCCCGGTGGGTCGAATGGCAGCGCGGCGAGCGAGGCCCCGACCGATGCGAACGCGAGCCCCCGGGCTTCCTCGCCCACGCCCTCTGGGCTGCGGCCGCTGGCGTTCGGGCCGCTGGAGGCCGGTACCTACCTGGTGCAGTTCGATCCGGATCTCGAGATCACCTTCCCGCTCGGATGGAACGTCCTCGCCTTCTCCCCGGGGTTCTTCGCCTTCACGAACCGGGTGGACTACGACCCCCCCTTCGAGGGCGTGGTGATGTTCCGGCCATCGGTCGCGATCACGCCCTGCACGGCTGAGAAGGAGACCGCTCTCTTGCCGGAGTCAGTGGCCGGGGTCGCGGCATGGCTTCAGCACCATCCGCAGTTGACCGTCAGCGACCCGTGGCAGGAGCGCTTCGGCCCCGCCGGGGCGGACACCGTCGGGCTCGATGTCGCCGACACGAAGCCCTGTCCTGGCACCGCGACCCGGACCACGGCCTCCCTCTTCGACGTCCCGGTCCCGCGCGGGCTCTATACCGATCCGCGGGGCCTGTTCGTCGCCGGGGGCCGGGCAGAGCGCTTCTGGTTCACCACGATCTCCGGGGAGGTCGTGGCCATCGGCTACAACGTGCCGGTCGGGGAGGACGCTGATGTGGCCAGCCGGCCACTCCTGACGGTCCTCGGGACGATGCGACCGATCGGCTAGGGGGTTTCGCCGCCGATCGATCGGCTCCGGGACGCGCCGTGACCCGCTGCTAGAATCCGCCGGATGCCGTCCCCCCTCGTCGTCCAGAAGTTCGGCGGGTCGTCCGTGGCAGACGCGGAGGAGATCCGTCGGGTCGCCCGTCGCATCGCTCGCGCGTGTTCCCAGGGCGCCCAGCTCGTCGTCGTCGTGTCGGCGATGGGCGACACGACCGATGAGCTCCTCGCCCTGGCCGCGGCCGTCAGCGACGAGCCCGACCCGCGCGAGCTCGATGTGCTCCTCGCGACCGGCGAGCACCAAAGCGCGACGCTCGTCTCGATGGCCCTCCACAGCCTCGGCATCCCGGCCATCAGCCTGACCGGCGCCCAGGCCGGCATCACGACCGATGGCCGCTATGGCAAGGCTCGCATCGCGGGGATCGATCCGGCCCGCATCCGCGTGGAGCTCGACGCCGGCAAGGTGGTCATCGTCGCCGGCTTCCAGGGCCAGAGCCAGCCGGCAGCCCACCTGTCCGAGACCACGACGCTCGGTCGGGGTGGCTCGGACACGACCGCGGTCGCCCTGGCCGCGAGCCTCGGTGCCGGCCGCTGCCAGATCTTCACCGACGTCCGGGGCATCTACACCGCCGATCCGCGGGTCGTGCCGACGGCGCGGCAGCTCGACGTCGTCGGCTACGAGGAGATGCTGGAGCTGGCCCATCAGGGAGCCCAGGTCATGCAGGTCCGGGCGGTCGAGCTCGGCTGGGTCAACGGCATCGAGATCGAGGTCCTGAGCTCGTTCGAGGACGTGCCGGGCACACTGATCACGGAGGACCCCCAGATGGAGCAGCGGAACAAGGTCCGCGGCCTGGCCCACGACCGGAACGTCGCGAAGGTGACCCTCGTCGAGGTGCCGGACCGCCCAGGAGTCGCGGCCGCGGTCTTCGAGCCGCTCGCCGAGGCCGGCGTGAACGTCGACATGATCGTCCAGAACATCGGTCACGGCGGCGCCACGGACCTGTCGTTCATGATCCCCGAGGCCGACGTGGCTCGCGCCACCCGGGTCCTCGAGCCGATCGTCCGCGAGCTCGGGTTCCGGGAGCTGACGACGGACGCCTCGGTCGCGAAGGTCTCGATCGTCGGGGCGGGCATCCACAACGCACCCGGCTATGCCGCCCGGATGTTCCGGACGCTGGCCGACGCCGGCGTGAACATCGAGATGATCACGACGTCGGAGATCCGGATCACCTGCACGATCTCGGAGGACCAGGTCGAGACCGCCGTCCGGGCGCTCCACCAGGCGTTCGAGCTCGAGACGCCCGAGCCGACGGTGGCCGCCGCGGGCGCGGGCGCGGGGGCACCCGGCTGAGCCTCTCGGCCTCGGTCCTCGCGCGGTTCGAGCGCTTCGGCGCGGTCGGGTCGACCAACGACGTCGTCCGCGGCTGGCTCGCTGCCGGCGAGCCGGAGGTGTGCGTCGCGGTCGCCGATGTCCAGACCGCCGGCCGCGGTCGCGCCGGTCGTTCGTGGGCCGCGCCATCCGGCGCCGCACTGCTGCTCTCCGCGGGATTCCGGCCGCTCGACATGGGGGCCGATCGGACGTGGCGGCTCGCAGCGACGGTGAGCCTGGCGATGGCATCTGCGGCGGAGCGGGTCGCAGGCCTTCCCGATGGCGCGGTCCGGCTCAAGTGGCCGAACGACCTCGTGACCTTCGAGCCCGTCGGCGTGCGCAAGCTCGGTGGCGTCCTCGGCGAGACCGACGGCCTCGGCAGCGACGATCCACGGGTCGTCGTCGGGATCGGCGTGAACGTCGACTGGGCCGCCTCCGACTTCCCGCCGGAGATCGCCGCGACGATGACGAGCCTGCGCGAGACGGCCGGCCGATCGGTCGATCGGGAGGCGCTGCTGCGCGCGTTCCTCGAAGAGCTCGCGACGCGCCGTGCGGCGCTGAGCGACGGGCTGTTCGACGCCCCGGCGTGGACGGCCCGCCAGGCCACGACCGGCCGGGCCATCACCGTCGAGACGTCGGACGGGCAGCTCGTCGAGGCGATCGCGGTCGGGGTCGATCCGGAGACCGGCGCGCTCCGTTTCCGAACGACCGACGGCCGCGAGATCACGACGTTGGTCGGCGAGGTGACCCACGTCCGCCTCGCTCCAGCGACGGTCAGGGTGTAACAGGATGGCCGGACCGGTGTTGAGGAGGTCGGAGGGAGCGGAGGAGTCTCCCCGTGGCCGGATCGCCCGTCTCGACGCGGATCGCGCGCTCGTCGAGGCCGCCCGGCTCGACCCTCTCCGATTCGACGCGCTGTATCGGAAGTACGTCGCCCAGGTGTACAGCTACGCCTACTACGAGCTGCGGGACCATCACGAGGCCGAGGACGTGACCGAGCGGACGTTCGTCTCGGCCCTCGTCGCGCTGCCCAGGTTCGAGGAGCGGGCCTCGGCCGCGGACGGCGAGGCGGCCTCGACGTTCCGGGTCTGGCTGTTCCGGATCGCCCGGAATATCGTCGCGAACCGGCGTCGCGAGCTGCTGCGCCATCCACAGGAGTCGCTCGACGCCGCCGGCTCCCTGTCCGACGGGACCGACATCGAGGCCCACGTCAGTCATCGGTCCGAGGCCGATGCGGCCTGGGCGGCCGTGGCGCGGCTGCCGGCCGACCGCAGGCGGGCCTTGATCCTTCGGTTCGTCGACGAGATGTCGACCGCCGAGATCGCCGGGGTCCTCGGCCGCTCCGAGGGCGCCGTCCGGGTCCTCATCCATCGTGCGATCCGCTCGGTCGCGCGCGACCTGGGTCGCGACGCGCGATGACGATGCTGTCCCGCGAGGCCCTGGAGGTCGAGGCCCTCCGGACTGATCGGTACCTCGAATCGATCCTCGATGGCTCCGGCCGTCCCGCGACGGGCATCGACGGCGGCCTGGCCGCGACCGCCGCACGGCTCCGTCGAGACCTGACCCGCGTCCACCCCTCGTTCCGGTTCGAGGAGCGGCTGGCCCGCCGCCTCGCCGACATCGCCGCCTCGATGCGCCTGCCGGCCGCCGCCGGCGCAGAGGGAGCCCGGTTCCCCCTCGTGCCGTTCCCGCTCACCCCCGACCTGGAGCCCGACCCGGCCGCCTTCGAGGACGAGGAGGACGGCCCGGGCGTCTCGCGGCCGGTCCTGATCGGCGGCGCTGTCGCGTCAGCTGCGATCTCGCTCGCCGGCGCCGCGATCGTCGCCTGGCGTCTCGGTCGCTCCTCGGGTGAGCCGATGGCTCGGGTCGGCCGGGTGCTCGCCGAGCTCCGTCCGGGACCGCAGCCGCCGGGCTCGGGAGCCGAGTAGCCGTGCCGATCAAGCTCCCGTCGTTCCGCTCTCGGCGCGACTCGTTCCCGCCGGATCTCTGGACGAAGTGCCCGAGCTGCGAGGAGATGCTGTTCAACAAGCAGCTCGAGAAGAACCTTCGGGTCTGCCCGACCTGCGGCCACCACTTCCGGCTCTCGGCCGCTGACCGCCTCGAGCTGCTCCTCGACGGGACCTCGTTCGAGGAACGCGATGCCGGCCTCGTCTCGGTCGACCCGCTCGGGTTCGTCGACCAGAAGCCGTATCCCGATCGGGTCGTGGCGGCCCAGACCGCGACCGGGTTGCGCGACGCTGCGATCTGGGGGACCGGTCGGATCGACGGCCGGCGGGTCTCGATCTGCGTGATGGACTTCGGATTCATGGGCGGCTCGATGGGAGCCGTCGTCGGTGAGAAGGTCGCCCGGGCCGCCGAGGCCGCCCAGGCCGAGCGGATCCCGCTGGTCGTCGTCTCCGCCTCGGGCGGCGCGCGGATGCAGGAAGGCACCCTGTCGCTGATGCAGCTCGCCAAGACGATGGCGGCGATCGAGCGTCTCCGGGCCACGGACGTGCCCTACATCTCGGTCATGAGCGACCCGACCACCGGCGGCGTCTTCGCCTCGTTCGCCGCGGTCGGCGACGTGAATCTGGCCGAGCCGAACGCCCTGATCGGGTTCGCCGGAGCGCGGGTCACCGCTGGCACGATCGCCGCCGAGCTGCCGGCCGGGTTCCAGCGTTCCGAGTTCCTGTTCGGTCACGGGTTCGTCGACCGGGTCGTGCCGCGGAGCGAGCTCCGGGCCGAGATCGCCGGCCTGCTGCGGTACCTCGTCCCAGCCGACCGGGAGCAGGCCCAGGCCGATGCGGTGGACGCCGCGGCATTCCTGTTCAAGCCGATCACCGTTCCGCTCGCGATGCTCTCGCGGGTCGTCGACCGGGTCCTCGAGGAACCGGCGTCGAACGGCCGCTCGAGCGTCGATCCGGCTGCGGCGACCCCGGTCGCGACGTCCGACCGACGGGAGGGCGACGATGGTTGACCGTCTGCTCGGCCGGGCCGGACGCGAGACCGGCGAGCCGACCGGCCGCCCGTCGACACCGCTCGACCCCGAGGCCGCCATGTGGGCGCGGGTCCAGCTGGCGCGGCATCTCCGACGGCCGCGGACGCTCGAGCTCGTCGACGCGATGGCCGACGAGTGGATCGAGCTCCACGGCGATCGCCTGTTCGGCGACGACGAGGCGATCGTCACCGGCCTGGCCCGGGTCGGGCGCCATCGGATCGTCGTCATCGGCCATCAGAAGGGCGCCGATACCGAAGAGAACATCCGGCGGAACTTCGGGATGCCCCATCCGGAGGGCTATCGCAAGGCGATGCGGGCGATGTCGCTGGCGGAGCGGTTCCGGCTGCCCCTGGTGACGTTCGTCGACGTCCCGGGCGCCCATCCGGGACCCGAATCGGAGGAGCGCGGCATCGCCGAGGCGATCGCTCGGTCGGTCGGTCTGATGACCCGACTCCGGACGCCGATCGTCTCGGTCATCACCGGCGAAGGCGGCTCGGGCGGCGCGCTCGCGATCGCCGTCGGGGACGTCGTGATCGGCCTCGAGAACGCGGTCTACTCGGTCATCAGCCCGGAGGGCTGCGCCTCGATCCTGTGGCGGACGGCGGACAAGGCGCCGGCGGCGGCGCTGGCGATGCGGATGTCGGCCCAGGACCAGCTCGAGCTCGGGGTCCTCGACGCCGTCGTCCCGGAGCCCGGCGAGGGCGCCCACGCCGACCATGCGGAGACCGCGAAGCGGCTCAAGACGGCGATCCTCGGTCGGCTCGATGCCCTCGTCGAGGTCCCGATCGACGATCTCCTCGAGCGCCGCTACGCCCGCTACCGGTCGATGGGTCCGTACGAGGTCCTGCCGGGGGCCGTCCCGCTCCAGGCGGAGCGCCTGACGCTCGCGGACCGGCTGCAGGGTCTGGTCGAGGCCGGTCGGCGGTCGTTCGGCGTCCGGACCGAGGGCGAGCGCGGCGCGACCGGCGAGCGACCGCCCGGGGATCGCGGGTCGTCCGATCGCGGGTCGTCCGATCGCGGGCCGTCCGATCGCGGGTCGTCCGATGGCGGGACCGGCGACCGATGACCAGCCGACAGACCCCGTCCCGGGTGGACGGTCGGACGATGGCCGAGCGGGGCGCCGATCATGCGGCGATCGATCGCCTGGCCGACGAGCTCCTCCCGGCGCTCGTCGCCCGTCTCGGCACGACCGGGCTCGGAGAGCTCGAGGTCCGTGAAGGAGCGTGGCGGGTCCGGCTCCGACGACCCGCCGGGGCAGAGCGCCCGGCGCCCAGATCCGGCCGCGCGGCTGGCGGCCGCGGCTCGTCGCGAGGCGGGGACGGCGCGGCCCGGGATGCCTCTTCCGCCAGCGGTGGATCGGGAGGCGCGACCGACGCGGGCGGGGGAGACGACGCTCCGCTGCCGACGATGACCTCGCTGCCGGACCCGGGCCCTGCGCGCCGCTCCGACCCGCTCATCGCCACCGCGCCGGCCGTCGGGATCTTCCGGGCCCGCGCCAGCACCGGGGTCGGGACCCGCGTCCAGGCCGGCGATCCGATCGGCGCCGTCGACCTGCTCGGCGTCCCGGTCGAGGTCAGCGCGCCCGGCGACGGCGTGGTCGGCGCGCTGCTCGTCGAGGACGGCGATGCGGTCGAATATGGTCAACCGCTGGTCGCCCTCGAGGGCGCGGAGGGTGTCGCCCGGGCCGTGGTGGAGACCTGATGTTCCGGCGGGTCCTGATCGCGAACCGGGGCGAGATCGCCCTCCGGGTCCTGCGGGCCTGCCGTCAGCTCGGGGTCGAGGCCGTGGTCGCGTACAGCGAGGCGGACCGCGACACGCTGGCGGTCCGACTCGCCGACGAGGCGATCTGCATCGGACCGCCGGACGCGCGGCGGTCCTACCTCTCGGCGCCGGCGATCATCAGCGCGGCGCTCGTGACGGGCTGCGAGGCGGTCCACCCGGGCTACGGCTTCCTGTCCGAGGACGAGGACTTCGCCGAGGCCGTCCGGGCCCACGGGCTCGTGTTCATCGGGCCGCCGCCGGAGGTCCTCGACCGCTTCGCGAGCAAGGCCGGGACGCGGACGCTCCTGGGCCGCTATGGGCTGCCGACGATCCCGGGCTCTGACGGCATGCTGCGCGACGACCTCCATGCGCTCGCCGAGGCGGAGCGGATCGGCTATCCGGTCCTCATCAAGCCGTCGGCCGGCGGGGGCGGGAAGGGGATGCGGATGGTCCGCTCGGCTCGTGAGCTCGAGGCCGCGCTGCGGGTCTGTCGGTCCGAGGCGAAGGCCGCCTTCGGCGACGACTCCCTGTATCTCGAGTCGTGGCTCGAGGACAACCGCCACGTCGAGGTCCAGGTCGCGGTCGATCGCCAGGGCAACGGGATCCATCTCGGCGAGCGCGACTGCTCGGTCCAGCGCCGTCACCAGAAGGTCATCGAGGAGGGGCCGTCGCCGGCCATCAGCCCCGACGGTCCGGGCCGACATCTGCGACCGGGCGGTCAAGGCCGTCGTCGCCGCCGGCTACGAGAGCGTCGGGACCCTCGAGTTCCTGGTCGACCGGACCGGGACGCCGTACTTCATCGAGATCAATTGCCGGATCCAGGTCGAGCATCCGGTGACCGAGTGGTTGACCGGCATCGACCTCGTCGCCCTCCAGATGCGGATCGCTGCGGGCGAGCCCCTCGGCATGACCCAGGCCGACGTCACGACCCGCGGTCACGCGATCGAGCTCCGGATCAACGCCGAGGACCCGGAGCACGACTTCCGGCCGTCGGCCGGCGTCGTGGAGCGCTATCTGCCACCGGCCGGGCCGTTCGTCCGGATGGACTCGCACATGTACGCCGGCTACGAGGTCCCGCCGTTCTACGACTCGCTCCTCGGGAAGCTCATCACCTGGGGTCCCGATCGCCAGACCGCGATCGAACGGGCCCGAGCGGCGCTCGACGAGCTCGTCCTCGACGGGCTCGTGACGAACGTCGCGATCCATCGGGCGCTCCTCCGCAACGCCGTGTTCCTCGAGGGCCGCTTCACGACGAACCTCCTCGACCGCGTCGGTAGCGCCGCGTTCCTCGGCGCCGCGGCGCGGGCATGAGCGGCCCATCGCGGCCGGTATGGTCGATGCAGCCCTGCACCCGACGCCTCGCACACACCGCGAAGAGCGGGCAGAATCCCCCCGAACCCCCTGCTCGGAGATGCCCGTGACCGAGGCCACCGTCCACACGACGCGCGAGATCGAAGCGCTCCTCCCGCATCGCTGGCCGTTCCTGCTCGTCGATCGGATCGTCGAGTACGACGCCGAGGCGAAGCGGATCGTCGGCCTCAAGGGCGTCACCGCGACGGAGTGGTTCTTCCAGGGGCATTTCCCGGGCCTGCCGGTCATGCCCGGGGTCCTCCAGGTGGAGGCCCTGGCCCAGACGATGGCGGTCTATGTCGCCAAGCAGCCCGGCTTCGGCGACCGGATCGGCCTCTTCGCCGGGATCGACGACGTCCGCTTCAAGCGCATCGTCGTCCCGGGTGACACGCTGCGACTCGAGGTGACGATGGCGAAGCTCGGGTCGCGCTTCGGGCGCGGCCGGGCGGTCGCGAGCGTCGATGGCGAGGTCGCCTGCGAAGGCACCCTCTCCTTCATCATCCCCTCGGCGGAGGTCCTGCGATGACGGCCCATCGCGGCGTTGTCGCCTCCGCGCGCTCGCTCACGCACCACAGAGTGCGCTCGCTCGCGTGCTCGGCTCCGCCTTGCGCTGCCCCGTCCTCGCCGGACCTCGGGCTTGTTCATGCGGACGTGCTTCGATGAGCGCTCGGATCGCCGTCCTGTCCGACGTCCACGGCAATGTCGCCGCGCTCGACGCCGTCCGGGCCGCCCTGAAGAAGGAACAGCCCGACGCGATCATGGTCGCCGGTGACCTGGCGATGAACGGGCCGTGCCCGGCCGAGGCGATCGACGGCCTCCGGCAGATGGAGGCCGAAGGCGCGCTGATCGTCGCCGGCAACACCGACGTCGCCGTCGCCGACTTCGACTACGCCGCCGCCTTCCCGTGGTTCCCGGAGGGCCCGCCATCGACCTTCACGGCCGCGGCCGAGTGGGCGCACGATGCGATCGGTGCCGACCGGCTGGACTGGCTGCGCCGACTGCCGTCGGAGCGGCGGCTCCGGATCGAGGACACGCTGCTGCTCGTCTGCCATGCCTCGCCCGGCTCGCAGACCGCGGGCTTCGATCCCGACCTCGACCCGACGGTCGTGCTGGAGCGGGTCAGCCGGACGGACGCTCGGATCATCTGCTGCGGCCATACGCACATGCCCGACGTCCGGGACTTCGGCTGGAAGCAGATCGTGAACGACGGCTCGGCGGGTTACATCTTCGACGGCGAGCCGACCGCCTCGTGGGCCCTCATCACGATCGATGACGACACGGTCACGAGCGAGATCCGCCGGACCGACTTCGATGCCCTGAGCGTCGCGAACGCGATCTCGTCGCGGGGTCTGCCCGGCGACGTCTATCGTGCGGCGACGGTCCGCACCGGGAAGCTCGTCCGATGAGCCGACGCGCGATGGCGGACCCTCGCTTTGTTCTCGGCTGCGCGCGCTCGCTCACGCACGTCGGGGTGCGCTCGCTCGCGTGCTCGCCTCGGCCTTGCGATGGCCCACCCTCGCGCGCCGGCGGCGTCGTCCGATGACCGAGCCTCGGCGGGTGGTCGTCACCGGGATGGGGATGGTCTCCGCCCTTGGGAACGATGTGGCCTCGAGCTGGGAGGGCCTGGTCGCCGGGCGGTCCGGCATCCGGACGATCGAGGCATTCGATCCATCGCGGCTCACCTCCCGGATCGCCGGCGAGGTCCGCGACCTCGACGTGACCGGGGTCCTCGACCGCAAGGACGCCCGCCGGATCGATCGCTACATCCAGCTCGGGCTCGTGGCGGCGCGCGAGGCGATGGACCGGGCGAGGCTCCCGGAGCGGCTCGAGGGCGAGCTCGCGGAGGACACCGGGGTGATCCTCGGGACCGGTCTCGGCGGGACGGCCACCCTCGTCGACGGCATCTCGATGAACGCCACCCGGGGCCCCGACCGGATCAGTCCGTTCTTCATCACCTACGGGATCCCGAACGTCGGCGCGGGCCAGGTCGCCATCAGCTTCGGGATGACGGGGCCGAACTTCGCGACCGTGTCCGCCTGCGCCACGGGCGGCCACGCCATCGGCGAGGCATGGGAGACGATCCGACGCCACGACGCCGAGATCATGCTCGCCGGCGGCACCGAGGCCGGCATCACCGAGCCGACCGTCGGCGGCTTCGCCGCGATGCGGGCCCTGTCGACCCGGAACGATGATCCGGAAGGGGCGTCCCGGCCGTTCGACCAGGGCCGCGACGGGTTCGTCATCGGGGAAGGCTGTGGCGTCCTGGTCCTTGAGGCCCTCGAACACGCCGATGCCCGCGGTGCCGAGCCCCTGGCCGAGATGGTCGGGTACGGGGCGACCGCCGACGCATCCCACGTCACGCTGCCCGCACCCGGCGGGATCGGCGCGGTCAGGGCGGCTCGCCGGGCCCTCGAGAAGGCCGGTCTGGCGCCGGAGGCGATCGACCACGTGAACGCCCATGCGACCTCGACGCCCGAGGGCGACAAGGCCGAGCTCGCCGCGATCCGGACGATCTTCGGCGAGCACGCCCCTCGGGTCTCGATCACCGCGAACAAGTCGATGCTCGGGCACACCCTCGGTGCCGCGGGGGCGATCGAGGCGATCGCGACGATCCAGGCGCTGCGCGAGGGGGTCATCCCGCCGACCATCAACCTCCTGGACCCGGACGAGGCCGCCATCGGCCTCGACCTCACCCCCGGCGTCGCCTGTCATCGCTCGATCCACGCCGCCCTCAGCAACTCGTTCGGGTTCGGCGGGCAGAACACCGCCCTCGTCTTCACCCGGTGGGACGGATGAGCGACGCGACGGTCGAGCCGGCGGCGATCCGCGTCGGGGCCGACGACGGCCCCGTGGACGACGGGTCCGCGGACGACGGGCCCGTGGACGACGGGTCCGCGGACGACGGGCCCGTGGACGACGCGCCGATGGATGACGCAGCAGCCGATGGGGCCGCCCGCCTCCCGGATGATCCGCCGCCGGTCGGCGCGCCGAAGCCCTCGGGCAGCGGCGACCTGGCGCTCCTCGCGCTCGTCGACCGGCTTGCGGCGATCCTTGAACGCAGCGATCTCGTCGAGCTCGAGGTGGAGGCTGGCGGGACCGGCCTGACCCTCCGCAAGCCCGAGGCGATCGCGCCGGTCGCCGCCGCGGTCGCTGCGGCGGCTCCATCGGCAGCCGCGCCTGGGACACCCGGCAGCGTGGCGCCGGCCGGGGCGCAGGGCGCGGGCCGTCCGTCGGTCGCGGCGCCCCTGACCGGCATCTGGTACGCCGCCCCGAACCCCGGCTCGCCGCCGTTCGTCCAGGTCGGCGGCGAGGTCGCGAGCGGCCAGGTCATCGGCCTGATCGAGGCGATGAAGCTGTTCAACGAGATCAAGTCGGATCGCTCTGGCCGGGTCGCCGCCGTGCTCGTCGAAAGCGGCCAGCTGGTCAAGGCTCGTCAGCCCCTCATCGAGGTCGTGCCGCTGTGACCGAGGGCCGGCGCTTCGCCCACGTCACCGGCTGGGGCTCGTATGCGCCCTCCCAGGTGCTCTCGAACGCCGACCTCGAGCAACTTGTCGACACCTCCGACGACTGGATCGTCTCCCGCACGGGCATCCGCGAGCGACGGGTCGCCGCGGCCAACGAGACGACCGCCTCGATGGGCGCGGTCGCCGGTGCCCGGGCGATCGCGGTGGCCGGCCTCGAGCCCGACGACATCGACCTGATCCTCCTGGCGACGCTCACGCCCGACTACTGGATGCCCTCGACCGCGGCGCTCGTGAAGGAGGCGATCGGCAACACGAAGGCCGCAGCGATGGACGTCGCCGCCGCCTGCTCGGGCTTCGTCTACGCCTTCGCGACCGCCGAGGCGTACGTCGCGTCGGGCATGGCGCGCCACGTCCTCGTCATCGGCGCGGAGCTGCTGACCCGCTTCCTCGACTACACCGACCGGAGCACCTGCATCCTGTTCGGTGACGGCGCCGGCGCGGTGGTCGTCTCCGGGTCCGACGAGCCGGGCGGAGCCCTCGGGGTCGAGATGACGACCGAGCCCCAGGGTGCCTACATGATCTGGCTGCCGGCCGGTGGCGCGAAGAGCCCGCCGTCGGCCGAGACGATCGCCCGGGGCGAGCATTACATCCGGATGGAGGGTCGCGAGACCTACCGGTTCGCGACGAGGACGCTGGCGTCGTCGGCCCTCACCGCGATCCAGCGGGCCGGGCTGACCCCGGACGACATCGCCCTGTTCATCCCGCATCAGGCGAACATCCGGATCGTCGAGGCCGTCGCGAAGGGCCTCGACCTGTCGATGGACCGGATGTTCGTGAACCTCGACCGGTACGGCAACACCTCGGCGGCCTCGGTGCCGCTCGCCCTCGCCGAGGCGGTCGACGAGGGTCGGGTGAAGATCGGCGACCGGATCGTCATCGTCGCCTTCGGCGCCGGGTTCACCTCGGGCGCGGTCGCGATCGAGTGGACGGCGGACCCGGCGCACGGTGCCCGTGCCGCCCGGATCCGACCCGAGGACATCCACGTCCGGCTTCCGGTCGACTGGGACTCGGTCGACCCGATGCCGCCCGCGCTGGCGGAGATCCTCGCCCGGCCGGGGCCGGTCGACGTCCCGCTCGACGACGTCGTGCCGGGCGAGCCCGAGCCGGCCCATCCGCCGCTCGTCGGCTCATGAGGCCGGTGACGGACCGATCGCCGGTGGGTCGCCGGGCCGCATGAGAAGCCACCCAGTGATCCTCCTCGTCCGTCCCGATGTCTGAGGCCTACCGGGTCCAGCTGCGGACGATCGGCGCGGGTCCGACCGCCCTCGGTTCGGCTGGGCCATTCACCCTGGTCGCCGACCGACCCACCGATGCCGGCGGCGGTGGCCTCGGGTTCAACGGCGGGCAGCTGCTGTACCTGGCGGTGGCCGCATGCCTCTCGAACGACCTCTTCCGCGAGGCGGCCAGCCGTGACATCGCGCTCGATCGGATCGCCATCACCGTCGACGGTGACTTCGCCGCCCGGGGGTCCGCGTCGACGCCGATCGCCGTCGACGTCGAGCTTGTGAGCGACGCCGAGGAGGCCGCACTGGACGCACTGCTCGACGAGGTATGGCGGATCGCGGAGATCCCGCGGTCGCTCCGGGAGGGCACCGCGGTGGAGCTGCGATGGCGCCGGGTGGGCCGGGTCGACGGTCCGAGCCGGGAGTTGGAGGGATCACCATGATCGATCTGTCCGGGAAGTCCGCGCTCGTGACGGGCGGCTCGCGCGGCATCGGCCGGGCGGTCGCGATCCGGCTGGCGACCCAGGGCGCCGACGTCGCCTTCAGCTACCGCGGCAACGAGGCCGCGGCCGAGGAGACGAAGGCCGCGATCGAGGCGCTCGGACGGCGGGCGCGTCTCGATCCAGGGCGATGTCAGCGATCCGGTGGCCGCCGAGGCCGTCGTGGCCGGCGCCCTCGAAGCCTTCGGGCGGATCGACATCCTCGTGAACAACGCCGGCACGACCCGCGACGACCTGATCATGCGGATGAGCCTTGACGACTGGGAGATCGTCCTGCGGACCAACCTGTTCGGGGCCTTCTACACGACGAAGGCGGCGACCCGGCCGATGCTCAAGGCGAAGGGCGGCCGGATCATCAACATGACCTCGGTGTCGGGCCAGGCCGGACAGACCGGCCAGGCCAACTACAGCTCCGCGAAGGCCGGCCTGATCGGGCTGACCAAGGCGACCGCCCGCGAGCTCGCCAGCCGGAACATCACCTGCAACGCCGTCGCCCCCGGCTTCGTCCTGACCGAGCTGACCCAGGACCTGCCCGAGAACCTCCAGGCCCAGATCGTCGAGCGGACGCCCCTCGGACGGTTCGGGACGACCGAGGAGATCGCCGCCGCGGTCGCGTTCCTCGCGTCCGACGAGGCAGCCTTCATCACCGGTCACGTCCTGGCGGTCGATGGCGGCCTGGTGATGATGTAGCAACGCCTCGGCGACGAGCCGGGATCGACGCCCTCAGAGGCAGGTATCCGCCGCAGCGATAGACTGCGCCGGTCGTGAACGAGAACCTGGACGAGACGCAGGTCGTCGAACCATCTCCGTCGGCTGATCCCGCGCCGGTGTCCGAGGCCGCCCCGGACACCTCGTCTGACGTCCCGGCTCGCTCGTCCAGCGGCTCCGGGACGATCCCTGGCCCGCCGACGGCGCCCCCGCCGAGCCGTCCCTCGGCCCGCTCGGCCCCCATGGCGGCCTTCCTGTCGTTCGTCTGGCCGGGGCTCGGCCAGTGGTATACCGCCCATCCGCGCCGGGCGATCGCCTTCGCCATCCCGGTCGCGGTCGTCGCGCTCCTGCTTCTCGCCCAGGTCGTCGGCGGGCTGGACACCCTCGCGATCCGACTGCTGACCCCGGCGTTCGCGTTCACGATCCTCCTGCTCGTCGTGTTCCTCGGTCTGTGGCGCCTGCTGTCGATCGGCGACGCGGTCCAGCTCGCCGGTGGCCGGGCCGCCTGGCGGAAGCGCTCGACCCTCGCCACCGTGGCCGTGCTCGGGCTTGCCACGGTCCTGGTCCACGGCTATCTGGCCGTCACGGCCTTGTCTCTCTACAACGCCGGCCAGCAGATCTTCGAGGCCGGGCCACCGGCGCCGTCGGCGTCGCCCGGGGTCAGCCCGAGCCCGACCGACCTGTTCAACGCCACGCCCGCCGCGACGCCGACATCCGCCGACGCGCGGGTCAATGTCCTGCTCACCGGCATCGACTCGTCGACGATCCGGAGCCACGCGCTGACCGACACCCTCATCGTGGCGAGCATCGACCCGAAGACCGGCAGCGTCGCGATGGTGAGCTTCCCGCGCGACCTCGCCCGGTTCGAGCTCCCGGACGGCACGATCTACCGCGGCAAGATCAACTCGCTGATGACGTATGCCCAGGACCATCCGGACAAGTTCCCCGACGGCCCGCTGCCGACCCTCCTCGCGACCCTCGGCCACATCCTCGGGATCCCGATCCATTACTACGGCGCGGTGAACCTCGACGGCTTCGTGCAGATGATCGACCTCGTCGGCGGGGTCGACATCGTCAACGAGCGGGCCATCAACGACCCGACCTACGGCGGCTGGACGGATAACCGTCCTGTGGGTTTCCGCCTCTCGGCCGGGCCGCATCACCTGGACGGACAGGAGGCCCTGGCCTACTCCAGGTCGCGCAAGGGCGCGGGCGACAACGACTTCACCCGGGCGCGGCGCCAGCAGGAAGTCCTCCTGGCGCTGCGCAAGAAGATCGTCGACCCGACGATGCTGCCGCGCCTGCCGGAGCTCATCACCCTCGCCGGCAAGACCCTCAAGACGAACTTCCCGACCGACCGGTTGTCCGAGTTCCTCAAGATCGCCCAGGACGCCGATGACTCGAAGGTCCGTCAGGTCGTCCTCGGCCCGCGCCGCTACGCGACGAACCCGCCGCTCTCGGAGGCCGGCGGGCAGTACATCCTCGTCCCGAAGATGGACGCGATCGCCGAGATCTCGATCGAGCTGTTCGGCGCCGACAGCGCATACGCCGCAGCGGCCGGGTCGGGCGCATCGCCGACCCCGAGCCCGTCGGGCTCGCCGTGAGCGAGGTGGTGGGGTCCGGGGCCGACCGGTACGTTCGGGTGATGTCGCGCATCGACGGAGCGGTCCACCCTCGGGCCTGATCACCATGGAACGGATCCGCGCCGGGCTCGCCGGCACTCGTGGCCGCCTCATCGCTGTCGGGCTCGTCGGCATTGTCGTGCTGTCCGCGGTCGGCATCGGCGTCGTCGTCGTGAACGATCGACCGGCTGAGGCCGCCGTCGCCAGCCCGTCTCCGAGCCCCTCGCCCAGCCCGTCCCCGAGCCCCTCGCCCAGCCCGTCCCCGAGTCCATCCCCGAGCCCACTGCCCTCGCCCTCGCCGTCGCCCGACCCGACCACCCTGACCGGGTCGGACGGGCGGTTCACGATCCTGCTGCTCGGCTCAGACTTCCGGCCGGCCCACCCAGGCAACCGGACCGACGTGATGATGGTCGTCTCGGTCGATCCGCAGACCGGCCAGACCGCCGTCGCGAGCATCCCGCGCGACACGGCCAGGTTCCCGCTGCCCGGCGGAGGCGTCTACTCGCCCAAGGTCAACGGTCTCTATCAGCACTACATCCAGAGCGTCGGGATCCAGCGAGCCGGGACCGCCATCAAGCAGGCGGTCGGCGAGGCGATCGGGGTCGAGATCGACCACTACGCCTTTATCGGGTTCGAAGGCGTGAGGCGGCTCGTCGATGCGGTCGGCGGCGTCGATGTCACCCTCGCCAAGGCGGTCCATGACCCGGAGTACTGGGTGAGCGCGACCCACCGTGGCGTCTCGTTCCCGGCCGGCCGGAACCATCTCGACGGCGCGAAGGCCCTGATCCTCGCCCGGACCCGGAAGGGCGACAACGACTTCGAGCGCGCCAGGCGACAGCAGCTGCTCGTCGCCGGGGCCGTCTCGAAGGTCATCTCGGGGGGCGCCACGGACATCCCGGCTCTCCTGAGCGCGGGCGCCACGTTCGTCCGGACCGACCTGCCGCTCAAGCAGATGCTGGCGATCTACGAGATCGCCCAGAAGGCGGACCTCGGGACGGACCAGAAGATCGTCCTCGGCCCTCGGACGTGGGCGACGGGTATCCCCGGGACGACGAGCTTCTACCTGAACCTCCCCGTGGTCCGCAAGAAGATGCGCGAGTGGATGCCGCCGGTCGTCGCGCCCAGCCCGTCGCCCTCGCCGTCGCCGGCCGGCCCATCGACCCCGCCCGCGGTCAGTCCGTCGCCGAGCCTGTCCGCGACGCCATCCTGAGGCCCTCCCACGGCCGGGGCCAGGGCGCCCCGACGAGGAGCCACCAGCCGACCGCGGCGGCGCACGTCAGCAGGAACCCGTTGAGGCTGGTGGCGTAGGTCCGCAGGAGCGCGACCGTCAGCAGCGCCGCGAGGGCGCGGGTCGCGGCGTCGCCGGGCGAGCCGCCGATCCAGCGATCGCCCACGGCCGCCAGGACCCCCAGTCCGGCCATCAGGCCGATCGCGAACAGCGGGCCGAAGTTCGCGTAGCCCTCGGCCAGGATGCCGGGCGCCGCGAAGCCGCCCGGTGGCTCGTCGGGGAACAGGATCCGGAACAGCGTCGTCCCGAGCGCCTCGGGCGGGGCCTCGCCGTTCAGCCGGCTCACCCAGCGCCCATAGGACGCCCCGCCGAGGTAGGGCATCTCATCCGGGAACGTCGCGATGGCCGCTTCGACCGTCCGGGGCTGGATGAGGACGACACGTCCGACCGACCGGTTGAAGGCGAACGCGAGGGCGTCGAGCGGTCCGGTGAAGCCGCCTTCCGGGGCGACCCGGGCGAACAGGACGCCGACGAAGATCAGCCCGGCCAGGCCGATCAGGACGATCCACGTGCCCAGCCGGAAGCGTCGCCCGGCCCACCAGGCGATCAGCAGCGCGCCCAGCCCGAGCTCGAACGGGAGCGTCCGGGATGCGGCGGCGACCTCCAGGACGACGATCGCGACGATGAGCCCGACCGTGGCGAGCCAGGCGCGTCGAGCGCCCGTCGCGAGGGCGATGCCGAGGGTCAGCAGGGCCGCCGGCGGGACAAGCCATCGGAAGAGGTCCAGCGGCAGACCCGACCAGCCGGCTCGGACAGCCTGGGCGTCGCCGCTCAGGAGCGGGATGCCGTGCTCGAGTGCCAGGCCGGCATAGGCGAGCAGTCCGATGCCCGCCAGGGCGACGGCGATGGGGAGGCGTGCCGGCCCGACGATCATGCCCGCCGGGATCGGGACGGCTGGCCCGAGGATCCGGTGGCCGACCAGGATCCCGAGCGCCATGGCGGCCGCGCCGGCGCCGATCAGCCAGGCTCCGCCGCTCGACTCTCCCGTGAATGCGAGGGCGACCGCGCCGATGCCGTCGAACAGCAGATAGCTCAGGACGAGCAGCCGCGCCGGTGTCGCCCAATCGGCCAGCCGGTCCCGTGGCCCGCCCCACAGGTAGCCGGCGAACGCGCCCAGCCCGACCAGGATCGCGACCGGGATGGCAGGCCAGATCACCGGCTGACCGGTTCGTCCATCACCCGGCCGGGCCGGCCATCATCTGACCGGGTCTTGGGCGACGTCCGGTTCAGGTACACGTAGCTCAGGGTCCCGATCACGCCGGTCGGCAGCGTGCCCACGAGGCGCATGAGGACCGTCATCAGGGCCGCCGAGGTCGCCGGGATCCCGAAGCCGACCAGGACGATGGCGATGACCGCATCGGCCGCTCCGAGCCCGAACGGCAGGGCCGAGAGGACGCCGGCGATCGCGCCGAGACCGAGCGCCGCCCAGCCCTCCACCGGCCCGACGGGCACCCCGATCGCGGTGCCGATGAGGATGAGCTGGATGTCCATCGTGATGAAGATCACCACGGTCGTGGCGATGAACGCGAGGGTCGCACCGACCGACGACAGGACGACCGCGATCTGGTCCTCGACCGAGGCGAGCTGGGCCAGGAGGTGCTCGACCCGTCGCCAACGGCGAGCCAGCGGCCCGAGCAGCCGCTGGGCGATGACGCTGAACCGGAGACCGCGGCGGTAGACGATCGTCGGCAGGGCCACCAGGACCAGCGACGCGATCGTCACCGCGGCGCCGATGGCGGGCCCGATCGCCGCGAACGCGAAGCAGGACACCGCCGATACGGCGATCAATCCGAGGGCGTAGACGCGCTCGAGCATGATGACCGCCGCCCCGTCGCGATACGGGACACCCTGGCGGTCGTGGAGGAGGACGGCCCGGACGACCTCACCGGCCGAGGCCGGGGTCAGCCCATTGATCGTGTTCGCGAACGTCACGATCGGGATGAGCGGCCAGACCCGGATCCGATGGCCGAGGTGGGCCAGGAGCAGGCGCGATCGGACCGCCCAGCACAGGATGATGACGACGTTCAGGACCACCCCGAACGCGAGCGGCCAGGCGAGGGCCCCGCGAAGCAGGTCGCCTGCCTCCCAGATCCGCGTCCGCCACAGGAGGAGGGCGATGATCGCGACCGTGATGGGCCCGTAGACGTACCAGCGGCGCAGGTGGCGCATGTCAGTCGGACGTGGCGCCGCTGGCGGGCGGGGCTCCGGTGGCTCGTCCGATCCAGGGGCCGCCGATCCCCTGGACCTTCACGCCGGGTGCCGGACGGACCGCGACCACGACGACGTCATCGTTCTGCCAGAACGGCTGGAAGTAGCGCTCGTCCGAGAGCGTCCGGAGCACGCCCGAGACCTGCGACCGCGGCGCCTTCGTGTACTTCGACAGTGGGACGTAGTAGCCGGGCCAGTAGCCGATCGGGTGGGCGAGCCAATCCCCGGTCCGGCCCGTCAGCGCGACAAGCAGCGGGCCCTGGGCCCCGGCATCCCGTCCGATCGCCGTCAGGGCGGTCCATGCCCCGGCGGCATCGGGTGCGAGGACGGCATCGCGGAATTTCGTCAGCTGCTCGTCGGTCCCGTACGGACCACCGCCATACGACTCCCGGTCGCCGACCCCGCCGAGGATCTCCTGGGTCAGCGGATCGCTCACGACGAACGACGCCTGAGGAGTCCGGTGGCGGACCGCTTCGCCCGCGGCGAGCTCCGTCGGCGAGAAGGAGCTGAAGAACGGCGTCGAGGCGGCCCGGGCGTGCTGATATCCGCTCAGCCAGAAGGCCGGCTGGATCGCCAGCGCGACGACCACGGCCATCGCGATGCCCACCCCGAGACCGCGCTCGCCGAGCGATCGGCCGGGTCGGAGCGCCACGTCGAAGACGCGGTCGATCGCCACCGCCAGGGTCGGTGCGAGGATCGTCGGCAGGATCGCGAAGCCGCGGTCGGCACCCGCGATCGGCAGCGCCAGCGCGGCCAGGCAGCCGGCCCAGGCGAGCGCGAGCACGGTCCGGCGAGCCCCTGGACGGGCCCGCCAGGCCAGCAGGAATGCACCGGCCGCACTCCCGAACGCAAGGACCGGCGACAGTCGTGTCTGGAAGTCGAGCTGCCGACTGGCGAGCGACACGATCCGGCCGAAGAACCGCTCATCGCCGGTCGCGATGCCGACCGGTCGAGCGGGCAGGAGGCGGATCTCCGAATAGCCGAGGAACATGATCGTGGCGACGACGCCCACGGCGACGAACGCGATGATCCAGAAGCCGTCGATCCGCGCGTCGAGCCAGCGCAGGACGACGAGCCCGAGGCCGAACGCGAGGACTGCCCCGCCGAGCAGCCAATGGCCCGCCAGCGCGCCCGCCCCGAGGACGACGACCGTGGCGAGCGTCGCTGTCCAGTGGCCGCGGCCGATCACCGCGAGGAGGACGACGCTGAAGAACGGATACGCCAGGGCGAGCGGCAGGATGCCCTCGAAGGCTGTCGCCTGGAACGTCAGGCCGGCGATGAGGCACGCCCCGGCCACGAGGATCGCGCTGACCTGTCGGACCTTCAGCGCCCGAGCGATCGCGTAGGCAAGCATCGCGACGACCGGCATCATGACGAACGGCCCGCCCCAGTAGATCGCCAGGGGATCGACCTTCGTCAGGCGGCTCGCGACCGCGGTCAGGAGCTGCTGGACCGGGAAGTAGGCGTTCACCCGGAACGTCTCCGAGTAGTCGGTCGTCCACGGTGACCAGGTGCCGTCGAACAGCGCATCGATGATCCGCAGATGGGCGAAGGCATCCCACTGGGGGTGGTAGGGGACCGGTGAGTCCACTCGGTACCAGGCCGCCAGCGCCACGCCGAGACCGGCGACGAAGAGGCCGCCGAAGATCTCCGGCCAGCGGGTCGTGTCGACCCTGTGGTCGGCGACGGATCGGTCGGTCAGGTCGAGGATCCGCAGGAGGAGCCAGCCGGCCGAGCCCGCCCCGACGAAGACCAGGCCCATCGTCCGGAGGTCGAAGCGACCGATGAAGTCGAACGCGACCGCCGCCCCGAGGGTGAGGATCAGCCCGAGGGCCATCGCCGTCCCGACGTCGACAAGCGTCCAGCGGTGTCGCCGGCCACGCAGGATCCGCGCAGGGACCCCGAGCGCGGCCATCCCGAGCGCGAGCGGCAGGGCGACGCTCAGCGCGGTCGCCGCGACCGCGTCGATCCGGGGCTGGATGCCCAGGCGGGCCAGGAGCAGGAGCGGCACGGGCATGAGGAGCAGCAGCTCGGCCGCACCGAGACGGACCCAGATGCGGCTGAGGACGGCCGCGCCCGACCGGCGGTCGATGTCCGCGGTGCGGTCGACGGTCGACTGGAGGAGCGGCTCGAGGCCGGGCGCATCGACGGCGCTCATGCCGCCTGCGCCTCGCGCGACACGTCGAGGAGGAGCTGCTCCCAGCGATCGGCCACGATGTCCCAGGTATAGCGTTCGGCGACGACTCGCCGGCCCTCGTCGGACATCGCCCGACGACGGGCCGGGTCGTCGGCCAGGCTCCGGATCTCCCCGGCGAGGGCCGCTGGATCACCGACCGGGACGAACGCGATGGCCCGGTCATCGGCGATCTGGCGATGGCCCGGGATGTCCGAGGCGATGACCGCCGGCCCGGAGGCGAGCGCCTCGACCAGGGCGATCGGCAGACCCTCGGCGAATGACGGCATGGCGAAGATGTCCGCCGCCGCATAGACGTCGTTGAGGTCCTCCCACGCCACCCGGCCGACCAGCTCGACCGTGGCGGTCAGGTCGAGCTCCCGGATCCGCGCCTCGAGGCGTCCGGCGATCGGCCCGTCGCCGACGATCGAGAGGCCGATGTCGGGCCGGTCCCGCAGCTCGGCCATCGCATCGATGAGGACCTGATGGCCCTTCGGTGGGGCGAGCCGGCCGACGGCGAGCACGCGGATCCGGCCGTCGACCGGCCGCGCACCGCTCGGATGTCGCGCCGGGTCGACGCCGTTGGGGATCCACGTCATCGGGACGTCGGGCCGTCGGCGCACGAGCCGGTCGAGCAGCGGGCGGTTGTCACTCACGAGCGCCGCCGGGCTGACCCGGCCCGATCGGAGCCAGCGCTCGTAGGTCGCGCCCCACAGGCCGATCGGTCCGTACATCCGGACCCAGGCGCTCGGGCCACCGAGGAGGTAGTGGACGTCCTGGACGAGGGGCACGCCGAGTCGACGCATCGATCGATCCACCATCACCGATCCGACCGGTGAGAGGTCCTCGATGACGACATCGACGGGCTCGCGCTCGATCCAGCTCGACGCCGCTCGGGCGGCGACGACATACCATGGCAGTCTGCTGGCGTAGAACCCGACGCGCGCCGAATCGATGATCGAGCGCGGAGCCGTCGCGATATAGCGGAGGCAGACACCATCGAGGACACGCTGCGAGGGAAGCTCCGATTCGGTCCTGGCGGCGATGACGCGGACATCATGGCCGCGCGAGGCAAGACGTCGCGCGACCTGCCAGATCCGGGGCGCCCGGTACTCGGGTGGGACCTTCGAGATCCAGAGGATGCGCAGCGAGCGTCTTGGATCCCCGCCCGGCGATGAGTCGCCGATGCTCTTGGTCCTCATCTCAGTCGGCTAGTATGCCTGATGGTCCTTGGGAAGCGGAGAATTGAGAGGAGCAGACGCTGGAGTCCCTGATCGCGCCGGCGCAGCGTGCCGCCTTCGGGGTCCCGGCGGACATGAGGCCCACGGTGATCCGGGGGTGGCTTCGAGGCCCCGGATGGCTGACCCGGTGACCCTCGTCGTCCAGGGTCAGGGCATGCTCGCGACCGCGTTCCTCGAACGCCACCCGGCGATGGACGCGGTCGTCTTCGCCCGGGGGGTCGCGGACTCGTCCGTCGACGACCCGACCGAGTTCGCCCGGGAGATCTCGACGCTTCGCCAGGCTGTCGACCTGGCCGCCGAGCAGCAGCGTCCGCTGGTGTACTTCTCGAGCGCCCCGGTGTACGGGGATTTCGACGGCTCCGAGGTCCATGAGTCGGCCCCCGCTCGTCCGACGTCCTCCTACGGCCGCCACAAGCTGGCCTGCGAGGCCATCGTCCGGGCTGCCCCGGGGCCCTCGCTGATCCTCCGCCTGCCGAACGTCGTCGGCCCGGGCGGACATCCCAACCAGCTCGTCCCGGCCCTCGTCAGGCAGATCTCGGCGGGTCACGTCCGGATCTTCGATGCGGCAGCCCGCGACATCATCGACGTCGACGATCTCGTCGGGCTGACCGAGCGACTCCTCGCCGCCGACGCCACCGACCGGCTGGCGAACCTTGGCCGGACGGTCAATGTCGCGAGCGGGATCTGTACGCCGGTCGCGGACATCGCGGACCGGATCGCCACGATCCTCGAGCGGAGTCCGGTTCGAGAGACCGTCCACGGCGGACAGGCCCAACGCTTCTCCACGGCCCGGCTCCAGAGCCTGATCGGCGAGATGGCGTTCGAGCCGGACTATGCTGCCAGGGTGCTGACACTTCGGGTCCCGGTGATCGCGGCGACCCTCTTCGCTCCGACCGCCGAGGCGGCCGTGAGCGCGGGTCGCTAGGCGAAACGATGCCGAGCGTCCTTCGCGCCGCAGGGTTCATCCTTGGGATCCTGCTGCTCCTCGGAGCGGTGCTGCTCGGCCGATGGAGCGCCGGCCGGGCCGTCCGCGTCCTGATGATCACCGTCGGCATCGGCCTGATCGTCGTGTCGGTCGCCCCGGATGCCGTCGTGCCGCTCCAGGAGCTGCTCGGCCTGGCGAACGTGCCGACCGGCCGGATCATCACGGTCATGGTCCTGTCCGTGGTCGTGGCCTACTGCCTGGTCTTCTTCCTCGTCTTCCGGACCGAGCGGGTGAGCCAGCGCGTCGGGCGGCTGATCCGGGCGCTCTCGGCGGCCCAGATGGAGGCCCAGGACCAGACCGAACGGATGGGCGGCGTGCTCGTCGTGATCCCGGCATACAACGAGGCCGAGACACTGCCGCTGACCCTGGAGCAGATCCCGAAGGTCCTGGCCGGGATGCATACCCGGGTCCTCGTCGTCGACGACGCATCGAAGGACGCGACGCGCGCGGTCGCGCTCGCCCACGGCGCCCACGTGGTCAGCCATCCGGTCAACGGCGGTGGTGGGGCCGCACTCCAGACCGGCTACCTCGTCGCCGAGCGGATCGGCGTCGATGTCGTCGTGACGATCGACGCGGACGGCCAGCACGACCCCGCGGAGATGGAGCGCCTCGTCATCCCGATCGTGACCGGGCAGGCGGACTTCGTCATCGGCTCCCGCCGGTCCGGCTCGTACGAGCGAGAGGGCGGCGTCGACGGCGCCGCGCGGAACGTCGGGATCAGCATCTACTCGCGGATGGTCAATGTGCTCATCGGCACGAAGCTCAGCGATGTCTCGAACGGCTACCGCGCGATCCGCGCCAGCCGCCTGCCGGAGCTCGTCTTCACCGAGGAGCAGTTCCACAACCCCGAGCTCGTCCTGGGTGCGCACCGCGCCGGACTGCGCATCGCCGAGGTGCCGGTCACCGTCCGGCGACGCCAGTCGGGCCGCTCGAAGAAGGGCGGGACGATCCGCTACGGCTGGGGCTTCCTGCGGGTCGTGCTGCGTTCCTGGCTCCGCTGACCGGCCGCGGACCCGGAGCGCTCAGCCGGGATCGGGGACACGAGCGAGGGCGGATCGCCCCTCGGGCGTGGCCCAGGTCAGACCTTCAGCGTGAGTTCGGTCGGTCGTCGACGGCGGCCCAGTCGGTCCGGTGCCAGACCTCGATCCGACGACCCCGGAGCACGTTCAGCCAACCGTTCATGAACGCCACGTTCACGACCACGATCGCGAGCGGGAAGCTCGTGATCCGGGGGGCGCGCCGGCCGGTCATCCGGGCCAGCCAGCCGATCCCCGCCAGCGCCATCGCGACCGCACCGAGGACGACCGGGATCAGATAGGCCGGCGCTCCGGTCAGACCGAGCCACAGGGCTGAGATCCCGGCCAGGCCGACGAACCAGGGTGTGGCCCAGCGCAGCAGCTTGTGCGACCAGATCGCGAGCGCCGCGCTCGGATGGCGCCACGGAGCGAGCCGTCGGACCATCGAGAGGTTCGAGCGGATCCCGCGTGTCGCGGTCCGCGACCGGTTCCGGAACTGCGCCTGGATCCCGGCGATCCCGCGGTCGGACGCGACGGCCTCCCTGACAGCGCGCACCGTCAGGCCCTGCTCCCGGACGAAGAGGGGCAGCAGGTGGTCCATCGACGCGTGGACGGGCACCTCGCGGTAGCTGGACCGGCGGACGGCGAGGAGCGCGCCGGTCACGGCCGTCAGCCAGCCGGCATCGCTCTCAAGGCGACGGACGAGCTGCTCGTAGCGCCAGTAGACGCCCTCGTTGCGGCTCGTCTCGGTCCGCCGGGGATCGATCCAGTCGAGCCGACCGGTCGTCACTCCGACACGCGGGTCGGCGAACGGCGCGATGAGCGCCGCGAGGCAGCCCGGCGCGAAGCGGGTCTCGGCGTCGGTGAGGACGACGACGTCGCCGGTCGCCGCGACGAAGATCGCGTTCTGGGCCGCCGTCTGGCCGCCGCGCTCGAGGTCGAGCACCCGGATCCGGTCATCCACCGCGCCGAGTCGTCGGACGATCGCCACGGAGTCATCGGTCGAGCCATCGGATGCGACGATGATCTCGAGCCCGAACGGCACGTCCTGGCCGAGGATGTCGTGGACCCGGCCCGGGAGGCGGGCGGCCTCCTGGTAGGCGGCGATCCCGATCGTGACCTTCCGCACCGCGTCGGGCCCCGCGCGCACCCGGAACGGATGGACCAGCGCGGCCAGCCAGGCCAGCGTGGGATACCCGAGGTAGACCCACACGAGGACGACGGCCGAGACCCAGAAGACGATCAGCGCCAGCTGGCTCACGCGTCCGGCCCATCGAGCCACGGCAGCGCCGGGAACGTCCGTCGCATCCAGGCGATCAGTCGCTCGGCCTGGGCGTCTGCGGTGTGGGCCTCGGCATGGGCGAGGCCCTGCTCGCGCAGCGTGGCCCGCGCGACCGGATCATCGGCCAGCGCAGCGATCGCGTCGGCGAGTCGGTCGGGTCGCCCGACGGGCGCGAGCCGGCCGAGCCGACCGTCGCCCAGGACGCCCGCGACCGCCCCGACGGGGGTCGCGACGACCGGCAGCCCGGCCGCCATGGCCTCGACCAGGACCTTCGGCATCCCTTCGGCATGGGATGGCAGGACGAACAGGTCCGCCCCGCGAAGGCTCGCGAAGTAGGCGGACCGGTCTCCGATGAAGCCGAGCCAGCGGACCTGGCCGGTCAGCCCCAGGTCAGACGCACGGGCGAGGAGGTTCTCGCGCTCCGGACCGTCGCCCACGACGTCGAGGCAGATGACCCGGCCGCGGTCGCGGAGGATCGCGACGGCGTCGAGCAGGTCGTCGAGCCCCTTCTCGGCAGCGATCCGGCCGGCCCACGCGATCCGGAGCGGTCGGTCCGGTCCCGCCTCCACGGGCGCAGGCGGAGCGGACCGGGTCGCCTCGATGTCGTCGGCTCGGACGATGCTCGTCGACAGCGTGCCATTCAGGTGGATCGCCGGACCCGTCCGCTCGAGCAGGCGCGTCGTGCTGTCGTAGACCAGCCCGACGGCGGCCGCCCCGATCGCCCCCGGCCCCTGGCGATCCTGGCCGTCGATGACGGATCGGACGCTCCCGGCGACCCAGGTGAAGCGGGCCACCCCGTCTCGCCAGCAGGCGATCGCCGCGAGCGGCGCGTTCGACGCGGGCGCCTTGATCCAGACGAGGTCTGATCGCCGGACCGCCGCGCGGATCAGCGGCCAGTTGTGGGCGGCGAGCAGCGGAGCGCGGGCCGCGAAACCGGCGATGCCTCGGAACGGCGCGGTCGGGATGACCTCGAGGTGGTCCGTGTCGACCGCGTCCGCGCTCGGCGTCGGCTCGTCGATCCCGAGGTCCGCGACCGGGATGAGGTAGCGAGCCGGCTCGAACGGGCCACGCGCGACGACGGTCGCGGCGAACCGGTGGAAGACCGCGGCTCGCGGGCGGATCGACGCGTCAGGCGACCGGACGAACGGATTGTCGTCGAGGATCGTGAGCCGGATCGCGACGGGCCACGTGCTCCCGGGGGCTTGGCACGGGGTCGATTGTCGCAGGGTCCGGCCGGGAACGTGACCGGCGAGGCCGCCCGAGACGTCAGAGATAGGTCGCGAGGGCGCCCGCCACGCTGAACGACACCGCGCCCGGACCGCCCAGGACGACGATCCGGCCGGGCGCCAGTCGGGTCAGCTCGGTCGCGGTCGGGCCGGGGATCGACGTCGGCCCGACGAGCAGGATCGGGCCGCCCTCGCGGGCCGCGGCGACCGAGCCGGCCAGGGCGTCGGCGTAGCCGGCGCCGGTCGCGATGTAGACCACCGGCACGCCGGCGTTCGGGAAGGTCGCCTTGCTGATCGCCGCCGCGGTGGCATAGCGATCGGGTCCCGACAGTCGCGAGACCGACCCCTTCGTGTAGCCGGCCAGGGCCGTCCTGATGGACTCTGGCACCGCGCCCGGACCGCCCAGGACGACGATCCGGCCGGGCGCCAGTCGGGTCAGCTCGGTCGCGGTCGGGCCGGGGATCGACGTCGGCCCGACGAGCAGGATCGGGCCGCCCTCGCGGGCCGCGGCGACCGAGCCGGCCAGGGCGTCGGCGTAGCCGGCGCCGGTCGCGATGTAGACCACCGGCACGCCGGCGTTCGGGAAGGTCGCCTTGCTGATCGCCGCCGCGGTGGCATAGCGATCGGGTCCCGACAGTCGCGAGACCGACCCCTTCGTGTAGCCGGCCAGGGCCGTCCTGATGGACTCTGGCACCGCGCCCGGACCGCCCAGGACGACGATCCGGCCGGGCGCCAGTCGGGTCAGCTCGGTCGCGGTCGGGCCGGGGATCGACGTCGGCCCGACGAGCAGGATCGGGCCGCCCTCGCGGGCCGCGGCGACCGAGCCGGCCAGGGCGTCGGCGTAGCCGGCGCCGGTCGCGATGTAGACCACCGGCACGCCGGCGTTCGGGAAGGTCGCCTTGCTGATCGCCGCCGCGGTGGCATAGCGATCGGGTCCCGACAGTCGCGAGAACCCGGCCACCGTCGGGTCCGATGTCGGCGGCATGAACGTGCCGGCGCGCTGGCGGGCGACGATCGAGCGGGCCGTTGCCCACAGCGCGTGGTTGCGCTCGAGGTCGCTGCCGTACAGGGCGTTGTGGTACGTGTAGAAGATGATGCCGTCCGCCTTCAGGTAGGTCAGCCCGTCGCGGACCTCCCGCTCGAGCTCGCTCGACGTCGGTCTCCGGCGATCACCCGGCCGTGACTCGTGGCCCTGCACGGACAGCCAGATCGGCGTCCCGGGCGTCTTCGACTCGACGACCTTGCGGACCTTCGGGAACCACGTGGAGGCCGTCCCGATGTAGCCCCGCGAGAAGGTGACGGGATACCAGTCGACCCACAGGATGTCCGCGATGCCACTGGCCCACGGGTTGGCCGAGGTGCCGAAGTGGGGGATGTCGCCCAGGAGCGCGATCGTCGGGTGCGTCGGATCGGCCTTCACGAAGGCCGACCGGAGCGAGCGCATCTCGGCGACCGAGATGCCGTCCCACGACGGCTCTTTGACGGTCAGGTAGCCATACAGCGCGGGATGCGTCCGGACGGCCGGCGTGAGCCACTTGGCGATCCGGCTCGGAGCGACGGTGCCCCGCGTCTCGTCGACCGTGTCGTTGAAGTACAGGACGACCTTCTGGCCGTACTTCTGGGCCTCGTCCAGGTAGGCGACGACGTTCATCGTCGGGCTGAAGGCCTTGACGAGGATCTCCGTCCGCGGGCTTCCGAGCCCGGCGATGTCCTCGCGCTGGACCTCCCACGTCGCGAACGTCGTCGGCGTCGCAGCGACGGCCGCGCGGGTGACGGGCGCGCCCGTCGTGCCGATCGCCAGGAGGACGCTCCCAAGGACGGCACCGAGCGCGATCAGGACGACGCCGCGACCTCGCATGCCCTCGATGCTGCGCGGCCGTCCGGTCGTCCGGCCATCACCCAACCGTCCCATCGGCCCGTCGTCAGCGATCGCCATCAGCGCTCGTCGCCCGGCTCCATCTCGTGGATGACCAGCTCCGCCGTCTCGTCGTCCGCCTGGTAGTCGATGACCGGTCCGGCGCGCCGGCCGCGCAGGCGATCGATCATCGGGCGGACCGCCCGCCCGACGGCGCGCACGTCGGATGGCCGGACGACCAGCGTCTCGGCCCATCCCCGACCCGAGATCCGGACGAACACGACGAGGGTCATGAGGGCGGTCAGCCCGTAGGAGATCGAGGATGACAGGGCCGCACCGTTGATCCCGAGACGCGGGATCAGAAGGAGGTTCGAGCCGATGTTGATCGCCAGGCCGATGAGCATGATCGCGGTCGTCGTCGCCGGCCGCCCACGACCCGTGATGTAGCGGGTCAGGACGGCCACCGCGCTATAGGCGACCACGCCCGGCAGGATGTACCGCAGGGCCACGCCGGCGTCGGTGAACTGGACCCCATAGACGAGCCGGACCAGGTACGGCCCGAGGAGGAAGATCGGCAGCGCCGTCACCGCGGTGACGGCGATCGTCGTCCGGGTGAGGACCGCTGCGACCCGCCCGGCATCCGAGTGGGGGTCGACGGCGCGACTGAACATCACGATGCCCAGGGCGTTCGGGATATACCACAGGGTCTCGGCGAGGCCGCTCGTGACGGAGTAGATGCCGGTGGCTCGGATGCCGATGATCGCGTTGACGAGGAACGTGTCGGATCGGAACTGGAGCCGCTCGGCCAGCGCACCGGGGACGGCCTTGGTCCCGAAGCGGAGCTCCCAGGCGAGCAGCTTGGCCGACGGCCGGAACGAGAAGGAGCGATCGGCCACGGCCACTCCGATGATCGCCGCCGCGGTGATCGCCAGGGCCACCAGGTTCAGCACCAGGGCCAGGTCGAGGCTCAGCCGGGCGACCGCGGCGGCCGCCACGATCATCACCAGCAGGACCAGCCGTCGCAGCACCCGGATCCAGGAGTAGGACACGACGAGCTTGCGGCCGAGCAACGAGTTGAGCCCGATCGCGAAGAACAGCTCGCCCGGGATCGCGATCGCGGAGTAGACGAACTGGCGGGCGGACAGGTTCGGCAGGAGCGGCACGAGCGGTCCGTCGGGCGGGCCTGGGTGACCGAGGCCGTACAGCCAGGCCGACAGGACGACCCCGAAGCCGCCGACGACCGCCGACCAGATCATCGCGTTCGCGAGGCCTCGCCCCGCGGCGGTCCGGTCGCGTCCGGCGACAACGGCCAGTGCCTGGTCCATCCCCCAGCCGAGGACGAGCGCCGCGAGCTGCGAATACAGGAGGACGAGCGAGAACCTGCCCTTCGCAGCCGTCCCGAGCAGCCGCGCCAGGACGATGTCGGTCCCGAAGATGAGGAACGCCAGGACGAACCGGGTGGTGATCGTGACGAGCGCGTCACGGACGAGGGGCGAGGGTCGCGCGGGGACCGCGGCGGCCCCGGCCTGGGCCACGCGCTACTCCGAGCCGGACGCGGCGTGGGGGACGATGGCGGCGAGTCCGGGGTCGCCGAGGGCCCCCTTGAACCACCGGGCCGTCCGAGCCAGCCCGTCCGCCAGACCGACCTCGGCGCGGTAGCCGAGTCGGCCGGCGGCCTTGTCGACGCGGCTGACGTTGCGTCGGACGTCGCCGGCGCGGGCATCGTCATGCTCGATCACGACCGATCGCCCGATCGCCGGGCTGATGGCATCGGCCAATGCCCGGATCGAGGTCTCCTGGCCGGTGCCGGCCTGGTACAGCTCGCCCGCGATCTCCGCCTCCGGAGCGTCGAGCGCGGCGAGGATCGCCCGGGCGATGTCCGAGACGTACACGAAGTCCCGGGTCTGCTCGCCGTCGCCATGGATCCTGATCGGCCCGCCGGTAAGCGCCGTCCGGAGCCACGATGCGACCACGCTGCTCTTGTGGAGCGATCGGGGGCCGTAGGCGTTCGAGAACCGCAGCGAGCAGGCGGCGATGCCGTAGGTCGCCGCATAGGCCTGGCAATAGGCCTCTCCGGCGAGCTTCGAGGCGCCGTACGGGGATACCGGGTGGGGCAGGTCGGTCTCGTCCGCCGGGGGACGGTGATCGCCGGCCGCGGCGTTCGACGATCCGAAGACGAACCGACGGACGCCGGCCCGCCTGGCCGCATCGAGGAGACGAACGGTCTGGCCGACGTTGACGTCGAACGTCCCGACCGGGTCCCGCACCGAATTGGGGATGCCCGCCCGAGCCGCGAGGTGGACGACCGCGTCGACCCCGTCGACGGCCCGGTCGATCGCGACGGGGTCCGACAGCCCGCCGACGATCATGTCGTGGTCGACACCGTCGAGGTAGCGGACGCTCCCGATCGACAGGTCATCGAGGATCCTGACCGTGTCGCCACGCTCGACCAGGACCTCAGCGAGGTTCGAGCCGATGAACCCGGCACCGCCGGTGACGAGGACGGTGCGAACCACCCGCAGACGTCAGCGAGCGACGGCGGACCGCGCCAGCGACTCCGGCACCCAGCGGACGTTCTGCACGAGGGTCGCCCGATCGACCTGGTCGGCGGACGCCTTGATCTTGTGGAGCATCGTGTCGATCAGCTCCTCGTTGAGGAGCCGCGGCTGGAGCCCCAGGTCCACGAGCTTCGAGTGGCGGGCGTTGTAGTAGTGCTCCTCGAGCTCCTTGCGCGGGTTGGCGGTATGCGCGATCTCGACATCCCAGCCGAGATGCTCGGCCGCTTCCTTCACCCGCTCGGCCAGCTCGAGGACGCTGAACTGCTCGGTGAACTGGTTGTAGACACGAAGCTCGCCGGGGGCCGCGGGGTTGTCGATGGCGAGGCCGACGCAGGCCAGGGTGTCCCGGATGTTCAGGTAGCCGCGGGTCTGACCGCCCTTGCCGTAGACCGTCAGCGGGTGGCCGATCGCGGCCTGGACGCAGAAGCGATTCAGGGCCGTCCCGAAGACCTCGTCGTAGTGGAACGAGGTGGCCAGTCGCGGGTCCATGGCCGACTCATCGGTCTCGACGCCATACACGACGCCCTGATGGAGGTCGGTCGCCCGGATGCCCCAGATCCGACAAGCGAAGTCGATGTTGTGGCTGTCGTGGACCTTCGAGAGGTGGTACCAGGAGCCGGGTCGCTTGGGATAGAGGAACGTCTCCGACCGGCCGTTGTGGGTGACCTCGAGGTAGCCCTCCTCGATGTCGATGTTCGGCTGGCCGTACTCGCCCATCGTGCCGAGCTTCACGAGATGGGTGTCGATGGCCCGATCCCGGATGGCGAAGATAAGGTTCAGGTTCCCGATGACGTTGTTGCGCTGCGTGTACGCGGCGTGCTTCACGTCGATCATCGAATACGGGGCCGACGGCTGCTGGCCGTAGTGGACGATCGAATTGGGCTGGAAGTCGGCCAGAAGGGCGTCGACGAAGTCGTAGTCGCAGAGATCCCCGACGTGGACCTCGATCTCGTTCTCGCTCACCTCGCGCCACGCCCGCGCCCGCTCATGGAGGGTCGGGATCGGGAACAACGGCCGGATCCCCAGCTCCAGCTCCCATTGACGCTTGGCGAAGTTGTCGACCAACGCCACCCGGTGACCCTGACGAGAGAGGGCCATGCCGGTCGGCCACCCGAGGTAGCCATCACCACCGAGCACGAGGATCCGCTGGCCCACTGATTCCCTCCGTCGTCCGGTGACAGGCCGGTGCCCGTTCCACGCTTGGAACGCGATCCGGCCTCGGGCTCCGGGGAGTCTAGCACCCTCCGACGGGCACGGCCGCGGCGCCGTCGGGCGGTCCGGTCGGGTCTGGTCGATTGTCTCGATCGATCGCGCCGGGCACGATGCGGACGAGCCGGGTGGTCCGGCCGATCGGGAGGTTCGGGATGCCACTTCGTCGTCGTCTATCCATCGCGCTCGTCGCCGCGGCGATGGGGATCGGCCTGCTGGCCGCCCCGGCCACCGCGACCGCGACGGTGCGGTTCTCGGTCCAGCTCGGGTCCCTCTGCATGAACGGCTGGGGCCCCGTCTCCGTGAGCGGGACGGCCTACCTGCTGGACGGGACGGGGGCCGTTCTCGGCAGCGATCCGGTGACGACCGACGGGAGCGGCTACTGGTACACCACACCGTGCTTCGGGACGAAGATCCTGTCCGGGATGAAGGTCAAGGCGACGTTCGGCGCCACGACCCGGACCGTCGCCGTGCCGACCCTGTCGATGCGGATCAACCGGGCCACCGACGTCTTCTCCGGGCTCGGTCCAGCGAGCGCCGCGCTGAGCCTGGTGGTGACCCGATCGATCGGATTCGCCAGCCAGCCCGGTGTGATCGTCCCGGTCACCGTCGGGTCGAGCGGCTCATGGTCGAAGGACACGACCGCGACGGCGGACGTCCACGGCGGCGACTACGCCGAGGTCCAGTACACGCCCTCCACGGGCGACATGTTCTACGTCTACGAATACGTCCCCCAGGTCAAGGTCATGCTCGGCTCGTCGGACTTCAGCGGCGACATCCTGACCGGCAGCCTGCTCAGCGCCGTCCTGCGCACCTCCGGCGGAGCGACCCGCGCCCATGGCTACCTGTCCGGGACGTACGGCTACAACGTGGCCGGCGGCTGGGCGACCAGCACCGGTCTGCCGGTCGTCCCGGGTGTCGGCAACGTCGTCGCGTCCGACGCCGGCTCCGACGGGACGTTCACCGTCGGCTACGTCGGCGCGACGGTCACGACCTCGACCGACGTCGTGGCCGGGTCGTGCATCGCCGGCCAGCCCTACGAGATCGCGGTGATGCACCCGAGCCCGTACTCGTACAAGACGGTGACCGGGACCTGTCCGGCTGGCGCGACGTACAGCCGCGACGTCACCAGCACGACCGACATCGTCTCGGGAGACACCGTCACGGTCAGCTCGAAGCTGGCGAGCGGCGACATGATCCAGCGCCAGAAGATCGCGCCCTGACCCTGACCACCGGGGGTACCAGTGGCGCCCGCCGCCGGTACCCCCGGGTGACCCGGCCCGGGATCGATCGGATGGGACGATCGGCGGTGACATGAGCGCGCGCGTCGACGTCCCATCGGGTGACCTGCCCGGCGGGCCGGCGATGACGCCCTCGGCCGTGCCGGCGGCCCCGGCGGCGGCGGACGGCGTCGTCTCGGCCACCGTCGCGCGCGGCCGCGCCCTGGTCCAGCGCCATGGCATCGCCCGGTCGCTCGCCTGGGCCCGCGATCCGCTCATCGTCCTCGGCGCGGTCCTCCTCGGCGTGGCCATCGCCGCCTGGGTCTTCGACGACTTCTGGACCCGGCTGCCGGTGCCGGTCGATGCGCCCCTCGCGCTGGTCGGCGCCGGGCTCCTCGCCGGTCAGCTGGGAGCCCGCCGGATCCGCCACCGGACCGCCCACCTCGGTGTCCTGCGGGCCGCGTCGGCCCGGATGAGCCGCGCCACGACGGTCGACGAGGTCGGCCGGGCGGTGGTCGAGGAGACGGGCCGGATCATCGATTACCACAACGCCCGGGTCTACGTCCTCGAGCCGCCCGACAAGGTCGTCCCGATCGCCTTCGAGGGCCGTGTCGGGGCATACGAGCAGGTCGACCTCGATCTCCTCCGGACGACCGTCGGGGAGGGCTTCACCGGCTGGGTCGCGCTGCATGGCGAGCCGCTCCTCATCGACGACGCCAACCTCGATCCCCGCGGCGCGACGATCCCCGGCACCGACGACGTCGACGAGTCGATGCTCGTCGTCCCGATGCGCTACGACGACCAGGTCGTCGGGGTGATCACCCTCTCGAAGCTCGGGCTCCGGCAGTTCGATCGCGATGACCTGCGGCTGCTCTCGATCCTCGCGGACCAGGCCGCGACCGCGGTCGAAACGGCCAAGCTCCTGGCTCGCAGCCAGCGGCTGACCGGTGAGCTCCAGCGGCTCGTCGACATGAGCTCGGCCCTGTCCCGGAGCCTCGACCCACGCCAGGTCGCCGACCTGATGGCGACCCACCTCGCGACGGCGATCGGTGCCGACGAGTGCGCCATCAGCATCTGGGATCGGGCCGAGGACCGCGTCCTGACGATGGGCTATCACCCACCCCAGCCGGCCGGCGCGCTGTCCGACTCGTTCGATCTCACCGAGTTCCCCGAGACCCGCCGAGTCCTGATCGAGGAGGTCGCCGTGTCGGTGATGGCCGACGACCCGACCGCGGACCCGGCGGAGGTCCGGTTCATGCGCGAGCAGGGCTATGGCTCGCTCCTGATGCTCCCGCTCGTCGCCAAGGGCCAGGCGATCGGTCTGGTGGAGCTCTACGCCGTGAGTCGCGTCCGGCTCGACGTCGGGGCGCTCGAGCTGGCCCGGACGATGGCCAATGAGGCGGCGATGGCGCTCGAGAACGCGACCCTGTACGGGCAGGCCCGCGAGCTCGCCGATCGGGACCCGCTGACCGGCTACTACAACCACCGCTATCTCCACGAGCGTCTGGGCGAGGAGCTGCTCCGGTCGAGCCGGAGCCGGAGCCCCGTGAGCCTCCTGATGCTCGACCTCGACGAGTTCAAGCTCGTCAACGACACGTTCGGCCACCTGCTGGGCGACCGGGTCCTGGTCTGGACGGCCGAGCTCGTCCGGGCGAGCCTGCGCGGCTCCGATATCCCGGCCCGCTACGGCGGCGACGAGTTCGCGATCATCCTGCCCGACAGCGACCGCGCGGCCGGCGAGGCCGTGGTCGCCCGGATCGAGGCGGCGTTCCGGTCGGCCACCTTCCAGGCCGAGGCGCGTGGTCCCGTGCCGATCGGCGTCTCGATCGGGCTCGCGACGTACCCCGACGACGGCGCCGTCTCGACCGAGCTGATCGCCGCCGCCGACCGGGCCCTGTACGTCTCGAAACGCGCCCGCCAGGAGACAGGCGGCTGACCCGCGGTTTGTGCGGCCGTTTTGACATCGGCCGCTGATCCGACGTAGAGTCGGCGCGGTCCTCGGAGTAGTCCGACCGGACCACTAGGCATTCGATCCCGGGTCCTCGTGCCTGCGGCACCCGGGCAGGCCCATCACGGAGACCCGCCGTCGTGTCCGCCCAGCTGCCGGCCGCAGAGTCGGCTGCGCCGATCGCCCCCGTGACCGCGCGCTCGCTCGACGTTCCGTCGACGCCCCTGTCGGCCCGACTCCGCAGCGGGCTCGGCCTCCTCTCGATCGTCGCCGCGATCGTGGCCGTCGGCTCGATCCTCGCGGCACCCGCGGGCGATCGGAGCTTCCTGGTCGCGGCGACCCTCGTCGCCGCGGCCGCCGGCCTGTCGGCGACCAGCATCGGCGTCTTCGGGGGAGTGCTGGTCCCGGGCCTGCTGCTTCTCGGTGTCGACCCCCGCGTCGCGGCGCCGCTCTCGCTGCTCCTGCAGGTCCTCGTCATCCCGATCGGCGCGACGAGCCATCACGCGATGGGTCACGTCAAGCGCCCGATCACGATCCCACTCATCGTCGGCGGGGTGGTCGGCAGCGTGGCCGGGGCCCTCCTCGCCACGTCGATCCCGAAGGAGGTCATCACCCGCGGCGTCGCGTTCGTCATCGTCCTCGTCGGCGTCATCGTCCTCGCGTCCGTCCGCCGCGGACGGACCTCCCAGACGGTCGGCCACGAGGAAGTCCACCCCGGCAGGATCGGCGGGATCGGCCTCGTGGCCGGCTTCGCCTCCGGGATCTCGGGCGCCGGTTGGGGGCCGATCGGGGTCAAGCTGCTGATCCTGACCCGGATCGATCCGCGTCACGCGATCGGATCCTCGCTCGTCGGCCGGATCTTCATGGCCGTCGCGGCGATCACGACCTATGCGATCACGGCCTACGCCACGGTCGGCGGGCTCCGGATCGATCCGATCCTGGTCGTCCCGCTGCTCGCCGGGTCGGTCGCGGCGATGATCCCGGGCACTGCGGTCATCGCCCGCGTCGGGCGCGAGCGGGCGACGGTCGGGGTCGCGATCCTGTCGATCCTCCTCGCCGTCCCGTCCTTGCTGCCGTCATGACGAACCCGGTCGACCAGCGCCTCGCCGCACCGGTCCGCGACCAGTTCGCACCGGTCCCGGTCGACGAGGGTGCCATCGAGGGGCTCGACGCGCGCGCCGTCCTGCGCCTCGCACTCGACGCCCTGGGGGAGACCCGGCTCGCCCTCTCGGCCTCCTTCGGGCCGGAGGACATCGTCCTGCTCGATCTCCTGGCCGAGCTGACGCCCCGGCCGCGGGTCTTCACCCTCGACACCGGCCGGCTGCCCGAGGAGACGTACGTCCTGATGGAGGCGGTCCGGGACCGCTGGGGCGTGGAGATCGAGTCCTACGCACCCGACGCGACGGCGGTCGAGGCGATGGTCCGGGAGAACGGACCGAATCTCTTCTACGACTCCCTCGAGAACCGCCTGCTGTGTTGCGCGGTCCGCAAGGTCGAGCCGCTCCGACGCGCCCTGGCGACGGTCGATGGCTGGGTCACGGGGCTCCGACGCGACCAGATCGCGACCCGGGCAGGGACGACGAAGATCGCCACCGACCACGACCACGGCGGGATCTGGAAGGTCGCGCCGCTGGCCGATTGGACCGAGGCGCAGGTGTGGGCCCACATCCGCCAGCGCGACCTGCCGTACAACGCACTCCACGATCAGGGCTATCCGTCGATCGGTTGCGAGCCCTGTACCCGGGCCATCGCACCGGGCGAGGATCCCCGGGCCGGCCGCTGGTGGTGGGAGCAGCCCGACCACCGGGAGTGCGGCATCCACGTCACCTGGACCCCGGAGCAGGTCTCGTCCCCGCTCCTGATCGTCGACGACAGGCCGACGCCGGCGGGTCGTGGGTCGGCGACGGCGGGCCGCCGGTCGGCACCGGGATGAGCATCGCCCCCTCGCCGGCCGGACGTCACGTCCTGACCCACCTCGCGGAGCTCGAGTCGGAGGCGGTCCACATCTTTCGCGAGGCCGCGGCGGTCTTCGAGCACGCGGCCCTGCTCTTCTCCGGCGGCAAGGATTTCGATCGTCCTGCTGCGACTCGCCGAGAAGGCCTTCCGGCCGGCGCGATTCCCGTTCCCGATCATCCACGTCGACACCGGCCACAACTTCGATGAGGTCCTGGCCTTCCGCGACCGCCGGGTGGCAGAGCTCGGCGAGCGACTCATCGTCGCCTCGGTCCAGGCCTCGATCGAGGCCGGCCGGGTCCGCGAGGAGCCCGGTCACGACCCGTCCCGGAACCGCCTTCAGACGGTGACCCTGCTCGATGCGATCGCCGAGCATCGCCTCGACGCCCTGTTCGGTGGCGGCCGCCGGGACGAGGAGAAGGCCCGGGCGAAGGAGCGGATCTTCAGCCACCGTGACGCGCTTCGGCCAGTGGGATCCGCGGAACCAGCGGCCCGAGCTGTGGTCGCATGTACAACGGTCGCAAGCGGACGGGCGAGCACTTCCGGGTCTTCCCGATCAGCAACTGGACCGAGCTCGACGTATGGCAGTACATCGCCGCCGAGGCCCTCGAGATCCCGTCCATCTACTACGCCCACCCGCGGGCGGTCGTCCGGCGCGACGGGATGTGGCTGGCGGTCGGCCCATTCATCCATCCCCGGCCCGGCGAGGAGGTCGCCGAGCTCGTCGTCCGCTACCGCACGGTCGGCGACATGAGCTGCACCGGCGCCGTGGTGTCGGGCGCGGCGACGATCGAGGAGGTCCTCGGCGAGGTCGCCACCGCCCGCATCACCGAGCGTGGCGCGACCCGCGCCGACGACGCCTTCAGCGAGTCGGCGATGGAGGATCGCAAGCGCGAGGGCTACTTCTGATGCGGACCGCCCGGTGATGGCGATCGAGCTCGCGGCACGCTCGCCGCATCGGCCCTACCCGGCCTCGGACATGCTCCGATTCTCGACCGCCGGATCGGTCGACGACGGCAAGAGCACCCTGATCGGCCGGCTGCTCCACGACTCGGTCGGGATCTTCGAGGACCAGCTGGCGGCGATCGAGCTGGCCAGCCGTCGGCGCGGCAAGGCGACGGTCGACCTGGCACTCCTCACCGACGGGCTGCGTGCGGAGCGCGAGCAGGGCATCACGATCGACGTCGCCTACCGCTACTTCGCGACGCCGCGTCGGAAGTTCGTCATCGCCGATACCCCGGGCCACATCCAGTACACCCGCAACATGGTCACCGGTGCCTCGACGGCCGAGCTCGCCGTGCTCCTCGTCGATGCGCGGCACGGTGTCCTTGGCCAGACCCGCCGGCACATGGTGCTCTCGGCGATGCTCGGCGTGCCGCACCTGGTCGTGGCGGTCAACAAGATGGACCTCGTCGGCTGGAGCCGGGAGGCCTTCGAGGCGACTCGCGCCGACGCGGTCGCGTTCGCCGACCGGCTGGGCGTCCCGGACACGGTCGCGATCCCCGTCAGCGCGCTCATCGGCGACAACGTCGTCAGCCGGTCGGACGCCGCAGCGTGGTACGACGGGCCGCCGCTGCTCGAGCACCTCGAGACGGTCGAGCTCGAGTCGACCCTCGATCTCGGTCACGTCCGTTTCCCCGTCCAGTGGGTCATCCGGAGCGCGACCCCCGATGACCCCGACTACCGTGCCTTCGCCGGGCGGGTCGTCGGCGGCATCCTCCACCCGGGCGACCGGGTCGTCGCCCTGCCGTCGGGGATCGAGACGACGATCGCGTCGATCGACACCTACGACGGCCCGCTCGACGAGGCCTACCCACCGCTCTCGGTGGCGATCCGTCTCGAGGATGACATCGACCTCGGCAGGGGCGGCATGCTCGTCGGGGTCGACGACGTGCCACTCGCCCGCACCGACATCGAGCCGCTCGTGTGCTGGCTCGACGACGAGCCGCTCGTCGTCGGCAGACGGTACCGGCTCGACCATACGACGCGGTCGGTCCGGGCCATCGCCGCGGAAGTCGTCGACCGCGTCGATGTCGAGACGCTCGAGCTCGAGACGGCACCGCCGAGCCTGGGTCCCAACGAGATCGGTCGCGTCCGACTGCGGCTGTCGGAGCCGATCCACGCGGATCCGTACGCCGTGGACCGGACGACCGGCTCGGCGATCCTCATCGACGAGTCGACCGACGCGACCGTGGCCGCGGTCCTGATCGACCGTGAGCCGCCGATGGTCAGCCGCCGCTGACCGATCCGCCGACCGTCGCCGGTCGGGGAGCCTCAGTCGGGGTCGGCGAGCCTCAGTCGGGGTCGCGCGCCGGGTCTGGCGGCCGGGGCGGGAGCGAGGCGGTCGCGCGCATCGATCCCCGCGAGCGGATCTCCGCCCAGCGCAGCTGGAGGACGACGAACAAGGCCTCGATGATGATCCGTCGGCTCATCTTCGACGTCCCTTCGGTCCGATCCCGGAACACGATCGGTCGCTCGACGACCCGTGCCCCGCCGCGGCTGGCACGGAACGTCATCTCGATCTGGAAGACATACCCGCCGGCGTGGACCCCGTCGAACGGGATCGCCCGGAGGGTCGACGCCCGCCAGGCCTTGAACCCGCCGGTCAGGTCGTGCGGCGACAGGTCCAGGACGACGCGCGCGAACACGCTTCCGGCCCGGGAGATGAACCGGCGATGCAGGGGCCAATCCGTGACGCCTCCGCCGGGAACGTAGCGCGAGCCGATCACGAGGTCCGCCCCGCCGTCCAGGATCCCGTCGACCAGGCCCGGCAGGGCGGTCGGGTCATGCGACCAGTCGGCGTCCATCTGGACGACGACCTCGGCGCCGCCATCGAGGGCGATCATGAACCCGTCGAGATAGGCGCGACCCAGACCCTCTTTGCGCGGCCGGTGTCGGACGGACACCCGGGGATCGGCGGCGGCGAGCCCATCGGCCAGGGCGCCGGTCCCGTCGGGCGAGCCGTCATCGACCACCAGGAGGCGGCCGCCGGGAAGCGCCTCGAGGATCGCGGCGGCGATGCCGGGCAGATTGCCCGCCTCGTTGTAGGTCGGCAGGACGACCACCGTGGTCGTGTACCGGCCGGTCCCGTTGACCATCGCCGCGAGTGTAGTCGACTGCCGAGAGCCCGAGAACGGGTCGGCGGTATGACCCGGACCCAGTACGTTCGTCCTATCGGACCGGACCCGGAAGTACCAGCCGCGGCCGCTGGACACCGAACGCCTGTTCGCCTCATGATCGTGACCGACGTGGAGGAAGCGTCCCGAGGATCGTCACGCGGCCCCGGACCCGAGGATCGATCGATCCTGCGGGCGTGGTGGGCCCTCTCGATCAGCCTCTTCACACTCGGGCTGCTGCTGGTGCTGCGGATCCTCCTCGACGGGCCCGACCTGATCGGCCTTCTGTCGGTCGTCCTCATCGGCGGCGCCGCCATCGCGGCGATCCGGTTCCGCGCCGGGATCGTCTCCCTCGACGCCCGGCGTCGGGCGGAGACCGACTCGACCGCCCGGCTGCTCCGGAGCCTGTCCCGCTCGGTGTCGCCCGATGCGATCGTCGCGGCCATCGCCGCCGAGCTGGCATCGGTCGTCGACGCCGACCACGTCGTCGTGGCTCGACGTCGGACCGATCCGCCCCGCCTCGAGGCGACGCTCGTGAGCGCCCGGGCCGGGATCCCGTCCTCGACGACGACCCTCTCGCTGGCCGAGCTCGATGCGCCGATCGCGTCGGTCGTGGCCGATCGGATCGCGCTGCGGGTCCGCGACGTGTACGCCCTCCGGAACATGCTCGCGGCACCGGTCGTCGTCGACGGGGTCGTCCACGGCGCCCTGGTGCTGTCGCGACGCTCGGCCGAGGCCTGGCCGGAGGCCGCCCGGCGACTCCTCGACGAGGCCGCCGAGGAAGCCTCCGTCGCACTGGCCCGCGCGACCTCCCATCGCGCCGCCGAGACCCGGGCCTCGACCGACGCCCTGACGGGGCTTCCGAACCGCCGCTACTTCGACGAGTTCTGCACGCTGCTCGCGAGGCGTCGTCGGTCCGGCGACGCGGTCGGCGTGATGATGGTCGACATCGACCGTTTCAAGCGGCTCAACGACACCCGCGGGCACGCGGTCGGTGACGAGGTGCTGCGATCGGTCGCCGGCGCGATCGCGTCGGCCGTCCGCGACGACGACGTGCCGGCCCGCTACGGCGGCGAGGAGTTCGCGATCCTGCTGCGGAACCCGTCCCGCGATGTCGCGGTCGAGATCGGCGAGCGCGTCCGGGCCGCCGTCGGCGGGCTCGACCTGCGTAGCGCTACGGCATCCCCGAGATCAGCGTCTCGGTCGGTGTCGCGGTCCAGCATGCCTCCGACCAGCCGATCGGTGAGGTCATCGAGTCGGCCGATCGGGCGCTCTACCGGGCCAAGCGGGCCGGCCGCGACCGGGTCGTCGCCGCCTGACCACCGGGTCAGCCGGACGCGAGGAAGATCCCATCCGACGGACCCGGATCGCCGTGCCGGAGGAACGCGACCCAGGTCGTCCCGCCCACGACCACGACGCTCGGCTCACGGTCGCGAGCGTCGTGCGTCACGGGACTCACCGTCCACGTCCCGCTCGCATCGGACGCGAGGTGGAGGCCGGCTGAGCCCGACGGACCCGGGAAGACGATCCGCGCCGAGCCATCGGCCGCGGACGCCAGCCCGATAGGGCCCGAGGGGATGAGCGCCGAGACGCGTCGAGCCGAGGTCGAGGGGATGTCCTGTGCATAGAGCCCCGCTGGGCGCGGCCAGGCGTCCTGCGAGATGGCGGCGGCAGTCTCGTAGCGCGTCGCGCCGGCGACCCGATCGACACGAGCGTGAGGCAGCGCGGCGGCCACGGCGGCCTGGACCGCGGGCGACACAGCTCCGGTCCCGCCGACGATGACGACGCGAGCGGGGGCCAGCGCGCCGAGCCCGGATCGGGTCGAGGATGGCAGGGAGTCGCGCCTGGTCAGTAGCACCGGGCCACCGTCATGGGCCGCTGCAGGGCCGGCAGCCAGACCGTCGGGGAAGTCCTCGCCGCTGGCGAGGAAGACGACGGGCGCGTGCGTCGGGAACATCTCCTTCGCGATCACCGCCGCGGTGGCGTACCGATCGGCGCCAGCGAGACGATCGACGGAACCGTGGGATGCGAGCCGTCGGAGCCGGCTCTCGACGCTCGCTGAGACGGCACCGGTGCCGCCGAGGATGATCACGTGGCTCGTCGGACCGATCCGCGATGCGGTCGGTGCCGGGACTGAGTCGTGCGTGACCAGCAGCAGGGCTCCGCCTGCGCGGCCGGCCATCACCGTCCCGGCGAGCGCATCCGCGTAGGTCTCGCCGGACGCGATGACGTAGGTCGAGCAGCAGTCATATCCGCCATCGGCACTGCCGAGCAGCGCGGCCGTCTCGTAGCGGTCACGTCCGCCGACCCGTGCATCGCGTCCGTCGGAGTAGGCGTGACCGGCGACCCGATGTTCGACCGTGTCGGATACCGCAGCAGGCCCGCCCACGGTCACCACGCGATCCGGCGTCAGTGCAGCGAGGACCCGGTCGGCGGCTGGCGGCAGGGAGTCCCGCTTGGTCAGGACGACCGGTCCATCCTCCCGTGCCGCGACCGCGGCCGCCGCGAGTGCGTCAGGGAAGTCCACGCCGGTCGCGACGTACGCGATCGGCGCACCAAGGGCGCTGAACGCCGCGGCCACGCGCCCATCCGATGTCGAAGTGACGGTCGCCCATCGACCAGCCGGCGCGAGCCACGGATGGGTAGCCGGATCGTCGACCCCTGCCGCGGGACGTCGCCACAGGTAGTCGACGTCATACAGCCAGCTGTATCCGCCGATGATCGGGTGACCGTCGCCGGCGAAGGCGAGGGACGGATGCTCCACGGCCAGGGCCGCCGTCATCGCCGGATCGCCGGGCCGCCACGTCCATGCCTCCGGCACGGCGGAGCCGGCATCGCGGAGGATCCCGCTCACGATGACGACCGGGACGCCCGTCGGGTCGATGGTGATCGCGATCCGACGGTCGTCGGGCTCGTCGATCGTCGCGGGAAGATCGGTCGTCATCCAGGTCCCACCCGCGTCTGTCGTGTAGCGCGCCATCCCGCCCGAGGCCAGCCAGGCGACATGGGACGCGCCATCCTGGTCGATCGCCAGGGCGGACGCGTCGGCGCAGCCAGGCGAGATCCGCGTCCAGGTCCACGTCCCGCCCGTCCGGACGCCGGACAGCACACCGTCCATCGAGGGACCGGCGCCGCACCGGGCATAGGTCATCCGGAGCGTGCCATCCGGAGCGGCCGCGAGCGAGGGAGCCGAGCTGACGCCGAGCTGGCGCTCGATCAGGGTGTCGGGCCAGCCGCCGGAGGTCTCGATCGTCGAGTGGACGCCCGGCTCATCGGAGACGAAGGTCGGGTCGCCCGCCCGTCCGGCCTCGCGATGGGTCACCACGACACGGCCATCCGGCAGATGTCCGACCGAGACGTCGAACACCCCTTTGCCACTCGCGACCGCGATCGGGGGACCCCAGCCGGCGCCCGATCGACGCATGACTCGGATCCCGCCGGTCGCGGGGCCCCAGGCGACCGACGGCCCGTCCGTCGTCAGGTCGATCGCGTGGCCGGTGTCGGGCGCCGCGAGCCGGGTCGAGACCCACGACCCCGAGGCGTCGGTGGCGTAGTAGAGGCCGGGGGACCCATCGGACCTGTCGTAGAGCAGGTGCCGGACGCCGTCCCCGCCGACCGCCACCACCGGCGACCAGAGATCGCCGCTCGCGATCGTGGTGGTCTTCCACGACCCGGCGGCATCGGTGGCGATGCGGACGGCGCCGGCGCCCACCTCGGTGTCGACCCAGGCGATCTGTGCGTGGCCGCCCGGGCCGATCGCGATCGACGGCGAGGATCCGGCGTCGGTGGAGATCCGCTCGGTCTGCCACGTCCCGCCGGCGGTCGACCGGCCGTGCCACATGCCGTCCTCCGCCGGCCAGGCGACGTGAGCGATCCCGCCGCTCGCCGATGCGATCGCGACCTCACAACACCCGGAGAACGGGTCCGCGACCGTCGTCGTGGTCCAGGCGCCGGACCGGTGCCACGCGACGACGAGGATCGAGCGGTCGGATCGCGGCTGGACGTAGGCGATCAGGACGTCGCCGGCGGGCGTCGTGGCGATGCCAGCCCGGATGTACGGCACCGACGGGCCGATGACGGTCCTGGCCCACGATCCGGACGCATCCGTCAGATAGATGAGCCGACCGGTGTCGTCGTAGATGACATGGCGATGACCACTGCCATCGACCACCGCAGCCACGAGATCGACCGATCGGTCGGTGGTCAGCCGCGTGACGGTCGAGGCGGCGACCGGCCCAGCGGTCGACGCCACGAGAGCTCCGACGAGCGCCGTGGCGACCGAGGCGACGACGACCAGCCGGCGCGACATGAGCCACCTCCTCGCGACACTGGATCGACGCACAGCCCGACCGTCCGTTACAGGCACCGTACCATCCGAGCCTGATGACCCATGAGCATCGAGACCCCACGGTGGACGGCGCCGAGGACGACCCGGACGATGCCGCCGAGCTCGACGACGCTGGCGTCCCGCTCCTGACCAACGACGAGATCGCCCACGTCTTCCACGAGATCGGCGACATCCTCGAGGTGAAGGGCGAGCTCGTCTTCAAGACCGTCGCCTATCACCGGGCGGCCGATGCCATCGCCAAGAGCCCCTATGAGGTCGCCCGGGCATACCGGGAGGGCCATCCGCCGCAGATCCCGGGTGTCGGCAAGGCGATCAGCGACAAGATCGCCGAGCTGGCGAGGACGGGGCATCTGGCCTACCACGAGCGTCTGCGGGCGGAGTTCCCGCCGACCCTCGTCGACCTCCTCGAGGTCCCGGGCATCGGGCCGAAGACGGTCAAGCTCGTCTACGAGCAGCTCGGCGTCGAGTCGATCGAGGACCTCCGGCTGGCGGCCGAGGCCGGCCGGATCCGGACGGTCCGCGGCTTCACCGAGCGCTCCGAGCGGGCGATCCTCGACGGCATCGCGGCGCTCGAGTCACGCCAGCGCCGGATGCTCCTCCATCGCGTCGAGGACCTCGTCGAGACGCTGACCGCGGAGCTCGGCCGGGTGCCCGGCGTCGCCTCGATCGAGCCGGCCGGCTCGTTCCGCCGGCGGCGCGAGACCATCGGCGACCTCGATCTGCTGGCCGAGACCGCGGACCCGTCCGCCCTCGTCGAGCGGTTCACCCATCTCGCCGACGTCGAGGCGATCCTCGGGTCGGGCAGCCACAAGGCCACCGTGACCCTCCATCGCGGTCCCCAGGTCGACCTGATGCTCATGGACCCTGGCGCGGCGGGGACGTATCGCATCCACTTCACCGGCAGCAAGGACCACAACGTCCGACTCCGGGCGATGGCCCGCGATCGCGGCTGGAGCCTGTCCGAATATGGCTTCCAGGCGATCGGCGAGGATGGCGAGCCGCCCACCGGCGATGCCGCCGAGCTCCGGACCTTCCCGACCGAGGCAGAAGCCTACGCATTCCTCGGATTGCCGTTCATCGCGCCGGAGCTCCGCGAAGACGAGGGCGAGATCGAGGCGGCGCTCGCCGGCCGACTGCCGACCCTCGTCCGGCGCGAGGATCTGCGGGGCGATCTCCACTCCCACTCGGAGTGGTCGGATGGCGTCCACACGATCGAGCAGATGGCAGACGCCGCCCGGCGTCGGGGGCGCGCCTACCAGGTCCTGACCGACCACACGATGAGCCTGGCGATCGCCAAGGGCCTCGATCCGGGACGGTTCGCCGAGCAGCGGACGATCGTCGATCGGCTGAACGACCGGTTCGCGCGCGAGGAGGACAGTGGCGACGCGCCCGCGGAGACGTCGCCCGAGGGGTTCCGCCTCCTCCATGGTTGCGAGCTCGAGATCCGGGCCGACGGCGACCTCGACCTGGCCGACGAGGTTCTCGCCCGGTTCGACCTCGTCGTCGCCTCGCTCCATGTCGCGCGACGCCAGCCGCGAGCCCAGCTCACGGCCCGGGTCATGCGGGCGATCGAGAGCCCCCACGTCGACGTCATCGCCCATCCGGCGGGCCGGATGATCCAGGATCGCGACGACCTCGACCTTGACTGGGAGGCGGTCTTCGAGGCGGCGGCACGGACCGGCACGATCCTCGAGATGAACGGCTCGCCGCATCGGCTCGATCTGTCGGCCGAGCGCGCTCGCCGCGCGGTCGCTGCCGGCTGCCGGCTGTCGATCGACTCCGACGCCCATCGGACCGAGGAGCTCGACGACGTCCGCTTCGGTGTCTGGCAGGCGCGTCGGGCGTGGGTCGAGCCGACCGTCGTGATGAACACCCGTCCCCGATCCGAGCTCCTTGCCTGGGTCGGGGCGAAGGCGGAGCGCGTCGCCGCGGTCCGCACCGCCTGATCGGCCTCGCGTACCATCCGCTCCCGTGGACCCCCGCCGTGCCGGTCGTCGCGACCTCGCCCTGCTCGCGACCGCGGCCGTCGGGCTGACCCGCTTCGCCGACGGACCGTGGCTGTGGGTGGCGGCGATCCTCATCCTCGTCGGGGTCGGGATCGGGGCTCTCGAGGTCCTTGGCGAGGGCGAGCCGCGCGGCGTCCCGATCGAGTCCCTGCTGCTGCCCGCGACCGCCGCGAGCGCGTCGGTCGGGGCGATCCGGCTGCTGCCGCTCGGGCTGCTGACGATCGTCGCCCTCGTGCTCGTCTTCATCGTCATCGACCGGACGCTTGCGCTCGAGGCCCGTCTCGAGACGCTGTCGTCGCCGCCCGACGAGGACGATCGGACGCGGGTCCTCGCCTGGGTCGTCATCGTCGCCTTCGCCGCGTTCAGCGGGGTCGCCGCGACCGTCCCCGGTGGACTCGTCGAGCCCGGTCAGTCGGGCCTCGGCCAGGGCGGCGCGGCGCTCGTCGGGGCGGAGCTCCTGCTGCTCGTCGTCGCCGACGCTGTCGTCGCGACCCTGCTCGGCTATCGCGTCGCGGCGCTGCGCGTGACGACCGTCCGGGACGCCGCCCTGTCGGCGCTGACGTACGGCATCGTCGTCGCGATCGCGGCCGGCGGGCTCCGGGTGCTCGCCGTGCCGCGCCTCCTCGGACCGGCCCTGCTGACCCTCGTGTTCTTCCTGTGGGACGCCCTCCACGGATCCGCCCCCGCTCGTCGGCGCGACCCCCGCTGGCTCTGGGAGATCGGGCTCCTGCTCGTCCTCGGCGTCCTCGTCATCGCCCTCAACGTCCGCCTCGCCGGCTGACGGTGCCGGGAAGCCACGGAGCCAGCGATCCTGCCTTGCCGGGTCGAGTCGGGCGAGCCCATACTGCGCCGACCGCGGCCGCGCTATCCGGGGAACGCTTCGAGGCTTCAACCTCGGCGGGATGATCTCCGACCGCGATGGGGGGATCTCATGCGGGCCAGCCTGCGGTCCACGCGGTCGATCACGGCCGTTCTTGCCGTCGTGATCGGTGTCCTGCTCGGGGCGCCGGGCGCCGTCGTCGCGACCGGATCGTCCGCGACCGCGGCGCCGGCCGGTCCGGGCCAGCACGCGGACCGGTCGGTCGATCTTGCGACCGGCTATGCCCACAGCTGCGCTCTGCTCGCGGTCGGCACCGTGAAGTGCTGGGGCTCGAACGCCGACGGCGCCCTCGGTGACGGCACCACGACCGACCGTCATGCGCCGGTCACGGTCCGCGCGTCGTCAGGCACCACGAGCGCTCTCTCGGGCGTGAGCGCGATCGCGGCCGGCGACATGCACACCTGCGCCCTGCTCGCAGTCGGCACGGTCAGATGCTGGGGATTCAACGGCGACAGCGAGCTCGGCGATGGCACGTCGATCGACCGAACGGCGCCGGTCACGGTCCGCGCCTCGGCGGGCAGCTCGAGCCCCCTCTCGGGCGTCACCGCCATCGCCGCTGGGGACGGCCATACCTGTGCGCTGCTGGCCGGCGGCACCGTCAAGTGCTGGGGCTTCGGTGGCTTCGGCCAGCTCGGGGATGGGACGACGAACAGCCGCTCGGCGCCTGTCACGGTGAGAGCCTCCTCCGGCACCACGAGCGCCCTCTCCGGCGTCAGCGCGATCGTCGCGGAGGGCTTCCACACGTGTGCCTTGCTGGTCGCTGGCACCGTCACGTGCTGGGGTGAGAACGGCGCAGGCCAGCTCGGCGACGGCACGACGACCGAACGCCATGCGCCCGTCGCGGTACACGCCTCCTCGGTCAGCGCGAGCGCCCTCGTGGGCGTCAAAGCGATCGCGGCCGGGCACGCACATACCTGCGCGCTGGTTGTCGACGGGACGGTCAGGTGCTGGGGCGCGAACGGAGCCGATGCGCTCGGCGATGGCACCTCGACCGAGCGCCACGCTCCGGTGACGGTGAAGGCATCCGCCGGCAGTGCAGCCGCCCTCACGGGCGTCAGCGCGATCACCGGCGGTGGCTTCCACATGTGCGCCCTCCTGGCCGCCGGCACCATCAAGTGCTGGGGTTTCAACCTCGATGGCCAGCTCGGCGACGGGACCACGACGTCCCGCTCGGCGCCGGTCACGGTCAAGGTCGCCTCCGGGAGCACGAGCGCCCTCCCGAACGTGACCGCGATCTCAGGTGGGACCAACCACACCTGCGCCCTGCTTTCCACAGGCTCCGTCAGGTGCTGGGGTTGGGGGAGCCTCGGCGAGCTCGGAGACGGGACGACGACGAGCCGCCTGGCGCCGGTCACGGTCAGGGCCGCGGCCGGCAGCACGAGCGCCCTTGTCGGCGTCGGACAGCGCGCCATCACAGCAGGGTTCGGCCAGACCTGCGCCCTCCTCGTCGCCGGCACAGTCAAGTGCTGGGGTGCGAACTTCCTCGGTGAGGTCGGCGACGGCACAACGAGCCAGCGCTCGGCTCCCGTGACGGTGAGGGCCGGGTGGGGCAGCGGCGCCCTGTCGAACGTGGTCGCGATCGCGGCCGGCGGCTTCTACACCTGCGCATTGCTGGCGACCGGCACCGTCAGATGCTGGGGGACCGACTACGACCTCGTCCCCGTCGACGTGATGTCCGGGCCCGGCAGCAGCACGCCCCTGTCGAACGTCATCGCCCTCGCAGCCGGCGCCCACCATACGTGCGCGCTGCTTGTCGGCGGGACCCTGAAGTGCTGGGGTGACAACACCTTCGGCCAGATCGGCGACAACACAAAGACGGCGCGACCGGCGCCGGTGACGGTAAGGTCGGCCCCGGGCAGCAGCACGAGCCTCTCGGCCGTCCGAGCGGTCTCCGCCGGTCAGTTCCACACCTGCGCGCTCGTTGCGGCCGGCACGATGAAGTGCTGGGGCCTGAACGCGGCCGTCAACGACCCGTTCGGCATCTGGAGCAGCGGCGGACAGCTCGGCGACGGTACGGCGACGAACCGTGCCGCGCCGGTGACCGTCAAGTCAGCCGCCGGCAGCACGACCGCCCTGTCGGGCGTGACGGCCATCGCCAGCGGTGGGCTCCACTCCTGTGCGCTGCTCGTCGCGGGCACGATGAAATGCTGGGGCGACAACACCACCTTCGGCCAGGTCGGCGACGGCACCGTGATCGCTCGCCGCGCCCCGGTCGCGGTGAGGGCCTCCGCCACCAGCTCGAGCTCGCTGTCCGGTGTCGGCGCGATCGCGGCCGGCCAGTGGTCCAGCTGTGCCATCCTCGCGGCCGGGACGGTCACGTGCTGGGGCGACAACACCTTCGGGCAGCTCGGTGACGGCACGACGACCGACCGCCATGCGCCGGTCACGGTCCACGCCTCGCCTGGCAGCGCGAGCGCCCTTTCGGGCGTCAGCGCGATCGCGAGCATGGTCTACGGCGGGCAGGATGGAGGCGGCGACCACGCCTGCGCACTCCTCGCGAGCGGCATGGTGAAATGCTGGGGCGACAACGCGTATGGCGCCGTGGGGGACGGGACCACGGCCGAGCGTCACGCGCCGGTGACCGTCATCAACCTCCCGTGACCTGACCGGGCACCGCATCGCCGTCGAGTCCCGCCGGGTCCGCGAGCCGCCACCTCGACGTCGACGGGTCTCGTTGACAGGGCGGTGGGTCGGTGATAGAACACCTCGGCCCCTCGGTGCGCCCGATCGCGCTCCATCGCGCGCCCTGCGGGCTCCATGACCTCCGAAAGGACGACCCCTCTTGACGTTCTCCGACACCGAGTCCCAGTCGCAGTCCCCGACCAACACGACCCGTCTCAAGCGCCAGCTCGCCGATCAGGCGATCGCCGCCGCGAGCCGGGCGGAGTGGGAGGAGGCCGCCGACGTGAATCGTCGCCTCCTCGAGCTCGGGGCGGACGCCGAGGCCGAGAACCGACTCGCCAAGGCGCTCTGGGAGCAGGGCGAGCTCGGAGCGGCACGCGAGCATTACCAGACGGCCCTGGCGCTCGATCCGACCAACCGGATCGCCGAGCGGAACATCGACCGCCTCCGGATGCTCCTCGTCGAGGCGGGCGAGAAGACCGTCCCGGCCAACGCGGGCAGCAAGGCGCCGGTCTCGATCTTCGTCGAGGAGACCGGCAAGACCGGCTTCGCCCACCTCGTCGACCTGGCCTCGCCGGCCAAGCTCGCGCAGGTGAACCCCGGGGACTACGTGGAGCTCACGCCGGAGGGCAACTGGCTCATCGCGACGAGCAACGGGATCCGGATCGGGGCGGTCGAGCCGCGGGTCGCGGCGCGCCTCCTCAAGCTCATGGCCGACGGCAACAAGTACGCCGCAGGCGTCACGAGCCTCGGCGACAAGGACGTCCGGATCATCATCCGCGAGATCGCCCAGGATCCTCGCAACTACGGCAAGGTGAGCTTCCCGACCGCGGCCAAGTCGACCGATCTGCGGCCGTACACGAAGGGCACCCTCGTCCGCGAGGAGATGGAGCTCGAGGAGGACCTCGAGGACGACGAGGAGGACGAGGAGATCGAGAACCTCGAGCGCGTCCTGCCGCCCGAGGAGACCTCCGACGAGGCGTTCGTCGAGGAGACCGACGAGCTCGAGGAGGGCTAGCCTCCGCCCGGCCGAGCGGACTCATCCACCCGTGGCGCCGGTGCGCGCTCGCCTGACGATCGCGTCTCGAAGCCGCGTCAGCTCCTCGCTCGATTGGCTGAGGACGTGTCCGGCTTTCGGGTCGATCGACGCTCCCTCGTAAGGGTCACCCGGGAACCGCGTCGAACATACGCCCCTCAGTCCGCACAAGGCCGTCCTCCACGCCAGCTCAGCCGGCCAGCGGCTGAACCGACGCCCCGAGGCTGCTCCTGCCCGCTGGCTGAGTCGCCCAGCGGCTGAGCCGACGCCCGAGGCTGCTCCTGCCCGCTGGCTGAGTCGCCCAGCGGCTGAGCCGACGCCCGAGCCTGCTCCTGCCCGCTGGCTGAGTCGCCCAGCGGCTGAACGACGCCCGGGATGCTCGCCGGGCGCTCGTGGCCGGCGCCCAAGCGCTCGTTGAGTCGCCCAGCGGCGCGGCTCGGCGGCCGCGAGCGCCGGATCGTCAGCCGCCGGCCTCGCGCCGCACCGAGACGGCCGTCGCGGCCACCTCGTCGATCCGCCGGAGGACGTCGGCCGCGGTGACCCCCCGGTCATCGGGCGCATCGAGGTCATCCGGGGGCCGGCCGATGACCCGCTCCTCCAGCCTGCCGTAGGCGCCGAGCACGAGCCGGACCAGCCGCTCGACCTCCGACGGGCGCCGCTCGAGCAGTGCCAGCGTCTTCTCGACCTGGACCGTGTGCTCGCGGATGTGCGAGCTCCAGCGGCCGAGCCGGAAGCCGACGTCGACCGCGATCCCGGACCAGCGGGCACCGGCGGCCAGATCCTCGTCGCCCAGACCGCTGAGCCTCGAGATCGACTCGTCGAGGACCTCGTCGAAGCGGGCCCGGATCTCGGCGATCGAGCCCGCCATCTCGGGGCCGTGTTCGTCCGGGAGGCGATCGCCGAGCTCTTCCGGGGCGCTCGTCGGAAACGGCTCGACGCCGGCCTGGCCGAGCCACCAGCCGGTGAACCAGGCGTAGCCCCGCTGGCCGGAGATGATGTGGCCGAGCGTCTGGCGGACGGTCCATCCGCCGTCGCCCGGGTCGACATCGAGGGTCGCCTCGTCGAGGCCGGCCAGGATGCCCTGGAGGTCCCAGCGAGCGGTCGTCGCCGGCGCGACGATCGGGACCGAAGCGGCCGCGGGGTCAAGGGTCTGCTGGCGCGCCGCGGACTCGAGCGTCCGGGCGACGTCCGCCTCGGCGGCCTCGACCAGCTCGAGGCACCGGAACAGGCCATATCGGATGTCGGCTTCCTCGCCGCGCCACGGCCACGGTCGCTCGAGCGCACCGTCCGGGACCGCCAGCAGGTCCGTCGCGGCCGCCCGGACGGCGCTGCGGGCCTGCTCCATGGCCGCCGCCAGGGGGACCGTCGGGCCGGGGGTCAGCTCCAGGAGCGTGAGGTCCATCGCGCCGCCAAGGGTACGGCGCGCGATCGGCCGCCGTTGGACGGTCCGACCGACCCGTGGGATGGTCCGTCCGACCCGGCGGGACCGTCCTACCGACCGATGATGCCCCGCAGACGGCGCCAGCGGTCGAGGGCGCGACGCGTCTCGGGCGGCGCGAGCGATCGGCCGCCGAACCGCTCCAGCCCGTAGTCGGCGGCCAGGAGCTCAAGGCTGAGCGATCCCTGACCGTCGCGCCGGAGCCGACCGGCATGCTCCGTCGGGGTCTCGGACGGGGTCCGACGGACCGTCTCTCGGCCGTCGAGGTCGTGGAGCAACGCCAGGTACGCTCCGGCCGCGTCGCCCGGGGGCGGTGATCCGGCGCGCCCGCCCGGACGCCAGCGCCGGCCCGCGCGCTCCCCGACGCCGGCCGGACCAAGGTCGATCATCCGCTCCTCCAGCACGTCGGTCGTGCTCGTGCGGACCGTGTCGCGCATCCACAGCCGGGCCAGGATCACGACGCCGCCGATGACCACCAGGAGGAGGATCGCGCCGCCGGCGAACGTGACCAGCTGCGGGTCGCCCTCCTCCGCAGCGCCCTGGCCGCTGCCGCCCTCGTCCGAGTCGGTCGGGTGGTTCGGCGGCGCCAGGGCGGCGAAGAGCAGCCCGACGATCGCCAGCACGAGCAGGCCGAGGGCCGCGCGGCGGCTGATGTTCCCGAGCCCCGCGACCGCTCCGACGAGGAGCAGCGGCAGGGCGATCACCGCGATGCCGAGTCGGATCGCGGGCGCGACCAGCTCCGCGCCGGGCAGCGCGGCGACGACGACCCCGAGCGCGAGGAGCGCGACCAGCAGCAGCCAGGCCCGGTTGCGCCGCCAGTCGAAGCCGCCGCTGACACCGAGCCGGACCATCCGGGTCACGGCCATCCCGGTCGACGCGGCGACGATGAAGATCACCGCCGCGACGCCGATGCCACGGAGGGCCTCGGAGCGCCAGGGCTCCTGGAGCATCCCCGCGACGAGGGCCGGCAGGACGAGCGCCGGCAGGCCGATCTCGACGAGGCGCTCGAGCGAGGTCGCCGAGCCGCTCGGGTCGGCATGGGCCATCCCGCGGAAGCAGGCAAGGCCGAGGAGCAGCCCGCCCGGATGCGCCCCGAACGCGCCGCCCGGGTCGAGGCGACCGAGGGCGGCGAGCGCGCCGGGCGAGGCGAGACAGCCGATCACCCCCGCGCCGATGACGATCGCCAGCGCCGTCCGTGGCCAGCGCGGGCCGAGCCGGGGCGCCAGGCGTCGGGCGGCCAGCATCCCGACCAGCGCGGCTCCGGCCATCCAGACGGGCCCGAGCGGAGCGGGCTCGTGGACCAGCGCCTCGACGAGGGCATAGACCGCGGCGACCCAGGCACCCTCGGCGATCGCCGCGAGCATCGGCGGCAGCGCCGCGATCGCACCCCCGACCGAGCGCGCCGCAGGCGCCGGACCGGGGACGGCGGCGCGCTCGGGCGTCGTCATGCCACCCGCGCTCCGGTCGCCGTCGCCCAGGTCCCGTCGAGGACGACCGTGTGGGCCGTGATGCCGGCACTCCGGGCCTGCGCCGTCGCCGTCGCGGCCGACGGCCCGAGCGCCAGCAGAGTGACCCCATAGCCCATCGCCCGGAGGCGGCGCATCGACGCCAGATAGGGCATCGGGTCGCGCGCCGTCACGGCGATGACCTCCGCCCCGGGCCGCAGGGTCCGCGGCAGCGCGCCGAGCAGCCGATCGAAGGTCGCGGACGGATACGGGGACAGCCGGGCGAGGACGTCGAGGATCCGGGCGACCTGGGCGGCCTGCTCGGCGGGGCGGACGATCGCGATCGGACGCGGCGAACCCGCGTAGCCAGCCACCGCCAGGCCGACCGCGGCACCGCCGTCGCGCAGGGTCCGGGCCAGCGACCCGACCACGACGCACAGCTCCTCGACCCGGTCGTCGTCGTATGCCGCCTGCCAGGCCGGCCCGGTCAGGGTCTGGATGTCGAGGGCCAGGCAGACCGCCCGCTCGCGCGCGGGATCGAACCGTTTGACCATCGGCCGGCCGAGCCGCGCGGACGTCCGCGGGTGGATCCGGCGGACGGGATCGCCAGGCCGGTAGTCACGGACCCCGGCGTACGACAGCGGCTGCTCGAGCAGACCGCGGCGGGCCCGCTCGTCGCCACCCCAGCGGGCCGTCGGCTCGAGCCCGGCGACCGGGATCGTGCGGGGCCGGACGAGGAGATGGTCGACCGAGTCGACCTCGGCCTGCGCCGCGGTGCCGGCGAACAGATCGCCGACGGTGAGCCGCACCGGCCCGATCTCGACCGGGCCGCGTCGCGGCACCTCGAGATGGAACCGCCGGATGACCCGCTCGAACGGCGCCAGGGTCCAGGTGTTCAGCAGCGTCCGGCCGAAGTCCTCGTCGTCGCGGAGCGTCCGTTCGCGGATCCGGACGGTGGACGGCGCCTTGTCCTCGGCCGTCAGCCACGCCAGCGGCAGGCGCTTCCGGTTCCAGACCGTGATGCTCAGCGGGATCGCGTCACCGGCGACCGCCCGGTCCGTCGCGAGACGCCGCTCGTAGGTGACCTCGTCGAGACCGCGTCGACTCCAGATGGCGCGGATCAGCTCGAGCAGGAGCATCGCGAGCCCGAGCACGACGATGACCGGGACCGTCAGGAGGCTGCCCCCGACCACGAGGCCGAGCGCCAGGACCGCCCGGCCGGTCATGTCAGCGGGACGGGGACCGCGGCGACGATCTCGGCGACGACGGCCGCCGCGGTCACGCCGCGCAGGCCCTGGTCGAGGTCGACGATGAGGCGGTGGCCGAGGACCGGCCCGACGACAGCTTTCACGTCGTCGGGCGTCACGAAGTCGCGGCCCTCGAGGAAGGCCCATCCCTGGGCCGCCCGATACAGCGCGACCGTGGCGCGCGGGCTCGCCCCGAGGGTCAGCTGGGGATGGCCGCGGGTCGCCGCCACGAGGCTCACGACGTAGGCCTCGACGTCGTCGGCGACGGCGAGCCCGCGGACGCGGTCCCGCAGGTCGAGGATCGTGGCGCCGTCGACGACCCGGGGGACGCGGTCGAGCGGCTCCGACGCGACGCGGTAGCGGCGCGCGATCGTCCGTTCCTCGTCGGCCGTCGGATAGCCCAGCTCGACCCGGACGAGGAAGCGGTCGAGCTGCGCCTCGGGCAACGAGAACGTGCCTTCGTACTCGATCGGGTTCTGGGTCGCCAGGACGATGAACGGGCTCGGCAGAGGGCGCGTCGCGCCCTCGATCGAGACCTGGTGCTCCTGCATCGCCTCGAGCAGGGCCGATTGGGTCCGGGGCGTGGCCCGATTGATCTCGTCGACGAGCAGGATGTTCGTGAAGACCGGGCCCTCGACGAACCGGAGCGAGCCTGCCTCGAGGATCGAGCCGCCGGTCACATCGGTCGGCAGCAGGTCGGGCGTCCCCTGGACGCGCGCGGTCCGCAGTTCGAGGGCTCGGGCGACCGCCCGGGCGAGCAGTGTCTTGCCGATCCCCGGGACATCCTCGATCAGGACGTGGCCGTCCGCGAGCAGGGCCACGACGACCAGGCGCAGGGCTCCATCCGCGCCGACGACCGCCTCGCTGACGGCGTCCCGGATCGCGCTCCACATGCGGTGGCCGTCCGCCGACCCCGCGCCATCGACGGGCGCTGCGGGTGCGGCGGCGATCCCGGTCCCGATGTCCGTCACGTCGGTCCTCCTCGATGGTCGTCGACCATCCGGAGGATGGTACGGGAGCGGGCTCGCAACGGTTCGACGACGTCCCTCGGCTCCCCTCGGGCCGGTCGGTCGCGCGACGTGTGGCACGATGCCCGCGATGGCCGGCCGCTCGCTCTCCGCGCGTCCCGGGCCCACCGTCTCGCTGCCCGCGTTCGACCGCCTCGCGCCGCCACCCCCGGCCGCGGTCATCGGCGACCGCATCGAGGCGCTGACGGCGCCCGGCGATGTCGTCCTCGACCTCCACGGTCGAGGCGGCTGGATCGCCCGTGCCGCCCTTGACCGGCAGCGACGCGCGATCACCCTGGAGTCGACCCCGCTGACCCGGCTGCTCGCCGAGGTCGTCCTGCGGCCGCCGGACCTGCGGCATCTCGACGCCGCCTTCCAGGCGCTGTCCGGTTCACCGCGCCGCGACTCCAGCCTGAAGGTCTGGATCGGCGACCGCTTCGCGACCCACTGCGCGACCTGCGGCCGGACCCTCGTCCTCGACGAGCTGGCCTGGGAGCCGGGCGGCGACGCCGACGGGCCCCGACCGACCATCCGGCACTACTCCTGCACGTTCTGCCGCGACCAGCGCGGCGGCGGCGAACATCGCCAGGCGCCGCCGGAGCCCGCCGACCTGGCCCTCGCAGCGGACCCGATGGAGGAGGATGCCCTCGAGGCGCGTCGGATGATCTCCGACCGGTTCCCGGTGCTCGAGGGCGGCGGAGGGCTCGTCGAGGACCTGCTTGACCTCCACACGCCGCGCCAGCTGGCCGGCCTCGCCGCGATCCTCGAGCGGATCGAGGCCGACCTCCGGTCCGCTCCCGTCGAGGCGGCGCTCCGTCTGGCGTTCCTCCACGCGATCCTGCCGGCGAGTCGGCTGCATGAGCGTCCGGGGCGGGTGGCGGCGCTGCGGGTCCAGGGCGGCCGGCTGCGTCCGCCGAGTGGTCCATGGCGGGAGCGGAACCCATGGCTCGCGTTCGAGGATGGCTACCGGACGATCCGGGCGTTCCTCCAGCGACTCGAGAGCGGATCGACCGGGCCGCTCCAGGCGCGCTTCGGCGAGGACCTCCGGGCACTCATCGACGGCACGGCGATGGTGTCCGTCCGGGTCGCGACGGCGTCGGTCTATCGCGGTCTGGCGGCCGAGGCGCGCGATGCGGCGGCGTTCGCGACACGGCCGGGGGCTCGTCTCGCGATCTCGCAGCCGCCCCAACGCCCCTCGGTCGACCGCATCGCGTTCGCCTACCTCTCGGCGGGCTGGGTCCTCGGCCGGGAGGCGGCCGCGCTGCTGCCCCTTGAAGCCCTGTTCGGCGGGGCCGGCCGAGCCCCCTGGGGCTGGCAATCCGCCGCACTCACCCGCTCGCTCGCCGCCGCCGAGCAGATGATCGCCCGCGATGGCCGTGTCGTCCTGGTGTGCGACCCGGGCGGCGAGGAGTCGGCCGTGGCCGCGGTCCTCGGAGGCGTCGGGGCCGGCTATCGGGTGACCGAGGTCCGGCTGGCGGAGCCTGGCGAGGAGGCCGCCCTCGTCGAGCTCGTCCCGCCGGGTGCGGCGCTGCCACCCGGCGCGCGGACGCGGGCGAACGTCGCCCTCCCGCCGGTCCCGGGTGGGGCGGGGGACCCGGACGTCCTGCCGAGCCGAGGGCTGTTCGCCCCGCCGGAGCGCTTCGAGGCCCGGCCCTTCTCGGAGGCCGAGGCCGCGCGGAGCGTCACCGAGGCGGCCGTCGAGGTCCTCAAGGCGCGCGGCGAACCGGCTCGGACGGAGCGCCTCTTCGGCGAGATCCTCGTCGGTCTCGATCGGGCCGGCCATCTCCGACGCCTCACCACGGGCTCGAGCGCCACGGTGGCCGGCGGCGCCGCGGCCGCGGGCGCGGGCGGCGCCGCGGATGCGGGCGCATCGGGCGCGGGCTCGAAGACCGCGGACACGCACTCGTCGCGCCACCAGCCCGCCGGCCAGCAGCCCATCGACCTTCCGCCGCTGGATCCCTCCGCGCTCGCCGCCGCCATGTCGCCCGCCCCGGCCGGCCCGGCGGTCGAATTGCCAGCCCTGTGGGAGCGGCGACCCCGCGAGGACGACGCCGCCACCGGCAACGTCGACCGGATCCTCAGCCTCATCCACGACGAGCTCGGTCGGCCCGACCAGCGGCGGCTTGTCGAGATCGAGTCGGGTCGCTGGTGGCTGGCCGATCGGGCGGACCAGGAGGCCGCGGCCGTGCCGCTCGCCGACCGCGTCGAATGGGCCGTGTTCAGCCTCCTCTCGACGGCGGGCCCGCTGTCGGAGAGCGCCTTCTTGGAGCGCGTGGCGGGGCTCTTCAGCGGCCACGACCTGCCGGACGAGACGCTCGTGCGGGCCTGCCTCGAGAGCTACCGGAGCATGGCCTCGACGCCGGATCGGCTCGTGACCGGCGACGACCTTCTGCGCCGGACGACCGAGCGGGCGGAGCTGCTGGCGGTCCTCGCGGAGACCGGCCATCGGCTCGGCTTCGCGGTCTGGCTGAACCGCCGCGAGCAGGATCGACCGGTCCACGGCCATCGCCTGTCGGAGTGGCTCGACCGGCGCGAGCAGTCGGTCCATCTGCCGCTCGTCTCGCGGGCGCCGGCCGAGGTCCTCGAGGAGGTCGATGCGATCTGGTACGTCCGCGGCAAGGCGACCTTCCTGTTCGAGGTCGAGTGGACGGCGATGCTCGCGGAGCCGGTCCTGCGGCGCCATCCGCGGATCGCCGGCGACGACCATACGATCCGGTTCCTCGTCATCGCGCCCGAGCGGACGGAGCTCGTCCGGCACAAGCTCGACCGCTCGCCGCTGCTGCGGGCGGCGCTCATCCGGGACGGCTGGCACATCCTCAAGTCGAACCACCTGCGGACCTTCGCGGCGCTCGACGAGCCGTCGCTCGAGGCGCTCGAACCGTTCCTCGGGCTCGACCCGGTGATCGAGCGCGGCGGCGAGCAGCTCCCGCTGTTCGAGGGCTGATCCGCCGGGTCGCTCTCCGCGCCTCGGCGGTATCCTCCGACCATCATCCCGCGACCGTCGCGATGCCGATCGCCCGATCGCCCCTGACCGTCTCCGGAGGCGTGCTCACCGTGTCCTTCGACCCGACGTCACCCGTCAACGTCCTCGCCGATCGCTTCTGGGACCGGCTGCTCGAGCTCAACCCGTCGACGGCCACGGTCTACGGCGTGGAGCGCTGGAACGACCGGCTCGAGGATCCCTCGGAGGCGGGCCGGGCTCGCGGCCGAGCCCTGGCGACGGAGACGCTCGCAGCGGCCGAGGCGATCCCGGACGACGGCCTGACGGTCGAGGACCGGATCACCCGGGACATGCTCATCGTCCTGAACCAGCTGTCGCTCGAGGCCGACGACAAGCGCCTCGACCTGCTTCGGATCGTCGACCAGATCCGTGGGCCGCAGACCGTCCTCGCCCAGCTCGTCGTCTTCCAGCCGGTCGACACGCCGAGCCGGCTCGATGCGTTCATCGCCCGGCTCCACGCGTATGGCCCGTACATGGCGACGCACGTCGACCTCCTCCGCGAGGGCGCCGCCCGCGGCCTGACCGCGCCGCGCGTGTCGGTCGAGCGGACGATCGCCCAGCTCGAGCGAGTGCTCGAGACCCCCGTCGAGGCATCGCCCGTCGCGACGATGGTGAAGGTCGACTCGGATCCGGACCGTGAGCGGATCATCGCCGCCGTCCGGGACGTCGTCCGACCGGCCGAGATCGCCTTCCTCGACGCGTTGCGGGCCTACCTGCCGGCCTCGCGGACGGAGCCCGGCCTGTGGTCGGCACCCGACGGCGAGTCGATCTACGGGACGTTCATCCGCTCCTGGACGACCCTCGACATCGACCCCGCCGAGGTCCATCGGATCGGGCTCGAGGAGGTCGAGGCGATCCAGGCGGAGCAGCGGGTCATCAGTCGGACGGCCGGGTTCGGCGATGACCTCGTCGCCTACCGGGCCCACCTCGATGCCGACCCGACGAACCACCCGTCGACCCCGGACGAGCTGCTCGGGCGGGCCCGGGAAGACATCGAGCGGGCGATGGCCGCCGCGCCCCAGGCGTTCGGGCGGCTGCCGCGGAGCGCCTGCGAGGTCCGGGCCGTCGAGGCGTTCAAGGAACGGGACGCGCCGTTCGCCTACTACTTCCCGCCCACCCCCGACGGCTCGCGGCCGGGCATCTACTACGCCAACACGTACGACCTTTCGTCACGGCTGTACTCGGCGCTCGCGACGACGACGTATCACGAGGCCGTCCCGGGCCACCACTTCCAGATCGCCCTGGAGGTCGAGAACGAGGGGCTCAACACGTTCCGACGGCTCGGGTCACGGGCGGTCGGGATGGCCTTCGCCGAGGGCTGGGGGCTCTACTCGGAGCGACTGGCCGACGAGCTGGGGCTGTTCCGGACCGACGAGGAACGGTTCGGGATGCTGACCGGCCAGGTCTGGCGCGCCGCCCGGCTCGTCGTCGACTCCGGGATGCACGCGCTGAAGTGGCCGCGCGCGCGCTCGGTCGCCTACCTCCGGGACGTCGGGCTCACCGACACCGACGCGGAGATCGAGACCGACCGCTACATCACCTGGCCGGCGCAGGCCCTCACGTACAAGCTGGGCCAGCGCCAGATCGAGCGCCTACGGCGCGAGCTGTCGGCCCGCGACGGCGCCGCCTTCGACCTGCGCTCGTTCCACGACGAGGTGATCGGGCACGGCTCGCTGCCGCTGGAGACGCTCGCTCGCGAGCTGCCGCGCTGGGTCGGCGAACCGGCCTGATCAGGGCGTCACGCTGGCGGTCTCCTCGGCGCGGTGGTCAGTCCGCGTCCTCGCCCACTCCCCGGACCACGTCGACCGCGCCGCCGCGCAGCCCGTCGACCAGGCTCGCGCAGGCCGCCGCGACGGCCGCGATCGCGGTGACCGGATGGAGCACGACCGTCGAGACAGGCTCCCGTTCGAGCCGGGCCAGCACGACCCGCCACAGCGCCAGCGTGCCAAGCGCCAGGATCCCGGCCGCCGTGAGGCGCGGCTGGCCGGTCGCGAGGCCGACCAGCGGGACCGCGAGCGGCAGGATCCAGGCCACCGCGAGCACGACGATCGCCGCGACGAGGCCGACCGCCGAGTCGCCAGCGTAGGCCCGCGCCGAGTGCCGCCAGGCGCCGACCGCGCCGAGCCCGTCAGGGTGGCCGCGCCATGACGCGAGGTCGGCGGCGTAGACGAGCTTGATCCGCCGGCCGGTCCCGACGATCGCCCGGGCAAGGTCGATCGCCGGCCGCTCGCTCCCGGCAGATGCGGCATGTCCGCCGGCGGCGGTGTAGGCGGCGCGGTCGACCAGGATGACCGACTCGTGTCCGAACGCCAGCCGACGACCTCGCCCGCGCCGCACGACGAGGGCCCACAGCGGGACGAGGCTGAAGATCAGCATCGGAAAGCTCGGGACGAACGCCCGCTCCGGCCAGGAGGGCATCGCGTAGGCGCTGACCCCGGTCACAAGCCCGGCCTTCGAGGCGAGGGCGATCGCGTGCAGCGTCGAGAGGGCCGAGGTCGTCGGGACCGTGGAAGGATCGAGGAACACGACGTGGTCGCCCGACGCCGCCGCCGCGCCGACGGCACATGCCCAGCCGCGGCGGGCCCATCCGGGTGGCGGCTCGGGCGCGGTCATGACCTTGTCGATCCGTCGGAACGATGGCGGCCGGCGGGCCTTGAGCTCGGCCCGGGCGATCCGCGCCGTGCCGTCCGTCGAGGCGTCGTCGACGACGATGATCTGGAGGCTCGGGTGATCCTGGGCCGCGAGCGCGTCGAGGAGCCCGGGGAGGGTCGTTGCGACCTCGTGGCACGGGACGATGACGCTGAGCCGCGGCAGGGTCGGGTGCACGGTCGTCGTCCGTTCCAGGGTCCGGGCCCGCGACCGCCGGATCGCCCAGCTCGAGGCCACGACCTGGGCGAGGCAGACGAGCGACGCGATGACCGCGATCGCGCCCAGGGCGCCCCCCGCTGCACCGATCGTGGACTCAGGCATCGTCCTCCCCAGCGAGACCTCGCGCGACTCGACCACGATGATGGCGAAGGCCGGACCGGAATGCCAGCCGCCTGCGGTTTCCTCTCGTGGACCTCGCTGATCGTGCGAACTTCGGGGTAGATCTCGCCATGCGGCGCGAGCATCGTGTTGACTGGCGCCGACCCGGTGTGGCACAGTCGTCGGGTGGCGTCTCACGATACGGGACGCCTGTCTCGTATCCCGCACCGAGGAGCCGTCATGGCGACCGAGCAGGTCACCCACCCCGCCCAGGCACTCAAACGCGACTCGCAGCATGCGATGTGGCGTCGGGCCCTGAAGTCGATGCCCGGCGGCACCGATTCGAACTTCCGGGCCTGGGGCGAGGACACGATCTATGTCGATCGTGGCGAGGGTGGCCGGGTCTGGGATCTCGACGGCAACGGGTTCATCGACCTGCGGATGGGCTACGGTCCGGTGATCCTCGGTCATGGCGACCCGCGGGTCGACGACTACGTGAACGAGCGGATGCGGCGGGGCGTGAGCTTCTCGCTCACGAGCGAGGACGAGGTCCGCGCCATCGAGCTCCTGCGCGAGCTGACCGGCTGGGTCGACATGGCGCGCCTGACGGTCTCGGGGACCGAGGCGACGATGCACGCGATGCGGGTCGCCCGGGCATACACCGGTCGCGAGAAGATCGTGAAGTTCGAGGGCCAGTACCACGGGGTCCACGACTACGCCCTGATCAGCGTCGGCCCGGACGACATGTCCGAGCTCGGGGACCCCGACGCCCCGGTCGCCCTGGCCTGGGGTCGCGGCATCCCGGAAGCGGTCGCCGACACGATCATCCCGGCCCGCTACAACCGGATCGACCGGCTCCGCGAGCTGTTCGAGCAGCGGGGTGACGAGATCGCCGCGATCATCGTCGAGCCGGTCCTCGGCAACGCCCAGGGGATCATGCCCCAGCCGGGCTTCCACCAGGCGATGCGGGCCCTGACCGAGGAGTTCGGGATCCTCCTGATCTTCGACGAGGTGAAGACCGGCTTCCGGTTCGCCCGCGGCGGTGCCGCGGAGTACTTCGGCATCACCCCGGATCTGGCGACCTACGCCAAGGCGATGGGCAACGGCTACCCCGCCGCGGCCTTCGGCGGTCGACGCGAGGTGATGAGCGTCCTGCCGGACAAGGTGAGCCACGGCGGGACGTATGCCGGCAACCGGGTCGCGGCGGCCGCCGCGGTCGCGACACTGACGATCCTCAAGGAGACCGAGGCGCTGGACACGGTCCGCCGGACCGGCGAGACGATCCAGGCCGGCGTCCGCTCGATCATCGACGCCAAGGGCATCCCGTTCCACTTCACCGGCCATCCCTCGATGTTCGGGATCATGTTCACCGACGAGGTCGCGACCGAGTACCGCGACTGGGCGAACACCGATCACGAGCTCTACGACGCGATCGCGGTCGGGATGCAGCTTCATGGCGTGATGCCCGAGCCGGACTCGCGCGAGCCGTGGTTCGTCTGCGAGGCACACGCCCAGGGCGACATCGTCGACCACGTGATCGGAGCCTTCGACGCGGCCTTCCACGAGGCCCTCGAGGCCCGTGCCCACGGCGAGGCCGCGCCGACCCCACATGGCGGCATGGCCTCGCCGAGTGCGGGCTGAGGAGGATCGGATGGCGCTGGACGGGAACGCGGTCCGCTCGGTCGACCGGGCGGCCGCGTTGCTCCTGGCACTCGGGGAGAGCCCCGGGGCGGCCGGCGTGACCGAGCTCGCCCGGCGCCTCGGCCTCCACAAGTCGACGGCATCGCGGCTGCTCGCGACGCTCGAGCGGCGCGGTCTCGTCGAGCAGGACGACGAGACCGGCAAGTACCGGCTCGGTCTGGTGGTGATCCGGCTGGCCGAGCGGGCCGAGCGGACCCTCGATCTGCGCGGTCTGGCCCTGCCCGAGCTCGAGCGGCTGGCCCGGCTGACCCACGAGACGGTCGGGCTCGGCGTGATCGACGGCGACCAGCTCCTCACCGTCGCCCAGGTCGATGGCCCGAACCTCATCGCCGTCGGCGACTGGACCGGCCGCTCGACCCCGCTCCACTGCGTCGCGTCCGGCAAGGTCCTGATGGCCTCGCAGGCGGAGCGCGAGGTCGTCCGGGTCGTCAAGCGAGGCCTGGCCCGCTACACCGAGCGGACGATCGTCGACCTCGAGCCGCTCCTCGAGGAGCTGGCCCGGATCCGGCGCCGCGGCTACGCGACGGCGATCGGCGAGTACGAGCTTGGGCTCAACGCCGTCGCTGCGCCGGTCCACGACGCCCGCGGCCAGGTCATCGCCGCGGTCGACATCTGGGGCCCGACCTTCCGCCTGACGCCGCGCCGGATGCCGGAGCTGGCGGCCCAGGTCCGCGAGGCGGCCTCGGCGATCTCCGTCCGGCTCGGGGGCACGCTGGCCTGACGACCCCGGACCGTCCATCGCTCAGACCAGCGGCCCGCTAGTCTCCCGTCATGCCGGACATCACCGACCTCACCGGGCAGGTGGGGGAGTGGCTCCAGACGAACGGCGGCCAGGTGGCCGTCATCCTCGTCGTGGCGGCCCTCGTGCTGCTGTTGTCGCGGCCCATCGTCCATCGCGTCGTCAGGGCCACGCTCGATCGCCGGGCGACCGAGAGCACCGCCCAGGAGCTGAGCGCCGTCGAGGTCCGCAAGCGCGCCGACACGATCGAATCGTTCGTCTACCAGGTCGTCCGGATCTCGGTCTTCGTCGGGGTGATCATCCTGATCCTGGCGGCCCTGGGGCTGCTGCCCGCGGTCGCCGGCCTGGGCATCCTCGGCGCGGCGCTCGCGATCGCCGGGCAGGACACGATCCGCGACTACATCAACGGCCTGTTCATCCTGCTCGAGAACCAGTTCTCGATCGGCGACGTCGTCCGGCTCGCCGGGGTGAGCGGGACGGTCGAGGAGTTCAGCCTCCGTCGGACCTCGCTCCGCGACCTCGACGGCACGGTCCACATCGTCCCCAACGGCCAGATCACCGTCGCCTCGAACCTCACCCGGACGTGGGGCCGGATCAATCAGGACATCACGATCGCCTACGGGACCGACATCGACCGGGCGATCGCGATCGTCGACGAGGTCGGCCGGGACCTCGCCGCCGACCCGGTCTGGAAGCGCCGGGTCCTCGAACCGCCGCGCGTCGAACGGGTCGAGGCGCTGGCCGACTACGGCATCACCCTCAAGATCCTCGGCAATGTCCGGGCCTCCGACCGCTGGTCGGCTTCCGGCGAGCTCCGCAAGCGCCTCCTCGAGGCATTCCACACGAACGGCATCGAGCTGCCGCGGCCGGCGCGCGTCGTCCTCGCCGGCCAGCCGATGGGCGTCGGCTCGGTCGAGGGCGCCGGACCGACGCCCGACGACGTCGCCAGCGGCCCGGGCTGACCCAGGGCGATGGACCCGTCGGAGTCGATCACCGAGTTCGGCGCCTGGCTGTCGCAGCATTGGCTCGGGCTGCTGGTCGGGACGATCGCCGCCTTCGCCGCCTTCCGGCTGGCCCGGCCGCTCGTCCATCGGCTCGTCCTGCGGGTCATGCGGCCGCCGACGACCGACGGCGTCGACCCCGAGATCATCGCCGCCGAGACGGCCAAGCGGGCCGCGACGATCGAGGCCCTCCTGTCGCAGACGATCCGGTTCGGGGTGATCCTCGCGGTGGTCTTCGCGATCCTGACCGTCCTTGGGCTGCTGCCGGTGCTCGCCGCGCTCGGCCTCGTCCTGGCCGGCATCGCCTTCGCCGGCCAGCCGATCGTGCTCGACTACCTGATGGGCATCCTCATCCTCGTCGAGGGCCAGTACTACCGCGGCGACTGGATCGCCGTCGCCGGCATCGAAGGCGAGGTCGAGGAGGTCGGGCTGCGGCGGACGACGCTGCGCGACGGCAGCGGGACCGTCCACTCGCTGTCCAACGGGACGATCCGGGTCTCCTCCAACCTCACCCGGGTCTACGCCGCGCTGCTGGTCGACGTTCCGATCCTCCGCGGCGCCGACCTCGACCGCGCGATCAAGGTGATCGACGAGGTCGGCCACGAGATGGCCGACGACCCGGAGTGGGCCCCGAGGCTGATCGAGCCACCGCGCTTCGCCCGGGTCACCGGCCTAGGCGAGCAGGGTGTCACGCTCCGGGTCACCGGCAAGGTCCGGGCGACCGATCGCTGGTCCGTGCCGGGTGAGGTCCGCCGCCGCCTGGCCATCGCCTTCGACGTCGCCGGCATCGAGCTGCCGACCCGGGCACGCCTCCTGGCCGGCGAGGCGGCGGCCGTCCCGGCCTCTCCCGGTGGCGGGCCGACCGGTCCGACCCCGCCGGCCACATGAACCGGCCGCAGCGGCGCGGTAGGATGCGCGGGCGAGCCGGGGCGCACGCCCCTGGTCCGCTGCGCCCAGCCCGCGCCATCCCCGACGACAGCCCGTGACCAGTCACCGGAGTGCACCGTGAGCGTCGAGCCCGAGGCCGCCAGCCGGTCGGCCAGCCCGGAGATCGAGAACCTCCTCGCCGAAGAGCGGACGTTCCGGCCCGATCCCGCGTTCGCCGCCCAGGCCAATGTCCAGGCATCGCTCTACGCCGAGGCGGAGCAGGACTTCGTCGGCTTCTGGGAGCGGATCGCCCGGGAGCGGGTGACCTGGTCGACGCCGTTCGAGACGACCCTCGAGTGGGAGCTGCCGTTCGCGAAGTGGTTCGTCGGCGGGAAGTTGAACATCAGCGAGAACTGCCTCGACCGGCACGTCGCCGCCGGGCTCGGCGACAAGGTCGCCTATCACTGGATCGGCGAGCCCGGCGACACCCGGACGCTCACCTACGCCGACATGCTCGACGAGGTCCAGAAGGCGGCGAACGCACTCCTCGAGCTCGGGGTCCGGACCGGCGACCGGGTCGCGATCTACATGCCGATGATCCCCGAGCTACCGATCGCGATGCTCGCCTGCGCCAGGATCGGTGCGCCCCACACGGTCGTCTTCGGCGGCTTCTCCGCGGAGGCCCTCGCCGGCCGGATCGTGGATGCCCAGGCGACCCTGGTGATCACCGCCGACGGCGGCTGGCGTCGGGGCCGGCCGGCGCCGCTCAAGCCGGCCGTGGACGAGGCCGTCGAGGCGACCTCGACGATCCGGCATGTCCTCGTCGTCCAGCGGCTCGGTGGCGCAGCCGAGACCTCGATGACCGAGGGCCGCGATGTCTGGTGGCATGACATCGTCGCCCGCCAGCCGGCCGACTGCCCGCCGGTCCCGCTCGACTCGGAGCACATGCTCTACCTGCTCTACACGTCGGGGACGACGGCGAAGCCGAAGGGCATCATCCACACGACCGGCGGCTATCTCGTCGGGACGTCCTACAGCCACTGGGCGATCTTCGACATCAAGCCCGACGACGTGTACTGGTGCGCCGCCGATGTCGGCTGGGTCACCGGGCACAGCTACATCGTCTACGGGCCGCTCGCCAACGCGACGACCGGGATCCTCTACGAGGGCACGCCGGACACGCCGTCCTGGGAGCGCTGGTGGCGGATCATCGAGGACTACAAGGTCACGATCCTGTACTGCGCCCCGACGGCGATCCGGGCCCACATGAAGCAGGGACCCGAGCACGCCCAGCAGCACGACCTCTCGAGCCTCCGCGTCCTGGGCTCGGTCGGCGAGCCGATCAACCCGGAGGCCTGGCTGTGGTACCACGAGCACATCGGCGGCAGCCGCGCCCCGATCGTCGATACGTGGTGGCAGACCGAGACGGGCCAGATCCTCATCACCCCGCTGCCGGGCGTCACGATCACGAAGCCGGGCAGCGCGACATTCCCCTTCCCGGGCATCGACGCCGACGTCGTCGACGCCCGCGGCGAGAGCGTGCCCCGAGGCAGCGGCGGCTACCTCGTCCTCAAGCGGCCCTGGCCGGCGATGCTCCGCGGCATCTACGGCGACCCGGAGCGCTATCGCCAGACCTACTGGAGCCGCTTCCCGGGGATGTACTTCGCCGGTGACGGCGCGAAGCGTGACGAGGACGGCTACCTCTGGCTGCTCGGTCGGGTCGACGACGTGATGAACGTCTCGGGCCATCGGATCAGCACGACAGAGATCGAGAGCGCGCTCGTCTCCCATCCGACGGTCGCCGAGGCGGCCGTGATCGGGACGCCCGATCCGCTGACCGGCGAGGCGATCTTCGCCTACGTCATCCTGAAGCTCGGGGTCGAGCCGTCGCCGGAACATGGCGAGGCGCTGCGCACCCACGTCGCCGAGAAGATCGGGCCGATCGCGAAGCCCAAGACGATCATGTTCACCCCCGACCTGCCGAAGACCCGCTCGGGCAAGATCATGCGACGCCTCCTTCGGGACATCGCCGGCGGCCGCGCCCTGGGCGATACGACGACCCTCGCCGACGCGGGCGTCGTCGAGACGATCCGGGACCGGACCGGCGGATCGGACGAGGAGTAGCCCCCCGATGCCGTTCAACCCGTTCAAGCGCAAGGACGACGCTCCCGCTGCGCCCGTGGAGCCGGCCGGCCGGCCTCGCCGTGGGCGGGCCATCCCGTTCGAGGGCCTGACCGAGGAGTGGCATCTGGTCGGCGTCATGGACCTCGACGGTCGGCTGTCGGACGCGCTGAACAAGCGCGAGGCGATCCCGATCGCGGAGGTCCGCTGGGCACCCATCGATGGGTCGGCGCCGCTCGAGCCGGCGCCGGGGCTGCGGAGCGTGGACCCGTACGACCTGATCGGCGTCCTGACGACCGGCGACTCGCTGCCGGTCCTGACCGACGCCGAGAAGTCGGCCCACAAGGTCCACAAGATCGCCTATGACGTGGGCCTCGAGGCGCCGCCATTCAGGTTCATCGGGACGGTCTATCTGTATCCCGGGTCGGAGCCGGAGCGGCTGCTCGATCGGGCGTCCGAGATGTTCGTCCCGGTGACCGACGCGATCGCCCTGCTCGGCGAGCGTCGGATCGTCGAGGAGGACGTCGAGACGATCCTTGTCAACCGCTTCTATCTGCGCGGCGTCGAGCAGATCGACCGGCGGACGATGACCAAGCCTCTTCCGTTGCCGGGCAAGCCGCTCGGCGGGACCAGCTGGCAGGACAAGAGCCGCTGACGTCGCGCTCCCGTCGGTGACGGGAGCGGGCCCTCAGGCCCGGGCAGGCTCCTTGGCCCGGCCGAACAGCCGGAACGAGGTCTTGGGCGCGGCGGCCTTCTCGTTCGCCGCGGCGTCGCTGATCGGCGTGAGGAGCCGGTCGGACAGGGTCCGGAAGTCCTCGCTGATCGCTTCCTTCGGGAACTTGTCGATGACCGTCTTGCCCTCGTTCGCGGCGCGGACGAAGAGCAGGCCGCCCGAGTGGACGAGCGACATCGCTGTCATCCCGATGGCCTTCTCCATGTCGGCCACGCCGACGCCGCTGTTGGCCCGGTTGATGACCATCGCCAGGCGCTCGCGGATGCCGAGGTCGACCGAGACGTCTCGGAGCTGGATCGCGGCCCGGATCGCGGGCACATCCGGCGTGACCGGGACGAGGATCCGGTCGGCGATCGCGAACAGGGCCCGGTTCAGGGCGCTGTACGAGGGATGGAGGTCGACGACGATCACGTCGAAGTTCCGGCGGGCCGACTCGATCGCCGAGGCGACCCGCTCCGGCTCCAGGTGGTCGACGTAGAGCGGACTGTTCGTGAGCGCCGCGACCTTCATGCCACTCGAGTGGTCGGTCGCCATCTGAGAGAGGGGCAGCGCGACCTCGCCGGTCTCGGCCTCGTCGCGCCAGACGTCGGCGACGGTGATCGCGGCATCGAGGCCGAGCGAGGTCAGGATGTGGCCGGTGACGGTGTCGGCGTCGACGAGGAGGACCTTCTGGTCGCCGCGAGCCTGCATCGCCGCCGCGAGGTTCGTCGCGATGGTCGTCTTGCCGACGCCGCCCTTGGGGTTGAAGACGACGAGGACCGAGGCGCGGGCGGCCCAGTCGGACACACCGGCGACATCGCCCGAGAGGATCGAGACGCCGGTGCCATCGTCGATGGTGGCGGACCGGATGCACATCGCCTCGACCCGCCAGCGGATCGACTCGGCCGAGTAGGGCCGAGTGAAGTACTCGTCGTCGGCGGCCGCGTCGGCGGCCTCGAGACGCTCGAGGGCCGACTGCTGGACGATCATGAGGGCCGGGATGTCGCGGCCTTCCTCATGGAGCAGGCTGTAGTACTCGAGCGACGTCGTCAGGTCGCTCTCGCCGTCGAGGACGGCGACCGCGACGTCCCGCCGCTCTCGCAACAGGGCCGCGAGATCGTCCGGATGTCGGACCGGGATGGCGTCGAACCCGGCACCCTTGAGCTCGGTCGTGACCGGCGACATCTCGTCGGCCGGCAGGGCCACGACGACGGCTGGGCGGGGCATCGATCCCTCCTCTGATCCTGGACGTGGACGATGGTTACGAGTCGGACTCTGGGTCGGTCGCCGAGACCGTCAGGGTCCCGTCGGCGCCGCCGGTGACGCGGGCGGCGAAGCCCGGCATCGTCGGGACGACGTCGCGCAGATCGACCGACGGGTCGTGGCTGATCGCGAAGACGAACTCGCCGTCGGGTCCCGACGACACGCCGACCGAGCGGACGCCGGCAAGGCGAGCGAGATGGCGCTTGAACCCGGCGATGCTTGCGACGCTCACGAGCCCGGTCACGACGAGGCGCGTCGCGACGGCCTCCTCGGTCTGGGCATCGGACGGCGGGACGAGGCCGGCCAGGCGGGCCGCGATCGTCTCGTCGTCGAGGGCCGGGATCGGCTCCCCGCCGTCGTCGCTGCCGTCGTTCGCGGCGTCGGCAGACTCGACATCGGCCATCGCCTCGGCCTCGGCCGCGGCGAAGTCCGGGGTGAGCCCGAGTGCCGCGACGCGCGGGTCGACCTCCTCGTCGGAGGCGTCGGTCCCGTCTGTCTCGTCGGGAGCGGACGGCGCGGCCGTCTCGCCCGCGGTCTCGGTCATGGACTGGCTCGCCGCCTCGGCGGCCGGTGCCGGCTCGGCCACGACCTCCGGCTCGTCGACGACCTCGGCCGAAGCCACGGACTCCGCGACGGGCTCGGCGACCGCCTTCGCGGCGTCGGAGGTCGGCGTCTCGACGGCCGCGGCGAGCTCGGTCGCCACCGACCCGACGATCGCGTCGAGGTCGGGCGGCTCGGGCATCTGCGCGGCGACCGAGGCGAAGCGCCCCGGATCGTCGATGCCACCGAGCTCCTCGAAGAAGTCGGCGACCTCGCGCTCGTATCGGTCGACGGTGTGCTTGACCCGCTCGACCTCGGATTCGATGCGCGCGGCGTGCGCCTCGACCTCCTTCTCGAGCTTGTTGCGGCGATGGCTGATGCGCTCGTCGGTCTCCTCGCGGATCCGGGCGATCTCGGCCTTCGACCAATCCCGGATGCCGGCGATGTCGTCGTCGGCGCGCTTGCGCAGGTCGGTCGCCTCGGCACCGGAGCGCTCGTGGATGAGCTCCGTGTAGGCCTTCGCGTCGGCCTCGAAAGCGCCGACGATCTCCGCCCGCTGGGACTCGGCCGCTGAGCGCATCGCGTTCGTCAGGTCGGCCATGAACTTCGTGGGCCGCTTGGCGGCCGAGCCGGTCGGGGCGCTGGTCGTGTCGATCATCGCGTCCTGCGAGGTCTCCGTCGCTGTGGGGTCCGCCTGGGCATGGACCTGGGCCTCGGCCGCTTCCCCCTCGGCATCGGCCGCCCCGCTGTCGTCCGCTGGCTCCGACGGGCTGTGCCCTTCGGTCGTCGTCGGCACGGGGTCGTCGCTCGGCCAGCCCGACGCGGTCGCCGGCGCCTGGGCCGTCGACGCGGGATCGCCGTCCGACCCAGCCTCAGCCGTCGCGTCGGCGCCAGTGGCGTCGGCGCCGTCGGTACGCTGGTCGGCTCCCCAGGGGAGCCGGAAGCCGGACTTCGTCTCGGTCGTGGCCATGCAGCAGATCCTCGCGACGGGTCCGGGGCGGTCGTGTCCCGGGGCCGGTCCCGATGCTAGGAGACGGGTGTGGTGCGGTGGGAGTCCGTAGGAGGTACCACGCGGTGCACCCGGTGGTACCGGCGCGCACCACCCATCCAGGGGTCGATGCGGTCCGGTCGGCTACGATGCGGTCGTGGAGACCCTCGTCCCGGACATCACGACGCCCGCCGCGGCGCCCGCCGACGGGTCGATCGGCGCGCCCCGCGACCGGCTCGGGCGGCGGCTCCACGACCTCCGGATCAGCGTCACCGACCGCTGCAACTTCCGATGCGTGTACTGCATGCCGAAGGAGGTCTACGGCCGCGACTTCCCGTTCCTCCCGCGCGACCAGGTCCTCTCGTTCGAGGAGATCACCCGGGTCGCGGAGGCGTTCGTCGCCCTCGGCGTCGAGAAGCTCCGGGTGACCGGCGGCGAGCCGCTCGTCCGGCGCGATCTGCCATCGCTCATCGCGATGCTCAGCGCACTCCGGTCGCCGCATGGCGAGCCACTGGACCTGACCCTGACGACCAACGGCGCGGCGCTGGCGGCACTGGCCCGACCGCTCCGGGACGCCGGGCTCGGGCGGGTGACGGTCAGCCTGGACTCGCTCGACGATCCCACGTTCATGGCGATGAACGGGGTCGACTTCCCGGTCGCCAGGGTCCTCGAGGGCATCGCTGCTGCGCGAGCCGCCGGACTCGCCCCGATCAAGGTCAACACCGTGGTCCGGCGGGGCCTCAACGAGGACTCCGTCCTGCCGCTCGCCCGCTGGGCCCGGGCCGAGGGCCTGATCCTCCGGTTCATCGAGTACATGGACGTCGGCCACACCAACGGCTGGCGGCTCGATGACGTCGTGCCGGCCGCGGAGCTCGTCGAGCGGATCTCGGCCGAGATGCCGCTCGTACCGCTCGACCCGAATTACGTCGGCGAGGTCGCGGCGCGTTGGCGGTACGTCGACGGCAGCGGCGAGGTCGGCGTCATCGCCTCGGTCAGCGCGCCGTTCTGCGGCGACTGCAGCCGGGCCCGCCTGTCGGCGGATGGCCAGCTGTTCACCTGCCTGTTCGCGGTGAAGGGCCACGACCTGCGATCGATCCTGCGCGACCCAGGCGCCGACGACGGCGCGCTCCGGACGGCCATCGCGACCGTCTGGGGGGCCAGGACCGACCGCTACAGCGAGCTCCGGACCGCCGCGACATCGAGCCTGCCGAAGGTCGAGATGTTCGCGATCGGCGGGTAGGGTCCGGCGAGATGACCGGACCGGGTCGGGTCGAGGCGATCCACGTGGCGGCGGCCCACGGTGGACCGATGGAGTCGCGCGACCGCGTCCTGGCGACGGCCGGTCTCGGGCTGGACGGCGACCGGACCCTGGTGGATGCCGCCGGCGATCCCTCGCGCGTCGAGCGCGGCGAGGCCCTGACACTCGTCGAGGCCGAGGCGATCGACGCCCTTGCGGCATCGGACGCGATCGTCCTTGAGTCGGGCGCGACCCGCCGAAACATCACGACCCGCGAGATCGGTCTGAACGCGCTCGTCGGGCGCCGGTTCCGGGTCGGCTCGGTCGTCTGTGAGGGCGTCCAGCTGTGCGAACCGTGCCTCGACCTCCAGGCGTCGATCGGCCAGCCGATCCTGCGCCCCCTGGCGCATCGCGCGGGCCTGAGGGCCGACATCCTCGAGAGCGGCGTGGTCGGCGTCGGCGACGAGATCGTCCCCCTCGACTGACGACCGCCAGGGGTTGTCCACGACTCGTCCACATCGCGCCCGGATTCGTGGACATGACAGCGCCTCCATCGTCGAAGTTCGTGGATAACCGCGTTGTCCGGCCGGGCCGTCGCCCGGTAAGGTTGGTCTTGCCCGAAGGGGCCACGGAAACACCGAGCACCGGCGATCACATCAACGGGGCACGGGGACCGGCGGCGCAGGCGATCGCCTCAAGCGCGCTGACGGGGCCGAGGGCTGGCGAGCGATCGCAGGCCTTCGCCACCGAGGTTCCTTCGGGCGCTTCATTGCCCGGTCCGGGGCGGCCGCGAGGTCGGCCCGCGGGCGGCTCGCCCGGGGAGACGCGATCGGCATCCCGGTGTCGATACTCTCCCGGGGCGAGTCGAAGCCAGCGGGCCCCGACCGCGTCCCTCCCCCCAGGACGTTCCGGAGGCCCGCGTGTCGTCGACGCCGAACGATCCCCTCGATCCGGCCACCCACATCCCCCCGGCCGAGCTGCCCGCTCGCCTCGACAGGCTCGAGGCTGCCGTCCGAGCCCGGACGGACCTTGTGCCCGAAATCGGCATCGTCCTCGGGTCCGGACTCGGTGGCCTGGCCGACGAGGTGACCGACGTCGTCGGGATCCCGTTCGCTGATCTGCCTGGCTGGCCCGCCGCCACGGCGCCGGGGCACGTCGGTCGGCTGCTCCTCGGCCGGCTCGACGATGTCCCGGTCGTGATGCTCCAGGGCCGGCTCCACCTCTACGAGGGCAATGACCCCGGGCTCGTCGTCCAGCCGGTCCTGCTGATGGCCCGACTCGGGGCCCGTCTCGTCGTCCTGACGAATGCGGTCGGCGGCCTTGACCCGAGCTACGGGCCCGGGACGCTGATGGTCATCGCCGATCACCTCAACCTCACCGGTCGGACGCCGCTCCTGGGGCCGAACGCCGACACGATCGGGCCGCGCTTCCCCGACCTGACCGAGATCTACACCGGGCGGCATCGGACCGCCCTCCACGCCGCCGCTGCCGCGGAGGGCCTGACGCTGCGCGAGGGGGTCTACGTCGGCCTCGTCGGCCCGGCCTACGAGACCCCGGCCGAGGTCCGCTGGCTCCGGAGCCTGGGCGCGGATGCGGTCGGGATGAGCACCGTCCTGGAGGCGATCGCGCTGCGCTGGGCCGGCGTCGAGGTCGCTGGCGTGTCGCTCGTGACGAACGCCGCCGCCGGCTATACGGGCGAACCGTTGACCCACGAGGAGGTCCTGGCGGCTGGCGCTGCCGCCGGACCAGGTCTGGGGCGGGTCGATCCGACGGTTCATCCGCGACCGCGACCGCTCAGCGGCTCCCTGACGGCGGGGTCGGATCGGCGTCGAGCCGGCGGGGCGGCGCCTCGGCGACCTCGCGATCCGAGGCCGGGTCGAGCCCCGGGACCGTGCAGACGAAGTACCGGAGCGGCGTGCGGCCGGTGTTCTCGACGCGATGGACCGAGCCGACCTCGATCCGGATCCCCGACGAGCGGCTCGAGGGTCTCGGTCGCATCCTCGACCGTGACGAGACCGCGACCCTCGAAGACGACGAGGGCGTGCTCCGCCCCGGGATGGCGGTGCCACGGATCGAGCCACCCCTGCCGCCAGCTCGACCTCGCTGACCGTGAAGGTCGCCGTCCCGAAGTCCCCCGGCCGGACGAGCGATCGGCGACGGATGCCGAGGTTCTCCCGGACGTCGGCATCGACGGCGCGCCGGACCGGCTCGGCGTCGGACTCCCAGCGGCGCAGCAGCGCCCCGGGCTGGCGCGGGTCCGGGTCGTCGACCGCGGCGATGAGGGCGAGCGCGTCGATCGGCCCCTCGTTGCGGACCAGGTGGAACTCCGCCGGCGCCTCGTACAGGACGTCGCCGGCGGCGATGACCGTTCGCCGTGACAGGCGCTCGCCATGCTCGAACACGAGGCTCCCACCGGCGAGATACACGATCGTCTCGACCCCGTGACGATGCGGGCCGATCTCGACGCCCGGCGCGATCCGGTCGAGCTGGAGTCGGATCGTCACCGGGCGGTGGCGTGCCCGGTCACGTGACCGGCAGCTCCCGTCCGGCGGCGCGAGCCGCCTTCGCCTTCTCCGCCCAGGCGGCCAGGACCGTGTCCTTGTGAGGCCGGATCGGGCAGTGCTCGTCGCGATTGCCCATCTCGTCGCAGTAGCCGAGGGCGACGCACTTGGGCGCCAGGAACGCTCCGAGGAACGGGCTGACCGAGAAGACCTCGTGGCGGATCAGCTGGAACAGCCGGCGGATCTCCCACTGGGCCATCGTGCAGAGGCGCAGACCCGACATGTGGATGAGGGCCCGCAGGTTCGTCGTCATGACGAGGTTCGTGCGGGTCGCGTTGGGGAAGATGAACCGCGCGTCCTCGCCCGGGATGCCGGCTGCGACGAGGTCGCCGTACAGGCTCATCGAGCCCTCGACCTGGCCCTCGTAGCGCTCCCGGAGGTCCGCCTCGGCGTCCTCGATCGAGGTCGGGAGCATCGTCGAGGCGCCCTTGAAGGTGACGTAGCGCTGGCTTTGCTGATCGAACGCGACGCCGGCCCGATGACGGACGAGCTGGTGCGACAGGGTCCGACTGACGCCGCTGATCCCGAAGGTGAAGACGATGTGCTCGATCGTGCTCCCGTGGCCGGACTCGATGACCCCGGCGATGAGCTTCTGCATCTTGGCCGGGTCGATCTCGCCCTCGACCGCGCGGCGGAAGATCTCCTGCGGCTCGAGCTCCGAGTAGCACGTCCGGCAGGCGGTGTACACGAGCGGGACGTAGTAGCGCTCGACGATGTCCCGGTCGGGGAAGAGCAGCGTCGCCCGCATCCCCAGCTCGCGCCGGCCCGGGTTCTTGGGGATGCCGGGACTGCTCCTGGCCGTGCCGACCGGGGCCGCGGTCGTGGGGTCCGCGCTCATCGGGCCAGTCTAGCCGGCGTCCGACCCAGGGGTCGTCCGAGCCGGGCGCGACGCGGCCATCGCCGCATCGTGGGCCGCGTCGCCGTCCGCGTGTCCCTCGAGGGCGTAGGCGATCGCCTCGTCCAGCGGCATCACGGCGCCCTCGGCACCGAAGCGTTCCAGTTCCTCGGCCGCCATCGAGTTCCGGGCGTTGGGCCGGGTCGCGGTCTCGAACTCCTCGTCGACCCATGTCGCCAACTCCGTGCCGGTCGCGGCCTGGAGCTGGCGAGCCGCGCCGCGGAGCCTGGCGGCACGGGGCAGGTCGCCGTCGACGACGGCCACGGCCGAGAGGTCGTCGAGGACCAGGGTGACCCCGGCAAGATCGCCCGACCGCTGGAAGTCAGCCAGGGCGTGGCGCATGATCCCGGCAGCCTCCTCCGAGCGACCGAGCTTCAGGACGCTCGTCCCGAGCATGTGGAGCGCCCAGGCTTCCATCGTCGTCTGGCCCTCCGCCCGGAAGATCTCGAGCGATTCTCGGAACCGCGGTTCGGCCTCCCCGGATCCCGGGCGAAGTAGTAGAACGTCCCGATCCCCCACTGGACGTTCGCCTCGCCGATCCGATCGCCGAGCTCGCGATAGATCGCCAGGGCTTCACCGGTCCCGGCCTCGAAGTGGGCGCGCTGCTCCGGGGTGAAGTCGCGCGACCGGACGAACACCCCGATCGCGTAGGCCTCGTTGTACAGGGCGTTGGCGAGCTCGCGGGGGTCACCGAGCTCGCGTCGGATCTCGAGCGCGGCCCCGTACCAGCGCGATGTCGCCTGCTCGTCCGCCTGCCAGTAGGCGACGCCGCCGAGGGCCTCGTAGAGTCGAGCCCGTGACTCCGGCCTGAGGTCCCAGTGGCGAGCCTCGATCGCCTCGAGACGGGCCCGACCTTCGTTGAGATAGCCGCGCTGCTGCCAGAACCGCCACAGGTCGAACGCCATCGCCACCGCGAGCTCGGGGTCCGGCACCGTGCCTGCCCGGTCGAGGGCCTTGCGGAGGTTGTCGTGGTCGCGCTCGAGGCGGTCGTGCCAGGGTCGCTGGTCCGGTCCCTGGAGGTGGCTCGCCGCGCTCCGGGCGAGACCGGCGAACGTCCGCATGTGGCGATCCGCGATCGCCTCCGCCTCGCCCGACGCGACTCAGCAGCTCGGCGGCATAGCTGCGGATCGTGTCCAACATGACGAAGCGCGGCGCGTCGGCCGCCTCGACCATCCGGATCAGGCTCTGGTCGGTGAGAGACGACAGACCTTCGAACACGTCGAGCCCCAGCTCGTCCGCCGGCCCGCAGACCGACTCGGCAGCATCGAGGTCCCAGCCGCCGGCGAAGACCGAGAGTCGAAGGAGGAGCCGGCGTGACGGCTCGTCGAGCAGCTCGTAGCTCCAGGCGACGGCGCCCCTGAGGGTCTGTTGGCGCTCGGGCAGGTCGCGCGACCCGGCCGACAGGAGGGCCAGCTGGTCCTCCAGGCGGGTCAGGATCTGGTCCGGCGAGAGCAGCTTGACGCGCGCCGCGGCGAGCTCGATCGCGAGCGGCATGCCGTACAACCGAGCGACGATCTGGGCGACGGCCGGGGCGTTCTCGGGGGTCAGGGCGAAGCCAGGGCGCGCGGCGACCGCACGGGCGAGGAACAGCCGTACCGCCTCGAACCGGCCCAGCGCCGCCGGATCGGCGCGCGGACCTCGGCTGGCAGGTTGGCGATGTCGCTCCGGGACATCCCCCGCAGGTCGGGCGGAGCCGGCAGGCCCGGGACGGGGTACTCCTGCTCGCCGTAGACCCGCAGGACCGTCCGCGACGTGACGAGGATCCGGAGCTCCGGGCAGGCGCGCAGCAGGTCGGCGGCGATCGGCGCCGCGTCGACGACCTGCTCGAAGTTGTCGAGGACCAGAAGGATCCGGCGTCCGCCGATGTGGTCGATCAGGAGCTCGAGCGACGTCCGGCTGGTGCTGTCGGCCAGGCCCAGGGTCCGGGCGATCGTCGGCCCGACGAGGGACCGGTCGCGGATCGGCTCCAGCGGCACCCACCAGACGCCGTCCGGAAAGCGATCGGCGACGTCGGCCGCGACCTGGAGCGACAGCCGGGTCTTGCCCGTGCCGCCGGGTCCCGAGAGGGTCAGGAGGCGGTTCGCGAGGAGCAGCTCGGTCGCCTCGGCGACCTCGCGCTCGCGTCCGACGAACGACGTCAGCTGGGTGGGCAGGTTGTTCGGTCGGCTGTCGAGCGACCGGACGGGCCGCTCGTCGGTCGGGACGCCGGCGATGTCGAGCTGGGCGAGCCGCTCGGGCCGGAGGTCCTTCAGGCGATGCTCGCCGACGTCCCGGATCGTCACGCCGGGCGGGAGATCGGAGGCGACGAGCGCCCGGGTCGATTCGGAGACGAGGGTCTGCCCGCCGTTCGCCGCGGCCTCGATCCGGGCGGCCCGGTGGACGTCGGTCCCGATGTAGTCGCCCTCGCCGTCGACGAAGCCCTCGCCGGTGTGGATCCCGATCCGGACCCGGATCGCGGCGTCGGGCGGCCAGGGCTCGGCTGCGAGGGCGCGCTGGACCTCCGCCATCGCGGCGACGGCATCGTGGGCCCGCGGGAAGACGACGAAGAACGAGTCGCCCTCGGTGAGGATCTCGATCCCGCCGGCCACGGTGATGGCGGCCCGGACCAGCTCGCGGTGACGATCGAGGAGGGCCGCCCAGGCCGGAGCCCCGAGCGCCTGGACGAGCCGCGTCGAGCCCTCGATGTCGGTGAACACGAATGTGACCGTCCCGGTCGGCAGGCGGCGCGGTGCCTCGGTCGTCATCGTGGCGCCGAATCGGTCGGTGTCGGAGCCCCGCCGCACGATGTCAGTGGTCGTGGTCCTCGGTCCGGGTGCGAAGGCGGGTCGCCAGGGTCCGGGCCACGCCGAGCGCCAGACCCGGCCGCTCGAGCAGGAGCCGCTCGGCGTCCCAGGCGGCCAGGGCCAGGGCCAGGACATCCGTGTCGGCGACGACCGATGCAAGCCGCGGGCCGCGGTCCAGGACGGCCAGCTCGCCGAACCACTCGCCTGCGCCGAGGCTCGCGATCCGCTCTCCGTCGCGGACGACGTGGACCCTGCCGTCGACGATGACGAACAGGCCGTTGGCCGGGTCGCCCTGGCGCACGATCGTCCGGCCGGCCGGGATCCGGATCTCCGTCGCGGCTTCAGCGAGCGCGGCGACGTCGGTGGCCGTCGCCTCGCCGAAGAGCGGCACGGCTCGGATCATCGCGTCACGCGAGCCGGCCATCGTCATGTCTCCGCCTCCGTCCGCGGTCAGGGTCCTCGGTCCCGGCATCGTGCGCTGCGCCGGATGGGGTCGTCAACCGCGCGCGACCGGTCCTGGTCGCAGGTAGTCTGGCGGCCGCAGGAGGTGGCGAGCGTGCGGGTCGGGATCATCGTGCCTCAAGGCTGGGTCGGCGAGTACGACGGCTGGGAGCCGCGCCGGGCGTGGGACCGGACGGTCACCATCGCCCGACAGGCGGAGGTCCTCGGGTTCGAGTCGATCTGGCTGTTCGACCACCTCCAGACGGAGCCCGAGCCGACCGACGAGCTGACCTTCGAATCCTTCGTCGGGCTGACCGCCCTGGCCGGCGAGACCCGGCGCGTCCGGCTCGGACAGCTCGTCCTGTGCGCCGGCTATCGGAACCCGGCGCTCGTCGCCAAGATGATCGGGACCCTCGACGTCGTTTCCGGCGGGCGGGCGGAGCTCGGTCTCGGGGCGGGCTGGAAGGAGGACGAGTACCGCGCCTACGGCTGGGGCTTCCCGGACCTGCGGACGCGGATGCAGGTCCTGGAGGACAGCCTCGAGATCGTGACCCGGATGCTCGGCCCGGGCCGGGCGACCTATACCGGGCCCACCGCCCGGGTCGACGACGCGATCAACGTCCCGCGCGGACTCCAGGAACCGCGTGTCCCGATCCTCGTCGGCGGGAATGGGCCGAACCGGACGTGGCGCCTGGCCGCCCGGTTCGCGGACGAGCTGAACCTCGACTGGTCGAGTCCCGAAGAGATCCGCGAGGCCCGGCCGGTCATCGACGGGCGCTGCGCCGAGATCGGGCGTGACCCGGCATCCCTGCGCCTGAGCGTGAACATCAGCCGGGACCACTCCGCCGAGGCCGGGCCGTCGCGGGTCGCCCTGCTACGCGGCTACCGCGAGGCCGGTGTCGACCGGATCATGACGATGATCAAGGCCGCCGCCTGGTCGGACCGCGCCCTGGAGGAGTTCGCCGAGGACTGCGTGGCAGGCGGGGCCGAGCTGGAGGCCTGACCGACCGGTCGCCGTCGCGCCGCGACGGGCTCGCGCCGGATGTACGATCGGGCCGCCTCAGGAGGGCACGATGGCTGGTCGGGACGAGATCGTGAATGCGCTCGCGGGGTTCGCCCTGTTCGCCGACCTCTCGACGCCCCAGCTCGAGGCCGTCGCCGGGACGTTCGACGAGGCCTGGTTCCCCGAGGGCGAGCGGATCCTCCGCCAGGGCCTGACCGGCTCCGGGTTCTTCGTCATCCTCGACGGGGAGTGCTCGATCGTCGTCGACGGTCAGGAGCGGGCGAAGCTCGGCCGGGGCGAGTTCTTCGGTGAGGTCTCCGTCCTTCTCGGCGAGCCACCGGTCGCCGACGTCGTCGCCCTTCGACCGACCCGCTGCCTGGTGCTCGGCGGGCCGGCCGTCGAGGTGTTCCTCCTGGCCCACCCCAAGGTCATGTACCGGATGATCCAGTCCCAGGCGCGGCGCCTCCGGAACGCGAACCGCTGGCGCAGCTGAGGCCCAGCGTGTCCCCCGAGCGCGCGGCGGCGTCGCCGACCGACGCCGACGATCGACCCTTCCCACCGGGCGAGTACGCGGTCGTCGTGGTCGGCAGCGGGCCCGGCGGGATCCAGGTCTCCTACGCGCTGCGTCGGTTCGGCATCGACGTCGCGACGATCTCGGCCGACCCCTCGCCAGGCGGGATGTTCCGACGCTGGCCGCACTTCCAGCGGCTGCTGTCGTGGACCAAGCCCTACGCGCCGGAGGAACGGCACTCGCGCGCGTACGAGCGGTTCGACTGGAACAGCCTGCTCGTCGATCCAGCGGACTCCGAGCACGGCGAGGCGCGCGGCATCCAGGCCGGGCTGATGGACGGGACGTCGTACTTCCCGTCGCGGCCCGAGATGGAGGCGAACCTGTCCGCCTTCGTCGAACGGACGGAGCTGCCGGTCCGGTTCGGCTGCCGCTGGGAGTCGACCCGTCGCGAGGAGACGCCCGACGGCGACCGATTCATCCTCGGCACGTCGGACGGCGAGTATCGCTGCCGCGTCGTCGTCTTCGCCGTCGGCGTCGCCCAGCCGTGGGAGCCGCCGACGCCGGGCATCGAGCTCGCTCACACGTACGCGACGGTCCGACCCGTCGAGACGTACGCCGGCCGCCGCGTGTTCATCATCGGCAAGCAGAACTCCGGCGCCGAGCTCGCCTCGGGGCTCCTGCCGTGGGCGGGGTCGATCGTCCTCGCCTCGCCCTCGCCGGCGAAGCTGTCGGTCCTCACGAAGTCGCTCGTCGGCGTCCGGGCCCGCTATGTCCAGCCGTTCGAGGACAACGCCCTCGGCGGCGGCGTCGGGATCCTCGATGCCTCGATCGAGTCGATCGAGCAGGCCGATGGGGCGCTCCGGGTCCGTGTCCGGCGATCCGATACGGGGGCGCCGCTGACGTACATGGCCGACGACGTGATCGGAGCGACAGGCTTCACCTGCCCGCTCCTCGATCTGCCCGACCTCGGCGTCGCGATCTTCGGGCAGAGCCGGCTACCGGCCCAGACGACGTGGTGGGAGAGCGCCACCGTACCCGGGATCTTCTTCGCCGGCACGATCACCCAGGGCCAGCCCGGCCTGAAGAAGCACGGCATCCCGCCGAACTCCGGAGCGGTCCACGGGGCACGGTATAACGCCCGCGCGGTCGCCCGACGGATCGCCGAGACGCGCTTCGGGATCGTCGTGCCGCGGCCGGTGGTCGAGCCAGCCGAGGTCGTCGACATGCTTCTCGACGAGGCGACGCGCGGGCCCGAGCTGTGGCACCAGAAGGCATTCCTCGGCCGTGTCCTCAGCGTCTCCGCCGGGGACGGCGTGCGCGACGTCGGGATCATGCCGCTCACCGCCTTCCTCGATGGTGCCGTGACCGACGAGGGCGTCGCGATGACGGTCGAGGCCGACGGGACGGGCGCGATCTTTCCGGTCGCCTACATCCGCGCCGCCGGCAACGTCCAGGAGGTGGCGCTGCCGCCGCACCCGCTGCTCGAGTTCCGGACCGACGAGCATCGCGCCGCCCTGGCCTCGGCGGTCGGGCTCCTCGGGCTCGGCTGATCGCGGTGCTCCGGTCTTGACTCGGGGACGAGGAACCTGCACATTCCCGCGGTGCACCACGCGATGCCCGTGATCCGCGCGAGCCAGACCCAGCCCCACAGGAGGGGCGGCAGGGGTTGACGCACGGCGCCCGCGATATCGGCGCCAGCTGATCGACACACCACCGACGCCTCCGGCACGACGAGCCGGAGGCGTTTCTGTTTGGAGACGGAGCGATGGATCTTCTCGGAGCGGCACTCGCCGGGGCACTCGCCGGCTACGGCGTCGCGATCCCCGTCGGAGCGGTCGCGGTCCTCATCCTCGAGACATCCGCCCGCCGGGGCGTCCGGATCGGGGCGGCGGCCGGTCTCGGGGCGGCGACCGCGGACGGCATCTATGCCACGCTCGCCGGGGTGTTCGGAGGCGCGATCGCGGCGGCGCTCGCGCCGTGGGCGGTCGGGCTGCGCTGGGCGTCGGTCGCGGTCCTCGTCGCGATCGGCGGGTTCGGGTTGCGGCGGGCGCTGCGATCCCGGCCCGACGACCTCGACGCGGCGCCGATCCAGGGGTCGGAGGCCGAGGGTCGTTCGGCTCGCCGGACCTATGCCGGCTTCCTCGGCATCACGATCCTCAACCCGATGACGATCGCGTACTTCGCGGCGCTCGTCCTGGGACTGCCGGCCGTCCACGGCGGACCGGCCGAGCGGCTGGTGTTCGCGGCGGCCGCGTTCCTCGCCTCGGCGTCGTGGCAGCTGCTCATCGCCGGGATCGGCGGGCTGCTCCACCGCCACGCATCGCCGCGAGCCATCCAGGCGACCTCGGTCATCGGCAACCTGGTCGTCCTGGCGTTCGCGGCCCTGATCCTGCGCGAGCTGCTCGCCTAGCGGTCGCGGCGTCGGTCTTCGTGCGCAGCCTCAACGAGGCGGTCGATCGCGAGACCGGTGGCGCGGTCGTCGTTCGGGGCGATCCCGGCGGTTCGTGCACCCCATTCTCGATCGACGGCTCCAGACCTGACGAGTCGCCCCTTGCGGGGCTCCGACGTGCGGAATCGTCCGATCCCGAGAATGGGGTGACCACGCGGGACGGCTTTGCCCTGATCCGGCATCGCCGACGTCCCGAGACCCGCAGATCGAGAATGGGGTGACTGGTGGGCCTGCGTCCTGGGCGTGATCAGCCGAGCAGCGGGAACCTCAGCGCGGCACGGCCGCTCCCATCGCCGCCAGCCGGGTGGCCGCCGCGCGAAGCGTCTCGATCCGCTTCGGGAAGGCGAACCGGACCTTCGTCCGGCCCAGCTCCGGGCGCGAGTAGAACGATGACCCGGGCACGCCGGCGACGCCGGCCTCGCGGATGAGCCTTCGGGCGAACGTCGTGTCATCCTCGTCGGTCACGCCGTCGATCTCGGCCATCACGTAGTACGCGCCGTCGGGGACGTGGGGCCGTAGCCCGGCGGCTTCGAGGGCCGGGACGATCGTGTCGCGCCGCTCCCGATAGCCTGTCGCCAGCGCGTCGTAGTACGCGTCCGGGAGGGCCATGGCCACGGTGCCCGCGGCCTGGAGCGGGGCGGCGGCGCCGACCGTCAGGAAGTCGTGGACCCGGCGGATCCCGACCGACAGCTCGGGCGAGGCGATGACCCAGCCGACCCGCCAGCCCGTGACCGAGTACGTCTTCGACAGCGCGTCGATGCTGATCGTCCGGTCGGCCATGCCTGCCAGCGTCGCGAGTGGGATGTGCTCGCCCGCGAACCGGATGTGCTCGTAGATGTCGTCGGTGATGGCGATCGCGTCGAATTCGACGCAGAGCGCCGCGATGAGCTCGAGCTCATCGCGCCGGAAGACCTTGCCGGTCGGGTTGTGCGGCGAGTTCACGACGATCGCCCGGGTCCGCGATGTGAAGGCCGCGCGGAGCTCGTCCGGGTCGATCGACCAGTCCGGCTCATGGAGCGTCACGTAGCGAGGCGTGGCACCAGACAGGATCGCGTCCGGTCCGTAGTTCTCGTAGAACGGCTCGAAGACGACGACCTCGTCGCCGGGGTCGAGGACGCCGAGCATCGACGCGATCATGCCCTCGGTCGCCCCGCAGGTCACGGTGATCTGGGTCTCCGGGTCGACGACCTGATCGGGGTGGAAGCGTGCGACCTTGGCCGCGATCGCCTCGCGGAACGGCTTGGCGCCCCAGGTGATCGCGTACTGGTTGACGTCGCGGAAGATCGCCTCGCTGGCCGCCTCCTTGATCTCGACCGGGCACGGGAAGTCGGGATAGCCCTGGGCCAGGCTGATCGCGCCGGCCTCGATCGCCAGGCGGTTCATCTCCCGGATGACCGACTCGGTGAAGCTCTCGGCCTTGGCGCTGATCCGTCGCGACATGGGCGGCAGTCTAGCTGGCGCCGGGCGCCGAGCGCCCCGGACCGGGCGCCGAGCGCCCCGGACCGTGGTGACGGGACGGGCGCCCCGGATCTCGCAGTCCCGGCTCAGACGAGCTGGCGGGGGATCCGCTCCCGTTCGTGGCGCTCATACAGCCGCCGGCCGTCGAGGTCGACCTCGAGGCTGACGTCGAGCTCGAAGGCGGTCTCGTCGCTCCGGATCGAGGCCCGGGACCGGATCTCGGTCTCGAAGGCGTGCTCGCGCCAGCGGTAGAGGATCCGCGCGTCGAACCGCGTGTGGGCCGGGTCGTCGTCTGACGCGGTCATCGTCAGGGTCTCCGATGTGGCCAGCGACCGGCCGTCCTCGAGGATCGTCGTGCCGGCCTCCGAGGTCTCGACCGTGACCGTGCCGGCCAGGACGTCCTCGACGATCCGCCAGATCGGCGGCTCGTCGGACCCGGATCCGACGGACCGGACGTCCGGCGGGGTCGTCTTGAACGCGACCGGCGCCAGGTCGGCTGGATGGCCGGTCTCGACATCCGGGATGACCGGCAGGACGAGCCGCGAGGGCCGCCCGTCCGGGCCGTCCCGATGGACGTTGATCCGCCCGGGCATCGGCGACGGCCAGATGATCGGCCACGCTGCGGCTGCGAGCGTCAGGCGGATCCGATGACCGGCGGCGAACCGGTAGCCCGACGCGCGCATCGGGACGGTCACGTCGTGGATCGTGCCCGGCTCGAGCGGTGCGGGATCCACGTCGGAGTCGCGGTGGCTGAGGTTCAGGACCCCCGCGGCGACCTGATGCCCGGTCTCGTCGGGTGCGACATCCATGAGCCGGGCGACGATCGTCGCGATCGGCATCGTCGCCGCGACGTGCAGTCGGGCCTCGGGGAAGCCGAGGATCGAGACGGGCGCCACGAGCGGCTGGCTCGTGTAGGTCAGGCCCCGGGCCTCGTCCCGACGGGCGTCGCGGGCCAGGCCGTTCGGCGCGCCGCCGGCGCCCCAGGACAGCGTCCCCGTCGTCCCGACGGTGGCGGCGTACGGCAGGATGTCGACGTCGTCACCGGCGACCGCGCCGGAGGTGGCCGAGGCCATGTCGTCGACGGCGCGGTCGCCGCGGAGTCCTCCGCCGGCATCGAGGGTCCACGACCGGCTCGATGTCCCCGGGTGGGGGAGCGCCGCCGTCGCCCGCCAGCGACCCGGCCAGGCCACCGGGAACGGCTCCGGCGGCGCCCACTCCCGCTCGAACCAGGTGAATGCCGGTTCCTCGTCGAGGCCGTTGGGCTGGTCCTTCAGGTGGCGATCGAGGAACCGGACCACCTCGTGGAGGTCGTCGATCCCGGGTCCCGGGAAGGCGTCGTGGGGCCACGCGTGGACCCAGTTGCCGATGATCGAGCGGACCTGGGCCTCGCTGCAGTGCTCGGCGATCCGGAGGACGGGGTCGACGTACGAGTCGTTCCAGCCGCCGACCTGGAAGATCGGGACCCGCAACGCCGCGTAGTCCGGGGCCAACGATCCCTGCCGCCAGTAGGGCCCGTCGACCTGGTGCCGCAACCAGGTGAACAGCCAGATCGGCGTCGCCTCGAGGCGCCGCCGCCACTCCTCGAGCCAGCCGTCGCCGCGGAACGCCGGGTCCGGCGGCATCGCGTTCATCGCGACCTGGCTGACCGCGTACTGCGACAGCTCCGAGGCCGTCACGCAGCCGCCGCGGTAGTGGACGTCGTCGCGATAGCGGTCGTCCGTGGCGTAGAACGGGACGATCGCGGCGAGGTGCGGCGGCCCGAGCTTGGCTACCTGGATCGCCGTGAAGCCGCCGTACGAGATGCCCCACATGCCGACCTTGCCACTGGACCATGGCTGCGCCGCGAGCCACTCGACAGCGTCATAGCCGTCCTGCGTCTCGGCTTCGGTGTACTCGTCCCTTGCGACGCCGCCGGAGCTGCCGGTCCCGCGGACGTCGAGACGGCAGAAGGCGTAGCCGCGCGCGGCGAACCACTCTCCCCGGCCGACATCGGCGTTCCGGCGCCAGGAGTCCTTGCCGTACGGGATCATCTCGAGCACGACGGGAGATCGGGCCGTCTCCGGGCCCGAGGTCGGTCGCGGGCGCCAGATGTTCGCCGAGAGCTCGATGCCATCTCGGGCGGGGATCCGGACGTCCCAGTCGACGACGACGTCGTGGAACGGCAGGCTGACGGGACGCTCGCGCGCGAACGCGATGGGCATGCCCGCGAGTCTACGGTGGCCCACCCCGCCGGCGGTGACCGTGTCGCGACGGCTGACCATCGCGGCGACATACCATCCGGGGACGATGCCCGACACGCCCAGCGGACCCTGGATCCGGCACACCCGGACGACGGTCTATGAGAACGCCTGGATCACCGTCCACCATGACGAGGTGACGCGGCCCGACGGTGCGCCCGGGATCTATGGCGTCGTGGCCTTCAAGAACCGGGCCGTCGGAGCGGTGGTCGTCGACGACGTCGGACGGATCCTCCTGGTCGGCCAGCACCGCTACACCCTCGACGCCTATAGCTGGGAGGTGCCGGAGGGCGGCTCGCCGTCGGGCGAGAGTCCCCTCGCCGGAGCGCAGCGCGAGCTGGCCGAGGAGACCGGGCTCGCGGCCGACGTCTGGGAGGTCCTCGTCTGGTTCCACACGTCGAACTCGGTCTCGGACGAAGGCGGCGTCCTGTACCTGGCCCGGGGGCTCCATCAGGGCGAGGCGACGCCCGAGGGGACCGAGCGGATCGAGATCAGGTGGGTCACGGTCGATGAGGCCGTGGCGATGGTCGACGTCGGCGAGATCACCGACGCGATGAGCCAGATCGGGATCCTGCGGTACGCCTTGTCGCTCGCCGCCCCCGCGGCGGAGAGCGGCGACGCCGCCCCTGCCGACGCCGCCACTGCCGACGCCGCCGAGGCCGCCTCGTGACGACGCTCCATGTCCTGCGGGTCTTCATCGGGCCCGATGGCGGCGGGGGCAACCCGCTTGGCGTCTTCCTCAGCGGAGCGGACATCCCGGAACGCTGGCGCCAGCGGACCGCCGCCGAGCTCGGGTTCAGCGAGACGATCTTCATCGACGGCGACGGGCCGGAGGGCCGGCTCGTGCGGATCTTCACACCGGCCGCCGAGCTCGCCTTCGCCGGTCACCCGACCGTCGGCGCGGCCTGGCTGCTCACCCACGAGGGATCACCGGACCCGACGCTCCGTCCTCCGGCCGGCCCGGTGCCGACCCGGCATGACGCCGCACGGACCTATGTCCGGGCGCGACCGGAGTGGATCCACTCGATGGTCGTCGAGCAGCTCGAGTCGGCGGCACTGGTGGACGCGCGACCACGCCAGGCGATGGGCGAGCCGGGCCGCTACGTGTGGGCCTGGCTCGACGAGGACCGGGGCACGGTCCGGTCGCGCTACTTCGCCACCGACTACGGCATCGTCGAGGACGAGGCCACCGGCGCCGCCGCCGTCATGCTCGCCGCCAGGGTCGGCCGGCCGCTCGTCATCCGCCAGGGGGTCGGCTCGGAGATCGTGGCCGCGCCGCAGCCCGACGGCTCGGTCGAGATCGGCGGCCGGGTCGAGCTCATCGATGTCCGACCGTTCGGCTGAGAGCCTGGCCGCGCCTCAATAGGTCTCGACCCTGACCGGCATCAGCTCGAAGTCTCGGACGTTCCGGGTCAGGACAGCGGCTCCCTCGGACCACGCCGCGACACCGATCAGCGCATCACCGAGGCTCAGGGACCTCCCACGGGCTTTCTGCGCCGCACGCCACTCGCCGGCGATGAGGGACTGCTTCGGTCCGACGTGGATGTACTCCATCGGCTCGAGCATCCGCTCGAGGTAGACGGAGTCAGCCGCGCGCAGCCCCACGCGGACCTCGACGACGATGATGTCGGTGACGATCGGATCGTCACCGTCCGCCCAGAGGCGGTGCCAACGCTCACTCGCAGCAGGCAGCCCTCGGAGGTGGTCGATCACGAACGAGGAATCCAGCATCAGCCGTGTCATCGCCTGCGGCTCGTTCGCTTCGGGCCCGGATCGGTGACCTCGGCGCGGAGAGCCCGGACCCAGGCGACGACATCCTCCGATGTCGCCCAGTGCGGGTACTCCGCGGGGTCAAGGACGCCAGCCGTCGAGTCGACCGTCTGACGAAGGCGATCGCGCCGAAGGCGCGCCTCGAGCGCCTCGGCGACGTATCGGGACCGGTTCCGCGGCCCGGCGAACCGGTCCACTTCGGCGACGAGCTCGACCGGCAGCATCAGGTTCGTGCGCACGTTCATGCGCACAATCTATCACACTGCCGTGCGCACGGGTTGCGATGAGACCCGTGGCCATGGTCCCATCTGCGTCATGCAGTCCTCGGTGCGGAACGAGTGGGATGCCGCGGTGGTCGGCCTCGGGGCGCTCGGGTCGGGGGCGATCTGCTGGCTGTCCCAGGAGCTCGGTGACCGGGTCGTCGGGTTCGAGCGCTACGAGCTCGGGCACGCGAACGGCGCGTCGGCGGACCACAGCCGGATCATCCGGCTGAGCTATCACCGGCCCGAGTACGTCCGTCTGGCCCGGCGGGCCTACGCGACCTGGGCCGAGATCGAGGCCCAGGCTGGGCTGTCGGGGGCGGCCGAGCGGATCGTGACCGTGACCGGCGGGCTCGATCTCTTCCCCGCCGACGCGGCCATCCCCGAGGCGGACTATGTCGCGAGCATGGACGCCGAGGCCGTCCCGTTCGAGCGGCTCGACGCCGCCACGACGATGCGGCGTTGGCCCCAGTGGCGCCTTGACGATGACACGACGGTCCTCTTCCAGGCCGATGCCGGTCTGGCCGATCCGTTCCGCGGCAACGCCGCCCATCGCCGGCTCGCGACGGAGCGCGGGGCGACGCTGCTCGATCGGTCGCCCGTGGCCGGGCTCCGCGAGGCCGGTGGTGGGATCGAGCTGACCCTCGCCGATGGGTCCGTCCATCGCGCCGCTTCCGTCGTCATCGCCGCCGACGCCTGGACGAACGAGCTCCTCGCGTCGTTCGACCGGCGGCTGCCGCTGACGATCACCCAGGAGCAGGTGACGTACTTCGCGGCACCCGATCCGGGCCGCTTCGCGCCAGACCGCTTCCCGATCTGGATCTGGATGGACGACCCGTCGTTCTACGGCTTCCCGACGTACGGCGAAGCCGGGCCCAAGGCGGCCCAGGACGTCGGCGGGCGCGAGGTGACCCCCGAGACGCGGACCTTCGAGCCCGACGCGGCTGCCATGGCACGTCTTCGTGGATTCCTGGAGCGTCGCCTGCCCGAGGCCGTCGGGCCGCCGATCCTCACCCGGTCGTGTCTCTACACGATGACCCCGGACCGCGACTTCGTCGTCGACCGGCTGCCCGACGCCCCGAGCGTCACCGTCCTCCTCGGTGCGGCGCACGGCTTCAAGTACGCCTCGGTCCTTGGCCGGATCGCGGCTGAGCTGACGCTCGAGGGGACGACGACGTCGGCGCCGGATCTCGAGGGCTTCCGGATCGACCGGCCGGTCCTCCTCGACCCCGACCCGCCGCGGTCGTTCCTCGTCTGATCGACCGTTCGGCGGGTCGGCGAAACCGACCCCGGACCGCCGTGCGTATCCGATGGTTGCGCGCCATACGCGCCTGTGCGACCCTGCCACGACCCGGCTGCCGACGGGATTGACCCGGGGATGACGTGCGCCTGTTGGAGTGGTGGGCGCGCGAGCTCTGGAGGAGGACATCCCAGAATGCCCGTGACGTTCCGTGCCCGAGGCGCTCGCGTGCTCGGCGCTCTCGGCCTGGCCGCGGCGATGCTCGTGCCAGCGGCGGGTCATGCCACCGCGGCCGACCCCCTCATCCTGCGTCTCGCGACGATCGAGAACCTCCGATCGCTGAACCCCTACCAGGCGGCGTACTTCCCCGACTACGAGACGTTCCAGCTGAACTTCAGCTATCTCGTGACGCTCGGGCAGAACCTCGAGATCGTCGGCGACTTCGCCGACAAGTGGGAGCGCTCGGCTGACGGCAAGTCGTGGAAGTTCCACATCCCGACCGGCCGCAAGTGGTCCGACGGCCAGCCGATCTCGTCGGCTGATGCGTGCTTCAGCTACGGCCTCGTCATCGACGCGATCAACAACGACGCCAGCGTCGGCAACGGCTACATCGACCCGGGCCTCAAGGACGCCCGGGTGACGAAGGCCGAGTGCCCCGACCCCGAGACGATGCTGCTCTACACCGACGACGGGACGACGAAGATCCTCAAGGCCTTCATCCCGATCCTGCCGAAGCACATCTACGGCAAGGAGACGTACAAGACGATCGGCGACGTCGACATGAAGCCGCCGCTCGTCGGGTCCGGTCAGTACCAGGTCAAGGAGTACACGCCGGACGAGTCCGTCCATCTTGTCCGCAACCCGAACTGGTACGGCACGAAGGGCGCCGCGGACGAGATCTATATCCAGATCTTCAAGAACGCCGACACGATGGTCCAGGCGCTCAAGCACGGCGACGTCGACTATGTCCGTGGCGTGCCGGTCGAGCAGTTCAAGCAGCTCGCGGGCCAGCCGGATATCCAGACGGTGAACGGCAAGCTGGCCGGCTGGGTCGAGCTCGGGTTCAACAACTACGGGACCGGCACCGGGAACACGATCCCCGACGGCGGTCCGTCGACGAAGGCGCTGCTCGATCCGAAGTTCCGAAGCGCCCTCGGATACGCGATCGACAAGCAGCAGCTCCTCGACAAGGTCCACGGCGGATACGGCGTCGTCGGCACGACCCAGGTCCCGCCGGTCGTCATGAACACCGACGCCGACCCGCCCTTCTCCTGGCACACCGATCCGAACGACATCCACGGCTTCGATCTCGCGAAAGCCGACCAGGAGCTGACGGCTGCCGGCTACCCCAAGGACGCCACCGGCCAGCGCCTCGACAAGGAAGGCAAGCCCATCAGCCTGCACCTCGTCATGCCTGACTCCGACCCGACCTACCCACAGCTGGCCCAGTTCATCCAGGACTGGTTCGGCCAGGTCGGGATCAAGGTGAAGTCGGACGTGATCGAGGAGAACTCGCTCTACGACATCATGCTGCCGCCCGAGGCGGGCGAGGGCTACAAGGCCGACTACGACCTGTTCATCTGGTCGTGGTACGAGACCGTCGAGCCGAACACGCTGCTCCAGATCTTCCTGTGCAACCAGATCGGCACGTCGTCGGACAGCCTGTACTGCAACCCGGACTACGACAAGCTCTACGACGAGCAGAACCAGGCGGCCGATGACACGACCCGCAAGTCGATCATGGACCAGATGCAGCAGATGTTCTACGACGAGTCGCCGTACCAGATCCTGTACTACGACGAGGAGCTCGACGCCTACCGGACCGACAAGTTCGGGGGCTGGCAGAACCAGCCGCTCGACGGCGGCTATCCGCTGTTCAGCTACAGCGTCGTCGACTACCAGTACCTGACCGACGCGTCGCTCACGCCCAGCCCGTCTCCGTCGCCGTCGGCGGGCGCCGCGTCGCCGTCGGCCGGAACGTCGGCCGGGGCGTCGGCCGGGGCGTCGGCGGCACCGTCGCCGAGTCCGAGCGATGGCGGCGAGACCGGCTCCGGCGGCTCGAACACCCCCCTGATCATCGCGATCGTCGCTGCCCTCGCCGCGGTCGTCGTCGGCCTCGTGCTGGTGAACCGTCGGCGCGGTGCGGCGGGACCCGACGAGGACGAATGATCGTCTGACCTCAGCATCCGTCTGATGTCCCATCTGCGAGGGGGCCGCCGGCCGGCGGCCCCCCGGCCCGCCTAGGGAGCGGCGGATCCGTGGGCACGCGCTATCTCGGCCGCAAGTTCGTCTCGGCGATCGTCACGGTCGCCCTGATCGTCGTCTTCAACTTCATCCTGTTCCGGATGATGCCCGGCAGCCCGGAGCGGGCCCTGCCGCGGAACGCCCACATCAACGCCGAGGTCCTCGCCGCGACCCGGGCACGCTGGGGCCTCGACAAGCCGGTCATCCCCGACCAGCTCGTCGCCTACATCGGTGCGACGCTCCAGGGCGACCTCGGCTACTCGCTGCACTTCACCGGGCAGCCGGTCTCGACCGTCCTGCTGTCGCACCTCTGGCCGACGCTCATCCTGTTCGGCCTCGGCGAGATCCTCGCCGCGGGCATCGGACTGGCTCTGGGTGCCTACACCGGCTGGAAACGCGGCGGTCCGATCGACGTCGTCGGCAACGGCCTCAGCCTGATCATGTATTCGATGCCGTACTTCGTGATCGGCATGCTCTTCCTGGTCGTCTTCTCGACGGCGTTGGGCTGGTTCCCGTCATCGGGGATGATGTCGCTCGGGGCGTCGTATCAGGACCCGGTCCAGCGGATGACCGACTTCCTGTCACATCTCGCGCTGCCGCTCGCGACGGTCGTCATCGGTCTCGTCGGTCAGTACTCGATCCTCGTCCGCTCGTCGGTCATCGACACCCTCGGCGAGGACTACATCACGACCGCTCGGGCGAAGGGGCTGAAGGACATCGGGGTCCTGCGGGCCCACGCCCTTCCGAACGCGATCCTGCCTGCGGTGACGCTCATCGCGATCAACCTCGGATACGTCGTCGCTGGTGCGATCACCGTCGAGGTCGTCTTCAACTGGCCAGGCCTCGGGACGCTCACGGTCGATGCCCTGTCGGCCCGCGACTATCCGGTCCTGCAGGGCTCCTTCCTGCTACTGTCGATCGCCGTCGTCGTCGCGAACCTGGGGGCCGATCTGCTCTACGCGGTCCTTGACCCGAGGGTCCGGTTCTGAGCGCCGCGGTCGGATCCGGGACCTCCCTCCGGGCGGAGCGGATGCGGATCCGCATCCGCTCGGCCCGGTCGTTCGCGGCCCAGTTCTCGCGCCGCCCGCCGGGGGTCGCGGGTCTCGTCGTCCTGATCGTCTTCTCGATGCTCGCGATCGCCCCGTGGGTGTTCGTCGGTCCGCTCCAGACGGTGACGACCGCGGGCCCCGATCACCTGGCTCCGCCGAGCCTCGAATACCCGTTCGGGACGGATGCCCTCGGGCGGAGCGTCCTGAACCTGACGGTCTGGGGCACCCGGATCTCGATGGTCATCGGCCTGCTGGCGACCCTCGTGACCGTCCTCCTCGGGGTCGTCATCGGCATCGTCGCCGGGTATGCCGGCGGCCGGACCGATGCGATCCTCATGCGGATCACCGACCTCTTCCTCGTCCTGCCGACGTTCGTCCTGGCGCTCGTGCTGGCCCCGATCATCCTCGAGATCATCGGCGCTGACGCAGAGGTCGCCGGCATCCGGGTGACGCTGCTCGTCATCGTCATCGTCATCGGCCTGACGAGCTGGGCCTCGACCGCCCGGGTGATCCGCAGCCAGGTCCTGTCGCTGAAGAACCGCGCCTTCGTCGACCGGGCCCGGGCGATCGGTGCCGGTGGCGGCCACATCATGTACCGGCATCTCCTGCCGAACGTCATCAACCTCATCATCGCGAACACGGTCCTCACCTTCGCCGGGGCGGTCCTGACCGAGACGACGCTGGCCTTCGTCGGCCTGGGCGACCCGTTCCAGCCGTCCTGGGGTCAGATCCTCAACGATGCCCAGACCGCCGGCGCGCCGAGCCTCGGGGCGTGGTGGTGGGTCGCGGGTCCCGCGGCCGCGATCGTCCTCGTCGTCCTGGCGTTCACGTTCGTCGGCAATGCCCTCGACGACATCCTCAATCCCCGCCTGAGCGTCCGCCGATGACCGGTCCTGTCGACCCGCGCCGACTCGTCGAGTCGGTCGAGGCCGGCGAGCGCCACCAGGCCGAGACCGAGGAGCTGATCGCCGAGGCGGAGGCGGGCCCGACGCTCGAGCTGCCGCCCGATGCCTCGCCGGAGATCATCGCCAAGACGATCCGCGACCGTCGCAAGTGGCCGCTCCCGAAGCAGGCCGACCCGACGGCGCCACTCCTGGTGGTGCAGGACCTTCGGACCCACTTCCGCCTGGGCGACGTCTGGGTCAAGGCGGTCGATGGGGTGTCCTTCCGGCTCGACGACGGCGAGGCGCTGGGACTGGCCGGCGAGTCCGGCTGCGGCAAGACGACGACCGCGCTGTCGCTCGTCCGGATCCTGCCGTCGAACGCCCGGATCCGGAAGGGCAGCAGCATCGAGCTGTTCGGGATCGACCTGGTCCCCAAGACGGAGGATCAGCTGCGCCGCTATCGCTGGCGCGAGATCAGCATCGTCTTCCAGGGCGCGATGAATGCCCTGAACCCGGTGCGTCGGGTCGGCGACCAGATCGCCGAGCCTGTCGAGATGCGCCTCGGGCGATCGAAGGACCAGTCGCGCGCTCGTGCGGCCGACCTGCTGGAGCTCGTCGGCATCCCCCGCAAGCGCGCCGGGGCCTACCCCCACGAGCTGTCGGGTGGCATGCGGCAGCGGGCGATGATCGCGATGGCGCTCGCCTGCGACCCCGCGATCGTCATCGGCGACGAGCCGACCACCGCGCTCGACGTGATGGTCCAGGCCCAGATCCTCGAGCTCCTGGAGCGCCTGCGACGGGAGCTGGGACTGTCGCTCGTCCTCATCACCCACGACCTCTCGGTCATCGCGGAGACGTGCGATCGGACGCTGGTCATGTATGCCGGGCGGGTCGCCGAGGAGGGCCCGGTCCGGACGATCTTCACCGCTCCCCGCCATCCATACACCGAGAAGCTGCTGGGTGCCTTCCCGAACATCCATGCCGACCGGCGTGGCCTCGAGACGATCCCCGGCTCGCCGCCCGACCTCCGGGACCCGCCGTCCGGCTGCCGATTCCACCCCCGCTGTCCGGCCGTGATGGCGATCTGCCATGAGGTGGTGCCACCGGAGGTCCTCTTCCCCGATGGCGTCCGCGTCGCCTGCCATCTCCACCCCGCGGGTCGTGACGGCGGGGTAGCGGTGACGACCGAGGACGTCGCGGCGCGACGGACCGCCGCCGAGATCACCGCTCGGGCGGCATCGATGAGCGATCCGTCCGCGGTCCGGGCCGAGGCATCGCCGGCGGCGCAGCCGTCCGTGGCGTCGGCTGGCCCACCGTGACGCGGCGATGACCGAGATCCTCCGTCTCGAGGGCCTGGAGGTCCACTTCCCGATCCGCGGCGGAGCATTCGACATCCTCGCTCGACGGACGATCGGGGTCGTCCGGGCGGTCGACGGGATCGACATCGCCGTCCAGCGCGGCGAAGTCCTCGGGCTCGTCGGCGAATCGGGCTCCGGCAAGACGACGACGGGTCGGGTCATCGTGAAGCTCACGCGTCAGACGGGAGGCCGGATCTTCTTCGACGGTGAGGATGTCTCGGACCTGTGGGGGACCGGCAAGCTTCGGGCCTACCGGCGCCGGGTCCAGATCATCTTCCAGGATCCGTACGAGACGCTGAACCCGAAGCAGACGATCCACGACTTCGTATCCGAGCCGCTCGAGGTCAACGGGCTGGCGCCGCGACTGGCCGACCGCGAGGCCCGGGTCCGGGCGGCGATCGAGGCCGCCGGCTTGCCCGTCGACTTCGCGTTCCGGTACCCACACGAGCTGTCCGGCGGCCAGCGTCAGCGTGTCGTCATCGCCGGCGCCCTGGTGATGGGCCCGGAGCTGGTCGTCGCCGACGAGCCGGTCTCCATGCTCGACGTCTCGATCCGGACCGAGCTGCTGCGACTGATGCTCGATCTGCGCCAGGAGCGCGGCCTGACCTACGTCTTCATCACCCATGACCTGTCGCTCGCCTGGGTGATCGCCGACCGGATCGCCGTCATGTACCTCGGCAAGATCATGGAGATCGGACCGTCGGACCGGGTCATCAAGTCACCTCACCACCCGTACACCGCGGCCCTCGTGTCGGTCTCGCCGACGCCCGAGCCGCCGTCGGAGGGTGGGCAGGCGCGCACGATCCTCGTCGGCGAGACGCCCGACGCCGTCCGGATCCCGACCGGCTGCCGGTTCCATCCGCGCTGCCCGCTGGCGTTCGACCGGTGCTCGGTCGACGAGCCCCCGCTGTTCGACATCGGTGGCGGGCAGTCGGCCGCGTGCTGGCTGGCCGAGGGCGGCAAGGCCCTCCCCGTCATGCCCGGCGCCCGGCCGGCAGCGGCGTCGGCGGGCCCGGCGCCGGCCGGCGCGGCCGCCGCCCTGAGCGACTCGACCTCGACCGGCTAGGCCTCCTCGAGCGGCTCGTCACCGCGGGCGCCCAGCCCGGCCCAGATCGCCCAGCCGATGATCCCGCCGAGGACCGGGCCGACGATGTAGATCCAGATGCTCGTGAGGTCGCCGCCGACGACGGCCGACCCGAGCGATCGGGCCGGGTTCACCGAGGCGCCCGTCAGGGTCGCGATCGCGAAGTGGATGGCGACGAGGGTCAGCGGGATGGCGAGCGCCGCGAGGGCCGGGTTCTTCTTCGACGCGGTCAGGATCACGAGCAGGAACCCAGCGGTCATCACCGTCTCGATGATCAGGGCGTCGATGTCGGTCACTCCGGCCGCGGTGTTCGGCTTGGTGATCCCGGCGGCGACCGCGGCCTGGTCGAACAGGACCGAGACGAGCAGCGCCGCACCGATCGCGCCGATCACCTGGGCCACGATGTAGCCGACGGCGTCGATCGGCGTGGTCCGCTTGTCGAGGACCATCGCGACCGTCACGGCCGGGTTGAAGTGGCCGCCGGAGACGTGCCCGAAGGCGAAGATCGCGGCCATCAGCCCGAGCCCGAACGAGAACGGCACGACCAGCAGATTCGGGGTCGGCGCACTCGCGTAGCCGAACGCGACGACCGACAAGTAGCCGATGATCATGAACAGGAACGTGCCGATCAGCTCGGCAAGGTACTTACGGGGATCCACGGCCCTTCACCCTCCACACGCATCGGGTTCCGATCCCTCCATCGGCGGTCGGCGCCACGGCGGCCGTCGACCCTCGATGCCCCGCGACAGTATGTCAGGGTCGTCGAGTCGCGAGCACCGTCGCCGCGCTCAGGGGGGCGCCGGTCGGCGACCCGGGTCGAGGAGTCGCGCGTCGCGCCAGGTCCGACAGAGGACGTCGACGAGGTCGATCCGGTCGACGGCGGCGACGACCGTCGGACCGACGGCGATCGCGCCGTGGCGCTCGAGCAGGACGGCGTCGGGGGACCGCGGCGGATCGGATGTCAGCGCCGAGGCCACTCGCTCGGCGAGCTCGGGGCTGCCCATCGCCGCGTAGGGGACGACGGGCAGGCGCGGCAGGTGGAAGGCGGTCTCCGGCAGGACAGCGGGGTCCGGTGCCTCGCCCGCGAGCGTCAGCGCCATCGCCGCGGGGACATGCGCGTGGACGACGGCTCGGACGTCGGGACGGGCGTGGTAGATCGCCCGATGGATCGCCAGGTCAGACGTCGGTCGCAGACCCGCGGCCGAGACCGGCGCGTCGTCGCCCTCGAGCGCGACGACCACGAGGTCCCGGGCGGTCAGCTCGTCCTTCCGCCGCCCGGTCGGCGTGACGAGGATCCGGCCGTCGTCCAGGAGCGTCGAGATGTTTCCCTCCGCGCCGACGATCAGGCCATGGGCCGCAAGGCGCCGGCCGGCGGCGAGGATCGCATCGGAATGGTCGTGGTCGTCCATCCGACCATCCTACGGGGGCGCCGCCCGGCCCAGCGCCGGACGACTGCGTCGGATCGACGCGCGCGAAGTCGGTCGGCCTCGATACGATCGGTCGGTGCCCGGAACCTCCGCCGTCGCGAGCGGCTCGGCCGTCTTGCCCAGCGATGGCCTGCCAACGACCGCCCCGGTCGATCCACCGCGTCGCCTCACCGAGAACCGCGACTTCCTCGTCGTCCTGACGAGCCAGGGCATCTCGTCGCTGGGGGACGCGGTGAACTTCACCGCCCTCCCGCTCCTCGTCCTTGCCTTGACCGGGTCGGGCCTTGCGATGGGTGTCGTCGGGACGGTCGCCGCGATCCCGGACATCTTCGTCAGCCTCTTCGCCGGCGCGATCGCCGACCGCGCCGACCGGCGCCGGATGATGCTCCTGGCCGACCTTGGCCGCTGCGTCTTCACCGCCCTGATCCCGATCTCGGTCGCGCTGGGCGGGCCGACCTTCGCGGTGATCCTCCTCGTCGCCGCGCCCCTGACGATCCTCCGGGCGTTCTTCCTGGCGGGCTACACGGCCTCCCTCCCGGCCCTCGTCGGTCGAGCCCAGCTGACCCAGGCGAATGCGGTCTTCGAAGCGGTCTACAGCGCCGGCTATATCCTCGGCCCGGCGATCGCAGGGCTCCTGGCGACGGCGATCGGCCCGGGGCTCACGATCGCGATCGACGCTGTCTCGTTCGGTCTCTCGTCCCTCGCCCTGCTGTTCGTCCGGCGGAAGCTCGTGGCCCCCCAGGACCGACCACGTTCGAGCCTCGTCGCCGATATCCGGGAGGGCGTCTCGTACGTCGTCCATGACCGGATCCTGGCTCCGGCGATCCTCTTCTGGGGGACGAGCAGCATCATCGGTGCGTCGATCGTCAACGTCCTGGCGTTCCTCCTGACGGTGGACCGGGGCGCCTCACCATCGGTCCTTGGCCTGACTCTCACGGCCTACGGCGTGGGGACCGTGGGCGGTTCGCTCCTCGCAGGGCGCCTCCGGCGCGGCCCATCGGGCTGGCTGATGCTCGGTGGGATGGTCGCCAAGGGCCTGCTGCTCATCGTCTTCGCGACGTCCGACTCCGTGGCGATCGGCTCTCTCGCCGCGCTCGGCGCCGGCATCTGCGACTCGATCGTCCTCGTCACGTACATCACCCTGCGGACGAGCCTGTCGCCGGACGACCTCCTCGGCCGGATCGGCAGCACCGCCCGGACACTCTCGCTCGGGATGCAGCCGATCGGGCTGTTCGCGGCCGGGCTCCTGCTCGACACGATCGGAGGCCAGGCGACGCTCGTCGTGATCGGCGTGGGCTTCGTGCTCCTGGGTGTCGCCTTCTCGGCGGTCCGACCTCTTCGCACCGTCCGCCTGGCGGGTCTCCGTCCGGCCTGACCCTCAGGCGGCCAGGAGGGCAGCGTGGCGGACCGCCGGCTCGAGCTCGACATGCACCAGGCAGGCGGGGCAGGCCAGCTCGTCAGCATCGGCCTCGAGCTCGACCGCCGCGTCGCACCACGGGCAGTCGACGAAGGTCGAAGGTCCTGGAACGGGGATGCGGGTGGTTTCCATGCGCTGAGCCTCGCCCGGCACCGTGACAGCTTGTGTGTCACGAGTGCGTGTCCGTCGGCAGGGATCTGTCAGCCTCGGTAGCGGAAGCAGCCAGGCAGGTGGTCGTCGACGAGCCCGACGGACTGCATGAAGGCATAGACGATCGTCGAGCCGACGAACCGGAACCCGCGCCGTCGCAGATCCTTCGACAGCGCGTCGGAGACCGACGTCGAGCCCGGGATGCCACCGCTGACCGTCCCCGGCGGGAGCGGCGCGGCTGGGCCCGGCACGCGCTCGGCGAAGTACGTCGCGAGCGACCCGGAGGTCGCGATGAGCGCCAGGCTGGCGGTCGCGTTGCCGATCGTCGCGTCGATCTTGGCACGGTTGCGGACGATGCCCGCATCGGCCATGAGGCGAGCCCGATCGACGTCGTCGAAGGCCGCGACCACGGCCGGATCGAACCCCCGGAACGCCGCCCGGAACGCGTCCCGCTTGTGAAGGATCGTCGACCACGACAGCCCGGCCTGGAACGACTCGAGCGCGAGCCGCTCGAACAGCTCGGTGTCGTCGTCGACAGGGACGGCCCACTCGTCGTCGTGATAGGCGACCATCGCGGCGTCCGGTCGAGGGCCGCCCGTCGCCCACCAGCAGCGTGGCCGCTCGTCGAGGATCATCGGGTCACGGGATCGGGGCGACGTTGAAGAGGGTGCTCCACATCGGCCCATCGCCCGCTGGCCGGTGGGCGTTGAACACGCTCCGGAAGACCTCGCCGGAGACCTTCTTCGAGCCGGTCGAGCCGACCAGCGTCACCGACATCAGCCGCCCGGACACGCCCCGAGCCGAGAGGTCGAGCGCGCTGAGCGAGCCGACATCGGTCCGGTCGTCGGCATCGAAGATCTTCGACAGGGCGGCCTTCGTGTACGTCTTCGTCTGCCACACCGCGTACGGGGAGGAGTCGTCATACGAGGTGCCGTCGGGCCGTCGATCGCTGCTCCCGCGGAGGTACGAGACCGGAGCCGCGACCTTCTGGCCGCTCGATCCGACCCAGGCCTTCTCGTTGTCCTCGGTCCAGCCGCCGCCGGTCGAGTGGTAGAAGGTCTGGGCGATCAGGCTGCCGGACATCACGACGCTGCCGCCCGTCCCCGAGACCGCCGCGGTGGTCGTCGCCTTCTCGGCGACCGAGCCCCGATACACCTGCGAGCGGGTGTCGTCGTAGACGTCGAAGTCGCCCGTCGTCCGGATGGCATGGGCGGCGAAGCTCCGGGAGGCGATCGCCTGGGCGCGCAGCGCCTCCTTCGGCCAGGTCGAGGGCATCTCGGCCGGCAGGACGCCCAGGACGTAGGCGGTCAGCGACACGGTGTTGAGCACCCGGAGCGTCGAGGTCGCCCGGACTCGCAATGAGCCACGGTACTGGTCGTAGGTCGATCCCTTCGCCGACAGCTCCAGCCGGGTGTCCGGGCTCGTTCGATCGAGCGTCAGGTCGGTGAACCCGTCCCTCGAGAACAGGACCGACCCGCCGGCAGCGCGGATGGTCGTCCGCCATGTCAGCGTCGACGAGCCGGGCGCGATCGGCACCCGGGTCATCTCGAGGACGGCATCGGCCGGCATGTCGCCGGTGGTCGCCCGGATGCGCCACGTGCCGCCCCGGCCGTAGATCCGGAACGGCCGGCTGGCGGTCGGGCTGAAGTCCGTCATGAGGAGGACGCGGATCGTCCGGGCCGGGTCGATCGACCCCAGCGTCGTCCCGGCGAAGTAGTGGCCCAGGATCTGGGCGGCCGTCTGACCGGCGATGGCACGACCGCGGGCGCCGTACTGGTTCATGCCGACGCCGTGGCCGTAGCCGCGGCCGTGGAACGTCGTCGAATTGTCCAGGGCCGTCGGCGACGCCGCGCGCACGGCCGGCGGGGTGCCGAGCGGGACGGCCAGCGCCGTCGCGAGCAGCGCGACGCCGAGGCCGAGGCGGGCGGCGGACGTCCGGAGCGCCCGGAGCGCCCGGATCCGTGGGGAGGTCATCAAGCGATCAGGTTGCTCGGTGCGGGTTCGCACCGACCATAGCCGAACCTGGCCAGCGCCGCCCGGTACCCTCAGCAGGTGCGGATCTACCTCGGTCATGGAGCCAGCGGCGACGCGTCGAGCATGGCGCCGTTCGTCGATGGTCTGCGCGACCGCGGGCTCGAGGCGGTCGCCTTGAGCCTGCCGAAGCGGAAGGCCGAGGACGCCCTGCCGGCGTTCTACGACCAGGTGCCGGACGAGCCGGGGGTCGTCGTCGGCGGTCACTCCTACGGCGGCCGGGTCGCGAGCCTCGCGGCGGCGGAGCGTCGTCGGACCTTCGACGGGCTGGTCTGCTTCTCCTACCCGCTCCATCGGCCGGGCGCGCCGGATCTCGACGTGCGGTCGGCACATTGGCCGCGCATCGCCTGCCCGGCCCTCCTCCTCTCGGGCGAGTCCGATCCGTTCGCCAGGATCGACCTGCTGAGGCAGGCGATACCTAGCCTGCCCCACGGGACGCTGGTCACCTATCCGCGTCTCGGGCACACGCTCCGGCCCGTCCTCGATGACGTCCTCGACCGGGTCGCGGCGTTCGTGCGGTCCCTGCCGGTGTCCTGATCGGGACGATGGGGCGGTTGCGACCAGGACGCCCGTCCGACTATCCTTCGCCCTCATCCTCGACGGTCCGGAGGACTGCCTCTTCTCGGGCCATCCATGTCGCACCCGGCCGGGACCGCCCACCCCGTGCCGTTCTTGCCGGAGCGACCCACCGGCCTGACGCTCCCCGGCGTCGGACCAGGAGGAGATCGCATTGCCGGACCTGCCTGCCCGCCGTTCGGCGGTCATCGTCGCGACCCTCGCGGCGAGCGTGCTCATCGCCAGCGCTCTTCCGTCGGCCGCCGCCGCCAAGGAGCCGAGCGGACTGTCGACCTTCATGCGAGCGATCGGCCAAGTCGAATCCGGCGGCCGCTACCGCGCCGTGAACCACACCTCCGGTGCCTACGGCAAGTACCAGATCCTGCCGTCGATGTGGCGGGCCTGGGCCCGGATCTATTTCGGGAACGCGAACATGCGGCCGACCCCGGTGAACCAGGAGCGACTCGCCAAAGCGGTCATGACACGGGCCTATCGGAAGTTCGGCAGCTGGCCGGTCGTGGCCCACTACTGGCTCACGGGCCGCGGCGAGCGGGATCGGTCGACCTGGTCGTCGGTCGCTCGGCGCTACGTCGCGAAGGTGATGAAGGCGTATACCGCCTTCGGCGGAGTGTCGGCCCGGCCCGTCACGACCTCGAAGCACTCGACGAAGGCGACCCGGACGATCAGCGAGACCTCGGCCGCGATCCGTTACGCCGGCGGCTGGAGCAGCGCCGCGCACTCCGCCTACGCCGGTGGTCACGTCGAGTGGGCCAGCCGGGCCGGCGCACGCGCGACGTTCACCTTCACCGGGACGCAGGTGAGCCTGATCGGGCCGGAAGGTCCGACGCGGGGACAGGCGCGGATCCTCATCGACGGCTCGCCCGTCGCGCTGATCGACACCTACGCCCGCCGGTTCGACGCGACCGAGCGACTGTTCACCGCGACGTTCGCCGCGCGGGGGACGCACACCCTGACCGTCGAGGTGCTCGGCACCCGGGGTCGGCCGGTCGTCGCGATCGACGCCTTCACCGTCCGTCGCTGACGGCGGGTCAGGCCGCCGGCAGCGGCTCGAAGATGCCCGGCGTCCCGCCGGCGTGCCAGAAGACGACCGCTCGGTCGTCCCAGCGGCCGTCGCGGACGCCGGCGATCAGCCCGGCCAGGCCCTTGGCCGTGTAGATCGGGTCGACGAGGACGCCCTCGGTCCGGGCGAGCAGCCGTGCTGCTTCGGTCGCGGCGTCGGTCGGGATCCCGTAGCCCGCGCCGCGCTGCGCCGAGTCGAAGGCGATCGCGCTGGGAGGCGTCGTCGTCGCGAGCCATCGCGTCGAGCCTCTGGACGAGAGTCCTCGACCGCCGGGCGCAGGTCTTCGATGGGGTGCGCGACCACGACACCGAGCACGTCGGTGCCGGCCGCCAGGTCGGCGAACGCGACGGTCAGCCCGGCCTGGGTCCCGCCGGTCGCCGACGGGACGACCAGCGCCGTCGGCCCGATGCCGGACGAGGCGAGCTGGGCGATCGCCTCGGACCCGGCCATGACCTGACCGTAGGCCCCGATCGCACCGCCCCCACCGACGCCGATGACGTACGGCCGTCGGCCGGCGGTCCGAAGGTCGTCGGCCACCTGCTCCACGAGCGCCTCTCGTTCCGTCCGATCGGCCGTGGCGGTGACGTGGACCGTCGCGCCAAGGAGCTCGTCGAGCGCCTGGTTCGGTCCCGGCGGATCGACCGGCGGACCGGTCAGGACGAGGTGGACGTCGAGACCCGCGCGGGCCCCGGCGGCGGCCGTCAGCCGGCAGTGGTTCGACCAGCGGCGCCCCGCCGTGACCAGGCTGTCGGCACCGTCCGCGATGGCCGCCCCGACGAGGTATTCCAGGTTCCGCAGCTTGTTCCCGCCGAAGGCGAGCGGCAGCAGGTCCTCGCGCTTGATCCAGATGTCGACCCGTCCGCCGAGGGCATCGGACAGCCGATCGAGCCGGTGGAGCGGCGACGGCTGCTCGATCAGGGCGAAGCGCGGCAGGCCAGGGTCGATCACGGCGCCATCGTCGCACGCGGGGCGGCGCACGCGGGACGGCCTGCCGGGCACCTATCCTTGGCGCCATGGCGACCCGCGTCAGGCCGGCCGATCGGCAGCGGAACCAGGGCCAGCACGCCGGCATGGAGCGCGCGATCGCGATCTCCGCGCCGACGGTCGGCTCGGTCGGGCTGTACACCTCGGTCGTCACGACGGTGCCCGGCGAGAAGACCCGGATCCATCACCATGGCCCGTGCGAGACGTCGATCTACATCGTCTCGGGACGGGCGCGGTTCACCTTCGGGCCGACCGGGCTCGAGGATTCGTTCGAGGCCGACGAGGGCGACATCGTCTATATCCCGGCCGGCGAGATCCATGTCGAGGAGAACGCCTCGCTGACGGATGTCCTCGTCGTCCTGCTGACCCGGAACTGCCCCGACTCCCACGTCGTGTATGTCGACCAGCCGGCCGAGGGGGGATGAGCGGCTGGTGGGATCGACCGCTCGGCCAGCTGCTGGCTGAGCTCGGCCTGGACGGCATCCCCGAGCGGCCGTTCCCGCACGACGGCTGGTCGGGCGCGTCGTTCACGATCCTCGAGCGGGCGCCGGGTGAGCGGTTCGTCCTCAAGCGGGACTCGCTGGCGCGCGACTGGATCGCCCGGGCCACGCTCGACGACGGCGGACGCGAGGCCAGCCTGGTGGACCGGTTCGTCGCGAGTCGCGGCCTGGAGATCGCCGGTCACGGCCGCCCGGATCCGGTTCCCGTACCTCGGGGCCGCGATGGATGGACCCGACGCCGTCGTCCTGATGCCGGACCTGTCGGTCGAGCTGCTGTCGTGGGAGCGGCCGGCCCACGAGCAGCCCGTCGATCCATCGACCGTCGATCGGGTCATCGACGCGATCGCGCGGCTCCACGCGATCGCCTGGTGGGGCTTCCTCGCCGACCACGCGACGATCCCCTGGACGCCGGTCGCCGAGCGACTGCTCCTGCTGTCCCGGCCGGCCGCCACCCGCTACGCCGACGAGGGCAACCCGGTGGGTGAGCGGTTCCTCGCCGGCTGGGAAGCGTTCGAGCGGCTCGCGACGCCGGAGGCGCGCCGCCTCGTCGAGCGTCTGTCCGGCGAGGTCGGGCCGCTCGAGGAAGCCCTCGGCGGGCTACCAGCGATCGGCCTCCATGGCGATCTGAAGCTCGCGAATGTCGCGGTCTTCCCGGACGATGCCGTCGGGTTCATCGACTGGCAGATGGTCACGTTCGCGCCGGTCGCGGTCGAGCTCGGCTGGCTCCTCGTGTCGAACTCGGCCGTGCTGCCGTTCGAGCCGGACGATGTGCTGCGACGCTACCGGGAGTCGGTCGCCTGGCACGTCGGTCGGATGAGCGCCGCGGTCCGGCTCGCCGACGCCGACGAGGTCCTGGGTGACTGGGCGGCCCAGGTGGACCTGGCCTGGATCGTCGGGCTGCTGCTGCGGGGCTGGCGCAAGGGTCTCGACGCCGAGGCCTCGGCGACCCTCGCCTCCGGTGTCAGCGCCGTCGACGACCTGGCGTTCTGGTGTGAGCGCGCCGTGGACGCGGCAGGGCGCCGGTTGGGCTGATCGCCCGGGCCGGCGCCCGTACCGCCGCGAGAGCTACTCGGCGGCGGCCCGCCAGGCGTCGCGGAGCTTCATCCGGCCGGCGGTCTGGAGGACCGCCCCGGAGTAGACCCGGCCGCCGATGGCGAAGAGCGCCCAGATCGCCGCGAGGGTGATGACGATCGACGCGCCGACCTGCCACGGCGGGATCGCGTCGAGCGCGACCCGCAGTGGCACGACCATGGGTGCCGATGGCGGCAGGAAGGTCATGATCGTGGCCACCGTGCCCGACGGATCGTCGGTCACCGCGATGAGCGCGACGACGTACGACAGCGTCGCGACCAGCGTCACCGGCGTCGAGGCGTTCGATGCCTCTTCCATCCTCGACGCGAGCGCGCCGAGGAACCCCAGCGCCGTCGCGTAGAGGGTGTATCCGAGCAGGAACCAGACGACGAGCATCGCGATCGCGTAGGGCGTCGTGGCCGGCAGGGTGATGCGCGAGGAGAGGAGCGCCGCCGCGACCCCGGCGACGATGAACACGACGAGCTGGACGATCCCGAGGACCCCGATGCCGAGGACCTTGCCCATCAGCAGGTCGCGCGGTCGGACCGTCGAGAGGACGACCTCGACCACCCGGCTCTGCTTCTCCTCGACGACGCCGGTGAGGACGGCGAAGCCGAACGAGAAGATGCCGATGAAGATCAGGATGATCCCGACATTCGCGAACACGAAGCGGCCCTGCTGCTCCTCCGTCTGCGGGTCGAGCGACACGGTCCGGGGCGGCTGTGAGGCCGCCACGAAGTCGACCGTCGGGACGCCCTTCGCGTCGAGCAGGGCGTTCTGGCGGAGCGCGACGATCGCGCTCGTCGCGATCGCCCGGACCTGGTCGTCGGCCCGGTCCTTGAAGACGATCTCGCCGGACGACGACAGGTCTGCCGGGACGACGAGCAGGGCCTTGACCTTGCCGTCGGTGACGGCCGCCTCGCCGGCTGCCCGATCCGGATAGGTCGTCGTCTCGACCGTGGCGCCGTAGGCGGTGCCGCTGGCCTTGAGACTCAGCTCGATCCCGGTCGGCGCCGGCTGGGCGACCCCGATGTCGACGCTGCCGTCGTCGGCGAACAGGAGCGTCGGCAGGACGATCGAGCCGACGACGAGGATGGTCGTGAACGCGACCGACAGGAGGAATCCCCGGGACCGCCCACGCTCGAGGATCTCGCGCCGGGCGACGAGGGCGATGGAGCGCCAGCGGGTCATCGGACGGCCTCCTCATCGCTGCCGGCGACCGCTTCCATGAACAGCTCTGACAGCTTCGGTGGCTCGTACGAGAACCGCCGGACCTCGCCCGCGGCCGAGGCGAGCGAGAGCAGGCCATCGAGATCGGTCGAGGCATCGACAAGGAGCCGGACCCGGTCGCCGTCCCGGGAGACGACACGGAGGTCGCCCCGGCCGTCGATCCAGGTGCCGTCCGACCCGGCCACCTCGATGTCGAGGTTCCGGCGACCGGAGGCGGCCCGGAGCTCCTCGATCCCGCCCTGGGCGACGATCCGGCCCCGGGCGATGATCACCACGTCCTCGCAGACGTCCTCGACCAGGTCGAGCTGGTGGCTGCTGAAGATCACCCCGACACCCGACGACGCGCGGTCCCGGAGGACCTCGGCCATCGTCCGGATCCCAAGCGGGTCGAGGCCCGAGAACGGCTCGTCGAGGACGAGCAGCTCCGGATCATGGGCCAGCGCCGTCGCCAGCTGGATCCGCTGCTGGTTGCCGTGGGACAGGTCCTCGAGCTTCGACTTGGCACGGTCCTGGAGCCCGAACCGCTCGAGCCATGACGCCGCGGCGGCGTTCGCCGCCCGCGAGCTCAGGCCATGCTGCTGGGCGAAGTACGCCAGCTGCTCGCCGACTCGCATCCGCGGGTAGAGCCCACGCTGTTCGGGCATGTAGCCGAATCGCAGCCGGGCGTCGCGGTCGACCGGGACGCCGTTCCAGCGGACCTCGCCGCGGTCGGGCCGGGCGAGGCCGAAGATCGAGCGCATCGTCGTCGTCTTGCCGGCGCCGTTCGGCCCGAGGAAGCCGACGATCCGGCCTGGGCGGGCGGTGAACGTCGCGCCGTCGAGCGCGACGACCGGCCCGTATCGTTTGGTGAGGTCGACGACCTCAAGCATGGGTCACCTCGTCGGTGGTCAGGGTGGGATCCCCGGTGGCAGGCCGGCCGTACAGCCGGGCGGACATGGGCTCGAACGGCCGGCGGGCGAACACCGCCTCGAGCGGCAGGCCGAAGAACTCGGCGATGTCGAAGGCCAGATCGAGGCTCGGGTTGTACTCCCCGCGCTCGATGTAGCCGACGGTCTGGTAGTTGATCCCGAGCTGCTCCGCGAGCTCCTGCCGGGACAGGCCTCGCTCCGCTCGCAGGACCGCGAGGCGGTTGTACAGCTGGGACGCGGGACGTCGCGTCATCGACGAGCGGCGTCGTCGCCGTCGGCCGGGACGTCGGGTTCGATCCAGGCGAGGACGGCCGAGGGAAGGATCGGGAAATACAGCCCGATCGCGATGAGCAGTGGGGTGAGCGACGGCATGTCGATCGTGAGCGGCCCGACGAACGACGTGTAGAGCGCCAGCGCACCGAGTCCGAAGATGACGACGGTCGTCACCAGGCCGTAGGCCAGCGCGAGGGCCCGGTCGCGGACCTGGCTCTGGCGCTCGTCGAGGTCGGCCGACATCTCGGCCCGACCGCGGGCGTAACCGACCACTCCGACGTATCCGATGAGCGTCATCGAGAACAACACGATCGAGGCGATGCCCCAGGCGATCGTCGGGATCCGGTCGGTCTGGACCAGGGTCACGTAGCCGAGGTACTGGAGCGGCACGCCGATGAAGGCGAGGACCGCGAGGGTCCGGCGGGACCGGCGCGAGGCGTCCGGCAGACGCTGGTAGATGCCGTAGACGGGGCTGACCATCGGTGCTCCTGGAGGCGAGGGTGGTGTGCGATGAACAGTAGTATTAATACAACAGACTGTCAAGCCCACCCTCGTCTCATGGAAGACATGTGAACGGGAGGGCACGTGGGCCCTCCCGTTCATGAGCGGCGGGGGCGGCGCTGGTCAGTCGACCGTGATCGTCCCCTTCATGTCCGGATGGAGCGAGCAGACGAACGCGTAGGTGCCGGGCGTCAGCGCCGGGACCGTGTAGGTCGCGGTCTTGCCCGCGTCGGCGATCCGGCCGTTGAAGAGCTCCTTGCCCGTCGCGTCCTTGATCGCGACGTTGTGAGGCGCCGAGCCGGCCGTGTTGTCGAAGGCGATCGTGAAGGGCGCTCCGCCCGGGACGAGGACCGCGTCCTCGTTGAACTTCATGCCGGTCGTCGACACCTTCGTCACGTGGCCGTCGATCGAGGGCGGCGGACCGGAGGGCGCCGCGTCGGCGGAGCCGCAGGCGGCGAGGGTTGCGGCGAGCGCGAGCCCGCCGAGGGCGAGGGCGATGCGGCGCATGGTCAGAGCTCTCCTGTCGATCGGGTGTGGTTGGATCAGGCGCCGGCCAGGGACGCGACCCGGCCCCGGACGGTCACGAACAGCGAGCCGACCTCGCGCCGGACGTACGTGAACGGGTTGCCGTCGGCCCGCATGAAGTCGATCGCGGTGACGATGATCAGGCTGAGCTCGATCGTCTTGGCGACGTACGCGGTGCTGTAGAACGGGCCCTGGAGCGCCCAGGCGACGATCGTCGTCATCGCATAGCCGATCAGGGCGAGACGGATGAAGCCGCGGTAGCGGATCGCCAGCGGCAGCGGCACGATCATCGCCACGGCGAAGGTCAGGTAGCCGACCGCGTTCAGGGTGAACAGCAGCCCGCCGAGGGTCGAGTGGATGTACGCGGTGCCGAGGGCGAGGGCGACGATCGCGACCCGGAGGGCGACACCGGCGACGGTGACGGAACGCTCAGGCGCAGCGGGAGCGGACATGGCTTCGTGGGTCTCCTTGGTGGCAGGAACCGTGGGGGCCTTGGATCGCGACGGGGGTGTCGCGATGTCCGTCATGCTCGATGTCGCCCGTCCCTGCGACCGCCGACGCGGATCGATGAGCCGGCCGGGACGATGGGCTGGCGAGCCGCGCGACGGATGACGTAGCCCGCCTCCGCCGGACGGCGGAGCCGTCGCGCGCGCGTGGAGCGCTATCCTCGGGACGTGGTCACCCAGCGCGCCCCGGCCAGGCGCACCCGCACGACCGATCGTTCGACCGCGACCGACGGACGCTCCCGCCCGCGCCGCCAGGAGGAGCGGTCGATCGGCGATCCGGCAGAGCGCCGCCTCCTCCTCGACGCCTGCGAGGAAGCCGCCCGGCTGCTCCGCTGCGATGGGGCGCTGACCTACCTCGTCGACGACACGGGCATGCTCCGGTTCGCCGTCGGCGCCGGGATCGTCGACCGCCACGCCGGCCGGGTCATCCGCGACCTCCGGCTGCCGCCGGGCGTCGGGATGTTCGGGCGCGCCCTCGCCGAGCGTCGGGTCGTCTCGACCGGCGACTACGAGCACGACCCGTCGTTCACCCACACGAGCGGGGCCGACATCGTGGTCTCCGAGGTCGGGATGCGGTCGATGGTCTCGGCGCCGCTCATCGCCGGCGAGACGATCCTCGGCGCGATGGGCGTCTACGCCGACATGCTCGATGCCTTCAGCCCGGCCGACGTCGCCCTCGTCAAGTCGCTCGCCGAGCACGCCGCGACGGCGATCGTGAACCGCCGGCTCATCGCCGACCTCGCGGCGTCCCAGGAGCAGCTCCGGCGGCGCGCCGAGGCGGAGCGCGCCCTGCGCGAGCTGGCAGCCCGGATCAGTGCGATCCGCGACCCCGCCGAGCTCCTCCAGCAGGTCGTCGACGAGGCGGCCCGCCTGCTCGACGCCGACGGCGCCCGGATCGACCTGCTTGACCCTAAGGACGGCGTCCTGTACTGGGCCTACGACGCGATGACCGGTCTCCGACCCGGGATGGGACCGATCGAGGGCGATGGCGAGGCCCAGGCAGGGGAGGGGATCAGCGGCCGGGCGGTCCTCGAGCGCCGCGCCGTCTACACCGGCGACTACCTCGTCGACGACCGGTTCGTCCACGCCGCGATGCCGGACGCCCACGCCGAGCGGTACACCCTTCGAAGCGTCCTCGCCGCGCCGCTGCTCGGCGACGCCGACCCCTTCGGGACGCTGACGGTCTACAGCTCGAAGCCCGACGCCTTCGGGTCGGAGGACGCCGCGCTCATCGAGGCCCTGGCGAACCAGGCCGGCGTCGCGATCCGGAACGCCCACCTCTTCGAGGAGCTCGCCCGGTCTCGCGAGGAGTCGGCCCGCCGCGCGGACGTCGAGCGGACCCTGCGCGAGATCGGCGCCCGGATCACCGCCGTCCGGGACCCACGCGAGATCCTCCACCAGATCGCCGGCGAGGCCGCTCGGCTGCTCGGTCACGAGCGGGTCTTCATCAACCTCCTCGACCCGGGTGTCAGCGAGACCGGCTGGACCTGGTACTCGCCGAGCGAGGTCGGGCGGGACGAGTGGACGGTCGACGAGGCCGTGGGCATCGGCGAGGGCCTGACCGGCAAGGCGATCCTCGAGCGCCGGCCCGTCTGGACGGGCGACTACCTCAACGATCCGAGCTTCATCCATCGTCCGGGCCCCGACCGCTACACCGAGGAGACGGGCATGATCTCGTCCCTCGCGGCGCCGATGTACGACGGCGACGACCCCCTCGGGGCGATGCTCGTCGAGACCGATTCGCCGGACGCCTTCGACGAGCGCGACGCCCGGATCCTCGAGGCCCTGGCCCAGCAGGCGGCGAGCGCCCTCTCGAACGCACGCCTCATCGAGGCCCTCGGCGAGTCACGCGAGGAGACGGCCTACCGGGCCGATGCCGAGCGCTCCCTCCGCGAGATCGCCGGCCGGATCACCGCGATCCGGGATCCCGACGCGCTGCTCCAGGGTGTCCTCGACGAGGCTGCCCGGCTGCTGTGGGCCGAGCGGGCCCAGATCGACCTGGTCGACCCTGTCGGCGACCGAGCCCAATGGACCTTCCCGCCGGACTCGCCCGGGTCGCGGTCGCCGGGCGGCATCCCGAAGACCGGCATCGGCGCCGGAGCGATCGCCAGCGGCCGCGGCGTCTGGACCGGGGACTACCTCCGGGACAGGTCCTTCCGCCACGCTCGCCAGACCGACCGCTTCATCCGCAGCACCGGCATCAGGTCGGTCGTCGCGTCGCCGCTGGTGACCGATGCCGGGCTGGTCGGGGTGATCCAGGTCGGGACGTCGCGGCCCGACGCGTACGGCGCCGATGATGCCGATCGGCTGGCCGGCCTCGCCAGCCAGGCGGCCGTCGCGCTCACGACGGCGCGGCTGCTGGAGGAGCTGGCGACATCGCGGGAGGAGCTGGCGGAGCGGGCCGAGGCGGAACGCCGGCTGCGCGAGATCGCGGCCCGGATCACGAGCGTCCGCGACTCCCAGGAGATCCTCCACCGGATCGTCCTGGAAGCCCAGCGCCTGCTGGGGACGGATCGGGCTGCCGTGAGCCTGGTCGTCAACGACCCCGCGCCGCGGATGCAGACGCTCTTCGCGGTCGACGACGAGGGTGCGACGACGGGCGACGACGGCCGCAACGACTCGGTCCGCTATGGCCGCGGGGTGTCGGGTCGAGCGATGGAGACCGGACGACCGTTCTGGACGGGCGACTACCTCAAGGACCGGAGCTTCAGCCACCACCGGGAGTCGGATCGCTACGTCCGGCGGGTCGGGGTGAGGTCGGTCCTGGCGGCACCCCTGGTCGACGCTGACGAGACCTTCGGGGCACTGCTCGTCGAGTCGTATCGGAAGAGCGCCTTCGACGAGGCGAGTGCCCAGCGGCTGTCGTCGCTGGCCCTCCAGGCGTCGATCGCGATCGCGAACGCCCGCCTCTTCGCGGCCCTCGAGCAGTCCCGCCAGGAGATCGCCCGGCGGGCCGAGGCGGAGCAGACGCTCCGCCAGATCGCCGCTGAGGTCACCTCGCTGCGCGATCCGCGCGACGTCGTCCACCTCGTGATCCGGGCCGCCACGAAACTCCTCGACGGCGACGTCGCCGAGCTCGGCCTGGCGGCCGATGCCGACCCGATCTACGCCTTCGTCGGCGCGTCGTCGCTGCCCGGAACCGACGGCACCTCACCTCCGACCGTGATCAGCGGCGTCGGGATCTCCGGGCTGGCCTACACGACCCGGGCGGTCGTCCGGACCGGCGACTACACCGCCGACCGGCGGTTCGAGCACGGCGCCGGGGTCGACGCCTTCCTCGAGCGACATGGGCTGCGGTCCGCGATCTCCGCACCGCTCACGTCGGAGGGCCGCGCCTTCGGCGCGATGACGGTCATCAGTCGCCGGCCCGACGCGTTCGAGGTCGATGACGAGCCGCTCCTCCAGGCGCTGGCGGATCAGGCCTCGATCGCGATCGAGAACACCCGGCTCATCACCCAGCTCGAGCGCTCCCGCGAGGAGCTGGCCCGGCGCGTCGAGACCGAGCGGTCGCTGCGCGATATCGCCGCCCGGATCACCGCGCTGCACGAGCCGCGGGCGGTCCTCGATTCGATCGTCGAGGAGTCGCGGCGCCTGCTCGACTCCGATGGCGCGCACCTGACGTTCATGGCGGACGACCACTCGCACCTCACACCGGCCGTCCTCATGGGTGCCTCCGACGACGCGACCGAGGCCTGGATGCTCAGCCTGAAGTTCCCGCTCCACGGCGGGATCAACGGTCTCGCCGCCGCGCGACGCGAGGTCGTCTGGACGGAGGACTACCTGACCGACCCCCGGATCCCGCACGAGCCCGACGACCAGGACGTCGCCGGCCGACTGGGCATCCGGGGGATGGCCGCGGCGCCGCTCCGCTCGCTCGGGGGTGAGGTCATCGGGACCCTCGCGATCTCGTATCGGGAGCCCCGGATCATCGCCCCCGACGAGCTCGACCTCCTCCAGGGCCTCGCCGACCACGCGGCCATCGCTCTCGCCAACAGCCGCCTCCTCGAGCGCGTGGGTGCGTCCGAGGAGCGCTACCGGTTCCTCGTCGAGAACGCCCCGGACATCGTCTTCGCGACCGACGCGGAGGGCGTCTTCACCTACGTGTCGGAGTCGATCGAGCGGCTCCTCGGCTGGCCGGTCGAGGAGGTGGTCGGCCGCCACTTCTCGCTCCTCGTCGACGAGTCGTCGATCCCCGGGGCCCTCGAGCGCTGGGCCGAGCTGACCCAGGACCCGGCGATCCAGGCGACCCAGCGGCTGATGCTGATCCACACCGACAGCCGGCGCATCCCGTACGAGGTCCGCGCGGTCGGCGCGTGGCGCGACGGGGCATTCGATGGGATCCACGGCGCCTCCCGCGACATGAGCGAACGCGACCAGCTCGAGCGCTCGCTGCGGGAGTCGGAATTGCGCTATCGCTACCTCGTCAAGGCGTCGCCGGACGTCGTCTGGGCGGTCGACGTCGATGGCCTCATCACGTTCATGAGCGACCGCCTGGAGGAGCTGACCGGTTGGACGCCGGAGGAGGTCGCGGGTCGCCATTTCCGCTTCCTCGCCGTCGAGGAGTCGGTGGCTCGAGCCGAGGAGATCTGGGGGCGGTCCAGGCCGACCCGACAGGCGTCTACCCGTTGTCGATCCAGATGCCGCGCAAGGGCGCGGACTCGATCCCGGTCGAGATCTGGGCGACCGGCATGGTCCGCGACGGCGAATTCGCCGGGGCCCACGGCTCGATCCGCGACATGCGTGAGCGCGAGCGTCTGGAGCGCGATCTTCGGCGCCAGGCGGCCGATCTGGCGTCGAGCTCGGAGCGGGCCCACCTGGCCCGCGAGCTGCACGACTCGGTCACCCAGGCGCTGTTCTCGATGACCCTCACGACCCGGACCCTCGAGCTGCTGATGGACCGTGACACGACCAAGGCCAGGGAGCAGCTGGCTGTCCTGCGTGAGCTCCAGAAGGACGCCCTGGCGGAGATGCGCTCGCTGATCTTCGAGCTGCGGCCCGGGAGCCTTGAGCAGGACGGCCTGGTCCATGCGATCCGGACCCATGCGGCGGCCGTCGAGGGTCGTGCGGGGCTGCCGATCGTCCTCGAGGCGGAGGGCTTCGACGAGTCCGAGGACCGCCTCCCGATCGCCATCGAGGACGCCTGCTATCGGGTCGCCCAGGAGGCGCTCCACAACGTCGTGAAGCACGCCGGCGCGCACCAGGTCCGGATCCGCCTCGTTCGGACCCCGGATGCACTGCGCCTCGCGGTCGACGACGACGGCCACGGCTTCGACCCCGGGCGCGTGCCCGCCGGCCACCTGGGGCTGGCCGGGATGCGCTCGCGCGCGGACCGCGCTGGTGGGCGACTGACGGTCATCTCGGTGGTCGGGCGGGGCACGACGATCGAGCTCGTCCTGCCGGCTCGGCCGCCATCGACCGGACCAGCCGACCTCGCCGGCTCCACTGCAGCGAGCCGGGCCGCTCCAGGCGCCGCATCGGCCGGATGACGTAGACCCGGCGCGACCACGGTCTCAGGCCTCGGTCGGCCGCTCGACCGTCGCGCCGCGCCCGCGTCGGAGCGACGATCGGTGGGTGATCGAACCGTCCGCCATCGAACCCCATCGCACCCATCGCATCGTCGTCGTCGACGCGGACCATCGGGTCCGGGCGAGCCTCGCCCGGCTGCTTGATCTGGGCGACCATCTTGAAGTCGTCGGCCAGGCCGGCGTCCTTGCTGATGCCGTCCGCTGCTGCGACGAGTCGGAACCCGACGTCGTCGTCCTCGACCCGCGCCTGCCGGACGTCGACGGCGGCCTGGCCCTTATCTCCGTCCTCCGGCGCCGCACGCCGGACGTCAGGGTCCTCGTCCTCGACTGGGGTGAGTCGCTCGAGCTGGAGCTCCTGACGACCGGGGCCGACGCCCTCCTCCCGAAGTCCCTCGCTCCTCAGGCGCTCGTCGAGCGCGTCATCGAGCTGGCCGATGCCCCGACTGGGCGTCCCATGCAGGAGGCTGTCTGATGTCCGAGCCCATCGCCGGAGCCGAGCCCGTCGAGGCGGGACCGCCGGAACGGATCCGGGTCCTCCTCGTCGACGACCATCAGGTCGTCCGGTCGGGCCTGCGCGCCTTCTTTGACCTCCAGGACGACATCGCGGTGGTCGGCGAGGCCGGGGACGGTAGCGAGGGCGTGGCGATGACCCGTCGCCTCGAGCCGGACGTCGTGCTGATGGACCTGATGATGCCGGTCATGGATGGCGTCACGGCGATCGGCCGGATCAAGGAGGAGCGGCCGGAGACCGAGGTCGTGACGATGACGTCGTTCATCGAGGAGTCGAAGGTCACGGCCGCCCTCGAGGCCGGCGCGACGGGCTATGTCCTGAAGGATGCCGACGCCGAGGAGGTCGCCGCCGCGGTCCGCGACGCGTTCCACGGCGAGATGCATCTCGATCGCCAGGTCGCCCGGCTCCTCGCCCAGCGGCTGCGCGCCCGCCACGAGCCCGAGCCGGTCGAGCCCCTGACCGAACGCGAGCGCGACGTGATCCGACTGCTCGGCCAGGGCATGAGCAACAAGGAGATCGGCGCGGTCCTGTTCATCACCGAGCGGACCGCCCGGACCTACGTCTCGAACATCCTCGGCAAGCTCGGCCTCCAGAGCCGGACGCAGGCCGCCCTGTGGGCGGTCGAGCACCGGATCGTCGAGGACGCCGCCTAGCCGGGCGACTGCGGGACCCTCCCACGACGAGCCGCCACCGGACTTCGATCACCCGGTGGCGGCTTCGCCGTCTACTCCTCGCCGTCTTCCAGGCCAAGTGCACGGCACCCGTGCATGTCCACACTCGGCAAGGGCCCGACTGCGTGCCGACCGCCCGCTCCGATGCCGGATCGCATGCGATGCGTGCGAGTCGATGCGGGAGCAGAACGACTGGCTCGTGGCATTCGCGTCTGGTGCACTCACTCGCACGTTTCGCGTGCGTGGGCCCGCGTGCCCGCTCGGGCCCGCCGCCCCGGCGCCTGCGTCCGATCCGCCGCGCGCCGCCGTGACGCCCGAGGACGGTCAGCGGACCTCCACGATCCGGTAGTGGACGTCGTCGCCGGACGGGGTGCGGACGATGGCGACGTCGCCGGCCGACCGCCCGAGCAGCGCCTGTCCGACCGGCGAGCTCGTCGACAGCCGACCCGCCGCCGGCCGTGCCTCGGCCGAGCTGACGAGCTGGTACGTCACCTGCTCCGGCTCGCTGATCTCGTCGACGATCTCGACGACGACCGTCGAGCCCAGCATCGCGGTCACGCTGCCGGCCGCATCGATGATCACCGCGTTGCGCAGCCGCGCCTCGAGGGCCTGGATCCGGCCCTCGATGAACCCCAGCTCCTCGCGCGCGGCGTGGTACTCGGCGTTCTCCTTCAGATCACCGTGTTCGCGGGCCGTCGCCACCCGGGCGATCGCCGCCGGTCGCTGGACGGTCCGGAGCTCGTCGAGCTCGGCCTCGAGCCGGGCCTTGCCCTCGGCCGACAGCTCGGACGGGGCGACGGATGGACCACCGGCCGCCGCCGAGGTCCGCCGACCACCCGAGCGCGACGTCCCCGATGACGTCCGTCCGCCCGGAGCCGAGGCCGAGGATCCGCCGGCCGCTCGCGTCGACGCGGATCGCGGCGCCCGGACGCCGCCGAGGGACGGCGCAGTCGGGTCGGGCTCGGCGGGCGGGACGTCGCGCAGTGTGGTCGTGGGCGTCGGTCGGGTGACCGGCTCGGGCAGGAACGCGCCACTGATCCCGTGCTCGCGACGCTCGCCGGTCGGACGTCGGAGCACCGCCCACGGCAGCAGCAGTCGCGGGTCGCGCGTGCGGGCGGAGACCTCCGGTGGCACCCCCTCGGCGAACGCCGACAGCAGCGCGTCCTCGTACTCCTCGGGCGCGTCGGTCGCGGCGAACCAGATCCGGGCCCGGGACAGATCGCGCAGCGTCGCGAGCCACTGGGCGCCGGCGTAGGGCTTGCGATCGCCGAGGACGGTGGCCCGGAGTCCCTGCACGCGGCCACCGACGGACGTCGCCGCCGATCCGATGAACACCACGACCTGACCCGGGATCCAGTACGACGCGAGCCGGGCGTCGAGCGCCTTCGAGGTCGGCCGGATGCCGTCGAGCCGGAGCATCGGGACCCGCTCGATCCACTTCCCGACCCGGCTCAGCTCGATCGGCGCGCTCGGCAGCGGGTTGGCCAGCTCGATCGTGTAGACACCTGGTCCCGCGAGCGGGACCGGCCGATCCCAGGCGACGGGACCGTCGGCGAGCAGACCGACCGCGCGCAGGAGGTCGGCGCCCGTCGGGGGGTGATCAGGGGGCATCGGGGACAGCGTACTCGAGTCCCGGCCGCTGCGACCGCTCGAGGCCGTACACTCCGTCGGTGCGCCGGCTCGTCGCCCCCGTCGTCGTCGTCGTGCTCGCAGCGGCGTTCCTTGCCGGGACCGCCCGCGTCGCCTTGACCTCGGCGACCGGCAGTCCGGCCCCGAGCCCGTCCCCGCAGGCCTCCGTCGCAGGCATCACCGGCCCCGGCGCGTCCGCGAGCCCCGCGATCCTGGATGCCCCCTCGACGCGGCCGTCCCCGTCCGGGTCACCGGGCAGCGGATCGCCCGGAACGTCACCCGACCCGGGCGTCGGCCAGGGATCCGGCTCCGTCCACGTCGCCGACGCGGCCCTCGACGCCGCCGCCCGGGCCTGGCTGAAGACCACCGGCTCGCCCGGCGTGAGCGCGGCCGTCATCTGGCCCGACGGTCGAGTCTGGGTCGGGGCGTTCGGGGTGGCCGACGCAGCGACCGGCGCGCCGGTGACGACGTCGTCGGAGTTCGCACTCGCGAGCATCACCAAGACCTTCACCGCAGCCCTGGTCCTCCAGCTCGTCGACGAGGGCAAGCTCGGCCTGGACCAGCTCGTCGCGCCGCTCCTGCCGGAGGCCAGGCTCGACCCCAAGATGACCGTCCGCCACCTGCTCGACCACACCAGCGGCTTGCCCGACATGTTCCGGGTGGCTGGCATCGAGCCCGCCCTGAACTCGGACACCCACAAGGTCTGGACCGTCGACGACGCGCTCGCCTTCGGCTGGAAGGATCGCGTCCATCCCGACACCTTCTGGCGGTACTCGAACACCGGCTACGTCTATCTCGGCCAGCTCGTCGAGCGGGTGACCGGCATCCCCTGGGCGACCCTGGTCCGGCAGCGACTGCTCGACCCGCTCGGCCTGACCCACACGTACGTCCAGGGTGCCGAGCGGCCCCCCGGCCCGGTCGTCCGCGGCCATCGCGTGACCGGCCCGCCGGCCTCGACGACCAAGACCCCGCTCGGCGGGAACGATCCGCTGACGCCGTTCACCTCGGTCGTGACCGCGGCCGGCTCGGCCGGCGCGATCGCCTCCACGGCCGAGGACGTCGCCCGCTGGGCCCAGGCGCTCTACACGGGCCAGGTCTATCCGAAGGCGTTGGTCAAGGCCCAGATCGCCGACGTGAAGCGGGTCGACCAGTTCCACCCCAAGACCCGCTACGGCCTGGGAGTCCAGTACGTGAAGTACGACAAGGTCGTCACCTACGGCCACAGCGGCTCGTTCGTCGGCTTCAAGAACCAGATGCGCTGGCTGCCCGTGCAGCAGATCTCGGTCGTCATCCTGACGAACCAGAGCCGGCTCGAGCCGCAGGCGCTCGAGCGGCAGCTGATCAAGCTGGCGCTGGCGGGTCCACCGGCGGCCGGCTGACCAGACGGCCGCGGACCGCATCGCGGACCGTGCCGACCCTGAGTCCCGTGCCCCGCGCCGCACGTCCCGCGGTCGAGGTCGTCGCGCCGATCCCCGCTCGACCAGCGTCACCCGCGATCGCCGAGCCGCGCCGCGCGACGACGACGCCACCCCGGACGGCGGCCCGCCCGGCCGAGCCGCCGACGCGGACCCCGACCCGCCCCGCCGCCACCGCCGCGGCCATCGCGAGACGGGCGAGTCGGAGCGTGACCCGGACGCCGCGCCGGAGCAGCCAGCCGGCCGCCGCGCCGATGGTGCCGATGTCGGCGTCGAGGTCGTCGCGCCCGATGTCCGCCTCGGTCAGGACCCGGGTCCGCGTCGGCTCGTCAAGCGAGCGGAGCGCCGCGCGGAGCGCCAGCATCGCGATCGCGAGGTCGTCGAGCTGGCCGACGACCGGGATGATCCCGGGCACGAGGTCGACCGGCGAGGCGAGATAGGCGGCCGCAGCGATGACGGCGGCCCGCCTGGTGCGGGGGACCGCGGGCTCCCCGGCGAGGAGCCAGGCCAGCTTGAGATAGCGCGGCGTCCGCCGGACCAGGGCCCCGAAGCCATCCCACGGGAACGGATCCGGCGCACGTTCGCCAGCCGCCGCATCCCCGCGATCCGCCGCCCCTGTCGGCCCTGGCCCCCGCCCGCTGCCGACGGCGACGGGATCAGCGGCCGCCATCGCGCCGCTTCCGTCGTTCGCGCCGCAACTCGGCCTCGAGACCGTCGATGATCCGGGCCAGGCCGTACTCGAACTGCATCTCGTCGGTGATGCCCGGGACACCCCCGGCCAGGGCGACAAGGTTCGGGAACTGGGCGGGCGGGAGGCCGGCGAGCAGCTCGCCCATCAGGTCCGCCAGCTCGTCGTTCGAGAGGTCCTCGACCATCGGACCCGACGGACCACGCGTCTCGAACACCGCCGAACCGGTGGCGAAGTTGATGACCGTCTGGAAGGCGAGGACGAGCCCCTGGCCGTCGAATCCCGCCATCCGGAAGATCCCGACGGCCCGCTCGCTCACCGCCAGCGTCTTCGGCCCGATCGTGACCCGCGTCCCCAGCAGGATCGCCGCGCCTCGATGACGGAGGATCGTGCGGCGGAATGCGCGGGCGGCCTCCGCGACCTGCTCCTGCCAGGGAGCGTGATCGTCGATGGCGAGTTCGCCCCCGACCTCGCCGAGGATCTCATCCATCACGAGGTCGAGGAGCTCGTCCTTGCTCTTGACGTGCCAGTAGAGCGACGTCGCGCCGGACCCGAGCTCCTGGCCGAGGCGCCGCATCGAGAGAGCTTCGAGGTCCTCGGTGTCGAGCAGCCTGATGGCGGCCTGGACGATCTGGTCCCGAGTCAGGGGGGTCCGTTCGACGCGGCCTCGATCGGCCGGCCACCACGGAAGGTCGACGTCGCTCGCCGTCTCGGGTCGCCGCTCGCCCGACCCGGCCCGCTGCTCGCTCGACCCGGCCCGCCGCTCGCCCGACCCGGCCCGCTTCTGCGTCACCTGTCCGACGGCCGACTACGTCGAACGTCGTACGAGGTAGTGGTACACTGTCCTTGACACTCGCACACCGTACGAGTAGCCTCCCTTCATTCGTCGACTCGAACACTGTACGAGCCGACCCGACCAGTGTACGACGCCGCGTCCAGGCGCGGACTTTGAACGGAGACCGACGGTGGAGCAGCAGACCGGACATCCTCGCCGCTGGGCGATCCTCGGGGTCCTCATCCTGGCCCTGTTCGCGATCAGCCTCGACAACACGATCCTCACCATCGCGCTGCCGACGCTGTCGGTCGCCCTGGGTGCGACGAACAGCGAGCTCCAGTGGATGGTCGACGCCTACATCCTCGTCTTCGCCGGCATGCTCCTCGTCGCCGGAGCGCTGTCGGACCGTTTCGGCCGCCGCCGGATGCTCATCATCGGCCTGGTCCTGTTCGGTCTCGGCTCGGCCCTGGCGCCGCTCGTCAGCGACACCACGACCCTGATCGCCCTGCGGGGCTTCATGGGCCTCGGCGCGGCCTTCGCGATGCCCTCGACGCTGTCGATCCTGGCCGACGTCTTCTCGGCCGCCGAGCGGCCGAAGGCGATCGCGACCTGGTCGGCGGTCTCGGGTCTCGGGATCGTCGTCGGCCCGATCCTCGGCGGCTGGCTGCTCGAGCACTTCGCCTGGTCGTCGGTCTTCCTCGTGAACATCCCGTTCGTCATCGTCGGCATCGTGATGACGCTGCTCGTCGTCCCCGAATCGCGGGCGCCGGGGCGAGTGTCGCTCGATCTGGTCGGGGCGGCCCTCTCGGTCGTCGGCTTGGCGACCCTCGTCTACGGCATCATCGAGGTGCCGGTCCGCGGCCTGGGCGACCCGGTCATCTGGGTCTCTCTGACCGTGGCAGCCGTCTCGCTCGGGTCGTTCGTCGCCTGGGAGCGCCGGATCGAGTCGCCGATGCTCGACATCCGACTCTTTCGGGACCGCCGGTTCAGCGCCGCCAGCCTGTCGATCACGCTCGTCTTCTTCAGCCTCATGGGCGCCCTGTTCTTCCTGACCCAATATCTCCAGGGGGTCCTTGGCCTGTCGGCCTTCGACACCGGGATCCGGTTCATCCCGATCGCCGTCGGCGTGATCGCGGTCGCCCCGATCGCGGCGACCCTGACGAGCCGCATCGGGCCGCGCTTCACCACCGCGCTCGGGCTGCTCGTCGTGGCGGCCGGGCTGGGGCTCATGGCGACCCTCGGGACGCGGTCGGGCGACCTCGAGCTGAGCATGGTCCTGCTCATCGTCGCGGCCGGCATCGGGCTGGCGATGACGCCGGCGACCGACTCGATCATGGCCGCCGTGCCGAGGGAGCAGTTCGGCGTCGGGTCGGCCGTCAACGACACGGTCCGCGAGATCGGCGGAGCGCTGGGCGTCGCGGTCCTGGGCAGCCTGTTCGCAGCGAGCTACGCCGCGGCGATGGCCCCGGCGGTCGCCGGGCTCCCGCCGGAGGCGGCAGCGGCGGCGAAGGAGTCGCTCGTCGCGGCCCTGACGATCGCCGGCCAGCTCGGTGGCGACGCCGGTCTGGCCCTGGCGACGGCGGCTCGCGAGGCGTTCGTCGCAGCCCAGTCGTGGACGTCGGTCATCGGCATCGGCTTCGCCATCGCGGGCTCGGTGGTCGCGGTCGTCGGAATGCCGGCGAAGGCGGCTTCGACGGCGCCCGCGGGCGCCGATGCTGCGGGCGCCGACGCTGCGGGGGCGCCTCCGGTCGTCGTCAGCTCGGAGCGAGCGGTCGCCTAGCGGGCCGTCGCCGGCAGAGCGGGCTGTCGCCAGCTCGGAGCGGGGTGACCCGAGCCTCGTAGCGTTCCAGGTGTCCATCCAGCGGCCCTACAGTCGAAGGAACGCCCGGCGCCCGCAGGGGGCGAGGCGCCCAGGGCGTGTTCCTCCGACGGATGACTCACCTGGCGGACCGGACGTCGGAGGATCGCGGTCGGCCGGGGATCGGTCCGTCGAGCGTTCGACGACAGGGCCGCTGGCTGGCCATCCCGACCGATGGGTTCGGCCGCAGTGTCTGCGCCCGCTCTGCTCGGGGCGTGGCTCGGCCCGCTCCGGGCGGGGTTCTGACGAGAGGGGCTAGGCGGCGGCCTCGGAACGACGCGATCCGCGACCACCACGGCGGGGACCGCCGGACCGCGGACCACCGCGCGAGCGACCTGCCGACGATGATGCGTGGCCGCCGCCGGACGGTCGAGCGCCGCCGGGGATGCGGACCGGCCGTGGCTCGACGTTGCGATCGGGGACGAATCCCTCTTCGACCGTCCACGGGATCGCCGTCTTGAGGAGTCGCTGGACCGCTCGGAGGAGATCCGTCTCGTCGATGCAGACGAGGCTGATCGCGTCGCCGTCGGACCCGGCCCGGGCGGTCCGACCGATCCGGTGGATGTAGTCCTGGGGATCGAACGGCAGCTCGAAGTTGATGACGTGCGGCAGCTCCTCGATATCGAGGCCTCGGGCCGCGACATCGGTCGCCACGAGGACCCGGACCTCGCCGGACTTGAACATCTCGAGGGCCTTCATCCGCTCGACCTGGTTGCGGTCGCCGTGGATCGCGGTCGCCTCGATGCCCCGCCGGTCGAGCCACGAGGCGAGCCGGGCGGCGGCGATCTTCGTCCGAGTGAAGACGAGGGCCTGGCGGAGGTCGTAGCGACGGATGAGGTGGGCGAGGAGCTCCTCCTTGCGGTCGCGGTCGACCGGGTAGACGAGCTGTCGGACGCGGTCGGCGGTCGCATTGGCCGGCGCGACGGCGATCCGCTCGGGATCGCGGAGGATCGTCGACGACAGCGCCCGGACGTCATCCGAGAAGGTCGCCGAGAAGAGCAGGTTCTGGCGTCGTGCCGGCAGGGCGTCGAGGATGCGCCGGATGTCGGGCATGAAGCCCATGTCGAGCATCCGATCGGCCTCGTCGAGGACGAGGATCTCGACCTGGCCGAGGTTCGCCGTGCGGCTGCCCATGTGATCGAGCAGCCGACCCGGGGTCGCGACAAGGATCTCGACCCCGGCCAGGAGCTGCTTTGCCTGGGGATCGATCGGCACGCCGCCATAGACGACGGCGCTCCGGAGCCGCTGGTGGCGGCCGTAGCCGCGGGCCATCTCCTCGACCTGGACCGCGAGCTCGCGGGTCGGTGCCAGCACGAGGGCCCGGACGGGGTGGCGGGCCGGCGAGAAGCTCACGTTGCCGTGGGGTGCCAGGCGCTGCAGGATCGGCAGGACGAAGGCGGCGGTCTTGCCAGTCCCTGTCTGGGCCGTCGCGAGGACATCGCGACCGGCGAGCACGACGGGGATGGCCTGCTGCTGGATGGGGGTGGGTTCGGTATAACCCTCGTCCGCGATAGCGCGGAGGAGTTCGGCCGAAAGGCCGAGGTCGCTGAACGTCAGGTCCGTATCTCCATGACGGCCGGGATCATGTCTCCGGCTCGTGGCTGGGGTGTCGATCCGGGGGCGGTGCCTGGGTCTCTGGTGGCACCGGGATGCGCCTCGCTCGACGGGATGAGTCGAGCGGTCGGCGGCCGGCCGGTCGACGGAAGGACCATGTGTTTGCCCTTCCGGAACGCAAGCATAGCGGATGACGCGCGGCGGTCCAGTCTCATCGCGGTGCACCGACGCACCGGGAAGGCGCGCGCCCACCTCGTGAGCGGGTACGAATGCCGCCCGCGCGCGGTACGGGCGGGGCTGGCGGGCCGCTCCGGCGCGGCGCAGGCTCGCCGTCCGCGCGGGGAGCGAGACATGGCGATCCCGATCGAGGCCTATACCGGCGAGGGGGTCCTCACCGGCGTGGTCGACGCACCCGGCCGGCTCCGGGATGTCCTCGAGACATTCGGCGAGGTGCGGGTCGCCCCGTACCACGGCCTGGGACTGGACGGCCGACGCGAGGAAGCCGCCGCGGCGATCCTGCGCTCCGATGCGCTGCTGCTGGTCGTACCCGACGAGACCGAGGTGCCGGTCCACGCGACCTGGCATGACGTCTCGCTCGATATCGGCCCGTATCACATCACCGGCCAGCTGCCGACGCTCCCGGGGTTCGATCCGGGGCGGGCCCTGGCACGCCCGACCGGCACCTTCGTGCTGCTGCGCGAGGCGACCGTCCGGCTCCGCGAGGACCACGACATCGTCATCGCCCTCCACGGCCGGATCCTCGTGAACCGCTACGACGTCGAGGCGGTCTCCGCAGCGCTGATGCTCGGGTTCTTCTTCCCCGGGGCACATCTCGAGGTGCTCGGCGACAGCGACGATGGGACCGAGACGATCGGCATGTTCGCCGACGAGGAGCTCTCGCCCGTCTGAGAACGCATCCCAGGGACGGTCAGGCCTCGGCGGTGAGCGCCGAGGCCTGATCCATGTCTATGCCGGGCTGCTCGGCCCGGATCGAGGGGGGATCGACCGGACCGAGCAGCGGGTCCGGGATCAGGCGGCCGCGACGTGAGCCACGATCCCGAGCGCCAGCAGGACGGCGAGCAGCGCCAGGAGGAGGGCCGTCAGCCGGCCGAGGCTGGCGTCGATCTCGTGCGTCCAGGTCTGGGTGGCCATCGTGCAACACCTCCTTTCGTCTGCGGCAGCGTCCGTGCTGTCGTGCCGTCATCCTCGCCCCTCGCGCCTGTCGCGGGCGAGCGACGTCGGTCGCTCCTCGGCATGGACGAACGACGGTCTCCCGGACAGGTCGAATGGTCGGCCCGGACCGCGGCGTCCTTGCGCCTCAGTGGTCAGACGGTCGTGAGGATCCTGGGGCCGTCGGCCGTGATCGCGATGGTGTGTTCGAAGTGACAGGCCAGCGAGCCGTCCTGGGTCACGATCGTCCAGCCATCGTCGAGGATCCCGATGTCCGGGTCGCCGAGGGTGAGCATCGGCTCGATCGCCAGGCACAACCCAGGCTCGAGCCGAAGCCCCGCTGAGCGCGTCCGGAAGTTCGGCACGTCCGGTGGCTCGTGCATCCTCGTCCCGATCCCGTGGCCCACGCACTCGCGGACGATGCCGAGCCCGGCGGCATCCGCGACGTCCTCGATCGCCCCTGAGATGTCGCCGATCCGGGCGCCTGGCTGAGCGGCAGCGATGCCGGCCAGCAGGGCCAGGCGGGTCGTCTCGATCAGCATCGCGACCGCGACCGGCGGGTCGTCATCAGCGTCGGCGACCCAGAACGACCGCGCCGCGTCGCCGTGCCAGCCGTCGACGATCGCGCCGGCGTCGATCGAGACCAGCTGGCCCGCCCGGATGACCCGCTGATCCGGGATCCCGTGGACGACCTCGTCGTCGATCGAGACACAGATCGAGCCAGGGAACGGCGGGTCGTCGGGCGAGACGATGTAGCCCTTGAACGACGGCGTCGCCCCGGAGCTTCGGATGTGGGCCTCGGCGACGGCATCGAGGTGGGCTGCGGTGACGCCCGGTCGCAGCTCGGACTCGACGAGCGCGAGGACCTCGGCGACGACCCGGCCGGCGCGCTCCATCGCCGCGATCTCACGGCTCGACTTGCGGGTGACGAGTCCGGTCGCGGTCATCGGCCGTGGCTGCGGGGCAGCGACACGCGCTCGCCGGGCAAGGCGACGCGGACCGCCGCATCAGGGGCGAGCTCGCGGGCGTGGCGGACGAACAGTGCCGCCGCGCCGTGCCGCCGTTCGGGCGCGAGCATCGAGAGACCGCGTGGCCAGAATGTGCCCCAGTGCATCGGGACGACGACGCGCGGCCGGATCATCGCCGTCGCCCTTGCCGCCTCCTCGGGGTCCATGTGTCCCGGACCATGCGTCAGGCCCCAGCCGCCGACCGGCAGGAGGGCGATGTCCGGGCCATCGAACCGGGCCATCTGGGGGAAGACCTCGGTGTCGCCGGCGAAGTAGATCCGCCGCTCGGCGCCTTCGAGCATGAACCCGAGCGCCGGCCCGGTCGGGCCGAACGGCGGGCGCATCCCGGGATGGTCGGCCCGGGTCGGGCGGATCGTGATCCCGCCGAACCGGAGTCGTCGACCGGGGACCATCTCGATGACCTCCCGGACGCGGTTCCGGCGGATGAGGTCGCCGCTGCCCTGTGGCGCGACGACCGGTGGATGCCCGCGGATGCGCCGCAACGACGGCATGTCGAGGTGGTCGAGATGGAGGTGGCTGATGAGGATCAGGTCGATGTCGCGGTAGTCGTCCTCCGTCGGCAGCGGGCCCGATCGGACCAGCGGCCCGATGATCCCGCGCAGCGCCGGGTCGGTCAGGATCCGGAGGCCGTCGAGCTCGATGAGGAACGTCGAGTGGCCGAGGAAGTGGAGCCGTGGGTCGCCTGGCATCTGCGGCCATCGTCGCATATGGGACGCGCGCGGCCCGGGATGGCTGGGTCGACCGGCGCGGTATAGTCGAGTCCGGTCGGCCCGGGTCTGCGACGCCCGGGCGCGCCGGCTCAGGGAGGGAGACGCCGATGGCCTCATCGGAAGAGCCGACAGCCGCTCTCGGTCCAGAGACCGTCCCGAAGATCATCGGAGAGGACGGCGAGCCCATCGGTCGGGTGGTCCGCTTCGACGCCGGCTGGTTGGGCTGCGATCGGCTACCGATCGATCCAACGCCGCCAGCTCCAGGCGGTCGACGTGGGCGACGTCGTCGAGTTCGTCGTCTACGACCCGTCCTCCAAGGAGGACGTTCCGCCATTCGCTCGGATGCTCGGCCACCGCGTGCGCTGGATCAAACCCCAGGATGACGGCGCCCTTCGCATCGGTGTCGAGCGGATGCGTTGAGGGAGGCCATGAGCGACCGGTTGATCTTTATCTGCAGCCACGGCAAGGATGATCCGGAGCGGGCGATCCTTCCGTTCGTCGCCGCGAACGTCGCGGCCATGGCCGGCCAGGAAACGGCCATCATGTGCACGATCGAGGGTGTATGGCTCGGGACGAAGGGCGGGACCGAGGGCGTCGAGAAGGAGGGCTTCCGGCCGCTGCCCGAGCTGTACGCCGAGTACATCGAGAACGGCGGCGAGGTCTGGCTGTGCGGGACATGCACCAAGCCCCGTTCGATCACGGACGAGCTGCTCGCCGAGGGCGCGAAGATCGTCGGGGCGGCCAGGGTCATCGAAGAGGTCGTGGCGGGCGCGAAGACGATCGCCTACGCCTGAGCGCGCGCCTCGGACATCCCGGAGGCACCAAGGACTAGAACGGCGACCCGGTCGGCCAGGGCCTCGGCGAGCCGATCGTCGGATCCGAGTTCGGCGGCGGCCGCAAGGGTCTCGCGAGCGGCCGGTACGTCACCGTCGCGGGCTTCGAGCCAGGCGCGTCCGGCAAGGAACGGGCGGGCCATCGCCGGCCGGCCGAGGGTGGCGCTGGCCGCCAGCCCGGCCTCGACGTCCACGGCCAGCGGGTCGCGCGCCCCGAGCTCGGCCAGGACGACGACCCGAGCGGCCCGCACCGTGAGCTCGAGCCGTGTCGAACCCAGCTCCAGCGCGATCGCGACCGCCTCGTCCGCCGATCGCCTGGCACCCTCGATGTCGCCGAGCGCGAGGTCGGCGAGGCCGAGGACGGACAGCGCCCCGGAGAGGTCGGCTCGGGTCCCGACGTCGCGGCCCCCGGTCACGGCGGCTTCGGCGAGGTCGCGCGCCTCGGCGTACCGCCCTTCGAGCCAGTGGAGGGCGGCCATGGTCCGTTCCGCTCGATGGACGAGTGGTCGCTGTCCGAGGGCCCGCAGCAGAGCCTCGGCGCGGCGGCCCTGGTCCAGCCCGTCCTCGAACGGGCCGACGGCCAGTCGGACCTCCATGAGACCCATGCGCGCGAGCGCTTGGCCTTCGCGATCCTCGGCGTCTTCCGCGACGGCGAGCGCTTCCTCGAAGCGCGACAGTGCCTCGGTCGGGCGGCCGCGATCGAGGGCCACGCGGCCGGTCCCGCACAGCAACCGGCCGATGAGGTCGTCGGCAAGCTGGTCCCGCGCTGCCAGGAGGGCTTCGGGCAGCAGGGCCTCGGCGTCGTCGTAGCGCTCCTCGGCCCAGAGGACCTCGACCAGGGCGGCCAGGGCCCGGCCTTCGAGCCACTCGCGGCTGCCCGGTGGGCGCGTCCTGGCGGCCGCGAGCGCGCGCTCGCAGTCGGCCCGTGCGGCCTCGAGGTGTCCGAGCTGGACGGCTGCCTCGGCCCGCGAGAGCGTCGTCTCGATGAGCGGGAGCGATGCGTCGTCGGGCGGCATCGCGTCGAGGGCGTCGACCGCCCGGTCATACCAGCGGAGCGCATCGTCCGCCGCGAACACGCGGCGATGGCGGTGGCCGGCGAGCATCGCATAGCGGGCCGAGCGTCGGTCGTCGCCCGCCTCGGATGCCTGGTACCAGAGGGCCTCCGAGAGCGTCTCGTCGCGGCCGCGGGCGACGGCTTCCAGCCAGGCGACGACCTCGCCGTGAGCCTCCCGACGGCGACGCCGCGGGACGCTGGCGTAGGCGACGTCGCGGATGAGGATGTGGTTGAAGATCAGCTCTCGCTCGCCTTCGACGGCCGAGGAGTCGCGCTCTCGGATCAGCCCCTTATCGAGGAGCTCGGGCAGGGCCGCCAGGGCCACCGGACCGCCGAGCCGCACGATCGCGCCCGCCCAGAAGATCCGGCCGACGACGGCGGCGTCCTGGACCACCCGCTTCTGCTCGGCCGGCAGGAGGTCGAGCCGCGATGCGATGACGCCCTGGACCGTGTCCGGCAGCTCGGTCGGGACCTCCCGAGTGAGCGTCCAGCCGCCTGGATCGCGCCGGAGCGTGCCATCCTCCACGACCATCCGAAGCAGCTCGCCGACGAAGAAGGGGTTGCCCTCGGAGCGTCCCAGCAGCGGCCCGACGACCTGGGGCGGTGGAGGCCCGCCGAGGAGGTGTCCGATGAGTGCCTCGCCTTCCATGATCGACAGGCGGCGGAGGGAGATCGAGCTCGCGTTCGCGAGCCCTCCACCCCAGCTCGCGCGGCGCTCGAAGATCTCGGGTCGCGCCGTGCAGACCAGCACGAGCGGGCCGGATACCCCCGCGGCGAGCGACTCCAGCAGCTCCAGGAGGCTGGCCTCTGCCCAGTGGATGTCCTCGAGGACGACGACGAGCGGCGCGGTCCGCGTGATCGATCCGAGGTACCGACGCCACGCCGCTGCGATCGCTCGCCTGGCGGCCGACGCCTCCAGCCCGATGAGTGGGTCTGTGCCCGTCATCGTGCCGATCGACGACAGCAGGACGTCGGTCGTCCGCTCGGCGTCGACCCCGCCGAACCGAGGCTGGACGACGGCACGGGCCTTCGCCTCGACGGTGGAGGTCGGATCGCTTTCCAGGATCGCAGCATCGTCCCAGAGGATCGCGGCCAGGGGGGAGTAGCCGATCCCGCCGCCGAATGGCTGGCAGCGCGCGCGGACGACCCTCGCCGACGTCCCGGCGTTGGTCGCGAACTCGTTCGCGAGCCGACTCTTGCCCATCCCGGGCGGGCCGACGATCGACACGAGCGCCGCCGAGCCCTCGTCGGCTGCGCGGTCGAGGACGGCGGCCAGGAGGGCCAGCTCGCGCTCGCGGCCGACGATCGGCGCATCGGCGCCGAAGGACTCCGCGGGCTGCGGCGCGCCGGCGACCACTTCCCACATCGGCACGGGCCGCTCGACGCCCTTGACCGGGACGTCCTCGCGGGCCTGGTACGCGATCGCGTGGCGGGTCGAGCGATAGGTCCGCTCCCCGACGACGACAGAACCTGCCGGCGCCACGGCCTGGAGGCGGCTCGCGAGGTTCACGGCATCGCCGGTCACGAAGCCCTCGTGCGCCGCGCCGTGGGCGGCCAGGACGTCGCCCGTGTTGACGGCGACGCGCAGGGTCAGCAACGCCGCTTCGTCGGCCCGTCCGGCCCGAAGCTTCGGCATGCGGACCTGCATCGCCAGGGCAGCCCGGACCGCTCGCTCGGGGTCGTCGTCATGCGCGGCCGGATAGCCGAAGACCGCGACGACAGCATCGCCGATGAACTTCTCGATCGTCCCGCCGTGGCGCTCGACCTCCTCCTTCATCGCCCGGAAGAACGGCTGCAGGACGCCCCGCAGCTCCTCGGGGTCGAGGCGGGTGGCAAGCTCGGTCGACGCCGCCAGGTCGGCGAAGACGACGGTCACGACCCTGCGCTCCTCGAGCGCCTCGGCGGTCGCGGTGGCCGCTGGCGATCCCCGCGCCGCGACCGAAGGCGCCTCGAGCGCCGCCCCGCAGGACCCGCAGAACTTGGATGTCGCCGGCGCGGGCGTCCCGCAGGCGGCGCAGACCCGACCAAGAGCCGCCCCGCACGACCCGCAGAAGCGATCCCCGGCCGGGTTCGCCGTCCCGCAGATGTGGCAGGACCCGTCCGGCGGCCTGACCCCGTCCGGCGGCCTGACCTGGTCGACCCCGTCGCCCACACGTCCCCCTGCGACTCGGCCGCCTTCCCTCAACGGCGGCGTGGCCGCCCATCTTGCCCTGCGGCCGCAAGCTCTGACCAGCCCGCACGGAGCCGCCCTGGATGCCACGTCGGTGCGGGCGGCTCGAAGCTGGCATCGCGCCGGCCGCGCTAGCCGTCCTCGTCCCCGAAGCGGCTCGGACGGCTGTAGCATCGACCCCATGACCGCAGCCAAGGCATCGACCTCCGACACGACGCGATCCCCGAGCCTGCCGTTCACCGGGGATCCCGACGCCGACGCACTGCTCGTCGCCGATCCGATGGCCCTCGTCATCGGCTTCCTGCTCGATCAGCAGGTCACAGTCCAGAAGGCCTTCTCGGGACCGCTCGAGCTTCAGCGGCGGATCGGCACGCTCGACGCGAAGAAGATCGCCGCGATCGACCCGGAGGTCCTCGCGACGGCCTTCCGGACGCCGCCGGCGCTCCACCGCTTCCCCGGCAGCTTCGCCGAGAAGACCCAGAAGCTCGCGGCCTACATCGCCGAGCGCTATGACGGCGATGTGGCCCGTGTCTGGACCGAGGCCCGTGACGGCAAGGACCTGGAGGCCCGGCTCATGGACCTGCCGGGGATCGGCGAGATGAAGGCCAAGACGCTCATCGCGATCCTCGGCAAGAAGTTCGGCGTCAAGCCGCCGGGCTGGGATGACGTCGCGCCGACGTGGCCGACCCTGGGCGACGTCGACTCGGCCGAGTCGCTGGCCGCATACCAGGCCGGCAAGCGGGCGAAGAAGGCCGAGCTGCGGGCCCAGGGCAAGCGCGTCTGACGCCATCGGGTCCTCGTCCCATGGCCGACCCGCGGCATGTCGTCCTGCTCGGCGAGATGGGCGCCGGCAAGACGACCGTCGGCCGGCTCCTGGCCGACCGCCTCGGGCGCCCGTTCCTCGATGGCGATGTGACCCTCGAGGCGCTTCGCGGGCTGACCGCCGCGCAGATCGCCGAGACGGGTGGCGTCGCCGCCCTCCATGCGGACGAGGCGATGGTCCTGCGGTATCTCCTCGCGAAGGACCGACCATCGGTCATCGGTCCCGCGGCGAGCGTTCTCGAGGACCCGGCCTCGGTCGTGGCTCTCGAGGCCGATGACCTGGCCGTCGTCTGGCTGCGCGGGTCGCCGGAGGTCCTCGCGGTCCGCGCCGCGACCGGCAGCCATCGGCCCGACCACGGACCCCTCGTCGCCTACCTGGCGGAGCGTGAGGCGATCCGCGGCCCGGTCCTGGCACGGCTGGCCGACCTGGTCCTGGACGTCGATCACGCCCGTCCTGATGAGCTCGTGACTTCGATCATCGCGTTCCTCGGCACCGGCTGATCGACTCTCGTTTCTCGCCAGACGTGTCGAGCTGGCGCAACAAAGTGATGCTTGGTATTGACAAAGAGAAAGTCCAACGTCACGATGTGCATATGGGACACGACGTCATCGCGATCTGCCCCGTCTGCGCCGGCGACCTCGGCGTGACCCGGCTGCAGTGCCGCAGCTGCGGCACTGCGCTGGAAGGGGACTTCAGCGTCGGCCGGTTCGCCCGCCTCGACCGGGAGCAGCTCGGCCTGCTCGAGAGCTTCCTCCGCTCGCGGGGCAACCTCCGCGAGATGGAGCGCGAGCTCGGCATCTCGTATCCGACGGTCCGGAACCGCGTCGAGGCCCTCGTCCGGGCCCTCGGCCTCGGGGAGGCGGCGGAGGTCGAGGAGCCGCCCGAGTCGGCGATGGCCGACACGCCGTCATCCGACGAAGCGGGGATCGCCGCGGGTCGCCAGGCGATCCTGGCCCGACTCGCCAGTCACGAGCTGACGGCGGAAGAGGCCGCCGTCGCCATCCGCGCCCTTGGGAGGACACGATGAGCTTCACGACCACGACGTCCGTCTCCGACAGCCACGAGATCGGGCTCGAGGGCAGCCTGACCGTCCGCACTACGTCGGCCGAGATCCTCGTCCGGGGGGTCGACGGTCCGGTCGCGACCGTCACCCTCCGGGACGGCGACCTTGCCGAGGAGTACGCGGTCGACAAGGGGCTCGGGCGGCTCGACCTCCGCCCGCTCCACCAGGGGATCTTCGACCTGCGCCATGAGCCGGGACCGCTCGAGCTGGCCGTCCCGACCGGGACCCGGATGCGGATCGAGTCGACCGGCGGCACCATCCGGGTGCTCGACGTGGTCGGGTCCGCTGCCCTGCGGACCGTGTCGGGCGACGTCGAGCTCGTCGGAGTCGGCGGCGAACAGACCGCCGAGACGGTCTCGGGCGACGTGAAGATCCGGGCCGGGGTGGCGCTCGCGATCGGCACCCGGACGGTGTCCGGCGACATCGACGTCGCCGTCCCGGCCGTGTCGCGCGCGGTGATGAAGACCACGAGCGGAGACGTCAGGATCTCCGGCCAGCTGATGGGGGAGGGGCCGTTCAGCATCGAGTCGGTGAGCGGCGACGCCGACCTCCAGCTCGACGGGCCGGCCCGGATCGAGATCACCACCTTCTCGGGCGACATCATCGACGGGTCGGCCGACCTGTTCAGCGGTGGCAAGGGCCGACGCTCGATGGTCGCCGGCGACGGCCCGACGATCCGGGTCCGGACGCTGTCCGGAGACGTGCGGCTCCCGATCGCCGCGCCGCGCGGTCATGGCCCCACGGCCCCGGCCGCTGCGCCCGCACCGGTCATGAGCGAGGCATCGACCGTGATGCCCATCGATGCATCACCGGCGGGTTCGGTCGCGGAGCCGCCGCCGCCACAGGCCGCACCGGCGTTCGAGCCGCATCAGTCAGTCGAGCAGGCTGACGATGACCCCGAGCTCGGCGTCCTGCGCGACCTCGAGGCCGGGCGGATCGACCTGATCGAGGCGGAGCGTCGCCTCGCCACGATGGAGCGATCGTCCCGTGTCCGCATCGCTTGAGACCGTCCTCCGCCTCGTCGCCGAGGGCCGCCTGACGGCGGACGAGGCGGACGAGATCCTCGCGGCGCTCGACCAGGCGGACAGGGTGTCGGAGGGCCTCTCGGAGGAGCCCGAGACCCGTCGAGCCGAGCCCGGTCAGCCGCGCTACCTCCGGATCGAGGTGATGGAGAACGGCAAGCGCGCCGTGGACCTCCGCCTGCCGACCTCGCTCGGGGAGCTCGCGATGGGCCGGATCCCCGGCCTCGCCCGACCCGAGCTCGACCGGATCCGCGAGGCAGTCCGGACGGGCTTCCAGGGGCCGATCATCGCCACGCTCGACGAGGACGGCGACGGCGTCCGGATCGTCGTCGAGTAGGAAACGGCCGGTCCGACGGCCCGTCCGACGGCCCGTCCGACGTCACCGAGCCGTCACGCTCGCTCACTAGACTGCGGGCATGAGGTTCTTCAGCTCCAAGCCCGACGCCATCCCGTCTCCCGCCGATGCCCTCCCCGGGCGATCGTCGCCGATCATGACGCCGGGCACGCACCGCGTCCTCGGCACCCCCATCGGCGGCCCGTACCCGGCCGGCTCGCGGATCGCCGAGTTCGCGCTCGGCTGCTTCTGGGGCGAGGAGAAGGCGTTCTGGCAGCAGCCCGGCGTCTGGACGACCGCCGTCGGCTACGAGGGCGGCTCCACGCCGAACCCGACGTACGAGGAGTCGTGCACGGGCCGCACGGGTCATGCCGAGACCGTGCGCGTGGTCTTCGACCCGTCGGTGACGACCTACGAGGCACTGCTCAAGGTCTTCTGGGAGAGCCACGACCCGACCCAGTCCATGCGCCAGGGCAATGACCGCGGGAGCGAGTATCGGTCTGCGATCTTCGTCCACGACGCGGCCCAGCGCGCCGCCGCGGAGGCGTCCAGGGCGATGTATCAGGAGCGGCTCTCGGCGGCCGGCTACGGGGCGATCACGACCGAGATCGTCGGGCCGCCCGCGCCGGCGTTCTACTTCGCCGAGGACTACCACCAGCAGTACCTCGACAAGAACCCGTACGGCTATTGCCCGAACCATGCGACCGGCGTGAAGCTGCCGGACGACTTCGTGGTCACGCCGCTCCAGTACGTCGATTGAGTCCTGTCAGTTGCGCCGGTCGCCGGCCCGACTGATCGTCGGGCGATGACTGTTCTGCGGATGGATAACGTCCTCCTGGTCGTCGACGACCTCGAGGCTGTAAAGGCGTTCTTCGCCGAACTCGGCCTGGAGCTTGAGGGCGAGACGGTCGTCGAGGGCCGGTCGGTCGACCGCCTCATCGGGCTCGACGGCGTCCGAGCCACCATCGCCTCGATGCGGACCCCGGACGGCCACGGGCGGATCGAGCTGGACAAGTTCCACACGCCAGCGGCGGTCAGGGCCGAGCCGGAAGACGCGCCGGTGAACGCCCTGGGCATCCGTCGCATCATGTTCGCGGTCGACGACATCGCGGACGTCCTCGCCCGCCTGGAGGCCCACGGCGCCGAGCTCATCGGCGAGCTGGTGCGGTACGAGGACAGCTACCTGCTCTGTTACGTCCGCGGCCCCGAGGGCATCATCGTCGGACTGGCCGAGCGACTCAGCTGAAGAGCGATCTAGCCGAGAACCCCGGCGGGGACTGCCCGAACCACGCGACCGGAGTGAAGCTGCCGGACGACGTCGTGGCCACGCCGGTGCAGTACGTGGACGAGATCGGACACGAGAGCCAGCCGGTCGGCAGCCGGCTGATTCTATTTCCGGCAAGATGAGCCGGTGCTCATCGGTGTCGAGAAGGTCGTGAGCGGATGACGTCCCGGCTTCGCGTGCTCGTCGAACAGCCCACTCGGGGCAAGCGCTGGGTCGCCGTCGCGGCGGATTGGCCAGGACTCGAGCGAGGTGGCAAGACGGAGGACGAGGCGGTCGAGAAGCTCGCCCGCTACGTGCCGCGGTACCTCCCGGTCGCGAGGCGCGTCGGGCGGGACTCCGAGCTCGCCACCCAGACCGACCCCGAGATCATCGGGCGGTACCCGGGAGTCGGCTCGACCGACTTCTGGGGCATCTCGTTCGCGCCGTCGCCGCTCGACCGCGAGCCGTTCGATGCGCCGACCTTCGACCGCCAGGTGCGACTGCTGCGTGCGGCGTGGGCCGAGTTCGACGAGACGGCCGCCCGCGTCTCGGCGGAGCTCCGGCCGGGAGTCCGGGGCGGCGGCCGCTCCCGCGACGTGATCGTTCGGCATGTCCTGGGGAACGAGGGTCGCGACTTCTCGAGGCGCGTGAAGGTGCCGTCCGAGCTTGATGACCTCCAGACGCCCGGCGGGCTGGCCCATCACCGCGACCGTTTCGTCGAGGCGATGCGCGACTGGTACGCGGAGGGGAAGCCGCTCGGTAAGTGGACGATCCCATACCTGCTCCGCCACACGGCCTACCACGTGCTCGACCACACCTGGGAGATGCAGGACCGGGACCTGACGGAGGTCGCCTCCGGCGGGTGACCGCGATGACGCGGCGGGCCGGCATCGGCGACGCGATTCGGGCCATCGGGCACTGGGCAACGCCCGGCCGACCGTCGTATACCGATCATGTCGGCCGGGGTCACCGGTCGACCCTGTGCGCCGCCGCTGCGCGTGCGCCGACTCCGACGCCCGCGTCGCCTCGACGAGTCGTCCCTGCGGGGACAAAGGAGGCCGCCATGGCCGTACTGGAGACCGAATTCACCTATGCGCCGCCCGGCATGTCCGGGAGCCCCGTGCCGCTCAAGGAGCGGTACGACAACTTCATCGGCGGACGGTGGGTCGCGCCGAAGAAGGGCGCCTATGCGGCGGATCTGACGCCGGCGACGGGCCGGCCGTTCACCGAGGTCCCGAAGTCGACGGCCGAGGACGTTGAGCTCGCGCTCGACGCCGCGCATGCCGCCAAGGAGGCCTGGGCCGAGACATCCGTCACCGAGCGCTCGCGCGTCCTCAACGCGATCGCCGATGTCATCGATGCCAACCGGGAGATGCTCGCGGTCGCCGAAAGCTGGGAGAACGGCAAGCCGGTCCGCGAGACGCTCGCCGCCGACATCCCACTCGCCTCTGACCATTTCCGCTACTTCGCCAGCGTGATCCGCGGCGAGGAAGGCTCGATCTCCGAGATCGACAAGGACACCATCGCATACCAGTTCCGCGAGCCACTCGGTGTCGTGGGACAGATCATCCCGTTCAACTTCCCGATCCTGATGGCCGCGTGGAAGATCGCCCCGGCACTCGCGGCGGGCAACGTGACCGTCGTCAAGCCGGCTAGCCCGACACCGTGGTCGATCCTCAAGCTGATGGAGCTTATCGAGCCCATCGTCCCAGCCGGCGTCGTCAACGTCGTCAACGGGCCGGGATCCGAGGTCGGCACGGCGCTCGCCACCAGCAAGCGGATCGCGAAGGTCGCGTTCACCGGCGAGACCACGACCGGCCGGATGATCATGCAGTACGCCGCCCAGAACCTGATCCCGTCGACCACCGAGCTCGGCGGCAAGTCCCCGAACATCTTCTTCGAGGATGTCCTGGCTGCCGACGACGACTTCCTCGACAAGGCGGTCGAGGGGCTCGTCCTCTACGCGTTCAACAAGGGTGAGGTCTGCACGTGTCCGTCACGGGCGCTCATCCAGGAGTCCATCTACGAGCGGTTCATGGAGCGCTGCCTCGGTCGGATCGAGGCCATCAAGCAGGGCCATCCGCTCGACATCAGGACCCAGATCGGGGCCCAGGTGTCCGTCGCCCAGCTCGAGAAGATCACGAAGTACGTGAAGATCGGGCTGGATGAGGGCGCCGAGCTCCTGATCGGCGGTCATCGGAACGTGCTCCCCGGCGAGCTCGCCGAGGGCTACTACTTCGAGCCGACCGTCCTCAAGGGCACGAACTCGATGCGGATCTTCCAGGAGGAGATCTTCGGTCCGGTCCTTGCGGTGACCACGTTCAAGGACGAGGCCGAGGCCCTGGCGATCGCCAACGACACGATGTACGGCCTGGGTGCCGGCGTCTGGACCCGCGACCAGGGCCGCGCGTATCGGATGGGTCGTGCCATCAAGGCGGGTCGGGTGTGGACGAACTGCTATCACCTGTATCCGGCGGGCGCGCCGTTCGGTGGCTACAAGGCCTCCGGCGTCGGTCGCGAGAACCACAAGATGATGCTCGACCACTACTCCCAGACGAAGAATCTCCTGGTGAGCTACAGCCCGAAGCCGCTCGGCTTCTTCTGAGACTAGGACCGACCGATGGAGGGTGACCGGTCCGGGGCAGGGCCCCGGACACGGCCCGAGACGAGGCCCCGGACTGGTCCTGGGGCGAGGTCTCGGACCGAGACCCGCGTCGAAGCGACACCCGCGGCGCTCGAGCTGATCGAGCGTCTCGCCGCCGAGCACGGGCCGCTGGTCTTCCTCCAGTCGGGAGGCTGCTGTGACGGCAGCGCGCCCGTATGCATGCGCCGCGGCGAGCTGCTCCTCGGGCCCGGTGACGCCCTGATCGGCGTCATCGGGCCTGCATCCTTCTACATCGACCGCGAGATGGACGAGCGCTGGCGCCACCCGCTCTTCGTCATCGACGTCGCCTCCGGCGCAGGTGACACGTTCTCACTCGAAGGCCGCGACGACCTTCACTTCGTGTCGACCGGATAGCCAGGGCGTCGGGCTCATCCCCGGATGAGCCCGTCCAGGACGATGGCGAGCTCGGCCGGCCGCGACAGCATCGGCGAGTGACCGCCGTCGATCTCGGTCGCGGTCACGCCGAGCCTCTCGCGCGCAGCGGTCCGACCCCACTCCGGGTTCGACGCGTGGTCGTCGCGGCACACGATGTAGTCGCTCCGGATCGCCGGCCACTCGCCGAGTGGCGTGATCTCCGACATGACTCCGTAGAACTGCGGCCGGAGCTGCGGCAGAGCCCACGCGGCAACCCCGTCGTCGGCGTCGTGCATGAACAGCTCGCGCGCGGTGTTCGGTCCGACGGACCAGAGGCCATCTCCCATGTCGATCCATTCGGCGGTCGTGGCCGGTGTCGTCGGGTCGATGGGTTCGGCGGCGCGTTGGTCCTGGGCACTCAGTCCGGGCTTGGCGAGGAACGCCGCGATGAAGATCATCTGCCGGACCTCGCGCCGCGCCGCCACGATCGGCGCGACGAGGCCCGCCATGGAATGGGCGATGAGGACGGGAGGCTCGCCACCGTCCGATGCGGCCAGGACCGCATCCGCATAGTCGGAGGCGCCGAGACCGCGCTCGCTGATCGGCAGGTCGACCGCCGTGACCGTGTGGCCTGGCGCTCGAGCTCGGGCGTCAGGAGGTCCCACGACCACGCGCCGAAGTACGAGCCATGGATGAGGACGAGATCCACTGCCGCCTCTCCGATCCACGGGACGGGTGTCGGGTGGCCCGACGCCCGTCCCGTCCAGGGACTAGTGGCGGCTGTTGTAGGTCGCGAGGCCAGACCAGTCGCCGCGCGCCGCGTATGACGCCTGCGTCGGCCACGTGTCGAGGGCCGAGGGTGGCAGCGCCCCGCCCTGGGCGATGATCGTCCGCAGCTCCGATGGATCGGTGTGCTCGAGCTCCTCGTACGTCGTCACACCGCCGGCCGACAGGATCGTGGAGATCCTGGGTCCGATGCCGCTCAGCTGCGTCAGATCGTCGGGCGCCGCCGCCTTGGTGGCTGCGGCCTTCTTCTTCTCGCCGGCGTGCTTCGGCTCGGCTCGCTTGTTGTTGTACTTCATCAGGCCCTGCCAGTCGCCCCGGGCGGCATAGCTGGCCTGCATCGGCCACGACGCCACGTTGGCGGGCGGGACCATGTCCGCGGAGTGCAGGGCGTGTCGGAGCTGCGGCTCGTTGGCCTCGGCCAGCGCCGCGTAGGTCGTGATGCCCGCCGCCGCGAGCGCCTCGCTCGCCTTCGGCCCGACGCCAGCGAGCTGGGTCAGGTCATCAGGGGCCGCCGCCGGTGCGGCAGCCTCGGCCGGCTCCTCCGCCTCGGCCGCCGCCTCCGCCTCGGTCGTCACGGCTTCGTCGGCCACCTCGACCTCGTAGTCCTCGACGACCTCCTCGCCGCCGAGCTCCTCGACGGCCGGGTCGACGAGCGCCTTCAGGGCGGCTTCGGTCTTGGCCGGCAGCGTGCTGTGGATCAGGAGGGCCTTCTCGGCCGCGACGGCCTGCTCGATCATCCCGATCGACCCGGACCAGTTGCCCTCGTAGAGGATGAAGAGGGCGCTCTTGCCCTTCTCGATCTCCTTCGTGATCTGGCGCATGAACTTGTCGTCGATCCCGATGTCGTGCAGGCGGTTCCGCAGCCCGTTCAGGACGCCGCCCGCCGCGCCGGCGACGATCGCCCCGCCGGGCCCCAGGAGGATCGCTCCGACGATGACGCCGAGCCCGGCGCCACGGACGGTGCCCTTCGCGCCGCCGAGGTCCTTGGTCTGGTGGACCTTGACGCGGAACCTGGTCCGCTCGGCGATCGCGGCATCCACGATCTTCACGTTGGGGTCGACATCGTCGATCTCCTGGATCCGCTTCAGGAGTCGGCGCGATGCCTTGGCCTTGTCCAGGACGAATACCGCGAGCGTCTGACCATATTCTTCGGCCATCGAGCGAGTCTCCTCTCAGCAGGACCGTGGTACCCCACGGGAGTAGCGACGCGAACTTCGTGTGAGCCTCGACCGGCGATCGTCCGACGAGACGGACCTCGTGGATCGGGACCACAGCGTGCAGGTGGATCGGACGTCGGTCATCCGGGATCAGGTGTCCCGTCGCCCCCCGGCAGAGGCGCCCACCGACGATGCGTGACCGGTGTTCGGATACCTCCTCTGGGCGCCTGCAGAGCGGCCCTCGCCGGGGTGCGTGGCGGGCCGTGATCGTGACTCCAGCAGACCAGACGATGCTAGGCCTCCGACGCACGCCACGCAACCCGCGAACCGGTAGACGATGGCCCCCGGTTCTGCCTCGCATCCCCTCCCGGCGGCGACGCTCAGGAGTCCGTCGCCGCCGGGAGTCCCCCAGGACGCGGGTCGAGCACGGATGACCGGCTCATGATGGATGGCGTCGTCGGGTGGCTGATGGTTCCCAAATCGCCGCCAAGGATCGCGCCAGCGCGCGGCGGCGCTCGATGCGGCACGCTCTCGTGGTCGACCCCGTACCCGGCCACCGGCCGCGGTCGCCGCGCGACCGATACGCCATGGAGCACCAACGATGTTGAGCGAGCACCTCGTCTTCCCGATCCTCCTCGCCAAAGACCTCGACGCCAGCCGCGACTTCTATCACGGCGTCCTGGGCCTCGAGATCGCCCGCGAGGACGCGGGCGACCGGATCGTCTTCCGGAGCGGCGGTGGATCCCAGCTGGTCGTGACCCTCAGCACGGTCGGGACCAGCGACACCCAGACGCAGGCTGCGTGGCGCGTGTCGGACATCCATGCGGCGCTCGCGGATCTGCGTGCTCGTGGCGTCCGGATCGAGGAGTACGTCGCCCCGGATCCCGTCACGACCGACGGCATCGCCGACATGGGTCACTCGTGGGCCGCCTGGTTCGTCGACCCGAGCGGCAACGTCCTCGCGGTCGTCCAGCCGAAGGGCTGACGAACGGTCGTCGCCATCCCGGCGATCTACCCGTCCTCACGCCTCATCGTCGTGAGAGCGGACGAGATCGCTGCGCGCGCCGATCCGGCGGTCGGATCGTGTTGACCGGCCGTGGCACTCTCTTCTGCGACACAGACACACCATCGACACCGGAAAGGAGCGACATGGGAGCACTCGTGACCAGCCAGAAGGTGACCACCTCCTTGGAAGGCATGAGGCTCCATGCGCACCCTAAATCTCGGCATCCTCGCTCACGTCGACGCCGGTAAGACCACTCTCACCGAGCGCCTTCTCTACACCTCCGGCGCGATCGCCTCGATCGGCAGCGTCGACGCCGGCACCACCCAGACCGACTTCCTCGACCTCGAGCGCGAACGCGGCATCACCATCCGCTCCGCGGTCGCGACGTTCGCGATCGGCGACCTGGCGGTCGATCTCGTGGACACGCCCGGCCACCCGGACTTCATCGCCGAGGTGGAGCGCGTCCTTGGCGTGCTCGACGGGGCGGTCCTCGTCGTCTCGGCCGTCGAGGGCGTCCAGCCCCAGACACCGCTGCTCATGCGGGCCCTCCGGCGGATGGGCGTCCCGACCCTGATCTTCCTCAACAAGATCGACCGCGCGGGGGCCGACGATCGACGCGTCCTCGCCGCGATGGCGCGCCGGCTGTCGCCGGGCGTCCTGGCGATGGGGACCGTCCATGACCCGGGCACGAAGGCTGCCACCTTCTCGCGCTGCGACGATGACGACCCGGCCTTCCGCCAGCGTCTTGCCGAGACCCTCGCGGAGCGGGATGAGGCGCTCCTCCGCGACTACCTCACCGACGAGGCCGCGCTGACCGGCCCCCGGCTCCGGCGCGCGCTCGCCCGCCAGACGCGCCAGGGTCTGGTCCACCCGGTCTTCGCGGGGTCGGCGATGAACGGCCAGGGGATCGATGCGCTGCTCACGGGCATCGCCGAGCTCCTCCCGGCCTCCGATGGTGTCCCGGACGGGCCCGTCTCCGGTCGGGTGTTCAAGATCGAGCGGACGGCGTCGGGCGAACGGGTCGCCTACGTCCGGCTCTTCTCCGGCGCGCTGAGACCTCGCCGCCGCGTCTGGATCGGCGAGACCGAGGCCAAGCCGTCGTCCATCAGCACCTTCCTGCCCGGGCCCGTGCCGGGTCGTGCGTCGGTGACCGCCGGTCAGATGGCCCGGGTCTGGGGGCTCGGCGCCGTCCAGGTGGGCGACGCGATCGGCGAGGCCCCGGTCGATCCGACCGAGCGGCACTTCCCGCTGCCGACCCTCGAGTCGGTCGTCTACGCGGTCCATCCGGAGCAGAGCGGCAGCCTCCGCGCGGCGCTGTCACAGCTGGCCGAGCAGGACCCCCTCATCAACGTCCGGCAGGACGACCGCCGGCACGAGATCTCCGTCTCGCTCTACGGCGACGTCCAGAAGGAGGTCATCGGGGCGACCCTCCTGCGCGACTACGGGATCGAGGCCGACTTCCGCGAGACGACGACCCTGTGCATGGAGTGGCCGGCCCGGACCGGCTCGGCCGACGAAGTGATCCACGCCCGCTCGAAGTCGAACATCACCGGTCGGAGCTCGCCGCTCAGCACGAACCCGTTCCCCGCGACGAGCGGCCTCCGCATCGAACCGCTCCCGCCCGGATCGGGGATCGAGTTTCGGCTCGATGTCGAGGTCCGGCTCGTCCCGCTGTACATCTACCGGACCGTCGAGGCGATGACCCAGCAGATGGAGGTCTACGTCCGCGAGGCGCTGGCCGAGGGGCTGAGCGGCTGGCAGGTGAATGATTGCCGAGTGACGATGTGGGACTGCGGCTACATGTCGCCGACCACCACCCCGGCCGACTTCCGCCGGCTCACCCAGCTGGTCCTCATGACGGCCCTGGAACAGGCCGGGACGTGGGTCTGCGAGCCGCTCGTCACAGCCGCCCTCGAGATGCCGTCGGCCAGCGCTCCAGGGGTCCTCGCCGCCCTCGGACGTCTCGGGGGACGGGTCCGGAGCCAGTTCTCGGCGAACGGGCTCTCGACCGTCGACGCCGTCCTGCCCGTGGCCCGGGTCCGCGATCTCCAGCATCAGCTGTCGGGCCTGACCGGCGGCGAAGGCGTGATCGAGACCCGGCCCGGTGGCTACCAGCCGGTCCCGGTGTCGCCGCCGCGGCGCGAGCGGACCGCTCCGAGCCCCCTCGACCGGGACGCGTGGCTGGCGCATCTCGTCCGTCGCGGTTGAGGTGATCCGGCGATATCCTCGGGCCATGCTGCGCGTCGGCTCGATCGTCATCCGGACCGAGGACACCGAGCGCCAGATCGCGTTCTGGACGGCCGCCCTTGATTACGAGGTCGGGCATCGCGACGGCGACTTCGCGATCCTGCGACCCCACGATGGCGCGGGCCCGAATCTGTCCCTCGATCAGGTCCGGGCGCCGGTCCAGATCCCGCCGAAGATCCACCTCGACCTGTACGCGGAGGACCAGGCGGCCGAGGTCGAGCGCCTGATCGGGTTGGGCGCCACCGAGGTCCACTGGGACAAGCGCCCGCCCGACGCCGACTACGTGATCCTGGCCGACCCCGAGGGCAATCGCTTCTGCGTGGTCGACATCGGCTGACAGGCGAGCGGCGGGCGCTCCGGGACGCCTAGGACGTGAAGGTCAACGTCTGCATGATGTCGGACTCGTCGGGGACGATGCCGCCGGAGGGCGACGTGAACTCGACCGTGAGCGCGGTGGGGCCGTCGACCAGGACATCGGATGGGCCATCCACGGCCTCAGAGTCAGAGGACGCTGGGTCAAGGATGCGACATGCCCCACAGGACGAGCCCGATGAAGTACGAGGCGTTGCGGGTCGTCCGAGCGTAGTCGGCGGGCCGGAGGCTGCCGGTGGCGGTGTACCGCTCGACGAACGCCTCGGCCGCCCGCCGGCCATCGCTCCGCCCGAGACCGCTCGAGGCCGGCGTGAAGAACGGGCAGTCGAGGTAGATCCCGACCGTGAACCGGCGTCCGGTGACGGTCTCGAGGGTCTGACCCTCGGCTCGACGAGCAAGCTTGAGCAGATCGTCGTAGGTCACGGCCTGACTGTAGCGCCGGGCGTGGAACGCGGATGCGCCGGCCTCGGAGACCGAGGCCGGCGCTGATGTGGTGACCGTACCCGAGGCGACACGAGGGTCGCAGCGGGACGGCGGACTCGGCGAGCGTCGGCCGCCTGACGCCCCGACGGTCAGCTGGTCGGGGACGCCTCGAGGGCTGCGATCCGCGGCGTCATCGGGCCCGCTCCTGCGCGGGTCGGACGTTCTGGTTCAGGTGGAACAGGTTGTCCGGGTCGACGGCGGCCTTGATCGCCGCGAGGCGGTCCCAGGTCGCGCCCGGGTAGGCGTCGTGGATCCGCGCCTCGCCTTCATCGGCCAGGAAGTTCACGTACGCCCGTGGCGCGCCCTGGCGAAGGTCGGCCGCGAGGTCCTCGACCCACGCCTGCTTCTCGGGAAGGTCCTCCGGACCGCCATAGAACGCGGCGACGCTGACCATCAGCCGGCTGTCGCGGTGAGCGAACGCGGTCGCGTCCGGGGGCACCCGGGCCATCGCGCCACCCAGGGCCCGGAGCTGGGCGACCCGCATCGGTGCGTCGATCGCCGCCAGGCGCTCCAGGATGTTTGCCGCGGTCGACTCGTCGATGTGATCGGTGAACAGCGTCCGGCTGAACGCCAGCGGTCGATACGACTCGTCCTCCGGCGGGTAGATCTCGGCGTACGGCATCGGTCGGAGGAGGTCCCCGAGCGGCGTCGCCAGCGCCCGGAACGGTGCGACGGCACGCTGCCCATCGGCCGGGTCGCCGGCGAACAGGAGGATGCCGAAGATCACCAGCCGGCCGTGATGCTCCTCCGCGACGAAGGGCAGCGGCGGGCACGGCATGACGTTCGCGATCGTCGAGAGCTCGTCCGGGGCCGCTTCGGCCGCAGCGAGAAAGCCGGCGATCGTCTCCGCCGTCGCGGGCAGGACGAGGAGCCCACCGAACGCCTCCGGCAGCGGATGGAGCCGGTACCGGAACCGGGTGACGACGCCGAAGTTGCCGCCACCGCCGCGGAGGGCCCAGAAGAGATCCGGCTCGTGCTCGGCGTCGACGACCCTGGCCCGGCCATCGGCCGTGATGATCTCCGCGCCGAGCAGCGAGTCGATCGTCAGACCGTGCTTGCGGACGAGGTAGCCGATCCCACCGCCGAGGGTGATCCCGCCGATCCCGACGGATGCCGTGTCGCCGAAGCCCGTCGCGAGCCCCTGGGCGCCGACCGCGCTCGAGTACGCGCCGGCTGTCAGACCCCCACCGGCCCACGCCGAACGGTCGTCGGCGTCGATGTCGAGGCTCGTCAGATCGTGGAGGTCGAGGACGATGCCACCGTCGGTCGTGCTGTGGCCGGCGGCACTGTGACCGCCGCTCCGGACCGCCAGCTCCAGACCCGACTCGCGGGCGATCTCGATGACCCGAGCGACGTCTTCGGTGTCAGCGACGCGGGCGATCGCTGCCGGGCGGCCGTCGACGTCACCGAGGAAGACCCGGCGGGCGGCGTCGTACTCGGCGTCCTCCGGTCCGATCACGGTCCCGCGCAGGGACGCCTGGAGCGACGCCAGGGCGGTGGCGGTGTCGTCGCGCGTCACGGTCATCGGTCTTCTCCTTGTCCGTCGCTGGGGGAGCTGGGCGGCAGGCCCTGCATCTCGCGCAGCACGGCGTCCATCCTGTCGAGCCGCTCCTCCCACAGCCTGCGGTACTGACCGACCCAATCGGAGACGTCGCGCAGCGGCGCGGGCTCGATCTTGCATGGTCGCCACTGGGCATCACGACCCTGCGTGATGAGACCCGCGTTGCGGAGGACTTTCAGATGCTTCGACACGCCAGGCAGGCTCATGTCGAACGGGGCGGCGAGCTCCGAGACGGTCGCTTCGCCCTGAGCCAGTCGAGTCAGGATCGCCCGTCGGGTCGGATCGGCGAGCGCGTTGAGGGTCGTGCTGAGTGGGTCGGTGTCCATCCTGGGTGCCGGTCGTCGTCCTGTACTTTGCCGCATGGCTAATTAACTGTGCGGCAGAATACCGGTCCCGCGATCGCGATGTCAAGCGCCCGATGGGCAGTCAGCCGCCGAGCGATGGCGGGCTGAGCCAGACCTGGGGGATGGAGTCGTCGGGGGCTCCGAACGTCCCGACCGCCACGAGCCCGTCCCGGAACGGAGCGACCGCCGTCATCTCTCCCTGGTTCAGGATCGGCTGGCGCGGCGCAGTCGACCACGTCCGGACATCCGCCGAGGTCCAGATCCGGGCATCGGGGTACTGGAGGGCATTTGACTCGCCGACGGCCACGAGCGAGTCGGCCCATCGCGCCACCGCGGTCATGAGGACCTTGCCGCCAAGCCCGTCACGGCTGTACTCGGCTGGCTGACGCTGCCAGCTCGTCCCGACGTCTGAGCTCCAGACGACCGCCTCGTCCTGCTGGGGCGTGGTCCCGACGGCGACGATCTGCTGGTGCGGCCCGACCGTCGCGCCGGCGACGAGCCCAGCGGCCAGCGATGGGTCGTCGACCCTCGTCCACATGTCTCCGTCCCGCGAAACGAACGCGACCGAACCGGTCGGCCGTTCGCCCGGGCCTGTCGTCGCCAGGGCGACGAAGCCCCGTGGCGTGTCCACGATGTCGCGGATCTCCGCGCCCTCGAACGCGGGATCGTCGGCGACCGCCCGCCATGACGCGCCGTCCTCCGAGCGCCAGAAGCGCGCGTGGCGCTCGCCGATCTCCGGCCCGATCGACCCGCCGGCGAGGTACCCGTCACCGTACGGGAGCACTGCCCAGGCACGCTCCGAGGTGGCAGAGTCGACCGGGAGCTTGTGCATCGCCCACCCGAGGCCGTCGGTCGAGGTCCAGGCGACGGCGATGCGATCCGACCGGCCGACCGCGACGAGCTCTCCCTGTGCGCCGGTCGTGATGGCGACCGGGAACGTCGCCGTCTCCGCGCCCATCGCGACGAGCTGCCAGTGGCGAGCGTCGGTCGAGCGCCACGCGGTCGGCGTCCAGCCCGGATAGGTCGATCCGATCGCGACGAGCGAGTCCGGGCCGACGGCGAGACCCTGGACGATCGACTGGCCGGGGAAGTGCCCTGGGTGACCGGCGGTGCCCGGCCCCGAGGGTCCCGACGGCGGTGGCCCTGACGGCAGCTCGAACGCGATCTGCGGCCGCTCGACCGCGTCCGCCCGACCCCACGTCAGACCCGTGATCGGGGAGGGGCTCGGCGACGGCGAGGACGAGGGGCTCGTCGTGCCCGACGTCGCCTCGGTCCGGGTCGCCGATGGCGCCGATGTCGGCCCACAGGCCGAGACGAGCACGACGCCGGACGCGATCAAGGCGAGCAGAGCCCGGATCCGCGGGAGTGGGATCACAGCGACACGCCCTGCCCGGCCCACGCCGCCGCGGCGACGATCACGGTCGTCTGGATGATCACGTGGTACGTGCCGGAGTACCAGATCGATCCGGTCCGCCAGACCATCCAGCCGAACACGAGCCCGCCCAGGAGCGTCGAGGCCGCCTCGATGTCCGGCTTGCCGATATGGGTGAACGTGAACGGGACGATCGCGACGATGACGCCCAGTGGACCGATCGCCCGGACGAGGGCGAACAGGAGGAAGCCGCGGAGGAGGAACTCGCTCGCATAGAGGTCCAGGACATTCGTGACCGCCACGCTCGAGACGGTCGTCATCGACGGCGCATACCAGTCCCGGATCGTCGGCACCGTGGCGACGATGACGATCGCCGGGACCGTCACGATCGAGAGGAGGAGAAGGAGCACGAGCCCGCGCCGCGCGTCGCCGATCCGCAGCCCATAGACGCGGGGGTCCTCGCGCAGGAGCAGCAGCAGGACGACCGGCACGATCCCGAAGAACACGAGCCGCTCGATCGCCTGGTTGCGCAGGCTCCGCGGGTCGATCTCGCCGAACCGCGGCAGGATGTCGTAGTTGCGGTCGTACAGGAGCAGGATCGTCACGACCGCCAGCGTCAGGGTCGCGAACGCCGGTACGTCGAGACCGAGGATCGGCAGCCTGAGCCGGTCGATCGGTCGCTCGGGGTAAGCCGGCGGGTCGGCGACGAGCCAGCGCGCGACGGCGGCGGGGGACGTCATCGCGGCGATGGTAGCCCGAGCCCGGTGGGCCATTTCCTGACATGTCCCGGCAGGACTGCTCCGTAGGCTGCCGGTCAGGCCGATGCGATACCTCGAACTGCTCCGACACCGGGACTTCGCCCTGCTGTGGCTCGGAGCCACGGCATCGATCCTCGGCGATGGCCTGTCGTGGGTGACGCTCGTCTGGCTCGTCTATGAGCTCGGCGGCGGGTCGGCCGACGTCGGCCTCCTGGTCGTCTGCTACACGGCGCCGGTCATCGTCGGCGGGCTCGCCGCCGGCCTCGTCCTCGATCGTTTCGACAAGCGCCGGGTCCTCATCGCCGACAACACGATCCGGGGGCTCGCCGTCGCGTCGGTGCCGGTCGCGGCCGGCCTCGGCATCCTCGGATCGGGCTGGCTGTTCGTCGTCGCCGCGGTCTACGGGCTGCTCTACATGGTCAGCCTTGCGGGGATCCCGTCGATGCTCCCCTCGCTCGTCCCGAGCGACCGGCTCGAGACGGCCAACGCGATGGAGACGATCAGCTACTCGCTGGGCGGGCTCGCCGGTCCGGCGATCGCCGGCATCCTGATCGGCTTCGTCGGGGCGCGGTGGGTCCTGCTCGTCGATGCCGCGAGCTACGCGGTCTTCGTCGGCTGCCTGGTCGCGATGCGCTGGCGCGGCCGCGATCCACGCGACGCGGACGAGGACGGGTCTCCTGATGCGGCCGCCCGTGGCCTCCGGCCGGCCTTCGTGTTCATCGTCACGACCCCGGCGATCCTCGCGATCACCCTGATGTTCATGGGCGCGAACATCGGCGAGGGCGCCCTGCTCGTCCTCCTCCCGACGATCGCCCGCGAGGTCCTGGCCGGCGATGCCGCCACGTACGGCGCGCTCGTCAGCGCGATGACCGCGGGGATGCTGCTCGGCTCGACCGTGGTCGGGGCGATCCGCTGGCGCTGGCCACTCGGCCGTTCCGTCGCCATCGCCCAGGCGAGCGCCGGGATCGTCCTGGCCGGCCTGGCGCTTCGCCCGGCCCTTGCCGGGACGCTCGTCATGCTCGCCGTGTTCGGGCTGCTCGTCTCGCCCCTGACGATCTGGGCCCAGACGATCCGGATGCGGCTCATCCCGCCGGCGATGCGGGGCCGCGTCTTCGCGTCGCTCCGGACGTTGATGCAGTCGACCCCGCCGATCGGCGGAGCGCTCGCCGGCATCGCCCTGACGGGATCGCCGGTCGAGCTCGTCGCGCTGGCTGCGGCGGCGTGCATCGCGGTCCCGGGCCTTGTCGGGCTGATCCATCCGGCCCTCCGCGGCGACGTGGGGGACGTCGTCCGGGCCGATCCGACCATCCTGGCTAGTTCATGACAGAACCTGGCAGGTTCAGGCGGTAGGGTCTGGGAAACCAGCGAGACCACGCGATCGACCGCCGATCGCAGGCACGAGGACAGGCCCGATGCTCCTCCCACAGCACCAGCTCACCCATGCACTCCACGTCGAGCGACAGCGGCGGATCGAGGACTATGCCCGCGATCACGCCCTCGTCCAGGAGATCAAGGCCGCCGCCGGGCGCGTCGCCACGCTCGCCCGGCCGGCCTCACGACCGACGCGGTCGCATCCTCATCGGCCGGTCGGGACCGGCGAAGTCACCCCGTAGCGCTCGAGGATCCGACCGGCCTTCCGGACGATCCGTTCGCGGACGTCGGCCGGCTCGAGGACCTCGATGTCGGATCCACCAGCCAGCAGGATCGAGGCCGCCTCGTCCGGCCACGCCAGCCGGATCCGGAGGTGGTGCCAGCCTTCCGGGTCGGGCCGGTCGAGGGTCTCGGCAGCTCTCACCGCGCGACTGCCGACGGCCCGCGCAAGGCTGTCCATCCGATCGGGTCGGACGCGGACGATGATCGTGATCCGGGGGACGTCGCGCTCGAACGCCGCGCTCGACTCCTCCCAGTACGTCGCCAGGTCGAAGTCCGGCGGCCGGACGACCCGCTCGTCGAGGATGCTCGCCGAGACGACGCGCGAGACGCGGTACGTCCGGGTCTGGCCGTCGCTCAGGGCGACGAGATACCAGACGCCGCCCTTGATCACCAAGCCGAGCGGGTCGATGACCCGGGCGACCACCTCGCCACGGTCGTACTCGATCTCCAGCCGGCGGCCCTCCCAGACGGCCTCCGAGACGAGCGCCAGGTTCGGGACCGGCTCGCCCGTATCGAACCAGTACGCGGCGTCGAGGTGGAACCGCTCGACCAGCCGCGAGGCCCGCGCCCGAAGCTCCGTCGGCAGCGCAGCCAGGACCTTGAGGCGAGCCGCGGCGACCACCGTCCCGAGCCCGAGCTCGGCCGCGGGTCCGGGCAGTCCCGAGAGGAAGATCGCCTCGGCCTCGTCGGGGGTCAGGCCGGTGAGGCGGGTCCGATAGCCGTCGACGAGCCGGATGCCGCCGTGCGGGCCGCGCTCGGCGTAGATCGGGACGCCTGACTCCGCCAGCGCCTCGACGTCACGGTGGACCGTCCGGACGGAGACCTCCAGCTCGCGCGCGAGCTCGGCGGCGGTCAGCTGACCGCGCGTCTGGAGCAGCAGGAGCAGCGAGACGAGACGCGAGGCGCGCATCGCGTGACATCGTAGCGCGATGGTTGACAGTAGTTGTCATGAATGCGCGAGCCTGCCGCTTCACGCGGACCGTCCCGGGCGGGTCTAGGGCCGGCGCGCGCAGGGGCGCTCAGAGGTTGGTCGCGTTGAACGTGTCGCAGGCGTTCGGGTCCCCGGCCTTGTAGCCGGTGAGGAACCAGCGCTGCCGCTGTTCCGACGACCCGTGGGTCCATGTCTCGGGGTTGACGACGCCCTGGACGCTCTGCTGGATCCGGTCGTCACCGACCGCGGAGGCCGCATCGAGGGCATCCGAGATCTGGGCCTGGGTGACCGGCTCGAGATACCCGGTGCCCTGGGCATGGTCGACCCAGACCCCGGCGAAGCAGTCGGCCTGGAGCTCCGTCCGGACCGAATCGCTGCCCGCGCCCGAGCCCCCGGAGGTCTGCCGCAGGATGCCGAGGAGGTCCTGGACGTGATGGCCGTATTCGTGGGCGATCACGTAGGCCTGTGCGAGCGGGCCGCCTTGCGCGCCGAACTGGGTTCGGAGCTCGTCGAAGAACCCGAGGTCGAGGTAGACATAGCCGTCGGCGGGGCAATAGAACGGCCCGCTGTCGGCGCTGGCGGTGCCGCAGCCGGTCTGGATCGCCTGGGTGAAGAAGGTCGTCTGGGCCGGTTCATACGTCTCGCCGGCGCTCTGGAACTCGTGATCCCAATACGCCTGGACGCTGTTCACGTAGCCGACGATCCGGCAGTCGTCGCGGGTGCTGCCCTGGGCACCGCTGGTGCACTCGGAGGCCGCGCCGCTGGCGACCGGCTGGTCGCCGATCGTCGTCCCGGTCAGGTCCGTCAGGTCGCCGGGGTTCCCACCGAGCAGCGTGTAGACGAGGATGATGAGGAGCGTGATGCCGCCCCCGCCGGCTCCCAGCGCCATCGTCCCGCCGCCGATCCGGCGGCCGCGGACGTCGCGGATCTGACTCGGATCGAGATGGGCATTCGGGTCGAGTGTCATCGAGCGGCTTCCTCCCACGCTCGGGCGCGCGCCGTCATCTTGCCACCGACGATGTCACGGGGCGCCGCCACGACCGGGGCCGGGCGCTGCAGCGACATCGCAGCGCCGATCCGGCTCAGCTCGACCGAGGGGCGGAGACGAGGCGCCCGAACAGGCGGTCGAGCTCCCGGCCGGGCTGGCTCGTCAGACCGGTGTGGACGGCCGAGGGCTGGACGATCGTCGACGAGGGCGCCACGAGCCAGTGGAACCGCTCCGGGTATGGGAGCCGGGCGATCGGTCCACCGCTCGGGTCGCCGGCCGCGATCCGGCTGACGACGTCGAGGTGGGCCGCGATCGCCGCGGGATCGCAGCCCGGCGCGATCGCCGCGAGACGCGTCGCGTCGAGCTCGACGCGGGCCCCGAGGAAGCGGCGCGGCCGACACATCAGCACGAGCCCGACGTTCAGGCGCTCATCGCGCTCGAGGTCCGGCACCACCTGGAGGACGGCGTACTCGAACGGCGCCCGCGTGGCGCCGCGCGGCTCAGGCGACGGCACGTTCGATCGCCTCCAGGCGGGCCTGCTCGGCCTCCTCGACCCAGGCCCTCGGGCCCCCGAGGCGGGTCACCAGGTAGTGGAGATAGGCGGCCCGCGTGGCGCCGGGCGACGACCCGTCGGCGACCGGTCCCTCGACCAGCCAGTCGTCGGGGACGAGCGCGACGATCGCCGCGAGGGTCGGGGCGTCGAGCAACGGCGCGAGCCGTGCCTCGGCCTCGGGGATCGAGCTCGCGAAGGGCAGCAGGACGTGATCCCGGATCGGCGGGAAGCGACCGACCGCGTGAGCCTCGGGGTCGCGCCAGGTGTGATGGATGTAGAGCGCCGCGCCGTGGTCGATGCAGAACAGCCGGCCGTGCCAGCGCAACAGGTTCGGGTTCCGCGCCGAGCGGTCGGGGTTCGTGAGCAGTGCATCGAGCCAGACGATCGAGGCGGCCAGGTCGGGGTCCGTGACCGGGCCGCTCGCCGGATCGAACGGCAGGGCACCGGGCAGGAAGTCGAGCCCGAGGTTCAGCCCGGGCGACCGGACGATGAGCTCGCGGATCTCGCTGTCGGGCTCTGCCTTCCCGAGCGCGGGATCGAGCTCGACGAGGACGAGCTCCGGGACGGCGAGACCGAGGGTCCGACCGACCTCGCCGGCGATCACCTCGGCGGTCAGCGCCCGGACACCCTGGCCCGCGCCACGGAACTTCAGGACGTACAGCCCGTCGTCATCGGCCTCGATCAACCCGGGCAGCGAGCCGCCCTCCCGGAGCGGCGTCACGTAGCGGGTCGCCGCGACGGTGCGGAGGGCCGGGCCGCCTGGATCGGTCATGCGGCGAGCGTACCGCGAAGCGGACCGCCCCCGGGAGGTCGCAGACTTGGCCCGATGACATCCGCCGACCCGGATCCGCGCGCCGCGGGCGGATCCGCCGCGCTCGTCCCCGCCGCGCGCGTGGCGGTCGCGCTCGAGGCGATCGACGGCTGGGAGGTCGACCACGCCGCCGCGATCGTCGTCGCTCCAGACGGTCCGGTGGCCTCGCGAGGCGATGTCGACCGGATCTTCCGGTGGGCCTCGGTGACGAAGCCGTTCACCGCCGCGGTCGTCCTGCTCGAGGTCGAGGCCGGGACGATCGACCTCGACGAGCCGGCCGGGCCGCCCGGCGCGACCGTCCGCCATCTGCTCGCCCACGCGTCGGGCCTGCCGTTCGAGGGTCGCCAGCCGATCAGCCTGCCGGAGCGGACCCGGATCTACTCGAACGCCGGGTTCGACATGCTCGGGGAGCTGGTCGCGGAGCGGGCCGGCGAGCCGTTCGCGGCGGTCCTCGCCGGGCGTCTGCTCCGCCCTCTCGGGATCGAGCGGACCGAGCTCCGGGAGCGGCCGTCGGCGGGGCTGTGGGGACCGGTCAGCGAGCTCGCCCGCTTCGGCGCAGAGCTGCTGCGGCCCCGGGTCCTCGCACCATCGTCGGTCCGGCTCATGACCAGCGTCGCGTTCCCCGGGCTGCGCGGCATCCTGCCGGGTTTCGGGCGGTACGACCCGATGGACTGGGGCCTCGGAGTCGACATCCGCGACGCCAAGGTCCCCCACTGGACGGGGTCGGCGAACTCGCCTCGGACGTTCGGGCACTTCGGCGGCGCCGGCACGTTCCTGTGGGTCGACCCTGATGCCGGCCTCGCGCTGGCCTGCCTGACCGACCGCGAGTTCGGCCCGTGGGCGCTGACCGCCTGGCCCGCCCTCTCCGATGCCGTCCTCGATGCATGGGCCGTTCGGCACCTTCCGGCTACGTCATCCAGCCGACCCTCCCCCTGACGGTTGGCAGATGGGAAAGGCCGGAGGGCGGGCGTAGTCTCCTCATCAGCGAAACGGACCGCCGGACAGCGATACGAGGACCGGCGGCGCGTCGACCCTCCGGCGGGATGCCGGGCGGCGGCGGAGCCGGCAACATTTGCGACACGGCGGTCCGAACGCTCTCCCCCTTGACCGAGCCCCTGGCATCGACGCGTCTCTGCGTCTCGCGCCCGCGCAGACCGGTCGGATGCTCCGAGGAGCCTCAGTTCGGGAGACCGCTCCCCGGCCCGCCCGGCGGACCTTCGACGCCACGATCGCGGAGGAAGCGCTCGATCTCGCCGATCAGGTCGTCTCCTGCGGGCAGCCGTTCCTCGTCGACCATCGCCTCGAGCCGCTCGACGTAGGAGCGGGTCGTCTCGTCCGCCGCTGCGGCGAGGTCGAGCCGGGTCCGGAGCTGGCGGGCCTCGTCGGGGAGGACGCCGAGCGGGGCATCGACGCCGAGCTGGCGACCGACCGCTCGGAGGAGCTCGACCGACGCCGCGGGATAGGGACCCGAGACGTAGTGGGGGACCTGGGCGAAGTAGCCGACGGCCGGGAAGCCGGCCTCGGTCACCGCCATCTCGAGGACCGAGAGCGCCGCCGACGGGACACGCAAGGTGCCCTGCGGCCCGGTCGGGACGTCGGCCTTGATGAGATCCGGCCGCGAGGCCGTCCCGAGGACCGGCACCGGCCGGGTGTGGGGGACCGCCGCCGGGATCGCCCCGAGGCTGATCCATTCCGCGACGTCGAGGCGCTGCATCAGCTCGATGACCGCCTGGCTGACGGCGCGCCAGCGGTAGTCGGGCTCGTGGCCGGTCAGCACCAGGACGTCGCGCCCGGCGATCCGGGAGCGCTTGAGGCTCAGCTCGGGCCAGGTCAGCTCGGCCAGCCTGCCATCGACGACCTCGAGGGTCGGCCGGCGGGACCGGTAGTCGAACAGCTCGTCGGGGTCGAAGGTCGCGACGACCGCGCCGTCGTCGTCACCGCCGCTCGCCAGCTGCTCGACCGCCGCCGTGGCCGCGGAGCCGGCGTCGACCCAGCCATCGAACGCGACGACGATCGTCGGCGCGATGAGCTCGCCTGGGTCCTCGAGTGAGTAGATCGGCACGAGCGAAGGATAGGCCAGCCGACGTCGTGCCCATGGCGGCGCATACTCGATCGCGACCACATCCGTCGCCCCGATCCATGGAGATCCACGCCCCGATGACGACCACCATGCCCGGCCCCGCCTCGTCCACCGGACCCGCCTTCGTCCCGCCGGCCCGCCTCCAGCGCTGGTGGTCGACGATCGAGCTCCCGATCTCCTTCATCAGCGGACCGATCGGTCGCCGCATGACCGACCCTGCGGTCGCGAACTTCGCCGTCGGCAATCCCCAGGAGCTCGCCCTGCCGGGGTACGTCTCGGCCCTGCGGGACCACGTCGAGCCACGCGACAAGGACTGGTACGCCTACAAGATGAGCGAGCCGAACTCGCAGGCGGTCGTGGCCCGGTCGCTCACGCCGCGGACCGGGCTCGAGTGGGACCCGGCCGACGTCCAGATGACGAACGGCGGCTTCGGCGCCCTGGCGGTCACGATCCGGGCGCTGGTCGAGCCGGGCGACGAGGTCATCTTCCTGTCGCCACCGTGGTTCTTCTACGAGCTGCTGATCGTCGCCGCGGACGGTGTCCCGGTCCGGGTGAAGCTCGAGGCTCCGACGTTCGAGATCGACCCCGCGGCGATCGAGGCGGCGATCACGCCGCGGACCCGGGCGATCATCATCAATAGCCCCCACAACCCGAGCGGCCGGGTCTACCCGCTCGAGACGTGGACGGCCCTCGGGGAGATGCTTCTGCGGGCATCGGAGCGCAACGGGGCGCCGATCTGGATCGTGTCCGACGAGCCGTACAACCGGATCGTCTACGACGGCCGCGTCTTCCACAGCCCGGCCGAGGCGTATCCCCACACGATCATCACCTACTCGTACGGCAAGACGCTCCTGACCCCGGGGCAGCGGATCGGCTACATCACCTGGCCACCGACACTCCCTCTGGCCGAGCGCGAGCAGCTGCGGCAGGTCATCACCCTGAGCCAGGTCGCGACCGGCTATGCCTTCCCGAACGCCCTCCTGCAGCACTCGATCGAGGAGCTCGAGGCGCTGTCGATCGACATCGGGGCGCTCGAGCGGCGACGCGACCGGCTCGTGCCCGCGCTGACCACACTCGGCTATGCGCCGACGATGCCCGAGGGCACCTTCTACGTCATGGCCAAGGCGCCGATCGACGACGACCAGGCGTTCGCGGCGATCCTCAGCGAGCACGATGTGCTCGTCCTCGCCGGCAGCGTGGTCGAGGTCCCGGGCTGGTTCCGGATCAGCCTCACGGCGTCGGACGCGATGGTCGAGCAGGGCATCCGCGGGTTCGCTGCTGCACGGGAGGCGGCGCTCGGGCGCGGCTGACGCTCGGCGACCCACCGCGGGCGGGCGGCCTGGCGACTCACCGTGGGCGGGCGCAGATGCGACGCGCCGCCGGCTGATGGCCGGCGGTTCCTGACATGAGGTGTCATGAAACCGCGCGATGCTTTGCTGATGATCGAGACTGCCCCGACCCTGCCCCGCGGGTCCGACCCGCCAGCCCGTCCACGGTCCATCGACCGGCCCGTCGTGCCTTCCGAATACGGCGTCCCGGCGTCGACCGCCGACCTCCTGCCCTGGAGCCATGTCGAGGGCCGGCTCGCGGCCGCCCGTGTCTACTGGATCGCGACCTCGGGACCCGGTGGGCGGCCGCGCGTCCGGCCGGTCGACGGGCTGTGGCATGACGGCGTCCTGTATGTCGGCGGCAGCCCGGAGACCCGCTGGGTCCGTGATCTGCTCGACAACCCCGAGGTCGCGGTCCATCTCGACGATGGGATGGATGTCGTGATCCTCGAGGGGGTCGCCGAGTCGCTCGATGAGGGCGTGTCGCTCGATACGGCGGTCCGGCTCGCGGCGCTCTCGAACGAGAAGTACCCGCAGTACGGCGTGACGCCGGAGCTGTACACCGGTCCCGGTCCGATCGCGATCCGGCCCCGCGTCGCGTTCGCCTGGACGGCCTTCCCGACCGACGTCACCCGGTTCCGGTTCGGCTGACACCCGGGCCGCTGTCGGGCCCGGCCGCGCGGCGTCGTTCGGTGCGCCCGGCGATGCCGCGGCGGGGTGTGGGCATCGGCGGCGACGTCGTTCGGCGATCAGTCGCCGCGGCACCGCAGTCTTGTGCGGTCAGTCGCCAGGCGACTCAACAGACGACGGAGCCCCAGCAGACAGCCGCCCGGCGGCCGTCTGAGCCGCTGGACGACTCGAACGTCGAAGGAACCGTCGAGCGGGCATCCGTGGGGATCGGTCGGGCGTCGGTTCACTCGCTGGGCGACTCGCGGCAATGACGTCTGGGCGACTCGCTGCAGTGACGTCGGGGCGACTCGCCGCAGTGAGTCGGGGTGGTGACGACCGGGCGGTGACGCGCGTCACCGCGACCTCTCGGCAACGGTACGTTCGGGGGATGCACCAGCGGCGGGTCTGTGGCGACGGTAGCGGCCACATCGGGTCCATCCGCCGAGGCTTCGCCGTTGACGCTCATCCAGCTGCCGAGCCAGATGGCGCGGAGGCCGGCGCCGACGGGGTCGCCGACCGAGCGACGTCGCCGGCCGCACCTCCTTGCGCTCGTGTTCGGGGTGTTCCTCGCGCTGCTCGGCGTGACGACGGCTGCGCAGGCGGTCCTCATCACGGTCCACTTCTCGGCCACCGCGCTCGATGCCGCAGCCGGGCGCGATCGGAGCCTCGTTCGACTGATCGTCCTGCCCGAGCTCCGCACGACCGACCTCGACCCGTCGGCGGTCACGCCCGAACGACGCGGGGCGCTCCGCGCCCGACTGGCCGACATCGCCTCTCGCGATGACGTCCAGACGCTCGCCGTCGTCGCGCCCGACGGCACGGTCGTCGTCTCGACAGACGCCGCGCTCGACGGCGTGTCGGTCGGCGCATCCGCGCCCTGGTCGACCGCTGCCGCCGGCCAGGTCGGCTCGGAGATCCGGTCGTCGGAGTCGGACGGCGGAACGCCACCCGCGGAACCGACCGGATCGGCCGGCCCGAGTGCGACGACGCTGGTCGAGTATTTCCCGCTCACGACCCCGGGTGGTGGCGTCGACGGCGTCGTGATCGTCGAGCGGCCGGCCGCGCCGATCCTCGCCCGCCTCGAGGAGACCCGTCGCGACATCCTCCTCGTCACTGTCGGCGCGGCGGGGTTTCTTGCCCTGCTGCTCGTCTGGATCTTCCGGGCCGCCCACGTCCGGCTCCTCCGCCAGACCGCCCAGCTCATCGAGGCCGAGAGGCGCGATGCCCTGACCGGCCTGTACACCCACGGGACCGCCATCGGCCTGCTCGCGACCGAGCTCGAGACGCTCTCCGAGGAGCGCCGTCGCGACACCCCGGGGCTCGATGCGCCGACGGGACCGCCGGCCGCGGACCTGGCTCCGACGGCCTGCCTCGCCCTGCTCGACATCGACAACTTCCGCCTGCTCAACGACACGAACGGCCACGATGTCGGGTCGCCGTTGCCGAGCGTGTCGCCGCGGCCCAGCGTCTCGCCGCTGCCCAGCGTCGCGGCGTCGCCGCTCCCGTCGCGGGCGCCGTCGCCGAGCCCACTGCCGAGTCGCACGCCAGCGCCCAGCCCTTCGTCGAGCCCGGCGGCGTCGCTGCCGGCGAGGTCCTCGCCCGGGACTTCGCTGCTGCCGTCGCCGAGCTTGCCGTCCACGGCATCGCCGACCCCGTCGGCCAGCGCGGGCGCGGGCCTCCCGAGTGCCTCGCCATCGCCCGGGGTCTCAGCGAGCCCCGGCGCCTCGGCCTCGGCGTCGCTCGAGCCTTCCCCATCGCCCTCATCCTCCGACGGCGCCTCGCTCCCGCCATCCGGCGGCGGCATCGTCGGGTCGACGCCCGGCGGATCCGGCAGCGGTGGATCGGGCCCAGGCGGGACGGGCGGCGGCGATCAGCCGGCGATCGGCCTGGCCGGCGGAGACACCCTCGAGCCGATCAGCGACTCGACGGGCGTCGGTCTTCAGGCGCTCGGCATGCTCGACGGCGGCCGCGAGTGGCTCGTGCCGTTGTTCGTCGTCTCGATCCCGGGCTTCCTCGTCATCCTCGCCATCCTCGGGCAGTCGATCGTCGGCCTCATCTGGCTGATCCCCGTCCGCCGATCGCTCGGGACGACGGATCGACCGACGCGCGCCGTCAGCCGGGAACGCCGGCCCTGATCCGGCCGCGACGCGGCGGTGACGTTCGGCGCTTCGGCGACGCCTCGGCCGCGACGTTCGGCGCTTCCGCGACGCCTCGGCCGCGACGTTCGGCGTCACTCTCTGGGCGAGTCAACGGACGAAGAAGGGTCGCGCAGCTTCCGCACCGCCGTCGCTTGAGCCGCTGGGCGACTCGATCGAGGGAGGAATGGTCGATCGGGCTGGCGCGAGCGCCGGTCCGACGTCGGTTCAGTCGCTGGGCGACTCAGCTCGGTGCTCGCGGGTCGCTGGGCCATCGCGCCCGGTTCCGACCGCCGGCCCTGATCCGGCCGCGGCGCCCGGCGAGAGGCCGCCGCGAGCGCCCCGGGCGGAAGATCCAGCTCTGCCTCGGCGAACGCGCTGGCCCAGACGAGGACATCCGCGCGGCGGAGAGTCGTCCGGTGGGCGACGACCTGGAGAGCCAGCCCATCGAGCAGCGACAGGATCCGCCACGCGGCCCCCGCCGGATCGGCACACCGGAAGGACCGGTCCGCGACACCCGCCTGGATCGTCGTCGCGAGCAGGCGCTGCCAGGCCAGATTGAGACGACGCGAGGTCGCCCGGAGGGCAGGTCGGCGGGCCGCCTCGGCCCAGGCGTCGAGCCACAGCTGGAATGCCCAGTCGGCTTCCACCGGCGCATAGGTCGCGAAGAAGCCGGCCAGCGCGGCCGAGGGATCGGGGGCCGCCGCGATCCGTTCCGCGGAGCGCTCGAGATCCGCCGAGGCCGCCCGGTCGAAGGCGGCGGCCAGGACATCGTCCATCGAGTCGAAGTAGTGATGGATGAGCCCTGATGACGTGCCCATCTCGGCCGCCACGTCGCGGACCGTCGTCGAGGCCAGGCCGTTGCGGAGGGCCACGGCGAGGGCGGCGTCGACGATCATGTCGCGGCGATCGGCGGGCGACAGGCGAGCCATGGCCCGCATCGTAGGACGCTATTGCGCAGCCGTCCAATAACAACGTAGGATGCGCGGACCGTCGGTCGCCAGGCGTCCGACGTCCCAAGCTGCGCACGACCGAGGGGCCGATGATCCGGACGACGCCGTTCCACGAGCGCACCAGCGCGCTCAACGAGACCGGCCTGTGGGAACACTGGTCGAACCATCTCGTGGCCACCCGCTACCAGATGTCCGAGAAGTTCGAGTACTTCGCGGTCCGCAACGCGGCCGCCCTGTTCGACACCTCGCCGCTGTACAAGTACCGCTTCCACGGCCCCGACGCCGAGCGCTACCTGGCCGGCGTCATGGCCCGCGACATCCGGACCTGCCCGCCCGGCCATGCCCAATACACGATCTGGTGCGACGACCGCGGCTACGTCGTCGAGGATGGGGTCGTCCTCCGGCACGGGCGACAGGACTTCGTCCTCACCGCGGCCGAACCGAATCTCGCCTACTTCGACGAGCTCCGCGGCGGCCTCGACGTCGGCATCGATGACGTGACCGACGACTGGGCGATCCTGTCGGTCCAGGGCCCCCGGTCGCGCGAGATCCTCGCGCCGCTCTCGGACGCGATCGCTGGGCTGCCGTACTTCGGCCTGACCTCGACCAAGGTCGCGAAGGTCCCGGTCCATGTCTCGCGGACCGGCTACAGCGGCGACCTGGGCTACGAGATCTGGATCCCCGCCGGAGACGCGCTCAAGGTCTGGGACGCGGTCTGGGACGGCAGCCGCGGACGCGGCGTCATCCCGTTCGGGATGACCGCGCTGTACATGACCCGGATCGAGGCCGGTCTCATCCTTCTCGACGTGGACTTCCACTCCAGCCGGTTCGCCTGGACGGACGCCGACCGGTCGTCGCCGGTCGAGCTCGGCCTGGGCTGGATGCTCCGGGGCATCGAGACCGACGACCGCGAGTTCATCGGGCGCGACGCGATCATCCGGGAGATCCGCGACAAGTCGTCGCGCTGGCGGCTCAGCGGGCTCGTCGTCGACTGGCAGGACTACGACCGGATCTACGACGCGGCGGGGCTCATCCCGCCCAAGGACCACACCCCCATCCAGGACGAGTACTACATCTACGACGACGACCTCAACCAGCTCGGCTACGCGACGAGCCAGATGTACTCGCCGATGCTGCAGCGCCACATCGCCCTCGCGCGGGTGCCGCTGGACCGGACGGCGATCGGGTCACGGGTCAAGCTCGAGCTGGCGGTGAACCACCGCTACGAGTACTTCGACGCGCAGGTCGCCCGGACACCCCTGTTCAACCCCGAGCGAAGGACCGCCTGACATGCCGAAGACCAAGCCCGCGCCGAAGAAGCCCGAGCCCAGGAAGCCGACCCGCGCCCGGACGAGCCGGGCGTCGACGGCCGCTGACCGGACGTACGACGCGATCGTCATCGGAGGCGGCCACAACGGTCTGACCAACGGGGCCTACCTCGCCAAGTCGGGCCTCAGGGTCCTGGTCCTCGAGCGCCGCCATCTCGTCGGCGGCGCGGCGATCACCGAGGAGCTGCGCCCGGGGTTCTGGTTCACGACGTTCTCGTACGCCCTGAGCCTGCTGCGGCCCGACATCATCCAGGAGCTCGAGCTCGTCAAGCACGGCTTCATGCCGATCCTCATGCCGACGACGTTCTGCCCGATGGAGAACGGCGATCACATGCTGCTCGGGCAGGACCACCAGGAGAACCAGGCCGAGATCGCCCGGCACAGCAAGCACGACGCAGACGCGTACGACGCGTTCAATCACGACGTCAACAAGGTCATCCAGGCGATCAAGCCGCTGCTGGACCAGGTCCCGCCGGACATCTTCAGCGACGACCCGGAGGAGCTCGTGGCGCTCGCCGCGCTCGGCTCGCGGTTCCGCAAGCTCGACAAGAAGGTCGTCCACGATGCCGTCCGTCTGCTGACCGGCTCGGCCGCCGACTTCCTCGACGACTACTTCGAGTCGGACATCCTCAAGGGCTACATGGCCTCATCGGCGATCATCGGCACCAAGGTCGGGCCGTACTCGCAGGGCTCCGGCTTGGTGCTCCTGTATCACATCCTGGGCGAGCACGACGGCGAGTTCGGGGCCTGGGCCTTCCACAAGCGCGGCAACGGCGGCTTCACCCAGGTCCTGGCCCGGGCGGCTGAGTCGTTCGGGGTGGAGATCAAGCTGGAGTCGCCGGTCGACCACGTCATCACGAAGAACGGCGAGGCGACCGGTGTCGCCCTGACCGATGGGACCGAGTTCTACGCTCCGGTCGTCGTCTCGGCCCTCGACCCGCGGCGGACGTTCCTCCAGCTGGTCGAGCCACGCGAGCTGCCGACCGATCTCGTCGACACGATCCAGCGCTTCCGCTTCCAGGGCACCTCGGCCAAGGTGAACTTCGCGCTCGATGGCGTCCCGCGCTACCCGGCCCTGGGCGACCGGACCGACCAGTACCGCGGCTTCACGAACATCGGCCCATCGATGGAATACCTCGAGCGGGCCTATGACGACGCGAAGTACGGCTGGTACTCGAAGCGGCCATACCTCGACTGCGCCATCCAGAGCCAGGTCGACCCGGACATGGCCCCGCCCGGCAAGGCGGTGATGAGCTGCTTCGTCCAGTACGCGCCCTACCACCTCCGCGAGAGCGACTGGGACACCGAGAAGGAGAACCTGGGCGACACCGTCCAGGCGACCCTCGAGTCGTTCTTCCCGGGCTTCGGCGACCTGGTCCTGCAGCGCGAGATCCGGACGCCGCTCGATATCGAGCGGACCGTCGGACTGTCGGAGGGCAACATCTTCGCTGGCGAGTTCCTCGCCCCCCAGATGTTCTTCTTCCGACCCGCGCCGGGCTGGTCGCAGTACCGGACCCCGATCCATGGCTACTACCAGTGCGGCTCGGGGACGCATCCGGGCGGCTGCGTGATGGGCGCCCCGGGCAAGCTCGCGGCCGGCCAGATCCTCAAGGACCGCGCGAAGGTCGCTGCCGGGGCATAGCTCCGGCACGCTCGCGCCGGGTCGTCTCCCTGGCGGCAGCCGCCGTCCTGGCTCTCCGTGGGTGCCGGACGGCGGCGTGGTCGTATCAGCGCGGTGTCTCTGCCCTCTGACGGGCGTGGATCGTCGCGCTCCCGGCTGCTGGGCGGATCGCCGTTTCGCGACCGTCCTCCCAGCGGACACGGTAGTCCGTCCCGGTGGGCGACTCGATCACCTCCAGGATCTCGCCCCGGCGTGGGGGCTGTCCGACCCGCTCCGACTCGATCGTGATCGTGTCTCCCGGCTTGACTGTCATCGGTCACCTCCGTGGTCGCGTACGACTGACATCGAGCATCGACCCGGCGGTGGACGTTCGACAAGGGCTGGAGGTCATGACCGGGCGGTCGATGCACACCACACGCGCGCAACGAGGGAGCAGCACCGGTGGAGGCGAGCGGGCCGGCCCTCCTGCGTCGATGTGCGACCCGAGTGAGCGATCCGGCGGACCGACGCCGCGCCTGCCGCCCTGCGGACCCGCTTCGACCGTTCCTCCGTCGTTCTGCGCACCACGCGCCCATCGGCAGTGAGTGGCCGGACCGAGACCACGTGCGCGACCGACGGCGAGGGTCGCACCGGCACCGGTATCGTTCGGGCGTGGGTGCACTCGAGGACGCGCCGATCGTCGAGGCCCACGACCGTCAGACGTGGCGCTCGTGGCTCGAGGCGAACCATGCCTCGGGATCGGGCGTGTGGCTGGTGACGTGGCGGAGCTCGTCGGATCGGGTCGGCCTGGACTACGACGTGATGGTCGAGGAAGCGCTGTGCTTCGGCTGGGTCGACAGCCAGGGCGGTCGAGTCGACGACGAGCGCTCCAAGCTGTACTTCGCGCCTCGGCGTCGGGGCAGCGGGTGGGCGGCGACGAACAAGGCCCGGGTGGAGCGGCTCACGGCCGAGGGGCGGATGGCACCGGCCGGACTCGCGGCCATCGAGCGAGCCAAGGCGGACGGGTCGTGGACGGTCCTCGATGGGCCGGAACGCCTGGAGGTGCCGGCCGATCTCGAAGCGGCCCTCGACGCCTCACCGCCGGCGGCGACCCACTGGGCGACCTTCTCGCCGAGCGTCCGCAAGCAGATCCTCACCTGGATCGCCGTCGCGAAGCGGGCGGAGACGCGGTCTGCCCGGATCACCGAGACGGCGACGCTCGCCCAGCGCGGCGAGCGGGCGAACCAGCCTCGCTCGACGGACTGACACCCGAGACGCGCCCGGGGCAGTCGCCCTCAGCCGGCTCGGGATCCGGGCCTCAGGAGGCTTCCTCCAGCGGCTCGGCGAACTGGCTCTCGTACAGGTCGGCGTAGAAGCCGTGGCGCGCGAGCAGCTCCTCGTGGGTGCCCTGCTCCACGATCGCGCCGTGGTCCATCACGAGGATCGTGTCGGCGTCCCGGATCGTCGAGAGCCGGTGGGCGATGACGAAGGTCGTCCGGCCCTCCATCAGCCGCCGCATCGCGCGCTGGATCAGGACCTCGGTCCGGGTGTCGACCGACGACGTCGCCTCGTCGAGGATGAGGATGGGCGGGTCGGCGAGGAACGCCCGGGCGATCGTGAGGAGCTGCTTCTCGCCGGCCGAGAGGTTCGTCGCGTCGTCGTCGACGACCGTGTCGTAGCCGTCCGGCAGGGTCCGCACGAAGTGGTCGACATGGGCCGCCTCGGCCGCGGCCACGATCTGCGCCTCGGTCGCGCCCTCGCGCCCGTAGCCGATGTTGTCGCGGATCGTCCCGCCGAACAGCCAGGTGTCCTGGAGGACCATCCCGAATGTCCGCCGCAGGCCGTCTCGGGTCAGCTCCCGGGTGTCGATGCCGTCGATGGAGATGCTGCCGGCGTCGATCTCGTAGAACCGCATGAGGAGGTTGACGACGGTGGTCTTGCCGGCGCCTGTCGGCCCGACGATCGCGACGGTCCGGCCCGGCTCGACGCTGACGCTCAGGTCATCGATGAGCGGCGTCTCGGGCCGGTAGCGGAACGAGACGTCCTGGAGGACGACCCTGCCGGCGACATCGCCGAGGACTCGCGGCGTGGCCGTGTCGGGCACCTCCTCGGCCTCGTCGAGGAGCTCGAAGACCCGCTCGGCCGAGGCGACGGCCGACTGGATGACGTTCGCGATGCTCGCCGTCTGGATGATCGGGAAGGTGAACTGGCGTGAGTACTGGATGAACGCCTGGACGTCACCCAGCGACATCTGGCCGTTGGCCACCTGGATCCCGCCGATGACGCAGATGGCGACGTAGTTGATGTTCGAGATGAAGCTCAGGGCCGGCTGGATGATGCCGGAGATGAACTGGGCCCGATACGAGGCGTCGTAGAGGCCATCGTTCTCGATCTCGAACTTCGCGATCGCCTCCTCCTGCCGGCCGAACACCTTGACGATGGCGTGGCCGGTATGCATCTCCTCGACGTGGCCGTTGAGCGCGCCGGTCCGCTGCCACTGGGCCGCGAACTCCTTCTGCGAGCGCCTGGCGATGAAGATCGTGAGGACGACCGACAGGGGCACGGTCAGCAACGAGATCACCGCGAGGAGGGGACTGATGAGGAACATCATCAGCAGGATGCCGATGAGCGTCAGCACCGCGGTGATGAGCTGGGTCAGGCTCTGCTGGAGCGTCTGCGAGATGTTGTCGATGTCGTTCGTCACGCGACTGAGGATGTCGCCCCGCGGGTGATCGTCGAAGTACTTGAGCGGGAGGCGCGACAGCTTCTCGTCGACGTCCTGTCGGAGGCGGTAGACGGTCCGCTGCGACACGCCGGCCATGACGTACGCCTGGCCCCACGAGAAGACCGCGCTGATGATGTAGATGACGGCGACGATGGCGAGGATGCGTCCGAGCGCCTCGAAGTCGACGCCCTCCCCGGGCGTGACGGTCATCCCCGACAGCATGTCGGCGAGCTGGTCCTGACCGGCGGCGCGGAGTGCCGCCTCGGCCTGTTGCTGGGTCATCCCGGCAGGCAGCTGTCCGCCGACCACGCCCTCGAACAGGATGTTCGTGGCCTCGCCGAGCAGCCGCGGTCCGACCACGACGAGGGAGACGCTCACCACGGCGAGCAGGATGACGAGGATGATCCGCGGGGCCTCCGGTCGAAGGCGCTGGAGGAGGCGGAGGAACGTGGTGCGGAAGTCCTTCGGCTTCTCGGCGGCCATGCTCATGAAGCCTGGCCCGCCGGGACCCCCCGGGCCGCGGAAGCCACCCGGCGGTGGTCGCCGACCGCCCATCCCCGGCCCGCTCATGCCGCCTCCTCGGCGCTCATCTGCGAGTACACGATCTCGCGGTAGGTCTCACAGGTCTCGAGCAGCTCGGCGTGACCGCCGATGCCGACGATCGACCCATTCTCGAGCACGACGATCTGGTCCGCCCCGAGGATCGTCGCGATCCGCTGGGCGACGATGATCACGGTCGAGCCGCTCAGGTCGCGTTTGAGCGCGGCCCGGAGGAGCGCGTCGGTCTTCACGTCGAGCGCCGAGAAGCTGTCGTCGAAGAGGTAGACGTCGGCGCGTTTCGTGAGCGCCCGGGCGATCGCGAGACGCTGGCGCTGGCCACCCGAGACGTTCGCGCCGCCCTGGGCGATCGGGGCCTCCAGCCCACCCTCCATCTCCTCCACGAAGTCGCGGGCCTGGGCGACCTCGAGGGCGTGCCAGAGTTGGTGGTCGGTCGCCTCCACATCGCCGTATCGAAGGTTGCTCGCGACGGTCCCGCTGAACAGGAACGCCTTCTGGGGGACGACGCCGATCTGTCTCCAGAGCTCGGCTTTGGGCATCGAGCGGATGTCGACACCGTCGAGCAGGACCGCACCGCCGGTGACGTCGTAGAAGCGTGGCACCAGGTTGATGAGGGTGGACTTGCCGCTGCCGGTGCTGCCGACGATCGCCGTCGTCGTCCCCGGCTCGGCGGTGAACGAGATCGCCCGGAGCACCGGATCCTCCGCGGCGGGGTAGCCGAACTCGACGTCCCGGAACTCGATCCGACCGCGCCCGATGGCGCGCGGGGCGGGGGTCTCCGGGTCGGCGACCGAGGTCTCGGTCCGGAGGACGGCCATGATCCGGTCGGCCGACACGGCCGCTCGAGGGACCGTGATGAACAGGATCACCGCGGTCAGGACGGCGAACAGGATCTGCATGAGATAGGCCAGGAAGGCGGTCAGGTTGCCGATCGGCATCTCGCCGCTGTCGACGCGGATGCTGCCGAACCACAGGACCGCGACGGTCGAGAGATTGAAGATGAGGGTGATGGTCGGGAGCGTCACCGCGAACAGGCGGTTGACCTGGAGCGAGGTCACGAAGAGGTCCCGGCTGGCCTCGTCGAACCGCTGCTCCTCGTGCTCGGTCCGAACGAACGCCCGGATGACACGGACGCCTGCGAGCGTCTCCCGCATGACCTGGTTGATCCGGTCCAGCTTCTTCTGGATCGCCTGGAAGAGCGGGATCGCCCGACTCATGACGACGCCCACGACGAGGAACATGAGCGGCAGGATGATGATCAGCAGGCCGGACAGCGGGACGTCCTGGCGGACGGCCATGATGACCCCGCCGATGGCGAGGATCGGCGCCGAGATGATGACCGTGAGGGCCAGGAAGACGACCTGCTGGACCTGCTGGACGTCGTTCGTGTTGCGGGTGATGAGCGAGGCCGTCCCGAAGCCGTTGATCTCGGTCTGGGAGAACGACTCGACTCTGCGGAAGATCGCGCTCCGGACATCGCGCCCGAAGCCCATCGCGACCCGAGCGCCGAAGTACACGCCGATGATCGCGGCGATGCCGAGCAGGAAGGTCACGACGAGCATGACCCCGCCGGTCTGGATGACGTAGTCGATGTCGCCCTTGAGGACGCCGTTGTTGATGATCTCGGCGTTGAGCTCGGGCAGGTAGAGGTTCGCGATCGCCTGGATGAGCAGGAGCGTGAGGACGATGACGAGCTGGAGCCTGTAGGGGCGGAGATACATCCGCAGCAGCGGGATCATCCGGCCGTCTCGTCGTCCGGTTCGGTCGCGGCCAGCCGCGCGCGAGCCTCCCGCAGGCCGCGCAGCCCCGCCAGGAAGCCCGCCATCTGCTCCTCGTCAAGTTCCCGGAGGAGCCGCTGGAGGCGGTCGCGACGATGGAGCTCGACGCGTTCGAAGACCGCGGCACCGCGGGTGCTGAGGTGGACGACGACGAGCCGCCGATCCTCTTCGGCGTGGCGCCGCTCGACGAGGCCGCGCTGCTCCATCCGGCTCACGATGCCGGTCATGCTCGCGACGGAGACGTCCGTCGCGTCCGCCAGCTGGCTCATCGATGTCGGACCGTTCTGCTCGAGGATCGCGACGACGTTCAGATGGACGAGACTGAGCGAGCCGCGCTGCCAGCGCTTGAACGTCTGGAGCCAGTCGCGCGGCTTCCACGAGGTGAGCTCGTCGAGCAGCTCATCGGCGAGCTGCTGACGGTCGGGCGAGGTGCCTGTGGGCACGGCAGAACGCCTTTTCCCTCGGGCTGGTCGCGGGCTGGTCTTCAATGTCACATTGAAGGTATATCGGACATTGAGCAAATGCGCAAGTGCCCGGTCAGCCGGCCGGGACCTCCGGCCAGCACCCGCAGTCAGCCGACCGGGAACTCCGGTCAGCCGGCGGGCACCTCCGGCCAGCAGAACTCCGCCCCCACCAGAGACGAGCCCGGTCCGGCGGCCCGGCGATCCGGCCGCGGCGGATCGAACGGCGCACGGAACGTGAACGCGTCGGGCGTGGGTCCAAGGCGGCGCAGCAGCTCGAGCCGCTCGACGGCCTCGGTCGTGCTCGGTCGGTGACCCGTCGGGACCCACCACAGCACGAGATGCGCCTCGGCCGGCCGCTCGAACCACTCGCGCCGTCGGCGCAGGACCTCGACGTGGCGCGAGTCGTAGGCGAAGGCCCGGAGATCCTCGAGCGACGCCCAGACGGTCAGGTTGACGATGACGAGGTCGTCGTCGAAGACCCGGACGTCGGTCGCGTTCCCGCCGTCTCCGACGAGGCGCCAGCGGAACCCGGGGCTCGCTTCGGCGAGGGCGTTGATCGGCTCCAGCAGGGCGACGAACCCGGCGATCGCCGGAGCGTCGACCGGCGCCACGAGGCGTCCGATGTTGAGCTGGGCGAGCTCATAGCTCGCACCGTCGTGTCGGTCCATGGCGGAACGGTAGCCGGTCGATCAGCCGAGCGACACGATGGTCTCGCCGCCGAATGCCAGCCCATCCGAGACCTGGTACGTGTCGGCGATCGCGTTCCAGGCCGCGAAGCCGGGGTGGTGGTCGTGCTCGTGATGGCCCTCTCCGGTCGCGAAGACGGCGACGATGAGGTACTGGGTCGCGCCCTCGACGGACGCCGACGAGATGTCGAGTCGGTTGAGCGAGGCTCGGACCAGGTGACCACGGGCCTGGAGGTCCTCCCAGACGGCCACCTCGTGCTCGCGGAAGCCCAATTCGAAGGCCTCGACATGCTCGGTCGCGACCGAGAGGACGACGCCGATCGTCTCCATCCCGCCTCCGCCTGACCGGCCCGCTCGGAGCACGCGCGATGGGCGCCTGCGGCGTCGGGTCGGACCTGTACTGTGCGCCGGATGGTCCCCTTCGTGGTCTGCATCCCGCGCGTCGGCGGTCGGGCGATCCTCGCCGCGGACGCGACGACGCTGCCGATGTTCGACGCGACGGACGAGGCCCGGCCGGACGAGATCGGGTCCCGCATCGCGGCCCTCCTCACGGTCGAGCCGACGATCCTGCGGGTCGCCCAGGTCGCGGGCGGACATGACGCCGCGACCTTGATGGTCGTCGAGATCGATGGCGTCGATGTCGGAGCCCCCGATGGGTTCACCTGGCTGCCGATCGAGGCGGTCGATCCTGCAGCCGTCCGACCCGCCGACATCGGGCCGCACATCGCCGCCTGGCTCGGGTCGCTCGACGGCAGGATCTCGGAGCGCCGTGCGCCGTGGGCTCGACCGGGCTGGATGACACGTGCCTCGGCCTGGATGACTCACCGGATGGCGGAGATCGGACGACCGCTCCAGGGTCCACCGCGACTCCACGCGATCTGGTCGATCAGCGCGATCCTCCGCGCTCCGACGGCCGATGGCGCGGTCTTCCTCAAGTCCTGCGCGCCCGTCTTCCAGCGCGAGCCGCTGGTCACGACAGCGATCGCCGAGCGGTCGCCGGCCGCGACCGTCCGGGTCCTGGCGACCGAGCCGACCGAGGGCTGGCTGCTCCTGGCGGACTTCGGTGGACGGATCCTCGACGGGACGCCGCGGGAAGGATGGCCGGCGGCGTTCGCCGCGTTCGCTTCGATCCAGCGAGCGTGGGACGGTGCAGCCGCCGAGCTTGAACGTGCCGGTGCGGCGGTCCGACCCGTCTCCGGGCTGGCCCGGCGCATCCATGACCTCCCGGATCGGCTGGGACTCGGCGACCGCCTGGATGCTGACGAGGTCGCCGCGATCGTCGCGGCGCTGCCCGGGTTCGTCGCCGCCTGCGAGCGACTCGAGCGCCTCGGTCCGCCCGCGACCCTGATCCACGGCGACCTCCACGCCGGGAACATCGCGGTCACGGACGAGGGGCCGGTGGTGTTCGACTGGTCGGATGCGGCCGTCAGCCACCCGTTCCTCGACCTGCCCGCCTTCATCCGCCGGATCCCGGAGCTCGCGCTCCGCCACGCGGTCGTCGACGCCTTCCTTGGTCGCTGGTCCGACACCCTGTCGGAGGATGGGCTGGCCGAAGCGGGCAGACTCGCGCTCGTCGTCGGCTCGCTGCTCCAGGTCGAGAGCTACGAGGCGATCCTCGCGTCACTCGACCCCGTCGACCGCTGGGACATGGCGGACGCCGACGTGTCGTGGCTGCGGTTCGCCCGGCTGATGCTCGAGCAGGGCATCGCCGGCGGGACGGCCGCCAGAGAGGGCGACGAGGTCACCTGACGGACATGGACCGGCCGGGTCGCAGTGGCCGCGACCCGGCCGGATCCCCCAGGGTGGAGGAGTGTTCGCCCCAGGGGGTGTGAGCCGCCCCCGGCTGGGATGATCCTGTTGGTCCGCTATTTGGTCTTGATCGGTGCGCCGTCGGCCCCGACGACCCACCACTTGTCGCTGAAGCCCTGGCCGTTCGTGTCGCCGGCGTTCGTGTCGCTGGCGAAGTAGTAGAGCGGCTGGCCGTAGAACGTCACCTGCATGGTGCCGTCGGTCCGGGCGACCGTCTTGAAGTCCTCGGCATCGAGGCCGGTCCCGGGTGTGACGGCGACGGTGAGCGGCGGCCACTTCGTGGCGCACGCGTCGTAGCACGACGGTGTCCCGCCGGTGTCGTTCGTGAAGATGTAGAGCGTCCTGCCATCCGGCCCGACGAGGATCTTGCCGAGCGACGAGTCGGCGAGGCTGACCGATCCGCCGCCGACGGCGGCGCTCGCGGAGGCGGCGGCGGAAGCAGCCGGACTCGCGGAAGCGGCGGCGGACGCCGCAGGGCTTGGGGATGCCGCCGGGCTGGGGGACGCCGGGGCAGGGGTGGCGCCGCTCGTACAGGCGGCGATGATCGCGGACAGCCCGATGGCTGCTGCGACCAGTCGGATGGTCCGTGGCATGCCGGTCCTCCGTGGCGCGATGGTTACTCTCGCCTGTACGACCGGGACGGCGGACCGGTTTCAGGGATCGCTGCTCCGCGGGACGCCCGATCAGGCGCTCGGGTCGGACCGACTGCGGAGCCACACTGCCGCGCTCGTCGGTCGCACCGTCTCGCGTGCGACCCGGGCGATGTCCGCACCGAGGGTGTCGAGATCCAGCTCGTCGCGAAGGTGCTCCGCGAAGCCCTCGACGACGATCACGGCGTCGTAGCGAGCTCGGTCGAAACGTCGATCGACGGCGGACTGGATCCGCCGCCGGAATGGCTGGAAGACAGCCGCCACAAGGAGCGTCGAGGCGGCGACCGCCAGGGTGCTGCCGTTCGTCAGTGGGGCGAGCAGCGCCTGGAGTCCGACGACCAGGACGACGAACAGCCCGACGAGGAATGCGGTGACGAGGCCCCAGGCGACGCCTCGGCTGACGATCCGGTCGATCTCGTACAGCCGATAGCGCATCACCGCGAAGCCGATGGCGATCGGGACCACGGCGACGGCGGTCAGGACCGGCGTCCACGGCAGCAGCGCGGCTGGGTCGCGAACGTCACCGGCCGCGACCGAGCTGCTCGAAACGAGGACAAGGGAGATCGGCAGCGCGATCGCCGCGAAGACCAGCGCCGCCACGAGCCAGGTGAGCTGGAGCCGCTCGAGGCCCTCCGAGACGCGATACCGCGACACGATCCGGAGCGCGCTCAAGGCGAGCAACGACACCTGGATCGCGTACAGGGTCCCACCGCGCGGGAGGAGTCCCCAGATGGCGCTGTCGGGCGCGATCGCCAGCGGGTTCGTCGCTTCGACGGCGGGCCCGACGGACGATCCGATCGCGATCGTCGGGGCGAACGCCGTGATCGCGGTCAGGAGGGTCCCGAAGGCGATCATCGCGGCGGCGGCGGGCCCCCATCGACCGCGAGGTAGATGGCCGCTGGGGAACACCGCCGCGATCGCTACGAGGCAGGTGATCAGGCCGCTCCAGGCCCAGCCGCTGCACCAGGCCATGAGTCGGGCCGCGGCCGAGGCGGTCCCCGCCTGGAGCGCCGCGGGATCCAGGACCAGCACGAACATCCCGAAGCACAGCGTCCAGCCGGTCGCGATGAGCAGCCAGCCGATGATGTTGTGGGGCCGCTGGATGGCCAGGATGCCGCCGGTCACGACGTACGGGCCGACCATGAACGGGGCCGCGAAAAGCAGGCTGACGAGGTTGCCCGTGAGGATCGTCACCGACAGGGCCAGGATGACGATCCCGATGATCACAGCCGCCCGGGCGCGGCCCACGGTCGTGCGATCCACGGGACCTGCGGTCTGGGTCGACGAGGATACCGGCGACGTCACCCGCGCATCATCGCGTACGCCGCCATGGCGCGGCACGTCACGGAGCGTCGCGGGCCGTGGGGGCCGGTCCAGGCGCGCCTCACCGTCACCGACGACGCGCAGGGGAGGGGTTCGCGGACGGCTGGGTCGCGCTCCTCCTTCACGACCCAGCCGTCCCGAGGTGGGATGCCGGGGGCGGGGCGATCCACCGTGCTCCGATACGTCGGCCGATGGCAGCCGGTTTCGGACCGCGACAGGGCGCCGCCGGGCCGCGAACGGGAGGAACCACGGGGTGTATCCTCGACCGTCCGACGAGGGGTTGCATCAGCGCGAAGGGGCCGTGGCATGTCGACCAAGCCGACACCGGCGGTGGAAGACCCGATCGGGCTCGACCCGACCGAAGCCGAGCTTGAAGAGTGGGTCGAGCGCGAGCGCAAGCGTCGCGCGGCATGGCTCGCCGGGCCGACCCCCGAGGAGCGCGCCGCGTACGCGGAGCGAGAGCGCGCACGGCGTCGCGGCGACTTGAGCGGCGAGGAGCGCGCCGCCGAGCTGTCGCGGATGATGCGGAAGTATCCCCGGGAGGCCCAGCTCGCAGCCGAGGGCGCGATGAGCCTCGTGCTCCACTGGTCGCGGCACATGTACGGCGAGCTCGTCCGGGCCGGCCGCGAGTGGGAGTCGGAGGTGTCCGAGCCGAGCCAGCGCCGGCGCGTGCCGATCGACGACGACCAGGCCTGATCCGCCGCACGTCCACGCCGCCACCGCGCCGTTGACGGCGCGATGAGGACGCTGCTCCGCCATCCCCGCCGCGTCTGGCTGGTCCTGGTCGTGTGGTGGCGGTATGTCATCGGTCCGTCGCTGCCGTTCGTTCGGATTTCGGCGGAGCCCGGCCCGATCCGGATGCGTCTGGCGCTCGAAGAGCTCGGCGGCGCCTGGGTCAAGCTCGGGCAGATGCTGGCGATGCGGTTCGATCTCCTCCCGGCGGCCTACTGCGATGAGCTCTTCAAGCTCCTCAACCAGGTCCGGCCGTTCCCGTACGACCAGGTCCGCCAGATCGTCATCACCGAGCTGGGCGGGCCGCCGGAGGCCGTCTTCGCCTCCTTCGAGGAGGCGTCATTCGCGGCGGCTTCGATCGGCCAGGTCCATCGGGCCGTGCTGCCGAGCGGCGAGCCCGTGGCGGTCAAGGTCCAGCGCCCGGGGATCCGCGAGAGCATCCAGGCGGACATCGACCTGATGTACGCGGTCGCCCGGGTCCTGGACTGGACCCATCTCTTCGGAGCCACCCGGAGTCGCACCGTCATCGACGAGTTCGCCCGCTGGACCGGTGACGAGCTCGACTATCTGGTCGAGGCCCGCCAGGCGTTGCTGCTCTACGAGCACGCGCACGGCGAGCGGAACGAGCGGATCGCCCGCGTCCACCCCGACTACACGACGTCCCGTGTCCTCACGACCGAGCTCATCGAAGGCATCCCGCTCATCGACATCGTCGTCGCGTCACGGGACGGGAACGCGGCCTACCTGGCCAAGCTCGAGGCACGCGGCGTCGATCTCGATCGGGTCGTGCGCAACCTGGACTGGAACATGCTCAACCAGGTCTTCGTGTACGGCTACTTCCACGCCGACCTGCACCCGGCCAACCTGTTCGTCCTCCCCGGCGACGCGATCGGCTATGTCGACTACGGGATCGTCGGCCAGCTCTCGGACGACCTGCGCGAGTCGCTGACCCGCTACAGCTGGCTGCTCTTCCGGGGCGAGGTCGAAGACGCGATCGACGAGCTCCTGCGATGGCTCGCGCCGACGGGCACGACCGACGTCGTGGGAGCGCGGCGCGAGCTCATCCGCGTCCACTCGGCGTTCTTCTATGACCTGCGCGGCCTCGCGTCGGCCAGCGGCCGTCGGGCCGCTGGTCCGGTGGGGCCGGTGTCGCGGTCGGCCGACAACCCGTACTCGAAGCTGGCCGTCGACATCCTCAAGACGATGCGGACGTACGAGCTGCGGCTCGAGCCGAGCATCGTCGCGTACCTGAAGATGATGGTCACGCTCGGGACACTCCGACATCAGCTCGCCAGCGACTACGACCTGGCAGGCCAGGTCCGGCGGTTCTTCTCGCGGCTCATCCGCCAGCAGGCGATCGGCTGGCTCGATCCACGCCTGGCGATGCCGCGCCTGTATGCCGGCGGCATCCGGCTCCAGCGAGCGATCGACTTCGTCGAGTTCCTGGAGGGTCAGCAGGCATTCATCACCGACGCCCAGACCTCGCTCTTCGGGTTCCGGCGGCGGATCCGGTCGGCCCGCCGACGGCTCGTGTCGCTCGGCTTGGCGGCGCTGGTCGTCTTCGCCGTTCTGTATCTCGTCCTCGCCAACCCCGACGAGACAGAGGCGATGGTGCCCCGGGAGATCCCGTACCCGCTCGTCCACCTGACGCTGCTCGTCATCCTCATCGTCATCGTCGGCGCGATCATCCAGCACATCCGAGGGCTCGACCGCGAATGACCCGCACGACGGCGGCCGCCGTCTGACGGGTGTCGTCAGACCTCGGCGGTCGACGGGGTGGGTGCGGGCGTCGGGACCCGGCGCATCGCCGCAGCCGTGCCCCGGAACGCGATCGCCGCGATGACCGCCGCGAGGAGCACCACACCACCGGCCAGGACGAACGCCGTCCGGACGCCGACCGCGTCGCCGAACACGCCGGCGAGCACCATCGAGGTGACGTTCGCCGCGGACATCACCGCGTGGAGCATCGAGGCCGCGCGGCCCCGCTGGGCATCCTCGACGGTCGTCTGGAGGATCGTCGCGAGCGACGCCTCGAGGGGCGTCACGAACCAGCCGACCGCGAACAGGATCAGGCCGACCTGCCAGATCTCCTGCGAGCCCCCGAGGAGGCCGACGCAGACCCCGATCCCGGCCAGCCCGACCACGATGATGCGGGTCGGCAGGAGGCGCGAGGCGATCGCCGCCGTGAGGCCCGCGGCGAGGATCATCGAGCTCGTCTGGGCGATGTCGGCGAGGCCCAGCCAGGTCACCGGCAGCCCGAGCTCGTCGACGAAGAACGGGACGAACAGGACGTTGACGGCGCCGAGCCCGAGCAGGGTCACGGCCGCGGCGACCATGCAGCCGAGCAGGACCCGGGAGCCGGCGACGATCCCGAGGCCCTCGCGCAGCGACGCGAGAACGCCGGCAGCCCGCTCAGCGGCCACGGTCGGCGCGTCGACCCGGCCATGCTCGCGGACGCCCAGGACGAGCACGAACGAGACCAGGAAGGTCGCGGCGTCGACGAGGAACGCCGGCCAGGTGACTGCGGCGACACCAGCCAGCAGCCCGGCCGCCGACGCCCCGAGGACCCCGGCGATGACCCGGGTCGATCTGCGTCAGGGAGTTCGCCGCGAGCAGCCCCTCCTCCGGCACGACGAGCGGCAGGAGGGCCATCCGGGCCGGGGTGAAGAACGTCCCGACGGTCGCGTGGGCGACGGCGAGGAGATACAGCAGCCACAGCTGGTCGGCCGCGACCGCGACGATGAAGCCGAGCACGATCGCCGCCCTGAGCAGGTCCGAGACGAGCATGACCCGGCGGCGGTCCCAGCGGTCGACGAAGACGCCGGCGATCGGTCCGACAAGGATCATCGGGACGGCCAGGGCGATCGCGACAAGGGCGATCGCGGCGGTCGAGCCGGTCAGCCCGAGGACGACGATGAACAGGGTCAGGTTCGTCAGCCCGTCGCCGATGTCGGAGATCGCCTGGGCGCCCCAGATGCGCCGGAAGTCGTGGATCCGCAGGAGGTCGCGGACGCCGACGGCCGGCGTGGTCGTGCTCGTCACGGCTTTCCCTTCGCTCGGGCCCGCCCGCGCTTATTCCGGGGCGGATCGGCCATCGGATAGAGCACCAGCACGAGCCCGAACGGATGGAGCGTCTCGTCGCCTGTCGAGGTGTCGATCGATCGACCCCTCACCGAACTCGGCGAAGACCTCGATCAGCCGCTTCCGGAATGCCACTGCCTGGGCGTGGGTGAGGCGGGCGAGGCCCTTCGAGAGCAGGACCGGCTCACGGCCGTCGTCTTCGTCCTCATCCTCCGACAGGCGGGCGCGGCCGGCCCGGACGGCGTCCTCGATGTCGGCCGAGGTCGAATTGAAGACCGACGTCATGACCGATCGCATCGCCTCGTGGGCCAGACCCGTGTCGGTGGCGAGGATCGACTTGTCGATCTCGAACCGGTCCGCGGCGGGTCGATAGCGCTTCTCGAGGATGCCCGACACGAGGCGGCTCGACGAGACGACGATGAGCCCGTGCTGCTCGAGCAGGTTCACGTGGTAGTAGAGCTTCGTGACGGGCTCACCGAGCGACGCCGCGATCTCCTTGACCGTCAGCTCGGCCCGGCCACCGTGCTGACCGAAGGATTCGAGGATCCGGAGTCGCAGGGGATCCGCCAGGACGCGGAGCGTCTCGACGTCCGAGATCCGCATCTCGGTCACGAGCGATCCGTCGGCCCGCTCCACCCTCGTCATTCAGTCCCTCGTCACCATTCAACAACAGCTGAACGTAGTGTGATGTCTGAATGACGAGGTGTCAAGACCCTGGATGCCCGGCCGTCTGGGCGGGCATGAGGGCGATGTGCCCGCGTATGCGCAGCGGGCGTCGTGCAAGATGGCGCGATGCAACCGGGCGACGACCGCGCGGGCGCCACGTCGCATCCGCCGATCACGCGCGGCTACCTGTTCGCCGACCTGCGTGGCTATACCGCCTACGTCGACGTCCATGGCGATCAGGCGGGGCGAGACCTCCTGGCCCGCTATCGCGACCTCGTCCGCGCGGTCGCCGCGCGACATCGCGGCGCCGAATCCGGACCGAGGGCGACAGCTTCTACCTCGTTCTCGACTCGGCCAGCCAGGCGATCTCCTGTGGGCTCGACATCGTGGCCGCGGCCGAGAACTCCACGTCCGACGATCCGGCACGTCCGATCCGGGTCGGGATCGGGTCCATGCCGGCGAGTCTGTCGAGGACGGCGACGGCTATGTCGGACTGGCCGTGAACATCGCGGCGCGGCTGTGCGCCCTCGCTGGTCCGGGCGAGGTCGTCGTGAGCGAGACGGTCCGGTCGCTGACCCGGACCAGCGCCGGGGGGGGGGGGGGGAGGGACGCGAGTTGAAGACCGGATCGAGGTCCTGATTTAGACCCGTTCCCGGGGGCAGCCGGACGGGGTCCTGACGCTCCTCCGTGTCGCGACCGGCTATGTCGACCCGTGCCCGCGCGGGAAGACCGAGGTGATCAAGGAGGGCCGCGATGCCCTCATCCAGTGGATCGAGGATCGGCGCGTTCCTCGATGTGACGGGCGTCGGATCCGCCGATCTCGGGGGCCTACCAGCGACGACGATCGACGCGACGGTGGCGGCCGATCCGCCGGCGTGCCCGGACCGACAGCAGTCCGACCCGCTCGACTACTACCTGCTTCCGCTATCGACGAACGCGTACCTGCTCCGCCCCGGCGAGGATGTCCGGTTCACGATCGTCGAGATCGACGGCAAGCTGGTCCTTATCGCGGCGGAATCGTCCGTGCGTCGACGACTGCCTTCAGGACGCGTCTCGCGCCGGTGCTCGAGAGCCTCAACTTCCCCTGATCCACGACCCAGCTGACCGGTGGTCCCATCGGGTCAGCCCACGACACGCCGTCACGTGCCATGCTGTCCGCCGCCCGGTCCGTCGCGACGGTCCGATGCGAGATCCATACCGTCGAAGGAGATGATCGAGAACGTGCCAGCCCGAAAACGCAAGACGACCTACCCGCCCCCGAAGACCGCCAACCAGCCCGCGCCGCGCCCAGGTGCGGGACCCGAGCAGACGAGCTCCCGGCCCTCCGTCGTGACGATCAACACGGCAGCCATGCGCGGCCGCGACGGGCTCGCCCCCGGGACGCGGGTCCGACTCTCCGGCACCGGCCTGTACTCAGGCGAGATCGCGACGATCGAGCGGCTCACCGGTCCGATCCCGGCGGCCTTCGTCCGCACGGATTCCGGCAAGACGCGTCAGGTGCGGACCATCGATCTGACGCCGATCGCAGACGAGCCGGCGCCGGCGGTCACGCCAGCGGAGGGCGATCCGACCGCGTCGGCGTAGGGACGGAGCGGCCGCGCTCTCAGGCGGCCAGGCGACCGATCGTCTCGCGGACGGACGGCTCGAGCGGCGGCAGTGCGCCCGCCGCCGCGTTGGCCGCGGCATGGCGGGCCGACACCGTCGCCGGGATGGCGACGCTGACCCGCGGATCGGCGATGCACCACCGCAGGAGGGCCTCCGGCCAGCCCGCCAGCCCGGCGTCACGCAACTCCTGCGGAAAGGGCCGTCGGAGCAGGCTGCCCTCCCCGAACGGCCGCATCACGACGACGCCCAGGCCGAGCTCCGCAGCGAGCGGCAGGATCCGCGCCTCGGCCGAGCGCTCGCGCGGGTTCAGCGGGACCTGGATCGCGTCGATCCTGCCACTCCGCATGACCCGCTCGAGCTCGTCGAAGGCCGACGACGCGTAGTGGGTCGCGCCGATCGCCCGGATCCTGCCCGCGTCGCGCTCGGCCTCGATCCACGTCAGGTGGTCGCGCCAGGCGACGAGGTTGTGGACCTGCAGCAGGTCGACACGCCCGCCGAACCAGCGGCACTGGCGTTGGAAGTGTGCGCGGCCCTCGTCGACCGAATCGGTCCAGACCTTCGTCGCGACGATGGCGCTGTCGCGTCCGGCGGCGCTGTCGCGTCGGTCGGCGCGAGCAAGCGCCGCCCCGAGGCGTGCCTCGGCCTCGCCGTACATCGGCGAGCTGTCGACCACCCGCGTCCCCTCGTCGAACGCGGCGTCGACGACCTCGTCGACGGTCGTCTGACGGCTCGGTGGCAGGTCGAAGACCCGCCACGACCCGAGCCCGACCACGGGGACGACGATGCCCGACCGGCCGACGGCGCGTTCCTGCATCGGGCCATCATCCCGCGGGGCCATCGGGGTGTCCCGCCCGGACCCGACAGGACTCGGTTCGCCGACGCAAGGTCGGGCCCGGTCGCGTGAGGCGGATGTCACGGGTGCGGCAGTACGCTCGCCGCACAACAGGCCTGCCTACGGCGTCAGGAGGACACGATGTTCCAGGGGTCCCACGCGTTCTCGAGCTTCGCCGTGTCGGACATCGACGCGGCGCGGCGGTTCTACAGCGACACACTTGGCCTCGAGGTCACCGATTCGACCGAGATGGGCATCCTCGAGCTGCACCTGACCGACGGACCGCCGGTCATGGTCTACCCGAAGCCCGATCACCAGCCGGCCGTGTTCACGGTCCTGAACTTCCCCGTCGCCGACATCGACGCGACCGTCGACGAGCTCGTCGGCAAGGGCGTCCGGATGGAGCGCTACGACGGCCTTGGAGAAGGGATGACCGCAGATTCGAAGGGCATCGTCCGCGGCCAGGGTCCGGCTATCGCCTGGTTCACCGACCCTGCCGGCAACATCCTCTCGGTCCTCGAGCAAGCCGACTAAGGCGGTCCGGTCTGGCTCCTCGTCAGCCGGATCCGGCCCCGGGGCCGTCCTCCGGGTCACGGACCCGGACGTAGAAGATCGCGTCGATCGGCCGGTCGTCGCGGTCGAGCTCCCAGGCTCGCCGGATCCCTTCGCGCTGGAAGCCGGCCCGGAGAGCGACCGCGCCAGAGGCGTCGTTGGCCACGTCCGTGTACAGCTCGCAGCGGACGACGGGCGTGGTCTCGAAGGTCCAGTCGACGAACAGCCGGAGTGCCCGGGTGGCGACGCCTCGACCGCGAGCCCACGGCGCCAGCCAGTAGCCGAACGCCCGCCGGTGCGGCAGTCGTCCGTGGCGGGCGATCGCACCCAGCAGCTCGTCGGTCTCCGCATCGACGATCGCGAGCGCCTGCTCGTCGCCCATCTCCCAGTCTGCGGGACGGCTCTCGACGTAGCCGCGCGCGTGGTCCTTGGTGTAGGGCTGGGGGATCGGCACGAAACGGGCGATCGAGCGGGTCCTGGCAGGCGCGATGGACCGCGGGCGCGTCATCAGGTCGCCACATCCGCAGCGCGACGACGCCATCGGTGAGCCGGAGGTCCTGGTCCATGCCGCAAGTGTGCAGTCCGTCGGTCGGCACCGCCATCGTGCCTGGGGGCCGTCACCCGGTCCGGACGACGCTCAGCCGACCGGTTTTCACGATGGGTGAACACGTATCTCGCGATCCGGCCAGCTCATCGGGCGCCCGACCCGAGGTCCTGTCTTCGTCGGTCGAGGGACGGCGGCCGCCACCCTCGGGCGGCTTTCTCAACGCGTCGTCGGTGGACGCGTGGTGGTCGGAGCCCGTAGAAACCGCTCTGTCTGTTCGCTGATGGTGGAACGTCGCGCGTTCTGGGGTTCCGTCGCAGGGAGCTATCCCCCCAGACCATCGGGCCCCCCGAGGCCGCGGGCCCCGACGCCGATGGTCACCGCCGCCAGGCATGTCAGGCGCCGGACTCGTCGAGCGCTCCGTCAACGTCGGCCTCTGTGATCCGCAGACGTTGCAGAAAGCCGGGCGAGGGTGCCCGGCTTTCGGTCAGCGATCCGCGATCGGCGCATTCGAGCGCCGCCGGCGTGTCAGCTGCAGCCGCTCGTGCTGCCGCAGTTGAGGCACTTGTAGCAGCTGCCGTTGCGGACCATGATCGAGCCGCATTCGGCGCAGGACGGCGCATCCGCCTGCTGCTGGAACCCCACTTTCGTGCCGCCGAGGTTGAGCGTGATCGAGCCCGGCTTCGATCCGCTGTGCTCGCCCTTGGCATGGCCATTCGTATGCCCGTTCGTCGCGACGACCGGGAGGTCAAGGGGCGAGCGCGATTCGCCGGCCAGCGGTGCCGGCTCCTCGATGGCAGGAACGGGGCTGGCGAGAGCGGTGGCCGTCGGGGGTCCGGCCGCCGCCTCGCCAGCCTCGGAGGAGGAGAGATCAGGAGCGGGGTCCGTCGCCGGGTCGGCGACGGCCTGGGTCGGGGTCGTGGGATCGGGCGCGGCCGAGGACTCCGGAGCAGACGAGGCCGATGGCGCGGCCGATCCGCCGCCGAACGAGAGCCCGCCGCCGAACCCGGTCGGCGCCTCGGCGACGATCGCCGAGCGGTCGATGAGCCCAAGGCTGGCCTTCTCGTCGTCGAGGAGGAACCGCGACCCGAGCCACCGGAAGATGTAGTCGACGATCGACTTGGCGATCGGGATCTCCTGGTTGCCGGTGAAGCCCGACGGCTCGAACCGGACGTGGGCGAACTTGTTCACCAGGTCGCGCAGCGGCACGCCGTACTGCAGCGCGACCGAGACGGTCGTGGCGAAGGAGTCCATCAAGCCCGAGACCGTGGAGCCTTCCTTCGCCATCTTGAGGAAGATCTCGCCCGGCTGGCCATCGGGGTAGAGGCCGACGGTGATGTAGCCCTCGTGGCCCGAGATCTCGAACTTGTGGGTGATCGCCGTCCGCTCGACGGGCAGCCGGCGCCGATGCGGCCGGATCGCCTCCGCCTGCGCGGAAGCGAGCTGGGCCCGGAGCTCGGCGATGGTCGCCTCATCCTCGGGCGTCGCGGCGTCGCTGTCCTTCTTCTTGCCGGTCATGAGCGGCTGGCTGCGCTTCGAGTTGTCGCGGTAGATCGCGATGGCCTTGAGGCCGAGCTTCCAGCCCTCGAGGTAGACCTGCTCGATCTCCTCGGCGGTGGCCGCCTCCGGCATGTTGACGGTCTTGCTGATCGCGCCGGACAGGAACGGCTGGACCGCGGCCATCATCCGGACGTGGCCCATGTAGTGGATCGATCGCTCGCCGTTGACCGGCTTGAACGCGCAGTCGAAGACCGGCAGGTGCTCGGGCCGCAGGCCCGGGGCGCCCTCGATCGTCTCGTGCTCGTTGACGAAGGCGACGATCTCCTCGACCTGGTCGGGCGTGTAGCCGAGCTTGCGGAGGGCCGCCGGGACCGTGTTGTTCACGATCTTGAGGAAGCCCTCGCCGACGAGCTTCTTGTACTTGATGAGGGCGATGTCCGGCTCGATGCCGGTGGTATCGCAATCCATCATGAACGCGATCGTCCCCGTCGGAGCGAGGACGGTGACCTGGGCGTTCCGGTAGCCGTGCTTCTCGCCGAGCTCGAGGGCCTCGTCGTAGATCCGGCGGGCGGCGGACAGGAGCTCGTCCGGCACGCCGGACGGCGGGATCCGGTAAGCGGCGTCGCGGTGCTTGCGGATGACCCGCAGGAACGGCTCGCGGTTCACGTCGTACTCGAGGAACGGGCCGCCGTGATCGCGTGAGATGACCGCTGACTGGCGATACGCCTCGCCGTGCATGACCGCCGTGAGGGCGGCCGCGAAGTCGCGACCCTCGTCGGAGTCGTAGGCCAGGCCACGGCTCATCAGGAGGGCGCCGAGGTTCGCGTAGCCCAGGCCGAGCGGCCGGAACTTGTGGGAGTTCTCCTCGATACGCGGCGTCGGATAGGAGGCGTTGTCGACGAGGATCTCCTGGGCGGTGATCGTGATCCGGGCCGCGTAGCGATAGGCGTCGACGTCGAACTCGCCGTCCTCGCGGGTGAACTTCAGGAGGTTCAGGCTCGCCAGGTTGCAGGCGGTGTCGTTGAGGAACATGTACTCCGAGCACGGGTTGCTGGCGTAGATGCGGTCGCTGTTGGCGCTCGTGTGCCAGTCGTTGATCGTGCTGTCGTACTGGATCCCCGGGTCGCCACAGACCCACGCCGCGTCGGCCATCTTGCGGAACAGGGTCCGGGCCTTGTACGTGTCGACCGCCTCGCCGCCGACGACCGAGTGGGTCGTCCAGTCGCGATCCTCGACGACCGCGTCCATGAAGGCGTCGGTGACCCGGACCGAGTGGTTGGCGTTCTGGAAGAAGACGCTGCCGTAGGCCTCACCGGTGAACGACGGGTCGTACCCGGCGTCGATGAGGGCCCAGGCCTTCTTCTCCTCGTTGAGCTTCGAGTCGATGAACTCCTCCACGTCCGGATGGTCGGCATCGAGGATCACCATCTTGGCCGCGCGACGGGTCTTGCCACCCGACTTGATCACGCCGGCGAAGGCGTCGTAGCCCTTCATGAACGAGACCGGACCGGAGGCCATCCCGCCGCCTGACATCCGCTCGCGGCTGCTCCGGATCGTGCTCAGGTTGCTGCCCGCACCCGAGCCGAACTTGAAGAGCATCGCCTCGGTCTTGGCGAGGTCCATGATCGACGACATCGAGTCCTGGACCGAGTTGATGAAGCACGCCGAGCACTGCGGCTTCTCCTCGATCCCGACGTTGAACCAGACGGGCGAGTTGAAGCTCATCTTCTGGTGGACGAGGAGATGGGTGAGCTCTGCCTTGAAGGCGGCGAGGTCCTCGTCGGTCGCGAAGTAGTGCTGGGTCTCGGCCCAGGCCGCGATCGTGTTGACGACCCGGTCGATGAGCTGCTTGACGCTGTGCTCCCGCTCCGGCGTCCCGATGTGGCCGCGGAAGTACTTGCTCACCACGACGTTCGTGGCCAGCTGGCTCCAGAACGACGGGACCTCGACGTCCTTCTGCTCGAAGACCGACTTGCCGGTCTCGCTCGAGATCCCGGCGGTCCGGAGCTCCCAGGTGATCTCGTCGTACGGATGGATGCCGGGCCGGGTCCAGCGGCGCTCGACGTGCAGGCCCTTGGTCCCCTCGCCGGTGAAGCTGGCGCCGTAGGGTCCACCGAGCTTGCGCCCCCGGTGGGGGCGCGACCGGGTCTGACCCGCCGGGTGCTGCTTCGTCGTGGCGTCGGTCAAGACAGGCACTGCGGCTCGCGCCATCCGTTCCACTCCCCGCGGTCACTCGACCGCTGCTGCCGGGCCCTGGGGGACCCACTCCCGTTGGAGGCCGAGATGGCCTCCGATGATGGCTGCGTTCTTCGCCGACGCGGGCAGCGCGGCTCCGAGCGCGGTTCTCCCTCCGTCCGACCGGGATCGGGTCGCTGGCTCGCGAAGGCACTGTGCGTAGCTGCGCGCCGGGTCGAACGGCCGTCCCTTCGGTCCTCCTTCGCCGGAGGGCCCTCCGGGCCCGCGGTGAGGGCGGGCCGGGTGGCTCAGCGACGACGCTCGGGCGTCCGAGGCGACCCGCTCACGATACGCCCTTCGAGGGTTGGAGTCAAGGCAAAAACACAACATGTAGTGGTGCGATTGGTCGACGGACCGCTACATCTCGTGGTGACTCGGAGTCGCCTGTCCGCGGCGCGTCCACCGGATCGGGCCGTCTTTCCACATCCTACGCCGGTCCATCCACGCCCGTGCGGCGGTCATCCACGGTCGCAGGGGAGTGGTCCACAGCGGTCCGCGGAGTCGTCCACATCGCCGACCACATTCGAACGGCTGTTCGGTTGCCGGATCTTCGGCCGAGCGGGCGCGGCTCGCCGATCGCGACGATGCCGAACGCCCGTGTGCCGATCTGAGACTTCCCGCTGATCGCCGCCCGCGAGCGTTCCGACCGGTGCCACCGGACGGAGCTCAGCAGGTTTCCACCATCAGCGAACAGGACCGGCGGTTTCGGGGCGCTCTGCCCATCGACGGCGCCGATCCGATCGCCTGTCGTACAAGGCGATCGAACCACGGATGCCTCGGGCCCGATCGCACGCCTGCCGGGACCGCTGATCCGGGTCGCGCGAGCCATCCTGTTCACTGATCGTGAACATCTGCGGGGATGAGGGTGCTGCCCGGCCGGAACGGGCCTCCGTATCCCAGCGAGCCACTCGGTGCCCGACGGCCGACCTGTCCAGTGATGGCGGGCACCGCACCTCCGACGGCTGGCCCCGCCCGGCCAAGCGCCGGAGCGACCGGGTATCGTCTCGCCGTGGAAGTCCCCCTCCCGGCGGCCGCAGAGGGTCGCGGGAACGCCGAGTCCGACGAGACCGCCGAGCCCGACCGGACCGCCGAGTCCGACCGGACCGCCGAGTCCGACCGGCCCGCGGCGCGTCTGCCGGCCGGCACGATCACCCTGCTCTTCACCGACCTGGAGGGCAGCACCCGGCTGTGGGAGAGCCAGCCCGAGGCGATGAACCGCGCGCTCGCGGGCCATGACCTGATCCTGCGGCGGGCCATCGAGACCGACCACGGCCGGGTCGTCAAGACGACCGGCGACGGGATGATGGCCGTCTTCGGCAGCGCATCGGATGCCGTGTCGGCCTGCCTCGTGGCACAGCGTGACCTGCTCGGTGCCGAGTGGCCCGCAGGCGTGGAGCTCCGGGCGCGGATGGCACTCCATGCCGGCGAGGTCGAGCGGCGGGGCGACGATGTCTTCGGCCCGACCGTGAACCGAACCGCCCGGATCATGGCCGTCGGTCACGGTGGCCAGGTGCTGCTCTCCTCGTCCGCGGCGGCGCTCAGCGCGGACCGGCTCCCCGACGGCGGGTCGCTCCACGACCTCGGCGAGGTCCGGCTCAAGGACCTGGGCCGATCCGAGCGCATCTGGCAGCTCGTCCACCCGGACCTGCCGGCGACGTTCCCGCCGCTGATGACCGCGCGACACGCTGCGACGAACCTGCCCGAGAGCCCGACAGCGCTCGTCGGCCGCGGGGCGGAGCTCCAGGAGGTCGCGGCGCGCCTCGACGACCCGACGACCCGCCTGCTGACCCTCATCGGACCCGGTGGCACCGGCAAGACGACGCTGGCCACGCGGGTCGCCCTCGACCGGCTCGAGCGATCCCGTGACGGTGTCTGGTTCATCGATCTCTCGCCGGCTCGCGACCCGGACGCGGCGATCGGCGCCATCGCCGACGTGCTCGGCGTCGCCGGCGTCGCCGACCACCCGCTCATCGACGAGGTCGAGCGCCAGCTCCGCGATCGCGAACTCCTGCTGGTCCTCGACAACCTCGAGCAGGTCAGTGAGGCCGCCGGCGTCGTCGCGCGGCTTCTCCGGTCGTGCCCCGGTCTCCGCCTCCTCGTGACCAGCCGGGAAGCGCTCCACGTCCGCGAGGAGCGCCTCTTCCCGGTCCCGCCGCTGACGCTCCCGGCGACGGAGCGGCCGCGGACAGCGGCCGAGATCGCTGACAGTGAGGCGGTCCGCCTGTTCGTCGAACGCGCCATGACGGTCCGCCCGGACTTCGAGCTGACCGACGCCAACGCTTCGACCGTGGCCGAGATCTGCCGACGACTCGACGGGTTGCCCCTCGCGATCGAGCTCGCCGCTGCCTGGATGCGACTGTTCTCGGTGGACGGCCTGCGCGACCGCCTCCGGGCGAGCCTCGTCGCGCTCCTGGCCGGCGGCGCCCGGGATCTTCCCGAGCGTCAGCAGACGCTCCGCGGAGCGATCGAGTGGAGCCATGACCTGCTCGACGAGCAGGACCGGCGGGTCTTCGCCCTGCTGTCGGTCTTCGAGACCTCCGACCTCGAGGCCATCGAGGCCGTCGCCGCGGCGGTGGATCGGTCCGATGGTGGGACGACGGACGCCCTGGCCGCGGTCACATCGCTGCTCGACAAAAGCCTCGTCCGGCGCCTCGACGCCGATGCCGGGACCGTCCGCATCGGGATGCTCGGGACGATCCGGGCGTTCGCCGCGGAGCGGCTGGCGGCCCGGCCGGATGGAGGTGCCCTCGTCCGACATGCGCACGCCACGACGTATGCCGCGCTTGCCGCCCGTCTCCGGCCGAGCCTCGCCGGGAGGGCTCGCGACGAAGCGATCGACACGCTGACCCTCGAGATGGACAACCTCAGGCTCGCCTGGCGCACCGCGGTCGCCGACGGCGACGTCGACGCCCTCCGCGAGATGGCCGACAGCCTGCTCATCGTCTGCGAGGCCCACGGCTGGTACGGCGACACGGTGACGATCGCGACGGACCTCCTCGCGATCCTCGGCGAGGCGACCCCGACAAGCGAGACGGTCGACAAGGAGATCGCCCTGCGGGTCACCCTCGGTCGAGCGCTCATGGCGACCCGTGGCTACACGCCCGAAGTCGAAGCGACGATGGTCGACGCGCTCCGACTGTTCGAGGCGAGCGAGGCCGGCGGGTCGCGCCAGCATTACTCCTTGCTCCGGGGTCTCGTCCGGCTGTACCTCCTGCGGACCGAGTACGACAAGGCTGGGGCGATCGCCCGCCGGATCCTCTCGATCGGCGAACGGGATGGCGACGCCGGGATCCTCCTCGACGGGCACCTCGTCGTCGGTTCGTCGCTCATCTTCACCGGCTCGCTGCGGGACGGCAGCGACCACCTGGAGGCAGCGATCGCCCTGTTCCCGGAGGTGGAAGCGGCCCCGCGACGAGCGACCGTCGGCAACGATCCGCGGGTCGCCTGTCTCACGACATCGGCGCTCACCCTCTGGATGCTGGGCCGACCCGACCTGGCGTCCGAGCGCGCCGACGCCGCGGTCGTGCTGGCCTCCGGCATCGAGCATCCGTTCAGCGCGGCATTCGCGCGGTTCCACGCGGGGCTGCTGCGTCTCTGGCGGCGCGAACCGGCGATCGTGCTCGAGCGGGCGGTCGCCCTTCTTGACATCGCCGACGAGCACGATCTCCGGATCTGGACCGCGGTCGGATCGTGCCTTCTCGGGACGGCGAACGCGGCCCTCGGCCGACCCGAGGAGGGGCTGGCCCAGATCCGCGATGGCCTGACCCTGTATCGAGGCCTCCAGAGTCCGCCGGTGTTCTGGCCGATGCTCCTCTCGCTCGAGGCCACGGCGAGCCTGCTCGCAGGACGACCGGACGACGCGCTCACCCGGATCGACGAGGCCATCGCCACGATCGGGGGTCAGCCCGGGATGGTGGTCCGCCCCGAGCTCGCCATCCTGCGGGCGGACATCCTGATAGCGCGGGGAGATGCGGACGCGGCGACGCTGGCGCTTCGGGCCGCGCGAGACGAGGCGGCCGACCTCGAGGTCCGGATGTCCGAGCTCCGGGCGCTCACCCGGTTGGCGGCGTCCTCGGACGCTCGATCGGGCCGCGCTTGCGGCGCTGCTGGCGACGTTCGAGGAGGGTCTCGGGACTCCCGATCTGGTCGATGCCCGGTCCGCGGTGACGGCTGGCACCTGATCCGTGATCCATCCCCCCGGCAGGAGCCGTAGTACTGATGGGTGGTCAGGAGCGGCCATAGGCACATCACTTCGATGGGCCTACACTGCGCGGCACGCATGGCCACGATGCGTGACGTCCGACACGCCCGGATGAGGTGACGGTGAGGCGCTTTCGACGGTTCGCGCCGCTGGGTCGACTGTTCCTGTCGCTCGGCATCGGCGTGATGGCCGGCTTCCTCGTCTTCTCGGCGATCGGCGCGATCGAGCCATCGCAGGTGGCTCAGCCGACCTCGACCGATCCCGCTGTCGTCCGGCGGTTCATGGTCGCCTACCTCGAGAACGATCAGGCCGCGCTGCGCGACCTCGGTGGCGCGCCGGGCACGATCATCGACGCGTCGGTCCTGGCACGGAGCGACCTCTCCCTGCAGTCGCTGACGCTGATCTCCGAGAACCTCTACTCGAGCGGCGCGGTCTACTCGTTCGCGGCCCAGCTCAAGACCAGCGACGGGACGGTCGGGCTCGTCGGGTTCCGCGTCCAGGCCACGCCACAGGGTCTCGACATCCTCCAGCCGCCCGCGGGCCTCGACACGCCGGGACAAAGCCCGTGACCGAGCTGGAACACCCCGGCCCGCTGCCGTCCATCCCTGCGGACGGTGTGCTCGGTCACCCGGACGCGGTCGCCGAGCCGGGGCCGACGCTGGCGCCCGATCAGGTGGCCGAGGCCGCCGCAGCCACCGGCGCGGACCCGATCTCGGCATCGGTCGCCACTGCGTCCGATGCAGGGTCGACGGACGCCGGGCCGACCGACGCTGGGCCGACCGCCACGGCGCAGACCGTGGCCCCGGCGTCTGACGCCGCCGCCATCGACGCCGCGGCTGCCCCGGCCGTGAACGGTCCCAGCGCGCTCGCGCGCGCGACCCGAAGCCTCGGGCGTGGGATCGCGATGATCACCCCGACGATCCTCTCGCTCGTCGTCTTCGGCGCCGGCCTGGCGATCGGCTGGTCGGTCGCGACGACCCGCCAGCAGCAGCAGGCGGAGATCGACGGGCGTCAGGTCCCGGTCCCCCAGATCTCAGCCCTTTCGACCGCCGACCAGCCGCCCCAGGTCGTCCAGGAGGTCATCTCGGCGATCGGCGCCGATGACGGCAACCTGCTCGCCGCGAGCCTGCCGCAGGGGCCGCTCACCCAGATCCAGAACGCCCTGGTGGGCGTCGCCCATGTCCGGCAGGTGATCCCCGCCGGGACCGTCTCGGCGGACGGGCAGACCGTGACCGCGATCCAGATCGTCGGCGAGGACGCCAGCGGACAGCTGTTCGGCATCGACCTCGTCATCCACACCGACTCGACCGGGGTCGTGGGCTTCAGGTGAGGGCAGGCTTCCGATGAGCGACAGGCTTCCGACGGGGGAGGACATCCGGACCACCGACCGGGCGGTCGGAGGCGCGGTCAAAGCGGCCCCGCGCAAGACGATCCACACGGCCCAGAAGACGGTCGATCACACCCGCTTCATCGCCAACAAGAATCTCCGGCGGACCTTCATCCTGCTCGGGATCCTGACCCTGCTCGTCATCGCTTTCGGGTTCCAGGCGCTCGTCGTCCAGGCGGTCACGATGGTCGCGTCGTTGCCGGCGCTGGCGATCCAGCTGGCCTTCGCGGCGGCCTACATCGTCTTCTACTTCGGGATGATGTTCTGGTTCCTGTCACGGCCACGGAAGTACGTGACGACACCGGACGACCCACAGATCGGCCTGTCATTCAACGAGTACCGCGGTCAGCCGGACCTGCTGGAGCACGCCCGCAGCACGGTGAAGATCCTGCGCGGCGAGACGGCCTTCGCGGCCGCCGGCGGCGAGATGCCGAAGGGCATGCTGCTCGCCGGCCTGCCGGGGACGGGCAAGACGTTCCTCGCCGGCTGCATCGCGGCCGAGGCGCAGCTGCCGTTCATCTATGTCGACGCCAGCTCGCTCCGCGGCATGTTCTGGGGGATGGACTCCCTCATGGTCATGAAGCTCTTCCGGGACGCCCGCGGCCTGGCCCGTCGGTACGCTCCGCCGGGTCAGCGCGGCGCGACGATCCTGTTCGTCGACGAGCTCGACTCGATCGGCCTGGCCCGCGGCGGTCAGCAGGGCATGGGCATCGGGATCGGCGGGATGCTCGGCGGCGGCTCGTTCGGCCTGAACACGATGCTGAACCAGATGGACTCCCTCGGCGACCACGTCGAGGACCGCTTGAGCCGCAAGATCCTCCGCTGGTTCGGGCTCGTCCGCGGACCGGTCAAGAACAAGCCCCTGGTCTTCGTCATCGGCGCGACGAACCGGCCCGAGGTGCTCGATCAGGCGCTGACCCGGCCGGGCCGGCTGGACCGGATGCTCAACGTCTACCCGCCCGACGGCGACGGTCGGCGCGACATCATCGAGCACTACCTCGGCATGAAGAAGCACGACCCGGACATCGACGTCGACTTCATGGTCAGTGACTCGGTCGGCTGGACCCCGATCATGATCAAGACGATGATCAACGAGGCCCTGATCATCGCCTACGACGACAACCGCGACTTCCTCACCTACAAGGACTGGCTTGCGGCGTCCGACAACCGGACCCTGGGGCTCAAGCAGCCGATCCGGGCGATGCTCGAGGATGATCGCCGGGCGATCGCCTACCACGAGGCCGGCCACGCGGTCGCGGGGCACTATCTCCAGCCGGAGAACCGCCTGCTCAAGGCGACGATCATCCGGTCCGGCGATGCCCTCGGCGCAGTCCAGCGATCGGAGCGGGAGGAGCGCTACACCCGTCACGCCCGCCAGATCGAGACCGACATCATGGTCTCGCTCGGATCCCGGGCGGTCGAGGAGGAGATCCTCGAGACGAAGATGGCCGGTGCGTCGTCCGACCTCGTGTCAGCTTCCCGACTGGCGCTGACGTACTGCGCGAACCTCGGGATGGGCTCGGCGCTCCTGGTCATGCCGCCGTCAGGGAGCGCGCTCTCGTACCCGCTGCCGGCCGCTCGGATGGCCGAGGCCCTCCTCGAGCAGCTGATGACCGAGACGAAGCGTCTCGTGCGCGAGAAGGAATACGCCGTCCATGCTGTCGCTGCGGCCCTCCTCGAGCACGGCGAGCTGATCGGGTCGGAGCTCGACGAGGTGTTCGCCGCCGCCGATGCGGCGAACCCGGAGGCCGCGGCGCCGTTCGTGCGCAAGTTGATCTTCCTGCCGCGCCTGTTCCAGGATGCCCGCGAGGAAGGTCGCGAGTGGCCGCTCGATCAGGCCACCGAGGCGCAGGCGGCGGCCGAACCACCGGCGGCGTATGGCGCTGGCGACGTGTCGGCGCCGTGGCCGATCGAACCGCCCGGGAGCGACGATCCGTGGTCCCTCGTCGTCGAGGCCCACCGGCGGGCGAGCCTCGAGAGCGACGACCGGCGACCGACCTCGATCTGACCCGTTCGGAGCGGGCGCCGGTGATGCCTGCTCCGCCGGGAAGCGTGCCTTTCGAACTCCCGAAGACGCGCGGACCGAGACGTTCCGTTCTGCCGCCGCGGCCGCTCGATCGACGCCGGCGCTGGGGTCGACCTCGACAGGATTCCACGATCACTGAACAGGATCGGGCCCTGGACGCGGTGTGACCGACCGAAGGCCGCCGATCCGCGCACAGAGCCGCCCGAGCGGCGAGTGATCCGTGCGTGCGGGCGAACCCATCGGCCCGAAGCGGGCCCACCACGACGCGAGACACCCACACACAGTCGGAAGCCGTTCACTGATCGTGGAAACCTGCGCCTCTCACTTGGTCCAGACACTTGACAAAGTGCCGACGTAGACCGTAGCGTGCCACTTAGTCCAGTCAACGGACTAAGTCCGGAAGGACTGGACGAGCGCCGCGAGATGACCGCAGCGAGTGACCGCAGCGAGTGACCGCCGACGCCGCGCCTCCGCCGCCCCAGCCGCCCCCAGCCAGTGCCAGCGCCTCGCTCACGCAGCCGAACACGAGGGGATCACCGGCCGATGCCGCTCCCGGTCAAGGCGACCCACCAGCAGACGCGGGCCCACAACTCGTCGCTCGTCCTGCGCGCGCTCTACGACCACGGGCCGCTGAGCCGGGCCGACGTCGCTCGCCGGACCGGGCTCACCCGGACGACGGTCAGCGACCTCGTCGGTGACCTCCTGACTGACGGCCTGGCCGAGGAGATCGGCCGCGGACCGTCGACCGGCGGCAAGTCGCCGATCCTGCTCCGTCTCGGCGACGACGCCCGGGTGGTCATCGCCCTCGACCTCGGCGAGCGGACGTTCTCGGGCGCGATCGTCAACCTCCGCGGGACGATCCATCGGCAGGTCGCGCGGAGCGTCGCCGGGCTGGACGGACAGGCGGCCCTGGCGGTCGTCCACGAGCTGCTCGACGATCTGACCCCCGAGACGGACGGTCTGCTGCTCGGGATCGGCGTCGGGACGCCGGGCGTCATCGACTCGACGACCGGCACGATCCGCTGGGCGGTCAACCTGGACTGGCAGAACCTGCCGCTCGGGGCGCTCCTCCGGGAGCGCTACGACGTCCCCGTCGTCGTCGCCAACGACAGCCGGGCGGCCGCGCTCGCGGTCCACCTCTTCGAGGGCGAGCACCGCCCGACGAACCTCATCGCGATCCGTGTGGGACGCGGCATCGGCGCCGGCGTCGTCCTTGAGGGCCAGCTCTTCCAGGGCGATGGCTTCGGCGCCGGCGAGATCGGACACATCGTCCTCGACCGTGACGGTCCCCGCTGTCACTGCGGTCGGAGGGGGTGCCTGGAGACGCTCGCGGCGGCGCCTGCGATCGTCTCCGACGCGACGGCGGCGGCCCTTCGAGACCCCGACTCGATCCTGGGCCGCCGCCTGAGCGCCTCGCCGATGGGTGAGCTCGAGCTCGAGGACGTCCGAGTCGCGGTGAAGGCCGGGGATGCCGCCGCGATCACGATCGTCGACCGTGCGGCCCGGGCCCTCGGCCAGGTGATCGGTGGTCTCGTCGCCGCCCTCGACGTCCGGCGCATCGCGCTCCTCGGCACCGTCACCGCGCTCGGCGCGCCGTGGCTCGCGAGCGTCCGCGACGAAGCGATGGAGCGGACCCTCGGCCTCCTCGCCCGCGATCTCCGGATCGACATCGTCTCGACCGCCGCGAACGAGGTCCTCCTTGGCGCGTCGGCGCTCCTCATCACCAGCGAGCTCGGGCTCGTCGTGTCGCGATGAGCCTCGACCCGATGGCCCGCGACGCTCACGACGGCCATGACGGCCACGACTCGCGCGATCGCGCCGGCCAGCCGCTGCGCGTCGGGGTCGATGTCGGCGGGACGAAGATCGCGGTCCTGGTCGTGGACGCCGACGACCGGGTCCTCGCCCGGGAGATCAGCCCGACCGCCGCAGGAGCGCAGGAGCAGGCCCCGGCCGCGATCGCCGATGCGGTCACCTCGACCCTCGCCGCGTCCGGCGCGGATCTCCGCTCCGTGTCCGCGATCGGCGTCGGCGTCCCGGGTCGGGTCGACCCGCTGACCGGGACAGTGACCCTGGCGGTGAACCTCGGCTGGTCGGATCTGGCCCTCGGCGGCGAGCTGAGCCGACTCCTCGGCCGACCCTGCGTCCTCGAGAACGACGTCCGGGCGGCGGCCCTGGGACTCCACCGGCGGCGGGTCGTCGGGCCCGTCGAGGACCTTGCCTATGTCGCCGTCGGGACCGGGGTGTCGGCTGGCGTCATCCTGGGCGGGCGTCTCCACCGCGGGTCACGTGGCCTGGCCGGCGAGATCGGTCACGTGATCGTCGAGCGCGATGGCCCGGCCTGCTCCTGCGGCGAGCACGGCTGTCTCGAGACGTTCGTCTCCGGGCCGGCCATCGCCCGTCGCGGGCAGACCGCCGGATCCGCGGTCACCGCTTCCGACGTATATGCCGCTGCGGCCTCCGGTGACCGCGTCGCCGGCGCGATCGTCGACGACGTCGGCCGTCGCCTTGCCTGGGCCGTGCACCTGCTCGTCATGACCTACGACGTCGAGCGCGTCGTCTTCGGCGGTGGCGTGAGCCACGCCGGTGAGGCGTTCGTCGCGCCGATCCAGCGAGAGCTCGAACGGCTCCGCGCGACCTCGGCGCTCGCCCGGGAGCAGCTCGCTCCCGGGATCGTGGACGTCCTGCCCGCGGGCTCCGATGCCGGGGCCTGGGGGGCAGTGACGATCGCCGGTCTCGGCCATGCCGGAGCCTGGGCGGGCGACCTGAGGAGGGAGGTGGGCCACGTCCCGGACCCGTAGGACCTCGCATCCACCGCCACGCCGCCGGTCGGACGATCCGAACGGAAGGCTCGACCATCCATCCAGGAGGAGGAGCATGCACACTCGACGACTCTTGAGCCTCACAGCGGTGGTGGCCATCGCGGCCGCCGCATGCTCGGGCTCATCGACCCCGTCACCGAGCGCCGCCGCGTCGGCGTCGGCCGCCGCGTCGCCGTCCCCGGCAGCATCGGCTTCGGCCGAGGCGTCGCCATCCGGCGCCGCCGCGAGCCCCTCGGCGACCCCGACCCCGACCCTGCCACCCGCCGATCCCGCGGAAGCGGTCATCCCGAACGTCGAGCAGGGCGCGAACATCACGTTCTGGACCTACTACCTCTCGCCGGGCTTCGACGACTACATCAAGGCCACGATCGAGCGTTTCAAGGCCACGTATCCGGGCGTGACGGTCACCTGGGCAGACCACCAGCAGACGTTCCAGGATGACCTGAAGAACGCCTTCAATGCCGGCAACGCCCCGGACGTCATCAACCTGTCAGTCAGCGAGGGCTGGGTCTCCGACTATGCGAGCAAGAACCTCCTGCTGCCGCTCGATGACAAGGTCCCGCAGGCGGTCAAGGACGTCTACTTCCCGGGCCTGTGGAAGGAACAGCTCATCAACGGCGTGAACTTCCAGTTCCCGTGGTACCAGGGCATCTCCGCCGAGCTGATCAACAAGCAGATCTATCAGGACGGAGCCGGCCTTGATCCGGCGGCATTCCCGACGAAGATCTCGGATCTCCCGGCGATCTGCCAGACGATCCTCGACAAGACGGGGACCGTCTGCGCGATCCGCCTCACCATGAACGACCTGCTGGCCCAGATGGTGTACGAAGCGAACGTCAAGATCCTCAGCGATGACGGCAAGACGTTCACCTTCAACTCGCCGGAAGCCGTCGCCTGGCTCCAGATGTACGTCGACATGGTCAAGGCCGGGACGGTCGACTCCTCGGTCCTCACGACCACGGCCGACCGCTTCGGTCTCGCGGTCTTCGAGTCCGGGACCTCGGCGTTCTATCAGACCGGCCTCGGCCTGATCCGGGACGTCAAGAAGAACAACCCCACCCTGTACGACAACCTGGCCACCGCGCTCGCTCCTGTCGGGACGTCCGGTGTCGCCGGCAAGGGCCTGATGGCGATCTCGGTCAAGGCCGACACGAAGTACCCGAATGCCTCGATGGCGCTCGCCCAGTTCTTCACCAACCCGACCAACATGGTCCAGTTCAGCAAGCTCGTGTCGATCTATCCGTCCTCGGCCAAGGCCTACGACGACCCGTTCTTCTCGACGCCGGCGACGGCGATCGAGGACTCGGGCCGGAACATCGCCAAGGACATCGTCTCGACCTACCAGGACATCGTCCCGACGGTCCCGAAGAAGGCGGATGTGAACAACATCGTCAGCAAGGCGATCCAGTCGGCGATCTTCAACAATGTCCCGGCGCAGCAGGCCCTGGATGACGCCGTCACCCAGGCCAACGCGCTGATCAAGTAACGAGGAAGTCTCCTCCTCCACATCACCCCCGCCCGGTCCGCCGGGCGGGGGTGACACAGGTGGACGACCGACGATGACGCGCCGACGCAACCCGATCGCCTACCTGTTCCTCGCTCCGGCACTCATCCTGCTGGGCATCTTCGTCGTCTATCCGATCATCGCGGTCATCTTCTACTCGTTCACCGAGTACGACATCGTCCGGCCGCCCGTCCCGATCGGGCTGCAGAACTACCAACAGCTGATCGCCGACCCGACCTTCTGGCTCGCGGTCGCCCACTCTTTCGTCTACCTGATCGTCACCCCGATCATCATCGCCCTCTCGATCGGGCTGGCCATCGTGGTGAACCGGAGCCTCCGGGGGATCCACATCTACCGGGCGCTGTACTTCGTCCCGGCGGTCAGCGGCAGCATCGCCATCGGCCTGTCGTGGCGATGGCTGTTCGAGCGGAGCGGGCTCATCAACAGCGTCCTGCAGTCGCTCGGGCTGATCGAGCACCCGATCCAGTGGCTCGCGACACCGGCCTTCACGTTGCCGATCGCGATGCTGCTGACGATCTGGGCCGGCTTCGGCTACTACGCCGTCATCTTCCTGGCAGGGCTTCAGAACATCCCCGAAGAGCTCTACGACGCAGCCCGGATCGACGGCTGCAACGACTTCCAGAAGCACTGGCACGTGAGCCTGCCGGGCCTCCGGCCGCAGATCGTGTTCGTCTCGGTCATCTCGTGCCTCGCCGCGCTGAAGGTCTTCGACGAGATCTACGTCCTGACGAACCAGTCCGGCGGCATCCTCGATTCCGGGGTGACGATGGTCTTCTACCTTTGGCAGCAGGCCTTCCAGCTCGAGCACGCGGGCTACGCTTCGGCGATCGCCATCGCCCTGCTCGCGATCACCCTGACGTTCTCGATCTTCAACGTCCGGCTGCTCGAGCGCGGGGAGGCCCGCGAGACATGAGCCATGCCAGCATGGCCGAGGTCGTCGGGCCGGCCTATGAGACCCGCAAGGCGGCCGCCCGGCGGCGGCGTCGCCCCAAGGAGCTCGCGACGAACGGGCTCTGGTACGTGGTCCTGACGCTCATCGCGATCATCACGGTCTTCCCGCTGTTCTGGATGGTCGTCACGTCGCTCAAGGGTCCGCTCGACCCGATCACGTCCGTGCCGCCGCAGTTCATCCCGCGCGACCCGACGTTGGCGAACTACCAGGCGGTCCTCGACGCGCTGCCGATCCCCCGGTTCTTCCTCAACAGCGTCGTCGTCGCCGTGCTCGTCGGCGGGCTCAACGTCCTCGTCGCGGCGCTGGCAGCGTACCCGCTCGCGAGGATGCGCTTCCCCGGACGCGATGCGATCTTCTACCTCTTGCTGGCGACGCTGATCGTGCCGGCCCAGCTGACGTACATCCCGAGCTTCGTCCTGGCGGTCAACGTGTTCCACTACTACGACACGTTGCCGGCGGTGATCTTCCCGAACCTCGTCAGCGCTTTCAACATCTTCCTGTTGCGTCAGGCGTTCCGCGGCGTGCCCTCGGACCTGGTCGACGCGGCCCGGGTCGACGGGGCGGGGGAGTTCCGGATCTGGTGGCAGATCATGCTGCCGATCATCCGGCCGTCGCTCGCGGCGGTGGCGATCTTCACCTTCGTCACGTCCTGGAACGACTTCCTGTGGCCGTCGCTGATGCTCCATACGCGCGACGGGCTGACCCTGCCGGTGGGCCTTGCCGCCCTCCAGGGCTTCTTCAACTCCGACCCGAGGGCCGTCGCGGCGGGCGTGACGATGACCGTGATCCCGATCCTCATCTTCTTCATCTTCGTCCAGCGCTACTTCGTCCGCGGGCTCGCCGGAGCGGTCAAGGGGTGACCTCGGCCGTCGTCGGCCGGACGATCCTCGCCTTCGAGGGCACCGAGCTTCCGGCTGCGATCGCGGAGCACCTCGCCCGCGGCGATGCTGCCGGGGTGACCCTGTATCGCCACCTGAACGACGCCCCGCCCGAGCGCCTGCGCGCCCTGACCGACGCGATCCACGCGGCCGCGGGCAGGCGCGGGCCGGCGCTCATCGGCGCCGATCAGGAGGGCGGCCAGCTCGTCGCCCTGGCGACGGGCACGACCGCCTTCGCCGGGGCGATGGCGCTCGGCGCGGTCGGTGACCCGGACCTGGCGCGGCGGGTCGGCGCGGCGACCGGGCGCGAGCTCCGAGCCCTCGGGCTGACGGTCGCGTACGCGCCCGTCTGCGATCTCACGACCGGCGATCACAACCCGGCGCTCGGGGTCCGGTCGTTCGGGGCGGACCCGGCGGAGGTCGGACGTCTCGCGGCGGCGTTCGTCGAGGGCCTGGCGTCGGCCGGCGTCGCGGCCGCGATCAAACACTTCCCGGGGCTCGGCGGGGTGACGGTCGACCCGCATCGAGGCACGCCGATCATCGAGGCCGACGACGCGGCCCTCGAGGCGGGCCCGCTCGTGCCGTTCCGGGCGGCCATCGACGCCGGCGCGAAGCTCGTGATGTCGACCCATGTCGCGGTGCCGGCGCTGACCGGCGACGCGGCCCTGCCGGCGACGCGGTCCGCCGCGGTGATGACGGGGCTGCTGCGCGACCGACTCGGGTTCACCGGGCTGGCTCTGACCGACGCACTCGACATGGGCGGCGTCGGGAGCGATGCCGACGGGGGCATCGGCGCGGCCGGGATCCTCGCGGCCGGCCACGACCTGCTCCTGTGCGGGCCCGACCCGGCGGCCCAGACGCGGCTCCTGGCCGATCTTGGCGGCGCCGACGCGCGCCGGGCCTCCGTTGCCGGGGCGTCGGCGACCGCGGCCCGCCGGGCCGACCTCCGGACGTGGCTGTCCGCCGTCCCGCAGCCGCCGCTCGGGGTCGTCGGGTCGGCGGACCACGCCGCCCTGGCTCGCGAGGTCGCCCGCCGCTCGGTCACCCGTGTCCGGGATCGTGACGGCATCCTGCCCCTACGTCTGGCGCCCGGCGCGACGATCCTCGCGGTCATGCCGGCTCCGACCGATCTCACGCCCGCCGACACGTCCTCGACCGTCACGCCCGGGCTCGCCGCAGCGCTGCGGCGGGTCTATCCGCGCGTCGACGAGATCGTCGTCCCGCGCCACGCCGGCGACGTCGAGATCGCCGCGGTCCGTACGGCGGCCCTCCGCGCCGACGCCGTGGTCATCGGGACGATCGATGCGGTCGTGGACCCGTCCCAGGGCAGGCTCGTCCGGGCGATCCTCGCCACGGGTCGGCCGACCGTCACGGTCGCGCTGCGGATGCCGACGGACCTTGCCGCATATCCGGACAGCGGCACCGCCCTCGCGACGTACTCGATCCTGCCCGAGTCCCTGGACGCGCTCGCCGCGTTGCTGGTCGGGGCGGGGGAAGCGAGTGGCCTGCTGCCCATCCCGGCCGCCTGGATCGGGGCGTGATCCTTGCGCCCTGGATCGGGGCATGATCCTTGCGCGCTGGATCCGGGCATGATCCGGCCGTGACGCTCCGCGACGAGATCCTCGAGCAGCCCACGACCGTCGCCCGGGTCCTGGAGCGTGCCCGCCCGTCCGTCGAGGCGCTCGCCGCCGCGGTCCGCGCTGCCGACATCGAGCAGGTCGTGATCGCCGCCCGCGGGACGTCGGACCACGCCGCGATCTACGCCCAGTACGTCCTCGGGACGCGCCATCGGCTGCCGGTGGCGCTCGCCACCCCGTCGATCGTCACGCTATACGGGGTGTTCCCTCGGTTCGCCCGGTCCCTCGTCCTGGGGATCAGCCAGTCGGGCGCCTCGCCGGACGTCGTCGCGGTCGTGGCCGCGGCACGCGACCAGGGGCAGCCGACCGCCGCGCTCACGAACGATCCATCGTCACCCCTCGCCGATGCCGCGGAGCACGTGATCGACCTCGCGGCGGGGCAGGAGCACGCGGTCGCGGCGACGAAGACCTACACCGCCGAGCTCGCGGCGCTCGCCCTGCTCGCCTCGGCCCTCGATCCGGACCCGGTCGCGCGAGCGTCGGACGCCGCGGCATTCGAGGCGCTGCCGGCGGCCGTCCAGGCCGCGCTCGAGGCGGAGGACGCGGTGGCACGGGCGGCCGCCGACCAGGCAGACGCCGACCGCGCCCTGGTCCTGGGACGGGGCTTCGAGTACGCGACGGCCCGCGAATGGGCGCTCAAGCTCAAGGAGCTCGCCCGGGTCTTCGCCGATCCTTACTCCGCGGCCGACTTCCTCCACGGACCGCTGGCCCTCATCGAGCCGGGCGTGCCGGTCCTGGCGGTCGCACCGTCCGGCGCGGTCGAGGCCGGCATGACGGAGCTGCTCCGGCGGCTCCGCGACGATCATGGCGCGAGCCTGGCGGTCGCCTCCGACCTGGAGGAGGTCCGGGCCATCGGGCGCTGGCCGATCCCGATCCCGGCCGGCGTCCCCGAGTGGCTCCGGCCGATCGTCTCGATCGTGCCGGCCCAGCTCCATGCCCTGCACCTGACGCACGCCCGAGGGCTCGACCCGGAACGGCCGCGGGCGATCGCCAAGGTCACCCGGACGCGCTAGCGGCGGGCGCTCGGCCCGCGGCGCAGCCGCTGGCGCAGGGTCACGATCCGCCGGTCCTTGTCGCACCCGAGGTGGGTGGACGGCCGGCCTCGCACGCCGGACGTGCGAATGGACGCATCGCGGACGGAGGTGGCTGCCGCGTCGGGCGCTCACGAGTCAGGACGAACGGCGCACGTGCGTCCCGGGCATGAACGGCTCGCCAGCCGGTCGTCGTGTGCTGACTCGCATGCCTCGCGTGCGCCGACCGCGTGGCAGGCCCGAGTGCCGCGCTCGGCCCGCGGCGCTTACAGCCCGCTGTAGGCGTGGAGGCCGCTGAACCACAGCGACCCCGAGTACGTGACCAGGACCATCCCGAACCCGACGACGAGCAGCAGGGCCGCCGGTCGGCCCGCCCAGGACCGCCGATTCCGGGCGTGGAGGTAGACCGCGTAGATCAGCCAGGTCACGAGGGCCGCGGTCTCCTTCGGATCCCAGCCCCAGTAGCGGGACCAGGCGATCGAGGCCCACCACGACCCGAGGATGATCATCGTGGCGAAGATCGGGAAGCCGATGACGACCGCGCGGTAGGCGACCTCGTCGAGGACCTTGTGGGTCGGCAGCCACGAGAACCGGTCGTTCGTCCCCTGGACCAGGTAGCCGACGCCGGCCGCGAAGCTCGTCGCGAAGATCCCATAGGCGAGCACCGCCATCCCGACGTGGATCGTCAGGAGCGGCGCGTTCTGGAGCGCCGGCACGAGCTGACTGATCTGCGCCGGGAGCGAGGCCGCATACAGCGCCAGACCGGTGGCGACGCCGGTCGGGATGAACCCGATCGACCGGATCGGGTAGCGCCGCTGGAGCACCAGATAGCCGAGCAGGATGCTCGTCGCGAAGGCGACGCTGAACTCGTACAGGTTGCCCCACGGCCCCCGCCCGACGATGACCGCGCGGGTCGCGAGCGAGACGCCGAGCAGCGCGGCGGCCACGACGGTCGCGCCGATGGCGGCACCCGAGAGCGGGGTCGGACCGGCCCATACGTCACGCCCGCTGTCGCGCTCGGCGGACAGGGTCGTGGTGACGAATGCCCCGGTCGCGACGCCGGCGAACGCCGGCTGGCGGGGCGCCGCGAGGATCGCGAGCCGGCGCCCGTTCGCCAGGAGGACGGCATGGCCGACATGGGCGGCGAAGCCGACGATCAGGGCGATGACGCCGAACGTGAAGGCGGCGCCGGAGATCGTCTCGAGGGTCATCGTCGAGCTAGACGCCGACCGCGCGGCGCTGGTGCCGGGACGGCCGCAGACGCTCCATCAGGCGACGGCGGCGCCGCCCGACGGAGGGCCGGCCTTTCGCAGCGCGCGCGCCCGCGGGATCACCTTGAGGACGAGGCCGCAGTTCGCGCAGGTGTCGATCTCCGCCGAGCGACCGAGCTCGCACTTCGGGCAGATGACGAGGAGCGCCTCGTCGTCGTCGCCCCGGACCCGGCCGCTCGGGTAGATCAGGCCGGTCTGGAGGGAGTACGGCTCGCCGCGCGGGAACATCGGTCGACCCGCCGCGTCGAGTGGCGCGGCCACCGGCCCGTCGTCGAACGACACGTGGGTCCGCGGCTTGAAGACGAAGTAGATGAGCCAGACGAGCAGGATGAGCGACACGAGGGGCCCGACGACGAACAGCAGCAGGCCCAGGGGGATCAGCGCGATCAGCGAGTTCCAGTCCGGGATCACGAGCTTCGACATCAAGTCGAGGATCGAGTTCCACGCCTGGTTCAACGAGTCGACGATCACGGCGGCATCCTACCAGCCCGGTCCCGTCGCCGACGCGGAGGCCGTCGAGCCGGGCCGGTCTTCTTCGTCGCTCCCCGGCCGGGTCCCCAGCCGGCCTGCGCCGGGCCCTCGTCGGCCGCGCCAGCGGCCCGCTCCGCGGGCTTCGGCGGCCGGGCGTTCCCGACCGATGGCGCCTCCAGCCGGGTCCGGCCCAGCCGCTCGATGAGCCAGTTCGTCCGGACCGTCGCCGCGCCGCGGTCATGGAGCGAGCGCCGCAGCTCGGCGTCGTCGGTCACGACGAGGATCGTCGGCTCGAACCCCGGGCCCATCGGGCCGGCGGCCTCGAGGAGTGTCCGCAGCAGCGCGTCGGCGGAGCGGCCGCCGGAGTAGCGGACGTGGACGCCGGATGCGACCCGTCGTGACTTCCCGATCGCGCCGCTGGGCGGTCCGTCGAACACGAGCTCGATCGCGACGGCCGCCGGGATGGCGCCGCGGATCCGGCCGATCAGCGCCGCCGGCGGGAGCGGGTCGCGGCCACGGCCGAGGGCTCCCAGGAGGTTGTTCGCGTCGACGAACAGCCGCTCGATCCCGGCGAGCGGGTCGCGGTGCTGTCGCGGCGGGGCGGAGGACGGGCGGGTCGGCATCGAGCCCATCGTGGCACCTGCGCCGCGGCTACGCTTGATCGGTGCTCCTGCTCGTCGACCTCGATGGCGTCGTCTATCGCGGCGCCGACCCCGTCCCAGGTGTCGCGGCCGTCCTTGCCGATCGGGCGGCCCGCGGTGACGCGGTCGTCTACGTCACGAACAACTCGATGCACGACCGGGCGAGCTACGTCGCCCGGCTGTCGTCGATGGGCGCCCCGGTCGACCCGGACCGGATCGTCTCGAGCGCCCGGGCGACGGCCGGCTACCTGCGCGAGCACCATCCCGAGGTCAGGAGAGTCCTGGCGATCGGCGCCGGTGGGCTCGAGCGCGAGCTCCGCGACGTCGGGCTGGAGGTCGTGGGCGCCGCCCACGCCGCGACGCGGATGGCCCAGGAGGGCATCGGCGGCGCCGAGGCCGCCGGGCACCCCGACGCCGTCGTCGCCGGCCTCGACCCGAACCTGACCTACCTCCGGCTCGCGGCCGCGGCGGATTGCATCCGCGCCGGCGCGATCTTCGTGGCGACGAACCGCGACCCGGTCTACCCGACGGAGCGCGGCGTGCGACCGGGGGCCGGATCGATCGTCGCCGCGCTCGAGGCGACGACCGGCGTGACGCCGGTCTCGATCGGCAAGCCTGAGCCGTGGCTGCTCGAGCTGGCTGCCCACACGGTCGGCGTCCACGCCCGCGACGCCGTGATGATCGGCGACGGCCTCGTCACCGATCTCGCCGCGGCGCGGGCCATCGGCGCCCGGAGCATCCTGATGCTGACCGGCGTCACGACCCGGGACCAGATGGAGGCGCTGCCGGCGGACCAGCGGCCGACCGCGGTCGCCGCGGACGCCGAGGGTCTCGCCGTCGCCCTCGAGCACCTCGCCGGCAGCTGACGGACAGGCGACATCGGGCCGTCGCCGCTCGACCGCGGCGATGCGAGACGGATGTCGTGAACGTTCCAGCCGGCCCGATCGTCGGATGGGTCGGACGCGGATCGAGCGCGCCGCGTACCGGAAACGCGCGAGGGAGTCGTGGAAGCCGCGATGACGATCGATCGGCGCGACAGGCTGGCCGAGAAGATCGAACAGGGCCTGGACCGGGCCTACCGACTGGCCCGGGCCATCCTCGCCGACGATGGCGAGGCCGAGGACGCCGTCCAGGATGCCTGTCTCGTCGCGTGGCGTCGGGGCGACGCCCTGCGGGAGCTCGAACGGTTCGAGCCGTGGTTCGAGCGGATCGTCGTCAACGGCTGCCGTGACCGTCTCCGATCGCGGTCGCGTCAGCGGGTCCGGGCGATCGCGCTCGAGACCGACTGGCGAGCTGCCGGTGGTGGTGTGTCTCCGGATCCGTCCGACCGCTTCCTCCCCGACGCGGCGATCGACCGCGCGTTCGATCAGCTGGACCCCGATCACCGGATCGTGGTCCTGCTGCGGTACTGGCAGGACCTCACGGTCGAGGACATCGCTGACCGGCTCGGCGTGCCGCCCGGCACGGTCAAGTCCCGTCTCCACTACGCCCTTCGAACGCTTCGCACGAGCCTGGAGGCCCCCGATGGACGATCGTGAGCTCGAAGATCGCCTGCGGTCGCGCCTCCACGCGCGGTTCGACGATGGCGCGGCCCCGGCGAGGCTTCGCGCATCCGTCCGCCAGTCTCTCGCGAGCGACCCCCGACCACGCACCCGGACGTTGTCGTTCGCGTCCTGGTCGGGCCGGCTCGTGGCTGCCGCGGCGGTCGTGGTGATCGCCGTGGTCGCCCTGACCCTCCGAGGCGGGTCGGTCCCGCCGGGCGGTCCGAGTCCGTCGCCGAGCGCCCTCCCGACCGCATCGGCGTCGGCCAGCCCGTCGGCGTCGGCCGGCCCCTCGGCGTCTGCGTCGCCGACCGCCTCCCCGCCCGCCTCTCCAGCCGCGACCAGCAGCCCGTCGACCGGGCCGTCGGCCGTCCCCGTCACCGGCTGGACGGGCCTGTCGGTCCGATCACTGGTCGATGCCCCGGTCGAGGTCCAGACGGTCATCCCGTGGACCCGTGGCTACCTCGCCGTCGGTCCCGCCACCGCCTCCGGGCCGACACGATCCTGGACGTCCCAGGACGGCCGCGCCTGGACCGTGCTGCCGGCGTCGACCTTCGGCCTCGACTCGACCGACGGCAGCAGCGTCGTCAGCGGGGTGGCCTGCGGCGACGGCATCCTCGTCGAGACCACCGACGCTGGGGGCGTCGTCACCCTCTGGTCGACGACGGACGGCACGACCTGGACCCCGACGCGGGACAGCGGCGTCGAGGCCGGCCAGCTCGCGTCGACGGGCACGACCGCCGTCGCGGCCGGCGAGTCCGGCACGATCGCCGCGTCGCCGGGCCTGCATGTCGAGCTCACCACCGACTGCACGACGTGGCGGCGGGTCGACCTGCCCGGACCGTCGCGCGGGCTCGTCTCCGATGTCGCGGCGTTCGGCGGAGGCTTCGTCGCGGTCGGCTATTCGACCGACGCCCAGGGCCTCGCCGTCGCCCCGCTCGCCTGGCTGTCGGCCGATGGGTCGACGTGGACCGCCGCGACCGTCGCGGAGCGACCGGGTGACGGCTTCGGGGATGTCTGGGCCGCGTCCGGCGGCCTCATCGCCGCGAGCTCCCAGCCGGGGCTTGTGCCCGGTCTCGGATCGCTCTGGACCTCGGCCGACGGGCGGACCTGGACCCGCACCACCGCCGGTCCGCTCGGGACGATCGCCGAGGGCGAGGGCGTGGGCAGCGACGCCGGTCAGTACGCCGGCGATGGCCAGCGTCTCATCGCCTACGGCACCCCGGACGGCGGCGCAGGGCCGGCGGTGTACCGGACCTCGCTCGACGGGACGCACTGGACGACCCTCGCGATGTCGGGCGATGCGGCGTCGTCCGTGATCGCCGACCAGGCCGAGCCGTTCCTGCTGTCCGACGGGGTCCTGTTCAGCGGCCCCTCGGGCAGCGCGGTCGGAGACGCGACCGGGGGCTGAGATCCGCGTCGGCTAGCCGACGCCCTCGAGTGTCTCCCGGCCGGCTGACACGCCCGACCGGGTACCGGAGGCGATCTCCGCGCGGGCCTCGGCGAGCGTCGCGTCGAGGCGGTCGAGGGTCCGGACGGCGCCGAGCGACTCCATGATCGCTCGCGCTTCGGAGGCCGCGGCGGACCCGATCGGATCGTCGGGCCCGAGGGTCAGGGCGGCGATCCACTGGGCGTACGAGATGATCCAGGGCACCGCCAATTCCTCGAGCTCGACATGCGCATCCCGGAACGCGGCCACGGCCTCGGCCCGTCGTCCTTCGAGGGCGGCGATGCCCGCCTCGAGATAGACCCTGGACGCATCGAGGAACCGCCCGTGGGCGCCGGCCGCCCGGAACAGTCCGACCGTTTCGCGGGCCCGATCCAGGTCTCGCATCAGCAGGGCGAGCTGGCTCGCCTGCCAGAGGCCGTAGACGCGGCTGAACGGGTCGAGATCCGCCAGCTCGCGCTGTCTCTCATAGGCCGACGGAAGACGCCCTTCGACGAGGTCGAGCTCCGCCCGCAGGTCGAGGGCGTTCGCGACGGTGTTGGCGTCCTCGAGGCCTGGGAGCGAGGCGATCGCACGTTCGACCTCGACCTGACTGGCCAGCCCGCGTGCCAGGGCCACCGGGAACGTCAGGAACAGCGACGTCAACGAGAAGACGTCGCCTTCGTCGGCCGGCATGGCGTCGTCGGCGATCCGAAGGATCCAGTCCCACTCGCCCGTTGCGACCGCCATCGCAGCGACATTCACCAGGAGGCTGCGCTGTCGGGCCCGCATCCCCAGCCGCGCGGCCAGCTCCATCCCGTCACGGCCGACCGCCAGGGCTCCGATCGGATCCTCGTAGGACCAGATCGATACCAGGTTGACCCGGGCCCGGATCTCGCTTGCGGCCAGGCCATGGGAACGGGCGAGCTCCAGGCCGCCGCGGAGGATCGCCGTGCCTTCGCGGTTGCGGCCGATCGTCGCAAGGCTGCTGCCTTTCGTGATCATCGCCTCCGAGAGCGCCTCGACGAGGTTGAGGTGCTCGAGGGTCGGGAGGACGGATTCGGTGAGCTCGATGGCTCGTTCGGGCCGACTCGACACGTAGTACCCGCGGGCGAGCTCGGTGACGACGGCGGCATGCTCCGGCGAGCCCGCAAGATCGTCGAACTCGGTGGTCGCCGACTCGAGGATCCCGATGGCATGCTCGATGTCGTAGATATCGAGCAGGTTCCGACCCTGGAGCTGGATGGATCGGAGGATCGCCGGACGGTCACCCAGCGTGCGCCGAACGGCGATCCCCTGGGCAAGGAAGTCGATCGCCTCTTCCCGAAGGAACGCCGCGGTCGCCGCTCGGCCGGCACGCTCAAGGAGATCGGCGCGCTCCGCCTGGTCCGTCGTGACCGAGATCGCCTGCCGCAGGAACCCGACCGCCTGCGCCTGGGCGCCGAGGGCGATGGCGCGGTCGGCAGCGCCACGGAGGGCGACCCGAGCCTGTGCCGCGAGCGCCTCCTGCTCCGGTCCCGGCGCCGCGTTGTCGCGGGCGGCGAGATAGTGGGCCGCGAGGGCGCCGGCGAGCTCATCCGTCTCGAGCGACTCGAAGTAGCGTGCCGCGGCGACGTGCCGCGACTTGCGGTCGGACCGCGCCAGCTGGCCGTACGCGACCTCGCGGATGAGACTCTGGACGAACGCGAACTGGCCGCGCTCCGGTGAGCGCGGATCGGCCTCCTGGCGAAGGAGCTCACGCCGGGCGAGCGAGCGGAGTCTCGGGGCAAGCGACTCGGGCTCATCGCCAGACACCGCCGCGACGGCGGCGAGGGTGAAGCTCTGACCGAGGACGGCGGCGTCCTGGAGGAGCGAGCGGTCGGCCGGTGGCAGCGCGTCGAGCCGGGCGGCGATGAGGGCCTGGAGCGACTCCGGAACGGCGAGCGTCGAGAGGTCGCCGGTCGGCTCGTAGCCACCACCTTCGCCAGGGACGAGCCGACCTTCGGCGACGAGCATCCGGACGGTCTCGACGGCATAAAGCGGGATCCCGTCCGCCCGAGCGACGATCGTCGTGGCCGCCGCGGCCGGCAGACCTGGGACGAGCCCGGCGAGCAGCTGCCGCATCGAGCCGTCGTCGAGCGGCTCGAGGGCCATCGAGACGAGACCGCGCCGCCCGGTCGCCCACTCGGAGCGGCGCTCCAGGAGCTCGGGCCGCGCGAGTGCGACGACGAAGATCGGCGCGTCACGGCTCCACTCGAGGAGGTTCTCGATGAAGTCGAGCAGTCCGGCGTCGGCCCACTGGAGATCCTCGAACAGCAGGACGACCGTCCCTTGGGCGGCGATCCGCTCGAAGAACGTCCGCCAGGCCGCGAACAGCTGGTCGGTGCCGGTCCGGACCGGATCGCCGACGCCCAGCAGGGCGAGGAACGACTCCTCGATCCACGTCCGCTCGGTCGGATCGGCGACGAACCGTGCGACCGTCTCGGCGACGCGTACCCGGGTCGTCGCCTCATCATCCGTCTCGGCCAGACCGCAGCGACTCCGGATCATCTCGCCGAGGGCCCAGAACGTGATCCCGTCGCCGTAGGCCGGTGCGCGGCCGGAGTGCCACCAGACTGTCTCGAGGAGCCCGTCGATGTACTTGAGGAACTCCCAGCCGAGGCGGCTCTTGCCGATGCCGCCCTGGCCGATGACGGTCACCAGGCGGGTCCGTTGGTCGCGGCCAGTCGCGTGGAAGAGCTCCTTGAGCAGCCGGAACTCGGTGTCGCGCCCGACGAAGGGTGCCTCCAGCACATCGGACCGACCCCGCCCGCCGCGCTCGGCCACGATCCGGAGGGCTCGCCACGCCGGCACCGGGCTGGTCTTGCCCTTGAGCGTGGTCTCGCCGACCGGCTCGAAGACGACCGCCGCGCTCGTGGCCCGCTGGGTCGCCTCGCCGACGAGGACCGTGCCCGGCTCGGCGATACCCTGCAGTCGGGCCGCGGTGTTCACCAGGTCGCCGGCGACCATGCCCTCGCCGACCGCGCCCACGGTCACCGCTGCCTCCCCGGTCAGGACGCCGGCCCGGGCCTGGATCGTCGGGCCGAGGACGTGGACCGCATCGACGAGCTCGAGTCCGGCTCGGACGGCCCGCTCAGCGTCATCCTCTCGGGCGGTCGGGGCGCCCCAGATGGCCATCACGGCATCGCCGATGAACTTCTCGACGGTCCCGCCGTAGCGCTCGATGACGTCCCGCGCCAGCTCGAAGTAGGCGCTCAGCAGCTCGCGGGTCTCTTCGGGGTCGCGCTCCTCGGCGAACGGGGTGAAGCCGACGAGGTCGGCGAACAGGACGCTGACGAGGCGCCGCTCGGCGAGATGGGGCGCCGAGCGCGGCGCGGCCGCCGCGCCTGGATCGGTCCCGATGGTCCCCGCCGGTGCGCCCGCGATCGCGCCCGCGAGCGCCGTCCCGCACTCGCCGCAGAACTTCGCGTCGGGCGGGTTCTGGGCGCCGCAGTTCGGGCAGCCGGTCGCCAGCCGTGTCCCGCACTCACGGCAGAACTTGCGTCCGACCTCGTTCTGGGTGCCGCAGCTGCTACAGATCACGCGGTCTCCATCTGGCTCCCGGACCGCAGAGCGTAGCCCACGACGACCGTCGGTGGCTCAGCCGGCAAGCTCCGGGATCTCCGCCGCCCAGGTGTCGAACTCGGTCGCCAGGCGCTTCAGCGTCGCGTCGTCGGCGAAGGCGACATCGAGCGCCCGGCGGTCGATCGCCCACAGCTCGGGCAGGCTCAGCCCGATCCGCTCCACGGCCCGGCCGTATTCGGCGGACAGGCTGATGTCGGACACCGTCAGGTCGTCGGTCGACAGGGTGACCGGGACGCCCGCCCGATGGAGACGGGCCAGCGGATGGGCCTCGAGCGTCGGGACGATCGCCGCCTGGACATTCGATGTCGGGCACAGGTCGAGGGTCACGCCGCGGTCGGCGAGCTCGGCCACGAGATCGTCGTCATCGATCGCGCCCGGGCCGTGGGCGATCCGCTCCGGGTCCATCGCCAGCGCCGCCCGGACCGCTGGCGCGCCGCCCCACTCGCCGGCGTGGAGGGTGATCCGGAGGCCGCCGGCCCGGGCCGCATCGAAGGCCCGGGCATGGAGCGAAGCGTCGGGATACGCCTCCTCCGGCCCGGCCAGGTCCCAGCCGGTCAGCCCGAGGTCGCGGAACCGGGCCGCGGTCTCGGCCAGCTCGACGTTCACCTCCGGATCGTGGGAGCGCAGCGCCGTGCAGATGAACCGGACCTCGATGCCCGAGCGTGCGGCCGCCTCCCGCCCGCCGCGGATCACGGCGCGCGATGCCATCGGCCAGGGACAGGCCGCCGCGGACATGGAGCGCCGGTCCCCATCGGATCTCCGCATAGCGGACCCGGTCGGCGGCCTTGGCCTCGACGAGGTCGGCGCTGATCCGCTCGAGCGCCTCGGCGTCCTGCATCAACGCGATCGGGAGGTCGAACCGCTCGAGGAGCTCGGCCTGGTCGCGGCACCGCTCCGGCGCGACCAGGGCGTCCCACATCCCGGTCCAGGTCGTCGGGGCGTCGAGCCCGCGCTCGCGGGCGAGGTCGAGCGCGGTATCGACCCGGAGCGAGCCGTCGAGATGGAGGTGGAGCTCGGCCTTCGGCATCCGCTCGATCAGGCCGCGGACGTGGGGCGGCAGCATCCGGCCGATCGTACCCGGCTCGGTCGACCTCGGACCCACCGCAGCGCGTTCGTCCGCGATGGTATAACGTGCTACATTGAGGGAGCAAGTAAAGGGACCAACGTATGCCGACCGTCCTCGTCACCGGCGCCAGTGGCTTCGTCGGCAGCCATCTCGTGCCGGCGCTCCTCGCCGACGGCCACCGGGTCGTTGCCGTCGTGAGGAGCGAAGCCGCCCGCCAGCAGGTGCTCGGCCGCCTCCGCCCCGACGATCGGGCGCGGGTCGAGACCCGGTCTGGAGACGTCACCGCGATGCGCTCGCTCGTCGAGCCGATGGAGGGCGTCGACGCTGTCGTCCATCTCGTCGCGATCCCGCTCGACCACGACGGCGGAGCGAGCCTCCGGCTCGATCAACACCGAGGGCACCCGGAACGTCATCGCGGCGATGGGGCAGGCCGGGGTCCGGCGGCTCGTCCACATGGGCGCGCTCGGTGTGGCCGACGACCCGACGCTCCATTACGCCAGCAGCAAGGCGAAGGCCGAGGCGCTGGTGGCGGCCTCGCCCCTCGACTGGACGATCCTCAAACCGTCGCTCCAGTGGGGCGAGCGCGATGGCTTCTTCAACATCCTCGCCGGGCTCGTCCGGCTGGCTCCGGGCGTCCTGCCGATGCCGGGCCGCGGGACGAGCCGGTTCCAGCCGATCTGGGTCGAGGATGTGGCCCGGATCGTCGCCTACTCGCTGGCTCGGCCGGACACGATCGGCCGGACGTCCGAGCTGGGCGGGCCGCGGGTCTGGACCTACCGGGAGATCGTCGAGGAGGTGCTCCGCGGGATGGGGGCGCGGCGGATCATCGTGCCGATGCCCTTGCCGCTCGTCCGGGTCGCCGCGCGGACGAGCGAGATCCTCCACCTGCCGTTCCCGGCCGCGCCCGACCAGGTCCGCCAGCTCCGGCTCGACAACGTCGGCCCGATCGACGGGGTCGAGCGTGGCTTCGGGTTCGCCCCGGCCGACATGGCCGGCCATCTCGGCTACCTCCGCCGGAAGCTCCGCGATCAGGACGCCCGGGTCGACCCGGAGCCCTGACCCTCGGGCCGGGGTCAGCGTCGCGCGTGTGTGCGACCATGCGCGCCGTGGTCGTCGCTCGCCGCCTCGCCGCCGCCGGCCTCTGGCTCGTCCTCGCGGCCCTCTTCGCGCTCGGCGCGGCGGGCCTCGTCACGGGCTTCGGTGGCGCTCCCGCGACGCCCAAGCGAGCCGAGCTGACGTGGGCCGGCGATCAGGCCGCCGAGCCTGGGCTGCAGGCCGCGGCGACGGACCTGCGGGCCGTGGCTGACGACGTCGCGAGCCTCTCGACGTCGGCCCGGACGGCGCTCGCCGCCGTCGTCGCGCCGGACATGACCCTGCTCTCGTCGAGCGTCGACGCCGGCTCGACGCAGGTCGATTCGATCGCCGCCGCGGCGGCGAAGCTCCAGGCCGAGATCACCGCCCTGCCCGGTGTCGAGCGGACCGCGGATGGGCTGTTCGGCCCGACCGGCGAGCTGCGCCTCGGTCCCCAGACTCGGGCCCGGATCGCGACGCTCGAGACGGCTGTCAGCGCGACCCTCACGCTGCCCGCCGACTGGACGAAGTTCAGCGGGGCGAGCCTGGCCGCCCAGCGCCTCACGACGCTGCTCGTCGACCACGATGCCGCGACTGCGGCCGCGGCGGCCCTGGGTGTCGACCAGAAGTACGCCGCAGCGGTCGCCGCGCTCGACAAGCCGGATAGCCTGCTGGCCGAGGCGAAGACGCTGCGCGGCCGGATCGCCAATACCGTGGACGTCTCGACGCTCGACGAATGGATCCGCCGCAACGGCGACTACGACGCGGCGCTGCGGACCCTCTACTCGGCCCTCGTCGCCTCCGGCGGCAAGGTCGACGACACGGTCCGGGCGGCGTTCGCCAAGGAGCAGGCGGCCAGGGACCAGCTGCCGCCGGACACCCGCGGGCTGGTGATCATCCTCTCGGAGATCGCCCGCGGCGGGATGAACGAGGTCGCGATCGGGATCGAGCAGGCGAAGGCCCGGCTCGATGACGCCGTCGACGCCGTGGCGGGCGCCTCGGCATCCGCGGACGGCGCGGACTCGCCGGGGCCGCCGGGATCGCCATCGCCCGCGGTGTCGGCCGCGCCATCCTGACCGGTCGCCGACGCCGGCGCCCGGGTCGGCGTGGCGAGCGACCGCTCCGATACACTCTGCCGCGGCGCAGGCGACCCTGCCGACCTGTCGTCGACCCGAGAAGGAGAGCACCGCTCGATGGACGTGCGCGTCGTCGCCGACCAGCCCTGGGAGGTCCCCGCGGACATCCTCGTCGTCCCGATCGAGGCCGAACCGCAGTTCGACGGCCCTCTGGGCGAGCTCGATCGACGCCTCGGCGGGGAGCTCGCGTCGCTGGTCCGCCTCGGTGCAGTGAACGGCAAGCGGTTCGCCGGCGTCCTCGTCGGCCCGGCCGACCTGCCGGCCGGCCGGATCCTCGCGATCGGCGTCGGAGAGCCCGAGGATCTCGACCTCGAGGCGATCCGGAAGGTCGCCTCGGCGGCGATCCGCCGGCTCGGCGGCCATCGTGTCTCGACGCTCGCGGTGTGGCTCGATCCGCTGGCCGGGTCACGCGAGCCGGCCGAGGTCGGCGTCGCGCTCGCCGAGCTTGTCGCCCGGGGCGTCGTCGAGGGCGGCTTCGACCCCAAGGCGCTGTACCGGCCCGACCCCGAGTCGCAGCCGCCGGATCTGACCGAGCTCGTCCTCGTGTCCGCCGCCATCGACGCGACGGCCGCAGCCGCGGCCGCGGCCCGCGGCGTGATCGTCGGCGAGGGCGCGAACCTCACCCGGAGCCTGGCGAACCGAGCGGCCAACGAGGTGAGCCCGGAGGTCCTCGCGGACGAGGCGGCCTCGCTCGCCGCGGCCCACGGCCTGTGGGTCGACGTGATCGACGAGCAGCGCGCCGCCGAGCTCGGGATGGGGATGTTCCTGGCGGTCGGGCGCGGCAGCGACAACCCGCCGCGGATGATCGTCATGCGGGCCGGTCGGGAGGGGGAGCGCGACGGGCTCGACCGCCATCTCGCGATCGTCGGCAAGGGTGTCTGCTTCGACTCCGGCGGCATCAGCATCAAGCCGGCCGACCGGATGGAAGAGATGAAGATGGACAAGACGGGGGCCTGCACCGTCATCGCGGCGATCGCGACGGTCGCCCGGCTGGCGCCCGGTCTGCCCCTCCTGGCCCTCGCTCCCGCGGTCGAGAACATGCCCGGGCCGCACTCGACCCGGCCGGGCGATATCGTCAAGGCCCTGAACGGGATGTACGTCGACATCACCAACACCGACGCCGAGGGCCGGCTGATCCTGGGCGATGCGATGACCTACGCGGAGCGCCTCGGGGCGACCCACGTCGTCGACGTGGCGACCCTCACCGGCGCGGTGTCGCGGGCCCTCGGCCACCTCGTGGCAGGAGCGTTCGGCGCCCCCGACGACTTCTACGCCACGTTCGACGCGGCCGCGGCACGGGCCGGCGAGCGCGTCTGGCGGCTCCCGCTCGTCGAGGACTACTGGCCCGAGATGGACTCCTGGTACGGCGACATGGTGAACTCGGGCTCGGCCGAGGGTGGGCTGATCAAGAGCGCCCTGTTCCTCCGCCGGTTCGTCACGGTGCCGTGGGTCCATCTCGACATCGCCGGCACGGCGTACTTCCGCAAGGCGACGCCGTACGCGCCCCGCGGCGCGACGGGCGCATCGCTCGCCACGCTCGTCGAGCTCGCCCTGGCGGGTGCCCGCGCTGCCTAGCCCCGCGATCCTGGCGCGGCGATGACGATCGCCGGGGAGTCGATCCTGGCGGCCGTGCTCGCGATCGCCGGAGCGGTCTGGGGCGCCGCCTCGGACCGCATCGCGACCCGCTGGCCCGACCACGAGCCGGGCGTCGAGGCTCGTGGGGTGGACTGGCGGACGATCGTCTGCGGCCTCATCGGCGCGGTCGCGCTGGCCGCCGTCCCGCTCCGCTTCCCCGACGCCCCCGAGGTCGTCGTCTTCCTCGCCTGGGCGGCCGCCCTCGTCCTGCTCCTGGCGACCGACCTCGACCAGCGACTGCTGCCCGATGTCGTCACCTATCCGCTCGCGATCGGGGCGATCGTCGTCGTCTTCGCCGGCGTGGATCCCTTCATGACGCCCGCCGACCTGCCCCTCGCGGCGCTCGTCGGCGTCGGCGTTCCGGTCGCCCTGTACGCCCTGTCGCTGCCGTTCGGCGCCGGGGCGTTCGGCCTGGGCGACGTGAAGTTCCTCATCGGCTTCGGCCTGCTCGTCGGCGTCGAGCGGTTCGTCACCGGGCTGATCGTGGGGGTCCTGCTGGCCGGCGTGATCATCGTGGCTCTCCTCGTCGCCCGCCGGATCACGCTCCGGTCCTACGTCCCGTACGGGCCGTTCCTCATCCTCGGCGCGCTGTGGGCGGTCCTGCGCCCGGCCTGAGCCGCCGACATCCCCCGTGCCGGCGAGCACCACTAGGGACTTTCGTCTAGGTGGGCCCCGGACGGTCCGGGTGTAGGATGCCGGCCAGCCGGCGTCGTCCGAGGGGAAGTCCCTGTCCCGGGACGGCGGAACACCGGCGAGCTGATCCGACACCGGCGTCGCGTCCCCGCGCGACCCACCGAGCAAGGAGCCTGCTCGCACGTTGCTGACGCCTCACTGATGCGCACGTACGCCCCGGGATGGGAGATCCGCCAGCGGCGGCGCCCGTCCACGCGCTTCCTGCTCCTCATCGCCCTGATCCCGCTCCTCACCGGGCTGTTCGCGGCGCCCGCGGCCCCGGTCGTCCACGGCGACGAGCTCCAGGACGCGATCTCGCAGCGCAAGGATGCCGAGAAGGCGATCGCGGACCAGCAGGCCCAGGTCGCGAAGCTCAAGGCCCTCCAGGCCGGCCTGAAGTCCGACATCGCGGCGACGAAGAAGGCGCTGGCCGGCGTGAACGCCGACCTCGGCGCGGTCAAGGCGCAGATCTCGACCCTGACGGTGAAGATCGGCGAGGTCCAGGCGGCCTACGACGACCTGGTCCTGCGTCTCCAGATCGTCAGTGCCCAGCTGCCGCGGATCATGGCCGAAGAGGCCCAGCAGCAGGCCGACCTGGTCGCCCGCAAGGCCGAGCTGGCCCAACGGCTCCGGGACGCCTATGACGCCGACCGGACGTCGCTCCTCGAGACGTTCCTCTCCAGTGACTCGTTCACCGACGTCCTCACCCGGGTCGGCTACTTCCTCGACATCGGCAGCCAGGACAAGGCCCTGGCCCAGGAGATCATCCAGCAGCAGCAGGTCCTGGCAGCCGTCCACGAGCGCGTCGTCGCGGTCCGCGATGAGACGAACGACCTCAAGACCGAGACGGCCGAGCAGAAGGCCGAGCTCGACGGCCAGATGACGGACCTGCAGGCCGCCCGCGACCAGCTGAAGGTCCTCCAGGCCCAGACGGCGAAGACCCTGGCGGCCCAGAAGAGCGCCTACGCGAAGATCGCCCGCAACAAGGCCGCGGCCGAGAAGGCGGTCGCCGAGGCAGCCGCGGCCGAGCGCCAGCTGCAGGGGAAGATCGATCAGATCATCAAGGAGAACAAGCAGTTCGGGAACATCCCGTCGCGCTTCAACGGGACGCTGGTCTGGCCGGCCAAGGGCACCGTCACCCAGAACTTCGGCTGCACCGGGTTCTCCTGGGAGCCGCCGCTCGGGAGCTGCAAGCACTTCCACCAGGGCATCGATATCGCGGCGCCGATGTACACCCCGATCACCGCGTCGGGTGATGGGACCGTCGTGTTCGCCGGACCGAACCCCTGGGATCCCTACCCGAAGGCCTGGATCGTCATCATCGCCCACTCGTCGAACCTGCTGACCTGGTACGCCCATATCGACAACAACAAGCACCCGCCGGCGGTCCGGGCGGGCCAGCAGGTCAAGGCCGGGCAGGTCATCGCCTACGTCGGCATGACCGGCCGGACCACGGGTCCGCACCTCCACTGGGCCGTCGAGTACAACGACTCGTTCACGAACCCGCGCCTGTTCCTGTAAGCCCGGGCGCCCAGGCCCGGGCGCCGCGCGTCCGCCGGAGCCGGGCCAGAACGGCTTGTTGAGGGAACGTTGACGTGGCCACCGTTCGGCCGATCCGACGCCCGGTGCTAGCATCCGCTCACGAGTCCGATCGGGGGACCAGGCTGTGAGGGCTTCCGCGGTGAAGCGAACGATGGCGGTGATCCTCGCGGGCGGTCAGGGCGAGCGGCTGTCGATCCTGTCGTCCGTGCGGGCCAAGCCGGCCGTGCCGTTCGGCGGCAAGTACCGGATCATCGACTTCGCCCTGTCCAACTGCGTGAACTCCGAGATCGACGACGTCCTGGTCCTCACCCAGTACGACCCACGCTCGCTCAACGACCACATCGGGGTCGGCCGGCCGTGGGACCTGGACCGGGCGAATGGCGGGGTGAAGCTGCTCCAGCCGTACATCGCCCGCGGCCGGGTCGCGGAGTGGTACCGCGGGACGGCCGACGCGGTCCTCCGGAACATGAGCGTGATCGAGCGTCACCCGGCCGAGACCGTGGTGATCCTGGCCGGCGACCACGTCTACAAGATGGACTACCAGCCGTTCGTGGCCGCCCATCGGCGCAAGCGGGCGGACGTGACGATCGCCGTCCGCCGCGTCCCGCTGGCCGAGGCGTCGCGGATGGGGATCCTGGCCCTCGACGACTCCGACCGGGTCGTGGAGTGGCAGGAGAAGCCCAAGCAGCCGAAGAGCGACCTCGCCTCGATGGGCGTCTACGTCTTCTCGAAGCGGGCCCTCCGGCGCTGGCTCCAGGAGGACCTGACCGACTTCGGCGGCGATGTGATCCCGGCGATGCTCGACGCCGGGGCCCGGGTCTTCGGCTACCGGTTCGAGGGCTACTGGCAGGACGTCGGGACGATCCAGTCCTACTGGGAGGCGAACCTCGCACTCCTCGCGGATCGACCCGAGCTGGACCTGTACGACAAGGAGTGGATCATCCACACCCGGTCCGAGGAGCGGGCCCCGGCGAAGGTCGGACCGACGGCCCAGATCCACCGGAGCATGATCAGCCACGGGTGCGTGATCAACGGGATGGTCGTGAACTCGGTCCTCTCGCCCGGAGTCCGGGTCGAGCTCGGCGCCGTCGTCCGCGACTCGATCGTCATGTTCGACTGCGTGATCCGCTCGGGCGCCGTCGTCGACCGCTCGATCCTCGACAAGGAGGTCGTGGTCGGGCAGAGCGCGATCGTCGGCGACGGCGACGATGATCGTCCCAACCGCCACGAGCCGGGTCGCCTGAACACCGGCATCTCCGTGATCGGCAAGCGGACGGTCATCCCGCGCGGGACCCGGATCGGACGGAACGTGAAGATCGAGAACGACGTGCGAGCGATCGACTTCACCTCGAAGGTCGTCCGAAGCGGCGAGTCGGTCGCTCGCGGCACGGGCGACCGGGCCCGCCGACGCGCCAGCGCGGCCGCGACGGCGGCAGCCACGGCCGCCGCGGGGGCCGCCAAGGCCTGACCCGACCGGCGTCGACCGCGCCCGGGCTCCTCGGGTAGACTTCGCCGGCCATGACCCGCACCGAACGCGGCCTGGGTGGTGCCCGCCCGGCCGACGTCGAAGGCTGGCTCGCCGAGCTCGGACTGGAGCCGATCGAGCGAGCCGAGCGTGATGGGGTCGTCAGCTGGGACTTCGTCCTCGACGGCCGCCGCCGCTTCGACGTCCCCATCACCCTGATCCTCGACCCGACCCTCGCCCTCGTCGTGTGGGTCCACTTCGCGCCGCCGATCGGCGACGCGTTCCGGAAGAGCTACCGCAAGCTCCTCCGCTGGAACGACGAGTACCCGTTCGTGAAGTTCGCCGTGGCCGAGGACGAGCGCCCCGTCCTCGCTGCCGAGCTGCCGATCGAGACGCTCGACGCGGAGGCGCTCGGGCTGGCGATCGCCCGCGTCCTCGCGATCTGCGACCAGCTCCTGGAGGAGGCCGCAGGCTGGCTCTGGATCGGCGGCCGGATCCCTCCGGCAGGCGACCGCGTCAGCCGCCAGGTCGCATTCCTCGCCCGGTTCGCCGACCGCCTGTCCGAGTTCGCCCCGTCGTGAGGCGTCGGCTCCGGCTCGCCTTCCTCGCCGCGACGGTCCTCGGGCTGGTGCTCGCCTGGGCACCGTCGTCCGCCTCGGTGGTGGCCGCCGCCGGTCCGGACCTGACGATCACGTCCGCGGCGCGCTACCTCGTCGAGCCGGACTCGGCTCGCGTCCGTGTCGTGGCCGACCTTCATCTGACGAGCCATACGAAGGACACGGCGACACGGCGGTACTACTTCGACCGGGCCTCGCTCGCGGTCCTGCCGGGTACCTCGGCGTTCAGCCTGTCCGGGTCGGGCGGCTTGCCGAGCGTCCGGGTCGCGAAGAAGACCGCCCGGTACACGCTGCTGACCCTGGCCCTCGGCACGAAGGTCTACTCGGGCGGCACGCTCGACCTCAGGCTGGCGTTCGACCTGAAGGACCCGGGCGGTGCCCCGACCCGCGATGTCCGCATCGGCCAGACCGTCGCCACGTTCCCGGTCTGGGCGTTCGCGACCGACGCGACGCCGGGCAGCAGCGTCGAGGTCGTCTTCCCGTCGGGGTTCACCATCGATGTCCCCTCGGGCTCGCTGAAAGGTCCGACGACGGCAGCCGACGGGTCGCTCGTCCTGCGATCGGGGACGCTCACCCAGCCGCTGTCGTTCTTCGCCTACGTCGTCGCCGATCGGGAGGGCTCGCTGACCGAGGAGCGTCGGTCGGTCGAGCTCGGCGGCAAGACGGCGACGGTCCTCGTCCGGTCGTGGCCCGACGACCCGTCCTTCGGCCAGCGGGTCGGCGACCTGTTCTCGCGCGGTCTCCCGGCGCTCGAGTCGGCGATCGGGCTGCCCTACCCACGGACCGAGCCGCTGATCGCCCGCGAATTGGTCAGCCGGTCGATCGGCGGCTACGCCGGGCTGTTCGACCCGACCAAGGGCGAGATCGCGGTCGACTACGCGGCGCCGCCGTTCGTCGTGCTCCATGAGGCGGCCCATGTCTGGTTCAACGGCGCGCTGCTGGCGGACCGCTGGGCCGACGAGGCGTTCGCGTCCTACTACGCCACCCGGGTCGGGCCGGCGCTCGGCCTGACCGCGACCGGTGACGAGCTGACGCCCGACCTGCTCGCCGCGAAGATCCCCCTGAACTCCTGGATCGCGGGCGGCTCCGACCCGGACCGGACGAGCGAGGCATATGCCTACGCCGCCAGCCTGGCCCTCGCCCGGGCGATCGCCGACCGGGCCGGCGATGCGGCACTGCAGCAGGTCTGGGCCGACGCCGCGGCCCGCCGCTCCGCGTACCAGCCCAGTCACCCCGACGGGCCACCCGAGCTGACCTCCGGCGCACCCGATTGGCGCGGCCTGCTCGACCTGCTCGAGGGCCGGACCGGGAAATCGTTCGAGGACCTCTGGCGGACCTGGGTGGACCGGCCCGAGGACGACGCGGTCCTGGCGACACGCGCCCAGGTCCGGAGCGGCTATGAGCAGGTCGTCGACCAGGCAGGGACGTGGGAGCTGCCACGCTCGATCCGGGCCGCGATGACCGCCTGGGAGTTCGAGGAGGCGGCCGGCCTGCTGTCGCAGGCCGAGGGGGTGCTGGCCGAGCGGGATGGGGTCGCGACCCGCTCCACGGCCGCCGGCCTGACGCCTCCGGCGACCCTGCGCGACCTGTTCGAGGGCGATCGCGGCCTCCGCGCGGCCGACGCCGAGGCCCAGACCGAGCTTGCCGCGATCGACGCCTATGTCGCCGCCGGGGCGAGCCAGGAGGCGGCGCCCGACCCGATCGAGGCGCTCGGGCTGATCGGCGCGACGCCGGCGGCCGACCTGCAGGCCGCCGCGACGGCCTTCGCGGCGGGCGACCTGCAGGCGTCGGTCGAGAAGGCCGAGGCCGCCCGGATCGCCTGGCTGTCGGCCGGCGACGTCGGCCGCCGCCGGGCGATCACGATCCTCGGCGGCGTCGCGATCGTCCTCGTCCTCGTCGTCATCGCCGGACTCGCGGTCCGCGATCGCCGCCGGCCGCGTCGCTCGGAGGCGACGGCGGGCCCGGTGATGGCCCATCGGCGCGATGCCGGGGCGGCGCCGACGGAGCGCGGCACGGAACACGGGACGCCAGGTCGCCCGGGCCCCTGAGGCGCTCGTCCTGGACGTTGCGCGGGCCTCGTCCGGACTCGTACCGTACGCGCCAGCGGATCGGGGACGCAGGAACAGTGGGGGTCGGGATGTCCGTCCTGTCGCGCATCGCCCGGGCCGGTCGCCCGGCGCGCATCACCCTCGCGCTGCTCCTCCTCGTCGGTCTGGGTCTCGGCTCGGCCGCCAGGCCGACGACCGCCGTCGCTGCCAGCGATCGGCTGGACATCCGGACGGTCGCGACCTACACGGTCCGTCCCGACCGCGGCGACGTGAGCGTCAGCGTCGACATCAGCGCGACGAACCTCGTGCCCGACCGGACGACGTCCACGACGATCACCCGCTACTACTTCGACGGACTCGCGTTCGGCGTGCCGAAGGATGCCCGATCGGTCGCCGCGACCCAGGCCGGCTCGCGCCTGAAGGTGACGACCAAGGCCCACAGCGACTTCGCCGAGGTCCAGGCGACGTTCCGGAGCCGGCTGTACTACAAGCAGACCGCGCGTCTCCGGATGACCTTCCTCCTGCCAGGCGGCGCGCCGCGCTCGGACAGCGACACACGCGTCAACACGGCCTTCGCGACGTTCTACGTCTGGGCCTTCGGCGACCGTGGTGATGTCTCGGTCGTCCTGCCCGTCGGCTTCAGCGCGACCGTCGAGGGATCGACGCTGACGACCACGCATCCCGCGGATGGACGGACGATCCTGTCGGCCACGGGCGTCACCGATCAGGATTGGTTCGCCTGGGTGACCGCCGACCGCGACGACGGCCTGTCGCGCGATGTCTTCGCGACCCGCGACGGCGAGGACATCCTCATCCGCGGCTGGCCGGAGGACCGGGCCTGGCGCGACGAGGTCCACCACCTCCTGTCCGATGGGCTGCCCGTGCTCCACCGTCTGGTCGGGCTGCCGTGGCCCGTCGACGGCCAGCTGGAGGTCACCGAGGTCCACACGCCGCTGCTCGAGGGCTACGCCGGCTTCTACGACCCGGTCACGCACGGGATCACGATGACCGAGGACCTGGACGACCTGACGATCCTCCACGAGGCCTCGCATGCCTGGTTCAACGACGACCTCTTCCAGGATCGCTGGATCAACGAGGGGTTGGCCGACACGTACGCGATGGAGGCGCTCCAGGCGCTCCACCTGCCTGTCGGGATGCTCTCGACCGAGAAGCCCGGGGATCCGGCCTGGTTTCCCCTGAACAGCTGGCCCGTCCCGAGCCGGACCGACGACGAGGATGTCCAGGCCGCCGAAGCGTACGGCTACGGGGCGTCCTGGAACCTCGTCCGGACGCTCGCGACGATGGCCGGCCCCGACGGGATGGCGGGCGTGCTTGCGGCCGCCCACGGCCATGAGGATCCCTACGTCGGGGCCGGCCAGGCCGAGACGCTGACCGCGCCCGCCGACTGGCGCCGGTTCCTTGACCTGCTGGAGGAACGGGCGGGGATCGATGCCGACGACCTGTTCCGACAGTGGGTGGCCAACGACGCGGACGATCGCCAGCTCGACCTGCGGGCGACCGTCCGGACGGCCTACGCGGCCCTCGTCGAAGCGGGCGGCGAGTGGGCGACGCCGGTCATGGTGCGGGCCCCGATGGCGGAGTGGCACTTCGGTGACGCGACGAAGGCGATCGCCGCTGCGACCGCGGCGCTCGCGCTGCGCGACAAGGTCGCGGCCGAGGCATCGTCGCTCGGTCTGACACCGCCGACCGGGATGGAGGCGATGTACGAGTCGGCGACGACCGACTTCACGACCGCGTCGGCCCAGGGGACGGCCGAACTCTCGGCGCTGGACGCGATCGGCGCGGCGACCACGACGCTCGCAGCACCGCGCGAGACCCTGGTCCAGGTCGGTCTGCTCGGCGCGGACCCACCCGAGACGACCCTCGATGCCGCCCGGACCGCCTTCCAGTCGGGCGATCCGGCGACAAGCACCGCCGATGCCCAGGCGGCCGCGGCGCGGATCGACGAGGCGAGCCGGATCGGCTCCGAGCGCGTGACGATCGCCGGGCTCGCGATCGCGACCGTGATCGTCCTGCTGCTGCTCCTTGTGGCCGTCCGGGTCATCCGGCGGCGGCGTGGTCGGGCACGGGCGCTGGCGCTGGGGACGGCTTCCGCCGGGGATGGTTCCTCGGTGGCGGTGAGCCTCGCCGACACGCCGATCGTCGGCGCGCTGCCACCTCCCCCGCTCGGCCCGCCACCGCCCGCAGAGGGCCCACCACCGCCCGCGCCACAACAGGTCGGCCCGCCGCCGCCCGCAGAGGGCCCGCCGCGGCCATAGGGCGGCTGCCCCGGGGTCGGGGCGGTGCGAGCGTGCGATACACTCGCCCGCACCCCTGCGACCCCGCCGCACCGCGCGGCCCGAACCGGAGACGCGACGTGAGGCCGTCGGCCTAGATGGGCATCCTTCGCCAGCGACCGTCGATCGAGATCCTGTCGGGCGATTCGGCCGACGTGTACTTCATCCGGACGAGCCGGATCCTCGAGCGCGAGGGTCTCGACCCGATCGTGACGATGGAGGTGTTCGCCCGCCAGTCGGGCATCCTGTGCGGGATCGACGAGGCGAAGAACCTGCTGGGGCATGTCCTCGCGTCCGCCGAGCCGTCGAGAGGTCTCGGTCGAGGCCCTTGACGACGGCGACGAGTTCGCACCGAAGGAGATCGTCCTCCGGATCTCGGCGCGGTATCGCCGATTCGGCCTGTACGAGACCGCGATCCTCGGGATGCTGGCCCAGTCGACCGGCTGGGCGACCGCCGCGCACGAGGTCGTCGAGGCAGCCGCGCCGCAGCCGGTGATCTCCTTCGGCGCCCGTCATGTCCACCCCGACGTCACCGACGTCCTCGACTACGCCGCGATCGTCGGCGGCTGTGTCGGCGCCTCGACCCCGGCCGGCGCCCGGCTCGCCGGTCTCAACCCGACCGGCACGATGCCCCACTCGCTCGTGCTCATCATCGGCGACACCGTCCTGGCGGCCGAGGCGTTCGACCGCGATCTGGAAGCCGACGTGCCCCGGATCGTCCTCGTCGACACGTTCCGGGACGAGGCGGAGGAGGCCCTCCGGGTGGCCCAGGCCCTCGGCGACCGGCTGTACGGGATCCGGCTCGACACCCCCTCGGAGCGTGGCCGTGTCACCGCCGACCTCGTCCATGAGGTCCGGGCGCGCCTCGACCAGGCCGGCTTCCAGCACGTCCGGATCGTCGTATCGGGCGGGCTGACGCCCGAGAGGATCGGGTACTTCAAGGAGGCGGAGGCGCCGGTCGACTCGTTCGCCGTCGGCTCGTACATCAGCGGCGCGACGCCGATCGACTTCACCGGTGACATCAAGGCGATCGACGGCAAGCCGATCGCGAAGCGCGGCCGGATCCCCGGCGTCACGCCATCGCCGCGTCTCCGGCCCGTCGACCTGGCTCCCTGGCGCGGCGAGGGCTGACGACGATCAGTCGGCCCAATAGGGCATCCCGATCGCAGACATGTAGTCCCGCATCGCCAGGTCGATCTTGTCGAAGCCGTAGTCGCAGACCACCAGCTCGGTGTACCCGAGCGCTGGGTTGACGTTCACCTCGGCTTTGACGACGTCCCCGGACACGCCGAAACCTCCGATCGTGCGCAGGTCCTCGTCGGTGCCGAGGACCCAGAAGCCGTATCCGTACCCCACGGAGCCACTCGCCGACTCGTCGGCGACCTTGCTGGTCGTGACGAGGTCGACCATCTCGCCGGGCAGAAGATCACCGCCGAAGAAGGCGTTCATGAACCGAAGCAGGTCCGACGCCGAGGAGCGCTGGCCGTACGCGGACGAAGGGATCCCGGCCACAGGCTCGCCGATCGCGCCCGTCGACGTCATGCCAGCCGGATCGAAGACGTGCTTCTGGACATCGTCCTGGTAGGAGTCGCCGGTGATCTTCTCGATGATCTGCCCCAGGATCAGGAAGCCATTGTTCGAGTAAGCGAACGACCCACGCGGGCCATCGAGGCCGGCCGTGTGGGTGAGCAGCTCGGCGATCGTCGCGCTGTTCGACCCGGCCCAGACCGGCTTGACGTAGGCGTCGAGCCGATCGTCGAAGCGCAGCCTGCCGGCATCCACGAGCTGCGCGATCGCAACCGCCGTGAACATCTTCGTGACGGACATGATCTCGAGCGGCGAGTCGAGGCCGTAGGGGCTGCCCGACGCATCCTTGCCATAGGCTGCGTGCCAGATCTCGTGGCCGTCCTTGGCGATGAGGATCACGCCAGAGAACCGTCCGTCGCGCCCCACCGGATCGATGGCTGCGGCAAGACAGTCGATCGGATCGCTCGCTCCGCAGGGTATCGCGCTCGGCGCCCCGCTCGGCGCGGCGCTGACTCCGCCCGGGACAGGCGACGGGCCGGCGGACGCGGATCCGGCGACGGGTGATCCGGCGACGGGTGAGTCCGGCGGGCGCCACGGACGATGCCGAGGCGCAACCCGCCAGGACCACCGCCAACAAGACGACCATCAGCGCAGAAGGCCGTCGACCCGTTCGTTCGTGCAGCATCATGGATACACCGCCTGCCAACTGACGGCCAAAGATCGGCCTGAGAATGCTGCAGTCGGCGGCACCAGCGCACTGACTGCCTGACCGTCGCCCAGGGGCAGTGCCACGAGCGCACCAGCCCTGGGGGATGGGCCGCCTGGGATGTCGGGTCCTTCCGGCTTGCTGGTCCGGACTCCGACGGCCAGGTGCCTGCCATCGGGAGCCCACACGACCGACATCGACGTCGGATCGGGCTCCGCAGCGCTGACCGCCTCGGGCCAGGCCGGCGCGAGGAGCTGGATCTGCTGGCCGTCGGGCGTGAGGAGGTCGATCCGATCGCCACGGACCTGGGCGATCATCGTGCCATCGGGCGACCAGACCAGATCCCCGAGCCCTTCGGTGTCGGCGAACGCGAACCCGCCGACCCGAGCCCCGGACATCGCCACGATGTCCAGGCCCGTCTCGGTCCTCACCGCCAGATGCGTCCCGTCCGGAGACCAGTCGATCGCCAGGCCCCTGCCGTCGATCGGCAGGTGGCGCCCCTCGTCTCCCTCGACCGGCACGATCCAGATCTCGGTCTCGCCGTACAGGGCGGCGATGGCCGAGCCGTCCGGCGCCCACGCCACGTCCGAGATCACCCTCGTCCCGTCGACGCTGTACTGCGGGCCGTTCAGCGGCGCGATCCAGATATCGCCGGTGGTCGAGGCATAGGCGATCCGTCGCCCGTCGGGGGACGGCACCGGGCAACCCTGGATCTCGACGCTGGGCGTGATCAGGCCGGCCTCGGTCACGGCGCCCGCGGCGTCCACCCACAGCGCGCCGATGGTGTACCGCGCCGGGCCGACGATCGGCGTCGCAGATGGCTGCGGTTCACCGTCTGGCCCGACCTGCTGAGGTGGCGGCGTGCCCTGGACGGTCTCGGCGTCGAGAGAGGTGTGCGCGAGCAGGCGTCCATCGGCCGAGAACGTCGGACAGTCCTGGACCAGGCCGTCGCCGGTCCCCGCGATGCGTCGAGGCGGGGTCCCTTCGCGGACGATGTACAGATCCTGGTCGCTCGGCCGCCCCTGGTCGGTCGTCGCCTGGAGCGCGTCGCCGTAGGCGCCGTCCGCGACGAAGGCGATCCAGCCGTTCGATGCCGGCACGACCGGGAGTGTCGGTGTGCGCTGGACCAGCGCGCCGGCGACGACGGCGCCGCCGATGAGCAGCACCGCCGCGAGGCCGAGCAGGAGCAACGGTCGTCGCCGGGCGCGGGTCCGATCGTCGTCGGCGATCCGCCGCCGAGCCGGCGAATCGGTCCACAGCGGATGGGGCCCCTGCTCGGCATCGAGGACGTCGTGCACGACCGCCTGGAGTCGCAGGTCGGTCCGGTCGATCGCCATCGTCAGCGCCCCATCCCGACCGCGGCGGCGACCGGCTGAGTCTCGAGCTCGCTGCGGAGGCGATCACGGGCTCGGCTGAGCATCGCGCCGACGTTCGTCGAGGTCGTCCCGAGGATCGAGGCGATCGTCGCGTAGTCGTAGTCGTGGTAGTAGCGCAGGACGACCGCCGCACGCTGACGCGGCGACAGCTCGTCGAGCGCGGCGAGGAGCGCGAGCCGGTCCGCAGACGCCTGTGGATCGCCGGCCCGCGAGCCGGCATCGCGGTCCGGATCGATCGGGACGACTTCCCGGATCACCGAACGGCGGCGGAGGGACGACAGCGCGACGTTGACGATGATCCGATGGAGCCAGGCATGTCCCGGCGCATCGCCCCGGAACCGGTCCCGCTGTCGATAGGCGGTGACGTACGCGTCCTGGGTCACGTCGGCGGCCAGGGCGCCGTCGCGGACGATCCCGAGCGCCGTCCGGAACGCGACCTGATAGGTCCGCTCATAGAACGCGCCGAAGTCCTCGAGCTCAGCCCGGAACGCCACCCTCGTCTCCCCACCGTCGGCGGCTGCGCCGCCCTTGATGTACCACAGACGCTCGTCATCGAGCAGTCCTTACAACCGTCCTGGAGACGGCCCGCCGCGACCATGCGACCATGCCGGCATGGATCAGGCGCGTGAGCCCGAGTGGCCAGGCGACGCCGCGGCCCCGGCCGGCGCCGACGACGCGCGCGAGTCGGCCTATGAGCTGCTGCAGCGCGGTCAGGCCCTGCTCGAGGCGCGGCACCATGCCCAGGCGGCGATCGTCCTGGAGCGCGCCGCGGCGCTCGAACCCGCCAAGGGCAGCATCCTGGAGCCGCTCGGCCGGGCCTACTACAACAGCGGCCAGCACGCCCGTTCGCGAGAGGTCTTCGAGGCCCTCCTCGAGGTCGATCCCTCGAACGCCTACGGGCACTACGCCCTCGGCCAGTCGCTCAAGCAGCTGGGCCTGGTGGACGAGGCGCGGACCCACCTTCGCCTCGCGACCGCCCTCGACCCATCGAACACGACGTTCGCCGCCGCGCTCGCCCGGGTCGTGACCGCTCGCCGGAGCTGACCCGGGTCGGCTGTCCCGTCCTGGCGGTCAGGCCTCGCCGGCCGCCTGCATCCGGGCGAGCCGATAGAGCGCGACCAGGGACTTCGCGTCGTGGATGGCCCCGCTGTCGGCCAGCGCAAGGGCCTCGCCGAGTGGCAGCCGGACGAGCTCGAGGCGCTCGTCGTCGTCCTCGCCGAGCCGATCGCGGACGGCCGTCAGGCCCGTCGCGAGGTACAGGTGCATCAGCTCCGTCGCGAACCCCGGGGCCGTCCAGAACGACGCGATGCGTCGGAGGGACGTGGCCTCGTGGCCGGTCTCCTCGAGGAGCTCGCGGCGCGCCGCGAGATCTGGGTCCTCGACGGCCCCTGATACGCGGTCGACCTCGAGGGTGCCGGCCGGGACCTCGAGCAGCACCTCGCCCGTGGCGACCCGGAACTGGCGGACGAGCAGGACCCGCTCGTCGTCATCGACGGCCAGGATCGTCACCGCCCCCGGATGGCCGCAGATGTCGCGCTCGGCGCGACTGCCGTCCGGCCGCTCGACCGTGTCGACGCGGAAGGTCAGATAGCGGCCCTGGTGGAGGACGCGCGAGGCGACGACCCGTTCGGTGAACGGATGTGGCTCGGATGCGTCCTCCCCAGCGGCTTCCAACGTCAGGCCGCGGCGGCGGCAGCGGCTCCGTTCCCGGTCAGCGACAGGCTCGACTCGGGATCGAAGAGATGGAGCTTGTCCGGGTTCGCCGTCAGGACGATCTTGTCGCCCGGGCGGACATGGTTGTCGGAGCCGATGACCGCGACGACGTCGAGGCCGGCGACGTTGGCGTGGATCAGCTCCTCGTTGCCGAGGTACTCGACGACGTCGGCGTTCGAGTGGATCGTCCCCGTCGGTGCGCCATCGGCGGCCAGAGTCAGGTGCTCCGGGCGGATCCCGAGCCAGACCGTGGCGCCGCTCGAGACTGATGAACGGAACCGCGCCGGGACAGGGATCGAGACATTCGGGGCGGTGAGGACCGGACTGTCGTCGGTGCCGTGGACGCTCACCTCGAGGAAGTTCATCGACGGGCTGCCGATGAAGCCGGCGACGAAGCGGTTGTTCGGGTGGTCGTACAGCTCCTGGGGGGTCCCGACCTGCTGGAGCTTCGCCTCGCTCATGACGGCGATCCGCTGGCCCATCGTCATCGCCTCGACCTGGTCGTGGGTGACATAGACGTTCGTCGTCCCGAGGCGCTGGTGGAGCCGGGCGATCTCGGCCCGCGTCTGGACCCGGAGCTTCGCGTCCAGGTTCGACAACGGCTCGTCCATGAGGAAGACCGCCGGCTCCCGGACGATCGCCCGGCCCAGGGCGACGCGCTGGCGCTGGCCGCCGGAGAGCTCCTTCGGCTTGCGGTCGAGGTACTTCTCGAGCGACAGGATCCCGGCGGCCTCGGCGACCCGCTTGTCGATCTCGGCCTTGGAGACCTTTCGGAGCTTCAGGCCGAAGGCCAGGTTGTCACGGACGGTCATGTGCGGATACAGGGCGTAGCTCTGGAAGACCATCGCGATGTCGCGATCCTTGGGGGCCACATCGTTGACGACCCGGTCGCCGATCTTCAGGTCGCCCTCGGAGACTTCCTCGAGGCCGGCGATCATCCGCAGGCTCGTCGTCTTCCCGCACCCCGACGGCCCGACGAGCACCATGAACTCGCCGTCCTTGATCTCGAGGTTGAGGTCGATGACCGCGGCCACGTCGCCGTATTTCTTCCAGACGTGGTCGAACGTCACGGTGGCCATGAAGGCACCTCCTCCGGCGGCAGAGCGCGGGTCCTTGCATCTGCCCGCCGGGACGGCGAGCTGGACGGACCCCGTACGCGACATCCGCTGGGTCGGGCCATCCTAGCAGCGGGCCGCGGCCGCCGGAAGCCCTCTGTGCTGGGCGCGCCGACCCGTCGGAAGTCGTGGGACACTGCATCGTCCAGCCCTTGCTGCGGGAGCCCTCGTGTCTCCGACCCCTCAACGCCCCGCGACCGTCGTGATCGTCGGCGCCGGCAACGTCGGCGCCACGTTCGCGTATGCGCTCGTCGGGTCCGGGCTGGCCGGTGAGATCATCCTGATCGACGCCAACGAACGGCGCGCCGAGGGCGAGGCGATGGACCTGGCCCACGCGGTCCCGTTCGGCCGGCCGGTCCACGTCCGGGCGGGGACCTACGCCGACTGCGCGTCCGCGGCCGTCACGGTCGTCACGGCCGGCGCCGCGCAGCGTCCCGGGGAGTCGCGTCTCGACCTCGTGCGGCGGAACGACGAGATCCTCGGCGACATCGTCCCGCGGGTCGCGGACACCGGCACCGACGGCGTCCTGCTCATGACGACGAACCCCGTCGACGTCCTGACGTATCGGGCGGTCGAGCGCTCCGGGTTGCCCCCGGCCCGCGTGTTCGGCTCCGGGACGATCCTCGACACGGCCCGCTTCCGGTCCGTCCTCGGAGCGTACGCGGGCGTCGATCCGCGGAGCGTCCACGCTTTCATCGTGGGCGAGCACGGCGACTCCGAGGTCGCCCTGTGGTCGGGCGCGAACATCGCCGGTGTGCCGATCGCCGACTACTGCGCCGCCACCGGGCTGGCCTTCGATGACGCGGTCCGGGATCGCCTGACCGAGGAGGTCCGGCGGGCCGCCTACGAGATCATCGACCGCAAAGGGGCGACGTACTACGCGATCGCCAGCGGGCTGCTCCGGATCGTCGAGTCGATCCTGCGCGACCAGCGGACGGTCCTGACGGTCAGCTCGCTCCAGGCCGGGGCCGTCCACGGCGCCGACGTCGCGATCTCGCTGCCGACGATCGTCGGCACGGGCGGCGTCGAGCAGGTCCTCGACGTCGCATTCTCGGACGCGGAGCGGGCTGCCTTCGACGGGTCCGCCGCCGTCCTCCGGGCGACGATCCTGTCGCTCCCCACGCGCTAGAGGCGGCCCGGTCCCGGGTAGACCGCCGGGCGTGCGTGATGCGCGCGAGAACGGCAGAACGACGGAGATGCCTCGGGACTCGGCCCGCGTGGGCCGGATCGGCGCTGCGGGAACCGGCCATTCCTAGACACGTAACCGCCAGATAGTGTACAGTTCCTTGGTATGAGCGCTGACGAGGCGGTGAGCGTCCGCATCGGCACGGCTGCCGAGATGGTCGGCCTGTCCGTCGACACGCTTCGGCGTTGGGAGGCCGATGGACGGCTCGAGACCAGCAGGTCGGAGGGCGGACAGCGCCTCGTCCCGCTGCGCGAAGTGTCCCGGATCCTTGCCGAACGACGACGGGTCGGCCACGACCGGCCGATCGTCGCCCAGTCGGCGCGGAACCGGTTCCCGGGCATCGTGACCCGTGTCGAGGTCGACCGGGTCGCTGCGGTCGTCGAGGTCCAGGCCGGTCCCCATCGGTTGGTGAGCCTGATGACCGCGGAAGCGGTGAGGGAGCTCCGGCTGGCCGTCGGGAGCGAGGCCGTCTGCGTCGTGAAGTCGACGAACGTCATCGTCGAGATCCCTTCGAGTCAGGAGCGCCGCCCGTGAGTCAGCGTCGGCCGATGCTGCTCTTTGCCGCGATCATCGCGATCGCCCTCGCGGCGTGCACATCCGGAGCGACTCCAGCAGCGTCGGCGTCACCCTCTGCCGGGGCCTCGCCATCCGCAGCGACCTCCCCGTCGACCGCCTCGGCCGAACTCATCGTCTTCGCGGCCGCGTCGCTCAAGAACGTTCTGGCCGACGCGAAGAAGGCGTACGAGGTGGACAACCCGGGCGTCACCCTGGCGATCTCGACCGATGCCTCATCCGCCCTCGCGACGCAGATCCAGCAAGGGGCCCCGTGCGACGTCTTTCTGTCGGCGGACACGAAGAACCCCCAGACCCTGGCCGATGCCGGGCTCACGACGGGACCGCCCGTTCCGTTCGCCGGCAACGTCCTGACGGTCATCACGCCGACCGACAACCCGGGCAAGATCAGCAGCCCCAAAGACCTCGCCGACCCGGGGGTGAAGATCGTGGCTGCAGGCGATGCCGTCCCGATCACGAAGTACGCGAACATGACGGTCGCGAACCTCGCCAAGCTGCCGGGCTATCCGCCGGATTTCGTCGCGGCGTACAACGCGAACGTCGTCTCGCAGGAGCAGAACGTCGCGGGCATCGTCTCCAAGCTGGAGCTCGGCGACGGTGACGCCGGCATCGTGTACGTCACGGACGCCAAGGCGTCGACGAAGGTCGCGAGCGTGAAGATCCCCGACGAAGCGAACGTCCCGGCGACCTATACGGGCGTGGTGGTCAAGGAGACCAAGGAGGTCGACGCGTCGACGGCGTTCCTGACCTGGCTCGCCGGGCCTGACGGTCAGGCGATCCTGGCCGGGTACGGCTTCCTGTCGCCATCGGCATGACTGCTGCGGCGCTGCGAGCGTCCTCGCCGCCGCACGTCCGGGCGCCCGGAGGGCGACCGCTCCTCGTCTTCGGTGGAGCGGTCGCCGCACTCCTCGCGCTGCCGGTCGTCGTCCTGGTGGTGCGGTCGATCGCGACGGGCGCATTGCGCGCCGCGTTCGAGGACCCGGTCGTCCTCGATGCGCTGACCCTGAGTCTCTCGACGACCGCAGTCAGCCTGCTCCTGACGATCATCCTGGGTCTGCCGCTCGCCTATCTCCTGGCGCGCCGTCGTTTCAGAGGAAGCTCGATCGTCGAGGCGGTCGTCGACCTGCCGATCGTCCTGCCGCCGACCGTCGCCGGCCTCGGGCTTCTGCTGGTCTTCGGACGTCGCGGGCTGCTCGGACCACCCCTCGAGGCCCTCGGCATCACCCTGCCGTTCACGACAGCGGCCGTGATCATCGCCCAGACGTTCGTCGCCGCGCCGTTCTTCATCCGCTCCGCCCGGACGGGCCTGGCGGGTGTCGACCGAGACCTGGAGGACGCGGCTCGGGTCGACGGAGCGCGCGAGCGGAACGTGTTCCGCTGGATCACGGTCCCGCTCGCGGCACCGGCGCTGACGGCGGGCATCGTGATGACCTGGTCGCGGGCGCTCGGCGAGTTCGGGGCGACGATCATGTTCGCCGGATCGTTCCCGGGGCGGACCGAGACACTGCCGCTCGCGGTCTACGCGGAGTTCGGCGCCGGGAACCTCGACGCGTCGATCGCCGCAGCGTCGATCCTCATCCTCGCTGCCTTCGGCGTCTTCATCGCCGTCCGCGCCCTGCACTGGGGCAGGGTGCTGGACACCCGAGGTGGCGGCGGCTGACGATCAGGCGGGCTCACCGCGATACGTGCCGCTGACCGAGCGGTGGCCGTCTGCGTCGCGGTCGTACTTTAGGTCCGTCCCGCCGGGCGCCGTGACCTCGAGCTGGAAGGTCCCGTCCGTGTCGTCGATCGTCGCCCGGCCGGTCAGCGGGAGCCCGCGGGTCAGGGCGCAGTCGCGGAGCCGGACGCGAGAGCCGTCGGCCGTCGCGGTGTAGGCCATCGAGCCGCCGAACAGGCAGCCGACCCGGAGCGTGCCGGATCCGTCCCACGACCAGTAGTCGGCGTTGTTGTTCAGCTCATCGTCGGTCGCGCGCATCGCTGCCAGGGCGGTCCGGTAGGTGTCGACCTGCGCCGCCGGGATCCGGGCGTAGTCGTCGACCCCGTGGAAATCGCAGGTCGTGGTCCGCGACGCCGGCCGCGTGCCGTGCAGGAGATACGCGGTGATCGTGTCGTCGGGGCAGGCGTTGCCGCGTCCGAAGATGATGTGCGGCCCGCCCGGCTGGACGATGAGGTAGCCGTCGCTCAGGTGGGAGAAGATCCGCTGCGCGCCGGCGAACGGCGTCGCCGGGTCCCATGTCGCGCCGAGGACGAAGACCGGGAACGGGGTGTCCGTCAGGTACGGCGGTCGGCCCGGCTCGGGCCGCGCCGGCCACGACGCGCACGGCAGGTCGCCGTAGAAGATCGAGCCCATCCGGACGGTGTCCATGTGCGCGGCCTCGCCGGCCGCGAGGAAGCGGGCCGTCCGTGTCGCGGTCGAGCCGGGGCCCAAGTCGTAGTCCATGCACTCGACGGCGTAGTACATCGCGTCGGACCAGGTCGGATCGAGGATCACCTTCAGGCTGTCCGGATCCTCGCCGTACGACAGGTAGGCGAGCCGGGCCAGCGGCAGGAGCTCACCTCGAGAGGCCCACGCGAAGGCTCGCTGGAGCAGCATCCGGTCGAACGTGTCGTAGAGATAGCTCGAGGCCGCGAACTCGAGGTCGGTCAGGGTGAACCAGCGGCGCTCGCTCGATCCATCGGCCCGGACGTACCGGAAGGCGATCGGGCCGTCCCGGAGGCGGTCTGCGAGCGAGTCGTAGACCGCCAGGGCGTCGTCACCGAGCACGTCGCGCCGGCAGGCGGTCGTCGTCGAGCACGCGTCGAGGGTGTGGGCGAGCGTCGAATCGAAGGCCCGGGCCTGCTCTGAGGTGAACGCGTTGTCGCCGAGGGTCAGGTCGACCGGTCCATCGATCATCAGCGAGTGCAGCCGGCCCGGGTGCGCCAGGGCGTAGGTCTGCACGTACTGGCTGCCGTAGCTCTCGCCGTACAGGTCGATCTTCGGGGCGCCGAGCCAGGCCCGGAAGTCCTCCAGGTCCTCGACCGCCTGGCGGGTCGAGAAGAACGGCAGGTCCCGCTGAGCGACACCTGTCTCGGCGATGCAGTCGCGGCTGAAGCGCTTCGCGTCGGCGGCGTACGCCAGCGCTTGCGCCGGGCTGGTCGTCGGGACGACGGGGGTCGTATAGAACGCCAGCGCCGCCTCGGGGCACTGGAGCGGCTCGGAGCGGCCGACGCCGCGCTGGTCGAGGAACACGAGGTCGTACTGCTTGGCGATGCGCTCGTCGAACGCCGCGGTGTAGCTGTCGGCGGCCGCAAGGCCCGACGTGCCGGGCCCGCCCGTGATCGTCACGAAGACGCCCTTCGGGTGGGCGACCGAGGCACGATGGATCGCGAACGTGACGTCGAACGTCAGGCCGCCGGGTGGCGCGAAGTGGTCGCGTGGGACCCGCAGCGTGACGCACGTGAAGATGCTCTCGGGGCAGGGTCGCTGACGGACGAACCGCCCATCGCCGGCAACCTGTCGCAGGGTCGGGGCGACGCTGCCGCTGCCGGCCGCGACGCCCGCGGAGCCGACGGGCACGGCCCAGATCGAGACAGCAGCCAGCAGCGCGACGAGCGCCCGACGTCCCTTCCCGGCGGTCAGCACCGGCGCATGGTATCCGCGGTCTGGCGATCCGTGTCGCGGCGGATGCGCCATGCGGCACCTCTCCGGTGCCTCCACGCACCGGACCGTGTCAGCCGTTCCGGACGATCAGCACGTCGAGGTTCCGCGGGCCGTGGACGCCCTCGATCCGTTGGAGCTCGATGTCGCTCGTCGCGGACGGCCCCGAGATCCATGTCAAGGGCCGGCGCGGGTCGAGCCGAGGGAGGGCCTCCGCGACCGAGCCGACGATCGCGTCCGACGCGACGATGCAGAGGTGATGGTCCGGCAGCAGGGACAGGGCTCGACGACCCTGATCGGCCGAGCCATCGAGGACGATCGTGCCGGTCTCGGCGATCGCGACCGCACAACCGGTCACGACGCTGTCGACCGCATCGAGCTGGGCGTGGCTGAGCGGCGGCTCGTCCGTGTGGCGCTCGATGCCGGTGGCGGTCGCGAGGATCGTCGCCGGCAGCCCGGCGGGGACGACGATGCGCCGCGTCCCGTGGCGGGCCAGGACCCGGGCGACCGCGTCCGGCAGCTCGGCCTCGGACACCACCGCGACCGTCGCCCGGTAGTCGGCGACGCGCTCCGCGAACAGCGCGACCACATCGCCCTGGTCATGCGCCGTCCGCCGGTAGGTCCGCGGGACATCGACGGGCCGCGGGTCCGGGAAGGCGGTCCGGATCCGGTCGAGGATCGCGGCGCGCGCGCCAGCCTCCGCCTTGGAGCCAGACGGTCGAGCGGTCATCGGTCGTCCGCCGGTCGTCGCCGGCGGGCCCAGCGTCGGAACGACGTCGCGGGTGGGCTCGGGAGGTCGCGCTCGCGCGTCCACGCGGCCGCCATCCGCGGGAACGGCACGCGGCGGATCCGACCCGCACGCCCGAGGAGGCGGCCGGCGAGGGCGGCGGCGCGTTCAGCGGCGCCGAGACGTCGCGACCCCCGGAACGTCCAGGCGAGGGTGGCCATCACCGCCGCCTCCTCGTCGGTCACGGCGCGCCAGCCGTGCTGCCGGACGACCTGCGTCCGGAGGTGGACAAGGACCTCGGGGATGTCGATGCGGACCGGGCAGACCTCGTAACAGGCGCCGCACAACGACGACGCGAAGGGCAGCGAGGCGGTCTGGGCGTCGACCGGATGGGCGGCGATGCCGCGGAGCTGGGGCGTGAGGATCGCGCCGATCGGCCCGGGGTACGGCGAGCCGTACGCCCGGCCGCCGGTCCGCTCGTAGACCGGGCAGACATTCAGACAGGCCGAGCACTTGATGCACCGCAGCGCCTGCCGCCCGACCGGGTCCCGCGAGGACGTCGGTCCGGCCGTTGTCGAGGAGGATCAGGTGGAACGCCTGTGGGCCGTCGCCGGGCGTCACCCCGGTCCACATCGACGTGTAGGGGTTCATCCGCTCGGCCGTCGAGGAGCGCGGCAGGAGCTGGAGGAAGACCTCCAGGTCCTGCCACGACGGCACGAGCTTCTCGATACCCATCACCGTGATCAGGACCTCGGGCAGGGTCAGGCACATCCGACCATTGCCCTCGGACTCGACGACCATCACGGTCCCTGTCTCCGCGACGGCGAAGTTCGCGCCACTGATCGCGACCCGGGCCCGCAGGAACTTCTCGCGGAGGTGGAGTCGGGCGGCCTCGGCCAGGGCCGGCGGGTCGTCGGTCAGGTCGGCCGGCGCCGGGCGTCCCGCGGCCGCCATCCCGGCCCGGAAGATGTCCCGGATCTCGGACCGGTTCCGGTGGATCGCCGGGACGAGGATGTGGGACGGCAGGTCGTCGCCGAGCTGGACGATCAGCTCGGCGAGGTCGGTCTCCCAGGCGGCGATGCCCTCGGCCGCGAGCGCCGCGTTCAGCTCGATCTCCTGGGTGACCATCGACTTGACCTTGACGACCTCGTCGGCGCCGGCCTCGCGGACGAGCCGGGCGACGAGGGCGTTCGCCTCCCCAGCGTCGCGGGCCCAGTGGACCACCCCGCCGGCGGCGCGGACGTTGCCCTCGAGCTGGGCCAGCAGCTCCGGCCAGCGGGCCAGGACGTCGTCCTTGATCGCCGCGCCGGCGACCCGAAGCGCCTCCCAGTCGTCGAGCTCGGCGACGGCACGGGCCCGCTTGGTCCGGATCGTCGTCGTCGCCCGGCGGAGGTTCGTCCGGAGCTGCTCGTCGGCGAGGGCCGTCTTGGCGGCCTCCGGGAAGGGCGGCGTGCCCGCGAACGATGGATGCGACGGGAGCGCGGGTCGCGTCGACCCGGATCCGGGCGACGCGGTCACGCCGGCCCACCGGTGGTCGTGGCGAGGATCTCGGCCAGATGAAGCACCCGGACCGGCGAGCGGGTCCGCGAAGCGAGCCCACCGAGATGCATGAGGCACGACGTATCGGCCGCGGTCAGGACCTCCGCGCCGGAGGCCTCGACGGCCGCGAGCTTGTCCCGGCCCATCGCCACCGACGTGTCAGGGTTCTTCGCGGCGAACGTCCCGCCGAAGCCGCAGCACTCGTCGGCCCGCTCGAGGTCGACGAGCGTCAGGCCGTCGACGGCCTGAAGCAGGCGTGACGCCCGATCGCCGAGCTCGAGACCGCGGAGCGAGTGGCACGTCGGGTGATAGGCGACCCGGTGCGGGAAGCGGGCTCCGACATCCTCCACACCCAGGGTGTCGGTCAGGAACGACGTCAGCTCCTGGACCCGTGGCGCGACCCGCCCGACGGCGGCACGGAGCCCAGCGTCCGATCGGGCCGCCGGATCGGCGGCCACCGTCGCATGGTGCGCGCGGACCATCAGGGCACACGACGCCGACGGCGTGACGATGACGTCCGCCCCGTCAAAGACCTCGGTGAACCGCCGGACGAGCGGCACGCAGGCGTCGCGGTAGCCGGTGTTGTAGTGGATCTGGCCGCAGCACGTCTGGCCGTCCGGGACCACGACCTCGTGACCCAGGCGCTCGAGCAACCGGACGACCGCCCGCCCGACGTCCGGGAAGAGGACGTCGTTGAAGCAGGTGATGAACAGCGCGACCTGCACCGGCTCAGGCCCCGAGTCGGAGGGCCGACCGACGCGGCTCGAAGCGGCGGAGCTCCTGCGTCGCCCGGACGAGGCTTCGGAGCCGCTCGAGGTCACCGGCCAGGAGGCCGCGCGCCCGGGCCTGGACCAGGACGTTGCCGAGGGCCGTCGCCTCGACGGGCCCGGCGACGACCGGGAGCTCGCAGGCGTCGGCGGTGAGCTGGCACAGGAGCGTGTTCCGGGCTCCGCCGCCGACCAGATGGATCACCTCGACGTCTCGTCCTGCGAGGCTCGCGGCCTGGCGGACGGTCCGGGCATAGGCGGCCGCCAGGCTGTCGAGGATGCCCCGGACCAACGCCGGACGGGTCGCCGGCGCCGGGAGGTCGGCCCGCGCGTACGCCGTCGCGATCCGCTCCGGCATGTCGCCAGGGGCGAGGAAGGCCGGGTCGTCGGGATCGAAGACCGGCCCACCAGCCGGCTCCTCCGCCGCCGCGAGGAGCAGTGTCGGAAGCTGCTCGGGCGTCCCGGCGATCTGCCACTGCCGCATCGACTCCTGGAGGAGCCACAGCCCCATGACGTTGCGGAGGTACCGGACCCGGTCGTCGACCCCGCCCTCGTTCGTGAAGTTCGCCGCTCGACTCGCCTCGGTCAGGATCGGCTGCTCGAGCTCGAGGCCGACGAGCGACCACGTCCCGCACGAGATGTACGCCGCCGGCTGCTCGTCCATCGGCACGGCGACGACCGCCGACGCGGTGTCGTGCGACCCGACCAGGGTCACGACCGTCGCGTCCCCGAGGCCGGTCTCGGCCCGGACCTCCCGCAGCGGTGGCCCGACGACCTCGCCCGGGGCCGCCAGTGGGCCCAGGAGCCCGGGCGGCAGGCCGAGTCGCTCGGCAAGATCGGTCGCCCAGCCGCGCCGGACGGCATCAAGCAGGCCGGTGGTCGAGGCGTTGGTCAGCTCGGACACCCGGACGCCGGTCAGCCACGAGCCCAGCAGGTCCGGGATCTGGAGCAGGGTCGTCGCCGATCCGAGCCGGCCACGGTCGCGGTCAGCGACGAGCTGGAAGATCGTCGTGAACGGCAGGAACTGGAGCCCGGCCCGCTGCGTACAGCTCGGCCGGCGGGATCGCGGCGTGGACCTCGGCGATCGCGCCGCGCGGTCCGCTCGTCGCGGTAGTGGTACGGCATGCCGGCGAGGGCGCCGTCGCCATCGAGCAGCCCGTAGTCGACGCCCCAGCCGTCGAGGCCGATGCTCACCAGATCCGGCGCCGCCCGGGCGGTCTCGCGGAGGCCGACGAGGATCTCGTGGAAGAGGCGGAGGACGTCCCAGTGGAGCCCGTCCGGCAGCCGCACAGGGTCGTTCGGAAAGCGGTGGATCTCGGTCAGCTCGAGGTCCGCGGGCCCGACCCGTCCGACCATCACCCGCCCGCTCGACGCGCCGAGATCGACGGCCGCGACGAGCCGGCCGGTCACCGGAGGAAGGCCGCCGCGACGCCCGCGTCGACGGGGATGTGGAGACCGGTGGTGAGGGGCAGCTCGCCGCCGACGAGGGCGAACACCGCGGCCGCCACGTGCTCCGGCAGGACCTCGCGCTTGAGGAGCGTCCGCTGGGCGTAGAACTCGCCGAGCTTGTCCTCGGGGATGCCGTACGTCCGGGCACGATCGGCGCCCCAGCCCTTGGCGAAGATGCCCGAGCCGCGGACGACGCCATCGGGGTTCACGCCGTTGACCCGGATCCCGTGCTCGCCGAGCTCGGCGGCGAGGAGTCGGACCTGGTGGGCCTGGTCGGCCTTCGAGGCGCCATAGGCGACGTTGTTCGGTCCGGCGAAGAAGGCGTTCTTGCTGACGATGTAGACGATGTCGCCGCCCATGCCCTGGGCGATCATCACCCGCGCCGCCTCCCGCGAGACGAGGAATGAGCCCCGCGACATCACGCTGTGCTGGAGGTCCCAGTCGCGGGTCGTCGTCTCGGCCAGCGACTTCGAGATCGACAGGCCGGCGTTGTTCACGACCAGGTCGACCCCGCCGAACGCGAGGATCGTGTCGCGGAACGCCGCCGCGACCTGGTCCTCGTCGGTCACGTCCATCGGGAGCGCGATCGCGATGTCCGGTCCGCCGATCCCGGCGGCGGTCTCCCGGGCGCTTCCGAGGTCGATGTCGGCGACGGCGACGCAGGCGCCCTCGGCGGCGAGGCGCTGGGCGATCGCCCGTCCGATCCCCGAACCGGCGCCGGTCACCAGCGCGATCCGGGTCGCCAGGGGCTTCGGCGCCGGCAGCCGCTGGAGCTTCGCCTCCTCGAGGGCCCAGTACTCGATCCGGAACTTCTCGGCCTCGTCGATCGGGCTGTAGCGGGACAGGGCCTCGGCGCCGCGCATGACGTTGATCGCGTTGACGTAGAACTCGCCCGCGACCCGGGCCGTCTGCTTGTTCGGCCCGAAGCTGAACATCCCCACACCGGGGACGAGGACGATCGCCGGGTCGGCCCCGCGCATCGCCGGCGAGTCCGCGGTGGCATGGCGCTCGTAGTAGGCCCGGTACTCCTCGCGGTAGGCGGCATGGAGCTCGCGGAGTCGCTCGATCGTCGCCTCGAGCGGCGCGCTGGGCGGCAGGTCGAGGACCAGCGGGCGGATCTTCGTCCGAAGGAAATGGTCCGGGCACGATGTCCCGAGGGCTGCCAGCCGCGGATGCTCGGTCCGTGACAGGAAGTCGAGGACGACCTCGTCGTCGGTCAGGTGTCCGACCATCGGCCGGTCCGTCGAGGCGAGGCCGCGAAGGATCGGCATCAGCGCCGCGGCGCGCGCTCGGCGTTCGTTTTCTGGCAGGGCAGCAGACGCGGGATCGACCGGCCCGAACGGCTCGGCGCGGCCATGGTCGGCGATGTATGCCTCCGCGCCCCGGATGATCGCCAGCGAGTTCGCCTCGCAGGCATCCGAGGTGTCGCCCCAGGCGGTGATGCCGTGCCCGCCGAGGATCAACCCGATCGCGTCAGGATGAGCCTCCCGGATCGCGGCGATCTCGAGCCCGAGCTGGAACCCCGGACGGCGCCACGGGACCCAGGCGACCCGATCGCCGAAGCATGCTCGCGTCAGGGCCTCGCCGTCGGCGGCGGTCGCGAACGCGATCCCCGAGTCGGGGTGGAGGTGGTCGACGTGAGCCGCCTCGACGAGACCATGCATCGCCGTGTCGATCGACGGCGCCGCGCCGCCGCGGCCGTGGAGACAGAAGTCGAACGCGGCGACCATCTCGTCCTCGCGCTCGACGCCCGGGTAGACGTCGACGAGGCCCCTCAGCCGGTCGAGACGCAGAACGGCCAGACCCGCCTCGGTCAGCGTCCCGAGGTCGCCGCCCGACCCCTTGACCCACAGCAGCTCGACTTCGCGGCCCGACGCCGGGTCCGTCGCCCGGCCCTTGGCCGAGGTGTTCCCGCCGGCGTAGTTCGTGTTTCGCGGATCCGCGCCGAGGCGATGCGAACGCGCCAGCAGGTCGGCGACCTCCCGTCGCTGTCCCCCGGCCCCCGTCGCCGCCGGCTCGCGGGTCGTCGTCATGCGCCCCATCCCGCCTGCTGGCCGCCGACCCGCTCGGCGACGATCCGCGTCGCGTAGCCCGACCGCGCGTACGCCGTCATCGGAGCCGGGTCAAGACCCATCGAGGTGCGGAGGTCGGCGAGGAGCGGCCGGACGTCGGTGTCGTAGGCGTCCATGAGGATCGCGTTCGCGCCCAGGACATCGCCCGACGCCTGGGCCGCCTCGAGCGCCGGCTGGTCGACGAGGAGGGCCTTGGCGGTGGCCTCCTGGACGTTCATGACGCTCCGGATCTGGCCCGGGATCTTCGGCTCGATGTTGTGGCACTGGTCGAGCATGAACGCGACCCCCGCTTCGGGCCGGATCGCGTCGGCCTTCACGACCTCGTGCATGATCCGGAACAGCTGGAACGGGTCCGCCGCGCCGACCATCAGGTCATCGTCGGCGTAGAAGCGGCTGTTGAAGTCGAACGCGCCGAGCTTCCCGGCCCGCAGCAGCGAGGCGACGATGAACTCGATATTCGTGCCGGGCGCGTGATGGCCGGTGTCGACGACGACCATCGCCCTGGGCCCGAGGGCGACGCAGTGGGCCAGCGCCGTCCCCCAATCGGGCACGTCGGTCGTGTAGAACGACGGCTCGAAGAGCTTGTACTCGAGGACCAGCCGCTGGTCCGTCCCGAGGCGGTCGTAGACGATCGCGAGCGACTCGGCGAGGCGGTCCTGGCGCGACCGGATGTCGTCCTGGCCGGGGTAGTTGGTGCCGTCGGCGAACCACAGCTTCAGGTCGCGTGAGCCGGTCGCATCCATGATGTCGACGCATTCGAGCAGGTGGTCGACGGCCTTGCGGCGAACCCGCGCGTCGGGATGGCAGACGCTCCCGAGCATGTAGTCGTCGTCCTGGAACGTGTTCGAGTTGATCGTCCCGAGGCCGACCCCCTGGTCGGCGGCGTGGCGGGCGAGGTCGGCGTAGTCGGCGACCTTGTCCCACGGGATGTGGAGGGCCACGGTCGGCGCGACGCCGGTGAAGCGGTGGACCTGAGCGGCGTCCGCGACCTTCTCGTAGGGATCGCGCGGGACGCCCTTCTGGGCGAAGACCTTGAAGCGGGTCCCCGAGTTCCCGAACGCCCATGACGGCAGCTCGATGCGCTGGGTCCGGAGCGAGGCCTCGACGGTCGCGCGAGCGGGCGCGGTCACGGTCATCGTCGTCTCCTCGCGCCTCTCGTCGATGGTCGATCCCTGGCGGCGGGTCGCGTGCGTCCAACAGTACGTCGTCCGGGACCGCTCGCGAACGTGTCCGGAGACCAGCGATCGGAGGAGGAGTGATCGCCGGTCTCCGGCCCGGGCACCTGGCTTCCGAGTCCCACCCGGTCGCGCCCGCAGGAGCCTGACACAGGTTTCGATTGGTTTCAATCTGTATTCTTGACACTTGCGTTCTGATGCGATCTATGGTCCCGTGCGGAACCGAAGCGCTGCTCCTTCGCGCTCGATTCGTAGGTGAACCACTGTGGCTGATCGTGACCTCATCGACACCGACGACGTCTTCGCCAGGAGCGGCAGGCACGGATCGCGCGGATCGTCGAGGAGCACGGGCAGCGCCCGCGTCGCCGACCTCGCGAGGCAGTTCTCGCGTCTCGCACGGTGACGATCCGCAAGGACCTCGTCGTCCTCGAGATGCAGGGCCGCGTCGTCCGCGACCCACGGCGGTGCCCTCGGCGCCGGAACGGGTCGCGCCGAAGCGGGCATTCGACATGCGCGAGCGGGTCCAGCCGGGAAGAAGGATCGGATCGGCCGGATCGCGGCCGAGCATGGTCGTCGACGGCGAGAGCATCGCCCTCGACGCCAGCACGACCGCGCTGGCGGTCGCCCGCCACCTGAAGGCTCGCGGCGGCTGGGCGAATCTGACGGTCATCACCAACGGCCTTCGGATCGCGTCGGAGCTGGCCGGGCTCACCCGGCATCACGGTCGCGATGCCCGGCGGGTTCGTGCGCTGGGAGGCGCTCTCGGTCGTCGGGCCGCTCGGCGACGGCGCTGTTCCGGAAGGTCAACGTCCAGAAGGCGTTCATGGGCGCGGCCGGGTTCACGCTCGAGTCCGGCCTGAGCGACGCGACGCCAGAGGAAGCGCAGATCAAGCGCCTCATGGTCGCGATGCCGCGCGCGAGGTCATCGCGCATCGTCGACCACACGAAGTGGGAGCGGGCGGCGTTCGCGACGTTCTGCCGGACCGACGACTCGACCGGCGTCGTCACGCGACGACCAGGCGCCGGCCGACGATGGTCGGGGAGCTCCGCGACCGCGGCATCGAGGTCCGCCTCGTCGAGCGCGACGGGCGACGCGACGGCGGCCGAGCGCCAGACCGGACCGGAGGCAGCGCCGACGGACGGGCCGATCGCCCGCGACCGCCGGCGACCGCCGGCCGTCGCCACGGCGACGCCCCGACGCGTCGAGCTGCGGGGCGTCTCGAAGCGGTTCGGCGCGACCCAGGCGCTCGACGACGTGTCGCTCGACCTGCGCGGCGGCGAGGTCCACGCGCTCGTCGGCGAGAACGGCGCCGGCAAGAGCACGCTCGTCAAGATCCTCGCCGGGATCCACCAGCCGGACAGCGGGCACGATCCTGCTCGACGGCGAGCCGATCGCTCCTCCGCGGCCCGGCCGACGCCCGCGACGCTCGGCATCGCCGTCGTCCACCAGGAGCCGCGGCTGTTCCCGGACCTGTCCGTCGCCGAGAACGTCTTCATGGGCCACGCCCCGACCGGGCCGGCTCGGGATCGTCGACTGGGGCGCGATGCGGCGCGACGGCCGACGCGACTCTTCGAGCGAGCTCGACGTCCGGATCGACCCGAGGGCGCTCGTCCGCGGCCTCTCGATGGCCGACCAGCAGCTGATCGAGATCGCCAAGGCGCTGTCGCTCGAGGCGCGCGTCCTGATCCTCGACGAGCCGACCGCGTCGCTGTCGGCGCACGAGGTCGAGCGGCTGTTCACGATCGTCCGCCAGACTGCGCGACCGCGGCGTCGCCGTGCTGTTCGTCAGCCACCGGCTCGACGAGGTCTTCGAGCTGTGCGACCAGGCGACGGTCCTCCGCGACGGCCGGCATGTCGTCACGGCGCCGACAACCGAGCTGACGACGGCCGACCTCATCCGCCACATGGTCGGCCGGGCGGTCACGCTCTTCCCGAAGGTCGAGAGCGCCGATCGGCGACGTCCTGCTCGAGGTCGACGGCCTGACCCGCGGCGGGCGCTTCCGCGGACGTCACGCTTCGCGGTCCGCGCGGGCGAGATCGTCGGGCTGGCCGGGCTCGTCGGCGCCGGCCGGACCGAGGTCGCCCGGGTCCTGTTCGGCGATCGACCGGGCGCGACGCCGGCGAGATCCGGCTCGGCGGCAGAGCCGGTCACGTTCGCCAGCCCGTCGGACGCGATGACGCGCCGGGGATCGCCTACGTCCCGGAGGATCGCCACCAGGACGGGCTCGTCCTCGACTTCTCGATCGCGTCAGAACGTGACGCTGCCGATCCTGCCGCGGCTGTTCCCGCGGCTGTTCGTCCATCGGTCGGCGCGAGCGCGCCGTCGGCCGACCGACTACGCCGAGCAGCTCGCGTCCGGACGACCGGCGTCGACCAGGCCGTCGGCGCGCTGTCGGGCGGCAACCAGCAGAAGGTCGTCCTCGCGAAGTGGCTGGCGACCGAGCCGCGGGTCCTGATCCTCGACGAGCCGACGCGCGGGATCGACATCGGGGCGAAGGTCGAGGTCCACCGGATCATCTCGGAGCTCGCCGCGTCGGGCCTCGGGATCATCCTCATCTCGAGCGACCTGCCCGAGGTCCTGGCGATGTCCGACCGGATCCTCGTGCTGCACGAGGGCCGGATCACGGCCGAGATCGCCCGCGACGACGCGACCGAGGAATCGGTGATGTTCGCGGCGACCGGCCAGGAGCCGACGGCCGGCCAGCCGGCGGCCGCCCGATGGCTGAGGCCGACCGCGGTCGCCCCGTGCCGCCGAGGCGGCCGTCGTCGCCGCGGCTCGCTCGGCGCGGTCGCCCGCCAGCGCGAGCTCAGCCTCGTCGTGATCATGGTCGTGCTCGGCGCATCTCGTGTGCGATCCAGGCGCCGCAGTTCCTCTCGCGCGTCGAACCTGACCCAGGTCACCGTCCTCGCCTCGATCATCGCGATCGCCGCCGTCGGCGAGGCGATCGTCATCATCACCCGCAACGTCGACCTGTCGGTCGAGGCGATGATCGGCCTCGTCGCGTTCGTCGTCGCCGACATCCTCGCCCACGAGGCTCCTGCCGACGCCGGTCGGCGATCGCTCTTCGGCGATCGGGCTCGGGCTCGTCCTCGGGATGGTCAACGGCGTCCTCGTCGCGGTCCTCCGCGTGCCGTCGATCGTCGCGACGCTCGGCACCCTGTGCATCTATCGCGGCTTCGACTTCCTGCTCGCCGGCGGCAAGCAGGTCACGCTGACCGCAGCTGCCGCGCCGGCTACACCGACGCCGCGCGGCGACGGTCATCGGCATCCCGCTCTTCGTCCTGATCGCCGTCGTGATCGTCGTCGATCGTGGTCGCCGTGATCCTGCGCCAGACGCGATTCGGCCGCCAGGTCTACGCCGTCGGCAGCAACCCCGAGGCGGCCGAGATCCTCGGCATCCGGACCGGGCTCGTCACGTTCGTCGTCTTCTCCGTCTGCGGCCTGCTCGCGGGCGTCGCCGGCGTCATGTGGGGGATCGAGTTCGGGACGATCAACGCCACCGCGGCGACCGGGCGTGACGCTCCAGGTCATCGCCGCGGTCGTCGTCGGCGGCGTGAACATCTTCGGCGGCTCGGGGACCGTCGTCGGCGCCGGCCTCGGCGCGCTGTTCCTGGCGTTCATCTCGAACGCGCTGATCCTGCTGCGGCTGTCGCAGTTCTGGCTGCAGGCGATCTACGGCGCTCGTGATCCTCATCGCGGTCGCGCTCGACGCCGTCGCTGCTGCGGCGGTTCCAGCGCTCGGCGGCCGGGCGACGGCGAGCGCATGACGGCCGCGCGGAGCCGCCGGTCGCCTCGCTCGCCGCTGGGAGGCGCTCCTCGCGGTCGTCCTGGTCGCGTCTGATCGTCGATCGGGGCGACGCGTGTCGCCGGTCTTCCTGACGGCGCCGCAACTTCGCCAACCTGATCGTCGGCCGTCATCGAGGTCGCGATCATGTCGCTGCCGATGGCGCTGATCATCATCGCCGGCGAGATCGACCTCTCGGTCGAGTCGATGGCCGGGCTGTCGAGCGCCGTCCTCGGCTTCCTGTGGCCGCCGGCGTGCCGATCGAGGTCGGCGATCCCGATCGTCCTCGTCGTCGGGGCGCTCGGCGGGCTGCTCAATGGCCTCCTGGTGACGCGGCGTCGGCCTGCCGTCGCTCGTCGTCACGCTCGGACGCTCGCGCTGTACCGCGGCCTGGCCCTCGTGGTCCTCGGGTCGCGGGGCGTCAGCGGCTTCCCGGACTGGTTCACCGACCTTCGGGTTCGGGACCGTGCCCGGCACTGCCGATCCCGTGGCCGCTCGTCATCTTCGTCGCCTGGCGGTCGTCCTGGGCGTGTCCTCCACCGGACCTGGATCGGCCGCCAGCTCTACGCGATCGGCAAGAACGCCGAGCGCCGCGCGGTTCTCCGGCGTCCGGGTCGCCCGGATCAAGCTGCTGCTGTTCGTCCTGTCCGGGATGGTCGCCGCCCTCGCCGGCGTCATCCTCACGGCTCGCTTCGCCAGCGCCCGGGCCGACATCGGCCGGGCATGACGCTCGTCGTCGTGACGATCGTGCTGCTCGGCGGCGTGACATCTTCGGCGGCCGGGGACGATCCCGGGCGTCGTCCTTGCCGTTCTTCGACGCTCGCCGTCCTCGGCAACGTCCTGCGGCTGACGAACGTGTCCGCCGAGCATCCAGAGCATCGCCGTCGGGCTGCTGCTGATCGTCTCGGTGGTCGTCCCAACCCTGCTCGCCAGGTCAAGGCAGCCGTCGATCGGGCTCGAGGGAGGTCGGCGTGGGCCGGCCGGCTCGGTCGGCCCTGGTGAGATCGGTCAGTCCATGAGCACAGAGGAGGAGAGCTGCATTGGATCGACGAACGATCCGGGCGGCGCATCGCCGCCCTCGTCGCCGCGCGCGATGCTCGTCGCGCGGCGTGTAGCGGCGGGCGTCGTCCGCCGGCGCCGCGGCGTCGGCCGCGGCATCGCCGCGGCACCGCGGCCCGTCGGCGCGCCAGTCGGCCGGAGCCGCATCGGCGGCGGCCGGCGACCTCGAACGTCGTCTTCATCCCGAAGGCAGATCAACAACCCGTACTTCGACGCCGCCGCGGCCGGCGCCAGAAAGGCGGCGACCGAGCTCGGCGGCAGTTCAAGCAGGTCGGCCCGAGCTCGGCGACCGAGGCCCAGGTCCCGTTCATCCAGGACGCCACGACCCAGGGCTCAAGCGCGATCGCGTCTCGGCGAACGACGCCGACGCGGTCGCGCCGGCGCTCAAGGCGGCGAAGGCCGCCGGCATCAAGGTCGTCGGCTACGACTCCAGCCCTGGCCGACGGCGCCTACGACGTCTTCGTCAACCAGACCGACTTCAGCCTCATCGGCGGAGTCATGGCCCAGTGGGCCTGCGACCTCGCGCCGAGCTGCACCGGCGAGATCGCGATCCTGTCGGCGACCGCGACGGCGACGAACCAGAACGCCTGGATCGACGACATGAAGACGGCGCTCGACCGACCGAAGTACGCGAACCTCAAGCTCGTCGACACCGTCTACGGCGACGACGACCCGCAGAAGAGCACGACGCAGGCCCAGGGCCTGCTCCAGACGCACCCGAACCTCAAGGTCATCGTCGCCCCGACGACCGTCGGCATCCTCGCCGCCGCCCAGGTCGTCAAGCAGGCCGGGCAAGCGGACGGTCAAGGTGACCGGCCTCGGCCTGCCCGAACGACATGAAGGCGTCGTTCGTCAAGGACGGCACCACGCCCGAGTTCGGGCTCTGGAGCGTCCCGGACCTCGGCTACCTCACCTACTACGTCGCCGCGAAGCTGGTCAAGGGCGAGATCACCGGCACGCAGGGCGAGACCTTCACGGTCCCGAGCCTGAACGGCGGCAAGCCGTACACGATCGGCGACAGGACAGCGTGGTCATCCTCGGCCCGCCGTTCGATCTTCAACAAGGACAACATCGACTTAACTTCAATCCGTCCTGATCCACGCGGCTCACCACGACTGCGACGCCGTCGGCGAGCGGCCCCGGGAGCATCGCTTCCGGGGCCGTCGCACTCTCCGGAGGTGTCGATGGAACGGATCGGGTTCGTCATGCGGCTCCTGCCCGGCGCCGAGGCCGAGTACCGCCGCCGCCACGCGGCGGTCTGGCCGGAGATGCTCGACGAGCTGCGAGCCGCCGGCGCCCGCGAACTACTCGATCTTCCTCCGCGGCGACGACCTGTTCGGCTACCTCGAGGTCGAGGACTTCGGCGCGTTCCGGGCGCACATGGAGGCCAGCGAGGTCAACGCCCGCTGGCAGGCCGAGATGGGCGACGGCTGATCGACCCGCTGACCGATCCGGCGACCGGCTTCCACCAGCCAGCTCGACGAGGTCTTCCACCTCGACTGATGCCGTCGCCCGGACCGCCGCGCTATCGTGGGCCGGTGACCGTCATCTCCGACGCGCCGGCCAGCCGGCCGATCCCGTCGTCCCTCGTCGACATCGACGCGCTCTGGTCGCCGCCTATCACGACATCATCCCGGACCCTGCCGACCCTGCCCAGCGCGTCGCCTTCGGGACGTCGGGCCATCGCGGATCGTCGCTCCGCGGCGCCTTCAACGAGGCCCACATCCTCGCGACGACCGAGGCGATCTTCCGCTACCGCCGCTCGCAGGGGACCGAGGGGCCGCTGTTCATCGGCCGCGACACCCATGCCCTCTCGGATCCGGCGACCCGGACCGCGGTCGAGGTCCTCGCGGCGAACGGCGTCGACGTCTGGCTCGACGCCGACGACGGCTACACGCCGACGCCGGCGGTCTCGCACGCGATCATCGGCGCCAACCGCGACGCGTCGGAGGGTCGTGGCATGGCCGACGGCATCGTCGTCACGCCGTCCCACAACCCGCCCGACGACGGCGGCTTCAAGTACAACCCGCCCAACGGCGGCCCGGCCGACACCGACGTCACCCGCTGGATCGAGGACCGAGGCGAACCGGATCCTCGTCCGGCCAGGGCGCCGAGGGCATCGCCGGCGTCGCCCGGGTCCCCTACGACTGGGCCCGGGCGAACGCGACCGAGTACGACTTCCTGGGGCGCTACGTCGACGACCTCGACTCGGTCATCGACATGGACGCGATCGCCGGCTCGGGGCTCCGGATCGGCGTCGACCCGATGGGCGGCGCCTCGGTCGCCTACTGGGGCGCGATCCGGCGACCGCTACCGGCTGGATCTGACGGTGACGAACGAGACGGTCGATCCGCGGTGGGCCTTCATGACCTGCGACTGGGACGGCAAGATCCGGATGGACCCCTCGTCGCCGTACGCGATGGCCCGGCTCGTCGCCCTGCGCGACCGGTTCGACATCGCCCTCGGCAACGACGCCGATGCGGATCGCCACGGCGTCGTGACCCCGGGCGTCGGGCTGCTCGACCCGAACCACAACCTCTCGGCCGCGATCGCCTACCTGTTCGGCGGCGCGCGGTCGTGGGGCGCGGACGTCGGCATCGGCAAGACGCTCGTCTCGTCGAGCATGATCGACCGAGTCGCAGCCGATCTCGGGCGACGGCTGGTCGAGGTCCCGGTCGGCTTCAAGTGGTTCGTCGCCGGGCTTGTCGACGGCTCGATCGGGTTCGGCGGCGAGGAGAGTGCCGGCGCCTCGTTCCTTCGCCGCGACGGCACCGTCTGGACGACCGACAAGGACGGCATCATCGCCGACCTGCTGGCCTGCGAGCTGACCGCCCGGACGGGTCGTGACCCGGGTGCCGCGTACGCCGAGCTGACGGCGCGGTTCGGCGCGCCGGCCTATCGGCGGATCGACGCTCCCGCGACGCCGGCCCAGAAGGCGGCGCTCGGGCGCCTGTCACCGGCCGACGTCACGGCGTCCACCCTGGCCGGCGACCCGATCACCGCCATCCTCACCCGGGCGCCCGGCAACGATGCGCCGATCGGCGGCCTGAAGGTGGTCACCGATCACGGCTGGTTCGCCGCCCGGCCGTCAGGGACCGAGAACGTCGCCAAGGTCTACGCCGAGAGCTTCCGCGGCCCGGAGCACCTGGCCCGGATCCTCGAGGAGGCCCAGGCGCTCGTCGCCGCCGCGACCGCCTGAGGCTACTCGGCCGGCCGACGCCGCGCCGGCCGACGCCGCGCCGGCCGCGGGCCGGCTGTCCACCCAGCGGACCAACCGTCGATCAGACCGGGCGACGTGGGCCCCGGAACGTGGCACGGGGCGCTCTTGCGACGGATGGCTCGACCAGCGAACCGTCCGTCGATCGGCGGTGCCGGATTCCGCCCACCGCGCCGGTCCGTCCGATGGTTGGGCCACCGGCTGGACACGCGCCGGGATACCAACGGGAGTGACCGGCCCCTGGTCGGTCACTCGGCCGGCTCGGGCAGGGAACGCTCGATGTACGACCGGTAGTCGGGCATCTCTCGCTCGTAGCCGCTGCTCATGAGCGGCGAGGAGACCATGAAGTCCGCCGATGCCCGGTTGCAGGCGACCGGGATGTTCCAGACGACCGCGATCCGGAGCAGCGCCTTCACGTCCGGGTCGTGCGGTTGCGGCTCGAGCGGGTCCCAGAAGAAGACGAGGAAGTCGATCGCCCCGTCGGCGATCATCGCTCCGATCTGCTGGTCACCCCCGAGCGGGCCCGAGTGCAGCTTCTGGACCCCGACGCCGAGCTCTTCTTCAAGCAGCGTCCCGGTCGTGCCGGTGGCCACGAGCTCGTGCTCCGCGAGGATCCGGAGGTTGTAGCGAGCCCACTCGATGAGGTCCTGCTTCTTGTTGTCGTGGGCGACGAGGCCGATCCTCCGCCTCGCCGCGAGCGCCTCGTCCATCCTGCCTCCAGCCGGTCGATCATCGGTCGATGTCGGGTCCGCGTGACGGGTCTGCTCGCGGAGCCCGCTGCACGACCCTACTCGACCGGGCCCTCGACGTCGTCGTAGATGCGGGCGTCGCTGAGCAGCCCGGACGGGCCGCGCTCGTAGACCGCGACCCCGGCCTGGGGCGGCAGCACCGTCGAGCCCCACTTCACGGCGTTGAACTCGAGGGCCGTCCGGACGCCGTCCTCGGTCACCGTGCAGTGCTCGAGCGTGATCCCGCCGCCGGCGCTGAAGAACAGGCTGAAGAACGCGTGGAGATCGGCGGTCCCGCAACGCCGGAACTCGGTCCCGGCCGGCTCGCGGAAGCAGCCGTCGGGCTCGAATGTCGCGGTGATCCGATCCGCGTCACCGGCGGCCAGCGCCGCCTGGTACTGGCCGACGACATCGGATTCGCGGAGCGTCGGATCGCGGGGGAGCAGGGGAGGGCGAACGACGTGGTGGCCCAGCAGCGGCCACTGGCTGTGGTAGGTCCGGATCCAGACGCTCCGACGCTCGCGGTCGGGCTCGACGACGATCGCGAAGGGCAGCCCGAACGTCCGGCCGTCCTGGGTCAGGGTGAGCTCGAACTCGCCGACCACCCGCTCCTCGCCCGGAGTCGTGGCGATCTCTCGGACACGCGCCGCCCGCTCGGTCAGCCAGGCGCTGCTCGCGCCGCAGAAGTCCCGCAGCCCGGCCACCCCCTCGACTCGGCCCAGCCGCGGATCGTCGATCCGGACACCTCCCGGAAACGCCTCGGCGAGTCGGACCGGGTCGCCGGAGATCAGCGCCGCCTCGGCCACGTCCAGGTGGCCGGTGCGCGAGAGGTGAGCGGCCTCGTGGACCACCTGGCCGAACTCGGTGAACCACGTCATCGGATCATCCTCCGGTGTGTCGTCACGGCTTGGCCGCCGGGACGACCGTCCGGGCCACGATAGCAGCGGCCCCCGGGCGACGGCCCGGCGAGCCACGAGCGATGACCCCCGGCGCGTGCCGAGGGCCATCGGAGTCAGCGAGGCAAGGACCGGGTCAGCGCCAGGTCGAGGCCTTCAACGAGGGATACCCGACGATCGATCGATACCACTGGCTGAGCGAGTACGGGTCGAGGTAGCCCACGGCACCCGGCCTCCGCTCCGACAGGAACTTGCTGTCGAATGCGCCGCTGGCGCTCGGGTCGGACCAGAAGATCTCGAGCATCGTCTTGTCCGAGCGGAACAGACCCGCCAGGATCGAGGAAGCGTCGCTCCAGCCGTAGGCGAACACGGCCTTGGCCCCGGCTGCAAGGAAGCCGGCGCCGTAGTTGTCGACCCGCTGGCGGGCCACGGCGCGACCCGGCTGGGTGTTCTGTGGCTCGGAGTTGCCCGAGGCGTAGCACAGGTGGTTGAGGATCACGACGGCGTTCGGGGCGAAGCGGATGTACCGGGCGAGGTACGACTCGCCGTAGTACTTCGTCGTCGTGTTGCCGCCGCCGGCGGTCGGGTTCAGACCGAGGCCGTCCATCTTGTCCCGGTTCAAGGACCCGTACGGGCTCGGCGAGCCGTTGCCGTGGCCCAGGTAGACGAACAGCTTGGCGCCCTGGGCGGCGGACTTGACCCTGGTCCAGGTCGCGTTCGGGGAGTAGATCTCGGTCACCGAGGCCCCGTACGAGCGGGCCTGAGCGGCGATCGCCTTGGCGCGATCGATGTACGAGGCGGTCTTCGAGCCGACCGGGCCGACGACGATGACGACTTTCGGGCCGGCAGCGATCGCAAGAGGCGCGATCACGGCGACGGCGCTGACCGCGAGCATCAGCGCGATGAGTGGTCCGGCGAGCCGCCGGACTGGTCGTTGGGCCGCCCTCTGGGCGACGATCTTGGACACGCGCAACAGTCGTGCCTCCTCTCTGCCGGAACACCGCGCGGGCACGCGGTGACGGTGGTGGGCGTCGTCACCGACGGGCGTGACCGGCCGCGGATCGCGGCGGAGGAGGATGGCGTGGCACGGCGAGGCGATCGCGACGGGGCGCGATCCGACCCGGCACCGACCGAGGAGTCGGGACACGGGCGGCCGGGCGAGCCGGTCGGTGGCGGCGATCTTCGGTTTTCAGGCCTTGTCGCGACAGCCCCGTTTGCCCCCGGACCACCCTGCCACCATCAGGGCCGGCGCGCCACCCGGGTAGGCGTCTGAACGAGATCCGGTGCGTCAGACGGGACGATCACTCACGTGTCGCGAGGTGCGGGACGATGGGTGCGATGTGGCCGGGGCCGTTAGGAGCCGGCCGGTCAGGCGGACGGCTCGTCCGTCCATGCCGCCGGCCAGCGCTCCTCGGCGACGACATCCTGGCGGGGCCGGCGCGCCAGCCCGGGGGCCGCCTTGGGCTGTCGTGCCTGCTGGGTCGGGTGACCGATCGCGACGATCGTCCGCAGGAGACGCGACTCCGGCAGCCCGAGGATGTCGCGGGCGCCGTCGAGGAACGGCTCGCGGAGCCAGGCGATACCGGCCCCGAGGCCGAGCATCGAGGCGGCGATGAGCATCCGCTCGGCGACCCGACCCTCGTCGTAGGCGTCCACGACGGAGCGGTCCGGGCCATCGGGCATCGTGATCGCGACGGCCACTGGGGCGGTCCGGAGGGACCGCGTCTGAGGCATCCCGAGCACGGCAAGGGCCTGGAGCGACGACCTGGACCGGATGGCGATGAGGCGCCACGGCTGGTCATTCTCGCTGCTGCCCGCCCACCGTCCGGCATCGATGATCGCGTCGACCTCCGCGTCCGTCGGCGGGACCTCGGTGAACTCGCGGTATTGGCGGGTCCGGATCAGGGGTCGGATGAGGTCGGCTGGGTCGGCCACGGCTCCGCCACGATACGCCGAGCGGGCCGGGCCCGCCGTCTCGAGTCGCCGTGCGGCGTCGCCCGCGACGCTCGATACTCGGTCGATGCGATTCCGGACGACGATCCAGCTCGAGGGCAAGACCGCGACGGGGTTCCGCGTCCCGGTCGAGGTCGTCGACGAGCTCGGCCAGGGGAAGAAGCGGCCGCCGGTCCGGGTGACGATCGGTCCCCACACCTACCGAAGCACGATCGCCGCCTACGGCGACATCTACATGCTCCCCCTGAGCGCGGAGAACCGGACCGCCGCCGGCGTCAGCGCCGGCGACGAGGTCGAGGTCGACCTGGAGCTGGACACCGCGCCGCGCGAGATCGCGGTCCCCGACGACCTCGCCGCCGCCCTCCGTTCCGAGCCGGACGCAGCCCGAGCATTCGATGCGCTGTCCTACAGCAACAAGAGCTACTGGGTCCTCTCGGTGGAGGGCGCGAAGACCGCCGAGACGCGAACGCGGCGCATCGAGAAGGCGATCGCCACGCTGCGCGAGGGCCGCCCCCGCTGAAGGAGTGGGGTGGCCTACGGGGATCGAACCCGTAACCTCTGGAGCCACAATCCAGTGCTCTGCCGATTGAGCTAAGGCCACCGCGGGTCGCGTCTCGGGCGCCGGGTCGCGCCGCATCCCCGTCGGAGCCCCGATCGGAGGTCGGTCGACGGGTGGGCGCCGCCCGAGAGCGAGCGGTATCGTACCCGACCCCGTGGCCCCGGACGCAGAGCCGCGCCCCGGCCGCAGCGCGGCGCCCCGGACGCAGAGCCGCGCCCCGGCCGCAGCGCGGCGCCCCGGACGCAGAGCGGCCGGCCGTCCGCCCCATGGAGGAGCCGGCCGCTCCGCGGAGATCGGCTCGAGCGTCGCTCAGCCGGCGCTTCGCTGCCAGGTCGGAGGTGAGCTGCTGCTCCAGGTCCCACTTCCACCCGACGATGCCTGGATCTCGTGGATGTCGCCGGTCTCGATGTCGACGAGCGACATCCGGGTCCTGTCGTCGCGGGGGACCTCGAGGATCGAGCGGCCATCGGGCGACCAGCCCCAGGCCACGAAGCCCTGCGCAGGCGCAGCTCCGAACGACGTCGCCTGATCCGTCGCGAGGTCGATGACCGTCACCTTCGATGGATCCCACGTCCCATCGGGCTGGATCGAGGATCGCTCGACGGCGATCTTCGTCCCGTCCGGCGACCAGGCCGGGGCCCCATCGGCGTGGGTCGCGTCGAGCGCCCCGACTTCGTGGAAGCCCGTGCCGTCGGCGTTCATGACCGCGATGTGCCACTCGTTCTCGACCGTCGTCTGCTTCGGCACGTACATGAACGCGAGCTTCGAGCCGTCGGGCGACCAGTGGACCTGCGCGATGTTGTCAAATCCGGTATTCGAGCGGGCGGTGACCAGCGGGCGCTCGTTCTTCCCGTCCGCGTCGGCGATGTACAACCCGACGATCGGGTCCAGGTCGAAGTCGTTCCGGAGGTACACGATCGCGTCGCCGGACGGCGGTCGGTAGAGGGCCGCGGGATCGGCATTGAACGGGTCGAGGAAGAGCCCGTTCGCGATCGTCCGCGGCGTCGTGGCCTGGCTCGCGTCGTAGATCTGCAGCGTGCCCGAGCCGCCGAGCGACGACATGACCGCGACCGACTTCCCGTCCGGCGTCCAGGCGAGGAGATCGACCCGGACGAGGGCCACGGGTGTGATGACCCGGCCGTTCCGCCCCGCCGCATCAGCGACGACGATGTCGGTCGCCGAGCCGGTGCCGTAGACGCCCTGGCTCGGATCCTGGACCACGATCGCGGGCCGCAGATACGCCAGCCGCGTCCCATCCGGTGAGAAGACCGGCCGGTCCAGGCCGGGGCCCGGCAATGCGACGTGGAGGTCACCGGTCGTCGGGTCACCGATGACGATCGAACCGCTCGAGTCGGCGAAGGCGATGGTGCCGTTGGAGGCCGGGCCGAACGGCGCCGGGACCGCGCGGTGCTGGGAGCCGGCGACGATCGCGATCCCCGCGACGATGGCCAGGATGATGAGGGCCGCAGCCACAAGGGCGCGTCCCGGGAAGCGTGGCGCGGTCGCCACGCGCTCGGAGATCGCAGACATGGGAGCCCACCTTTCGGGGATCGCCCACCTCGGCCGCTGTCGCGTCCCAGCGGTGCGGTCGAGGACGGCGTCGAGGTACTCGGGGGGCCGTGCTGCAGCCAGGTCGTCGAAGAGGACCGGCAGACGCTGCTCGAACCGGTCGAAGCGATCGACGGACGTCATGCCGGCTGCCCTCCCGGGACGGGCGAGGCGTACGCCTCCTCGTCCGCCATCTGCGAGCGCATGACGGCGAGCGAGCGATGCAGGCGGGACTTCGCCGTCCCCAGCGGGATCCGCAGGGTCGCGGCGACGTCCGGCAGGGGCATCCCGAGGTAGTAGTACAGGACCACGACCGCGCGCCACTCGGGATCGAGTCCGCTCATGCAGTCGTCGAGGAAGTCACGGTCGGCGACGAGCGACGCGGTATCGGAGATCGACGGGCCATCGGTGGAGACGAGCTCCACCTCCATCGGCCTGCGACGCCGACGGCGCGCGCTGTCGAGACAGGCGTGGACGGTGAGGCGATGGAGCCAGGCGTCGAATCGGTCCGGATCGCGCAACCCGGGCAGATCCCGCCAGGCCCTCATCAGCGCATCCTGGACAGCGTCCCGCGCGAGCTCGCTGTCCCGGAGGATCAGACGGGCGACCGCGTCCAGCCGCGCGGCGGCCGCGCCGGCCAGGCTCGCGAACGCGTCATGATCGCCTCGCTGCGCCCGTTCGACGAGACCTCGCTGGTCCACGTTCGCACCTCGTCCGGCGCGACCGGAGTGGTCGTGCTCGGATGGTATGGCGCCACGTCGAGCCCGATGGTTCCCGTGAGGCGGCGATCTCCCGTCGAGGCGGGTCCTTGCGGGACCCGCCGATCAGTCCGCCTCCGCCCGATAGGGTGCCAGCCGCTCGATGTCGCCGACGTACTCGGGTCGATGGGGATGGCCGAGCAGCTGGCGGATCGCGAGGATCTCGCCGATGTGGAACCAGTAGTGGTAGGTGACCCGGCGGATCCCGTCGCCGGTCGTCCGGCGAGGACCCGCGCCGGCCATCGGAGCGAGGAGGTCGGCCGTCGTCAGCCGGTCGAGCCACGGATCGGCGTCGGCGGTCACTCGACGCCAGGCGGCCTGCATCGCCCGGAGCGACGGCGTCGTGGCCGGTCCGCCGCTCGCCACCACGTCGTTCAGCGAGGGCACCGGGGTGATGTCCTGGGCGCGGCTGAGGAAATAGCGCTGCTCGTGCCAGGCGAGGTGACCGACGATCCAGCCGATGCTGTTCATCGGCTCGAGCCGGCGCAGGCCGTCGGCCTCGGGGACGCCGCGCAGGGCGCGACGCCACTCGGAGCGGGTGAAGCGGAGCTGGTCGACGAGCGGGTGGGCCATCGGTCGTCCTCGGTCGGGCTCGGTCACGGATCGTTGGCGCGTACGATGCCATGCCGATGACCTCCGAGGACCCGCCGTTCGAGTCGCTCGACTACCTGTACATGCCGAGCCGCGACGTCGCCGCCGACATGGCCTGGTTCAGCGACGTCCTCGGTGCTCGCCTGATCTTCGCCATCGATGGGATGGGCACGCGGGTGGCGATGCTGGAGCTGACTCCGGGTCCGCCGCGCGTCCTGCTGGCCGACCACGTCGCGGGCGACCGGCCGGTGCTCGTCTACCGGGTCGGCGACCTCGACGCCGCGATGGCGGAGCTCGAGGGCCGGGGCTGGACGCGTGGGCTGACGATCGAGATCCCGCAGGGGCCGGTGTGCTCGTTCCAGGGGCCGGGCGGCCACCGGGTCGCGATCTACGAGCGGTCGCGGCCGTTCGTCGAGGCGAGCTTCGAGGGCCGCCGCGACTTCTGATCAGGCCGGGTCGACGAACCGGATCGCGCCCGGCGCGGCGTCCCGGGCGAGGAACGTCGCCAGGCCCGCGGCCTCAGCCGCGAGGGCGTCGGTCTCGGCCGGCGTGAGCGGTCGGCGGGGCCGGAGGACGATGTCGGTCCGGTCGTCCACACGCGCCGGCCACCAGGCCCCGGTCACTTCGCCATCGACGAGGAACGGGGCGATCATCCGCTCCTCGAGGACCGAGAGTGAGCGCCGCGTCTCCTCGTCGACGATCCGGCCGCGGTCGAGGTGGCCGAGCAGGACGTTGTCGTATTGCGGCAGGAACCGTGGCGGCGCCGGCGTCTCGGGATCTGGCCGGGGCGCCTCCGGGAGGTCGAAGAGCTCGCGTCCACGCTCGTCATGGCCCACCCACAGCCGCGGCCGCAGCCGCTCGAAGGCGGGTCCGAGGCCGCGGATCCCGGACCACACCCGTGCGTCGGCCGGCGTCGCCGGACCGAACGCGGCGAGGTAGCGGGTGACCAGCGCGTCCTGGGCCGCATCGACATCGCCCAGCGCCTGGATCGACCGGCCGAGCCAGGTCTCGAGGCTGATCCATGCCGCCTGACCGCCTGCCTCCCACAGCCCCCGCGGCGGCACCTGGACCATCGGGACGAGATATCGCACAGCCGCCGCGAGCGCCGTCGGCGGATGGTCCGGCCAGCGCTCTCCGAGGAGCCGGCCAAGCTCCACGGTGGTCCTCGGCTGCTCGGCGACGAGGGCCCGCCCGACGTCGATGAGCGCCGACCGGTCGACGCCGAGCAGCTGCCGCCCGAACGGGCTGGCGTGCTCGAATGCTGAGCGGTGGAACGCGTCGAGCAAGGGTCGCAGGCTGAGCGCATCGCGCTCGGTGGCGAGATGGATCGTCCCGCGCTGGAGTGACATCCGGACCGCTCGTCGGTCGGCGATGAGCCCCGACAGGTCCATCGGGTCGGAGCCGCGCAGACGCGACCACAGGGCGGTGTACGGGTCGCGCGGGTTCTGGGCCTGCATCGCGACGAGGTGATCGATCTCGTCGTAGGCCGTCGCCTCGACCCGCTCGAGCAGGTGCTGGCGGGCGAGGAGCGCGCGCCCGAGTGCGCGACGCCCGAGGACGAGTCCGCCGGTCATCCGCCGATGATGACCGAACACCAAGGTGGTGCGCGGACGCACCCTTCTGCGCGCGATCGAGCGATCCACGACCCGTTGACCGCCGTATCGTTCCCTCGTGGACCTCCACCGAGCACGATCTGCACGAGGAGCGATCGCCGTCGTGGCGATGATCGCGGTCGCTGCGTTGATCGCCTTGCCGGTCCTTGCAGCCGACCCGTCGCCGTCGGCGTCAGCCTCGGCGTCGCCATCGCCATCCCCCTCGCCATCGCCATCCCCCTCGCCATCGCCGTCTCCCTCGCCGTCTCCCTCGCCATCGCCATCCCCCTCCCCCTCGGCGTCGCCGTCGCCATCCCCCTCGCCATCCCCCTCGGCGTCGCCGACCGCGGCGAGCGCGGCGCCACACGCCAGCGCGTCTCCCGACGAGGGGACAGAACACGAAGACGAGGCCCAGATCACGGTCGTCGGCACCGTCAGCGCGTCGACCGACGCCGACGGCGAGGTGACCTACACCCTCACGAACGGGTCAACTCGGTATCGCATCGAGGCTGGGCCGCCCTGGTTCTTCGGCGACGCGTACCCCTTGAAGCCATACGTCGGCATGACGGTGACGGTCGTCGGCGAGGCGGGTGACGGCTCGACCTCGATCGACGTCCTGTCGGTCGATGGCAAGCAGCTCCGGGCGCCAGGCCGACCGCCATGGGCCGGCGGCTGGAAGGCTGTCGGCGCGGTCCATCCGGGATGGTCGCAGTCGAAGGCTGATCGCTGGGCCGCCAAGCACGGTCAGGCAAGCTCCGCGTGCTGGCCTCCGGGTCACTGCAAGACCACGGCCTCGCCGGACCCCGACGAAGCCTCAGGCGACTAGGGAGTTCGGTCGGACCCTTCAACGGTGCGTCGGCGCACCGGCCCGCCGGGCCCTCCGGAGCCGTCCGGTGGGGTCGGGGCCGGTCCGTTGATGATTGCCGGTACCTGGGTCGGGCGGGTGGCGTGACGAACGGCAGGGGTGCCGCCGGTGAGGTGGTCGCCTACGGTCGGCCCGATGACCACCTTCGTCGTCGCCCGGGCGCATCGCCGCCTGGCGCTGCTCCTTGCCGCGGCGATCCTCGCGGGCGGCCTCGCCCAGCTCGCGACCGCGTCGCCGACCCTGGCGTGGGACGCTGGCTCGTTCAGCTCCACGTCCGAGAACCTGCTCGCCAAGCTCCATAACCAGGCACGCGCCAGCGCCGGCCTCAAGGCCTTGAAGATCGATGCCACGCTCCGCAGCATCGCCCGCTGGCGCAGCAAGGACATGATCACCCGGGACTACTTCAGCCACTCGATCCCGCCGTCGGGCGAGAACGTCTTCTCGGTCCTCCAGGACAAGGGCTACTGCTTCGTCATCGCCGGCGAGAACATCGGCTGGAACAACTACCCCGACGATCTTGCGACGGCGGCGATCAACAAGGCCTTCATGGACTCGTCCGGCCACCGGGCGAACATCCTGGGCAAGAAGTGGGACGTCATGGGCGTCGGGGCGTACAAGGGCTCCGACGGCAAGAAGATGTGGACGGTGATCTTCGCCGACAAGTGCGGCAGCAGCGGGGGGTCGAACCCGACACCCAAGCCGACACCGAAGCCCACACCCCGGCCGACACCCAGGGCGACGCCGCGGCCGACCCCCAAGCCCACGGCCGAGCCGGATGCCTCCTCGACCCCCGACGCCTCGCCCGAGGGGAGCCCATCGCCCGAGCCGTCGGCGACGCCCGACGACTCCGGCATCCCGCCCCGCGACGACGCCTCGCTCGCGCCGGACCCGTCCGACGACCCGGGTGCCGACGCGTCCGACGACCCCGGTGTCGAGCCGCCGGACGATGGCAGCCTTGATGGGTCAGGCGGCGGTGGATCCGACCAGGACGTCGGCGAGCCGCTCGGCCTCATCGAGCCGCCGCCCGCGGACGGGCTCGTCGAGTCGATCGTCGGAGATGTCGCCGGCTTCTACCTCGGCGACCGCTGATCCCGCGTGACCTTCGTACCGGTGCGCGGAAGCACCGCCCCGTCTAGCATTCACGCCTCATGATCACCGAGCACGACACGACCCGACCGGACGGCCCGGCCGCGCTCCCCGCGGAGCCGCCGGGCGCCACGCCCGAGACGGTCGCCGAGGCGAACCCGACGGATCGACCGATCCTCGAGGCCCGCGACCTCACGAAGCGCTATGAGCTCGTGTCCGGTGTCGTGGAGGCCCTCCGGGGCGTGTCGCTGGCGGTCGCCCGGGGCGAGTTCGTCGCCCTGATGGGCCCGTCCGGGTCGGGCAAGAGCACCCTCCTCCAGCTGCTCGGCGGGCTCGACCGGCCGACCGAGGGCGAAGTCGTGCTCGAGGGCGAGACGATCAGCCGCCTCGCCGACGAGCCCGCGACCCGGCTGCGACGGGAACGGACCGGGTTCGTGTTCCAGTCGTTCAACCTGATCCCGCTGCTCGACGTCCGCGAGAACGTCGCCCTGCCGTTCGCGATCGCCGGCCAGGATGCCCGCCGCGGCGAGCTGGCCGACCGGGTCCGCGATGCGATCGCCCTCGTCGACCTGACCGGCAAGGAGCGCCATCGGCCCGACCAGCTCTCGGCCGGCGAGCAGCAGCGGGTCGCGATCGCCCGGGCGCTCGTCACCCGGCCGGCGATCCTCCTGGCCGACGAGCCGACCGGCAACCTCGACTACGCGACCGGCTCGGAGATCCTCGACGCCCTGTGGCGGTCGTGCGACGAGCGCGGCCAGACGGTCGTCCTCGTCACCCACGACTCGAAGGCCGCGGCCTACGCCGACCGGGTCCTGATCGTCCAGGACGGCCGGATCCTCGACGAGATCGTCCTCGGCCGCCGCTCAGACCACGGCGCCAGCCCGCTCATCACCCGGCTCGCCCAGCTCGGGCTGTAGCGGTGCCGGGTCTCGCGCCGTTCGCCTGGCGCAGCCTCGCCGCTCGGCCGGTCCGGACGATCCTCACCGTCCTCGGCATCGCCCTCGGCGTCGCCGTCCTCGCGGCCGCGCTCGTCACCTCCGAGGGCATCGATGCCGCCGTCGACCGGACCGTCATCGACGTCGCCGGGCGGGCCGACCTCCGGATCAGCGCGTTCTCGGATGCCGGCATCTCCGACACGTCCGCCGCGGCGGTCGACGCGATCCCGGGCGTTTCGATCGCCGCGCCGACGATCGAGCGGCGGACCTACGCGATCCCGAAGGTCGATGGCACCACCTGGACCGACGACCCCGTCGCGGTCCTCGGCATCGATCCGGTCCTCGACCCGCACGTCCGGGACCTGGGGGTCATCCGCGGGTCGTCGCTCGCCCGGCCGGACGAGCCGTCGGCCCTGATCAGCGAGACGCTGGCCGCTGCGAGCGGCCTCGATGTCGGCTCCGAGCTGGAGCTGTATGGGTCGGCCGACGCGCTCCCGGAGGCGGGTGCCCTGCGCGTCGTCGGGATCCTGCGCGGCGACGGCCCGCTCGTCGGGGCGGGTGGCCGGGTCGTCGTCGTGCCGCTCGGCACGGCCCGGTCACTGTTCACGATGAAGGGCGTCTCGCGCCTCGACCTGGTCCTTCAGCCGGGCGCGTCGCTCGCCTCGGTCGAAGCGGCGCTGCCTGCGGCGATCGGCCAGCCGTATGTCATCTCGACGCCCGATGACCTGGCCGCGTCGCTGCGGGCCTCGACGACCGAGTTCCGGGCGACGATGGCGCTCGTGGCCGCCGCCGCGTTGTTCGCCGGGGCGTTCCTCATCTTCAACACCCTTTCGATGACCGTCACCGAGCGGATCCGCGAGGTCGCCCTGCTCCGCGCGGCCGGCGCGACGCGGGGCCAGGTCACCCGCGTCGTCCTTCTCGAGGCGGGCGTCCTGGGGGTCGCCGGCGGGATCCTCGGGGTCGTCCTCGGCGTCGTCCTGGCGATCCTGCTGGGCTCGTTCGTCCGCGCCGCCTTCGGGCTCCGGACATCGATCGAGCCGTCCGCGACCGGGCTCGCCCTCGTCGGCATCATCGGCCTTCTCGTGACCCTGGCAGCGGCGGTCGAGCCGGCCCGTCGCGCCGGCGGGGTCGCACCGGCGGTCGCGCTGCGGGCGCGGGCCGAGCCAGGACCGGAGAGCCGGGCCCGGCTGCGCTGGCTCGTCGTCGTGGCCGCCGTCGTCGCCGCGACCGGCGTCCTGCTCTGGCCGGGGGAGACGGCTGAGGCCGGCATCGTCCGGCCCCTCGCGGTCTACGGCCTCTTCCTGCTTGTCGCCCTGATCACGCCGTTCCTCCTGGAGCCGCTGGGCCGGATCGCCGGGATCCCGTTCGCCGCGGTCCTCCGCGTCGAGGAACGTCTCGCTCGTGGCTCGCTCGTCCGCGACCGCGGCAGGACCGCACTCACCGTCGGGGCCCTCGCGGTCGGTCTCGGCCTCGTCGTCGCGATCGGGACGGTCGCCGCCGACGCCCGTCGAGCGGCCACTGACTGGATCGAGGGCGTGATCCCCGGCGACGAGCTGCTCACGACGGTCAGCCCGGTCGACACCGGCCCGGATGGGCCCGGTCCCGAGATCGCGGCGATCGCCGGGGTCCAGCGGGTCTCGCCGATCGCGACCTTCCCCCTGGCGTTCCGGGGCGTCCGGATCGATGCCGCCGCGGTCGATGGCACCGACCTGGCGGACGACGGCCGGCTGTCGTTCACCGCGGGCGATCGGGCCGCTGCGCTCAAGGCCCTCGACGCCGGCGGCTCGGTGATCCTGCCGGCCGCCCAGGCCCAGCGGCTGGCACTCGGTCTGGGAGACACGATGACCCTCGCCGCGTCACGTGGCGCACCGATCAGCCTGACGGTCGTCGGGATCGTCGAGCGCGGGATGCCCGGCTCAGGTGGCGAGGCGATCCTCGTCGGCTGGCCCGACGCGACGCGGTTCGGTGTGACCGGCGCGGATGCGCTGGCGGTCCGGTTCCTCGCCGATGGACCCGGGACCCCATCGCGCTCCGACTCGATGGCCGCCGTCGCCGATGCGGCCCGCGAGCTCGGGCTTCAGCCGGTGCCGCTCGATCGCGTCGAGGGGGCGATCTCCGATGCGCTCGGCCGGGTCTTCGGGCTGTTCGACCTGCTCGCGCTCGTCGCGGTCGTCGTGGCAGCGCTGGGCATCGTCAACACCCTCACGATGGACGTCCTCGAGCGGGTCCGCGAGATCGGGATCCTCCGGGCTGCCGGCATGACCCGCCGCCAGGTCTCGCGGATGGTCGTCGTCGAGGCCGGCGTGCTCGGCGTCATCGGGGCGATCCTCGGGATCGGCTCGGGGCTCCTGGCGGCGATCGGGATGCTCGTCCTCGGCGGGAGCCGCGACATCGCCGGGCTCGCCGTCCCGTGGCCGACGATCGGTCTGGCGTTCGTCCTGGGCGTGGGACTGGCGATGCTCGCTGCCTACTACCCGGCCCGCGTGGCCGGCCGACTCTCGATCGTCCGGGCCGTCCAGGTCGAGTGACCCTTGGCCGGCGGTCGCATCGGGCCTGCTAGAATCGAGGTCGTGGACGATCGCGCCCCAGCCCGGCGTCCGCACGGAGGCCCCGACCGGACGTGACGATCACCGTCCCCTCGCTGAACCGATTGCCGGCCGCGGAGCGCGGCATCACGATCGGCGATTTCCTTGTCCCCATCGGTCTCGGCGAGCGGATGAGCTCGCGGGCCCGGCACGTCGCCCTGATCGTCGCCGGCGCGCTGCTCGTGTCGCTCGCGGCGCAGATCCAGATCCCGACCCAGCCGGTCCCGGTCACCGGCCAGACCCTCGCGGTCCTCCTCGTCGGTGGCGCCCTGGGCGCCCGTCGCGGCTTCCTTTCGCTCAGCCTGTACGTCGTGATGGGCTTCTTCCTGCCCGTCTACGCCGGTGGCGCGAAAGGCGTCGGCCAGATCGTCTCGCTCGATTCCGGTCACATCGTGCTCGGGGCCACGGGCGGCTACCTGATCGGGTTCATCCTGGCCGCAACGGTCGTCGGTCGGCTGGCCGAGCTCGGCTGGGATCGACGGCTCGTCGGCGCGTTCGCCGCGATGCTGATCGGCAACGCCCTGATCTATGTCGTCGGCGTGCCGTGGCTCATGCTCGCCCTGGACATGCCCCTGAGCGACGCGCTCGCGAACGGCTTCACCCCGTTCATCCTCACCGACCTGCTCAAGCTGTTCCTCGCCGCGCTGCTCTTCCCCGCAGCGTGGTGGGTCGTCGGTCGGAGACCGGGCGAGCGCTGACGCCGACGCTCGTCGGCGCGGCGTGCCGGTGCCGGAGCGGAGGCCGATCACGCGTCGGCCGGATGCTGCGGCGGGGGCGCGGCGGGCGCGGAGGCCGATCACGCGTCGGCCGGATGCGTGCACCACGTGCAAGGAATGCGTGGGGCGTTGCATGTGATGCACGGAACCGTCCACTCCAGCCGTGAGCCGGCGCGTTCGTTGCACCCGATGCATCGATCCGACTGAGGTCGTCAGGAGGTTGCGTCGGATGCAAGAAACAGGCTCGATCGGGCGGTGGTGGCGCCGAATGTCGGCAGTTCCGTGCACCTGATGCAACGCCGTGGCCGACATCTCGGGACGCCGGCTGACGCGCCGACGAGCATCGGCGCGCCGGCGACTACGCCTCAGCACCTCGCGATGGCTCGGTCAGTGCCAGCTTGAGCGAGCGATAGGAGTCCCGGAGCAGGCGCGCCACCTCGGGCCAGTATTCCGAGCCCGCGCCGGTGGGGCCGTCCGGGTCCGCGGCCGCGCCACGGTCCCGGATCTCGGCGGCCAGCCCGCGGAGCCGGCCCGCCTCGGTCACCGCCGCTGGCGGGACGCGATACAGGGCGGCGTACAGCGAGGCGATCGCCTCGCCCGCCGCGTCGCCCGCAGCCAGCCCGATCTCCCGTCGCACGACCCACCAGCGGAGCTCCCGCTCGGCCACGTCGCGGACGGAGACCTCAGGCGGCAGCTGGAGCAGCCGGTAGCCGCGCTCGATGTCGGGCGCGAACCGTTCGTAGTCGCCCGTCGCGCGTCCGAATCCGACCGCGGCCTTCGTGAGCCAGGCCGACGCGAGGACCGCCCGCGGCAAGCCGACCCCGGCCTGCTCCCGGAGGGAGCGGATGAGGAGTCGGAGCAGGAATCCTGCCTGGCGACGGTAGTACGCCTTCCACATCAGGGTCTCGAGGGCGGCGAGCCGATCCGGGTCGAACCCTGCGCCCCATGGCGTCGGAGCGTCGAGGGTCGGCGTCGGCGCTTCGGGAGCCCGCTCGCGAGGAGTCGGCTCGCCGGGAGCCTGGGGATCGGGCACCGGGGTGGAGGGATCGGGGACGTCGGCGGTGACGGACATGGCGGCTATCGTAGGCCGGTGATCCCCGCGATGGCGTCTTCGAGCCTCGACCCCGCCGCCACGGCGGAGGCCACCGCGGCTGAGGCCGCCGCCCCAGAGGCCGCCCCAGAGGCCGCCGCCCCAGAGGCCGCCGCCCCAGAGGCCGCCGCCGCCTGGGCCGAAGCCGCCGGCCTGTTCGGGCCCGGCTCCGAGGCCTGGCGGCTCGACCGCGAGGCGTTCCTCCTGCTGGGTGCCGGACCGCGGGCGTTGCTCATGCAGCTTGCCCATCCGCTCGTGGCGGAGGGCGTGGACCAGCACTCGGACTTCCGGGCCGATCCGTGGGCCCGGCTGCAGGGCACCCTGCACTCGTATCTGCGGCTCATCTACGGGACCAGGACCGAGGCGCTCGAGGAGGTCCGGCGGCTCAATGCCCTGCACCGGACGATCACCGGCGCCGTGCAGGACGAGGAAGCCCGGACCCTGACCGGGCAGGCGGCATACCGGGCCCGCGATCCCGACCTGTCGCTGTGGGTCCATGCGACCCTCGTCGACTCGACGCTCGCGGTGAACGATGCCTGGGCCGGCCCGCTGTCGATCGACCGCGCGGCCCGGTTCTATGCCGAGACCCTGCCCCTCGGCCGCGCGTTCGGGATCCCTGCAGATCGACTGCCACCCGATCTCGCGGCGTTCGAGACATACATGCACGCGATGCTCGGGCCGGACGGGCCGATCCATCCGACACCGACCGCGCGCGAGCTGGCCCGCTCGGTCCTGGAGCCGACGCTCGCGCCACTCCACCCGGCGCTCTCGGTCCTGCCTGTGCCGGCCTACGCCTGGACCCTCTGGCCGGCGATCGGCCTCCTTCCAGAGGAGCTCCGGGAGGCCTACCGGCTGCCGTGGACGCCCGCCCGCCGCGCGACCGCGGCGTGGCTGGTGCGAGGCTGGCGGATCTGGGCGCCCCGACTCCCGGCCTCGTTCCGGGAGATGCCTCAGGCGCGCGCTGCGGACCGGCGGATGACGGAGCTCAGTACCAGGCCGGGAAGCGCGTCTCGAACAGGGGTCTGAGGTTCTGCGGGGTCGCGGCGTCGATCGCATCGAGCAGCGCCGTCCGGGGCGCGATCTTCCATCGCCATGTCGCGAGGTAGCCGCGCAGCGCGGGCCAGAATGCGGCGTCGCCCACCCGCTGGCGCAGCCCGTCGAGGAAGCGCGACCCCTGGATGTAGATCACCTCGTCGTAGCAGGCCGCGCTGTAGCCGTAGATGGACCGGTCGAGGTCGGCCGTCGCGCAGGAGCTGGACCGGAACGTGTGGCGGATCGTCCGGGTGATGAAGTCGGCGGCCGCCTCGTCCTCGAACGGATGGAGCGCCTGGTCGTTCCCGACCATCCCGTAGAACCACTGGTGGGCGGTCTCGTGGGTGATCTGATACCCCAGGTCCGCTGACCGCACGCCGGTCGGGATCCAGATGATGCCCGGACCCTCCATCGCGGATCCGCCTGCCGACTGGGCGACGATCAGCCGCGGATAGGGCGCCGCGCCGAGCCGGGAAACGATCGCGGTCAGGACGTCGGTCGCGATGGACACGCGTCCGCTGGCCGAGATCCCCGGTCGGCTGAACGCCTGGATGAAGACCCCGCCGACGGTCCGGCTGGCGGTGTGGAAGTCGGGGGCCGCGGTCAGGACGAAGTCGCGGACGTTCGTCGCGCTGAACGTCTGGGTCAGCCCCGTCACCGCCGTCCGGGCACCGGTCGAGGCGACGACGAGGCTCCGGTCGGTCGTGAGTCGGACGATGACCGACGGACTGACCGGGGTGACGAACGGGTCGCCGCTGTTCGGCCGGTCGAAGGGCCGGGCGAGGCTGACCCACGGGATCCAGCGGTACAGGTCGACGATGCCGTTCGCCCGGGTGAACAGCCAATCCGAGCCACCGAGCGTCGATCGGAGGGTCGCGCTGTAGCCGACGTAGACCCTGGCGCTCGCGCCCTTCGGCAGGACGCCGCCGAGCGGCACGATGATCGTCTGGTCGGAGCGGGTCGGGATGACGACCCGGCCGTCGACCGACGCCGACAGACGGCGCATGTTCCCGAGCCGCGCCGCGATCGTGTTCAGCTCGAGCCGGTCGATCCCGGCGGCGGAGTCGTTCCGGACGATCAGGGTCTCATCGACCCGGAGCGAGCGGTCGCCATAGCCGAGGGTCGCCGCGACGTCGTACGTCGCCCGCAGATCGAGCGAGGTCCGGCCGACCGAGCCCGGGATGATCGCGGAGGCGGTCGCGGCTGTGCCGGCCGGCGCGACCGCATGTCTCGACGTCATCGCCCAGGTGTCCGCCACAGGCACGAGCCACATGCCCAGGACGCATGCCAGAGCCGCGGCGGTGAGCAGCACGCGTCGTCGCCAGGGCGAGCCCCGCATCGCCGCCAAGGGTACGACGCCATCGGCGCGTCGCCGCGCGCGCCGCCATCGGCGCGTCGCCACGCCGGCCTATCCTTCGACGATGGTGACGACCAGCGCACCGGCCGACCTCCGCGTCGCGATCCGGGCCGCGCTGCCCGACCTGCGGCTGCTCGACGACCCGGTCGACGTCGAGGCCTATCGACGCGACTGGACCCCGTATGTGCCGGCCGGGCTGCCCGCCGCGGTCGCCCTGCCGACGACGACGGCAGAGGTCGCCGAGCTCACCCGCCTCGCAGCCGCGCACAGGGTCCCGATCGTGCCGCGGGGCGCCGGCACCGGTCTGTCCGGCGGCGCGAATGGCATCGACGGTGGCCTGACGATCGCCTTCACCCGGATGGACCGGATCGTCGAGATCGACGAGGACAACCTCGTCGCGGTGGTCCAGCCGGGGATCGTCAACGCCGACCTGAAGAAGGCGGTCGGGGAGCGAGGGCTGTTCTACGCCCCCGACCCGGCGAGCTACGAGAGCTGCACGATCGGCGGCAACCTCGGCACGAACGCCGGGGGCCTGTGCTGTGTGAAGTACGGCCAGACCCGCGACAGCGTCCTGTCGCTCGAGGTCGTCATGGCCGATGGGACGGTGATCCGGACGGGCGGCCGCAACGCCAAGGATGTCGCCGGCTACTCGCTGACCCACCTGATCGTCGGCTCGCAAGGGACGCTCGCGATCGTCACCGAGGCGACCCTGCGGCTCCGCCCGGCACCCCCGCCACGGCTCACCCTGCTCGCCTTCTTCGACTCGGTCGATGCCGCGAGCCGGGCCGTCAGCGACCTCGCCCCGGCCGGTCTTGGGCCGGTGACCCTCGAGCTGCTCGACCACGAGACCATCCTGGCGGTCGATGACGCGTTCTCGCTGGGACTCGATCGGTCGGCGGAGGCGATGCTCCTGATCGAGTCGGACCTGCCCGGCGAGGCGGCCGTCACCGAGCTCGACCGGGCGGCGCGGGTCTGCACCGACGACGGCGCTCGCGATGTCCTTCGTGCTGCGGACGCCACCGAGGCGGACTGGCTCCGCCAGGCCCGCCGCCAGGCGCTCCACGCCCTCGAGCGCCAGGGGACGGTCAAGATGGAGGACGTCGTCGTGCCCCGGTCGCGGGTCCCGGACCTCGTCCGCGAGATCCGGTCGATCTCGGAACGGCATCACGTCCGCTGCGCGACGTTCGGCCACGCCGGCGACGGCAACCTCCACCCGAACTTCGTCTTCGACCCGGACGACCGGACCGCCGAGGCGACGCTCGCCGCGATCCAGGACGAGCTCTATCGGGCCGCGATCGCGCTCGGCGGCTCGATGACCGGCGAGCACGGTGTGGGGATCGCGCGAACGGCCTGGCTCGAGCTCCAGCGCGGCCCCGATGCCGTCCGGGTGATGCGGGCGATCAAGTCCGCCCTCGACCCCGACGGGATCCTCAACCCCGGGAAGGTCCTGCCCTAGCAGCACCCCGGTCGCTACAGTTGGCGCCGTGTCCGACGCCCCTGCCGCCGATGCCGACCCGCCCGTCGTCCTTGCCCTCGACCTTGGCACCGGCCGACTGAAGGCCGGTCTCGTCGGGTTGGACGGGGCGGTCCACGCCTGGGCGATCTCGGCCTATCCGTCGCTCGTCGAAGGCGACCGGGCCGAGCAGGATCCGACCGACTGGTGGACGGCCCTCCGGTCGGCGATCGGGCACCTGCGACCGGAGTCCGACCCCGCTGGCGGCGCGTCGACCCGGCCGCCGATCGCCGCGATCGCCGTCGTCGGCCAGGGTCCGACGTGCGTCGCCACCGCGGCCGACGGATCCCCGACGCGCCCGGCGCTCACGTGGCTCGACCGTCGTCCCGGTCGAGAGACCGCGGACCTTGCCGCCGCCGCGGGGCGCGCTCCGTGGTCGCTCGGGATCCTGCCGGCGGCGCTCTGGATCGAGCATCACGAGCCGTCGACCGCCGCCCGGACGGGCTCCTACCTGGCGGCCTGGGAGTGGCTGACGCTGCGGCTCTGCGGGACGGCGGCCGCGACCCGGTCGGCCGGCCAGGAGGCGATCGACCCCGCCGCCTTGGAGGCGGTCGGGCTGCCGGCCCGTCGGCTGCCGCCGCTCGTCGACGCGGGCACGATCGTCGGGCGATCGACGGCCGAGGCCGCCGCGGACCTCGGACTCGACTCCGGGATCCCGGTCATCGCCGGGATGAACGATGCCTTCGCCAGCTGCATCGGGGCCGGCCTGCTCGAGCCCGGCGATGCGATCGACACCGGCGGCCGCTCCGGCGGCATCGCCGTCTACACGGCCGCCGAGCCGGACGTGCCGGGCGCCTGGGTCGCGCCCGCGCCGATCGACGATCGCTGGCTCGTCGGCGGGGCGATGGCGGCCACCGGTCAGAGCCTCGATTGGCTCCTCGAGGACGTCTTCGGCGGCGACCGGCCGCTCGATGGGCTGCTCGACGAGGCCGCCTCGGTCGCGCCGGGTGCCGACGGCCTGGTGTTCCTGCCCTACCTCGCGGGCGAGCGGTCGCCGATCTGGGATCCCGCCGCTCGCGGCGCCTTCGTCGGGCTGACCCTCGCCCACCGCCAGGCGCACCTCGTCCGGGCGGTCCTCGAGGCCGCGGCGTATGCGGATCGCCAGGTCCTCGAACCCATCGTGGCCGCCGGGATCCGCGTCGATGGCCTCCGGGTCTGCGGTGGCAATGCCCGCTCCCCCTTGTGGAACCGGATCAAGGCGGACGTCCTCGGTCTTGAGGTGCTCGTCCCGGAGGTGCCTGACACGGCGATGCTCGGCGCCGCGATCCTCGCGGCCGTCGGGATCGGGGCCGTATCGGACCTGCGGGCCGGGATCGGTGCGATGGTCCGGATCGAGGCCCGGATCACGCCGGCTGCGTCCACGCGAGCCGTCTACGACCACCGGTTCGCGACCTACACCTCGCTCTATCCGGCGTTGTCGTCGGCGATGCACGCCCTGGGCGCCGATCCGGCGCTGGCCAACGGGAGCACTGATGCCTGACGTACCGAACCCGTCCCACACCCGGCGAGCCTGGTGGCTGCGCGAGGCGCTCGGTGCCGAGCCGCCGGCCCTCTCGAGCGGCGCCGCGAGCCCACCGTTCGCGGGCGACACCCGGGCCGATATCGCGATCATCGGCGGCGGGTACACGGGTCTGTGGACGGCGCTCCGGGCCCTTGAGCTGGCTCCCGGAGCGCGGATCGTCGTGCTCGAGGCGGACATCTGCGGCGGCGGGCCGTCGGGCCGGAACGGCGGGTTCGTCACGGCCTGGTGGGACGAGCTGCCGACGCTGATCGAGCTGTACGGGCGGTCCGAGGCGATGACCGTCGCCCGCGAGGTCGCGGCCGCGGTCGGCGTCGATCGGCTCGTGGTGCGACGAGCACGGGGTCGATGCCTGGTATCGCCACGCCGGCTCGCTGTCGGTCAGCGCCGCCGAGGCCCAGGACGGCTCCTGGTCCGAGGCGGTCGATGGGTGTGCCGCCGCCGGTGTCCCGGATGCCTACCGCGAGCTGACCGCCGAGGCGGTCGCGGCCCGCGTCCGCTCTCCGGTGTTCCGCGGCGGGGCGTTCATGGCCGATGCCGCGACCGTCCAGCCGGCCCGTCTCGCGCGAGGGCTTCGGCGCGTCGCGCTCGAGCAGGGCGTCGTGATCCACGAGGGGACGCGGGTGACGCGGCTGCCGACTGCTGGCCGGGGCGGCGGTCTCCTGCGGATCGAGACCCATTCGGAGCGCGGGCGGGGGACGGTCCGGGCGGACCAGGTCGTCGTCGCGATGAACGCCTGGGCGGCTGCGTGGCGCGCCTTCGGGTCGCGGCTGGTCACCTGGTCGTCGTACATCGTCCTGACCGAGCCGATCCCCGACCGGCTTGCGGAGATCGGCTGGATCGGCGGCGAGGGTGTCGCCGACGCGCGGTTCACGCTCCACTACGCGCGCACGACCCCCGACGGCCGGATCGCCCTCGGCGGGGGCGGCGGTCGGGCCGGGTTCGGCGGCCGGATCGGCGCGCCGTTCACCGACGACGCCGTCGCGGCTCGCCGAGCCGCCCGCGGGCTGTGGCGCTGGTTCCCGTCTCTCCGCGATGTCGCGCTCGAGGACGCCTGGGGTGGCCCGATCGACATCACCGCGGACCATCTGCCGTTCGTCGAGTCGCTCGCCGGCGGTCGGATCCATGCCGGCCACGGGTTCTCCGGCAACGGCGTCGGGCCGTCACGGGTGGTCGGGCACGCGCTGGCCGCGCTCGCGACGGGCTCGCGGACGGATCCGGCGGCGGGGCTGCCGTTCGTCGGCCATCGGCCGCGGCGGTTCCCGCCCGAACCGGCACGCTACCTCGGCGCGCGGCTCGTGCGCGAGGCGATCGTCCGACGGGAACAGCAGGAGGAGCAGGGGCGCATGGCCGACCCGCTCCTCTGGCTCATCTCGACGATGCCGCGCCGGATGGGCTACCACCTCGGCCCGGAGTAGGGCCCGGAGTAGGGCCCGGCACCCGCCGCGCGCCATAGCCGCGCGCCTGCGGCCGGCGGACGTTGCACCAGGTGTACGAAAGCGACGACCGACAGGCCGTCAAACCCGGGTTCTGCCGCGGTTCTTGCACCCCATGCAAAAGCGGTGCATCGGCGACCGGAAGCGTGCACCAGGTGCAATAGTCGTACCGGGGACGAGCGAGGATCGTCCGTTACGTGCATGTCATGCAACGCCGCGCACGCTTCGTGCATGAGGTGCAACGAGCCTGCGGGCCGACGGCGTGGGAGGCGACCGAGGCGACCGAGGCGGATACGGCCACGGCACCGGGACTCTCGGCCGCAGAGCCCGCCGGTCGCCGCAGGAACGGCCGACGGGCTCGCGACCTCGTGCCGCGTTACGCGGGCACGACCTCCTCCTGTACCTCCGCCTCGGCCGCGAACACCCTCGCTGCTGCGACGATGCCCTCGGCTTCGGACACGATCCCGCGGCTCTCCTCGACGGCCAGGCGCTCGGCCCGGTCCCGGATGCCTTGGAGCATCCGGCGCTCCATGACGAACTGGGCCGGCTCGAGGCCGAGGTACCGCACCGCCGTCATCCACGGCCCGGAGTACGCCATCCGGAGCCGGACGTGAAGTCGCGACATCGACGGCCCGGCCGGCTCGACGACGAACGCCCAGGTCCAGTCGCCCCACCACGGGACGGCCGGATCGAGCCGCGTCTCGGGACCCATCGGGACACCCGGCATGAGCGTCCCGCGCAGGACGAGCGCGTGGTCGGGCTCAAGGGTCTCGACCCAGACACCCTGGTCCATCTGCGTCGCGCTGTTCGGGAGGATGTCACCGAGCTGCAGGTGCTTCTCGGCCGGCAGGATCTCGTCGACGGTGTGGACGCCCAGACCCATCGCGTTCTCGAGCCGGTCGTAGCTGTAGAAGCCGCCGCGGCCGATCCCGAGCTGGCTGAGCCACGGGAAGACCTCGGCCGGGGTGGCGGCGATCGAGATCGCCTTGTCGGTCACGTACTGTGGGCAGCCGATCGAGGCATCCCCGGGTAGGGTCGCCCGGATCTCGTCGTCAGTGGCGCCCCAGCGCGCCATCTTCTGGCGGATCGGGCCTGCATAGGTCCCGCCCATGCTCAACGCGAAGGACAGGAGAGCGAGTCGGTTCATCCGTTTCATGGCATGCCTCTCGGGACGATCGGGTGGATCGGTCTTGATGCTCGTCTCGGGCGTCGCGCGGCGGCAGTGCCGAGGGTCGTCTCGCCGGGGGCCGTCCCGCCCTGCGGGGCGGTGTCGTCAGCCGGCGTGAGTCCTCCCGACGTACCGGCCGTCGCCCCGCGTCCCGACGATCCGGCCATCGTCGACCAGCGTCCGACCGCGCTGGATGACCCGGCGGATCACGCCGTCGACCTCGAGCCCCTCGAAGGGGGTGTAATCGCTCGTGTGGTGCAGGCTCGCGGCAGTGATCGTCCGACGAGCACCCGGGTCGAGCAGGACGAGGTCGGCGTCCTTCCCGACCTCGATCGCGCCCTTCGAGTCGAGCCCGAAGATCCGGGCTGGCGTCGTCGCGAGGACGTCGACGAGACGCTCCTCGCTGAGGCCACGCCGCCGTCCCTCGGACCAGACGACGCTCAGAAGGGTCTCGATCCCGGGCCCGCCGTTGCTGATCCGGTCGAACGGGATGCCCTGCCCGGCGAGGGCCTTCTCGCGGTCTGCCCGATCCGGGACATGGTCCGAGGCGACCAGGTCGAGGGTCCCATCGGCCACGCCGGCCCACAGCGCGTCGCGGTCGGCGGCCGTCCGGAGCGGCGGCGAGATCACATAGCGGGCGCAGAGCGCCGGGTCGGGCTCGTCGTAGCGATCCTCGGTCAGGGTCAGGTAGTGGGGACAGGTCTCGGCGTAGACCCGGGCCCCCGCGGCCTTCGCGACGCGGACCTCCTCGAGTGCGGCTGCGCACGAGAGATGGACGACGTGGACCGGCACGTCCGCCTCGCGCGCCCAGGCGAGCGCCCTCCGGGTTGCGATCGACTCCGCCGTCGGTGATCGCGTAGCAGCATGGTGACGTGGTGACGTGTCACCACGCTGAAGCGCCGCCGCGACCGCGGCGTCGATCATCGCTGCGTCCTCGCAGTGGACCTGGAGCATGCCACCGGCCGCGCCGAGGGTCCGCATCGCGGCCCGGAGCCGGTCGTCGTCGAGGCGGAAGTCGAAGACCATGAAGGCCTTCGCGGTGCTCACGCCATCGTCGAGGATCCCGGGCAGCTCGCCGATGGGATCGTCCGCATGACCGGAGACCGCCAGCGAGAGCCCGACGTCGACGAGGCTGTCGGCCTCGGTGGCCGCCCGCCACTCGGTGGCACCGTGACGCAGCGACCGCTCCGCCTCGGCCGACGAGCCGGTGCCAGGGTTGTTGAACGACAGGAACGTCGTCGTGCCGCCCGCGGCGGCCGCAGCCGAGTCCTGGAAGAAGCGATCAGGCTCGTCGTCCGATGCGACCCGCGTGTGGGTATGAACGTCGACGGCACCAGGGAGCACGAGCAGGCCGGTGGCGTCGATCACCTCGCCCGCCGAGCGGGCCGGCCCGCTGAGATCGGCGGCGATGTCGGTGATCCGGCCGCCGGATACGCCCACATCGGCCCGCCGCGAGCCGCTCGCGGTGACGACCGTTCCGCCGCGGATGACGAGCTCGATCAGCGACGACCTCGACGGGCGCTTCGCGCCGCCAGGAGCACGACGACGATGATCGCGACGAGGACGGCGATCTCGCTGCCGCCCATCAGCCTGCCTCGAGGATCTCGATGGCCTGGGCGCCCTCCCACAGGCAGCGCCGGCCGACCTCGCGCAGTCGATCGTCCCAGCCGTCGTCGGGGACGATCGTGGCGAAGTGGTTCGCGGCCAGCTGGCCGACCTTCGAGGAGGTCGTGCAAGCGCCATACGGGACGAAGATCTCGCACTCGCTGATGCCGCCCGGATAGATCGCGATCATCCCGGGCGATGGATGCGAGGTGTGGTTCTCCCACTCGAGGCCGGGCCGGAAGTCGCCGAACGGGATCCAGGTCGACTCGCCGCTCCAGCGACAGTGGATCAGCTTCGATGAGATCGGCAGCATCCGCCGGATGGCCTCGGCGGTCCGCGGCGCGTCGGCCTCCCAGCGGGCGCTAAAGTGGAGGTCGCCGATGCGGATCGTCAGGTCACCCATGGTCGGAGGATAGCGTGGGGTCGAACGACATGGCGGTCGAGCGAAGCACCCATCCGCGACCCACGATCTCGACCCACGTCCTCGATCTGGACCGTGGCGTGCCGGCGCGCGGCGTCCGGATCGGGCTCGCCTGGCGGGCCTCCGACGGCGAGTGGCGGGACCTCGGCGAGTGGACGACCGACGACGACGGCCGCGTCCGCGACCTGCTCGACGGGCTCGAGGTCCAGGAGGGCGCCTACGAGCTCACCTGCGACTTCGGCGACCCCGAGTCGGTGCCGTTCTTCAGCCGCGCGTCGGTGATCTTCGAGGTCCGCGACGTCAGCCGGTCGTACCACGTGCCGTTCCTCGTCAGCCCGTTCGGGATCAGCTCGTATCGCGGCTCGTGAGCGTGGTGGCGGATCCCGAGGTCGGGTTCGGGCTCGACGACCTGGCGGATGCGGACTTCCGGGCGGCGGTCGGGCCGCTGTTCGAAGGCGCACCAGGCTTCCTGGCGCGGCTCTCCGCGGCCCGCCCATTCGGCCCTTCCGAAGCGATGTTCGACCGAGCCCTCGAGATCGCCCTGACGATGCCGGAGGCGGACCAGCGCGAGCTGATCGACGCTCATCCCCGTCTCGGGGCGAAGCCCGGTGAGGTCTCAGACTTCTCGTTCCAGGAGCAGGGCTACGAGCGCGGCGACGCACCGCCGGGGGACGACGTCGCGGTCGAGCTTGCGCGCCTCAACGATGCCTACGAAGAGCGCTTCGGGTTCCGATACTGCGTGTTCGTCGCCGGCCGTCGGCGGGCCGATCTGATTCCCGGATTCCGTGCGGCCCTCGAGGCGGACCCGAAAGCGGAGCGCGAGCGCGCGCTGCGAGACGTCGTCGCGATCGCGCGCGACCGATCCGTGGCGTCGGGAGGCAGTCGATGATCGAGCTCGGTCCGAACCGCTATGGCAAATCGGCGATCCGCGTCGTCCACGTCGACCGGTCCCGGACGCCCCATCGGGTCCGCGACCTGACCGTCGCGATCGCCCTCGAGGGCGACTTCGACGCCGCCCACGTCGAGGGCGACAACGCCCATGTCATCGCGACCGACACGATGAAGAACACGACGTACGCGTTCGCCGCCGACCATCTCGGCGGCTCGATCGCGGGCTACGCTCGGGCCCTCGCCGAGCACTTCCAGCAGGCCGGGCAGGTCGCCCGGGCCACCGTCGAGGTCCGCGAGCAACCGTGGCACGCGATCGTCACCCCGACCGGGCCCTCGGATCACGCCTTCGAGCGACCGGGCGGCGAGGCCTGGACGACGCTCGTGGAGGCCGCCGCGGGCGAGCTCGGCGTCGTCGCCGGGCTCGACGACCTCGTCGTGCTGAAGACGACCCGCTCGGCCTTCGGGGGCTTCCCGCGCGACCGCTACACGACCCTCGCCGACACCGACGACCGGATGATGGCGACCGCGGTCAGCGCCCGCTGGCGATACACACCCGATGTCGCGGGCTCCGCCGACGCGGATTGCGATGGCCTTCACGCCGCCGTTCGGACGACCCTGCTGGAGGTCTTCGCCGAGCACGAGAGCCGCTCGGTCCAGGAGTCGATCTGGATCCTCGGCCGGGCGGCGCTCGAGCGCCACGCCGAGCTCGCCGACATCCACCTGGTCATGCCGAACCTGCATCACTGGCTGGCCGACCTCGAGCCATACGGGATGACGAACCCGGGCACGGTCTACGTCGCGACGCGCGAGCCCCACGGACGGATCGAGGCGACGATCCGGCGGACCGGGTCGTGACCGCGGCGGCGGATCGGGTCGTGACCACGCTCGCTGCCCGGGTCGTGGCCGGGTCGTGACGGTCGCCCTTCCGGAGCGTCCGCCGTTCGCGCTGCGCGCCCGGCTCGTGACGCCGCTCGGCGCCGGCGGCGCGCTCCACGAGGCGGATGCAGTCGTCGCGGTCGACGAGACCGGGCGACTGGCGTTCGTCGGGCCCTTCGATCGCTGGCCCAAGGAGCGCCGGGGGGAGGTCCTGGATCTGAGGCCGCTCGTCGTCCTGCCGGGGCTCGTCGACCTCCACGCCCACCTGCCGCAGCTCCCGAACGCCGGGCTTGGCGCGGGGATGGACCTGCTCAGCTGGCTCAACCGGTACATCTTCCCGCTCGAGCGGGACTTCGACGTGGCGACGGCCGAGCGCCTGGCGCCGCTCGCATTCGAGGCATTCGCGCGGGCCGGGACGACGACCGCGTTGCTCTACGGCGCCGTCTACGAGGCCTCGCTCGAGGCCTCCTTCCAGGCCGCCGAGGTCCACGGCATCCGGGCGATCATCGGCAAGGTGATGATGGATCGGATCCGCTACGACCCGACGATCCGCGAGTCGGAGGTCCTCGACCAGAGCCTTCGCGAGTCGGCCGACCTGTGCGCCCGCTGGCATGGCCGCGACGATGGGCGACTGCGGTATGCGTTCACGCCGCGGTTCGCCGTGTCGTGCACGGCCGAGATGCTCCGCGAGTCCGCGGCACTCGCCGCCGAGACGGGCGCGTACTGGCAGACCCACTTGTCCGAGGATCGGGGCGAGATCGCCGAGGTCCGGCGGCTGTTCCCCGAGGCCCGCGACTACGTCGACGTCTACGACCGGGCCGGCGGCCTCGGGCCGAGGACGGTCCTGGCGCACGCGATCCATCTCTCCGACCGGGAGGTCGCCCGGCTCGTCGAGACGGGGACGCGGATCGCCCATTGCCCCGAGTCGAACCTGTTCCTCTCGAGCGGGGTCATGCCGTTGACGCGGTACCTCGAGGCGGGGCTCGTCGTCGGCCTCGGGTCCGATGTGGCGGCCGGCCCGGATCCGTCCATCTTCCGATCGATGCGTGTCGGGGCATACGTGCAGACGGCGCTGACCGTCGTCGGGTCACCCACCCCGCGCGCTCGCCCGGGATCGCCTACCCCGCTCGCCCGTGCCGATGTCGGCGATGTCGCTGGCGCGCGGCTGGCGCCCCTGGATTGGCTCCGGATGGGGACGCTCGAGGGCGCCCGCGTTCTGGGGCTGGAGGACGTCATCGGCTCGCTCGAGGTCGGGAAGGAGGCCGACCTGATCGTCGTCGATCCGTCCCTGACGGCTCCCGTCCCCGGCGTGCCCTGCGACGACCCCGCCGAGCTGATGAGCCGCCTCATGTACCGCGCCCACCCCGACATGGTCCGCGCCGCCTTCGTCCGCGGCCGCCGCCTGGCCGGCCCACCGGGCCTCGCCGCATGAGGCCGCGCGCCGGGCTCCCTCGTTCGCACGTCCGGCGTGCGTATGAGCTGACGACCGGCCTATGGGGAAGCCAGCGCTTGCCCTTGTGTGCCCGATGGCACGCGACACGTGCGTCGGCGCCGATGAACCTCACATGGCGACCGATCGAGGGACGCACTCGCCTTCACGTGAGCTCACACGCACGCGGCGCGTGCAGTGACCCTCCCGGCGTTTCGACCCGATCGGACCGATCGAGCCGGTCAGATGATCACGATCCCGCTCGCCCCGGGGTCCCGCCCATCGCGGAGGGCGGCAAGGAGGGGCCGCGTGTCGAGTGGCAGCTGCTCCCGCAGGAGTCCGCGATAGCCCTGGATGGCATCAAGGTTCACCCGCGTGCGGGCCACGACCAGGATGACATGATCGACACCGCCATCGCGGACCTTCAGCTGCAATCGCCGGGTAACGGCCTGGCAGTCGCGGATCCTCGTCTCGGCCTCCACCCCGATCCGGACGTGCCCGATCCTGATCAATGCATCCCAGGCTCGCCGGTCTCCTGGGATCGGCAGGGGGACCTCCGTCGCGAACGGGATCGCCGGCGAGATCCGCGCTCGGAACCGATCGATCAACGCGATCTGAGCCCGATCGCGCGGCGCGTCGCCCGTCGGATAGAAGCGGAACGCCGGATCGAGTCCGAGGGCGACCCCCAGTTCCACGATGTCCGAGAGACGGACCCCTGTGGCACAACCCTCGACCCGAGCGACCTTCGTCCTCGACCAGCCGAGCTGTGCCCCGACGTCCTCTCGGCTGAGACCGGCGGACAGCCTGGCCTCGGACAGCTCGAACCTTGCCGACCCGAGGATGCGGTCGGCGGCCCGGGTCGCGCGAGCGGATCGACGTTCACGGGCGACCATGACCGAAGCATGGTCAGCACCGATCGACCTCTGCTTATCCGCGCCTTCACAGCTCATCACGCACGCCGCCCGTGCGAATGGGCGCACGACCAGCGATCGTCATCAACTCGTGCATCGGATCGCACGCAAGACGTGCACAGCGATGCCCGAAGGCCCGGTCACCCGCTTCTTGAGCTCGGTTCAGGACTCAGGTGTGCGCATACGCACGCACGGCGTGCACGCGAGCCCGGCCACTGCCCGAGTGCAGCCGCATGAACGGCACGATCCTGATCCGGGGCGGGACCGTCGTCGATGGCACGGGCGCGCCGGGATTCGTGGCGGATGTCGAGGTCCGGGACGGCCGCCTCCGGGTGATCCGCCAGGAGCTCGAGGGGGAACGCGCGGAGGAGGGACCCGAGCCCGGGACGACGGAGGTGATCGACGCGACCGGCAAGGTCGTCGCGCCCGGGTTCATCGACCTGCACAGCCACAGCGGGCTGATGATCCTGCGCGAGCCTCGCCACGAGCCGAAGGTCCGCCAGGGCGTCACGACCGAGCTTGTCGGGATCGACGGCCTCGGCTACGCGCCGTTCCGGAGCCGGGACGACCTGGACGCCCTGATCGAGATGAACGCCGGCCTCGACGGGACGCCGCCGGATGACGAGCCGCGGACGTGGCACTCGATGGCCGACTACCTCGGCCGGTTCGACGGACGGGTCAGCGTGAACATCGCCACCCTCGTCGGCAACACGCCCCTCCGGATCGACGCGCTCGGCTGGGACGACGTCCCCGCCGACGACCGCGCGATCGACCGGATGCAGGGGACCCTCCGTGAGGCGATGGAGGACGGCGCCTTCGGGCTCAGCTCTGGCCTCGATTATCCGCCCGGCGCCTACGCCACGACCGAGGAGCTCACGGCGCTGACGCGGGAGGCAGGCAGGAACGGCGGCTTCTATCACAGCCACGTCCGCTACGCCCTCGGCGACCGGTTCCTCGACCCGTTCCGCGAAGCCGTCGAGATCGGCCGACGATCCGGCGCGCCAGCCCACATCACCCACTTCTATCACCGGCTGACGTTCCCCGGGACGCCCGAGCAGATGCTCGCCGTGGTCGATGCGGCCCGCGCGGTCGGCCAGGACGTGACCTTCGATTCCTACCCGTACGAGTGGGCCAGCACCCGGCTCCTCATCCTCATCCCGATCTGGGTCCAGGAGGGCGGGCCGGGGCCGACGAAGGAGCGCCTCGCCGAGCGTGGCGTGCGGGAACGCATCCGCGACGACCTGACGGCGCGCGGCGTCATCTACGCCGGCGCCGGTGGGCTCGCCGATGTCCGGCTCGGCGCATTCCAGCGTCCCCAGAACCTGCGCTGGGAAGGTCGGACGCTGGGCGACGTCCAGGCCGAGACCGGCCGGGACATCGTCGACCTGCTGTGCGACCTGCTCCTCGAGGAGAACCTCGCCATCAATGAGGTGACACCCGGTCCGCACACCGATGGCATCCGCCGGTTCTACCAGCACGCCAGTCGCGATGGTCGGCACGGACTCCACCTTCGTCGGCGCCAAGCCGAGCCCCAGGACATACGGCAGCTACCCGCGGATCCTCGGCCAGTTCGTCCGCGACGAGGCGCTCCTGACCCTCGAGGACGCGGTGAAGCGGATGACCTCGATGCCCGCGGCCCGCCTCGGCCTCCACGACCGCGGCGTGATCCGGGACGGCGCGATCGCCGACCTCGTCGTCTTCGACCCCGGCACCGTCCGGGCGACGGCGACCTACGACGAGCCACGCCAGTTCCCGATCGGCATCGACCACGTCCTCGTCGCCGGCGTGCCGGTCGTCCGTGATGGCCAGCACACCGGGGCGACGCCGGGGCGGGGCCTGCGGCATGGCCGAGACTGACCGCATGACGGCTTGACACGGCCGAGCACCGGCCGGCAGAGTCGCGACCGGAGGAGGCCGCCACGCCCACGTCGCCCACACCCCCCGGCCCATCCGCTCGAGGCGGCCCGTCCGCCCAGACCGACACGGCGCCGGTCACGGTGGTCCCCGGCCGGCCCTCGGTCGGGCGCGCACGCCCGGCGCCACTCCGCCGCGAGGGACCCGGCAAGCTGACCGGCGAGGCGCTGTACGCCGACGATCTCGTCTTCCCCGGGGCCTGGTACGGCGGCACGGTCCGCTCGACCGAGGCGCATGCCCGGCTCATCGCCCTCGACCTCGAGGAGACGTTCCCGTGGGACCGGGTCGTCGTCGCGACCGCCGACGACATCCCCGGCCCGAACGTCGTCAGCCTCATCCATGACGACCAGCCGATCCTCGTCCCCGTCGGCGGCGAGATCCGCCACCACGCTGAGCCCCTCGCGCTGGTGGCGGCGCCCGACCGGGCGACCCTGGCCATCGCGCTGGCGGCGCTCCACCCGCGTACGGAACCACTCGAGCCCGTCTTCGATCCGGAGGAGAGCAGCCAGGAGTTCGCCCGCTACGAGCTGACCCGCGGCGACCCGGTGACCGCGCTGGGGACCGCCGACCTCATCCTCGAGGGGACGTACCGGACGGGCCACCAGGAGCAGCTGTACATCGAGCCGATGGTGATGATCGCCGTGCCCGAGGCGGAGGGCGGCGTGACCGTCCACGGCAGCCTCCAGTGCCCGTACTACGTCCACACCGCGATGGCGGCCGGGCTCGCGCTGCCCAAGGACAAGGTCCGCGTCGTCCAGGCCGAGACCGGCGGCGGGTTCGGTGGCAAGGAGGAGTACCCCTCGATCCTGGCCCTCCATGCGAGCCTCCTCGCCCTCAAGGCCGAGCGCCCGGTCCGGATGGTGTACGACCGCCACGAGGACATCGCCGCGACGACGAAACGGCATCCGTCCGTCGTCCGCCACCGGACCGGCGTCATGTACGACGGCCGGATCGTGGCCCAGGAGATCGAGGTGATCCTCGACGGTGGGGCCTACTGCACGCTCAGCCCTGTGGTCTTGTCGCGGGCGACGCTCCATGCCGGCGGCCCGTACGAGGTCGAGAACGTCCACATCGTCGGCCGTTGCACGGCGACGAACACGCCGCCCAACGGCGCGTTCCGCGGATTCGGCGCGCCGCAGGTCCACCACGCCGATCGAGACCCACGTCAACCGGATCGCCGAGGCCTTGGCGATGAGCCCGCTCGAGATCCGCCGCCGGAACCTCTATCGGCCGGGTGGCGTGACCCCGACCGGCCAGCTCCTCCAGGACAGCGTCGCCGCCGAGCAGGTCCTCGACATCGCCGCCGAGCGGACGACCTTCGAGACGATCCGCGACTGGACGGCCAGGGAGCGGCTGGCCCGCTCCGGCTCGGGTGCCATCCCGTCGAGCCGGTTCCTCACGTCGTCGGCCCGGACCGCGACCGGGATCGGGCTGGCGCTCGGCTGGCACGGCGCCGGGTTCACCGGCTCGGGCGAGGAGAAGCTCGCTTCGGTCGCGTCCCTGGAGCTCTCGGCCGACGGACGGATCGCCGTCCTGGTCGCCTCGACCGAGATGGGCCAGGGGACGAGCACGATCCTGCCGCAGCTCGTCGCCGAGGAGCTCGACATCGACGCCGACGCGGTCGACATCGCCCGGCCCGACACGGCCGTCGTGCCCGACTCTGGACCGACCGTCGCCTCCCGCACGGCGATGGTCGTCGGCGGGCTGTTGGTCCTGGCCGCGCGTCGCCTTCGCGCCGACGTCGAAGGCCGCAACCCAGGGCGCCCGTTCGCCGAGTGCTATCGGGACGACGCCGTGGCCCACGGTCCGACCCGCATCGACCAGCACTTCGAGCCCTACCCGGGGGTCCACTTCGACGACGCGACATACACCGGCGACGCGTACCCGGCGTTCGGCTGGGCGGCGGCGGTCGCGGTCGTCGAGGTCGACCTCGATACCGCTGAGATCGCCGTCCGCGATGTCGTCGCGGTCGATGACGTCGGGCGGGTCATCCACCCGGTCCTGGCCGAGGGCCAGGTCGAGGGCGGCACGCTCCAGGCCGTCGGCTACGCGACGATCGAGGAGATCAAGCTCCAGGACGGACGCTACCTCAACGACCGCCTGGCGACGTACCTCATCCCGACCGCTCTCGATGCGCCGCGGATCGAGTCGATCCTTGTCGAGGCGCCGTTCTCGCTCGCGCCCCACGGCGCCAAGGGCCTGGGCGAGCTGCCGATGGATGTCGCCGGCCCGGCCGTCGTCGCCGCCGTCGCCGATGCCACGGGCGCCTGGATCACCGACCTGCCGGCGACGCCCGAGAAGCTGCTGCCGTCGATCGCGGGTCCGGCCGCGTGACGGCCGTCCGGTTCCTCCTCAACGGCGACCCGGTCGAGATCGAGACACCGGGGATCCGTCGGCTCCTCGACGTCCTGCGCGAGGATCTCGGCGCGACCGGCACGAAGGAGGGCTGCGGCGAGGGCGAGTGCGGCGCCTGCACGGTGATCATCGACTCCGATCTGGCGGTGTCGTGTCTCGTCCCTGTCGCCCAGGTCGATGGGCACATCGTCCGCACGATCGAGGGCATCGGCGGGGGCCGCGACGCCGAGGGTCGGGCCGTCCTCTCGCCGCTCCAGAAGACATTCCTCGAGACCGGCGCGGCGCAATGCGGGATCTGCACGCCCGGGATGATCGTCGCGGCGCAGGCGTATCTCAACGATGGTGGCGGACCCGAGCACGCGGCGATCCGGACGGCGATCGCGGGGAATCTGTGTCGCTGCACCGGCTACACGAAGATCATCGAGGCGATCGCCCGGGCGGCCGCTGATTCGCGTGGCGCGGGCCCATCCTGAGGCGATGAGCTGATGCGCCGTCCTCACGTGCCGAGCTGATGCGCCGCTCCGACGCGCCGATGCGCCGCTCCGGCGCGCCGACGATGCGCCATCCCCACGTGCCGAGCTGACCGATGCCGATCGCGATCGAGCCACCGATGGAGCGCCCGGCGACGCTCGCCGAGGCGTACGCACTGCTCGCCGACGGGCGATCGTGGCGTCCGATCGCCGGTGGCACGGACCTGATGGTCGAGCTGGCCGCCGGTCGCGGCGAGCCGCCCGAACGCCTGCTCGATCTGTCGCGACTGGCCGAGCTCAAGGGCATCACGCTCGAACCGCGGGCGCTCGTCATCGGCGCCGCGGCGACGTACGCCGACCTGCGGCGCTCGTCGCTGGCGAGCGAGGTCGTGCCGGCCCTCCTCGATGCGGCCGCCACGGTCGGTGCGGCCCAGATCCAGGCCCGCGGCACGGTCGGTGGCAACCTCGGGACGGCGTCGCCGGCGGGGGACACGCTGCCGGTCCTGCTCGCGCTCGACGCCGAGATCGTCGTGGGCGGTCCACGGGGCGAGCGCTCCGTGACGATCTCCGACTTCCTGGTCGGGTATCGCCAGACCGCCCTCGCGGCCGACGAGCTGATCCTCCGCGTCCGCATCCCGATCGTGCCGGGCCGCGTGGCGCGGTTCCGCAAGGTCGGGACGCGCCGGGCGCAGGCGATCTCGAAGGTCGCGCTCGCGGTCGCCTGGCGCGACGGCCCGACCTGGGAGGGCGTCCGGGTGGCCCTCGGGTCCGTCGCGGCAGTGCCGATCCGGGCCCCCGCCACCGAGGCCGCCCTGGAGGGTGCGCGGCCGACCCCCGAGACGGCCGACCGCGCCTCCGAGACCCTCGCCGGCGAGCTCAGCCCGATCGACGACGTCCGCTCCACGGCGGAGTACCGCCGCGTCGTCGCCGCCCGCGTCCTCCACCGCCTCATCCGCGACGCCGGCGGCTGGTAGTCGGGGCGGCGGCTCTCGGCCTCGCAGCCGTGCGCGAGGCAGGGCGGCCGGCGCGGGCCCAGGAGTTCCGCTGGACGCGCGGCGAGCTCAGGGATCACGCTTTCTGCAGAACTCTCGCCCGTGGAACGCTATTCCTCCGGATCGCCTCGATCGATGCACAACCTTCACGGCGTGCACGTCGTGCAGTCTTCAGCTTCGTGCCCACGCTCAACGATGCTGGCGGACTCGTCGTCGGCCCGCCTTTAGGTTCCGTAGGCGCACGTTCTGCAGAAATGTGAGACCGGCGATCGGCCCAGACGGCTCGCGCAGCCAGCGCCGCATCTCGACGACCCTGGCCGGAAACGCGGCCCTGAACACGGAGCCGTGTTCCGTGACGCGCGAGCGGTTCACCCTCGTATCAGCGACGACCAACCAGACACCGACGTCATAAGGTCGCCAGCCGCGTTGGGCGGCGACCTCCGAAGCCAGACGGCGCTTTCGGTCGACCGAGCCCAGGAGCTCGGACACGTCCACGATCTGGGTCTTGAGCTCGATCACGACCAGCGTCCGAGACGGGGGATGCCAGGCAAGGATGTCGATCACGCCCCGCTCGCCCCACGACGAGAAGGACACCTCGGGTGCGACCTCCCAGCCCAAGGAGGTCAGTTGCTGCGCCACGAGCTCGTGCATCATCGCGTGACCCGCCGCGATGAGCCTGTCGAGGTCGCCTCCCCTCCATCTGGGGGTCAAGTCGAGCCGGATCTCTAGAGCTCGAGCCACCCGGTCCAGGGTCTCCACGGTCAACGAGTCGAGATGCCCGGCCTCGATCCGTGAGACCGTCGCGGCCGACACGCCGCATCGGGCGCCCACGTCCGACTGACGCAGGCCAGCACGCACGCGCACGGCACGGAACGTCATCCCGATCCGGACCTGGTCCATGACGCCATCGTCGGCCAGGCGGCTTACCCGCCGATCACCTCGGCATGCACAGTCGATGTGCCCACAGGCCGTGACACGCTAGCTGTCACGCGGAGGCTCGACGATCCGCGACATGGAAGCCCGGATCGTCGAATTCCCGACCACGCCCGCCTCGAGCCTGCCGTCAGTCGGCCGAACGCTGTCGCCGATCGGCGAGACGCTGCCGTCAGTCGGCCGAGCGCCGTCACCGGTCGGCACGGCGCTGCCGCCCGCCGGCCAGGCGGTCGTGGCGGTGGGTCCCGATCGGCTCGTCGTCGAGCGCCTCGTCATCGTCGACCCGACGCTGGCGGCGTTCGTCGCCGAGCGGCCGGAGGCCGATCGACCCCACGTGGTCGAGCGCGCGATGCGGATCGGTCTGCTGGCGCTCCAGGACGCCGGCACGACGCTCGACGTCGACGTCGTCCGCCACGAGTTCGAGAAGCTCCTCCGCAACGCCGAGCAGACCAACGAGAAGGCCGCAGCCGCGCTCGAGCAGACCCTCCGGGCGAACTTCGCCGACGGCGACGGCCGACTGCCGAGGACCCTGGAGCGGTTCCTCGGCGATCGCGGTCAGCTCCGAGTCTTCGTCAACGAGCTGTTCGACGAGAGCAAGCGCGACAGCGCGATCGGCCGGATGCGCCAGCTGCTGGGCACGTACTTCGACGGTGACGCGAGCCGGCTGGCCCAGCTTCTCGACCCGGCCCGGCCGGGTGCCCCGCTCAACGGCTTCCGCAAGGAGGTCGCGGACGGGTTCACGAACGTCATCGCCCGGATCGAGGCGCTCCAGGCGGCCTCGGAGGCGCGAGCCACCGAGCGAGCGAAGTCGACGGCCAAGGGCACCGACTTCGAGGACACCCTCGAGTCGATGCTCGCCGACCTGGCTCGCGGCGCCGGCGACATCCTCGACCGGACCGGGACGGCGACCGGTGACACCCTCCGCTCGAAGAAGGGCGACTTCGTCCTCACGATCAACGAGGCGATGACCCGGGGCGCTGAAGTCCGGATCGTCGTCGAGGCGAAGGACCGGGCGATCTCCGGGCCGAAGATCCGGGAGGAGCTGCGCGAGGCGCGACGCAACCGCACGGCCGCGATCGCGGTCGCGGTCTTCTCGCCCCAGCACGCGCCGACCGGGGTCGCCCCGTTCGACCTCCGCGGCGGCGACGTGTACTGCGTCATCGACCCCGACGCGCCCGATCACGCCACGCTCGAAGCGGCGATCCGCCTGGCTCGTCTGCTGGCGGTGGCCACGCTCGACGATCGAGACGTCGAGATCGACCCGGCGGCGCTGAGCGCCTCGCTCAACGGGATCCGCGAGCAGCTCGAGTCCATCAAGGGCCTGAAGAGCCAGCTCACGTCGATCGGCAACGCCACCAAGGCCGTCTGGACCGGTCTGGACACTCTTCGCTCCGGCGTCCTCGACCGGATCCTCGAGGCCGAGGCGCTGCTGACTCCGGGGGACACGACGCGCCGCCGGACGTGAGCCGGAAGCTTCAGTCTCGCCCCGCTCGAGGGCCGCAGGGGACCACCCGGCTGTAGCCCCATCGGACCCGCGAACCCGAGACGACCCTCCCATACCCCACCGGACCGTCATCGCCTACGGTGGGGCCATGAAGGTTCCCGCCGTCGCGGGGCGCCGAGCCGCGGGGCGCCGAGCCGCACTGCTCGTCGTCGTCCTGTGCTTCGCCTGGCCGGCATCGGCCCAGGCCCAGGGTCCATCGGGACGACCGGGGTCCGAGACGCCGAGCGCACGACCGCCCAGTACGAACCCACCGGCCGACGATCCCGGAGGTCCGGATCCGACCGGCCGATACATCGTCATGCTGAAGAACAGCGCCGTGACCGCCAGGGCGCTGACCCGCCTGTCGCGTGTCGACAACGTCGTCCCCGACCGGGTCTTCTCGCGGGCCCTCCACGGCTACGCGGCCCGCCTGACGCCGGCTCAGCGCGCCTCGATCGCCGCGGACCCGGACGTCGCGGCCGTCGTCCCGGACGAGGTCGTCACGATCGCGGGCCAGCTGGTCCCGACGGGAGTGAGCCGCATCGGCGGCAAGACCGCCGACATCGCCGCGATCGATGGTGTCGATGAGCGCGTCGACGCCGATGTGGCGATCGTCGACACGGGCATCGATCCGACCCACCCGGACCTGAACGTCGTCGGCGGCTACAACTGCGCCTCGAGCGATCCGACCGCCTGGGCCGACGTCCATGGCCACGGGACGCACGTGGCAGGCACGGTCGGGGCGATCGACGACGGGTCGGGTGTCGTCGGTGTCGCGCCCGGGGTGCGCCTCTGGGCCGTCCGGATCCTCGACAAGACCGGCAAGGGACTCCTGTCGTGGTACGTCTGCGGTCTCGACTGGATCGCCGCCCAGAAGGATCCCGACGACCCGAGCCGACCCCTCATCGAGGCCGTCAACATGAGCGTCACGAAGTGGGGCTCCGACGACGGCGCCTGCGGCACGAAGAACCACGACATCCTGCACGCCGCGATCTGCCGGGTCGTCGACGCCGGCGTCACCGTCGTCGCGGCGGCCGCCAACGACTCCGGCCCGGCCTCGAAGCGCGTGCCGGCCTCGTACGACGAGGTCATCACCGTCTCCGCCCTGGCCGACACGGACGGCAAGCCGGGTGGTCTGGGCGGACGACGCTGCCTGTCCTGGGGGAGCTACGACCGCGACGACACGTTCGCCGACTTCAGCAACTACGGTTCCGACGTCGACCTGATCGCCCCCGGGAAGTGCATCTGGTCGACCCTGCCCGGCGCGAAATACGGCTACCTGTCGGGGACGTCGATGGCCGCGCCGCACGTGGCCGGCGCCGTCGCCCTGTACAAGGAGGATCGGCCGTGGGCTTCCCCGGCCGACGTGAAGGACGCGCTCGTGGCCCTCGCCGGCTACGACTGGCGCACCTCGACCGACCCGGATCATCGGCCCGACCCGCTGCTCGACGTCTCGAAGATCGGCCCCTACGGCGACTGGTCGCTTGAGGCCCCGGCGCAGGCGTCGGTCTCGACCCCGGCGGGCACGACCGCTCGGACCCCCATCACGATCGACCGGACGCCGACGTTCGTCGAGCGCGTCCGCTTCAGTGCGACGGCGTCTGACCCCGCCCTGACCCCGTCGTTCGCCCCGTCGAGCCTGGTCGGGTTGACCGCGCACACGACCGACATGCTCGTCGCGGTCGATCCCGAGACGAAGCCCGGCTCATATGACGTCGCGATCACCGCGACCGAACACGGCCGCAGTCACGCCACGGCGGTCAAGATCACCGTCCTCCCGACGACCCGGATCGCCGGCAAGGACCGCTTCGCGACCGCCGCCGCGCTCAGCCGGGTCACCTTCCATCCCGGGGTCGGGACGGCCTATATCGCATCGGCCTATGACTATCCGGATGCCCTCGCCGGGGCAGCCGCTGCGGGGACGCGCAAGGGGCCGGTCCTGCTCGTCGGCCCGACGGGTCCGATCAACCCCTCGACCGCCGCCGAGCTCACGCGCCTCCAGCCCGCCCGGATCTTCGTCCTGGGTGGCCCGGGCGTGGTCTCGGCCGGGGTCGCGAACGCCCTCGCTGCGTTCGCGCCGAAGGTCACCCGACTCGCCGGCCCCGACCGCTTCGCGACCGCCGCCGCGGTCAGCCGAGCGACGTTCGACTCGGGCGTCGGCAACGTCTACATCGCCTCGGCGTACGACTTCCCGGATGCCCTCGCCGGAGCTGCTGCCGCCGCGGTGCGCCAGGGTCCGGTGCTGCTCGCGGCGCCGACCGGTCCGCTCGCAGCCTCGACCGTCGCCGAGCTCAAGCGACTCGCCCCGGGCAGGATCGTCGTGCTCGGCGGCCCGGGCGCCCTGTCCGACCCGGTCGTCGCGGCTCTCCGCACCTACGCACCGACCTTCTCGCGGCTCGCCGGCTCCGATCGCTTCGGGACGGCGGCGGCCGTGAGCAAGGCGACCTTCCCGAGCGGGGTCGGCACCGTCTACATCGCCTCGGCCTATGCCTTCCCCGACGCCCTCGCCGGTGCCGCAGCCGCGGGCACGAAGAAGGGCCCGGTCCTGCTCACGGCCCCGACCGGGCCGATCGATGCGGCGACCATCACCGAGCTCGAACGTCTCAAGCCCGCACGGATCGTCGTCCTGGGCGGCCCGGCTGCCGTTTCGGATCCGGTCCTCTTCGCCGTCGCGGCCTACACCGGAGGCTGACCAAGCCGACGATCGCGTGGGTCAGCCGCGCACGGGTGGTTCGACATCCGCTGGATCGATCTGGGTGGTGGCGTCGAGGGTCATGCCGTGCAAGATCGCGACCATCACGCACGGCGCGACCGGATCGACCGGCGTCGTCGTGACGATGATCCGATACCTGCCGGTCGTCGTCGCCTCCGCGAAGGTGACGTCCGCGCTCGCATCGCATGCACCGCCCACCCAGGAGATCAGCAGCTCCTGCGGGTGCCCGTCTCGCTGGGCGGCGCCGACCTCCGGATCGAGCGGAGGCATGACGACGCCCTCCGGGAGATGGTTGTCCACGTTCTCGATCAGGCCTGTCGCATCCCAGACGGTCAGGTCGAGGGTCGATTCGCCGAGTCCCGGAGAGATCGGCTCCTTGAACTGCCAGGCTTTCCCGCGGAGCTCCGCGCAGTAGATCTCCCGCTCCGAGAGCCATCCTCCGTGGCCATCGCCGTTGAACGAGATCGAGCGCGATCCGTCGACCGGCACGCTCGACGATGACTCGCGCGTCACCGGACTGTGTCAACACATCGTTCCGTCGAAGCGGGTACATCGCTCTGACGGCGTCAGTCGTGGTGCCAGGTCGGCCGGTCGCGCCGGCGATGTAGTCCGAGATCTGGTCCGTCCACTGTCCGTCGACGCACGACAGCCCGCCTGGCGGCGAGGGTGACGGTGACGGCGAAGGGGCGGTGAACGGCGTCGAAGCGGGCGCCGGCGAGGCTCCGACGTCGCCGGACGCGGACCCCGCTCCAGACCCGGCTCCCGATGGGTCCGGCGTCGCGGGGCGCGTCCCCGCGCACGCCCCGATGACAAGACAGATGGCCGCTAGGGACCCAGAGACGGCGATGCGGCCGAACGTGCTCGACGATCTGATGCTCACGACGTCCCCCTCTCGCGATGCACTGATGGGCATCATGGACGACGTCCTCCCCCGAGGCGAGGTTCCGCGAGACGCCCGACACGTCAGCCGTCCGACCGGCAAGGCGTCAGCCCTTGTGACCCGTGCTACCCTCGCGTCCCGGTCGGGCGGCGAGAGGTGAACCGCCCCGCGCCGGCCGAAGCTGACGAGGTCCTGCCGTGGCGCGAGCGATGTGGAAGGGGGCCATCCAGTTCGGGCTGGTGACCATCCCCATCAAGCTCTATCTCGCGACCGAGTCGAAGAGCACGATCAGCTTCAACATGCTCCACAAGGACGACCTCAGCCGGATCCAGATGAAGATCTTCTGTCCGGTCGAGGACGAGATCATCGAGCGGTCCGAGACGGTCCGGGGCTATGAATACGCGCCCGGCGAATACGTCGTGATCACCGACGAGGACCTGGAGCACGTCCCGCTCAAGACCGTCCGGAGCATCGAGATCGAGCAGTTCGTGCCGCGGGCCGACGAGGGCGATGCCGCGACGAAGTTCGTCAAGCAGGCCTACTACGTCGAGCCGGACAAGATCGGCCGGAAGGCCTTCTCGCTGCTCCGCCAGGTCCTCATCGACGAGGATCTCACGGCGATCTGCAAGGTCGTGATCAAGGACCGCGAGGCACTCGCGGCGCTCGATCCGTTCGAGGGGACGATGCTCCTCTCCACGCTCCACTGGCCGGACGAGATCCGCGCCGTCAGCGAGCTCGACCTTGGTGACGAGGAGTACGAGTTCAAGCCGGCGGAGCTGAAGATGGCGTCACAGCTCGTGTCGGCGATGACCGGCGCGTTCGATCCGACGCAGTACCGCGACGAGTACCGCGAGGCGGTCCGTGGCGTCATCGAGGCCAAGATCGAAGGTCGCGAGACCGTCGAGGTCGAGGAGCCCGACACCGGCGGCAAGCTCATCGACCTGATGGCCGCCCTGGAGGCGAGCGTCAAGGCTGCCACTGCGGCCCGGGACGCCGACGGCGGCAAGCCCGTCTCGGTCGCCGACGCGAAGAAAGCCAAGGCCACGCGCACGAAGAAGGCCGCGGCTGACGCTGCTGCCGCTGAGACCGCAGCCGCCGCAGATGCCGCGGCAGACGCAGCTGAGGCCGAAGCGAAGCCCGCCCGCAAGCGCAAGACGGCTTAGACCCGGGCGTCAGCCTTCGCTCAGCCTGAGCGACGTCAGGACGCTCCGCGCCGCGGCCTCGAAGTCGGGCGCTTCGGCGACGGAGTCGATGGCGACCAGGATGGTCTGACCGTCGACGTCCGTGACGAGCCATATCGAAGCGTCGCTCGGGTAGATCCTGTAGTTGGTGTGAGAGGCCGGCGAGTTCTGTAGGGTGATGAGGTCGAAGCCGCCGAAGCGGCCTCCGCGCGCACACGAGGGGGACAGCTCGACCTGATACATCGCGGCGTCGAGCCGTCCGATCCGCTGGGGGGATGGAGGGCCGAGGTCCACGCTGCCGGTGTCCTTGGCCCAGCCGATGAACCCGTCGCGACCCGCCGGGATCTCGACCGTCGTCGATCCCGATGGCCAGGATCATCGGCGTACGTAGTCGGCGTACATCGTGAGATTCCGACCGTCGGCCGGAAGATCGAGAGGCGCCCGCCGAGCGCCCATCCGGGCGCGTCCGGGTTCCGCTGGCGCACCGGATCGTCTCGGAGGCCGAGGACGACGCCGACGGCGTCGTCCATGTACGACCACCACCCTTCGGGCACGGAGAACTCCAGGCCCGGACTGAACTTCGTCGTCCGATACGTGCCGGGATCGAGTGATCCGACTCTTCAGGGCGATCGGAGCCGACGAGGGCGATGGCTTCATCGACGTTGTCGCGAGGGCGCTCGACGGTGATGCCGCCAGACCGCTCGAGCCGGGCGATAGGCTCGCCCCGCTCGCGCCGGGCCCGCCCGAGAGGGCCGCCACGACGACGACGGCCAGGACGACGACGGCCGCGCCGACACCGACCAACGCGGCCCGGGTGCGGGCCGTCTCGGCCGGCCGGCGGCGTGGTCGGGCCACTGCGGCGGCAGGGTCTCCGGTCCGGACGGAGAACAGCTCGACCGGCTCGGCGACGCCCTTGAGGGCCGGTCGACCACGACTGACGAATGTGATCGGGAGGCTCGACCGGGTCAGCGATCGGACGGTGTCCGAGACAAGGACCTCGCCGGGCCGGGCGACGGAGCAGATGCGAGCCGCGAGATTGACCGCCGCACCGACGTAGCCCTCGGTCGTCTCGGCCGACTCGCCGGCGTGGATGCCGACCCCCACCCGGATCGGTTCGTCCTGGTGCTCGGCGGCGTCGTCGGCCGCCCTGGAGACGAGCGTCAGGCCGGCCCGGACCGCCGCCGAGGGACTCGGGAAGACGACATAGAAGCTGTCGCCCTCGGTCCGGATCTCTGCTCCGGCGTGCTCCTCGATGACCGAGCGGACCAGGGCCCGGTAGCGCCCGAGGAACGTCGCCGCGGCGGAGTCACCGACGCGCTCCACGAACTCCGTGTAACCGCGCAGGTCGGCGAACATGAAGCCGCGGACCACGGGCTCCGGCGGACGGACGGCGCTGGGCGGCGCGGTGGGCTCGGTCATTCCCCCTCTGGGCCGCTGGCGGATCGGCGCGAACTGGCCGAATGATGCCGGTGATGTCCCCGGTCGGCAAGGGTGCGCGGCCCCGAGACTCGTTCGTCAGTCGTCGACGATCTCGGAGCCCTGGACGACGCGGATGAACGGGCCATACCGCGCCAGGAGGATGAGCGTGACCGGATCCGAGGGGTTCTTCACGCTGATCTCAAGGACCCCCTGGTCCTCCAGGTATCCCAAGCCCATCATCTCCACCCCGGCCGCCCTCAAAGTGTCCCAGTCCTGAGCGACACGATCCTGGAGCGCTTTGCCGGCCGCGAGCGGCTGATCGGCGACGACGTAACGCACTGCCGTCCCATCGGTCTCGAGGCATCGCGCCAGCGCGAGCGTCGCCGGATCGCCATGGGGGATCGAAACGACGTAGTGGTCGCCGCCGGGCGGATCGATCCAGACGCCGCCGAACCGTTCGGGCGCTCCCAGCTCGACCCAGTACGGCAGCGGGATCTCCTGGTCGCTCACGTGCGATCGCGTCAGCACCGTCCGCTCCGCCTGGGTGAGCGGGATCCCGAGCTCGGGATCGATCCGGGCGGCGGGATCCGCCGCCGCGACGGCGACCGTCTGCGGGTCCGATGCCAGTTCGCCGGGGTTGGGCGCCGGGTCCGGGTAGGACTTGCCGTAGACACCGGCTCGGATTCGACCGGCAGCCAGCTGGTCGGCCCGGATCATCGAGTCGCAGTCATCCTGCGACGGCCGAAGGCCACGATCGAGCGGGGCTCCCTGACCGAGATCGGCCTGTCGTGTCTGCTGCGGCGGCGACAGCCGCAGGACGGAGCAGCCCGCGAGCGCTCCGGCCAGCAACAACCCGAACCCGATCCGTCGAGCGGGCCGTCGGAAGCCGATGGTTGTAGAGAGGATCATCGGTCGACATCCTTGCGCGCGGCCGCGAGGGATGCAGTCGCGTCCGCGACCTGCGTCTGGCACAACGGGACACTCGTGGAGACTTCGGTGTGACGTGGCCTTCGACCTCGCCGCGGCTACCGAACCAGAGCCCGTCCGCCCGCGCAGCGCCTGCTCGGGCCGCTGCCCGCGCAGCGCCGGCTCGGGCCGCTCAGGCGCCGCCGACTCGGACCGTCCCGCCGGGTGCCACGGCGACGGCATCGGGCACCCCGGGCAGCTGCATCGTGGCCGACTCCCACGTGAACGTCCCCGCGTTGACCACGCGAGCGGTGTAGCGGAGGTGCGCCGAGAGGGCGCCCTTGGGGCCGGGCTTGCCGACGCAGAACGTGACGCGCTGTCCGACGATGCTCGACGGCCAGACGATCCCGGGCTCCGAACCGGAGTACCGCTCGACCGGCGCGAGACCGCTTGGCAGCTCCTCGACGACGAGATAGCAGCCGGAGTCCAGGGCGGCTGGATCGAAACTCGCCGTGAGGTCGATCGTCACGAGCTGGTCGGCGGGGATCGGGCTCGTCGGCAGGGAGCGGAGGAGGGTGAGAGCGGGATCGGGTCGAAGCGTCGTTGGATCGGCCGCCTTGCGCCACGAGACGGCAATCCCGACGTTCCCGGACAGTCGCTCCACGGAGAGCCCGGCGCGCTGCGCAGCGGTCAGGGAGATCGTCGTCGACTCCCCGGGCCCGAGGTCGACGACGGTCCGACGGCCATCGACCGTGTAAGCGAAGGATGCGGCCGTCGCCGGGGTCCGCTCGAGAGCCCTGGCGGTCGCGGCCACGAGCTCAAGGGACTGCGAGGTCTGACTCGATCGATGATCGACCGCGTAGTCGATCATGTTCGGGGCGAGCGGGTCGCCCAGGCTGGCTGCCAGCACGGCCATCCGAGCTGTCGCCTCTGCGGTCTCGTCAGCGTCGCCGACGTGGAGCCGGACCCATGGACCGAGCTGCTGCCCGCTCGCGGTCAGCAGCTCGCGTTCGATCTGCCTCGCGGTCTGCTCGTCGCCGAGCGCCGCATAGCCGAGCGCGAGGTCGAGCCGCTCTCCGATGGTGAGATCCGTCACGGTCCGCGCGGTCTCCAGGTCCGCGACGACCGGCTCGCCGAGCGACGCCAGGCCGGCGACGGCGGCGATCCACAGGTCACGCCGGGTCGCGTCCTGGTCTCGTACGTAGACCAGCACGTCGCGGAGATCGCTCGGCCGGATGCTGTCCGGCGCGAGCACCGCGATCCGGGCGGCCAGCCAGGGGTCTCGCCCGCCGTACGGGAGGAGGGCGAGCCCAGCCTCCGTCTGGCCGTTGTCGTCCTCGTACACCCCGACCGGGTACTGGTAGGGGTCGAATGTGGAGGGTGGGAGCATCGCGGGGTCGCGGCCGAAGGTGTCGATCAGCAGACCGCGGGCCATGGACGTCGCCAGTCCGTCGTCGAACCGGCCGCCGGTCGCGGCGACCTGCGCCAGCAAGAGCGGCAGGTAGCGTCCGCGCCCGGCGTCGGTGAACGTGTACGTCGCGGCATCGCTCGTCGCGACCGTCGGCAGCGGATCTCCGACCAACAGGTATCGAGCGTCCGCTGTGGTGAGCCGCGACGTGACGACGCCGAAGTGGCGGATGAGGCGATCCGAGAGCGGCTTGCCGGCGCCGTCGGACCTCGTCTTGGCGACCACCGTGATGTCGAGCGTCTGGTCCCCGAGCAGGAGTGGCGGGAGCTCGAACGGCGTGTCGTTGAAGGCAGTGCCGGTGACGGTGACCGGCGCTAGACCGAGGGATGTCGAGCGGACCGTGTACTCGACCGGGTCACCGGCTTGAAGCGACGCGCCGAACGCTCGTAGGCCGATGATCGGCCGGTCTGCGAGAAGGTAATCATCGGCGATGGTCGCCTCGACGAACATCGGCAGGCCGACGGGCACGACGAGCTCCCCGACTCCAGCCTGGAGCGCCGCGGTGAAGGCGATCGCCGAGACATGCCACGACGTGAGGTCGTCGGACAGCTTGATGGTCAAGGCGGCATGACCGGTCGCGTCGGTCCGGACCATCTGGAACGTGAGGGTGTCGCGGAAGTCGTCTCGACCTCCGCCGCCGGTCGTGTCCCCGCCCCCGAAATCCTCAGGTCCGATGGTCGGAGACTTGTGGGTGGAGGCGACACGGAGGATCCCGCTCCCCACGTTGGCGTACAGGTCCGTCAATGCGTCGGGCACGTGGGCGCCGCCGATCTGATAGAGCTTCTGGTCGACAGCCTGGAGCACCACGCTGGCCGCGACAGGGCGGCCGGAGGCATCGGTGGTGGTGACCGCGAGCGCGACATCCTGGCCCGGCAGGTAATGCGCTCGGTCGGCGGTGAGGGTCACATGGATGGCTCGCTCCGACGTGTCGAACTCGGCGTATGCGCGTGTGGTCGGGGAATACGTATGGCCTGTGAACCGTGTCGCGGTGATGAGGATGGTCGGCGCGTCGGCCGCCCCGAACGTCCGCTCGAAGGTCGGAGTGTCCGAGATCGTCGCCGCGGTGAGACCGGCATTCGCCACGATGTACAGGTACCGATCGGTCCGGTTCGTGCGGACGGGTCGACCAGCTTCACTCAGGTGCAGGGCGACCCGGTCTCCGATGCCGTACCTCGTCTGGTAGACGTCGGCGCCCGTTGAGTCCAGGAACGTCAGGCCGGCGTCGGTCGTCGTCGGGTCGGGCGTCCCGATGTCGATGACCTGCTCCGTGCTTCCGATCCGATCGTGCGTCGCCAGAGAGACCTCGTACTGATGCGTCGCGCTCGGCACGGTCAGGTCGAACGCGACGCGGCCATCGGCGTGGGTCACCAGGTCGAGGGACTTCACGACCCGCCTGTCGATGCTGTACTCGTAGCGCGGCCGTGAGACCTTCTCGATGAAGTCGTAGTCGCTGCCGACCTTGGTACGCCGCGGGATCAGCTCGGTGACGGTCGCCTGGACCGGCGCCCCTTCGACCGGTGCCCCATGCGGGTCGCCGGTCCACGTGCCGGCGGCCAGCAGCGCCTCGACCTTCGCCAGATCCACCTTGTCGACGGTGCTCGTCACCGTCAGTCGCCGCCCGTCCAGGGTTCCGCTCGCCACCACGTGATACGACGACGGAAAGACGAGGACGCTCGCCGAGCCGGAGATCTTCCGATTCCTCGGGCTCCGCCGGCCAGAACCCATGACTCACTTCCTGGGCGTCGGAGCGGACCTGACCGGTGTACTGGGCATATCGTGCCGAGTGAGCGATCGTCGCTCGACCACCGGCGTCGGTGGTGACGGTCACGGCGTCGCCCTGGTCACCGTCGGAGGCGAGTACCAGGCCCGGTACGGGGGACTCGTCGAAGAACGACGCCGTCGTCGTCCAGCGCACGGTGTCGCCGTCGAAGACCGCCCGATGGTCAGTCTCCACGTCCAGGCGATAGGCCGGCTTCCGGATGATCGTCACGTCGAGCCAGTGGGCGGTCACGACCCTCCCGTCGACCAGCATCTGGACCTGATAGGAGCCGATCGGAGCGTTATCGATCGCCAGGGAAGCGGAAAAGGCGCCGGTCACATCGGGGCTGGGGTCGCTGCGGGCAAGGGCCGGCGGATCCGCCGAGCCGACGGAGTCGGTGGAGACGAGCCTCAGGCTGACCGAGGATGGCGCAGTGCCATCAGCGCGGTCGCGCAAGTAACCCCAGACCTTGACCGCGTCGGTGGTGCGGTAGACCTCTCGATCCGTCTGGACGATCGACCAGAACCGGGGGTCGGCCGCGTTCGTCTTCGAGGGACCACCGTAGGCCAGCCCGTCGCTCCACCCCGCATCGAACGGCACGAGGACCGTGTCGCCCGTCTTCGCCCGAACGCTCAGGATCAGCGTGGCCAGGGCATCGGACGAGGTCCCACCGACCTCGCCCGGCAGGAGTGTGGCCGGCGACGCCGCGACGAGCAGCCCGTCCGCGTCCGTAGCGCCCACCGATGCGCCATCGACCACCGAGACCGATGCACCGCCCAGAGCCTTCGTCGTGGCCGCGTCATTGACCCAGACCACGGTCCGGTCGGTGAGCACCGCCGTCCAGGCTGCGACCGGCGTGACCTGGAGGAATGCCTGGGCACGTCGTTCGCCCCCGATCTCGACGATGTACCAGCCCTTCGCCAGCGGCTCCGGGAGGCTGAAGGTCGGGATCCCGTCCTCGGGATAGACGACCGTTGCGGTGAACCTCGCGATGACCGGGAGCCCATCCGTCGGCACCAGCGGCGAGGCGAATTCGGTCCAGCGCGGCGCGAGCAGAAGGGCCTGGAGCGTGTTTGTCGCGACAGCGAGGGATGGCAGCCGATAGACCTTGATCGCAGCCGTCCTCGGGTTCGGCGCCGATACCCCATCGGGCCCGCCCTTGACGTCGACACCGAACGCCGGCGTGGTCGCCGGGCTGACCTCGACCGTCTCGCGCACGAAGCGCAGGCTCGGCGCCTGGTCAGGCGCGCCGCCGGTCTCGAAGCGGAACGTGGCAGGCGTCTCGAGGGTGAGTCCGTTCCGGTCCGCGGCAGGCCCGCCTTGATCGTCACGGTATAGAGCGTCTTCGCGGCGAGGCCGTCCGGCACGAACACCTGTGTCCGGCCGTGGCGCTCGAAGCGCCCCTTCGCGGCAGGGGAGATCGAGAAGAAGTCGGCCATGTCGGCCGCGCCCTCCTGGTCGAAGGTCACCTCGATGCCGGTCGCGACAGGGACTCCCGTCGTCGCGTCTCCGGGCAGCGTCGACAGGACATGGAGCGGCGATCGGACGCGGAACGCCCACGACGTGGTCGGGCTCCCGTCGGGCGCCCGCAGCGTGAACCGGTACACGATGCCGGGAGTGAGGGGAGCCTTCGGGCGGATGATCGCGTGGTCGAGGTCGCCGCCGCTCGCGACGTCGAGCCCGGCGGCCGGTGTCACGTCGAGGCGCTCAGCGGTGGTGATCGCCATGTCGGTGGTGAGGCTCGTGAGCGTGAAGGTCGCGTCGGGCTGGATGCCCGCATCGTCCTGGGCGCTTGCCACGAGGGTGGCAGGTGGCGAAAGTGGGGCGAGGTCGAGGGCCTGCCAGGTGCCCTCTGGGCTGGGGGACGGAGCCGTCGACGGAGCGCTCGACGTCCCGGCGCCACTGCTCGGAGTCGGAGAGCCAGCGGGGCTCGCGACGTTCCACGGCTGCGTCACCGCCACGAGCGCCACCAGTGCGATCGCTACGACCCCTGACGTGACCGCTGCATGCCGCGGCTGGATGAAACGCTTCGACCGCGTGGGTCCGGCCATCTCGACCCCTCGTCCCCTCGCAACGTCATCGGCGATGGCGTTGCCGCGGGTGAGACGTCTCAATGGCGATTCAGTGTCGTTCGCCTCGCCGCCGGCGACCGGCGCGCGGCCACGGCCAGCCGCGACGAGGCCGGTCGCGGCACACTGACCGGCGATGCCCCTCGAGCGATACAAGCAGAAGCGCGACTTCGCGAAGACCCCCGAGCCTGCCGGCGATGCGCCGCCGGCGACGACCGGTCGGTTCGTCGTCCAGCGTCATCGCGCGACCCGGCTCCACTACGACTTCCGCCTCGAGGTCGACGGCCTCCTCGTGAGCTGGGCCGTGCCGCGCGGCCCCACCCTCGACCCGAAGGAGCGCCGGATGGCGGTCCACGTCGAGGACCACCCGATCGAGTACCTCGACTTCGAGGGCGTGATCCCGGCGAAGCAATACGGCGCCGGCGACGTGATCGTCTGGGACTGGGGGACCTGGGAGCCCGAGGCCGAGACCCCGGACCCGCGGAAGGCGATCACCGACGGCGAGCTGAAGTTCCGCCTGCAGGGCGCGAAGCTCGGCGGCCGCTACACCATCGTCAAGACGAGTGGGCGCAAGACCGGCCAGCGGGCCTTCGAGGACGACGAGGCCGAGCAGTGGCTGCTGATCAAGAAGCGCGACGAGGCGTCGGTCGACGGCTGGGACGCCGAGGACCACCCGACGAGCGTCAAGACCGGCCGGACGAACGACGAGGTCAAGGCCGCCCGCGACGCCTACTGGATCAGCGAGCAGCCCGCACCCGTCGCCGAGATCGACCTCTCCGAGGCCGAGCCCGCGGCCGGCGAGCCGCGCTTCATCGAGCCGATGCTCGCGACACTGGCCGACCGCCCGTTCGACGACGACGACTGGCTGTTCGAGATCAAGTGGGACGGCTACCGCGTCCAGACGGTCATCGCAGACGGCGCGGTCAAGACGTACACCCGCAACGGCCACGACGCCGCGACGTACTTCCCGCGGCTCCTGCCGAACCCCCGGACGTGGCTCAACGCCGAGACCGCGATCCTCGACGGTGAGGTGGTGGCGCTCGACGCCGCCGGCCGGCCCGACTTCTCGCTCCTCCAGCTGCGGATCAGCGAGACAGCCGGCGGTCGCGTTCCCGGTCGATGGGGCAGGGGAGGGTCCGGCGGGCGATCGCCAGAGGGCGGGAACGAGGCCGATGCCGCCGAGGCCAGCAGCGCGCCGATCGTCTACCAGGTCTTCGACCTGCTCGAGCTCGACGGGCGGTCGCTGCTCAAGGTCCCGCTCGAGTCGCGCAAGCGGTTGCTCCGATCGATCCTGACCGAGGGATCCAGGGTCCGTTTCGCCTCCCATATCGAGGGCCAGGGCCGGGCGTTCTACAAGGCTGCGGCCGCGCAGGGCCTCGAGGGCATCGTCGCCAAGCACCGCCGCAGCCGCTACGAGCCGGGGCGACGGACCCCCGCCTGGCTGAAGATCAAGTCGCGTCCCGAGCAGGCGCTCGTCGTGGGTGGCTGGACCGCGGGGGAGGGCAACGCCCGCGAGCTCGGCGCCGTCGCCGTCGGCATCCGCGAGACCGAGGGCGGACCGCTCCGGTTCGCCGGCAAGGTCGGCTCGGGCTTCGACGCCAAGGTGCGCCGGGTCCTCCGCACCCGGCTCGACGACCTCGCCTCTGATGCCTGCCCGTTCGACCCGCCGCCGGGCAACCGGCCCGACATGCGCGGCGTCCACTGGATCCTGCCCGAGCTCGTCATCCGCGCCGAGCTCGGCGGCTGGTCACGCGATGGGCTCGTCCGTCAGGCGGCGTTCAAGGGCATCGACGATGGCCGCGACCCGCTCACCGTGACCCGCGAGTCGCCGGTCGCGGCGGCCTCCGCGAAGGACGAGGTGGAAGCCGCCGTCGACGCTGTCGCGCCTCCGAAACGTGCGCCGGCGGCGGCGAAGGGCGACGCCGGTGCGTCACCCGGTACCCTCGGCCCGATGGCGAAGACCGCGCAAGCGACCGCGATGACCAAGACCGCGAAGGCGACCGCCCCACCCGCCGAATGGGCCGCCGCCACCGCCGACGAGCTCGAGACGCTCGCGGGCCTCCCGCCGAAGGAGGCCCGCTGGACGGTCGGCGGGACCGAGCTGAAGCTCACGAACCTCGACAAGGTGATCTTCCCGGGTCGCGAGGCCGCCGGACCGGCACCCGCAGAAGAGCCGGTCACCAAGCGCGATCTCATCGGCTACTTCGCCCGGATCGCGCCGGCGATGCTGCCGCACCTCGCCGACCGGCCGCTCAACCTCCAGCGCTTCCCGGACGGCTCGGAGAGGCAGGGCTTCTGGCAGAAGGACCTCCGTCCGACCGACCCGCCGTGGCTGGCGCGCTGGAAGGAGGCCGGCGTCGAGGCCCGTCAGGCGAACACCCACCTGGTGGCCGATCGGACGGCGACGCTGTGCTGGCTCGGCAACCAGGCCGCCTTCGAGATCCACGCCTGGACCTCGCGGATGAACGCGCCCGACCGGCCGACGTTCGCGCTGATCGACATCGACCCGGGCGAGGCGACGACCTGGGAGGAGACCCTGACCCTTGCGCCGGCTGTTCCGGACCGCGCTCGGGCATCTCGGCGTGCGGGGCTATCCGAAGGTGACCGGCAAGCGCGGCGTCCAGATCTGGATTCCCGATCGAGCCGCGCTATGGCTACGACCAGACCAGCGACTGGGTCGAGACGCTCTCGCGGGCCGTCGGCCAGACCGTCCCGGATCTCGTGTCGTGGGAGTGGGCGAAGGGCCGGCGATCGGGCAAGGCCCGCCTCGACTACACCCAGAACACGTACATCAAGACGCTTGTCGCGCCGTACAGCGTCCGGCCAGCTCCAGGGGCGCCGGTCAGCGCGCCGATCACCTGGGACGAGCTCGACGATCCGGGGCTCAGCCCGCAGCGCTGGACCGTTCGGACGCTCCCGGAGCGGGTCGCGGAGATCGGCGATGTGTTCGCGCCGGCCCAGACCGATCTCCAGATCCTGCCCCCGCTCGGCTGAGGCTGACGGCGCTCGACTGAGGCTGACCGCCCACCGGACGATAGGAGGTCCGGGTGATGCCCATCAGCGCATCAACGCGGACACTGGAGGACATGGAACCGGCGATCGTCGCCGTCGCGGCCGTCCTCGTGCTCATCACGAGCTTGTTCGCCGCGCGTCGGGTCGCGCGCCGCCGGATCGCGGCCGGCCGCCCGAACTGGATCTGGCTCCTGTTCGGGCCGACGCTCATCACCCTCGGAGTCGGCGTGTGGGTCGGCTCGTCGATGATCCGCGAGATGCCGGTCGTGGGCGTCATGGTCGTGGCGATCGGCGTCGGGACGATCGTCTTCGTCGTCCGGGCCGTCCATCGCTGGACCCTGTCGCCCGCGGGTGCGCCGACGATGGACGCCGGGCTCGAGTCGAGTCGGACGTTGGTCGAAGGCTTCGTCTGGATCGGCCTGGCGCTGCCGATGACCCTCGCCGGGCTGCTCCTCATCGTCCTCGCGACCGGAGCGCCGGCGCCTCGCTGATGGCCGGCTCAGTACGCCGGCGCGAGCTCCGGAAACATCGGGAAGTGACGGACGTTCAGCGTGAGGATCCGCGCGTTCATCAGGTCGGCGGTCGCGGCAAGGACATAGTCGCCGAGGTCGATCCCGGAGAACGAGGCCGAGTATCGGCGCGAGTAGGACGCGGCTGCATCGGCGATCTCGGCGCTGACCGGGACCCAGTCGACGACCGCGAACAGCGCCATCGTGGCCTCCTCTTCCCCCCGCTTCAAGCCAGCCAGCACCTCGAACCGGACCGTCGTCGGCGCGGTCAGGTCGCCGCCGTCTCGGCGCGCGTGCCAGATCGCTGCCCGGGCCGCAGGCCGCCGTCGGAGGACGTCGACCAGCACGGTCGTGTCGACCACGACCGATGTCATCGAGACAGGTCCTTCTCCGGGTCAGGCGGAGGCTCACCGCGCATCTTCGCGATCTTGTAGCCGAGTCCGGGCCCTTTGAGGTCTCTCAGGTAGGCGGATCTGTCCTCGCCGGGAAGCTCCTTCCAGGCGCCGAACCCGGCAGCCAGGGCGGCCTCGAACTCCTCGTCGCTGATCCGCCCGGACAGATACGTCTCCCGGATCGCTTCGCGGATCAGGTGCGAGCGGGTCTGGCCGCGCTCCTTCGCGAGCCGGTCGAGTGTCCGGGCCTCGTCCTCGGTCAGGTAGATCTGGGTCCGCTGCATGGCGATGTATGTATACATCGCCTGGACGGCCACGTCCACCATCGATGGTCGATCGCTCCGGCGGCGACCACGTCCCGGGGGGCGCCGCCATCGGGCCGGAGATCCTCTGGCGCCGCCCTCGGGCCTGGCGATCACGCTCAGTGATGAGGATCGACGTGAGCGAGCGCGGTGAGGGACGTCGGACGCCATGGATGGACCATGGCCACGCTTGATACCGCCTCGATTCATCACTGAGCGTGATATCGGGACGAGCTGGGTCGGGTCGACCGCTCGAGCCCCGACGGCGTCCTCGAGTAGGCTGCCGCCGTGCGGTCGATCGTCCCAGCGCTGCTCGTCGCCGCTCTTCTCGCCGGCTGCGGCGGGGCGACGACGCCCGCGCCGAGCGCGAATCCGGCGTCCTCTGTTGGTGACCCGGCGCAATCGAGCCCGAGCCCCTCGTTTTCGCTGGGCCCGAGCGCGTCGGCGAGCGCGTCGCCATCGCCGAGCGCGAGCCCGAGTCCCTCGGCCTCACCGTCGCCGAGTCCAGCCCCCAGCCAGGCGGTCGCGCCATCGCGCGCACCCGCACCCTCGCCGACGCCCACCAAGACGAGCGCACCCGACTCGTGGCTCGTCGTCGCGGTCGGCGACTCGATCGTCGCGAACAGCCAGATCGACTGCCCGGGCTGCACCGGTTTCGTCGTGAAGTACGCCCGCCGGCTGTCGTCGGCGACGTCCCACCCGACGACCGTTCGGAACCTCGGCACGCGGGGCCTGAAGACCGACCAGCTGCTCACCCAGATCCGCACCGACGCCACTCGGCGCGCCGCCCTGCGGGCCTCCGATGTCGTGCTGGTCTCGATCGGAACGAACGACGGGCCGTGGCGCCACACCGACGATCCGTGCGACGGGAAGGTCACCCTCGACTCGCCGACCTCCGTCCTGCGGGCGGCCTTCGCGAAGTACGACGCCACCTGTGCGAAGGCCTACGCGGAGGCGTACCGGGCGCGGCTCCAGCAGATCTTCTCGACGATCGTCAGCCTCCGCGGCGGACGGCCCGGGATCCTCATCGCCCTGAACCGCTACAACGACTGGCTCGGCTATCCGACCTCGAAGCTGGCGGTCGCGGACGACCTCGCCCGGGTCTCGCCGATGATCGTCGCCGCCTGGAACAAGGTCTACTGCGACGTCGCGTCAAAGAACGGCTTCCACTGCGCCGACCTCTCGACGCGGTTCAACGGCCCCGACGGGACGAAGCCGTCGGGCAACCTCGTCGTCAGCGACTACACCCACCCCTCGCAGGCAGGGATGGACGCGATCGAGAAGCTGCTCACGGCGTTCGGGTACAAGCCGCTCGTTACTGACGGCTACGTGAGACGAGTACCGTGTCGCATTGCCGCGAAGGGATTTGACTATGGAGTGACCCCACGGTCAATCGGTCTCTTGCTTGGACCTCCCGATCGCCTGCACCACTCGACGCCGGACTCATGGATCGAGCCGCCTTCGGACTGCGATAAGGGCATCGTCGGCCGGGTCTACGAGTCGTACTTCGGTATCCCCGGCAACAATCGATCGGAAGCCGATTTCCCCGGCGCCATGATCGAGTTGAAGTCCGTGCCGATCCTGTTGGAGGGGTCCGAGGCGCGGGCGAAGGAGCGGGTCTCGGTCGGGATCATCGACCGAACGGCCCTCCTCCTTGAGACCTGGGAGACCGCGCACGTCCGATCGAAACCGAGATCACATCCTCTTTGTCTTCTATCGATGGTCGCCGCATCGGCCGGTGGGCTACTTCCAAGCGTTGGCAACGGGGATCTGGCATCCGGATGAGGCGACAGAGGCTGCGCTGAGAGCCGATTGGGAAGCGATTCGGACCAGGGTCGCAGCGGGCCTCCCGTTGAGTGAGAGCCTCACTCGCGTGCTCGGTGCGGCAACGAAAGGACCCGGCCACGGCTCATCGTCCCGCGCTTGGTCACTGAAACAGCCCTTCATGGGATGGCTTTATGGGCAAGTGTCTGGCACAAGACCGCCACCGCCGCATACGCTCGCCCCGTCTCCTGAAGCCGCATTCGAAGGCGCGATTCTCGCGAGACTGAAGGAAGTCCACGGCTTGACTACATCGGAGATCGCATTCCGACTCGGCGGTGCCATCGGCACAGCTAAGAACGCCGACGCCGGGACCGTTCGGCGATGGCTTGGTCAGCCCTCCAGGGGTCGAACGGGAGACTTCGAGCGATTTGGGATTGAGTTGAAGACGGTGCCGGTCACGTCCGATGGAACGCCGATTGAGTGGATGTCGTTCCCGGCATTCACGCACGAAGAGGTTGTTTTCGAGACCTGGGCGAACTCGGACCTTCTCGGCCGACTCAATCGCCTGCTTATAGTCCCTCTCATCAGAAGGAGAGGAGACCGGCGCGGTGTCGCCCGCATCGGACGGTCGTTCTTCTGGTCGCCGACTGAGGATGAGCTGAGGCAGATCAGCCGGGAGTGGGAACGGTTCAGAAGGCTCATCGGGGCCGGTCGATCGCTCGAGCTGCCGCCGCCATCGTCGACTCGCTACGTCCATGTCCGGCCTCACGGTCGCGATGCGGCCGATCGAGAGCCAGCGCCGGGGGTGGGCGACGTGACGAAGAAGTCGTTCTGGCTGAACGGGACCTACGTCACCAGATCCTCCGCGAGAACGGCGCTCCGTAGGCCTCGAGTATCCGCTTGAGGATCCCAGCGAGGTCGTCCCGCGTGTCGCACTCCCACGCTTCGATCACTGTCCAGCCGATGGTCTCCAGGTCCCGGCGCTTGCGGAAGTCGCGCTCGCGGTTCAGCTCGAACTTGCGGGCCCAGAACTCCGGGTGGGACTTCGGGAGGTTCGGATAGCAGCGCGGGCAGTGATGCCAGTAGCAGCCGTGGACGAAGACTGCCACGCGCCGCCCTGGGTAGGCGATGTCGGGACGTCCTGGAGCCTTGCGCCAGTTGAGTCGATAGCCCCCGAGTCCGGCATCCCGGAGTGCGCGTCGGAGGCGACGCTCGGGACCGGTGTCGCGGGCGCGGTTCGCCCGCATCGTCGCGCGGACGGCCGCGGTCGTCGGCGGCGGATTCGGAAGCTGGAGGCCGGCCATCGATGCGTCAGCGGGCGGCCCTGACCCCGACCTCCGTTCCCGCGCGCACGTCCTCGACCAGCTCCTTCGCGATCTTCTGGACCACGCCGACAACAAGGGCGTTGCCCATCATGAACGCGCGTCGGCCGTCGCTCATTCCTGTGGTCCAGTCTGGCGGAAAGCCGTTGAGCGTCTCGAGCTCGCGTGGCGTCAAGCGCCGATACCGGCCATCACCCACCTCGATGAGGTGCTTGAACCGCGACGGTGTCGCACCGCCTTCGCCAGTGAGGATCGTCCGCGCCGGTCCGTCGATAGGGTCAGGGAACGGGATTGGCCCTTCGTCGTAGGTGTACTCGGCGCCCGTCGCCCGGCTGATCCGCTTGACCGACTTCGCGCCCTTGAGGAAGCGCCACTTGTCGATGTCTTCGGGGCGGATGAAGAACGAAGGGTCGGTGTCCGCAGCTGGCTCGAGGACGTCCGCGAGCGTCTCGTGCTCTCCCGCGTAGGCTGGCGTCACGTCCGCCGTCCAGACTGCAGCGCCTCGCCCGTCGATGACCGCCGCATCACCCCAGCGTTTCCGAACGCCGTCCTCTTCGCATCCGACTCCGAACGTGTCACTGACCACCTTCGGGTCCGGATCCAAGTGGATGGGAACCCGGTCGAAGCCAGCTTGTGACTGGACCGCGAACGCCCGCGCGAGGACCCCTGTGGTCGTCGACCTGGTCGACGGGTCGTACCCGGGAATCCGAGGTACCGGCCGACGATGAAGACGCGTCGCCGCTTCTGCGGGAAACCGTATTCCGCCGCGTTGATCACCCGCCACTCGACCTCGTATCCAAGGTCCGCGAGCGATGCCAGCATCACGGCAAAGTCACGACCACGCTGACTCGCCGGCGACTTCAGGAGGCGATCGACGTTCTCGAGGAAGAGCCACCGGATCGGCCGACCGGTCTCCAGCTTGAGCCGAAGCAGGCGGTGGATTCTCCCACCACAGGACGCCCTTCTGGCCGACGATCCCGTGCGACTGACGGAGCGTCTTTGCGACCGAGTAGTCCTGACACGGGAACCCGCCGACGACCAGGTCGGCGTCGGGCACGAGTGGGCGTGCGCGTCGACGATGCGCCTTGACCTCTGCCTCGTACTCATCGAGGACCTTGGCGATGTCGCGGTTGTCGGCGACATGCCTGGCCGGAGGCCAGGCGGTGCTCTGGTCGGTCGGTGGTCCCGAAGCTCACGGCCCTGCGTCCTGGAAGTCGCCGTTCGCGACGTGCCGCTCGTAGCAGCGGAACGCGTGCTGCTCGCGCGTCGATGGCTCCCACTGGTTCGACCAGATGACGTCGAAGCCGGCGCGATCGAGAGCGAGGTGGAATCCGCCGACGCCCGCGAACAGCTCGAGGGCGGTCGGCCGTCGGTCGACGAGGGGCTCGACGATGGGGCGCGCGACTTCGGTCATGTCGTCCTCGGCATGTCCGGCGGAAAGCTCAACGGGGCTTCCCGGCGCCCGCTGACGGAATGCTACCTGATCCGCCGACTTCGATCAATGTCCGTTGACCGTGTGACAGCTTGGCCGTCGCGGTCAGAGCGGGATCCCGAGGTAGACTCTTCGGTTCGAGGCGCGCTCGCTCCTCGATCGACCCTTCGAGGACGTAGATTTTCGGGTCTCGAGAGAAGCCGTGCATGCGGTAGAGCGCGTACACATCCGCTCGTCGCCGGGACGTGTCGACTTCCCAACGAGTGATGTAGAACGGCGTCCGAGCGCCGAGGTTCGTCGTCTTCACTTCGATCCAGCGCTCCGAGCCATCTGGCCGGAAGCTCAGGATGTCGTAGCCCGCCCCATCGCCGACTCCTGCGACACCCAGCTGACCTTGTCGGCCAGGATAACATGGCGTCGCGCGCGTGCCAGACGTTCACGCTCGAGGTCTAGCACCCAGGCCTCCCCTGCGCGTCCAAGTTGTCTTGCCCGGAAGTCGCGCAGGGCAGAGTTGGCTCCGCCGGTCAGCCTCACGGAGGATGCCCGCCGGCGTGGGCGCAGTGACGGCGCAGGCACTTCCACGTCATCCGTCGATTGACGGCTAAGCTGCGCGGCCACGACGGCGCGAGGCCCCGAAGTTCCTCGAGCTGGTCGACCAACACGCGGTCGCGGTTCAGATCTCGACGACGACAGGCTCGCAGGTCGCGTTGGTAGTGACCAACGGCTTGTAGCCGTCGATCCACTCCCAGCCGCGTTCATCGAGAACGGCGCTGACGTTCTGGAGTTTCCCTCTCGATCGATGCGACCGAACGCACTGGCAGCTTCAGCTCGAGGCTCCGGACTACGTCGGCCTTCGAGTACCGCTCGCCACCGAACTCTGAGTCGGAGCATCGTGTCGTATGCCTGCACGACAGCCTCGATCTCCGACGGCACCCAGGGCTTGCCAGTCTCAGAGAGCGACTGTTCCATTCGCTCCCAGGTTCGCCGATGTCCGCCCGTTCGGCAACGGACCTGGCGACTTCAGCTCTCGACGGCCGACTTGAGGCGTCCGAGCGCCTCCTCCAGCTCCCCCGGCGCGCGCTTGCGGACCATGCCTTCGCCGAAGCGGTAGAGGCCGAGGAGCTCGAGGCGGACGGCGAGGCTGACGGTCGTCGATGAGCCGTCGGGGACCGTCGGCGTCAGCTCGAACACGGCGTTGAAGCGGAGCTCCTTCGCCTGGGCCCGCAGGCCGATGCGCTCGGGCGGGACGAAGTCGGTGACGGTCCCGGTCGCCGAGATCGTCGAGTCGCCCGGGCCCTCGAACAGGAGCGAGAGCGGCGTCCCCGCGCCGACCGCGTCGCCACTCATCACCGAGACCGACTTGATGCCCGGCAGCCACGCTCCGTAGCGGTCGGGCTGCGAGAGGTGGGCGAACACATCAGCCGGCGGGCGGGCGATGACGACCGACTGACTGAGCTCGATCACTGGTGGGCCTGTGTCATGGGTCCATTGTCGTGGTGAGGCGGCAGGGACGCATCACCGCCACGGGAGGGTGCCCTGGGTTCTATCAGTGGACTATCATGGTCGACCATGAGAACCGTCACGGCGATGGACCTGCGGAAGCGCCTCGGCGAGATCCTGGATGCGGCCTCGGCCGGCGAGCGGATCGCGATCGAGCGCGACGGCCGACCGATGGCGGTGCTCGTCACGCCGGAGGCCGCAGCTCGTCTCGACGAGGACGAACAGGCGCGCATCCAGCGCGGCCTTGCGGCACTCGATCGCCTGGACGAGTTCCGTGAGGAGATGGCCAGGAAGTACCCGCCGAAGCCGGGCGACCCGACAGCCGTCGAGCTCGTCCGTCGAGATCGCGACTCTCGGGCCGAGCACTTCAGGGCCGTGCTCGACGAGGCTGCCGAACGGATGCGGGCGCAGGAGCGAGGGGACGACGAGTGAGGCTTCTGCTTGACGCGTCGGTCGCGATCGCCTACCTCGACGGAGAGCCCGGCTCCCCCGAGATCCGGCGGTGGGTTCGTCGCGCCGTCGAGAGCGGTGACATCTTCCTTGTGCCGAGCCACTTCTGGCTCGAGACCGTCAACGTGCTCGGCGTGGCCAAGGGCAGGCCCAGCACCGAGGTCCTCCAGGCGCTGCATACCCTGCGGGGCTCTCGATCGAGACGGTCGAGCTCGACGAGGCCGGCCTCCTGCTGGTCGTGGATGCGATGGAACGTCATGGGCTGACGGCCTACGACGCGCAGTACCTCGCCCTCGCAGAGCAGCTCGACGTGTCGCTTGTGACGATCGATCGACGGCTCGCGGTCGCGGCCGGCGAGCGGGCGATCGACCCGACGTCGAGCGGCTCGCGCCTGTCTGAGTCGCCGACGCCGTATGGATCGACGGGTCGGGTGACGTGGCCGGACTACCACGATGTCGGCACCTACCTCGCGACGCTTCGAGCCGAGCTGGAGCGCGCACGACGGGAGCCGACGGTCTCGCCGTAGCATTCCGGCGTGGCTCCGCCCGGCCCCAGCCCCGACTCGTCCGTTCCGACCGACGCCGCTCCGATGGAAGCCGTCGAGACCTCGTACCGAGACCTGCTCGGCGTCCCGACCCTGCCGCGGGTCGTGCTCTCGATGCAGCTGGCCCGGATCGCCCAGACGATGTTCGGGGTCGCGATCGTGCTGTTCGTGCTCGTGGAATACGGGTCGCCCCAGCTGGCGGGCATCGTGACGTTTGCGGCGCTGTTCCCGGGGCTTCTCGCCGCACCGATCGCGGGCGCGCTGCTCGACCGCCACGGACGTGTTCGACTCATGGCCTTCGACTATCTCGTCGAGGCGATCGCCCTGCTCCTGATCGCCGGGTTGTCGGCGGCCGGCGAGCTACCGGCGCCGCTCCTCATCGGGATCGCGGTCATCACGTCGCTGACCGGGGTCCTGAGCATCGTCGGGCTTCGGACGCATCCTCCCGATCATGACCCCGTCGCTCCTGTGGGAGCGGGTCAATGCCGTCGACTCGTCGGGCTATGTGGTCGCGACGATCCTCGGGCCGCCGCTGGCAGCGGGCGCGGTGGCGGTCCTCGGGCCGCAGGCGGCCATCGCCCTCATCGCGATCCCGTTCCTCGCCGCCGTCATCGCCCTCATCGGAGTCCCCGAGCCGGCCCACTCCTCCGACACGTCGGGCCGCCTCCTCGCCGATGCCTGGCAAGGCGTGAAGTACACGTGGCACAACCGGACTCTCAGAGGCCTCGGATTCTCCGTTTCCGTTCTCGGGCTTGCGAGCGGAGGGCTCGCGATCGTCATCCCGCTCGTGGTGCTCGACTCGCTCGGCCTCGATGAGGGCGCGGTCGGGCTCGTGTGGGCCGCCTCGGGCGTGTCGGGCATGGTCGGCGCGATCTGGCTCGGGCGCCACGACACGCACGGTCGCGAGCGCTGGCTCATCGCCGGCTCGATGCTCGCGATGGCGCCGGGTTTCGCCCTGCTGCTGCCGGCCTCCGGCGTCCCCTTCACCGTGACGGTCGGCGTGGGACTCGGGCTCGCCGTGCTGACGATGCTGATCTACGGCGTGTTCGACGGGATGTTCGGGGTCGCGATGTTCACGCTCCGCCAGCGTCGCACCGACCCGGCCTGGCTCGGCCGTGCGTTCGCGGTCTCGATGGCGTTCAACTTCATGGGCTACCCGATCGGGGCGGCGATCGCGGGCGTGGTGGCAGCCGTGTCGCTCACGGCGGCGATCGGCCTCGAGGTGCTGGCGTGCGTGGTCGCCGGCGTCCTGACGCTGTGGCTCGTCCCGCGCGCCGCTGCCGAGTACGGGAGCATGGCCGAGACCGTTGCGGCGGACGGGTCGGGCGGCGGCTCGGGCGGGGAGACGCAGGCGGCCTGAGCTCCGGCGTCCGTGGCCGGGCCCGCTTTCGGCGGCCCCGGGCCTTTGCCCCCGAATCTGCAGAAGATGCACCGCTGGAATGCTCGGCCGCGGATCGGCCGCGGGTCGGCGGTCCGGGACTGGAGAACGTGCCGCCCCACGCTCGGCACGGGATGAAACGAGCCTCTGCGGCCGCGAGTTGTGGCCGAAAGACGGAATAGCACTCCACGGGCGAATGTTCTGCAACGCCCTGCCTGCCGAGGCTGTGCGATGGACCGCCGCCCGACGGCGGAAGCTACTCCTCCTGGAAGAACGCGAAGAGCGGCTCGCCGGTGGTCTGAAGCATCGTCGCCGGGCCGCGGCGGTCGACGCCGAGACGCATCCGGATCTCGACCGTGTCGTCGTCGGGGTGGTTCGGGTCGTACAGCTGGAGGGTCAGCCGGTCCTTTTCGACCATGTAGCCGAATGCGAGCACCTGGTGGTTGTGCCCGAGCAGGAACGGGTTCGGCGAGGTCGTCCGGATCAGACCCACCGGCGCGAGCCGGCCAGCATCGATGGTCGTCCGGATCCGGCGCCATTCGCTGACCGTCTCGGCCGTTCGCGGTCGTCGGCGGAGGGACCGCGCGAACGGGTCCAACCGCTCCGGCCGGAACGCCTGCAGCGAGTAGAAGCGCAGCGGGACGCGGAGCCAGTCGAGCGACAACGTCTGGCGACGGACGATGGAGAGGAACAGGGGGTCGTCCGGGCCCGGGGCGACCCGATCGGGCGGCATGGGTCGGCCCGCCTCGAACTGTTCCCGGACGTACAAGCACATCCCGCCGCACAGGCCCATCGCCGCGTTCCCGATCGGCAGCTGGTACAGCACCGGGCCGACCGGCGGCAGCGGGAAGTGGAGCGCCGGCACGGCGGGGAACGCGTTCGCGAAGTGCAGGCCATGGACTGACGGCACGAACCCTGGGACGACGGCGGACGCGGTCACGACCCCGGCAGCGTACCGCGTACGGGCGGGCCGGCTCGGGACCCGGTGTCCGGCGGTGGCTTCGAACCGCCCGATCGCCGCCCATGCCTGGCCATCCGGGGACCGGGCCCCCAGCAGTTGAGCTGGGATACTGGGTATCTGGTATAGTGGGACAATGAAAGTGACGATCGATCTCGCGGATGAGGAGCTCTGGCGCGCGATCAAGATCGAGGCGACCCGGCGGGATCGGCGCCATCCGTGACGTGGTCGAGGAGGCGCTGAAGGGTTGGCTCGACCGCGTCGAGGATGCCGAGGACGTGGAGGCAGCCGCGTCCGCGATCGCCGAGTACGAGCGTGATGGCGGGATCGATGCCGCGGACTTCTTCGCCAAGCGGGTCGCCGAGGCTCGAGCCAGGTACGACTCGTCGCGCGGGTGAGCAGGCGGGACTGGCGCGTCGTCCTCGCGCCGGCGGCCGAGCGCGAGCTCGATCGCCTGCCTGCCGACGTCGTGGCGCGGCTTGGTCGACCGATCGCCGAGCTCGCGATCACGACACGTCCGACCGGTGCCGCCAAGATCGTCGGCTCGTCGCTGTGGCGAGTCCGGGTCGGGCCGGTGCGGATCGTCTACCAGGTGCGGGAGGCGGAGCGGGTCGTCCTGATCGTGCGGGTCGCACTACGCGGCGAGGGAACGTATCGGCGTCTCGGGGGCTGATCGCCGGGCGGCGGCCCGAGGCTACGATGCGAACGTGACGAACCGGCTGGCGAACGAGACGAGCCCGTACCTCCTCCAGCACGCCCACAACCCCGTCGACTGGTATCCCTGGGGCGATGAGGCGCTGACGAAGGCACGGGCCGAGGAGAAGCCGATCTTCCTCTCGATCGGCTACGCCGCCTGCCACTGGTGCCACGTGATGGAGCGCGAGTCGTTCGAGGACGCCGAGACCGCGGCCCAGATGAACCGGGACTTCGTCGCGATCAAGGTCGACCGCGAGGAACGGCCCGACCTCGACCAGCTGTACATGAGCGCGGTCGTCGCGCTGGTCGGCCAGGGCGGCTGGCCGATGTCGGTCTTCCTCACCCCCGACGGCAAGCCGTTCTACGGCGGGACGTACTTCCCCGACGAGCCGCGTCACGGGATGCCGTCCTTCCGCCAGGTCCTGGAGGGCGTCCGGCGAGCCTGGGACGAGGACCGCGACGAGGTCGAGAGTGCCGGCGGGCGACTCGTCCAGTCGATCATCGCGAGCTCCGAGGGACCGCCCGGAGCGCATCCGTCACCGGATCGCGAGACCCTCGAAAGCGCCGTGATGGGCGCTCGAGCGCAGCTTCGACGTCCGCAACGGCGGCTGGGGCGCCGCTCCGAAGTTCCCCCAGCCGATGTCGATCGAGTTCCTGCTGCGACGAGGGATCGACGGCGACGACCGGGCGCTCGCGATGGCCCGCCGGTCGCTCGACCGGATGGCCGACGGCGGCGTCCGTGACCAGCTCGGCGGCGGCTTCCACCGCTACGCGACCGATGCGATCTGGCTCGTGCCGCACTTCGAGCAGATGCTCTACGACAACGCCCAGCTGGCGCGGGCGTATCTCCATGCCTGGCAGGTGACGGGCGACGCGCGCTACCGCGAGGTATGCGAGGGGACCCTCGGGTACCTTCTCCGCGAGCTCCGGCGCGACGACGGGACGTTCGCGGCGAGCCAGGACGCCGATACCCAGGGCGTCGAGGGGGCGACCTTCACCTGGACCCCCGATGAGATCCGGGTGGTGCTCGGGGACGCGGCAGCGGCTCCGTTCCTCCGCGCCTATGGCGTGACCGGGCCCGGGAACTTCGAGGGCCGCTCGATCCTCTCTCGCGGGACCGGCCCGTCCGACGACCGCACTGCTCGAGGCGGCTCTCGCCGGCCGACCGCGCGCGACTGCTTGATGCACGGGCTCGACGGCCCCAGCCCGCGCGCGACGACAAGGCCCTGGCGGCCTGGAACGGGCTTGCGATCGCCGCCCTCGCCGAAGCCGGTGCAGCCTTGAGTGAGTCGGCCTACACAGATGCCGCCACGACCGCCGCGACGGTCCTCACGGATGCACTGCTCGACGACGCCGGCCGCCTCCGACGGTCGTGGAAGGACGGCCGGGCACAGGCGCCGGGCGTGCTCGAGGACTACGCCGACCTCGCGGCCGGCCTCCTCGCCCTCTACCAGGCGACCGCCGACGAGCGCTGGTTCGGGATCGCCCGCGGCCTCGCCGACACGATCCTGGGCCACTTCGCCGACCCATCCGGCGGGTTCTTCGATGTCGCCGACGACCACGAACGACTCGTCGCCCGACCCAAGGACCTCCAGGACAACGCCGTCCCGTCCGGCGGCGCGATGGCGACGACGGTCCTCCTCCAGCTCGCCGCGCTGACCGGGGAGGGCCGCTATCGCGCGGCAGCCGAGGCAGCGCTCCGACAGGTCCAGCCGTACCTCGGGCGCTACCCGACCGGCTTCGCCCAGTGGCTCGTGGCGGCCGATCTCGCGATCGGGCCGCTCGTCGAGCTCGCGATCGCGGGCGACCCGGACGCCGACGACACCCGGCGGCTCCTCGAGCCGGTCGGACGCGGCTTCCGGCCCCGGCTCGTGATCGCGATCGCGGCCGATCCGAGGGCCTCGGCGGTCCCCCTCCTGGCGGGCCGGTTCCGGCTCGATGGCCGCCCGACCGCGTTCGTCTGCCGCGACTTCGCCTGCCGGCTGCCGGTCAACGAGCCCGAGGCGCTCGACGCGCTGCTGATCGAGGCTGCGGGGGAGGTCCCGGCATGACCGCGGGACAGCCGGACCTCGTGGTCCGTCTCGCTCGGGCCGAGGAGTACGAGCGCGTCAGCAGGCTGACCGTGGACGCCTACATCCGCGTGCCGGGCATCGCGGAGGACGAGGAGTACCTCGACGAGCTGGGCGATGTCGAGGGCCGTGCGGCGGTCGTCCCGGTCCTCGTCGCCGAGGACACCGCGATCGGCGAGATCCTCGGAGCCGTCGCCTACATCCCGGGGCCTGGACCGCTGTCCGAGACCGAGAAGGACGGCGAGGCGGGCTTCCGGATGCTCGCCGTCGATCCGGCGTTCCAGGGTCGCGGCGCCGGTCGCGCGCTCGTCGAGGCCTGCATCGCCCGGGCCCGAGCCGACGAGCGCGACCGTCTGACACTGCTCACCCTGCCGACGATGACGAGCGCCCACCGGCTGTACGAGTCGCTCGGGTTTCGCCGGGCCCCCGACCGGGACTGGGAGTACCTGCCGGGCCACGTGCTCTGGAGCTTCGTGCTGGAGCTCGGATGACGTCCGAGCCCGCGCGATCCCTCGGCGAGCCCGCCCACTCCCTCGGCGACCCGGCGGCGCTCGACCCGCTCGGGCCGTACGGCCATGTCGTCCCGCGCGCGGCCGCGACCGTCGTGCTGCTGCGCCCGGGACGCGATGGCCCCGAGGTCCTGCTCACCCGGCGCCCCCAGACGATGGCCTTCGCGCCGGGCCTTCACGCCTTCCCGGGCGGATCGGTCGATGCGACTGACACCGATCCGGCGATCCTCGCCCGGCTCGACGACCAGAGCGCGGGGCCGGCCCACGTGGCGGCGATCCGTGAGCTGTTCGAGGAGGCCGGCGTGCTCATCGCGGAGACCCGGGCATCTGCCAAGGCAGTCACGGCCGCGAGGGCCGCACTTGTCGCCGGCGAGGCCGACTTCAGCGGGATCGCCGAAGCGCTCGACCTCCGACTCCGGGCGTCGCTCCTGGTCCCGTTGTCGCGCTGGGTCACGCCGCCGATCCTGCCCCGACGCTTCGACGCCCGGTTCTTCGCCGCGGACCTGCCGGACGGCGCCGAGGCGACATTCATCGGCGACGAGGTCGCGGGCCATCGCTGGATCACGCCCCGGGAGGCGCTCGACGGCCTCGCCGACGGCTCGGTCCCGATGTGGATGCCGACCTCGACGACCCTCCAGCGGCTGGTGCATGTCGGCTCGCTCGACGTTGACGGGGCCGTCATCCGTCCCGGGCCGGCCGGCCTGCCAGAGGTCGCCGAGGTCGCGCCGGACGTCCTGCGGGTCAGCCAGCCGGGCGGTGCCGGGGTCGACGGGCTGCTCGTCCACGCCTACCTCGTCGGCGGCCGCGAGCTCCTCGCCATCGACGCCGGAGATCCGTCGGAGGAGGCCCTCCTCGCGATCGCCGAGGCGGCCACGGGGACCGGTGCGACGATCGGCGCGATCGCCGTGACAGCCGGTGACCCCGATCACGCGGGCGGCTGCGAACACCTCCGGGAGGGGCTCTCGGTGATCGTGTACGGCGGGGTGGGGGCGGGCCACGAGCTGCCGTTCGAGGTCGTCGAGGTCGGCGATGGCGGTGCCGTGCCGAGCGGCGACGTGCGGGCGGTGGCGATCGCGGCGCCCGGGCCGCGCCCGGATCACACGCTCTACTGGCTGCCGGCGAGCCGGACGGCGATCGTCGGCGACCTGGTCGGGCCGCCACCGAGCCACTCGATCCCTGGACCCCCCGACCGCCCGGCCTGGCGGCGATCGCTGGCGCGGCTCGAGGATCTGGCGCCCGAGCGACTGCTGCCCGCGCACGGCGACCCGATCGAGGGTCGGATCGAGGTCGGCGAGGCCATCGCCCAGGCGAGGCTCCAGGCCACCTAGCCCGGAGGAGACGGGAGGGTGCGCGGCCCCTCATCGTCGGTGGCCAGGAAGGCGATCACCTCCCGGTCGAAGACATCCGGCTGCTCCCACATCGGGTTGTGCCCGGCTCCTTCCACCACGAGGAGCCGGGCATCCGCGACCAGGCTGACGATCTCGTGGCCGATGGCGATCGGGCAGATGGCGTCGTGCTCGCCCCAGACCACCAGGGTCGGCGCCGCGATCCTTGGCAGCTTGTCCCGCCAATCGGCGGAGAGCAGCTGGAATGACGCGTCGGCGAGGCGGAGCGGGCCCGCGCGAAAGCCGTCCATGACGAGCCGGGGCAGCAGGCTGGGAGCCGTCCATCGAAGCGTCGACGCCGAGCCTTTGAGTGGCGCGAGCCGGTCGGGTCCCAGCGCGAGGAAGGCCGCGTCGACCAGGACGAGTCGATCCACGCGTTCGGGATGGTCCGCGGCAAGAGCCCCGGCGATCAGTCCACCCATCGAGTGTCCGATCACGCTTGCGCGCTCGATCCCGAGCCGATCCATCGAGTCTGCAAGCTGCCGGGCCGCCTCATCGAGGGCCAGCCGATGTCCCCGCGGCGAGGTCCCGAAGCCCGGCAGATCCATGGCGACGACGCGAAAGGACCTCTCCAGGACAGGGACGTTGCGTGCCCACCACCGGGCCGAGCCGGCCAGGCCGTGCAGCAGGATCAACGAAGGGCCGGCGCCGACGTCGAGTGACACGACCGGGTCCCCTCGGCGGGTCTTCGTGGCCCGTGACCGTGGCGACCGCTCGGGCACCGGTTCAGGGCTCGCGCGGGGTCTCGAACACCCGGACCCGACCCTTGGCGGTCGGGTCCGTGGTGATCGGCCGGCCCTCGAGGAAGCAGCGGACGACGTGGGCCAGCTGGTCCGGATGCGAGAAGTTGATGGCATGGGCGGCGCCATCGATGACCGCCGCAGTGACGTTCGGGAGCTCGACCGCGCGCTGGGCGATGACGGACTCGTTGACGAGGGGATCGCGCGACCCGATGACGACGAGCGTCGGGATCACGAGCTCGCGGAGCCGCTGCACGGTCGGGTAGTGCAGCATCGACCACAGCAGCCTGAGGGATGGGATCAGTCCATAGCGAGCGTAGTCCTCGAGCGCGATCGGCATCATCCCGAGCGGCTCGCGCAGGCCGGCGAGGGTCATCTGGGCGACGCCTCGGCGGAGCGGCAGGTTGTAGCGTCCGCCGGCCGGTGAGACCCAGATGGTCGCCTCGATGCGGTCGGCATGGTCATCGAGCATCGCCGCGATGATCGGGCAGCCCAGCGAGTTCCCGAGCAGCACCGCCCGGTCGATCCCCTGGAGGTCCATGAACCGCACGACGGCGTCGCCGAGCTGGTCGATCGTCAGTGGGCGCGGCGGGTGATGGCTTCGTCCGAAGCCGGGCAGGTCGGGCACGAAGGTCCGGTAGTCGATCGCCAGGCGCGATGCCGTCGGGAGCAGGTAGCGGCCGGAGATCGCAAAGCCGTGGATGTGGACGATCGTCCGGCTGGGGTCGCGCGGAGATCCGGCGTTCGTGCGGTAGAGCAGCGGCAGGCCATCGAAGATCGTCCAGACCTCCTTGAGCGTGGCCGGATCGCTGCCCATAGCCGCGGGTCCCTCAGCGATCCTTCGGGAGCGCCGACAGCACGTTGTGCAGGAAGTTGATGCCCTCGTCGACCGACTCGCGCGGGGCGTACGGGCCGGGCAGCAGGATGCACGGCCGACCGGCCAGGGCAACGCCGTTCAGGACGCCCCACGGCTCCGCCAGCCGGCGGCCGGCGGCGATCTCGGCGGCCCGCTTGTAGACGAAGACGACGGCGCCGGTCGCCACAGCGCGATCTTCTGCCACAGCGCCCCGACGCCGGCGGTGAGCTCCGCGTCGGTCGCGGTGTCGCGCGGGGTCGGGGTCTTGATGAGGTCGGTGATCCCATGCCCGGCCGCGACGAGGGCGTCGTCCGCGGTCTCGATCGGCGTGCCCCGCGGCAGCACTCCGGCCCGGATCAGCCGCTTCCAGAAGGTCTGGCCGAGCGTGCCCTGGTGATAGTGCCCAGCGGTGACGCTCACGGGTGACGGGTTGAGCCCGACGAACAGGAGGCCGTCGCGCGCCGGCGGCAGGTCGCGCAGCGTCTGGACCTCGCGACCGTCGATCGTGATCAGCGTCCGGTGCGGTCCAGACGTCGGGCGCTCGATCTCGATCGGGATCGCCTCGCTGGCGTGGCCGTTCGTCGGCATCGATGCGGGTCGACGGGCTCGGCGGTCGGCGGGCGGTCGATGGACGCCGACCGGCTCAGGAGGCCGGCGGAGTGGGCGGAGTCGGCGGCGTGGTCGGGGTGGGCGGCGGTGGGCGGCTCGTCGGGGTGGGCGGCGTGGGCGGCGTGGTCGAGTCGTCGCTCCCGACGCGACCCTGGATATCCGACTGGAGGTCGGTCGCCTCCTTGCGGGCCTCCTTGACGCCGCGCCCGAGGGCCTCGCCGAGCTTCGGCAGGTTCTTCGGGCCGCGCCACATCAGCACGACGACGAGGACGATGATGAGGACGACGAGGGTGTCGATCCCTAAGGGCATGGGTGGATGGTAGCGCGCGTCCGCTAGAGTCCGCGGCATGACCGACGGCGGGGTCGGGGCGTTCGAGCGCCGGATCGTCAGCGTCCTGTTCGCCGACCTGGTGGGATTCACGACCCTCGGCGAGCGGCTGGACCCCGAGGATGTCGCGGCGATCCAGGATCGCTACTTCGCCGCGGTGCGCGAGACCGCCGGCCGATACGGTGGTCGGCTCGAGAAGTTCATCGGCGATGCGGCGGTCGCGGCGTTCGGGGTCCCCGTGGCACGGGACGACGACGCGGAGCGCGCGGTCCGGGCCGGGCTGGCGATCGTCGGTGCGGTCGAGCGCCTCGGCTCGGAGATCGGCCTTGAGCCCGGCGAGCTCGCGGTCCGGGTCGGGATCGCCACGGGGGAGGTGGTCCATGCCGAGTCGGGCCCCGACGAAGGCCGCCTCACGGGCGACACGATGAACACCGCCGCACGCCTCCAGGCCGCAGCGCCGTCGGGTGGTGTGCTCGTCGGGGAGTCGACCGCGCTCGCGGTCGCCGAGGCGATCGACCTGGCTCCGCTCGAGGCGATCGCGCTCAAGGGCAAGGCCGAACCGGTCCGGGTGGCGGTCGTGCTCGGCGTCCGGCCCGAGCGGTCCCGCGAGGCCGCGATGGGTGGGCTGCGGGCCGAGACGATCGGTCGCGAGGGCGAGCTTGCGACGCTCATCGATGCGGCGGCTCGGGTCCGTGCGAGCCGACGAGGGGAGCGGTGGCTCGTGGTGGCGCCGCCCGGGACCGGGAAGACGCGACTGCTTGACGAGCTCGGCCGTCGGGTCGCCAGCGAGGGTGTGGTCGTCCGTCGGGCGCGCTTCCGAGCGGACGATCCACGGCCGTTCGGTGCTTTGGCCGACCTGACCGACGGGATCGATCTGTCTCAACTCCGCGAACGGCTCCGTGAGCGCGGCGCCTCTGCGGCCCGTGCCGACGTCGTCGTCGGCCTCGTCCGCATGCTCCGGGGCGACGGGCTCGCGGATGCCTCCTCATCCGATCGTGACGCCCAATTCGGTGCCTGGATCGAGGCCCTCGACGCCTCGACGGTCGGCGACACCGAGGTCTGGCTCATCGAGGACGCCCATTGGGCCGGTCCCGATGCTCTCGCGTTCTTCGATCTCGCAGGCGCCGCCTCCGCGACGCCGCGTCTGCTCACCGCGGCCACCCGGCCATCGCTGCTCGAGCGCGACCCGGGATGGACGGCGATCGATCCCGCGGCTGGTCGTCATCGGGTCGATCTTCCCGGCCTGGGGTCCGTCGACGCGGCGGTCCTCGTCCGGGCGCTGGTCGGGGATGGACTCCCGGCAGACCTCGTGTCGCGGATCGCGGAGGCGTCCGATGGCAACTGTCTGTTCATCGAGGAGCTCCTGCGGACGTGGGTCAGCGTCGGCCTGCTCCGGCACCGCGGCGACGGCTGGGTCCTCACGGCAGCGCCCGACGCAGTCGCGATCCCCTCGACCGTCTTCGCGGTCTACGGAGCTCAGCTCGACGACCTGCCCCCCGAGGCGCGCATGGTCGCCCGCCGGGCCGCCGTCGCCGGCCGTCGGTTCCCCGTCCAGGCCCTCCCGGATCTCGGGGCGGCCGAGCCGGAAGCGGCCCTTGAGAGCCTCGATCGGCGGGCACTCATCGATGGTCCGAGCGCGACGCCCCTCCTCGGCCCGGCGTACGTCTACCGGCACGCGCTGCTCCGGGACGCGGCCTACGCGAGCCTCGCCCGCGCGGAACGCGCGTCACTGCACGTCGCCCTTGCACGGTGGCTCGAAGCGACGGCCGGCGCCGCGGCCGACGAGGTCGCCGAGGCGATCGGGCATCACTACGAGGCCGCCCTGGTCGAGGCTCCTGCGCTCGCCACGTCGGTCGGCCACGGACTGGACAGGCCGGGCGCGACCGAGCTCGCGGCGGCATGGCTCGAACGGGCCGCTCGACACGCGGAACGCCAGGGTGCGTTCGCCGCCGCCGCGGATCTGGTCCGGGGATCGCTTGCGGCGACCCCGGGCACAGCGCCTCTCGCCCTCGGGCGACGGAACGTGCTGCTCGCGCAGAACCTCCGGGAGGTGGGCGAGATGGACGCGGCCGCCTCTGCCCTGGAGGCCGCGATCGCGGGCGCTCGTGTGGCCCGCGCGTCAGGGGAGCCCGACTCTGACAAGGCCAGGTCCGCAGAGGCCAGGTCCCTCCTGGCCACGGCGGGCTCGCGGCTCTCGGATCTGCGCTATGAGCAGTTGGCGTTCCAGACCGCCTGGGACCTTGCCGAGGGCTTCCTCGCGGAAGCCGGCGGCGGCGATGACGCCGCCACGGCGGTGCTGATCCTGAGTCGGGGTCGGGCGCGTGCGGGTGAGACGAACGAGACGAGCCCGTGGATCGCCGATGCGGACCGGGCCCTGGCGATCGCCGGCGCCATCGGAGACCCGCGCCTCGAGCTCGATGCGCGGGCCGAAGCCGCATCGGCCCGAGCTGAGGCCGGAGCTGGACAAGCCGAGGACTGGCTCCCGGTCGTCGAGCTCGCCCGTGCCATGGGCGACCACGGTCTCGAGGCTCGGGCGATCGTCAACGCAGCGAGCTTCATCCTCGACGAGCGCCCGCTCGAGCTCCGGCCCGCGATCGCACCGGCCCGTGACATCGCGGAGGCGTACGGCCTGTCCGAGCGCCTCGGTTGGATCGGCTTCGTGACCACCGAGGCCGACCTCGCGACCGGCGCGTGGGACAGCGGTGTCCGTGAGGGCCTGGCGACGCTCGAGCTCGCCGAGGCGCACGGTTTCCACCGCGTCGCCGTCCGGACGATCAGTTGCCTGGCTCCGATGTCCGCCCTGCGTGGCGACGTCGCGGCCCTGACCCATGCCCAGCGGTGGTATGAGACTGCTCGGGGACGGTCGTTGCCGATGTCGCCGTATGGCCGCGTCCTCCATGCGGCCGCCGAGTCCTGGTTCCAGCGCGGCGGGCTCGAGACGCATGACCTGCCCGACCCGGACGACCTCGCCGAGGGACTGGCGATGGAGCCGTCGGCACCGTCATGGATGGCCTGTCTGGCGGTCATCTTCGGGGCTTGGCGGGCGGCCGGGATGGTCGAGCCGGTCCGCGATGCGATCGAGGCTTCGACACGCGCTCTCTATGGCTCGGGCACCCCGAGCCGGCTCGCACGCGGCGCCCTCATCCTCGAACGCGCCGTCCTCGCGGAGACCCTCGGAGACCCTGACACCGCGGTCGTCCAGGCGCTGAATGCCCTGCCGGTCCTGCGCGGGATCGGGGCCGCGTGGTGGGTCGCACGGGCGATCCGGGTGCTCGAGCGCGCCGGTCGCGCCGACCCGAGCGATCTCGCCGATCGCATGGCGATCGAGGCTGCCCTCGGGGTCCGCGACCCGGTCCTCTGACCTGTCGTCGCAGCGTGTCACCATGCTGCCATGGCAGCACGTCACCACGGTCCGCTGCTCGTCTACGGCCCGCGATCGACAAGCTATGACTTCGGGCCGCATCACCCGCTCACGCCGCGCCGATTCGGGCCCGGGATCGACCTGCTCCGAGCTGTCGGTGCGGAACCGGGTCTCGAGCCCGAGCCCGCCTCGGATGACGAGCTCGAGTGGGTCCATACCATCGCGTATGTCGAGACGGTCCGGCGGTTCTCGGACGACCCGCATCGCTGGTCCGACCGCGGGATCGGTCCCGGCGACACGCCGGCGTTCCACGACATGCACGAGGCCGCCGCGGCTGTCGCCGGTGGCTCGATCCGGGCGATGGAGGCGATCCTCCGCGGCGACGTCGAGCACGCCCATCACCCGGGCGGCGGTCTCCATCACGCGATGCCGGGCCGGGCATCGGGGTTCTGCATCTATGACGATCCCGCGCTCGCGATCGCTCGCGCCCGTCAGGACGGGCTGCGGGTGCTGTACGTCGACCTCGACGTCCACCACGGCGACGGCGTCCAGGCCATCCACGCCGCCGACCCTGGCGTGATGACGGTCTCGTTCCACGAGTCGGGCGAGACCCTCTTCCCCGGCACGGGCTTCCTCGATGAGCTCGGATCCGGGGCAGCCGCCGGGACGTCGATCAATCTGCCGTTCGAGGCGTACAGCGGTGATGCGTCCTGGTCGCCGGCCGTCACGCGCCTCGTTCCGTGGCTCGCGGCAACGTTCGGGCCGGAACTTATCGTGTCGCAGCACGGCGCCGATGCCCATGCCTGGGACCCCTTGGCACACCTGCACCTCACGACCCGGGCGATGAGCCAGGCAGCACAGACGATCGACGCGGTCGCGCATCGCTGGGCCGGCGGCCGATGGCTCGCGACCGGGGGAGGGGGCTATGACGCATATCGCGTCGTGCCACGTGTCTGGGCCCTGACGTGGCTCGCCGGCGCACACGTCGATCCCGACCTCCCGACCCCGAGCGACTGGCGCGACCGGTGGGTCGACGAAGCCACGCGCTACGGCCAGTCGCCGCTGCCTGAGCGATTGCTCGACCCTCCTGAGGTCGGCGCCCGATCGCACGGAGGGTCCGACCCCGACGCCGTCTCGATCCGCACCCTCGAGCGGGCCTGGTCGACGGTCGTCCCGCGACTGCTGCGCGCGGCATCGGAGCGAGGCTGGTGGTCACCGGTCGTCGGCGATGCCTCGAGCCCCGGAGCTCGAGGCGGTTGGTCCGCCGATCCGACCGCGGCCGGGCGCCCGACGATCCTCGCCGAGGTCGATCCGGCGGCCCTCGACCGCCTCGCACTCGCGCCACGCGTCATCCCGCCGGTCGATCCCGATGCGGCTCACCGACTCCTCGCCGCGGCGCTCGGAACGCCGGGCGTCACGCTCAGCGCCGCGGTCGACGGGACCTCGATCGTCGGGCTCGTCCTCTCGGCTGCGCCGGTCGACGGCCTGACCGGACGCGAGATCCTCGCCGTCGGCGTCGCGCCTGGAGCACGCCAAGCCGGGCTGGGGACGGCGCTCCTGCGCGCGCATCTCGAGACCGCCGCCGGTCGGTCGGAGACGCAGGTCGAGGCTCACGTCTCCGTCGCGGAGCGTGATCCGTTCGACCCGGACCCGATCGAGGAGCGGATCGAGGTGGCCCGGCGGTTGTTCGAAGGGGTCGGGATGCGTCCGGTCCCCGTCGATCCCGTTCTGGGGCGGATCGATCCTGCGACGGCTGCGTATCGGATGGGCTCAGGAGAGGCGTAGGTCCGGTTGCCGGACGCGACGCTGTTGCATGTGATGCACGTAACGGAGCCTCCTGAGCGTGTCCGAGGCCGTCAGCGGTCCGGATCTTGTAGCCGATGCAACGGATGGACAGCCCGTGCCGATCTTGTGCATCGGCTGCAACGGACCAGTCTCGGTTGAGGCCGGATCGGTCGGTTCCGTACATCTGATGCAACGTCAGGCCACGTCTTTGCATCCGATGCAACGACAGAGACGACAGAGACGACAGAGACGACAGAGGCGGCGCTACACGGCATGGCAGGCGACCGACCCGCGTCGCCCCCGCGGAACCCAGCACGTCCGCCTCGGAACCGCCCCGCCTCGGAACCTCGCGGAATCGAACAACCCCCGCCGGCCGGCGGGGGTTGTTCGAACGGGCGAGGGAGCACCGTCAGGATGCTGGCGCTCCACTCACGTGCGGCGGCTGGGCCGCGGGCGGCTGCGCAGCCAGCTTGCCCGGTCGCCAGGGAGTGCCGAGTGCCGGCAGGAGCCAGCGGTCGACACCGTAGTAGCCGGCGACCTTCCAGGCGAGGATCACGCCGATCGCCAGACCGAACATGATCGGGTTCGACGACGCCGACCCGGAGAGCATGAACGACATGTTCATGAACGATCCGAAGAAGGCGGCGAAGCCGGTCAGCGCGCCGACGATGAGGCCGACGCCCACGAGGATCTCACCGAAGGTGATGATCCAGGCGAACCACTGGTAGGCCCCGTTGTCGAGGAGGAACTGGAGGAAGTTGCGCCACCAGTCGTACGTGATCGCCGGGCTGCCGGTGTCAGGGATGGCAACGGCGTGCGTCCAGTAGCCCTGGAGCGCGGTCCCGCCGTCGAGCCAGCCCCCGCCGGTCGCCTTGTGCCACCCGGCGGCGAGCCACGAGAACCCGAGGAACAGCCGGATCGGTAGCCAGATCAGGCCGGCCCGCGAGTTCGAGAACAGGAAGCGCGTGATCGCCGGTCCTTCGATCTCGACCTCGTCGAGCTCGGCGCCGCCGTTGCGGCTGTCGATATAGATCAGCACGATCATCACGATCGATGAGATCCAGAAGGCGTAGCTGATCAGGTCCTTGTACTGCTTGTCGATGGTGAACCACGGGTTCACCGCGATGACCATCAGGATCGCCGCGATCGCCGCGACGGCCTTGGTCACGGGACGCAATGCATTCATGGCGCCGGTACTCCCTCGCTTGGTCGTACCGGTCATCCCTCGTTCGGGATCCCGGTGCGATCTCTATCTGGAGAGACTACCGCGCGTCTGACCTGCCACCCGGGCCGACAGGCCCGAATCCGCCGGGACCGATGGCCCGGTCGGCCCACGGGCCGCGATGCGGCGAACGACCACGGCGGGCGCCGGACACGACGAAGGGGGTCCGGGTTCGACCCGGACCCCCTTCCCCTCGCTGTGGACCGTCCCTCCCCTCCAGAACGGACCGCCCCCGTGCGACCCGGCGAGCCGACCGGCTAGATCGAGCTCGTCCTGACCGTCGTGATCGAGCCGGACTTGGTCGGCTTGAGGGCCTGCATCAGCGAGCTCACCGCCTCGCGGACACCGCCGAACAGGTTCGTCTTGTCGCTGGCCGTCGCGGCCTTGGCCTGCTTCGCCAGGCGGGCGTTCTGGGCCTCGCGGAGGAGCTCGCTCTGGTGCATGTGCGCGAGCTCGTGATATGTCGTCGGATGCATCGTGGTCCTCCTTCGAGACCCGGATCCGTCTGGCCCGTCCCGGGTGTCGCGAGCGAAAGCGCGACCTCGTCAGTGTCGGAGCGACCGCCCGATCCGGCCATCCCCGCGGCGACGCCAGGCCGGTCCGACGTCACGCCCTCGGTGGGTCGCCCAGCGCGGCCCCGGGCTGTCGCACCGGCGACAGGTCGGCCGCCCGATCGACACGGCTGCGATCGGACCGGGCCGGACATGGAACGACGGCGGCCTGTCGGCCGCCGTCGTCGGAGGTGCTCGTTCGAGAAGCGGGTCAGGCGAAGCTTCCCCCTGAGGTTCGCAGCGGCGTGAACATCGCTGCGAACGCCTGACGGACCGCCTCGAACGGCTGGTGGTCGTTGTGGCTGCCTTCCGCCAGGTGAGCCCGGCGCCGCTCTTCGGCGTGCGGCCGGTAGTCGGCCTGGCGGGCCGGCCCTGCATCGTGGCTATGGAACCGTCGCATCTGCGTCTCCCCCTCGAAGAGTCTCGCTGGTGCCGCTGGGGATCGGCTTCGTCTGTGCTCCGTAGTCTCCCCCGACGACCCTCGACGCGCCATCCCCCAGCCGACCGACGAGGCGTCCACGCACGTTCGGTCGGAGCGGTCGCGCCCGTGACACATCGCCTGTCGGTCGGAGATAGAACATCCGGTCGAAATGGAGGCCTGCGACGTATACTCGCCGTCCCGTGGTGGACGACCCGACCGACCTGTTTTCCCCGCCCGTCCAGGAGTGGTTCCGGGCGAGCTTCGCGACGCCGACCGAGGCCCAGGCGAAGGGCTGGCTGGCGATCGCCGCGGGCCACCACACGCTCATCCACGCGCCGACCGGCAGCGGCAAGACCCTCGCCGCGTTCCTGTGGTGTCTCGATGGCCTGGCGCGCGACCCGAGCCCGCCGCCGCGTCGCGGCCAGCCGGGCCATGTCCGGGTCCTCTACGTCAGCCCGATGAAGGCGCTGACCTATGACGTCGAGCGGAACCTCCGGGCGCCCCTCGCGGGCATCGCGCTCGCCGCCGAGCGCCTCGGGCTGCCCGGTGCCGGCGATCAGCATCGCGAGCCGGACCGGCGACACGCCGGCGGAGGATCGTCGCCAGCTCGTCAGGCACCCGCCGGACATCCTGGTCACGACGCCGGAGAGCTTCTATCTCCTCCTCACGAGCCAGGCTCGCGAGATCCTCCGCGGCGTCGAGCACGTCATCGTCGACGAGGTCCATGCGATCGCCGGCACGAAGCGCGGGGCCCATCTGGCGCTGAGCCTCGAGCGCCTCGAGCATCTCCGTCGCGCCTCCGCCGAGGACGGCCGGACGTCGACACCGCCCCAACGGATCGGGCTGTCCGCCACCCAGCGCCCGCTCGAGACGATCGCCCGGTTCCTCGGCGGCGTCGGCCCGGATCGGGAGGTGGCGATCGTCGACGCCGGCGCCCGCAAGCCGCTGGAGCTGTCGGTCGTCGTCCCGGTCGAGGACATGGCGGCGATCGGTGAGGTCCTGCCGCTCGACGAGCGACCCGGTGGGCCGGCCACCGCCGCGAGCCGCGGACGAGCATCTGGCCGGCGATCTACCCGCGGATCCTCGAGCTGATCCGGGCCCATCGCAGCACGATCGTCTTCACGAACAGCCGCCGGCTCGCCGAGCGGCTCGCCCAGCGGCTGAACGAGGCGGCCGGCGAGGACCTGGTCCGGGCCCATCACGGCTCGATCGCCCGCGAGCAGCGCCTGGCGATCGAGGAGGAGCTCAAGGCCGGCCGGCTGCCGGCGCTCGTCGCGACGAGCAGCCTCGAGCTGGGCATCGACATGGGCGCGGTCGATCTCGTCATCCAGGTCGAGGCGCCCTCGAGCGTCGCCTCGGGACTCCAGCGGGTCGGACGGGCCGGGCATCAGGTCGGGGCGCCGAGCAAGGGCGTCATCTTCCCGAAGTTCCGCGGCGACCTGCTCGAGGCGGCGGTCGTCGCGGAGCGGATGCATGCCGGCGCGATCGAGACGACGACGATCCCGCGCAACCCGCTCGACGTCCTCGCCCAGCAGCTCGTCGCGATGGCGGTGATGGATCGCTGGACCGCCGACGAGATGCTCGAGACGGTGACCCGGGCCGCGCCCGTACGAGACCCTCGGACGCGACATCCTCGCCACCGTCCTCGACATGCTGGCCGGGGCCTACCCGTCCGACGAGTTCGCCGAGCTCAAGCCCCGCCTCGTCTGGGACCGTCTGACCGGGGCGATCGAGGGCCGTCGGGACGCCCGGGTCGTCGCGGTCACGAGCGGCGGCACGATCCCCGACCGGGGCCTGTACGGCGTCTTCATGCAGGGCGAGGCGGGCACGCCGGGCCGCCGCGTCGGCGAGCTCGACGAGGAGATGGTCTACGAGAGCCGCGCCGGCGAGGTCATCACCCTCGGCGCGTCCTCGCTGGCGGATCGACGAGATCACCCACGACCGGGTCCTCGTGAGCCCGGCGCCCGGCGAGCCCGGCAAGCTGCCGTTCTGGCATGGCGATGCGGTCGGGCGGCCGGTCGAGCTGGGGCGGGCGATCGGAGCGTTCGTCGGCGAGGTCGAGGCCGACCTCGGCCGCGGGGCGTCCGCGGTCGCGCGGCGGCGGTCGGTCGGCTGCGGGAGCGGAACGACCTCGACGAGCTCGCGGCCGAGAACCTCGTCGCCTACCTCGAGGAGGAGCGCGAGGTCGTCGGGGCGCTGCCGACGGACCGGCGGGTCGTCGTCGAGCGGTTCCGCGACGAGCTGGGCGACTGGCGGCTCACGCTCCTCACCCCGTTCGGCGGCCGCGTCCACGCGCCGTGGACGCTGGCGATCGAGCAGCGGCTCGGCGAGCGGTTCGGCGCCGAGATCCAGACGATCTGGTCCGACGACGGGATCGCGGTCCGGCTCCCGGAAGCCGACCTCGACGGCGTCGAGGACCTCCTGTTCCCCGACCCCGAGACGGTCGAGGACCTGGTCGTCGGACAGGTCGCGAACAGCGCCCTGTTCGCCGCGCGGTTCCGGGAGAACGCCGCCCGGGCGCTCCTCCTGCCTCGCCGTCGGCCCGGGACGCGGACGCCGCTGTGGCAGCAGCGCCAGCGGGCGGCCGACCTGCTCGCCGTCGCCAGCCGCTACGGCAGCTTCCCGATCCTCGTCGAGACGTACCGCGAGTGCCTGTCCGACGTCTTCGACCTGCCGGCGCTGCGCGAGGTCCTGATGGGCGTCGCGCGCCGGGAGATCGCCGTCCACGGGGTGGAGACGGCCCGGGCCAGTCCGTTCGCGTCGTCCCTGCTGTTCGACTACGTCGCGGTCTACATGTACGAGGGCGACGCGCCGCTGGCCGAGCGGCGGGCCCAGGCGCTGACGCTGGACCGCGACCTGCTGCGCGAGCTGCTGGGCCAGGAGGAGCTCCGCGAGCTGCTTGACCCGGAAGCCCTGGCCGATCTCGAGCTGTCGCTCCAGGCACTGACCGACGAGCGCCGGGCGACGACGGTCGACCAGCTCCACGACCTCCTCCGGCGACTCGGCGACCTCTCCGCGATCGAGGTCGCGGCCCGGGTCGAGGGCGGTGCCGCCGTCGCCGATCCGTGGCTCTCGGACCTCGCCGGGTCCCGGCGCGCGGTCGCCGTCCGGATCGCCGGCGAGGACCGCTGGATCGCGATCGAGGACGTCGCCCGGTATCGAGACGGCGTCGGTGTCCAGTCACCGGTCGGGGTGCCGGCCGCGTTCACCGGCCCGACGACGGCCGCGCTCGAGGGCCTCCTGGCCCGCTTCGCCCGGACCCACGGCCCGTTCCTCACGCCCGACCCGGCGACGCGCTGGGGCCTGCCGCAGGGCGTCGTCGAGGGCGCCCTGGAGCGGCTGCTTGCGGTGGGCACGGTCCTCCGGGGCGAGTTCCGTCCCGGCGGCGCCCAGCGCGAATGGTGCGATCCCGAGGTCCTCCGCCAGCTCCGGCGTCGCTCGCTCGCGCGGCTCCGGCGCGAGGTCGAGCCGGTCGAGCCGACGGCGCTGGCCCGGTTCCTGCCGGCCTGGCAGGGAGTGGCGAGCGTCGGCGAGACGCGTGGCGGACTCGGTCCGACGGCGGCGCTCGAGCGACTCGCGGAGGTCGTCGACCAGCTCGCCGGCCTGGCGATCCCGGCCTCGGTCCTCGAGCGCGATGTCCTGCCGGTCCGGGTCCCGGGCTATCAACCGCGGCTCCTCGACGAGCTCGGTTCGCTCGGGGAGGTCGCCTGGATCGGGCGCGGCAGCCTGGGACGCGACGACGGCCGCGTCGTCCTGGTCCGGCCCGGCCGCGAGGCGCTCGCGCCACGGATCGGTGGCGCCGCCGCGGAAGACCGTCCGAGCGGAGAGCGCCACGACGCGATCCGCGAGCATCTCGCCCGGCGCGGCGCATCGTTCTACCGGGAGATCCATGCGGCCGCGGGCGGCGGGCCGGACCGCGAGGTCCTCGACGCCTTGTGGGACCTGGTGTGGGCCGGCGAGGTCACGAACGACACGTTCGCCCCGCTGCGGGCGCTGCGCTGGAAGCGGACCGGCGGGGGCCGGGCTCGCACGCCGCGGCCTCGTCCCGGGCGCCTCACCGCCCTCGGCCCGCCGGAGGCTGCTGGCCGATGGTCGTTGGTCGCAGAGCCGTCCGTCGCGCCGACCGAGCGGGCCCATGCGCTCGCGACGGTCGCTGCTGGAGCGCCACGGGGTCGTGACCCGCGAGGCGGTCATGAGCGAGGGCGTCGAGGGCGGCTTCGCGGCGGCGTATCCGATCCTCCGGGCGATGGAGGAGAGCGGCCGGATCCGGCGGGGCTACTTCGTCGATGGCCTCGGGGCCGCCCAGTTCGCCCTCCCGGGTGCGCTGGAGCGACTCCGCGCGGCGCGCGAGCCCGAGCCCGGGAGCCCGACGGTCCAACTCCTCGCGGCAGCCGATCCGGCGAACCCGTACGGCGCCGCGCTCGGCTGGCCGCGCCGGTCGGAGGACGACCGACGGACGCCGGCGCGTGCCGCGGGCGCGTATGTCGTCCTCGTCGACGGCGTCGCCTGCCTGTATCTCGAGCGCGGCGGCGGGTCGCTCGTCACGCTGCCCGCCGCGGACGACGAGGAGATCGCGGCCGCCGCGATCGGCGCTCTTCGCGAGCTGGTGGCCGACGGCCGGATGCGCGAGCTCGTCGTCGCCCGGGTCGACGGTCAGCCCGTCGGCTCGAGCCCCGTGGCGCGACCGGCTCCTCGGCGCCGGGTTCGTCGCCGGCTATCGCGGGCTCGTCCTGCGGGGCGGCGCGGTAGGTGCCCGAGGGCGACACCCTCGCGCGGACGGCCGCGGGCCTGCGCCCCTATCTCGTCGGGCGGACGGTGACGGCGGCTCGGACCGGTGGGCCCGGACCCGTTCCGCGTGTCGAGCGGATCGTCGGCGCGCGGATCGAGGCGGTCGAAAGCCGTCGGCAAGAACCTCCTCATCCGGTTCGATGACGGCCTCGAGATCCGGACCCATCTGCGGATGACCGGCTCCTGGCATCGCTATCGACCCGGCGAGCCGTGGCGGCGCCCGGCCGCGCGGGCTCGCCTCGTGCTCGAGGTCCCGGGCGCCGTCGCCGTCTGCTTCGACGCGCCGGTCGTCGAGCTGTTCGAGCAGCGGGCCGAGCACCTCCATCCGGCCCTGCAGATCGCTCGGCCCGGACCTGCTCGACCCGGACGCGGATCTCGCCGAGGTCCATCGTCGTCTCCGCGATCCGTCCCGCGCCGACACCGCAGATCGGAGTCGCGCTCCTCGACCAGCGCGTCGCTGCCGGGATCGGCAACGTCATCCGGACCGAGGCCCTGTATCATCGAGCGGGTCTCGCCGTTCGCGCCCGTCCGCGAGCCTCGACGATGCCACCCTCGACCGGCTCATCGCGACGGCCCGGAGGATCCTCGTCGAGAACGCCGCGCCTCGCGCAGGCGCCGAGCGGGTCACGACCGGTCGCGATCGTCGGGCCGTCGGGTCGTTGTGGGTCTACGGCCGCGCCGGGCCGGCCGTGCCGCCGCTGCGGGACGATCCTCCGATCCGTCCGCCAGGGTACGGACATCCCGAGGGTGACGACGTGGTGCCCGACGTGTCAGGATGCCCGGTGACATGGGGAGCGTGGCGGTCGCCTGCCGCGCGGTCGGGTCGGGCTGGACGTGTCGCGTCGACGTCGTCGAGGAGGACTCGACGACCGTCCACAGCGTCACCGTCGCACCGGCCGATCTGGCACGCCTCGATCCGACCGCCGAGGACCCGACCGAGCTCGTCCGCCGGTCGTTCGAGTTCCTCCTGGCCCGTGAGTCCGAAGGAGTCGATCCTGTCGGCGTTCGACCTGCCGGTGATCGGTCGCTACTTCCCGGAGTACGAGTCGACGATCCGGTCTCGCCTGACCGTCGGCGTACCATCGCTCGCCATGTGCGAGCACTACGTCGCCCGGGCCGACGGCGCCGTTCCGGATCGACGAGCTGTGGCCGTTCACCGAGCGGCTCGAGCGGTTCGGCATCGCCGGCTTCGGCTGGGGCGCGGCGTGGACGACTGGTCGGCCGGACGTCCCGCTGACCTCTTACCGCGACGTCCGGGCGTTCCGCGACGACCCCGACGGCGCGGCCCGGGTCGGGGCCGCCGAGACGACGAGCCTGCTCGTCCACCTTCGCCGGCCGTCCCGCCTCTCGACGCTCGGGATGGCCGACACCCAGCCGTTCGACGACCCGGCCGGTCGGTACGTCTTCAGCCACAACGGCGACCTGCGCGACTTCCGGCCGTGGCGACGCCGCTACCAGGCCGAGGGCCGGATCCACGGCCGCGCCGACACCGAGGTCGGGGCCCGCTGGCTCGAGGACGCCTGGCACGACGGCGAGCCGGTCGAGCATCTCCTCGGCGCGCTCCACGACACGTTCGGCGGCCAGGCGAACCTCGCGGTCCTCGCCGCCGACGGCCGCGTCCTGGCACTACTCCGGGAACGCGGAGAACCGGGTCTTCACGTTCCGTCTCGGGCGCGATCCGCATCGCCTCGACCGGCATCTACTCGCTCGACCGGTCGCTCTTCCGGCTCGCTGCTCCGGCGGCCACGGACCGCCGCCTCGTCCCGCTGAGGGCTACCGCCGCGCTCTGAGCGCGGCGTAGGCTGCAACGCGTCGGTCGTCCCGGCGTCTCTACCCGAGACACCAGGGACGATGAGGTGGGGCTGTGGCGATGCATGGACCGAGCGTCGCGACCGGGTCGGCGGGCGAGCGCCCGACGTCCGACCTGAGCCTGCGCGAGCTGCTCGAGCTCAACTCCTACTGGCTGGCGATCAACATCCTGTGGGGCGCGCTCGGCATCAGCCTGCTGCCGATCCTCATGGTCGACCTCGTGTGCCGCGGCAACGAGGTCTGCGCCGACCCGACGCCGATCTTCGGTGGTCTCACCGTCGGCAAGGGCATCGCCGAGGCGATCATCGTCAACCTCGGGGTCATCGTCGCCATCCTCGTCCAGCCGACGGTCGCGTCGATCTCCGACCACTTCTCGTCGCGCTTCGGTCGACGCAAGCCGTTCATCTTCATCGGGACGCTGTTCGACATGGTGTTCCTGGTGGGCCTGTACTTCGCCGGCGCCTGGGTCGGCATCCTGCTGTTCTATGTGCTGCTGCAGTTCAGCTCGAACTTCGCCCAGGGCCCGTTCCAGGGCTACATGCCGGACCTCGTTCCGGCCCGCCAGGTGGGCCTCGCCAGCGGCCTGATGGGGCTGATGATCCTGCTCGGCGCGGGCGGCGGGGCGATGCTCGTGGCCCTCATCAACGGGACGACCGGGAATCCTCGCCTCGTCGTCGTGCCGATCATGGTCATCGAGCTCGTCACGATGCTCATCACCGTCACCCGCGTCCGCGATGGGCGACAGGGCATCCCGCGGGAAGGCAAGTCGTGGCTCCAGGTCGCGAGGAGCGCCTGGGGGACCGATATCCTCCACGAGCGGAGCTACATCTGGATGCTCGGCTCGCGGCTCTTCCTGCTCATGGCCACGGCGACGCTCACCTCGATCGCGTTCTTCTTCATGCAGGATGCCTTCGGCCTCGATCGCCAGAGCGCCCTCTACTACACGTTCGTCGCGGGAGCGCTCGTCATCGTCTTCGGGGCCATCGCGACGGCGCCATCGGGTCGGGCCTCGAACCGGTTCGGCCGCAAGCGGATGATCTACCTCGCCGCCGCGATCGGGCTTCGTCGGGATGGCCGCCCTGGCGATCGCCCCGACGACCCAGCTCGCCCTGCTCGCGGTCGTGCCGGTCGGCATCGGCGGCGGGATCTTCCTCGCCGTCGACTGGGCCCTCATGACCGACATCATCCCCAAGGCCGAGTCGGGCCGGTACATGGGCATCAGCAACGTCGTGACGGGCGCTTCCGGGAGCGCTCGCGGCGGCGATCGGGCTGCTGGTCGTCGATCTCGGCAATTCCGTCGAGTACGGACTCGGGCCCAGCCTGGCGTTCGGAGTCGCCTGCTCGTACTACCTGATCGGCTCGCTGCTGCTCACCCGGGTCGATGAGCAGCGGCGCGAGGATCCAGTTTCGGTGCCGTCGGTCGCGGATGGCGAGCCGGTGGGCGAGCCGGTCCCGATCCGAGGCGCCTCAGTCGCCCGGTTCGAGCCCCACGACGCCGCGGAGCCCGGCCAGCGCGCCCGCCAGGTCGACGGCCGAAGCCAGGCCAGCGGCGCCGGCTCGCGCCACAGCCACGGGACGAGGGCCCACAGGTAGATGAGGTAGTCGAGCCGGAGCGGTCGTGGCCCGAAGCCGAACAGCACGTCGAGCTGGTGGAGCGTCACGCGGCAGCAGCAGGATCGAGAGCCCGGCCGAGACCGCCAGCCAGACGAGGCCCCAGCCGCGGGCCCGCGGCGCCAGGATAAGCCAGAACGGCGCCGGGATCCACTTCGTCCAGGCCGCCAGCGCCCACAGCGCCGCCCGACAGCCCGGGTCCGGTGAACTGGGCGGCCCAGAGCATCAGCGTCAGGACGAGGTTGATGTTCCCGGTGTCGATGTTCGCCGCGAACGGGAACGCCAGGAGCGCGACCGCGACCGCGGTCGAGAGCGGCCGGCGGCGATAGGCCCAGTCGATCGTCCAGAGCAGCAGCAGGGCTGTCCCGACGCGCCACACGAACCAGGCCACGTCCCACGGCAGGATCGCCCACGGGATGAGGAGCGGCAGCGTCCAGGGGGCGTAGACGTACGGCAGGAACGGACCGGTCGGCTCGTAGGGATCGCCGCCGCCGAGCCACAGCCGGACGCCGGCCCAGTACGCCCGGGCGTCGGCGCCGGCCGCCTCGCCGCGAGCGAACAGGCCCGCGAGCATCAGGGCGAAGACGACGATGAGGATCGCCATCGCGGCCAGCCGGCGCGGATCGCGGAGGCGCGATGTCTCGCGCCGGAGGGCGCGCCGGAAGACGCCAGCGCGCCGGATCGCGCGCTCGTGGCTCCGATCCGGGTGCCCTGCCGTCGTCACCATCGCGACAGCATCGCACGGCCGGCCCGACGGACTCAGCCGGCGAGCTGAGCCTCAGCCGCGGAGGACCAGCACGAGCAGGGCGAAGACCGCGAGCGGCCCCAGCAAGAGGAGAACGAGACGCAGTCCTCGAGCCTGGCCGAGCCGATCGGTCAAGTAGTGGATCTGGTTGAGGAACACGACGCCCCCTCTTGCTCGGGCCCACCACGACGCCGTCGCGGACGCTCCCGAAACGACGGTACACCCTGCCCGTCACCCTGCCTCGCGGTCGGGGCGAGCGACAGGCCGCATCCAGCAACTCGCCAAGGGCGATCGGGCATCCCGTCACGAAAGGTCGCCAACGGCGTCTCCTCTCCGATCGGCGCCCAGCCGACATGAGAGAGGGGGCTCCATGCCCCGACCGTTCGGCCGGCTCTTGCCCATCTCCGTCGCGGCCCTGCTCCTGGCCGCATGCACGGCCTCGACGTCCTCACAGAGCGCATCGCCAGAGAGCTCAGGATCGGCGGGCACGCCGATTTCGGGAGCCCCTTCGAGCGCACCGTCGTCAGGCAGCCCGTCACCGGTGGCCCCGTCGACCGCCCCGAGCTCGCAGCCCTCGCCGTCACCGGCCCCGTCGGCCGCGAGCTCACTCGTGTCCGGCTGGTCGAAGCCGACGGTCGTGCGTGGTGGCAGCTGCTACGACCTGTCGGCGACGATCGATGACAGCGGGCGGTCGCACGTCGTCGCCATCTGCGATGACCGCATCCGCTACCTGACCTCCGTCGACCGCGTGACCTGGAAGGAGACCAGCTTCGTCCCCCCGACCCACAGGCTGGAACTGGAACCGAGGGTCGCGGTCGACGGGACGGCGGTCTCCGTCGCGTACAGCCTGCTCGCTCCCAGGGAGGGCGGCTGTGGCGACCCGGGTCTGCTGGACGAGGGGGTCTACGTCGTATCCCGTCAGTCGACGGCTGACGCATGGTCGGATCCCGTGCGGATCGGCTCTGTCGGAGATCGGGTCCAGGCGTTCCGCGTCGTCGACGGCGTGATCCATCTGACCGTCACCAACGATGACGGGCGGTCGGTCTTCTACGAGTCGAAGTCAGCGACCGGCTCGACCCGCATCCAGATCCCTGACGCCGCCTCGACGATCCCTGACGCCGCCTCGACGTCGCTCCGGGTGGGCGACGACGGGCGGGCACGGATCGCCTACGTCACCGGCCATGCGATCCGGTATGCCGCGGTCGATGGCGACCACCTGTCGATCCAGACGGTCGCCGAGACGGCCAAGACGTTCTTCCAGTGGCCGTCGCTCGTGCTCGATCCTGCTGGTCGTGCGTCGATCATCTGGACGGAGTCCACGGAAGGCGGCGGATGCGCCGGGCCCGGTCCCGGGCCCCAGGACGGGACCTACGTGGCTCGCGAACGTCCCGACGGCTGGTCAGTCGACCGGATCTCCAAGTCCGATGGCCAGACCTCCCTGACCCTCGACCCGGGCTCGGGTGCGATCGAGGCCGTCGTGGTGGGTGGCGGGCTGCCCGGCTTCGGGACAAAGCTGTTCACCGAGACGCCAGATGGCTGGACCTCCGCGGCGATCCCAGATGGCAGCGTCGGCTACCCGGTCATGCGCCATGACCCCGCCACGGGCGCGCTCGTCCTGTTCGGGCTGAGCAATGACGGCGTCGTCGTGCTGGCCAAGCCGTGAAGGGTCTCGGCGGGCGCCGCCGAGTGGCGGCCGTCACGGAAGCGGCGCGACGCCCCGCCGCCACTCGGTCTATGGCCCTTTCCACCATCGCGGCCCGAGGCGTAGCGCTTGTCGTGCTCCTGGGCGGCTGCACGGTTGCTGCCGATCCGAACCCGAGCCCGGCGTTCTCGCCGTACACCGATCCGAACCCGAGCCCGGCGTTCTCGCCGGTACAGCCGTATGTCGATCCGAACCCGAGCCCGGCGTTCTCGCCGTACACCGATCCGAACCCGAGCCCGGCGTTCTCGTCATACACCGATCCGAACCCAAGCCCGGCGTTCTCGCCGTACACCGATCCGAACCCGAGCCCGGCGTTCTCTCCCGCCCCCAGCTCGGCGGTCGACTGCCCGGCCAAGGTGACCCCATCGGCGCTTGCTGCCCTCGACATCGAGACACCGGATCGCCTGCTACGGCTCGAAGACGCTCGTGTTCGGGGCTGGGGTGCCTGCCCGTCAACATCGACATCGACACGGCCGTGCTGGAGGCGCCGCCGCGGTTCAAGCAGGTCGAGGATTCCGATTCCGGCCGCCTCTACCTCGTCGACAGCTTCACGGGGTTTGACCTCACGACGAGTCTCCCGCTCTACTCGGCGGGCTCATCGGTGCATCTTCCCGTCCTATGGCAGCCACCGGTCGTTGATGGGATGAGCCCAGGCCCCTTCCCCGGAGGGGTCCAGATCGACCGGCCACTTTGACGACCCCGCCAGCAACGAGTGTCGCCCGTCGCCATCCGGGATGGATGGGATGTCCGACATGACCGACGAGCAGGCGATCCAGTGGTGCCGTGGGATGTTCATCGTCACGGCGGCCGAGACCGGGGGCTGAGCCTCCGCTCAGCCATGACCAACGGGTGGTGCCCGGGCGCCACAGGGCCGCCGCTATACTCCCGCGGAGCATGGCTGAGGGCACCGTCATCGTCATCGGCGGCGCGGAGGACAAGGTCCGCGACCGCGTCATCCTCCAGCGATTCGTCACGCTGGCGGGTGGTGAGCGTGCGCGGATCGCTGTCATCAGCACCGCCAGCAGCTTCGGGCTCGAGGCCGGTGAACGCTATCGGACGATCTTCACGCGAGCTCGGCGCCGCCCACGTCGCGCCGCTCCACGCGACCGACCGGGCGGAGGCGAACGACGAGGGCGCAGCCGCCACGATCCGCGAGAGCAGCGGCATCTTCCTGACGGGCGGCAACCAGCTCAAGCTGGCCTCGATCGTCGGCGGGACGCGGGTCGCCCAGGCCATCCTGGACCGGTTCCGGGACGGCGCGGTCGTCGCCGGGACGTCGGCCGGCGCCTCGGCGATGTCGAGCCACATGGTCGCGTTCGGCGCGTCCGGCTCGACGCCCAAGCAGCGGATGGCCCAGATCGCCGTCGGGCTCGGTGTCCTTCCGGGCGTGATCGTCGACCAGCATTTCCAGCAGCGCAACCGGCTCGGACGGCTGCTCAGCCTCGTCGCCCAGAACCCGAGCCTCCTCGGGCTCGGCGTCGACGAGGACACCGCCGGCGTCGTCGGCCCGGACCACGTCATGGAGGTCATCGGCCGCGGGTCGGTGACGATCGTCGACGGGTCCGCCTCCGAGACCGACGCCTGGGATGTCCGCGGTCACCGGCCGGTGATGATCAGCAACGTCGTCCTGCACTCCCTTCCGGCGGGCTATCGGTTCGACATCGTCCGGCGCCACCGGGTGGCGACCCCGGTCCTGCGGGCTCTGCCGAGCGTCGAGGCCGCCTCCGAGTAGTCCGGACCATCCGCGGTGCGGATCCGCCCGGCGGCACGGGATACACTCGGGCCCCACGTGCAGGGAGCGGAGGACCAGAGTGGCGAAAGCTGCGCCGAAGGCGACCACGAAGCCCTCGAAGGCGGCGAGATCCTCCACGGCTGCGTCCCCGTCGAGCACGACCGGTCCAGAGCCGTCGCTCGCGATCCTCGAGACCCGGGTCCTGCGCGGCCCGAATTACTGGGCCCGCGAGCCCGTCGTCCGGATGCTCGTCGACCTGGGCAGCCTCGAGGAATACCCCTCGAACACGATCCCGGGCTTCGTCGACGCCCTGGTCGAGCTCCTGCCGTCGCTCGAGGACCATGCCTGCTCGCTCGGCCGGCGCGGCGGGTTCATCACCCGTCTCCGCGAAGGCACCTGGGCCGGCCACGTCGCCGAGCACATCGCCCTCGAGCTCCAGAACCTCGCCGGGACCGACGTCCGCCACGGCAAGACCCGCTCGGCCGGGCCGCACGGTCACTACAACGTGATCTACGAGTTCCGCGAGGAGAGCGTCGGCATCGAGGCCGGCCGGATCTCCGTCGCGCTCGTCAACCACCTCGTCGACCCGACCGCTGCCCCGGACTTCGACCTGATGGCCGACCTGGAGCGGCTCATCCGGCTGGCCGAGCGCCAGGCGTTCGGGCCATCGACCCAGGCCCTGATCGACGAGGCCGTCAGCCGCGACATCCCGTACATCCGGCTCGACCGCCACAGCCTCGTCCAGCTCGGCCAGGGCGTCCACCAGCAGCGGATCCGGGCGACGATGACGTCGCGGACGCCGGCGATCGCGGTCGACATCGCGTCCGACAAGAGCCTGACGAACCGACTCCTCGACTCGGCCGGTCTGCCCGTCCCGCGGTCGGAGGTCGTCGACACCGAGGACGAGGCGGTCGCGGCCGCGCGGCGGCTCGGCTATCCGTGTGTCGTCAAGCCGCTCGACGGCAACCATGGCCGCGGCGTGGCCCTCGACCTGCGGTCCGAGGAGGACGTCCGGGCGGCGTTCCCGAAGGCCCTCCGCGAGAGTCGGGCGGGCGATGTCGTCGTCGAGACGTATGTCGCCGGCAGCGACTACCGGGTCCTCGTCATCGGTGGCAAGGTCGCGGCGGTCGCCGAGCGCGTGCCGGCGTCCGTCGTCGGCGACGGCGGGCACACGATCCGCGAGCTCGTCGACATCGCGAACCAGGACCCGCGCCGCGGCATCGGCCACGAGAAGGTCCTCACCCGGATCTCGCTCGACGACGCCGCAGCGGCGCTCGTCCGGGCCCAGGGCGATGACGTGGACGGCATCCCGGCCGAGGGCGTCCGGGTGAAGCTCGCCCTGACCGGCAACATGTCGACCGGCGGGACCTCGATCGACCGGACCCTGGAGGCCCACCCCGACAACGTCGAGATCGCCGAGACCGCGGCCCAGATCGTGGGCCTCGATGTCGCCGGCATCGACTTCATCTGCCCGGATATCACGACCCCGGTCCGCGAGACCGGCGGCGCGATCGTCGAGGTCAACGCCGCGCCCGGGTTCCGGATGCACACCCACCCGACCGAGGGTGAGCCGCAGTACGTCGCCAAGCCGGTCATCGACGGGCTGTTCCCGCCCGGCACCGCGGCCCGGATCCCGATCCTCGCGGTCACCGGCACGAACGGCAAGACCACGACGGTCCGGATGATCGCTCATGTCCTCAAGCTGATGGGCCGACGGGTCGGGATGACCTCGACCGACGGCATCGTGATCGACGGACGACTCATCAAGCGCGGCGACATGTCCGGGCCGAAGTCGGCCCAGATGGTCCTCCAGAACCCGACCGTCGACACCGCGGTCTTCGAGGTCGCCCGCGGCGGGATCCTGCGCGAGGGCCTTGGCTACGACCGCAATGACGTCGCGGTCGTGACGAACGTCACCGGCGACCACCTGGGCCTCGGCGGGATCACCTCGCTGGGGCAGCTCGCGAACGTCAAGGCGGTGATCGTCGAGGCGGTCCCGCGCTCCGGCACGGCAGTCCTCAACGCCGATGACCCGCTCGTGGCCCGGATGGGCCGCCATTGCGCGGGCCGGGTCGTGTACTTCTCGATGGCGACCGAGAAGGGCGTCGACGGCTACGACCGGGTCGACGGGCACACCGGTCGCGGCGGCGCGGCCTTCACCCTCCAGGTGACCCCCGAGGGCGAGCTGCTCGTCCTCCGCCTCGGCTCCCGGACGATGCCGGTCCTGTACACCCACCTGATCCCGGCGACGTTCGGTGGTCGGGCGCGGATGAACGTCGCGAACGCGCTGGCCGCGGCCGCGGCTGCGTGGGCCTCCGGCGCGCACCTGCACGACATCCGGCAGGGCCTGCGGACGTTCTCGACGTCCTTCTTCCAGGCGCCCGGCCGGCTCAACCTCCTCGAGGTCGGCGGCGTGCGGGTCGTCATCGACTACTGCCACAACGTCGACGGGATGCGGAACCTGGCCGACTTCGTCAGTCGGATGATGGATGAGCCCGACGGCCACGCTCGAGGCGGCGGAGCGAAGCAACCGGCGGGGAAGGCCGCGTCAGAGGGCAACGGGACGGGGCCGCGGCGCGGGCGGGCGATCGGCGTCCTCGGGATCCCGGGCGACCGCCGCGACGAGGACCAGCGGCTCTATGGCGCCGTCGCGGCGACGGCCTTCGACGAGATCATCGTCCGCGAGGACAAGAACCGCCGAGGCCGGCAGCCCGGCGAGTCGGCCGCGAACGTCGTGGCCGGGGCCCGCGAGTCCCGAGGCTCGGGCGGTCGGACGACGAAGGCCGAGACGATCCTCGATGAGATGACCGCCGTCCGGGCCGCGCTCCGGCGGGCCGTCCCGGGTGACCTCGTCGTCATGTGCGTCGACGACGCGATCGGCGTCTACCGCGAGGCGATGGCCGTGGCCGGGGCGCCGCGCGGCGCGACCGCGTTCGCCGACCCGGGCGAGCTCGAGGTGCCGGAGGGTTAGTAGTCGCTCCCGGGCCGATCGCGCTCCCGGGCCGATCGCGCTCCCGGGAGGCCTCGCGCTCCCGGGCCGATCGCGCTCCCGGGCCGATCGCGCTCCCGGGAGGCCTGGCAGGGGACTCGGTCGTCCTCGGCGTCCGGCCGGATGTACGCGTCGCGTGCGGATGGACGCACGACCGGAGGATCTCGGGCCGATGCGCGCATCTCACGCACCGGATCGCACGGGATCCGTGCGCCGTAGCTCGCGGGGACGAGCGATCGGTGCCGGCCGCCCTCGACGTACGACCACCCGCACGCCAGGCGTGCAGCCCGCCCCGTCAGGCCAGGCGTGCGCGGTCCGCACTCGGAAGCCGAGCGTCCGGGCTAGCGGGCGTTGACGCTGACGATCCGGATGATCCCGACGATCTCGACGATCGAGATCAGGATGAGCAGCAGGCCGATGATCGCCTCTGTGGACACGGTCGCTCCCTCCGTCGGGCGGCCGCGACGGGGCCGCTCGGTCGGATGATGCGCCGCGCGGCTGCCGCCGCGCAATGCGCCGATGGGCATCAGCTCCCGTCGTTGTGCCGATCGTGGTGCCCACCCGATGCGCCGATGGGCATCAGCACCCACCGGGGTGGCCCCAGGGTGGCGTACGGCTAGGAGCTACCGTCCAGCATCGCCGCGGCGCCGCAGCACGGCTGGCCCTCGCCGATGACCGGGAGCCGCCGGTCGTCGCCCAGGTGGCGCTCGAGTCTCGCCAGCCGATCGGCCAGGTGGCGCAGCCCGACGATCCGCTCCTCGATCTCGGCGCGCTGAGCGGCGATCCGGCGGGGGAGCTCGCGGGTGGTGACGTCGCAGTGGCCGGTCGCGCACCAGCCGGCGAGCTGAGCGGCGAAAAACCGCCACGGGCATCATGACATTCGAGCCACTCCAAGGTCGAGGGAGGCCGGGCCAGAGGAGGCGTCGCTCAGGCGCGGCGCGGTCGGTCCTGCAGCCGGGGCACCAGCGTCGTCAGCTCCGCGGTCACGTCGACCGGCCGGGCGCCCAGCTGATCGAGCGCCTCGAAGACCTCCTCGCGCTCGGCGTGACACATCAGGACGATCACCCGCGGCGAGTCCGGCCGCGCGCCGGCCGGCGCTCCGGCGCCGTTCACCTCGCCGCGAAGCGCCGCCACCTCGGAGTCGTAGAGAGCGACGTCCGCCGGGTTCCCGCCGCCCTCGATGATCCCGGCCATCAGCTCACCGGCGACGTGCTCGCGAGACCGGCCGCGCAGATAGTCGAGGGTCTCCTTGATCGCGACCCGCTGGGCCCGCTGGGCGGCGATCCGCCCGATGCCCCGGAGCGTGTCGTCGGGCCGGTCACCGGCCGTGCCCACGATGACGGTGATCGGCGCCGCCCGGCCTGCTCCGCCGGCCGCGATCCCCTCGGCGACGTCGAGGACCGCCGAGATGCCGGCCTCGTTGTGAGCGAAGTCGACGATCACGACGCGCTGACCGAGTCGGAACAGGTTCAGCCGCCCGGGCGAAACGTCGGCCGACGGCCGGAAGTCACGCAGCCCGTCGGACACCTGTTCGCGCGTCACCCCGAGCGCCCGCGCCCCACCGGCCGCGGCGAGCACGTTGGCGATGTTGTGCCGGGCCAGCCCGCCGATCGTGATCGGCAGCTCGCGGATCGTCGCCAGTGGGTGGCTCTCGCCAGCTTCGATCTCGACGACCGTATCGCCGCGGAGCGTGAAGCCGCGTCCGCCCGTCGCGAGATGACGCCGGAACCGCCGATCGTCGCCGCCCATCGAGAAGAGCGCGACGTGGGCCCGGACCCGGCGCGCGACCGCTGCGACGAGCGGATCGTCAGCGTTGAGGACGACCCAGCCGTCGGGCCTGGTGATCCGGGCGATCGTCGCCTTGACCTCGGCCAGCTCCGGCAGGGTGTGGATGCCCTGGAGGTCGAGATGATCCGAGCTGATGTTCGTCAGGACCGCGGCATCGTTGGATTCATAGCCGATGCCACGAAGGAGGATCCCGCCCCGGGCGGTCTCGAGGACCGCGACCTCGACCTCGCTCCGGCCCAGGACCTGGGCCGCGCCCCCGGGCCCCGTCCAGTCACCGGCATCGACGAGCCGCTCGTCGACGTAGACGCCGTCGGACGTCGTCGTCCCGACGTGGCGGCCTGCCCGGACGAGGATGTGGCTGATGAGCCGGGTCACCGTCGACTTCCCGTTCGTGCCTGAGATCGAGACGATCGGGACGCGCCGGTCGACGTCCCGGATCCACGACGGCGGCGATGTCCGGGCGGTCGAGATGCGCGACCGGACCCGCTCGAGCAGCCGGTCCTGTGCCCCCGTCAGCTGGGCCCGCCGCGCCGGCGAGACGCCCCGGGTCGCAAGCTCGACCGCCCCGTCCGCGACCGCCCGGGCGCGCTCCGCGCCCTGCCACGGGTAGGCGACGATCCAGTGGCCCGGGTCCGACGAGCTGTGGACGGCGATCCCGGCGCGCCCTTCGCCAGCCTCGATCCGCAGACGTCGGATCCAGTCGACCAGCAGGGCGATCTCGTCGGGCCACTCGCGGGCCGGGACCGCCTCCCCCAGCCGGACGATCGCGTATCGGCCCGGGGATCGCTGGCCGTACCAGCTCCGCCGCCTCCCGACGCTCACCTCGACCTTGAGGGTCGGGTCGAGGCGGTAGACGTTCGGGCCCTCCAGCAGACGGATCTCGACGAGGCGCACGGTCGTCGCAGGATAGCCCGTAGACTGCGGCCGATGGATGCTCCTGCCGTTGCCCCTGCCGCAGCCCCGGCAGCTCCATGACGGCCGCGTCGCTCGTCGCGCCGGCCGAGCTGGCGGCCCTCCGGACCGCCGTCAGCGCCGACGCGGCCGCCTATCTCCGCGACCTCGCGACCCTCGTCGGGATCGACTGCGGGAGCTACACGAAGGACGGTGTCGACGAGGTCGGCGCCTGGACCGGTTCGTTCCTTGGCCGGCTCGGCGCGACCGTCACGCGGGTTCCCGACATCGACCTCGGCGACACGGTCGTCGGGGCGTTCGAGGGCGATCCGACCGGTCCGAGGGTCCTGCTCATCGGCCACATGGACACGGTCTTCGACCCCGGGACGGCGGCCGCACGGCCGTTCTCCATCGACGATGCCGGGATCGCCCATGGCCCTGGTGTGACCGACATGAAGTCCGGTCTGCTCGCCGGCCTGTACGCGATCCGAGCGCTCCGGACGTTCACCGGGGCGGGAGAGGGTGGCGGTGCCGTCCTGCCGTTCGCCCGGCTGACCTTCGTCGCGAACCCCGACGAGGAGATCGGGTCGCCCGTCTCGACGCCGGTCATCGAGCGCCTCGCCGCCGACGTCGACGTCTGCCTCGTCCTCGAGTGCGCCCGGGCGAACGGCGACATCGTCGGGCGGCGGAAGGGCAACCTTGGCCTCCGCATCGCGATCCACGGGCGCGCGGCACATGCGGGCGTCGAGCCCGAGAAGGGTCGCAGCGCGATCCTCGCCGCGGCGCACGTGGTGCCCCAGCTCCACGCCCTGACCGGCCGATGGTCGGGGGTCACCGTCAATGTCGGCGTCATCCGCGGTGGGACCCGGCCGAACGTCGTCGCCGAGGGCTGCGAGCTGGAGGTCGACGTCCGGGCCGAGACCCGTGCCGGCCTCGAGGCCGCCGAGGCGGAGATCCGACGGCTCGCGGGCGACCCGGCGACCCTCGGCGTGCCCGATGTCACGACGACGGTCGAGGAGGCCGGACGCCACTGGCCGATGGAGAAGCTCGAGCGCTCCGGTCGACTCGTCGACCATGCCGTCGCGATCGCGGCCGACCTCGGCTTCCCCCTGAAGGACGCCGCGACCGGTGGCGCCTCCGATGCCAACACGACCGCCGGGCTCGGGATCCCGACGATCGATGGGCTCGGGCCCATCGGCGGCCTCGATCACTCGCCCGAGGAGTACCTGGTGGTCGACTCGATCGTTCCGCGGACGACGCTCCTGGCCGGCCTCCTCCTCGCCATCGGACGGGATCCGGAGATCCGGGCCTGGCGTTCCGAGCGCGACGAGACGGCCCGGGCCGTCGGCTCGGTGTGACCCGCCGGCGGATCTCGTCCGGCGGACCGTGGGAGGCCCGCGCCGGCTACAGCCGGGCGATCGTGGTCGGCGACAGCTGCTGGGTGAGCGGCACGACCGATGCCGGACCCGACGGTCGGGCGCGCCACGCGGACGTGGCCGACCAGGCCATGGCGGCCCTCGGGACGATCGAGACGGCGCTCGCGGAGGCGGGCTTCACGCTCGCCGAGGTCGTCCGGACGCGGATGTTCGTCACCGACATCGAGGCAGCCGGGGCGGACATGATCGATGTCCACGGTCGGGTCTTCGGCGAGATCCGGCCGGCGGCGACGCTGGTCGAGGTCTCGCGCCTCATCGACCCGTCGCTGCTCATCGAGATCGAGGCCGAGGCGCGCCACGGCTGACGGCCCGCCTCGACGGGCTCGGGCTGATCAGGCCAGCCCAAGCGCCCGTGCCCCGGCGGTGATCACGACCGCCACGAGCAGCCCGAGGAACAGGTTCCGCCGCCAGATCACGACGAGGACGCAGGCGACGACAGCCAGCCACTCGATCCCGACATGGAAGGTCGGCTTCCCGTCGACCTCGACGACCATCGTGTTGACGGCCGCGAGGGCGGTGAGGACGGCCGGGCCGACGAGCCGCAGGTAGGACAGGATCGGGGCCGGCAGCCGGTGGATGCCGGGCGCCAGCAGCCCGATCGCGCGCGACGGATACGTCACCGCGAACAGGAGGATCGCGAGCGGGACCAGCTCGAGGCTCATCGGTCGGCCGCCGAGATCACGGCGCCACCCCGATCTCGGGGTCGCGGCCGAGCGTCTCGCCCTCGATCGCCTCCTGACCCTCCGCCGGCAGCGTGCCGAACGGCGCCGGAGGGACCGGCGGCCGATCGCGGGCCGGCATGGCGAGCCCGAGCAGGGGCCCGACAAGACCGCCGATCACGATGCCCCCGGCGGGATCCCAGGCGAGCGCCACGGCGACCGCCACGATCCCGCCGCTGAGGGCGGCGACGACCTCGCGTCGGCCGGTCGCGAGGCCGATCGCCAGGCCGGCCATCGCGGCCGGGAAGATCACGTCGAGCCCGAGGGTCTCGGGGCTCGCGATCGACTGGCCGAGCAGCGCGCCCGCGATCGTCGCGATGTTCCACGGGATGAAGGTCGTGACGATCGCCGCGTACCAGTAGCCCGGTGGGTCGGCCCGCCCGATCCGGCCGAAGTGGGCGATCGTCAGGGCGAAGGCCTCGTCCGTCAGGAGATGGGCCATCGCGGCCTTGGTCGGGCGTCGGACGCCCGACAGCCACGGGGCGAGGGCGGCGGAGTAGAGGATGTGGCGGGCGTTGAGGAACGCCGTCAGGAGGATGATCGCCGGCCACCCGACGCCGCTCGCGATGTAGCCGACCGCGGCGAACTGGGCCGCGCCGGCGAAGACGATGACGCTGAACGCGATCGCCTCGATGAGCGAGAAGCCCGCCTCCGCGGCTGCCAGGCCGAAGACGAAGCCGAACCCGGCGGCCGAGGCGATGATCCCGAGACCGTCGATGGCCAGCCGGCGTCGACTCTCTCGGAGGCCGGCCTCCGTCATGGCGGCTATCGGAGGAAGGTCAGGCCGCAGGTCCCGTCGCAGACGACGTAGACGGCGTGGAGGTCGCGGGCATAGCCAGCTGCATGGAGGAGCCCGGGGCAGCCCGGCGTCGGACACTTCCAGACCCACCAGCGAGTGTTGTCGTCGAGCGGGGTCGTCTCGGCGGCGACCTTCTCGGCCAGGCCGTCATGGTTCGCGAGCGCGTCGGCGACCGCGGCCATCCGCTCGGGCTCGGTCTCACTCGTGTAGGGGTAGTTCTGGCCGACGTTCGAGGTCACGGGTTCCTCCGGGCAGGGCGACCGGGAAGCGGCGAGGCCGGCAGCGGTCGGTCGTGAGCGCGGCTGCCGCCGGCGCGTGGAGTATACGGGGCGACCCGCGACGTCTCGGCCTGTCAGCGGGTCGCCGGCAGGCCCTCCGAGCGCGGATCGGTCGCCGCGGCGAGGCTGCCGCCGTGGGCCGGTCCACCATCGATGAGCTCGATCGCGTGGGCGTGACCGAGCGCGCCATCGAACGCCCCCACCTCCACGAGGTCGTGGCCGCGCTCGGCGAGCCCGCGCCGGACGGCGGGATCGATCCGCGACTCGAGGACGACCGTCGTCGGCGGGCCCGACCCGGCGGCCGGGCCGACGTGCCAGCGGGGAGCGCCGATGGCGGTCGCGGGATCGGCTCCTCCATCGACGAACGCCGAGACGACCTGGGCGAGGATCTGCGGCTGGGCGTCGCCACCCATCGAGCCGTGGACAAGGACCGGCCCGGCACTCGTGTCGGGGCCGGCGAACGTCATCGCCGGCAGCAGCGAGTGGGGCGGTCGACGGCCACCGACCAGCTCCCCGGGCACGCCGACCTGGAGCGAGAACGAGGCGCCGCGGCTCTGGTAGTGGATGCCGGTGACCGGATCGACGATGCCTGAGCCGAAGCCCGACGCATTGCTCTGGATCAGGCTGACGGCGCCACCGTCCGCGTCGACGGCAGCGAGGAAGATCGTCCCGTGGACGAGCGCCCGGCACGGCGGCAGATCCCAGCTGGCCCGTCCCGGATCGATCCGACCGACCAGATCGCGGATGTGCGCGTCGCTCAACAGGTCGGCCGTCTCGGACGCGTCGGCCGCTGGGTCGCAGAGCGTCCGTTCGCGATCGACCGTCGCCAGCTTCGCCGCCTCGATGACGTGGTGGACCCATCGCGGATCTGACCACGCCCCGGCGCCGAACGCCGTGGCCGCCGGCGGCTCCATCGTCTCGGCGATCCGGAGGATCTCGAGGCCGATGATCCCCGACGAGTTGGGCGGGTGCGTGGCGACGGTCATGCCGCGGTAGCGGGCGCTGAGCGGCTCGGTCCACTCGGCTCCCTGGGCCCGGAAGTCGTCGGCGGTGAACGCGCCGCCGGCGTCCGCGAGCAGCGTCGCCTGCCGCTCCCCCAGGTCGCTGTCGTAGAAGGCGTCGAAGCCCTCCGAGGCGAGGCGACCGAGGGTGGCGGCGAGGGCCGGCAGGCGGACCCGCTCGCCGATGCGCCACGGTCGACCGGCCGATCGGAAGACCGCCCCGAACCCGCCCGCCGGGTCGACCGCCGCCGCGATCGGTGCGGTCGCCTCGACCGCGCTTCGGAACCCGTCCGTCGCCGGGAAGCCATCCTGCGCCAGGGCGATCGCCTCGCGCAGGACGCGGTCACGCGACAGGCGGCCCCAGCGCGTGTGGGCCACGCTCCACGACCGGACCGCGCCCGGCACGGTCACGCTGAGGACGCCGCGGCGGGGCAGCTCGGTCAGACCGCGAGCCCGGAGCGCGGCGGCATCGGCGGCAGCCGGGGCGCGGCCGCTGCCGTTGAGGCCCACGAGCCCACCGGTCGCGGGGTCCCAGACGAGCCAGAACGCGTCCCCGCCGATCCCGCAGCCCGATGGCAGGACGACGCCGAGGACCGAATTCGTCGCGATCGCCGCGTCGACGGCCGAGCCCCCATCGGCGAGGACGGCGAGCCCGGCCTGGGTCGCGAGATGGTGGGGGGCGACGACGGCGCCGCGGCTGCCGCGGGCAAGGGGAGCGGGGACGAGGAGTCGGTCGGGCACCCGACGATGCTAGGGCGCATGGGCTCGGGTCGTCGCGGCAGACCCGCTACGCTTCCCCGAATGAGGCGCTCTCTGAACGCTGTCTTCATCGGCACGTTCACCCTGCGGTTCAGCACCGGGCTGACCGGAGCGATGCTCGCCTACTACATCGCCGACCTGCCGGCCCATGGCGGCCCACGGGTCGAGCCCTTCGTCTTCGGGCTCTTCGCCGCGGCGTTCTTCGTCGCCGAGCTCGTCCTCTCCCCGCCGTTCGGGCTGTTGTCCGACCGGATCGGCCATCACCGGGTCATGACGATCGGGCCGATCTTCGGTGCCATCGCGGTCGTCCTGACGTTCCTCACGACGAACCTCGTCGTGCTCGGCTTCACCCGGCTCCTCGAGGGCGCTTCGACCGCGGCGTCGGTCCCGTCGATCCTCGGCTACATCGCGATCGCGACGGCCAGGGACCAGCTCCTCCGTGGTCGCGCATCGGCGCGCTTCGAGGGCGCGACGCTCGCCGGGATCGGGGCCGGCCTCGTCGTCGCCGGACCACTCTGGGAGTTCCTCGGGCCGCGGGCATTCCTCCTCAACGCCGTCATCTACGGCGTCTCGTACTGCATCTACCGGTTCGGCGTCGCCGACCCGACGCGTGAGGAGGAGGCCCTCGCCGCACCCCACGCCGGTGCCCGGCGGTACCTCGAGATCGTCCGCAGCTCGCACGTCCTGCTCCTCGCCCCGACCTGGATCGCGATCAATGCGGCGCTCGGCGTCTGGACGACGCAGTCGATCTTCCAGCTCGTCCGCGAGCCCAAGCCGGGCTTCGAGGACCAATCGCTCATGGGGGGCTTCACCCCGATCCAGGTCAGCATCGGCCTGGCGGCAGCGCTGATCGTGTTCTTCGCCGGGCTGGTGTTCTGGGGCGAGCGGTTCAAGAAGCTTCGGCGGACGACGATCATCCTGTACGGCATCGGGGGTGGCGCCGTGCTCGTCGTCTCCGGGATCGCCATCAACCACAGCGGCGGGACCGGTCCGATCGTCCAGCTCGCGATCGCCGGGGCCGCCGTCGCCGGGCTGTTCGTCCTGGCCGGCGCGACGCCGGCCGCCCTCGGCCTGCTGGCCGACATCAGCGAGGCCTTCCCGGCCGACCGCGGGGCGATCATGGGCCTCTACTCGGTCTTCCTCGCGATCGGCCAGATCACCGGAGCGCTGCTCGGCGGTGCGGCCGCGGACCTGCGCGGCATCGACGGGATGTTCATCCTCACCCTGGTGCTCCTCGTCGTCGCGCTGGCCCCGATCTCGCGGCTCCGGCGGTTCGAGCACGTCATCGAGGGCGAGCCGGTCGAGGCGAGCCCCGCGGCTGCCTGACGAGGGCCTCGCCCCGGCGGCTATCATCGGCCGGAGGAGCGGAGGGAGCCGTCATGACGCGCGTCGCCATGTTCACCGACTCGGCCTCGGACCTGCCCCCCGACGTCGCGAGCGCGGCCGGCATCACGGTCGTGCCGCTCGAGGTGACGTTCGGGACCGAGCGCTTCCGCGCGGGGATCGACCTCTCCACGGCCCAGTTCTGGGAGCGGATGCTCGCGCCGTCGGCACCATTCCCGACGACCGCCGCGGCGAGCCCGGGGGAGTTCAAGGCCGCCTTCGACGACGCCTTCACCAAGGGTGCCGACGCGGTGATCTACGTCAGCGTCGGAGAGCGCCTGTCGGGGACGATGAAGTCGGCCCGCGTCGCGACGGAGCTGCTCCCGGACCGCGAGATCCACCTGATCGACTCCGCCTCCGCCTCGATGGGCCAGGGCCTGCTCGCGCTCCTGGGCACCGAGCTCGCGGCCGCGGGCAAGACCGGCGAGGAGGTCGCGTCGTCCCTCACGAAGCGGGCCGCCGACGTCGATCTGTTCGTCGCCCTCGACACGCTCGAGTATCTGAAGAAGGGCGGTCGGATCAGCCCGGCCCAGGCGGCGATCGGCGGGCTCCTGCAGGTCAAGCCGATCATCACGGTCAAGGAGGGGGTGGTCGAGACCGCCGACCGGGTCCGGACGCGCGGCAAAGCCCGCGAGCGGGTCATCGAGCTGCTCACCGCGCGCCCCATCGATGCCCTGGCGATCCTCTACACGCCGCCGGCGGATCCGGGACCGTTCCGTGACGAGGTCATCGCCCGGATGCCGGGCGGCATCGCCCCGGACAAGGTCTCGGTCCAACCGGTCGGGCCGAGCGTCGGGCCCCACCTGGGGCCGGGATGCCTCGGCGGAGTGATCCTCTGTATCGCCGCTAGAGACGTGTGGATCGCCGATGGGCCGTCCGTCGCCCGGACCCGTGACGTCTGGCACCGCAACCGAACGGCAACCTTGTGCGATACTCCGCACGCTTTCGATCGCGTGACCGTCGTCTTCGCCTGACGACGAGCGTGTCGCGCCCCGTGGGGTCGTCCGGGAGACGACCCATCGACCCGGGCCGTCCCGTCATCGGACGGGTCCGGACAGGGAGGTCCTCCACCTCATGACCACCGAGCACGCCGCGGCGGCGATCAATCCGTGGGAGGTCGCCCAGCGCCAGTTCGACCTGGCCGCCGAGCGCCTCAACCTCGATGCCGGGATGCGCCGCGTCCTGCGCGAGCCGCGCCGCGAGCTGACCGTCCACTTCCCGGTCCACATGGACGACGGGTCGCACCCAGGTCTTCACCGGCTATCGCGTCCAGCACAACCTGGGCCGAGGTCCGGCCAAGGGCGGCATCCGCTACCACCAGGATGTCAGCCGCGATGAGGTCAAGGCCCTCGCGATGTGGATGACCTGGAAGTGCGCCGTCGTCGGCATCCCCTACGGCGGTGGCAAGGGCGGGGTCGTCGTCGACCCGAAGAAGCTCTCGATGAAGGAGCTCGAGGCCCTGACCCGCCGCTACTTCACCGAGATCGAGCTCCTCGTCGGGCCCGAGAAGGACATCCCGGCCCCGGACGTCAACACCAACGCCCAGATCATGGCCTGGATGATGGACACCTACTCGATGCACGTCGGGTACACCGTCCCGGGCGTCGTGACCGGCAAGCCGATCAGCCTGGGTGGCTCGGAAGGCCGCAACGAGGCCACCGCCCGAGGCGCGGTGTTCACGATCATCGAGGCGTCACACCACCTCGGCCTGGACCTGAAGACCGCGACGGTCGCCGTCCAGGGCTTCGGCAACGCCGGCTCGATCGCCGCCCGGCTGATGGCGGCCGAGGGCTCGAGGGTCGTGGCGGTCTCCGACTCGACCGGCGGCATCCACGCCGAGGACGGGCTCGACATCTCGAAGGTCATCAACTGGAAGCGCGAGCACGGGACCGTCCAGGGCTTCCCGGGCGCCCGAGACGTCACCAACGCCGACGTCCTGACGGTCGACTGCGACATCCTGATCCCGGCGGCCCTCGAGAACCAGATCACGGGTCACAACGCCGGTGAGGTCAAGGCCAAGGTCGTCGCCGAGGCCGCGAACGGCCCCACGACCCCGGACGCGGACGAGATCCTCCACCGCCGCGACGTCTTCCTCATCCCGGACATCCTGTGCAACGCCGGCGGGGTGACGGTCTCGTACTTCGAGTGGGTCCAGGACCTCAACCGCGACCACTGGAACGAGAAGATCGTCAACGAGAAGCTTCGCGAGATCATGGTCAAGGCGTTCCACGAAGTCCTCGCGATCGCGAGCCGTGAGCGCGTCGACATGCGGACCGCGGCCTACCTGCTCGCGGTCGAACGCGTCGCCAACGCGATGGAGGTCCGCGGCCTCTACCCGTAGGTCGTCCTCGCGAGCCACGAAGCCCGGCCGGGTCACCCGGTCGGAGCTTCTCTCTCCCGGCGCTCGTGCCGGCTCGGCCGATCGCCTCTCCGAAGGTTGTGTCGGTCGACCTGACGGAACCCCGGCGAGGGCGGCCCAGACCACTCTGGGGGCCCATCGTCCGACGGATCGCGCGCCGGCGCGACCAGACGACGGAGCAGGTGACCGACGGAGGGTCTCGCCGGACCATCTCCGTCGTTCCCTCGACCTGACGCTCATCGCGCCATCAAGATGCCGCGGCTGGAGCCATGCCTCAACGAACGGCATCCCGTTCTCCCGGACGCGGCGAGTGCTGTCCAGTCGCCGGCCCTAGCCGCGTCTCGGTCGCCCGGAGTCGGCCGCAGCGCTGCGTGCCGGTTTCGCCTTGGCCGGCGCGCCACGGCCGGCGCGCCACGGCCGGCGCGCCACGGCCGGTGCACCTCGGATCCGCGGGTCCCGGCGGGATCCGCGACCTCTGCCGGGATTCGCACGGGATTTTCAGCTGCCGATTCTCGCCAGCCGAAACCAGTCTGGCGCCTCCGGAAGCGCCGTTCGCGGGCCTGGGGACGCACCCCATTCAAGAAATCGTCGAGTCGAGCCCCCAGGCAGGACCGCTTGTGCCTTCAGCGCCCCGTTGAGCCGCAGATCGAGAATCCGGTGCGAGTGGCGACGATCTGGGGTCGGCCGCCCAGAAGGACCAGCTGCTTGCCGATGTCCGTCGGCCACGGGCCGGAGGCGCGGCTGAGCCGGTGCTAGAGTCCGCTCATGCTCGACCATGAAGAGAAGTTCCTGTTCAAGGAGGAGATCCTCCACCTCTCGAACGCGCTCGCCGAGCCCGGCAGCCTCGACAACGTCGAGGACCTCCTGACCGACGTCATCACGAGCCCGCGGTTCGACTCGGAGGTCTTCACCCTCGAGCGGTCCCTCCAGGTCATGCTCGGTCCACGCGCCGGGACGACCCTCGTCGGGCTCCTGACCGTAGCGCCGGAGGTCTTCGACGAGGTCGCCGAGGTCCGGATCCCGCCCGAGGTCCACGAGCGGCTCGTCGCCTGGCGGGCCCGATTCGGGCTGGCGATCGACAATGCCTTGAACTTCTTGAACAACCCCGATGGGATCCAGGGCCACAACTTCGCGACCCAGATCGCCCACGTCGAGGAGCGGCGTGTCCTGCAGGGTCGGCTGACGCTCGTCCGCTACAACAACGAGCCCCAGTTCTTCGTCGCCGATGCCAGCGTCTTCCTCGGCCTTGTCGCCGACACGATGGAGCGTCTCGGGCCGTATCTCGAGCCCGATGCCGTCGAGCCCGAGACGGTCACCCGGCTCAAGGACGCGGTCGCCCTGATCGAGCGCAAGACGGCGACCCGCGACTGACGCACCGCGGGATCCGACCGGGCGGCGGTCCGCGCCGCCTCGTGCGCACCGATAGCATCGCGCCATGACCCGCCACGTTTATCTCGCCGCGACCGGCCAGAACCGCGGCAAGACGACGGTCAGCCTCGGGGTCATGGACGGGTTCCGACGACGCGGGCTCACGACGGGCTTCATCAAGCCGGTCGGCCAGCGGACCGTCGAGGTCGACGGGGTCGCGGCCGACGAGGATGCGGTCCTGATGCGGGCCGTCTTCGGCCTCAGCGACCCGCTGGCCCTGATGAGCCCGGTCCACATCCCACGGGGGTTCACCCAGGCCTACATCGAGGGCCGGGTGGTCGAGGATCTGCCGGCCCGGATCCGCGAAGCTCACGCCGACCTGGCGGCGGGCAAGGACATCGTCCTCGTCGAAGGCACCGGCCATGCCGGCGTCGGCGCGGTCGTCGGGCTCTCGAATGCCGTCGTGGCCGGGTTGCTCCAGGCCCCGGCGATCATCGTCAGCGAGGGCGGGGTCGGCCGTCCGATCGACGAGATCGTGCTCAATGCGGCGTTGTTCGAGCGCTATGGCGTCCGCATCGCGGGGGCGATCGTGAACAAGGTCGACCTCGACTCCAAGCCGGCCCTGGCCCGGACGCTCGAAGAGGGCCTGGCTCGTCATGGCATCCCGCTGCTCGGGGTGTTGCCCTATCGGCCGATCCTCTCGAACCCGACCCTCGAGATGGTCCTCGAGGGCGTCCGCGGTGAGGTCGTCCATGCCGGGCCGCGGCTCGACAGCGTGATCGGCGATATCGCCGTCGGGGCGATGGAGCCCGAGCACATGCTCCAGCGGATCGGGCCCCGGACGCTCGTGATCGTCCCCGGCGACCGCGAGGACGTGATCCTCGCCCTGACGACCGCGCATCGCCTCGCCCCGTCCGAGGCCCCCGAGGCACGTCCCGGGGCCGCGCTCGGCCTCGTCCTGACCGGCGGCTATCGGCCTCGGCCCGCCGTCCTGGACGCGATCCGAGAGGCGGACCTGTTCGCCACCCTCGTGCCGGAGGACACCTACGCCGTGGCCTCGGAGGTCCACGACCTGCTGGTCAAGACCCACCCGTCCGATGTCGACAAGATCGAGGCGATCAAGGAGCTCGTCTGGGACTTCCTCGAGATCGACCGGGTCCTCGAGGCCGCCGCCCCGATCGACGGCTGAGCGACGTCCGTCTGCTCGTCAGGCTGACATCGACGCGGGACGACCGCTCCGCGATCCGCGACCGCCGTTCTCGCTACGGGATCGGCTCGTTGTCGATCAGCCTCGTCGCTCCGAACCGCGCGGCCAGCGAGAGCAGCGCCGGCCCCGTCACCTCGTCGAGCTCCGCGAGCGACGCGCCGTCGGCGACCGAGACGTACGCGACCGTCGCGACCGGCTCGCTCGCCAGGGTCTCGCGCATGTGGGCGCGAAGTCGCTCGGCGTCCCGCTCTCCGCCTTCCCAGAGGGTCCGGGCACCGAGGAGGGCCCGCCGCAGGACCGGGGCGGCTGCACGCTCCTCCGGAGACAGGTGGACGTTCCGCGACGACAGCGCCAGGCCGTCTGGCTCGCGGACCGTCGGGCAGGCGATGACCTCGGTCCCGATCGCGAGGTCCGTCGCCATCCGTCGGATGACCATCACCTGCTGGGCGTCCTTCTGGCCGAAGTACGCTCGGTCCGCCCGCACGAGTCCGAACAGGACCGCGACGACGGTCGCGACCCCGACGAAGTGACCCGGGCGGGCAGCCCCTTCGAGGGGCGCGGCGACCGCCCCCACGAGGACGGACGTGTCGAACCCGGGCGGATAGACCTCCTCGACCGGAGGGGCGAACACGATGTCGGTGCCGGCGACCTCGCAGATGGCCAGGTCGCGGGCCTCGTTGCGCGGGTACTGCTGGTAGTCGGCGGCCTCGTTGAACTGGGTCGGGTTGACGAAGATCGTCACGACCGTCGTCGCGTTCTCGCCGCGGGCCCGTTCCAGGAGCGAGGTGTGGCCGGCATGCAGCCAGCCCATCGTCGGGACGAGGCCGATCGGTCGACGGTCCGCGGCCAGCGCGGCGCGCAGATCGGCGCGGGTCCGGACGACCTCCATCGACGCCGCTGGCCGCCCGTCGTCTCGAGACGGCCTAGAGGTCGCGGTCGAGCGGGATCCCGCTCAGGCTCGTCGTCGGCTCGCCCTGGTCGAGCGGCGACCGACCGAGGACCTCGGCGAGGACCGCGTCATCCATCCGGACCGTCTGGGCGTCACCCGGGAACGTGCCATCCGCGACCTCGGCGGCATACGCCCGGGCGGCGTCGAGGATCGTGCCGCGCAGGTCGGCGTAACGCTTGGCGTGCTTCGGCTGCCAGTCATCGAAGCCGAGCATGTCGGTGATGACCTGGACCTGGCCGCTGCAGTCCGGCCCGGAGCCGATGCCGATCGTCGGGATCCGGAGCCGCTCCGTGATCGCCCCGGCCAGCTGGGCGGGGACGAGCTCGAGGACGACCGAGAAGGCGCCGGCCTCCTGGACCGCCTGGGCGTCGGCGAGGAGCGCCCGGGCCTGGTCCTTCGTCTTGCCCTGGACGCGGATCTTGCCGATGCGCATTGATCGCCTGGGGTGTCAGGCCGATGTGACCCATCACCGGGATGCCGGCCTTGACGAGGGTCTCGATCATCCGGGCCGACCGGACGCCGCCCTCCAGCTTCACCGCCTGGGCGCCGCCGTCCTGGAGGAACGCACCGGCATGCTCGAGCGCATCCTCGACCGTCGCGTAGGTCAGGAACGGCATGTCGCCGACGATCAGGGCATGCCGCGCGCCGCGGGTCACCGCCCGGGTGTGATGGAGCATGTCGGCGAGGGTCACCGAGATCTCGTTCTCGTAGCCGAGCATCGCGTGACCGACGCGAGTCTCCGACGAGGAGCATCGGCAAGCCGGCCTCGTCGAGGAGCTTGGCCGTCGGGAAGTCGTAGGCGGTCGCCATCGGGATCTTCTGGCCGTCGGCATAGAGCTTGGCGATGTCGCTGACGGTCAGCCGGCGGACAGGGGCGGGGGTCGGGGTCGTGCTCATCGGCGAGCCTCCAGGTCCATCGACGGAGTGTGCGCCGCCGTGTCGCGGGCGTCCAACCGGGCGGCCACGAGATCGAGCAGCCGGTCGGCCACCTGGCGCTTCGAGAGGAGCGGCCAGTCGTCGCTGCCGCCGTCGCGGTCGAGGACCGTGACCCGGTTCGTCTCGACGGCGAAGCCGGCGTCCGGCCTGGGCGACGTCGTTGGCGACGAGGAGGTCGACGCCCTTGCGGGCCAGCTTGTCCGCAGCCCGGTCGAGCGACCCGGTCTCGGCCGCGAAACCGACGAGGACCGGGCGAGGGTCGAGCCTCGCCGGCACGCTCGACCGACCTCGGCCAGGATGTCCTCGGTCGGCTCGAGCTGGAGGGTCAGGCCGTCGCCCCGGCCGAGCTTCGTCGCGGTCCGCGTCGTCGGCCGGAAGTCGGCGACGGCGGCGGCCATGACCAGCGCGTCGGCGCCCTCCTCGAAGACCGCCCGGAGGACCGCGCCCCGAAGGTCGGCTCGTCGTCTCGACCCGGACGATGATCGGCGCCATCGGGCACCGGGACCTCGACGCTCGCGACGATCAGGCGTGACCTGCGCTCCGCGCGCCGACCGCGGCCTCGGCGATCGCGACCCCCATCCGGCCGGTCGAGCGATTGCCGATGAACCGGACCGGGTCGATCGGCTCGCGTGTGCCACCGGCGGTCACGACGATGCGGCGGCCCTCCAGGTCCGCCTCGTGCGCGGCGACGACCCGCGGAGGACGCGCGGCCGGGTCGGCGCTCACGGATCGGCGACGTCCCGACGGCGCGGACGACCGCCTCGACGATCGCGATGGAGGTCGGCGAGCCGCCCGACGCCGCTCTGCGCCCGAGGCGAGCGGCCCGTTCCTCGGGCTCGACGATCGTGTAGCCGAACGCGTCCCGGAGCCGCGCGATGTTCCGGCGCGTCGCCGGGTGGGCGTACATCCCGCCGTCCATCGCCGGCGCGACGACGACCGGCGCCGATGTCGCAAGGCACGTCGCGGTGATCGCTGTCCTGGGCCAGCCCGTTCGCCATCGCCGCCGAGCCAATGCGCCGTGGCCGGGTGCGACGACGATCGCGTCGGCCGCATCAGCGACGACGATGTGCCCGATCCGGCCGTCCGGCAGGAGCCCCAGGACGTCGGCCTCGACGGGATGGCCGGACAGTGCCTCGAGGGTCAGCGGCGCGACGAACCGGACCGCCGAGGGGGTGAGCAGGACGACGACGTCCGCACCCTCCGCCCGCAGCAGCCGGACCAGCTCGACCGACTTGTAGGCCGAGATCGAGCCGGTCACGCCGAGCGCGACGAGCCGGCCGGCGAGGCGTGCGTCCGTCATCGTCTCAGGCAAGTTCGAGATCGAGGTCGAGGGCCAGCGGCTCGCCACCCGCGACCTCGGCGTGGAGGATCGCGAGGCCCTCCAGGGTCAGGTCCGGGTCGATCGTGTCGATGCCCTCGATCGCCGTGGCCCAGGGCGCCGCCGACAGGCCGCCGGTCAGGATCGTGTGGACGTCCGCGGGTCGCGTGCCGGCGGCGTCCGCGAGCTCCTCGCGGATCCGTGCCAGGAGCCCGGCCACGAGTGCCTGATATCCGAGCACCGTCCCGGACTGGATCGCCCCGACGGTCTCGCGCCCGATCGCCCGATCGGGGGTCCGCAGCTCGATCCGCGGAAGCTTCGACGTCCGTGTCGCGAGAGCCTCGAGCCCGAGCTCGAGCCCCGGAGCGATGGCCCCGCCGACGAACGCCCCATCGGCGGCGACGCAATCGAACGTCGTCGCGGTCCCGAGAGTCGATGACGACGGCCGGGGTCCCGTAGAGCCGGCTCGCCGCCAGGGCGTTGACGAGCCGGTCCGCGCCCACCTCTCCCGGGCCGATCGACCCGGATGGGGATCGGGACGCTGCCGGCCGAGGCGACGACGAGGCTCAGCTCGTTCCGGGCCGCGATCGTCTCGACAGCCGCGGTGAGTGCCGGCACGACCGATGCGAGGCAGACCGCATCGACATCGAGGAGCCCCGCTCCGTCGAGGCCCAGGAGGTCGCGCAGCGCGACCTCGAGCTCGTCGACGGTCGCCTGCGGCCGGGTGGCGGCCCGCCGCGCCCCGAGGAGCCGGCCGTGCCGGACGAGCCCGAGGGTCAGGTTCGAGTTGCCGATGTCGAGCGCCAGGAGCATGGCCGGATGATAGGCCCCGACCGCGCGCGGCCGGGCGGCTCGGCGACTGCGACTTCGGCCTGTCGCCGCCGATGGCGGTGTCGTACCATCACCCGCGTCGGATGCCCCGGGAGGCGTCCCAGACCACTCCGAGTCCGGCCGTGCAAGGAGTCGTCCGTCGTCCGATGCCCACCGCGAAGTTCTTCGTCAACCGCGGCATCGTCACGAGCCGGACGGACATGCACCATCTCCTCCGGCCCCTCCTCAAGCAGACCGTCACGTACCGCTATTCCCGTGGCCGCGAGGTCATCGCCCATGGCACGGGCTGGGTCGAGCGCCTGGTGATGGACGATCCCGACACGTCGTCCTACTTCACCCCCCTGTCGGTCTGCATCAACATCGATTCCTTCGAGCACCTCGAGTTCGAGACCCGGCCCGACCAGCTCCTCGTGTACACCCTGGTGCAGGATGACGAGCGGGTCGGGATCGAGTTCGCGCCAGTCGGGCCGGGCGACGCCGAGCCGCCGTTCGCGCCCCACCAGCTCGAGTTCGACACGAGCGGGTTCGTCCAGATGGAGCTGCTCGGGCTCGACGCCCGCGAGGACGAGCAGCCGGCCACCTGATCTGGGAGTGGGGTCAGCGCCGGTCGGGCGTGACCGGCGGGAGGTCCGGGGCGGGGCCCGGGTGAGGGAGACGGCAGGCCGGGCCGTGACGGCGTGCCGAGGAGGGAAGGGAGCGCGTGAGCGCCGGATCGGCGGCCGGCCCGGTCGGTGGCCTGGCCGGCTACTTCAAGTTCGCCGAGCGTGGCACGAACCTCGCGACCGAGGCACGGGGCGGTCTGACGACCTTCGTCGTCATGGCCTACATCATCTTCGTCAACGCCGCGATCCTCGGTGCCGGGTTCAAGCTCGATCCGGCGGGCATCGCTGCGGTCAGCGCCGGCACGGCCCTGGTCGCCGGGATCATGACGATCGCGATGGGCGTCGTCGGGAACTACCCGCTCGCGATGGCCGCGGGTCTCGGGATCAACGGCATCGTGGCGTTCTCCTTGACCGCCAAGGGCGTCTCGCCCCAGGGCGCGATGGGCGTCATCGTCATCGAGGGCGTGATCGTCACGTTGCTCGTCCTGGCCGGCTTCCGCGAGGCGGTCATGCGAGCCGTCCCGGTCTCGCTCCGGCGGGCGATCGGAGTCGGCATCGGGCTGTTCATCCTGTTCATCGGCTTCGTCGGCGGCGGCTTCATCGCCACGCCGGCGGGCGGCGTCCCGATCGTCGGTCCGGTCTACCCGACCGAGCTGTCGCAGTTCGTCTTCCTGTTCGGGCTGCTCCTGACGATCGGGCTGTGGGTCCTCAAGATCCGGGCCGCCCTGATCATCTCGATCGCGGTCATCACGATCGTCTCGCTCGTCCTGGGCGTCGCCAAGGTCCCGCCGAACCTCAGCGCCACGCCCAGCTTCGCCACACTGGGACAGTTCAACCTGACGGACGCCTTCTCGGTCCTCGGGCCGGTCACCGCGGTCCTCACGATCTTCGCGATCATGCTGACCGACTTCTTCGACACGATGGGCACGGTCACCGGCGTCGCGTCCGAGGCCGGGCTCGCCGACGAGGACGGCAACGTCCCGAACGTCGGGCCGGTCCTGCTCGTCGACTCGATCGGCGCGGCCGTGGGCGGCCTGGCGGGCGTCAGCTCGAACACGACCTACATCGAGAGCGCGGCCGGGGTCGCCGACGGCGCCCGGACGGGCTTCGCGTCGGTCGTCACCGGCGTCCTGTTCCTGTTCGCGATCTTCCTCGCGCCGCTGGCCGGGATCATCCCGCCCGTGGCGACCGTCGCCGGCCCTCGTCCTCGTCGGCTACCTGATGTTCACCCAGGTCCGCGAGATCGACGTCTCCGACCCGGAAGAGGGCATCCCGGCGCTGCTGACGATGATCCTCATGCCCCTGACCTACGAGATCACCGTCGGCATCGGCGCCGGCTTCATCTCGTGGACCCTCATCAAGGTCATCCGGGGCAAGGCGAACGAGGTCCACTCGCTCATGTGGCTGGTGTCGGGCCTGTTCGTCATCTACTTCCTGCAGGCCTGGCTGCCGCAGGTCCTCTCCCAGGTCGGCATCACCTAGGCATCCCTCGGCATCACCGTCGGCGCTCGCCGCCGCCGCTCGAGCTCGAGGCCGTCCGGCACCCGCCGGGCGGCCTCAACCGCGTCACGTCGTGACGCGGTTGAGGAACATGAAACCGGCAAGGAGCGTCTCGAACCGCCGGCGAGCATCCGGGCTGTCCGCGCCGTGCAGCTGCACGATGTAGACCCGAGCGTCATGGACAGCGATGACCGTCCGGCCCCATCGGAGCGCGGGCTCTGGGCCGAGCCACGACGCGATCGCCGGGGAAGTCCGGCATCCCATGCCAGTGAGTCGAGGCTCGACCCGGACACAGCCACAGGATCGTCAGCATCCGGGTCGGGCATCCGCACCGTGAACGGCGCCTCGCCCGCCGCCACGGCCACGGTCACGTACGACGGATCGTGTCGGTCGCCGATGATCACCTGGCTTCCGTCCGGATCCACCGTCCACCGACCGTCGAGACTGAAGCTCGGCGCCTCGAACCTGAGGGCACCGGAGGGGACCACGTGATCGAGGAGCACGAACCCGTCGATGAACGACTGGGTGGCTCCTTCGATGACGAAGGCGCGCGTGCCATCGACCATCACCACGGACGATCCACCGAGCTCCAGCGCCGGGACCCCGTTCACGGTCAGCTGCTGGGTCGCGGCCGTCGTCCCGAGACGTTTCGTGGCGTAGTCGGCGGCCAGGTCGGCGAGCGAGTCCGCGCGCAGGTCGATCGAGGTCGCCGCCGACTGACCTTGGGCACCGCGACGTGCAGGCACGTAGATCGAGACACCGCTGCGTGTGGATCCGGCGGTGACATCAGCGGTGACGTCGGGGTCGACCCCGAGCCGGAAGTGCGCCGTGTTCGGGGAGTCGGGATCGATCGTCGCCGGTTCCTCGTCCGAGACCGCGGAGAATCCCATGGACGCGATCGTCGACCGGACGGGATGGTCCACGAAGAAGCCGTCGAGGAATTGGCCAAGGGCATGTCGGGCGTCCCAGGCGCAGGTGGGACACGTCGCGGTCGAGCGGCTGGGCGGCGGCGACGAGCACGTAACAGGTCGTGCCGTCCACGAACGCGGCGGCGCGGCCGTCGGTGTCGTTGCTCTGGCTCAGCGAGATCGTGCTGAACATGCCACCGTTCGGGCCGGGAGCCGTGAAGCTCGGATCGCCCCGAGTAGGGATCCCGACCTGCAGCATCTGCATCGTGTCGGCAGCGTCCGAGGCGCAGGCACTCGACGTGACGCTGTTCCATGTGACCGGCGCGCCTGCCCAGCGTGACCCGCGGGACACGGTCACCGTCCATGTGCCGTGCCAAGACCCGATGACGAGCGGGGGCGACCGGAACGTCGCGATCCCGTGCTCGGGGTCGATCGTGGTCAGATCGCTGCCGGCGAACCAGTCGGCTTCGAACCCGAGAGATCCGATGTCCGATCGGACCATGTCGTTGACGGATACCGCAGGCGGCGGCGATGCCACGGCGGTGCTCGGGGCAGGGGACACGGCACTCGCGCCGGGCGACGGATACGGCGGAGCCGTGTCCTGGTCGGCGAGGCGGTCCCGGCGGCTGCCGCTGAGCAACGCGGCGACGCCGAGCATCGCGACGGCGACGAGCAGGATGACGACCGTGAAGGCGAGTCGACGACGATCCGGCCCGGCGCCGAAGCCGCGGGTCGAACCCGTCGTCGCGGCCATCCAGGCCGGCCGCTGACGCTGGCGGATCGCGCCGGCCACTGCACGCTCGAGCCCCCCGGCAGGCGCGACTGTGGGCCCTTCGGACAGGAAGTCCGAGAGGCGGCGATCGAACGGGTCGTTCGTGGTCATGCGGTCTCTCCCGCCCTCGTCGGGCCGACCGGCCGAAGGTCGGCCTCGAGCGCCGCGCGCATCGCGCGGGTGGCGTAGTGGATCCGGGATGCCACGGTCCCCTCGGGGACACCGAGGATCCGGGCGATCTCGGCGGCCCGGAGGCCCTGGTAGTGGTGGAGGACGAGGACCGCGCGCTGCTCGACGGTCAGGCGCCGGAAGCCGCGTTCGAGCTGGTCTCGATCGGCCAGGTCGGCGATCGCGTCGCTCCGGGCCGGTTCGGCATCGATCGGCTGGACAGCGATCTCCATCGGTCGGCGTCGATCCCGCCGGACCTGGTCGCGGCAGGCATTGACGACGAGCCGGGTGATCCAGGCGTCGAACCGCTCAGGCTCGCGGAGCCCTCGGATCTCCCGCCAGGCATGGATGAGGGCGTCCTGGACGGCGTCTTCTGCCAGGGCGTCCTCTCGGAGGATACGGACGGCGATGGCGTACAGCCTGTCGTACGAGCGCGCAACGAGCGCCTCGAACGCGGCTCCCTCGCCGCGCTTCGCTCGGCCGACAAGCTCCGCCGTCATCGTCCCGCCCATCTCCGACGCCAGAGCGGGCGCCCCCACCGGCCGCCCGCCGCACGACATCGTGCTCGCAACTCATGACGTCGGAAAGAGGCGGATCCTTCGATCGAGTGGATCGGACGCACCACAGCCGGCTCGATCGGCCGCTGGGTCGCGCCGTCAGGCAGGGGCAGAGGTCGAACCGATCGCCTCGGCGCGAAGCCTCTGCCGCGCCCGGCAGACGAGCGTCCGCGTCGCGACCTCGGAGCGCCCGATGGCGAGCGCGACCTCATTCGAGGGTCGGCCCTCGGCGAGGAGCAGGAGTCGCCGCGCCGGCCTCGCTCCACGAGCTCTCGATCCACGCCATCCCCGACTGTCGAGCCACCGACATGGTGCGCTCACGGTGTATGGCCCTTGAGCGGCCCGGTTCTTTCACCTGGCGGGCGATCCATGCAAGAACGGTGAGGGCACGCCGGAGCGTCGGTGGGCCGACCACGCGCTTCCTGTACCATCCCGCCGATGTTCGACCGCACCGTGCTGGCTGACGGACCTCGCGTCATCAGCGCTCGGCTCCCCGGGGCGCGCTCCGTCTCGATCGCGGCATATGTGCTCGCCGGGTCGCGCCAGGAGGCGGTCGACCAGAGCGGCGTGGCCCACTTCATGGAGCACATCACCTTCAAGGGGACCGAGGCGTTCCCGAGCTCCCGGGCGATCGCCGAGGCGATCGAGGGCGTCGGCGGATCGTTCAACGCGGCGACCGATCGCGAGTCGACGATCTACTGGGTCCGCGTCCCGCGGCGCGAGGCCCAGCGCGGGATGGACGTCCTGGGCGAGCTGATCGTCCGGCCGGTCCTCGACGAGAAGGAGATCGACCAGGAGCGGACCGTCATCGTCGAGGAGATCCGCTCGTACCTCGACGATCCGGTCGAGTACGCCCACATCCTGTTCCAGTCGGGGATGTTCGGTGACGGCCCGCTCGGCCGCGAGATCTGCGGCGACGAGGAGACGATCCGGACGGTTCCGCGGACGGCGATCCGTGACTTCTGGTCGGTCACGTACCGGCCGTCGAACACCGTCATCGCCCTCGCGGGCGATCTCGACCACGACGAGGTCGTCTCGCTCGCCAGCGCCGCGTTCGGGTCCGGCAACGGCCATCAGCCGGGGGTCCTGCCGGCACCGACCCTGCCGGCCGGGGAGCGCTACACGCTGGCGCATCGCGACACGGCCCAGGCGCAGCTCGTGGTCGGCGTCCCGGCCTTCCGGCGCGACCACCCCGACAGCTGGGTCATTGGACTCCTCAACGTCATCCTCGGCGACGGGATGAGCAGCCGCCTCTTCCTGACCGTCCGCGAGGAGCGGGCCCTCGCCTACGACGTCAGCTCGGGCATCCTCGACTACGCCGACGCCGGCGCCCTCGAGGTCTCCGCCGGCGTCGACCCGAAGAACCTCGGCCCGGCGCTTGAGGCGATCCTCGGCGAGCTGGCCCGCCTGCGCGACGAGCCGGTGCCCCGACCAGGAGCTGGCGAAGGCCCGCTCGTACCTCTCGGGTGGGCTCGAGCTGCGGATGGACGAGACGCGCCACCTGGCGTCGTGGATCGGCGGCCAGGAGGCGCTCCACGAGACGGTCCTGACGCTCGATGAGGCGCTCACCGCGGTCCAGTCGGTGACGGCCGAGGACATCCAGCGCGTCGCCGGCGAGCTGTTCCGCGATGAGCTGCTGCGCCTTGCGGTCGTCTCGCCGCCCGGATCGGGGAAGCGACTCGACCGGCGCCTGAAGCTGCCGTGACGGTCGAGGCACCGTCGGCCCCTGCAGCGCCCGCCCGCCCGCTGGCTCTCCGGCTCGCGCGGCTCCATCTGCGTCTCGGCGCGCACGAGCTCGCCCGCGCGGAGCTCGAGGCGGCCGCCGGTGACGCCTCCCTCGACGAGGACGCCCTCCTGGACCTGGCCGAGGTGCGCTGGCGGACCGGCGACCTGCCCGGCGCCGGGGTGGCCGCGAACGCCTACCTCGGCACCGGCGGTCGTGGCGGCCCTGGCCTCGCTCATCGCCGCCGAGGCCGCCGGCGCGGCCGGACATGCCCTCGAGGCGCGCCGGCTCGCCGCCACCGCCCTGAGGCTCGTCCCGGGATCGCTCGACCCGCTCTTCGCCGGGATGCCGCGCGGCTCGTTCTGGCCGACCGACCATACGCTGCCGGGCGAGCACGCCGGGGCGTTCTTCTCGCCCGAGTCGTTCGGACCGACCGAGGCCGCCCGACCGGTCGTCGCGACCTCGATGGTCGAGACGACCGCGGCGGACGAGCTCGACGGGGTCCTCGCCGAGAACGAGACCTCGACCGGGCCGGGTCTCTGGGCGGACCACGAGGTCAGCGATCCGATCGCCTCGCCCGGCGGCGCCCGGCGGCGTCCCTCGCATCGGCCCAGGCATCGCTCGACGCCGGCGATCACGACGCCGCCGCGACCCAGCTCGCGGACCTGCTGCGCGACCGCCCGGACCTCGCGGCGTCGGTCCTGGCTGCGCTCAACGCCGATGGTGGCCGCCCGACGACCGCTGACGCGGCCGACGCGGCTGACGCGGCCGACGCAGCGGCCGACGCAGCGATCCGATGATCACGACGACGGACCGACCTGGACGGCGCGGCCCGCTAGACTGCACGGCCCATCGGCCGCGTCCGCCAGCGGCCGAGCCATCACCCCGCACAGGAACGATCGTGACCGAACGCACCCTCGTCCTCGTCAAGCCCGACGGCGTCCAGCGTCTGCTCGTCGGCCGGATCCTGGCCCGCTACGAGGAGCGCGGCCTGAAGCTCATCGCCCTGAAGCTCGTCCGCGTCTCGCGCGAGCTCGCCGAGCAGCACTACGCCGTCCACGGGAGCGACCGTTCTTCGGCTCGCTGGTCGACTTCATCACCTCGGGACCGCTCGTCGCCCTGGCGCTCGAGGGTCCGAACGCGATCGCCGTCGTCCGGGCGATCAACGGCGCGACGCGCCCGCACGAGGCGGCGCCGGGCACGATCCGTGGCGACTTCGCCCTCGAGACCGCCCAGAACATCGTCCATGCGTCAGATGGCCCCGAGACGGCCTCGACCGAGCTGGCGCTGTGGTTCTCCGACGCCGAGCTGCTCGACTACGAGCGCGAGGTCGACCGCTGGGTGCTCCCTCCGGCCGAGTGAGCTGAGGCGACGGCGGTCGGGACGCCGACCGGGGTCGGGATCCGGAGGCCGACCGGGATCTCGATCGCAGCCCTCGATCTGCGGCTCGGTCACGGTGTCGGTCGGCGTCTCCTGACCTGGGGGTCCGGCCGCAGCCGCCTCGTCGAGCCCGCTGCCGCCGGCCGCGAGGATGCCCGCCACCAGGGCGATCCCGAGCACCGCGGCCGACGCGACGATCGGCGCGGTTCACGACGACCGATGCGACGGCCGTCCGGGCCGCCGCGGTGACCCGCTCGCCCCGGGTGGCCCCGACGCTCGGGAGCCGCGAGGCCCGGTCGGTGCGGCCACTCCGATCCGCCTCCGACGACCGCTGCGTCCGGTCGCCCGACCCCGACGACGAGGACCCGGAGGGCGCCGATCAGCGGCGCGAACAGGAGGATCCGGACGAGCGTCCCGCCGGGCCCCGCGATCGCCCCGTCGACGATCGCGATGCGGTCCGACAGGACGGCGAGTCCGGGTGCGCCGACGAGGGCCACGATCGACAGGCCGAAGGCGACGGCAAGGATCGGCGACCGGCGGGCCCAACCGCCGAGGTCGGGCAGGCTGCCGCGTCCCGGTCGGTGCCGCCGAGCGCGACGAGCCAGCCGACCAGCCCGGTGACGCCGACCGCCGCGACGACGATCCAGGCGCGCGTCGGCGCCCAGGTCGCAGGGATCGATGGCGGCGATCCCGAGGAGTGTCAGTCCGGCGGCGGCGATCGCCTGGTAGGTCACGATGTGCCCGATGTCGTCGACGACCCATGACGCGAGCGACGCCAGTCCGATCGTCGCGATCCCGACCAGGATCAGGAGGGCCCGTTCGAACTCGAGCTCGGCAGCGAACGGCGACGCCGATGCATCGGCCCAGATCAGCGCGACGACGCCCGCGACCGCAGGCAGCCAGGCGAGGAGCGGCGCGAGAGTCGGAGCGGGTACGGCGTCCGAGAGGCGGGCCGCCCAGCCATGGAGCGGGACCGCCGCCGAGCGAAGCGCGAGACCGCCCGCGACACCGACGAAGGCCAGCCGGCCGCTCGTGGCATCCGGATCCGGCCCGCCGATCGTCAGGCTCCCGAGGGCGATGCCGGCGATGCTCAGCGCCGACGCGATGACGAGGGCCCGCACTCCGGCCGCGGACGTCACCGTGCCCATCGGCCCGACCCGCCCGAGGGCCGCGGCACCGAGCGCGACGACGCTCCCGGCGGCGATGACCCAGGTCCCGGCTACCGGATCGACGGCCGCTGCAGCGACCGCGACCGCGGCGATCCCGAGCAGGCCGGCGACATGGCCGGCTGGTCCATCGCGCTCGGCCGGCCGGCGGGCGGCGATCTCGACGATCGCGAGCAGAAGCCATGCCCCGGCGAGCTCCACGGTGAGCAATCGACCGAAGGCGGTCACCGTCAGCGTCCCCTCGGCAGCGTCCAGGTGGTCTCCCGGGGGCAGGAGGACGGCGACGACGAGGCTTGCGACCGCCGCACAGATCCCGGCCAGGTCCGCGAGCCGTGGTCGTCGACGGAACGCGAGCACCAGCGTCGCCCCGCCGACCGTCGCCACGAGGAGGGCGATGATCGTCACCGGCGAAGCCTCCAGCGGCGCCGGCCGGCCGGTGCCGCGGTCTCGGTCGACCCGGGCGTCTCGGTCCTCCCTGGCGTCGAGGTCGGCTCGGATGCCGGCGCACCGCCAGATCGCTTCGGGGCGTCCTCGGGGGCCGCCATCACCCCGGCCACGGGGGCGCGGGCGGCGACACCCGTCCGAACCTCGAGGATCGCGACCGCCCCGCCGAGACCGACGAGGGCCGCGGACATCGCCAGGTCGTCGATGCCGGATGGCGTCCCCGCCAGCCCGCTCTGGAGCAGCCCGGCCGCACTCAGCAGGAGCAGCGCACCGGTCCCCAATCGGATGACATCGCGGGCATCCGCGAGGGGGGCGAGGGACAGCACGACCAGGGCGAACCCGGCGGCGACGGCCGGCGCCGGACCGGCGGCGGCATCGAGCGCCACCGAGCTCGCCGGCACCGGGACGACGGACCCCGCGGCGCCGACGGCCCCGAGCCCGGCGACGAACGCTGCCCCGGCGATGGCGGCTTCGGCGGGCCAGCCGACCCTCGAGCCACGTCCGACCGGGGTCCGGCGGACGGAGACCCGGACCAGGTACGTCGCCAGGGTGGCGGCCGCGATCCGTGCGCCGATCCCGAGCGGAGCAGACAGCGGGTCGACGATGAGCGGCGCCCCGGCGAGCGCGCCGAGCAGGCCGAGCGTGGCGAAGCGGGGGTCGCGCGCGGAGACGGCGAGGACGGCTGCGAGGGTCACCGCGACGCCGAGCGCGAGCAGGGCGGGGTTCACAGGACCGGCAGTATAGGCGCGCGCCGGACCCCGACATCGGGCCGCCCGACAGGGCTTCCGAGCCACGATCCAGCGCCGGGTCGGGATGTCCCCGCGACCGGCCCGAGCCGTGCATATATCGGCCGGCCGCCGGGTTTGACCCTCCGTTCCGGCGCTTGTTACACTCGCGCCCGGCCTGCGATCGGTCCTGTTCCCGTTCGCGCAAGGGCCGATCCCCAGGACGGTTCCCCCTCGGTCGACGAGTCCCGCGGCGCCTGCCTGCCGCGCCTCTTGATGGGTGGAGCCGCCGACTTCGGAGGACCGTGGGACCGCTGATGGACGCCAGTACGCTCCAGCTGATCATCCTGCCCGCCGGGATCATCGCCATCCTGTTCGCCATCTACCTGGCACGCGACGTCCTGTCTCGCGACCCGGGGACGCCGGCGATGCAGGAGGTCGGCGGGACGATCTACGAGGGCGCGGTCGCCTTCATCCGCCGCCAGTACACGACGATCGCGATCCTGGCAGTCGTCGGCGCCGTGCTCATCGGCGTCGTCATCGGGCTGATCGAGACGGCCGATGTCGCCGACGTGCCCAAGCTCGCTGGCCTGCCGATCGGGGTCATGACCGGCGTCGCGTTCATCGTCGGCGCCGCATGCTCGATGGCGTCGGGGATCATCGGCATGTTCATCAGCGTCAAGTCGAACACGCGGACCGCGTCGGCCGCGCAGCGCAGCCTCGTCGAGGCGGTCCAGGTGGCTATGCGCGGCGGCGCCGTGTCGGGCTTCCTCGTCGTCGCCCTGTCGCTGCTCGGGGTGTGGGGCATCTTCACCTTCTACTCGACGTTCATCGGCGAGGTCACCGTGGCCGAGGCGCCGTTCCTCATCGTCGGCTTCGGGTTCGGGGCGTCATTCGTGGCGCTGTTCGCCCAGCTCGGCGGTGGGATCTACACGAAGGCCGCCGATGTCGGCTCTGATCTCGTCGGCAAGGTCGAGAAGGGCATCCCCGAAGACGATCCTCGCAACGCCGGCGTCGTGGCGGACCTCGTCGGCGACAACGTCGGCGACTGCGCCGGCCGCGGGGCGGACCTGTTCGAGTCGACGGCCGCCGAGAACATCGGCGCGATGATCCTTGGCGTCGGGGTCTACACCATCGCCGTGGCTGCCGGTTGGCCGAACCCGCAGGCCTGGATCTTCTTCCCGCTCGTCGTCCGCGCCTTCGGGCTGCTGGCCACGATCGTCGCGATCTTCTTCGTTCGCGGCAAGGAAGACGAGAACCCGATGAACATGCTGAACCGCGGCTACTGGGTCACGACCCTGCTGTCCGTGGTGGGCCTGGCCATCACGACCGCGGTGATGATGAACACCAACGGTGGCACCGGGAACGGCGGGCTCCCGCAGTGGGTGTACTTCTTCTTCGCAGGCATCGTCGGTCTCGCCACGAGCGTGGCCTTCGTCTACATCACCCAGTACTACACCGCCGGAACGTTCCGGCCCGTCCGGGAGATCGCCGAGGCGTCGAAGACAGGCCCGGCCACGAACATCATCGCCGGCACGGCTGTCGGGTTCGAGACGACGGCGGTCACCGCCATCACCATCGGCATCGCGCTGTTCACCAGCCATTGGCTCGGTGACCAGGCGAACCTCGTTTCGTCGACGGGGGTCAACGTCGGCGGCATCTTCGGGACCGCGGTGGCGACGATGGGGATGCTCATGACGACGGCCTACATCCTGGCGATGGACACGTTCGGACCGATCACGGACAACGCCGGCGGCATCGCCGAGTTCAGTCGGGCCGACCCCGGCGCACGCGAGATCACCGACCGGCTCGATGCCGTCGGCAACACGACCAAGGCCCTGACCAAGGGCTACGCCATCGCGTCAGCGTCGCTCGCAGCGTTCCTGCTGTTCAGCGCCTATATCGACAAGATCAACCTCATCCAGGGTCGGCGGATCGAGGCCGGCGTCCCGGGCGCTGAGCTCCTGAACTCGGTCAACCTCGCCAACGTGAACGTGTTCATCGCGGCCTTCCTCGCGGCGACCCTCGTCTACTTCTTCAGCTCGCTCGCGATCCGCGCAGTCGGCAACACGGCCCAGTCGATCATCGTCGAGGTCCGTCGCCAGTTCCGTGAGATGCCCGGGATCATGGACTACAGCCAGCGCCCGGACTATGCCCGCGTCGTCGACATCACCACGGCCGCGGCCCTCCGCCAGATGATCGCGCCGGGCCTGGTGGCAGTCATCACGCCGATCGCGATCGGCGTCATCCTCGGCTTCGAGGCCGTCGCCGGCATGCTCATGGTCGGCACGATCGCCGGAGTGCTCCTGGCGACCGTCCTGAACAACGGCGGCGGGGCGTGGGACAACGCCAAGAAGTACATCGAGTCGGGCCATCTGAAGGACGACCAGGGCAACGTCCTCGGCAAGGGCTCGGAGGCCCACGCGGCGGCGGTCGTGGGCGATACCGTGGGCGATCCGTTCAAGGACACGGCCGGCCCGTCGCTCCACGTCCTCGTCAAGCTGCTGGCGACGATCTCGCTCGTCCTCGCACCGCTCTTCATCCGCTAGGCGTCGAGTCGAGGATCGGCGCCGCCAGGGGCGCCGCCAAGAAGATGGACACGCTCCTCCAGGCCGCGATCATGGGGATCGTCCAGGGACTCACCGAGTTCCTGCCGATCTCCAGCTCCGGTCACCTCGTCATCGTCCCGGCCCTGCTCGGCTGGGACGACCCGTTCATCACGTCGCTGGCGTTCTCGGTGATGCTCCACATCGGGACGCTCGTCGCCCTGCTCGTCTACTTCCGGGAGGACTGGCTGCGGCTCGTCCCGGCGGGCTTCGCGACGATCCGCGACCGCTCGTTCGCCGACGATCCTGACCGACGACTCGCCTGGCTCATCGCGGTCACGACGATCCCGGCCATCGTCGCCGGCATCCTGTTCGGCGATACCTTCGAGACGGCGGTCCGGACCCCCCAGCTCGTCGCGGTCATGCTCCTCATCGGGGCCGCGATCCTGTGGCTCGCCGATCGCCGGCCTGGCGACCGAGGCATGGGCAGCCTCGGGTTCCCGGTCGCGTTCGGCATCGGCCTCGCGCAGGCCGTCGCCCTCATCCCCGGCATCAGCCGATCCGGGATCTCGATCTCGGCCGGCAGGTTCGCCGGTCTCGACCGGACGTCGGCCGCGCGGTTCAGCTTCCTCATGGCCGCGCCGGTGACGGCGCTGGCGGCTGTCTACGAGGGGTCCAAGCTCGTCCGCGGGGACGCGGGGGTGACGGTCGCGGTCGGGCCGCTGGTCGTCGGGATGCTCGCCGCGCTCATCTCGGGCCTGCTGGCGATCCACTTCCTGCTGCGCTGGCTCGCCGGCCATAGCCTCGACATCTTCGTCCTCTACCGCCTCGTCCTCGCGGCCATCGTCCTCATCTGGTTCCTGGCGCAGTAGCGGTCGGTGGTCTCGTCGTGGAGGTGATGAAGCAGGTCCGTCAGCGTGCCATCCGGGACCTCGTCGGGACGCGGACGATCCGCACCCAGCAGGAGCTGGCCGCGGCGCTCCGGGAGAGGGGCTTCCGGACGACCCAGGCGACGATCAGCCGGGACGTCGCCGAGCTCGGCCTGGTCAAGGTGAACCGGGACGGGACCAACGCCTACGCCCTGCCACCACGCCTGCGCGAGGCCGAATCGACCGGTGAGGAGCGCCTCCGGACGCTGCTCCACGACCTCCCGGTCGAGATCCGCGAGGCCGGCCTGCTGCTCGTCATCCGGACGCTGCCCGGGCTCGGCCCACCCGATCGCGGCGGCGCTCGATCGCGCTCGCTGGCCGGATGTCGTCGGCTCGATCGCCGGCGACGACACGGTCTTCGTCGCGACGCCGGATCGCGGAGCGCTCGGCCGGGTGAAGCGACGCATCCTCCATATGGCCGGCTGAGGCGGGCGTGGCGATACATCGGGGTGATGTCCTCCAGCAAAGCGTTTGACGCTGCAACCCGTCGGCGGCTAGGATTCCGCCCCGGTCGAACTCCAGGCGCGCGGGACAACCGGGACGCCTGGAGTCGTTCTATATCCCGGACCCGGATGCCGCGGTCTCGACCATGACGTTCCTCACTGCCACCGAAGCCCATCGGGGGGAATGACCCGCCGTGAACACCAAACCGACCTATCTCTCGCGCGAAGGCCTCGAAAAGCTTCGGGGGGAGCTCGACGAGATGGTCAACGTCCGTCGTTCCGAGGTCGCCCAACGGATCCACGATGCGAAGGAGCACGGCGATCTCACCGAGAACGCCGAGTACGAGGATGCGAAGAACGAGCAGGCCTTCGTCGAGGGCCGCATCGCGACGCTCGAGGCGCTGATCAAGAACGCGACGATCATCTCCGACAAGCACAGCTCCGACCACGTCGGGATCGGTGCGACCGTCGACTGTCGAGGGGCCGGACGGCAAGGAGAAGTTCACGATCGTCGGGACCGCCGAGGCCCGGCCGGCTGAAGGTCGGATCTCGAACGAGTCGCCCGTCGGACGTGCGCTGCTCGGGCACAAGGTGGGCGAGACCGTCCTCGTCCGCGTCCCCGCCGGCGACTTCAACTACAAGATCGCCAAGATCAGCTGACGGCCGCGCCATGGAGTGGGCCGACGAGCTCGCGGCGCGACTGACCGGACCGCAGGTCGTCAACGACAGCAAGACCCCGTCCGGGTCGGTCCATGTCGGGAGCCTTCGCGGGCCGGTGATCCTCGACGTCATCGCCCGGGCGCTGCGGGCCCGGGAGATCGAGACCCAGCTGCTGTACGGGGTCGACGACCTCGATCCGATGGATGCCCAGGCGCTCCTGACCCCGGACGCGGTCGAGAGCGAGATGGGCAAGCCGCTGGCCCACGTCCCCGATCAGGTCGGCGACGGCCACGCCTCGTATGCCCGCCACCACGCCCAGATCTTCATCGACCTGTTCGCGAAGCTCGGGATCCTTCCGGACCGCTACTACTGGATGAGCGACATCTACCCGACCGGGGCGATGGACCCGTTCATCCGGATCGCGCTCGACAAGGCTGCCCTGGTCCGCGAGATCTATCGCCGCGTCGCGAACGTCCAGCATCCCGACACCTGGCACCCGGTCGGCGTCATCTGCGAGACCTGCGGCAAGGTCGGGACGACGATCGTCACCAGGTGGGACGGCGAGCGGGTCTTCTACGAGTGCCGGGCCGACCTGGTCCAGTGGGCTCATGGCTGCGGGGCGTCGGGCTGGGTCAGCCCATATGGCGGCCGGGCGAAGCTGCCCTGGAACCTCGAGTGGGCTGCCCAATGGAGCCTCTTCGGGGTGACGATCGAGCCGTGCGGCAAGGACCTCTCGACGGCCGGTGGCTCGCGCGACCGCTCTGACGCGATCGCCCGCGAGGTCTTCGAGCGGGAGCCGCCGATCAACGTCCCCTACGAGTTCCTGAACATCCATGGCCGGAAGATGTCGACCTCGAAGGGCCTCGGCGCGACGGCGGCCCGGATGGTCGAGGTCGTCCCGCCCGAGCAGCTCCGGCTGCTCTTTCTCCGACCCCGCCCGAACCAGGCGATCGAGTTCGACCCCGAGGGGACGGACGCCATCCCGCGCCTGTTCGACGAATTCGGACCGGCTCGCAGCGGCGACAGCCGGCCGCGACGTCAAGGGCGAGCTGCCCGGCGGGTTCGAGTCGATCTTCCGCTACTCGCTCGTCAGTCCCGAGGCCGACGTGGCCGCCGAGGCGGCGGCGTTCCGGATGCCGTTCTCGCATCTGGCGCTTCTTGCCCAGGTTCCCGGGGTCGACCTCGACGAGGCGGCCGTGGTCGAGAAGGGCGGTCGCCTGGACGGCCGGGAGCAGGCGATCCTGGCCGAGCGTCGGCATGCCGCCATCGCCTGGCTCGAGACCTATGCGCCCGAGTCCGCAGTCATCCGCGTGCGCGAGGAGCCGCCAGACGAGATCGGCCGACTCGGCGACGACCAACGCGTCTACCTCGGAGCGCTGGCGCTCGCTTCCGAAGCTGCGCCGCCCCGCGGCGGTGAGGGCTGGCAGGCGCTGATCTTCGAGACCGCGAAGACCGGGGCGCTGCCGGCCGGTCGCGCCTTCGGCGCGCTGTACGTCGCGTTCCTCGGTCGGACCAACGGACCACGTGCCGGCTGGCTCCTGGCGAGCCTCGATCCGGCGTTCGTCGATGCGCGGCTGCGCGAAGCCGCTGGCTGGGGCGTCGCCATCGAGGGAGGTGTCGCGTGAGCGTCGGGCTGCAGCGGCTCCGCGAAGAGCCCGAGGTCATCCGCCAGGGGGCGATCGACAAGGGCGAGGACGCGACCCTCGTCGACCGGGCTCTGGAGGTCGACGCCGAGCGCCGCCGGCTCCAGGCCGAGGCCGACGGCCTGCGGGCCGAGCTCAAGCAGAAGAGCACCGCGGTCGGTGCGGCGATGAAGTCCGGCGGGGATGATGCCGAGACGCTGCGTGCCGCGGCGCGCGATCTCGGCGCGACGATCGCCGGGCGCGAGGAGCATCTCGCCGCGCTCGAGGCCGAGCTCGAGGACCTGATGCTGCGGATCCCGAACCCGGCCGACCCGGGCGTCCCGATCGGCGACGCGGGCGCGAACGTGACCATCCGGACCTGGGGCGAGCTGCTGCCGAGAGACCAGCCGGTCAGCGGCGAGGTCGGCGCGGACGCGAGCAGCGCGACGTGGGCCCGGCGACCGCACTGGGAGATCGGCGAGGACCTCGACATCATCGACAACGCTCGCGGCGCGAAGGTCAGCGGCTCGGGCTTCCCGGTCTACAAGGGCGGTGGCTCGTCCCTCCAGCGGGCCCTGATCGCGTGGTTCCTCGACGTCCATACGACCGAGCATGGCTTCACCGAGATCTGGCCGCCGGCGGTCGTCAACGCCGACAGCGCCCGCGGGACCGGCCAGATCCCGGACAAGGAAGACCAGATGTACGTCGTCACTCGGGACGAGCTGTACCTGGTCCCCACGGCCGAGGTCCCCGTCACGAACCTCCATCGCGACGAGATCCTCGAGGCGTCCGACCTGCCGGTCAGGTACGCCGCCTACTCGCCGTGCTTCCGGCGCGAGGCCGGGGCGGCCGGCAAGGAAACCCGCGGGATCCTTCGGGTCCATCAGTTCGACAAGGTCGAGATGGTCCTGTTCGAGCGGCCCGAGGACAGCACCGAGGCGCTCGAGTGGATGACGGGTCGGGCGGAGATCCTCCTCCAGCGACTCGGACTCGCGTATCGCGTGCTCCTGATGGCGACCCGGGACATGGGCTTCGTCCAGGCGAAGAAGTACGACCTGGAAGTCTGGGCTCCCGGCGTGGAGCGCTGGCTCGAGGTCAGCTCCTGTTCGAACTTCCGTGACTACCAGGCTCGCCGGATGGCCATCCGGTACCGGCCGGCGGCAGGCGCCAAGCCCGAGCTGGTCCACACGCTCAACGGATCCGGGCTCGCACTGGCCCGGACGGTGGCGGCGATCCTCGAGACGTATCAGCAGCCCGACGGGAGCGTCGTCGTCCCGGACGTGCTGCGGCCGTACATGCGCCGCGACCGGATCGAGAAGGCGGGCGGGCCCGCCTAGGGCCCCGCTGCGGGGTGCGCGACGCGGCGCGGACCCGATACCATCGACGGCCCAGACGTCCGGAGGAGGATCGATGGACCCGAGCTCGAACGACCCGACACCGCCGCCCCAGCCGGTCGGCCCGCCACCGCCGGCGGAGCCGCTGAGTCCGCCGCAGGCCGAGGCGGCGCCCGTGGTCGCCGCCGAAGTCACCCCGACCGTGACCGAGGCGCCCGCCGCGGAACCCGCGCCCGCCGCGGAACCCGCGCCCGCCGCCGCTGCCGCAGCCCCGGTCGTCGCGGCCGCTGTCGTTCAGCCGCCGGCCCCGCCGCCCAGCACGCCTCCACCGGCATCCTGGCAGCAGCCTCCCGAGGCTCCCGGTCCCGCCCCGGGCTACCGCTTCTCGCCGCACGGTGCGCGGCTCATCTCCCACATCATCGACCTGATCATCATCGGCCTCCTGACGACAGTCCTGGCCTTGATCGCGGTCGTCGTCCTGCTGCCGGGCATCTCCGGGAACGTGAACGAGCCCGAGACGATCACCGTATCCGGCGGCAACGTCGCCGCGGCGCTCCTCGTCCTGATCATCGTGTTGATCGTCGGCCTCGGGTACTTCCCGTGGTTCTGGGTGCGTGGCGGCCAGACGCCCGGGATGAAGCCATTCCGGTTGAAGGTCGTCCGAGACCGTGACGGCGGCCCGGTGAGCGGCGGGGCAGCGATCCTCCGGCTCATCGGCTACTGGATCTCGCAGGCGGTCTTCTATCTTGGGTTCGCCTGGATCCTCATCGACTCGCGTCGACGCGGCTGGGCGGACCTGCTCGCCGGGACGTGCGTCGTGGAGGTCGACCAGTAGGGCCCGTCGCTCCCGACGGCCGCGCGATCGCGGCCCGGCTCGCGCCGGGTCTCGCGGTGCCTGCCGGCCACCGCTTCATCACGCTCGCCGAGGACCCCGGGCTGCGCGGACCGATGGGCGACCACAACGCCGCGGTCTGGCCGGACTTCATGCTCGAGAGCCCGGTCGCCGACGGGCTCTGGGGGACCCTGTTCAGCGACTTCGCGGCGTACCAGCTCTGCCTGCTCGGGCCCGATGGGACGATCCGGGCGGCGCTGAACTCGGCTCCGCTCGCGTGGGACGGCACCGACGATGACCTGCCCGACGGCTGGGAGGACCAGTTCCGACGATCGCATGCCGGGCTCGCCGATCCCGCGGCGTTCGATACCCTCGGAGCACTCCAGATCGTCGTCCGACCGGACCTCCGGGGTGGCGGCCTGTCGGGCCTGATGGTCGGGGCGATGCGATCGATCGCCACGCTGCGTGGCTATCGGGCCCTCATCGCCTGCGTCCGGCCGACCGACAAGGAGCGCTACCCGACGATCCCGATCGAGCGCTACGCGACGTGGACCCGCGCCGACGGCCTGCCGTTCGATGCCTGGATCCGCCTTCACGTCCGGGTCGGCGGCCGGGTGGCCCGACCCTCGCCGCGCTCGATGACGATCCCCGGCACGGTCGCGGACTGGGAGCGCTGGACGGACATGGCGTTCCCCGAGACCGGCGAGTACGTCGTCCCTCGAGCAGCCTCGCTCGTGTCGATCGACCGCGAGGCGGACCGAGGCGTCTACCACGACCCGAATGTCTGGGTGGTGCACGACCTGACCTGAAATGGCCGCGCCTCGGGGTCGCGGTGGGCGGCGCTATCCTGACCCGGCCGCGGAGAGGTGCCGGAGCGGTTGAACGGATCGGTCTTGAAAACCGAAGAGTCGAGAGACTCCGTGGGTTCGAATCCCACCCTCTCCGCCAGCGATCGGCGACGACCACGCCGGCCTCGTGGACCGCCGACCCGAGGCCCGCTTGCCATCGAGCCCGACGGACGGACGCTCCCGGGCAGGAACGTCGCGCGGGCTCATACTCGTCCCCTCGCACTGGGTCGGCGTCCCCCCGCACCAAGCCTCCGGTGCGCCACCCGCAGGAGATGCATGCCGAAGATCGTGGTCACCGCGTCGGTCAAGGATGTCGAAGCCTGGCTGAAGTTCAAGCCGGACCTTGTCGCCCACCTGTCGGGCGTCGCGTCAGACGGGACCAGCTTCGTCGTGATGGATGGCAGCAACCGCGTCGCCACCACATGGGACGTCCCCGACCTGGAGGCCTTTCAGGCTGCGCAGGCACCAGGCACTCCCGAGCTGGCGGCCGCGATGGAGCGCTACGGGATGATCCCGCCGGTGACCATCTACATCGAGAAGTAGCCGATCGCACGCCGGGAGCGCGGGGACCGTGCCCCCCGCTCGCTCCTGAACGCGCCCCGAGGACCGCCACTGCCGAGGTCGCGCCGTCCGGCTCACATGGCGATGGCGTTCGAGGCGCCGCCCACCAACCCGGCGACGATCGCGAGTCCTGCCAGGAAGCCGGCCAATCGGCGACGGTCGCCCAAGCGACCTCTCCGCAGCACGACGACGCTCGAGACGAGGAAGAGGACGAGGACCGCTTTCGCCAGCGCGAGGCCGACGATCCCGGAGCTCGCGTAGCCCGACGCGACGAGCGGGTTGAGCTCAGCGGTCGGGCCGTGGATGCGCATCAGGACGACGAACGTCGAGAAGTCGAAGAGCTGGGCGATGCAGACCGTCAGGAGCGCGAGGAACACCCCATCAGAATGCACCTGACCGCCCTGGATCACACCCCTCCGGTGCCCGGATGCACCACAGATCGCCGAGAAGCTCAGGGGCGATGATCACGCTGCCTGGACTGTGCGGCGGCTGCCTTCACGCGCAGACGATCCGGACGGGCCGCGGCAGCGTCTTTATCCTGTGCGAGCGATCGAGGACAGATCCGTCGTTCGCTCGATACCCGGCCCTACCGGTGGTCGCCTGCCGGGGCTTCACGCCATCGGACGACGCGGCCGACCGCCGGGACGCCGCCACCGACCGCGACGACACCTCGACGATCCGCCGGTCGACGACCGGCCGGTTGACGAGCCATCGGGCCGCCGATAGAGTCCCACCGACATCGCGAAGATGAGGCTGTGAACGGGACGAGTACCCGTCGCACGTCGGCACAGAGACCCGGCGGCTGGTGGAAGCCGGGGCGACGACGACGGGGGATGGACCCGGGAGCCTCCGGACCGAACGCGGGGTGGCCGCGGCGGCGACGCCGACCGACCACGGACGACAAGTAGGCTCCGGCGCAGCGCCAGCGATACAGGGCGACGCCGATCGGCGGTCCGGCTTGCCGGCTCCGACCCGTCGGTGATGAGTGCGGCACACCAGCCGAAACCAGGGTGGCACCGCGGACGGTCCGACCGTTCGTCCCCGGAGGACGACGGTCGTTCTGATTCTCGGGAAAGGACCACACTGGCGCGATGACCACCAGCGATCCGCTCAGCCTGATGCAGGTCAAGCGTCTCGCGCCGTCCGCCGACACGATCCGGCTCCGGGTCAGCCGGCCGGCGGATCTCGAAACGCCGATCGGGGCATTCCTCCGCCTCGACGATGGCGGGCCCGCCTACCTGCTCGAGTCGGTCGAGGGCGGCGAGCGCCTCGGGCGCTACTCGTTCCTCGGTGTCGGCCCGCGCCAGCTGCTCGAGGTCCGCGGCGGACGAGCCCGCGTCCAGACCCGACCGGTGACGGTCGACCACTACGAGCCCGACCTCCCGACCGTCGAGACCGAGACCACCGATCCGCTGACGGCCCTCCGGCGATTCATGCCCCGTCGGCGCGTCGAGCCGACCGAGGGGATGCCCCGGTTCTCGGGAGGCGCGGTCGGGGCGCTCGCCTACGACGCGGTCACGACCTTCGAGCCGACGGTCCCGCTTCCGACTTCGGACCCGGTCGGCGTGCCGTTGGCCGCGTTCCTCGAGACGGACCTCGTGCTGGTCTTCGACCACCTGACGCACGAGCTGAGCGCGATCGCCTCGCTCCATACCGACGCGGCCGACCTCGAGGGTCGCTATCGGATCGCCGAGCGCGCCGTCAATGAAGCGCTGGAGCGGACCGGCCGGCCGTCCGCGGCCGAGGTCGGATCGGCTACCGCCGTCGCCGCTGAGGCGACAGCATCGACACCGCCCGCCAGCCTCGAGCACGTCGAGGCGTCCCTCGGACACGACGCCTATGTCCGGGCCGTCGAGGCCGCGAAGGACGCGATCGCGGCCGGCGAGGCGATCCAGGTCGTGCTCGGCCGGCGCCAGTCCTTCGAGCTGCCCGACACCGCCGACGGGCGCCCGCTCGACGGGATCAGCCTGTACCGCGCCCTCCGCCGGGTGAACCCGAGCCCGTACCTGTTCTTCGTCCGGATGCCCGGATTCGAGGTCGTCGGTGCGAGTCCCGAGCTCCTCCTCCAGGTCGAGGGCGACCGCCTCACGACCCATCCGATCGCCGGGACGCGGCCGCGCGGCGCGGACGCTCGCGAGGACGCCGTCCTCGCCGAGCAGCTCCAGCGCGACCCGAAGGAGCGGGCAGAGCACGTCATGCTGGTCGACCTCGGACGCAACGACCTGGGCCGGGTCGCGCGAGCGGGGACCGTGGCCGTGACCCGCTACATGGAGGTCGAGCGGTACAGCCACGTCCTCCATCTCGTGTCCCACGTCGAGGGTCGTCTCCGACCCGACGCGGACGCTCTCGACGCGCTCCGGGCGGTGTTCCCGGCCGGGACCCTGTCAGGCGCCCCGAAGGTCCGGGCGATGCAGCTGATCGCGGCGGCCGAGGGCGAGCGCCGCGGTCTCTACGGCGGCGCCGTCGGCTACTACGGCTATGACGGCAACCTCGACACGGCGATCACGATCCGGTCCGCGGTCCTGACCGGGGGTCGGGCCCACATCCATACCGGCGCCGGGATCGTGAAGGGCAGCGTGCCCGAGACCGAGTTCGAGGAGACCGAGCACAAGGCCGCCGCGATGCGTCGGGCGATCGAGCTCGCCGCCGGCCGGGCCGCCTCGACGCGGGGGCCGGAGCCCGACGCCGAGGCTGATGCCCCTGCAGATGCCGCCGCGAGCGCGGCCGGTGCGCCCTCGTGATCCTCGTCATCGACAACTACGACAGCTTCACCTTCAACCTCGTCCAGGCGCTGGAGGCGGCCGGGGCCGACGTCCGGGTCGAACGCAACGACGCGATCGACCGGGAGGGCATCGAGGCCCTCGCGGCCGACCCGGCCAGCGAGCTCCGCGGCATCGTCGTCTCGCCCGGGCCGGGCGACCCCTCGACGGCCGGCGTCTCGATCGACGCGATCAGGGTGGCGGCCGAGCGCCGGATCCCGGTCCTGGGGGTCTGCCTCGGGATGCAGTCGATGGCCGCGGCCTACGGCGCGCGGATCGTCCGTGCTCCGACGCTCGTCCACGGCGAGGCGTCCGAGGTGACCCATGACGGCGCCGGGCTGCTCGAGGGGATGCCGCCATCGTTCATGGCCGCCCGCTACCACTCGCTGGCCGTCGACCCGGCGACCCTCCCGCCGGAGCTCCGGGTCACCGCGATGAGCGAGGTCGATCGGGTCGTGATGGGCATCCGCCACATCGCGTTGCCGATGGAGGGCGTCCAGTTCCACCCGGAGTCCGTCCTCACGCCTGATGGCCCCCATCTCCTCGCGAACTTCCTCCGTGAGGCGGGTGAGGGCGAGGCGAGTCGCCTCGATGCCGCGACCGGGACCTTCGCGACGAGTGGGCTCGGTGACGCCGACCCCGACGGGACAGCGCTGGTCGCCCGATGAGCGAGTTCGTCCGCGATGCGCTGGCGACCGTCGTCGAGGGCGGGACGCTGTCGTCCGACGACGCCCGGGCGGCGATGGGCGCGGTGATGGACGGCGAGGCGACGGCCTCCCAGCTCGCCGCGCTGCTCGTGGCCCTGCGGATGCGCGGCGAGACCGTCGACGAGCTCGTCGGCTTCGCCTCGGCGATGCGCGAGCGGGTCCTGCCGGTCGTGGCGCCGGTCGGTTCGATCGATGTGGTCGGGACGGGCGGCGACAGGAGCGGGACGTTCAACATCTCGACGACCGCGGCGCTCGTCGTCGCGGGGGCCGGGGTCCCGGTGGCGAAGCACGGCAACCGGGCGATGACCTCGCGCGCCGGCGCAGCCGATGTCCTCGAGGCCCTCGGCGTCCGGGTCGATCACGACCCTGAGTCGGCCGCCGCGGCGCTCCGGACGATCGGCTTCGCGTTCCTGTTCGCGCCGGGCTTCCATCCGGCGATGAAGCACGCCGGTCCGACCCGGCGGGAGCTCGGCATCCGGACGTCGTTCAACCTCCTCGGCCCGCTGACGAACCCGGCCGGCGTCCGCCGCCAGGTCCTGGGCGTCGGCGATCCGGCCGCCGCGGCGAAGATCGCCGAGGTCGCTCACCGGCTCGGCACCGAGCGGACCATCGTCGTTCACGGCGCCGGCGTCGACGAGCTGCCACTCGACGGGTCCGGGGTCATCCACGACGTGACCCCGGATGGCATCGTCGCCTCGCGGGTCGATCCGGGGGCGGTCGGTCTCGCGCCCGCGCCTCTGTCCGCGCTCCTCGGCGGGACGCCGGAGGAGAATGCCGCGCTGCTCGAGGCGATCCTCGAGGGAGAGCCCGGTCCGCGGCGCGACGCCGTCCTCCTCAACGCCGCCGCCGGGTTCGTCGCCGCCGGCCGGACCGCGGACCTTGCCGAGGGGGTCGCCCAGGCCCGGGCGAGCCTCGACAGCGGCGGGCCGCGTGACCTCCTGGCCGCCCTCCGCGCCGAGAAGGTGGCGGCCGACGCCTACGCCGCGGCGGCCGCGACCGCCGGGTCGCCGGCATGACCGTCGCCGAGCGACCTCGCAGCCGCAGTCGGTCGAGCCGGCGTCCTCGACGAGATCGCCGCGCGTCGCCGGCTCGACGTCGCCGACCTGCCGGCGCGACACGATCTTGACGCTGCCCCGGCCCGGCGGGAGATCGCCGAGCGGCTCGCCGCACCCGGGCTGCACGTGATCGCCGAGGTGAAGCGCCGCTCCCCGTCGGCCGGGGCGATCGCCGCCGAGGGTCTCGACGTCGTCGCCCAGGCTCGCGCCTACGAGGCCGGCGGAGCTGCCGCCATCTCGGTCCTCGTCGAGCCGCACTGGTTCGGCGGCTCGATCGACGATCTGCGAGCCGTCCGGGCCGCCGTCCGGATCCCCGTCCTGGCGAAGGAGTTCGTCGTCGATCCGCGGCAGCTCGACCAGGTCCGGGCGGCCGGCGCTGATCTCGTCCTGCTCATCGCCGCGATGCACAGCCCGGCGGCGCTGGCACGACTCGTCCGGCGGGCGCGGACGATCGGTCTGGAGCCGCTCGTCGAGGTCCACGCCGAGCGCGAGATCCGGGCGGCCGCCGCGTCCGGGGCCCGGCTGATCGGGATCAACAACCGAGACCTGCGGAGCCTCGTCGTCGACCCGGACCGCGCGGTGCGGCTCCGCGATCGGCTGCCCGACGACCGGATCCTCATCGCCGAGTCGGGCGTCCGCGACGTCGACGTCGTCCGCCGCTGGCGCGCTGCCGGGTTCGATGCCGCGCTCGTGGGCGAGGCGCTGATGCGGGCGGCTGACCCGACCGCCGCCGTCGCGGCGTTCGTCGCGGCCGGCGCCGAGCCACCGGACATCACCCGCGCCCATCGGACGCCGCTGGTGAAGATCTGCGGCGTCGTCGATGCCGACGGGGTGGACGCGGCCGTCCGTGCCGGCGCCGACGCGATCGGGCTGAACCTCGTCCCCGGCACGCCGCGCCATCTCGAGCTCGACGAGGCCGCGGAGCTCGCTCGCCACCTTCGCGGCATCTCGCCCGCCGATCGTCGGCCGCGGGTCGTCGCGATCACGGTCGATCGCTCGGTCGCTGATCTCGTGGCGATCGTCGCGGTCCTCGGTGCGGACGTCATCCAGCTCAACGGGACCGAGCCGCGGTCGATCGTCACGGCGCTGGGGCGCCCGGTCTGGAAGGCGCTCCGCGTCGCCGCGACCGACGACGCCAACGTTGTCACCGCCACGGCCCGAGCGTGGCTCGATGCCGGTGTGGAGCGGGTGATGCTCGACGCGGCCGGCGGCCCGCATCCGGGCGGGACGGGGACGCGTGTCGCGGAGTCGCTGGCGGCGCAGGTCGCTCGCCGGGTGCCGGTCACCCTCGCCGGCGGCCTCGATCCGGCGAATGTCGCCGATGCCGTCCGATCGATCCCGGCGGTCGGCGTCGACGTCGCGTCCGGCGTCGAGCGCCCGCGCGTCGCCGGGGCGCGTCCCACCAAGGATCCGCTCCGGGTGGCGCTGTTCGTGAAGCGTGCCCGAGCCGCCCGCGCGGATCGACCGACGCTGACACCGGCTCCGACGACGATCCATCCGGGTCTCCTGGAGGCCGATGGGCGCGGCCACTGGGGGGTCGAGCGCGATCTCGGCGGACGGTTCGTCCCGGAGACGCTGTTCGCGGCGCTCGAGCAGCTCGAGGAGGCCTACGAGGCCGTCCGGCGCGATCCGGTCTTCTGGTCCGAGCTGCGTGAGCTGCTTGCGAGCTTCGCCGGCCGCCCGACGCCGCTCTACCGAGCCGATCGTCTCGCGCTGGCGGTCCTCACGCAGGCCCGGCGGCTCGCCCCGGATGCCCGGATCCCCGATCGCCTGCGCCTCTATCTGAAGCGCGAGGACCTCGCTCACACGGGCGCCCACAAGATCAACAACGCCCTCGGCCAGGCGCTCCTGACACGGCGGCTGGGCAAGACCCGGGTCATCGCCGAGACGGGCGCGGGTCAGCACGGCGTCGCGACCGCGACGGCCTGTGCCCTCCTCGGGCTCCCGTGCGTCGTCTACATGGGCGAGGAGGACATCCGCCGCCAGGCGCCCAACGTCCTCCGGATGCGCGCCCTGGGCGCGGAGGTCCGCTCGGTGACGAGCGGCACTGCCACCCTGAAGGACGCGATCAACGAGGCCATGCGCGACTGGGTGACGAACGTCGAGACCACCCACTACGTCCTCGGGTCGGCGATGGGCCCGCACCCCTACCCGACGATCGTCCGCGACCTCCAGCGTCGGATCGGCGACGAGGCGGCGGCCCAGATCGGGGCGATCGAGGGTCGCCTGCCGGATCTCGTCCTCGCCTGCGTCGGTGGTGGTTCGAACGCGATCGGCGTCCTCACGCGGTTCATCCCCGAGACGGCCGTCCGGCTCGCGGTCGCGGAGGCCGCCGGCGACGGGATCGAGACGGGCCGCCATGCCGCGGCGATCGCCGGTGGGACCCTCGGCATCCTCCACGGTGCGCGCTCGCTGATGCTCCAGGACCGCGACGGCCAGGTGATCGAGGCCCATTCGGCCTCGGCCGGGCTCGACTATCCCGGGGTCGGGCCGCAGATCGCGGCCCTCGCCGAGGCCGGCCGGTTGGAGGTCGCGACCGCGACCGACCGTGAGGCGGTCGCCGCGATGCGCACGGTGACCCGCGCCGAGGGCATCCTCCCGGCGCTCGAGACGTCGCACGCGATCGCGGCCCTGCCGAAGCTCTTCGCCGGGGTCGAGGGGGGTCGGACACCCTGGCCCGCCGAGATCCTCGTCCTCGTGGGGTTCTCCGGTCGTGGCGACAAGGATCTTGCGGCGCTCGAACACTTCGACGACGTCGGTCCCTGGGATCGGCCGTGACGAGCGCGGAGCTCCGCGCTCTGTGCCTGTCGTTCCCGGAGGCGACCGAGAAGCTGACCTGGGGTGACGCGGAGCACGCGGGCGACCTGACCTTCCGGGTCCGCGATCGGATCTTCGTCATCGGCGGCGACGAGACCAGCACCAGGGCGACCGTCCGGACGAGCCGCGAGCAGCAGACGGACCTCCTGTCCGCGTTCCCCGACGCGTTCGCGAGCGCGCCGTACGTCGGTCGGTTCGGGTGGGTGAGCGTCGACCTGACTCGCGCGCCGGACGAAGTCGTGCGGGAGATCGTCGCCGGAGCCTGGGCCCGCACGGCGCCGAAGCGGCTGGCGGCGGAGCATGGCGTGGGTGTTCGGTGAGCGTCGCCACGATCTCGGCCGCCGCGAGGCACGCGGACCCGACCGAGGGTGAACGTCGGATCGCGGTCGCGTTCGGTCGGGCTCGTGACGCCAGCCGGGTGGCGCTCATCGCCTACGTCGTGGCCGGCTACCCCGATCCCGACACGTCGTTCAAGGCGGCGCTCAGCTGCGCCGATGCAGGTGCCGACCTGCTCGAGATCGGGCTGCCGTACTCGGACCCCCTCGCCGACGGCGCCACGCTCCAGCGCGCCTCCTCGGTCGCGTTGGCGCACGGCGCGACCCTCGACGCGTCGCTCGCCCTCATCGCCCGGATCGCCGCGGCCCGGCCATCGCTGCCGCTCGTCGTCATGGGCTACGCGAACCAGCTGATCGGGGGAGGCGACGGTGCCGAGCGTGCGGCATCGCTGGCGGCAGCCGGAGCGTCCGGGGTCATCGTCGCCGACCTGACGCCCGACGAGGGCGCCGGGTTCGAGGCAGCCGCCATGGACGCGGGCCTCGCGGTCATCTATCTCGTCGCCCCGACGACGCCGCCGGCGCGCCGTGCTGCCGTGGCCGCCCGCTCGAGCGGTTTCCTCTACTGCGTGTCGCTCGTCGGCGTCACGGGAGCGCGGACGGCCCTGCCGACGACCGTGCGTCGCCTTGTCCGCGACGTCCGGGCGGTCTCGCCGGTCCCGGTCGCCGTCGGCTTCGGCATCAGCCGCCCCGCGCATGTCCGGGCCATCGCCCGAGCCGGGGCGGACGGAGTCATCGTCGCGTCGGCCCTGGTCGATGCCCTCGGCCCCGACGGACGCGATGTAGGCGCGCTGAGCGTGCTCGTGACCCGGCTCGCCGGCGCCACGGCGCGATGACCGTTCGCCAGACGACGCGGGTCGTCCTCGAGGTCTCGCCGAGGAAGGCCTTCGCCACCGCCGTCGACTGGCCCGGCTGGAGCCGATCGGGGAAGACGCCCGAGGGCGCGATCGAGGCGCTCCGGACGTACGCCTCCCGGTATGCGCCGGTCGCCGAGGCGGCCGGGCTCGCCTTCGGCCGGACCGAGGACCCCGCCTTCGACGTCGTCGCCACGGACGAAGGCGGCGCCGGGACGGAGTTCGGCGTCCCCGGCCGGATCGGCGTGACCGAACACGAACCGCTCGACGCCGCCCAGGCGGCCCGTCGCTCGTCGCTCGTCGCCGCGGCCTGGCAGGTCCTCGAGGTGACCGCCGCAGCGGCCCCGGCGGAGCTGCGGAAGGGTCCCCGCGGCGGCGGCCGCGACACGGCCAAGATCGTCGCCCACGTGATCGAGGCCGAGCACGCCTACGCGAGGGAGATGGGCATCCGCGTCCCGCCTCCGCGCGACGACGCCGACGTCCGGGCGATGCGCGCGGCGATCATCGAGGTGCTCCGCGCGCCATCGGACGGGACGCCATTCGCCGACCGCCGCTGGACGACCCGCTACGCCGCCCAACGGATCGCCTGGCACGCGCTCGACCACGCCTGGGAGATCGAGGACCGCAGCGAGCCGGAGCACGGGTCGACCCGGGGCGCCCGCTAGCCGCAGGGTCGCTGACCCGCTAGCGGCAGGCCGGCGCGTACGGCAGCGGCGAGCCCTCCGAGCCCGCCGCCCCTCCGCCCGTGATGTAGCGGTCCCACTCCTCCTGGTCGAGCGGTCGTCCCGCGATCGCACAAGCCCCCGTCTCCCACTCGGCCGGCGACACGCTCCAGATCGCGCCACTTCCCGATGCCGACCGGGTGATGACGGACAGGTCGGCGCCGGAGCCGGTGAACGTCGCCGTCGCCGCGATTCCTTCCATGCTGGGGAGGCGGGCGCCGAACAGCTGGCGGCTCGAGACGTCGATGAGCTGGATCGTCCCGTCGGCCGAGCCGGCGACGAGCAGGTCGCCGGCCGGATCGAACGACAGTGAGATGATCCCGCCCGATGACGCGGGCACGCGCCGGCCGACCTCGACGCCGGTCGTTGGATCCCAGAACCGGACCTCGCCATCGCCCCCGCCCGTGACGAGCAGTCGTCCGTCGGGGCTGTAAGCGACCGCCGCCGCGCGCCCGAAGTCGCGGCCCAGCTGGACGGCCGTGAAGAGCGGCGACCCCGCGGCGGATCCGCCGGAGTCGGTCAACCGCCAGGCCTGCGCCAGGCCGTCCGACCGGGAGGTGAAGTCGAGCGACGAAAGGTCGAACACCGCCGCGATCGCGGTCGAGTCCGGGCTGAAGGCCAGGCCGAGGACCGCCCCTCCGGATGTATCCAGCTTGGGGACGCGGTACGGCGTGCCGTCGCGGTTCCAGAGGTACACCATGCCGTCGTCGCCTCCCGCCGCCATGAACGAGCCGTCGGGCGAGAACGCCACGGCCCGGATCGTGTTCGGCCAGGACCCCTGTGACGGGTCGGCGTCGTAGGGCGGGATGTTCGTCCTCACGAGTGGCCCTGGCAGGACGTTCCCGTCCGGTGTCCAGGACGCGGGGTCCCATACCCGCACCCCCGTCCGTCCGACGCCGCCCACGAGCACGCGCTTCCCGTCGGGCGAGACCGCCGCGGTCACCGGCGTGTAGTCCTGGCTCACCGCGACGCTGTTCGTCGACTGCTGTCGGGCGGTATCGATCACCGCGATCCGGCCGTCGGCCGTCGGTGCCAGCACGGTGGGCGTCCCGGGGACCGGGACCACCGCAGGAACGAACAGTGTCGATGGCGGCGGGGCACCCTCGACCGGCCCCTCGGCCGGTAGCGGACGTCCGAGACGCCGATCCCCGGTCAGGTCCCAGGCGATGAGCAGACCGTCGTAGCCGACGCTGTAGGCGGTCAGGTGTCCGCCGGCATCGCTGATCGCCACACCGGACACCTCGTCGGCGTGGCCGGCCAGGGTGTCGAGCAACTCGCCCTTCATCCCGTCCCAGACCTTCACCGTGCGATCCGCCGAGGCCGTGACGAGGCGCGTCCCATCAGGGGAGAACGCCAGCGCCCGGATCGCGCCGGTATGTCGCCCAGTGACGGTGCGGTCCTCGCCGGAAGTGAGATCGGTCAGGGTCAGGGTCCCGTCCGCGTGCCCGAGCGCGAGCATCCGTCCACTGGGATCGACGGCGAACGGCGTTACCTGGGCTTCTGCTGGTACCGAGACCGTCGGCGTCGTCGAGCCGGTCGGCCACCAGTCGAACATGACCGGCTGGCCCGACACATCTCCACCCGGAGCCACCGAGCCGACGTGGTCGACCGTCAGGAGGCCGCCGTGCACCTGCCAGACGTCGAGGATCGTCCGATCGGCCGGCGCGGTGAGCTGGCCGACCTTGACGCCGGGCGATCCGGCCAGGGCCTTGCGGCCGTCGTACATCGTCACCGTCCGGTGGTCGTCCTCGAGGACGGTGTAGGTCGTCAGGTCAGGGGCCCAGCTGAACGCCTGCCAGGCGTCCGGGTACCGGATCTGACCTTCCAGGGCGTTCGACGTCGGGTCCTGGAGCTGAAGGCGCAGCGGGCCGAACTCGAGCACGAGTGCGTGACCGTCGGAGCTGAACCCCGCGAACCCGCCATCGATCGGCCGTTGGAGCTGGCGATCGCCGGTCCGGATGATCGCGGTCTGGCCGTCGATCGTCGTCGGAGTCACGTACACGCCGTCTGGGCTGATGTCGACCCAGTTGAGACGTCCGGCGAGCGGATGGCTGACCCCGATCGCCGCCGGGCTGCGGAGCAACGCACCGAGCAGCGTCGCCTCCGTCTCCCTCGAGTCGTCGAGCGCGACCGCCTGGCGGGCCAGGAGCAGTGAGACGTCGAGCTCATCGACGTTCAGGGCCTGGGCACCGACCCGCTGGGCCACCGCGATCCGGGTCGCCGCCTCGGCAGCCTGGCGGTGGCTCTCGGCGTCGGCAGCGGCGCGCTCGGCCTCACCCCGTTGGACGAGAGCAAGCCCGCCGGCGCCGACGGCGAGGATCAGGGCGACCCCGGCAGCGGCGAGCAGGATCCGCAGACGACGGTTGATCCGCCGTTGGCGGTCGGCGTCGCGCTCGCTCGACGCTCGGCTCTCCGCGACGAACGTCCGCTCGAGGCTGTTGAGCTCCGTGCCATGGTCGACGGTCCACTCGAGCGCCGACGCGAGCCGGGCGCCGCGGTACAGCTCGCCTGGATCGCGACCCCGAGCGTCCCACTCGTGGGCGCTGTCGGCGAGATGGTGCCGCAGTCGCCGGCCCTCCTGGTCCTCGTCGAGCCACTCGACGAGCCGAGGCCACTCACGCAGCAGCGCCTCATGGGAGACCTCGACGGTGTCGTCGTCGATGCTGAGGAGGCGGGCGTCTGTCAGGACGGAGATGACCTGGCGGAGGTCCGGGTCAGTCTCGACATCGAACTCCGAGAGCGCCACGCGCCGACGGACGATCTGCTCGTCGTCCGCAGCGAGCCGGAGGAAGACGCTCCGGGCGATCGCTTGCTGTGGCTCGGACAGCCGGGCGTAGGCCGCCTCCGCGAGACGACCGACGGCGCCGCGCACGCCGCCGCTGGCCAGATAGGCGCGCATCCGGATGACCCGGCCCTCGCGTCGCTGCCAGAGCTCGACGAGGGCGCTCGAGAGGAGGGGCAGGCCGCCCGGCTCATCGACGACCTCGCCGACCAACGCCTCGGTCAGGCCTGGATCGATCCGCAACCCGACTCGTCGCGCTGGGCCCTCGATCGCCCGGCGGTATTCGTCGGCGGTCATCGGACCCACGAGGACATGGCTCGCGGCGAGGGCCTGTGCGAGGCCAGGATGTTCGGCGCAGCGTCCGTAGAAGTCCGCTCGGACGCTCACGACGACGGTGACCCGGCCGGCCCCCGCTGCGTCGAGGATCGTGTCGATGAACCGGTCCCGCTCTGCGGGGGCCTCGGTCGTCGTGAAGATCTCCTCGAACTGGTCGACGACGAGCACCAGGCGATCCTCGCCGAGAGCCTCCGCCGCCGCGCCGAGGATGTCGCCGTCGCGGGCGAGGCCGGTCCGCTGGCCGTCATCGAGGGCCGCGTAGACGCTCCGGTCGAGCTCCCGCATCGGCTCGGGTCCCGGCCGGATCACGACGACCGTCGGAGACCCCACGTCCGGCAGCGCGCCGCTCTTGATGGCCGGGATGAGACCGGCCCGGATGGCCGACGACTTGCCGCTCCCGGATGGTCCGACGATCGCGAGGAACGACGTCCCGGCGAGGCGTCCGATGAGCTCGGCGACCAGGCGCTCGCGGCCGAAGAACACGTCGGCGTCGCCGGTCTCGAACGAGGCCAGGCCCTTGAACGGACAGTCCTCGCCGACGCTGCCGCTCCCGAGCGCGCTCTGGAGATACAGGCGGAGGCGCTCGCGGGTCGTCTGGAGGTCGACGACGTTCGAGGCCACCTCGCCCTCGAGCCGTCGGAGGTCGCGACGGCCCACAGCAGCGAGCGACGCCGCAGCGCCGAGGCGGCGTGACGCCTCGCCCTGGGCCCACTCGGCGGCGAGGGCGTGGATCCGCGATGGCAGTCCGCCGGAGGCCTCCGCGATGGCGCGGATCGGAGGTGGGTCTTTCGGGTCGGCGCTGTAGAGAGCCAGGATCGCGGCGACGCCGGCGTCGTCGAGGGCGCCGACACGGATCTCGGGCGCCCCGGTCGTGAGACGGCGCATCGCCCGGTCGAGCGCACTGGTCCCGTCCGGGGACGGGGTCGCACCCGTCACGGCGACGACGAGCAACGGCCTCCGGGACAGGTCGCCCGCAAGCGTCTCGAGGGCTGTCGCGTCGTCCTCGGTCGCCGACTCGAGGTCATCGAGGACGACGAGCGTCGGCCGAGTCGTCGTGCGGGCGACGTCGATGGCCCGGCCGAGCGCCGGATCGGGATCGGCGGCGCTCGCATACTCGATCACCGCGCCGTCACGCGACGCGACGATCGCGGCCTCGGCCGCCAGGCGGGTCTTGCCCGAGCCGCGTGGACCGATGAGCAGGATCGCCCGGCCCTCGCCATGACGGGCCTGGCGCCAGGCCCAGCGGACGGCCCGCGCGTCCGCGCCATGGCCGATCAGGGGTGTCGCCGGGTCGAGGACCGGCGGTGCATCGGTCCGCGATGGCGCCGGCCCGATGACGCTGCCCGGGCTCGGCGCCCGGACGTCGAACGCCGTGACCGGCTGGTCGATGCCCTTCGCTTCGAGCGGTGCCCGTTCTGCCAGGTCGATCCCGTCGAGCGCCTGGGCAAGGTGGACCACCGCCTCGCTGGCGATCGTCTCGCCGCCCGCGGCGGCACTGCACAGTCGGGCCGCCAGGTTGAGGGCGGCACCTCGGTAACCGCCCTCGAACGGGACCGCCTCACCAGCATCGAGACCGATCCCGACGCGGAGCGGCAGCGAGGGGTCCGTCGCGGTCTCGTCGGCGAAGACCGCCTGGAGCTCCGTCGCCGCGCGGATCGCCGCCCGCGACGACGTGAAGACCGCCATCGCCTCGTCCCCGCGGAGCTCGATGACGTCGCCACCGCGGGCTTCGACGCCCTCGCGGACAAGCTCGGCGAAAACGCTCGCGAGCCGGGCCGCCGCCTCGTCCCCGGCCGCCTGGGTGTAGGCCGTGTAACCCCGGATGTCGGCGATGAGGAAGGTGAGGATCCGCGGCTCGGAGCGGGCGCCGGGGGCGTGCGGCTCGGCGGTCACCGCGCGGGATCCACGCTGACGGCGTCGAGGCGGCGATCGGTCACATCCCCTCCGCAGTCGACCGGGGTCTCGCTGTGCGGGCGAGGGTACTCCACCCTTCTAGGGCGTGCGGGTGCCCTCGACGGTTCCCGCCGCGTCGAGCATCGCCCGCGCGGCCGCCCCACGGACGTCCGCGGGAGACCAGCCCGATGCGCGGAGGTCGCGGACGCCCGTGTCGTGATCGGACTTGCTCAGCTTCCGGCCGTCGGGCCGGCGGAGGAGCGGATGATGGAGGAACGTCGGGGGAGCGGGTCGTCCGAGGATCCTGGCAAGCCGGATCTGCATCGGCGTCGCCTCGGCGAGATCCTCGCCCCGGACGACGAGATCGATGCCGTGGCGCTGGTCATCGACGACGACCGCGAACCCATAGCTCCACTGGCCAAGCCGGTCTTGTACGAGCGGGTCGCCCGCGACCGCGACCCGGCCGCTCCGGTCCCCGAGGCGCAAGTCGTGCCACTCCTCGGTCCCGTCGCCCAGCGCGACGCGAAGCGACGGCCCGCCGAGTGCCCGCCCGCGACAGCGGCCGGGGCAGCCGGGTCCCGACCAGGCCCGACCGTCACGCTCGGCCGCCCGCGTGAACGTCGTCCGCGAGCAATCGCAGCCGTACAGGGCCCCTTCGTGGCGGAGCCGGGCGGCCACTGCCTCGTAGGAGACGAAGGCATCGGCATCGGTCTGACGGACCGGGCCGACGTCGGGCTGGAACCCGAGCCAGGCGAGGTCCTCGAGGATCCCGGCATCGAACGCGGCACGAGCGCGGGATCGATCGTGGTCCTCGATCCGGAGCAGGACCGTCCCGCCGGCGACGGCCGCCGTCGCCCAGACGACGATGGCGTCGGCGACATGTCCCAGGTGGAGCCAGCCCGTCGGAGCCGGCGCGAACCGGGTGTGGACTCGGCTCGGGAGGGCGGCCCGGTCGGCGCCGAGCGCCCCGAGGAGCGCGGACGGGTCGGAGGCGACCGTCTCAGTCCTCGCCGGGCGGGTCGCCGGATGCTCGGATGCGCTGTCGATCTCGGCGCTCGAGCGCCCGCGTCGCGACGAACAGGCGCTTGTACAACGCCAGCAGGTCCGCCTGCGGGATCGGGCCGTCGTTCGCGATCGTCACCCGGAGGAGGACCTCCCGCTCGCGGTCGGCGTCGCGGATCGCGCGGCGGCCCGCGGCGGACTTCGCCCGGCCGGCCTCGACGGCCAGCTCGGCACGCCGGTTGAGGAGCTCGACGAGCCGACGGTCGAGGGCGTCGATCCGGCGTCGCAGTCGACGCAGCTCCGGGGTCTCGAACCCGCCGTCCCGCGCCGGTCGATCGCCCGCGCCGCGCGTCACCGTCCCGCCTCCACCGAGGCACCGGTCGTGGCATCGGTCATCGCGAGCAGCTCATCGAGGACGATGTCGACGACCGCATCCGGTACATCCGAGGAGACCATCACGCCGTCGGCGGTCGGGAGGACCCAGCGGACCCGCCCGCCGACCGTCTTCTTGTCGCGGCCCATCGCGGCACGGACCGTGTCCGGGTCGAGTGTCGGGAGGGCGACCCCGAGCGCCAGCCGATCGAGCAGCGCCTCAGCGCGGAGTGCCCGATCGGGCGGCGTGACGCCGAGCCGGACGCCGATCCGGCAGGCGGCCCGCACGCCGGCCGCGACCGCCTCGCCGTGGAGCAGCGAGGCGTACCCGTCGGCCGCCTCGAGCGCGTGCCCGATCGTGTGGCCCAGGTTCAGCGTGATCCGTCCGCCCGTGGCGCCCGTCTCACGCTCGTCGGTGGAGACGACCTCGACCTTGGCCCAGGCCGCCCGCTCCACGAGCTCCGCGACCCAGCCCTCGTCCCATGCCGTGTCGTCGCCCCGGGCGATCGCCTCACCTCGCGTCTCGAGGAGCTCCAGCAGTCGCTCGTCGCCGAGGAGGCCCATCTTGACGGCCTCCCCCAGGGCGGCCCGTCGCTGGCGCTCGGGCAGGCTGCGAAGGACGGCGATGTCGATGACGATCGCCACCGGCTGATGGAACGCGCCGAGGAGGTTCTTGCCCTCGGGCAGGTCGACGGCGGTCTTGCCGCCGATCGCGCTGTCGACCTGGGCGACGAGCGTCGTCGGGACATGGATGACCGGCACACCGCGGAGCCAGAGAGCGGCGAGCAGCCCCGCCGCATCGCCGAGCGCACCGCCACCGACCGCCACCAGGGGCTCGCGCCGCTCGACCCGGAGGCGCGCCAGCTCGCGAGCCGCGTCCTCGATGACCGCCAGCCGCTTCGCCGGCTCGCCTTCGGGCAGGAGGATCTCGTCGACCTCGCGCCCGGCCCGACGCAGCGCGGCGATGAGCGGCTCGCCGACGAACCGCCGGGCGGTCGGCTCGGTGACGACGATCGCCCGTCGGGCCTCGAGCTCATCGAGGGCCTCGCCGACGGCCGTCGGAGCGATGCCTTCGCCGATCACGATCCGCCCGATCCGCGTCCGGGCGTCGAGGAGGCGCGTGCCGCCGACGTCGGGTCCGCTCGTCGTGACCTCGTCGATCCGGGCCTCGACGGCCGAGATCACCGACACCGGCTCTGCGACCGCGCTCACGCGCCGCGCCGCGCCGTAGTACGACTCGCGAGCGGCCGCGAGGTTCCGCAGCGCGGCGACGGGGTCCGGGCTCGAGGCGACCAGCGGCCGGACCGTCGGGCTCCGCCGCAGCCGCTGGGCCAGGACCTCCGGCCGCGTGTCGAGCCAGATCGGGAGCCGGCCGCGGTACAGCCGCCAGCGGTTCCGCGGATCGACCACGGCTCCACCACCGGTCGCGATCACCCGCCGGACGCTGGCGTCGCGGTCGGCCGGCCCGAGCGCCTCGATCGCCAGCCGCTCGCGCGCGCGGAACGCGGCTTCACCCTCGGTCGCGAAGATCTCGCTGATCCGTGCGCCTGCCTCGGTCTCGATCGTCTCGTCGAGATCGACGAAGGTCGCGTCGTGACGGCGGGCAAGGCGTCGCCCGACGGAGCTCTTGCCGCTCCCTGGGAGTCCGACGAGGACGACGTCCACGTGCCGTCAGTCGTCCCCGCCCGAGCCGACCTCGGACTCGACCGCCGTTCCGGCCGTCGTCGACGCGGCGTCCGCCGCGGGACGCTCGATCCGGGCACGGTAGCGGGCGAGGTTGTCGAGGGTCTCGGTCATCGAGTCACCACCGAACTTGTCGAGCATCGCGTCGGCCAGGACCAGCGCGACCATCGCCTCGCCGATCACGCCGGCGGCGGGCACGACGCTGATGTCGCTGCGCTCGTAGTGCGCCTGGTCCACCGGGCGGCCGGTCGCGAGGTCGGCCGACGGGAGCGGCCGAGCCAGGGTCGAGATCGGCTTCACGGCGCCCCGGACCACCAGAGGCTGGCCGTTCGTCACCCCGCCGGTCAGGCCACCGGCGTTGTTCGTCCGATGGATCCAGCGGCCGGCGTCGTCGCGACCCTCGATCACGTCGTGGACAGCCGAGCCGAAGCGCCGGGTCTGCTCGAACCCAAGGCCGAACTCGACCCCCTTGACGATGTTGATGCTCATGACCGCTCCCGCCAGCGCCGCGTCGAGCCGGCGATCCCAGTGGACATAGCTGCCGAGGCCGATCGGCAGGCCATGGGCGACGACCTCGAAGACGCCGCCGACCGTGTCGCCGCCAGAGCGTGCCTCGTCGATCCGGGCGATCATCGCCGCCTCGGCGTCCGGATCCGGACAGCGCAACGGTGACGCGTCCGCCTCGTCGCGGCTGCGCGTCGCCCGAGCCGGGTCGACGGCCACACCACCCACCTCGGCCGTGAAGGACCAGATGTCGACGCCGCAGGCCCGCAGGAGCAGCCGGGCGAGTCCTCCCGCCGCGACCCGCGCGGTCGTCTCGCGCGCGGACGCGCGCTCGAGGACATTCCGGACGTCGTCGAAGTCGTACTTCACGGCGCCGGCAAGGTCGGCATGCCCCGGCCGGACCCGGGTGACGGGAGTCGAGCGTTTGTCGCCCGCGTCGATCTTCTCGGCCAGCGCCGTGGCCGCCTCCGCATCAAGCGCCTCGACAGCCATGATCCCGGTCCAGTTCTCCCAGTCGCGGTTGCGGATCGTCAGGAGGACCGGCGAGCCGAGCGTCCGGCCGTGCCGGACGCCGGAGACGATCTCGGCCCGATCCTGCTCGATCGTCTGGCGGGCGCCCCGACCATAGCCGCGCTGGCGCCGCCCAAGGTCGATCGCCAGGGCATCGGCCGATACCTCGAGGCCGGCCGGCAGGCCCTCGACGATGACGCCCAGGCCCTGGCCGTGGGACTCCCCGGCGGTCAGGAACCTGAGACGGCCCATCGTCGCGCTCGCTGGATGCGCGGCGAGATCAGTCGCCGTCCGGGCCCGCGGCGGTCGCCTCGAGGGCGGCCTCCGGCATCCCGGTCGTCTCACCCTCGGCCGAGCGGACACCGCCCGCCCGCGCCCCGCGGAGCGCATCGGCCATCAGCTCGAGCGGCGCGGGCTGACCGGTCCACAGGGTGAACGCCGCGGCGCCCTGGTGGAGGAGCATCAGTTCGCCGTCGGCGACCGTGCAGCCCGCCGAGGTGGCGTCGCGGAGCAGCCGGGTCCGGTTGTAGATCAAGTCCAGGACGAGCAGATCCGGTGGCAGGATCTCGCCCGGCATCGGGGCTGTCGGCGGGGTCGAGTCCGATCGCGGTCGCATTGATGAGGACCCGGGTCTTCGCGAGCTCGGCCTCGATGATCGACTCGTGCCAGGGCATCGCCCGGAGCTCCATGTGCGAGGCGCTGCGGGCGAAGTGCTTGACCAGGCCCTCGGCCCGATGGAGATGGCGGTTGAAGACGACGATCCGTCCGAAGCCCTGGCGGATCAGTCCGTAGACGACCGCTCGCGCCCCCCCACCGGCGCCGAGGACGACCGCTGCCTTGCGGCATCTTCTGCCGGCCCACCAGCGCATCGAGGGCGACGAGGAAGCCGGGCACGTCGGTGTTGTGGCCGATCAGCCGCTTGCCCTCGCGCGTGAGGGTGTTGACCGCGCCGGTCGCCTGGCCTTCCTCGGTCAGCCGATCGATGAGCGGGACCACCCGCTCCTTGTGGGGGATCGTGACGTTCGCTCCGAGGAAGTCATCGCCCCGGACCTCGGCGATCGCCTCGGCCAGGTCGATCGGGCGCGGTCCCACAGCTCGTAGCGGGCGTCGATCCCAAGGCTGTCGAAGGCCGCCTGCTGCATCGCCCCGCTGAGCGAATGGGCGACCGGGTGGCCGATCAGGACGATTCGCTTGGTCATGCTCGGACCCCCTCGAGATCAGCGAAGAACCCCGGGTATGAGATCGCGGCGCTGGCAGGGCGGCCGACGGTCGTCCGGCGATCGGCGAGCAGACCGGCGATGGCGAACGTCATCGCCAGGCGATGGTCGTCGAGGCTGTCGATCGTCGCGCCGCGGAGCCGCCGTCGGGCCCACGATCCGGATGTCGTCGCCCTCGGCGTCGATCGTCGCCCCGAGCGCCCGGAGGCCCGCGACGATGCCGCTGATCCGGTCGGATTCCTTCTGCCCGCAGCTCACCGGCGCCGCGGATCCAGGTCGTCCCGTCGGCCTGGGCTGGCCGCCAGACACAGGACCGGGATCTCGTCGATCGCGGCCGCGACATCGGCTGGCCCGAGATCGATCGCCCGCAGCTCGGAGGTGCGGACGACAAGGTCCGCCGATCGGCTCGCCGACGCCATCGTCGGCGGTGTCCGGGCCGCCGGTCGGCAGCTCGTCGATCGACGCGCCCATCGCTCGCAGCAGGTCGATGATCGCCCGCCGGGTCGGGTTGAGCCCGACATCGCGGAGCGTCAGCTCGGCGTCCGGATGCGTGGCGCCCGCGACGAGCCAGAACGCAGCAGCAGACACGTCCCCGGGTACCTGCTCATCGACCGCTCGCACGTTCGCCACTCCCTCGACACTCCAGGCGACGGCCCGCGGGGCCGTCGCATCTCCCGCCTCCCGTCGCTCCACCGGCACGCCTCGCGCGCGCAGCATCCGCTCGGTGTGATCGCGCGTCGCCACCGCCTCGCGGACCGTCGTCCGCCCGTCGGCTCGCAGGGCGGCGAGCAGGATGGCCGACTTCACCTGGGCACTCGGGACGGGTGTCGGCGGTCTCGATGGACCGCAACTCCCGCCGGCCGATCACCGTCAGCGGTGGCACCGTATCGCCCTCGCGGGCGTGGAGCTCGGCGCCCATCGCGCGCAGTGGCTCGATGATACGGGCCACCGGACGGCGTCGCAACGACGCATCGCCGTCCAGGACGGCGGTCCCGGGCACACCGGCGAGCACCCCGGCGAGGAGTCGCAGGCTCGTCCCGGAGTTGCCGCAATCGAGCGGCTCCGCCGGCGGCCGCAGACCCTCATGGCCGTGCCCGACGACCTGATAGCCGACGGTCGGGCCGTCCTCCACGGTCCGCTCGATGGCGACGCCGAGTCGCCGCAGGACGGCAGCCGTGGAGCGGATGTCCGCCCCGTCGCCGGCGCCGCGGATCCAGCCGTCGCCGTCCGCGAGGGCCGCGAAGATCAGGGCCCGGTGGCTGATCGACTTGTCGCCGGGCAGGCGCAGGTCACCGCGGATCCGCCGGGCTCTCTCGATCACCGCGGAGTCGGCCGTCTGGAGGCCACCGATCACGTCGCGCTGCCCCCGAGCGCCGCCGCCTCGGTCGGCCCGGTCGGCCCGGCCGCACCGGCCGCCCGATCGGCAGGGTCTCCATGGAGCGCGCGGACACCGGCGTGGATCGGGACGATCGCCTTCATCAGCTCCGCGAACTGGTCGAGGGTCAGCTGCTGCTCGGCGTCGGAGAGCGCCTCGTCCGGCCGCGGATGGACCTCGACCATGACCCCGTCGGCCCCGACCGCGACGCCGCCGAGCGCCAGCGGCGTGACGAGCCAGCGCTTGCCCGTCGCGTGGGACGGATCGACGATGACCGGCAGGTGGGTCAGGTGGTGGAGGAGCGGGACCGCGGCCAGGTCCATCGTGTTGCGGGTGTACGTCTCGAACGTCCGGATGCCGCGCTCGCACAGGATGACGTTCGGGTTGCCGCTGCTGACGATGTATTCGGCCGACATGAGCCACTCCTCGATGGTGGCGCCGTAGCCGCGCTTCAGCATCACCGGTCGGGCGACCCGTCCGACGGCCGTGAGGAGCGAGAAGTTCTGCATGTTCCGGGTGCCGATCTGCAGGATGTCGGCGTACTCGGCGACGATGTCGACCTGGTTGGGCTCCATCACCTCGGTGATGACCGGCAGGCCCGTCCGGTCGCGCGCCTCGGCGAGGTATCGGAGGGCTTCCACGCCGAGGCCCTGGAAGGAATACGGGCTCGTCCGGGGCTTGAACGCACCGCCGCGCAGGATCGTCGCACCGGCCGCGGCGACCGCGTCAGCGGTCTCGAACAGCTGCTCTCGGCTCTCGACCGAGCACGGCCCGGCCATCATCGTCAGCGACCCATCGCCGACCACCGCGTCGGCCACCCGGATGACCGTGTCCTCGGGATGGAACTCGCGCGACGTGAGCTTGAACGGCCGCGTGATCGGGGTGACGCGCTCGACTCCGGGGAGGGCCGCGAACTCCTCGAGGAGGACGGGTCGGCGATCGCCGATCTCGCCGACGACGGCGATGACCGTTCCGCTCCTGGCGGTGTGGTCGTACGGCGTGAGCCCCTCGGCGAGGATGTGGCTCTTCACGCCGAGGATCTCCGCCTCGGACGCCGTCGCCGCCATCACCACGAACATCGCTGGTCCTTCCTCGAGGGGTCGCCCGGTCCAACAAAAAAGCAGAGGCGTCGCCTCTGCTGCTCCCGGCACGACCCGTGTCCCGGGTCTTACGAACCGGGGTCGATCATGCCGGGCCGGGAAAATAGAAGAGCGTCGTCATCTCGTGTGCGGCGGAACATAGCGGACGCTCATGATGACCGTCAACGAGGATGGCCGTGGTAGCATCGCCGCGCCGCGGCTCGGAGAGGTCGCATAGAGGTCTAGTGCAGCGGTTTGCTAAACCGCCGAGTGGGGTAACCTGCTCCGAGGGTTCGAATCCCTCCCTCTCCGCCACCGCCGTCGCAGGCGCCCGTAGCTCAGTGGATAGAGCGTCAGGTTGCGGACCTGAAGGTCGTGGGTTCGAGTCCCGCCGGGCGCGCCAGACCGTCTCTTGTCCCGCGCCGACGCGTGGCCCGGCGGGTCTCCATCCGACCGAAACGTCTGAGTTCCTTCCACGGCGCCTCGAAGACCCCTCCGACCGACGTTCCGACCCCGACCTTGACATCCGCGCTGATTTAGTACTAAATAGCGGCATACGTCCGGCGATGCTCGACGGACCTTCCACCCGAGCTGAACGAAGAAGGGGATCCGATGTCCTCCCTACGACTGCTCCTGGCGGCGGCTCTGCCGCTTACGATCGCACTGGCTGCCTGTGGCAGCGCCGCGACCCCGACACCATCGACCGCGACCGCCGCGGCCTCGCCGAGCCCGGCGGCCAGTGCCGCCGCATCGCCGAGCCCCGCCCGGAGCCCGGCGACATCGCCGAGCGCAGCGGCCGGCGACATCGTCGCGACGGCCAAGTCCGCCGGGACGTTCTCCACCCTGCTGAAGGCGGCGACGGCAGCCGGACTCGTCGACACGCTCGAGGGGGCCGGGCCGCTCACGGTCTTCGCCCCGACCGATAACGCCTTCGCCGCACTGCCTGCCGGAACCCTCGAGGGCCTGCTCAAGGACCCGGCGGCGCTCAAGAAGGTCCTCCTGTACCACGTCGTGTCCGGAGCCGTGACGTCGGACGCGGTCGTCGGTCTGACCTCGACGCCGACGGTCGAGGGCGACGCGATCACGATCGCCGTGAAGGACGGCACGGTCGTTCTCAACGGCGATACGAAGGTTATCGCCACCGACGTTGCCGCCTCGAACGGCGTCATCCACGTCATCGATCACGTCCTCCTCCCGCCGTCCATGTGATCGCGGGCGCTCCTCCCTCCTCCGGCCAGGGACGGCATCCGGGTTCCGGATGCCGTCCCGGCTCTTCCGGTCGGTCGAGCGTCGCGGCGACCTGGAGGCGGATCAGAGACGTGGCAGGATGCGGTGATGGGCACGAGACGATGAGCGACGTGACGGAGGGCCCCACGGAGGGTCTCCTGACCCTGCATGACGCGGCAGCGCGGCTGGGTGTCCACTACATGACCGTCTATCGCTATCTCCGCCTCGGGATCCTGCCGGCACGCAAGGTCGGGGGCACCTGGCGCGTCGACCCCGCAGACCTCGCCGCCGTGCGGCGGGTCACACCGACACCGGCGGGCGGGTCGCGCGCCGCGGCGCCTGGGCGCGCCGCGGGTCGGGGGCGTGTCGCCTGGTCGGACCGGCTTGCGGCCCGGATGCTCGAGGGCGACAACGCCGGCAGCTGGCGGACGATCGAGGCGGCCCTCGCGGCCGGGTACGAGCCCGACCGGATCTACGTCGAGGTCCTCGCACCGGCCCTGCACGCGATCGGCGATGGCTGGCGCCAGGGTGCCATCCCGATCGAGCGGGAGCATCTCGCGTCGGGCGTGGCGACCTCGATCATCGGTCGCCTGGGACCCCGCTTCCGACGCCGCGGTCGGCATCTCGGCAGTGTCGCGGTCGCGATGCCGGCGGGTGAGCGTCACGGCCTCGGCGTCGCGATGCTCGGTGACATCCTGACCGGGGCGGGCTACGACGTCCTGAACCTCGGACCGGATACGCCGCCACGGTCCCTCGCTGCGGCGATCCTGTCGCGCGACGATCTGCGGGCGGTGATCATCAGCGTCGTCGACGATCGCTGGCTCGACGCCGCGACCGAGCTCGTCGCCGCGGCACGCGAGTCCGACCCCGATGTGCCGATCATCGTCGGCGGCTATGCGATCACGGACGAGGCGCACGCGCGTCGGCTCGGCGCAGACGCCTGGAGCGAAGACCCGCGCGGCATCCCGGTCCTCATCTCGACCCGCGCGGCGGGACCGCTCTCGAGACGCCTCAGGCGTCAGACGCCGAGGAGCAGAAGCGGCTCACCGAGCCGACCGTCGTAGCGCGGTCGGAAGCGCTCGACGTTGTACATGTCGGCGACGTCCACCCGACGCGGGCCCAGGCTCGGGTCGGGCAGCGGCGAGTCGACGTACTTGCCCTGTCGGACGGCGGTCATCCGGCCGCTTTCGCCGTCCGCCATCAGGTCCATCGCGATGTTCGCGAAGGTGATCGCGACCATCGAGTCGAGCATGTCCGGCTCGCCGCTCCGAAGGTCGTAGGTCAGCTCCGAGGCGACCGTCTCGATCCCCGTCCGGGCCTTCAGCTCCGCGGCCAGCGCCTCGCCGATGTTCGCTTTGTGTCGATGTCCGAACGCGTCAGCGTCCCCCACGTCGACCATCGCCGCGCCCTGCCAGATCGCACCCTCGGCGGTGATGACGATCGCGTAATGGCTCGGATTGTTCCGATGATCCTCCGCCAGCAGCGCGGCGAGCTTGTCGAGCTCGTAGGGCGCCTCGGGGATCAGGCAGCGCGACGAGGTGGTGTAGGCCGCGTAGAGGGCCGAGAACCCGGCGTCCCGGCCGAAGATCCGGAACACACCGATCCGTTCGTGGCTGCCGAGGGTCGTTCGCTGGCGATTGATCAGCTCGCGCGCGCGAGTGATCGCCGAGCTGAAGCCGATGCAGTACTCGGTGCCCTGGACGTCGTTGTCCATCGTCTTGGGGATCGCCAGGACCGGGAACCCGGCGTCGTGGAGGACCCGCGAGAACGACAGCGTGTCGTCGCCGCCGATCGTCACCAGCCGCTCGGCGCCGATCGCTTCGAGGTTCTCGAGGACGATCGGGGTGAGGTCGTAGACGTCGTCCGAGACCTCCAGCGCGGCTCGCCGCTCGGCCGACAGCTGCGCCGGCAGGCTGGCGCCGCGGATCTTCACCGGGTTCATCCGGGACGTGTGGAGGATCGTGCCGCCGGTCCGGTCGATCGCCCGGGTGTTGATCCGATCGAGGATCCGGACGTACTCGGGATCCGGCTCTCGGCCCGGCCGCATGTGCGTAAGGCCCTCCCAGCCACGGCGGATGCCGAGGACCTCGGTCCCCATCTCGGCCGCCCGGTAGACGACGCTCTTGATGACGGCGTTGAGCCCGGGGACGTCGCCCCCACCGGTGAGGATCGCGATGCGGCGCGGTGCGGACATCAGCCTTCGTGACTCCTCGACGGATCGGCCGGGCAGGAATGGGGCGGCTCGCCCGACGACGCGGAATCTAGCCCGAACCGGTGGTCGAACGCGCGGACCGGGCGGGTATCATCGACGGCGTGAACTATGAACTGTTCATGGGCGAGGCCCTCGCCGAGGCGAGTCTCGCTCGATCGCGCGGCGAACGCCCCAGCGCCGCGGTCGCGGTGGTCGACGAGGCGATGGTCGCCCGTGCCCACGATCGTGTGCAGGAGGCGAACGACCCGACGGCCCACGCCGTCGTCGTCGCGCTGCGCGAGGCCGCCCGCAAGCTGGGCGTCGGTCGGCTCGGCGAGGCGACGATCTTCGCGACCCATGAGCCGTGTCCGATGTGCGTCGGCGCGCTGCTGGCGAGCGACGTCGAGACGCTCGTGTTCGCCGTCCCGGACCCGATCGACGGAGCGGCCGGCTCGGTCCTTCAGCTCGCTCAGTACGCCGGCCTGCGGCGCCGCCTCAACGTCATCAGCGGCATCCGGAGAGACGAGGCGGAGGAGCTGCTCGGGACGGTCGTCGTCCGCCAGGCCTGACCTTCGGGCCGGCCGGATCGACGTGGAACCTCTGGTATCCTCTCGCGCGGAGAGGTGTCCGAGTGGTTGATGGTGCCGCTCTCGAAAAGCGGTGTGCGAAAGCACCGCGGGTTCGAATCCCGCCCTCTCCGCCACTCGCTCCCCACAGAGCCGGCACGCCGGCCTCGCCCCTGCGACCTGCGATCCCGCGTGCCCGCTACCCTATCGGGCGGAGAGGTCGCCTAGAGGCCTAGGGCGCCGCACTGGAAATGCGGTATGGGGCAACCCATCGCGGGTTCGAATCCCGCCCTCTCCGCCAGCCTCGACATCCCCTGCGCCTGTCCCCGCCACGCGAACCGGTGGCGCAAGTGAACGATGACAGCGCCGCGCTGCACGCATGGAATGCGAGCCACGGCGCGGTGCGGCCGTCGCCGGATTCTTGTGAGAGAGGGGATGGCCAGATGGATCGGATCGTCTCGACGTCGACGACAACGCGGCGGACCGGCGCGGCAGCCGCCGTGGTCCTCGCGGTGGCGAGCCTACTCCTTGCGCCGACCGCAGCGCTGGCCGTGACCCCGATCGATGCAGTCCCGGTCACGCTCTTCCCGGTCGCCATCGACACCGCCGCCGGCGACCAGTACGACCCCCACGTCAGCGGCGACCTCGTCTCGTACACATCGGACACGACCGTCCGCTCCTACGACTTCTTCAGTGGCTCGGACGACGTGGTCCCGACGTCGTCGGACAGCAAGGATGAGCTCAGCGACACGAGCAACGGCAAGGTCACCTTCGCGCGGCTCGACTTGACCACCTTCAACCAGACGGTCCAGGTCTTCGACGAGGCGAGCCAAACGGTCGGCGAGGTCGACCCCCAGTCGGTGCCATATCGCAGCGAGCCAGCGATCGGCTCGGACACGGTCGCATTCATCGACGCTGCAGGCGGGACTGGTGAGCTCGTCGCCACGCGGCTCGGCGGCGTCACCCAGCATGTGACGAGTGACACGCGCATCGACCAGCGACCAGCCGTCGCGCCGTCCGGCGACCTTGTCGTCTACGAGAGTTGTGCCCAGTCTCCGTCGAACTGTGACATCCGACAGGCAGCGTGGAATGGAACGGCGTGGGTCGTCACCAGCCTCACGAGCAACGCGGACCCAGAGGCGAACCCCGACACCGACGGTTCGATGGTGGTCTACGACGCGTTCCGGGGCGTCCAGCGCGACATCTGCTGGCAGCCCGCAGGCGGCGGATCAGAGCAGTGCCTCGTGCTTTCGGGCGAGCAGCGCGATCCCTCGATCGCCGGCGGTGTGATCCTCTACGAGGACGCCGCGACCGATGGGAATGCCGATCTCTTCGCATATGAGATCGCGAGCAACCGACGGTTCCGGATCACGTCGACGCAGGGGCTCGATGAGACCCTGAACGACATCACCAGGCTCACCGACGGGCGCTTGCATCTCGTATGGTCCAGCGGGTCGGCCCCCGACCGCAACGTCTACGGCGCGACGATCGAGCTTCCGCCGACCGGCCCCACGTACCACTTCGGCGGGTTCCGGCAACCCGTCGACGCCCGCCCGACGCTCAACCAGATGAAGGCCGGTGCCGCCGTGCCGGTGAAGTTCAGCCTCGGCGGCGACCAGGGGTTGTCGATCTTCGCTGCCGGCTACCCGAAGTCGCAGGTCATCGCTTGTGGCGCGACAGCCGACGTCGATGGCATCGAGCAGACGGTCAACGCGGGCGGGAGCTCGATGACGTACGACCCATCGACCGACACGTACGACTACGTCTGGAAGACCGACAAGACGTGGGCCGGCACGTGCCGCCAGCTGGTCCTTGCCTTCGCCGACGGCAGCGTCCAGCGTGCCGACTTCAAGTTCAAGTGAGCGATGTCGCGGCGAGCGGGCCCCGCGTCGAACCCTCGGCGCATCGCCGCCGCGGACAGGGGCGACCGCCGGCCGACGCCCTGCCTGGGCCCGTCCGGGGTATCCTCTTCGGGCCGTGCTAGGCGGGGAACTAGCGGTGCCCTGTACCTGCAATCCGCTCCAGCAGGGCTGAACTCCCGCCCGAGGTCCCCGTCCTCGAAGGCCGCCCTCGCGAGTGACGTTGAGGGCCGGGTCCCGCGCAGCGGCGGCTCGCGAATCGGGTCAGGTCCGGAAGGAAGCAGCCCTCAGCGATGTCCGTCGGGTGCCGCGGTCAGGCCTGGTCCGAGCCGCTCCGAACGGTGGGCTCGGGGATGTCGGATCGACGGCGGGTGCACGGCGATCACTTCTCGGCGCGCTCGTCTCGAACCCGGAGCATCGTGGATCCGACCATCGCTCACCAGGCCCTCTACCGCCGCTGGCGCGCCCAGACCTTCGGCCAGATCGTCGGTCAGGAAGCTGTCGTCGAGACGCTCCGGAACGCCGTCCGGGCCGGCAAGGTCGCGCACGCGATGCTGTTCGTCGGTCCACGCGGGACCGGCAAGACCTCGATGGCCCGGATCGTCGCGAAGGCCCTGAACTGCACCGACCTCAAGGACGGTGAGCCGTGCGATGTCTGCCCCGCATGCGTGTCGATCCGCGAGGGCCGCGCGCTCGACGTGATCGAGCTGGACGCCGCGTCGAACAACCGGGTCGATGACATCCGCGAGCTGATCCCACGGATCTATACCGCTCCGTCTGACCTGCGCCGAAAGGTCTTCATCGTCGACGAGGTCCAGCGCATCAAGGAGGGCTGGGACCTCCTCCTCAAGACCCTCGAGGAGCCGCCCGACCACGTCGCGTTCATCTTCTGCACGACCGATGCATCGGGCATCCGACCCGCGGTCCTGTCGCGGATCCAGCGGTTCGACTTCCGGCGGCTCACGACGGTCGAGATCGAAGGCAAGCTCCGGACGATCCTCGAGGCCGAGGGCCGTGCCGCCGACGACGAGACGATCGCCCTGATCGCCGGTCTGGCCGCGGGCGGGATGCGCGACGCCGAGTCGATCCTCGACCAGCTCCTGGCCTCGGGCCCGGAGGCCCTCACGGCGACCCGCGTCCGCGACCTCCTGGGGCTGGCCGAGCGCGAGGCCGTCGATGGCTTCGCCGATGCCCTCGTCGCCGGCGACCCCGCGCCGGGCCTCGCCATCCTCGCCGACCTCGAGGATCGTGGCCGCGATCTGCGGGTCTTCCTCGACCAGGTCGTCGAGTCGCTCCGCGATCGGATCACGACCGCCCTGAGCGACCCTGCCCGCCGCTCCGAGCTCCCGCCGCTCGCGTCGGCCGCGACGCGCCTCGGGTCGATCGACACGAGCCGTCTCGGTCCGGGTGGTCTGCGGCTCCAGCTCGAGCTCGCGCTCCTGAGCACGTCGGCCGAGGCGCTCGCGATCCCGGCGGCCGCCACCGCCCCTGCGGTCCTCCCGGCCGCCGTCCCCACCGGGGCCACCCGGCGCCCGTCGAGGGCGGAGCCCGCGGCCGCGGCTACCGCCGACGCACCAGAGCCACCCGGTCCGGTCGATCGGTCGCCCGAGCCGGCCGCGACGGCCGGGCCGGCCGCCGTCGCATCCTCGGCATCCCCCGCAGTCGCGCCCGAGCCGGCCGCCGTCGCATCCTCGGCATCCCCGGCAGTCGCGCCCGAGCCCGCGAGCGGTCCGCCGGCGCAGAACGCGGAGGCCCCGGCGCCCGAGCCGACGCCGATCTCCGACTCCGATGCCGCGCCTCCGACCCCGGTCGAGGGTGACGCCGCAG